>NZ_OZ246003.1:2257500-3457500 GCF_965230365.1 Oricola sp. | reverse complement strand
CAGGCGCGGTTTCGTTCACGCGCCAACAAAAGCCGCTTGGATTGGGCCATGCCGTTTGGTGCGCCCGCGATCTGGTCGGCGACGAGCCGTTTGCGGTCCTGTTGCCGGACATGGTTATGGACGGTGAACCCGGCTGCCTGAAGCAGATGATGGACGCCTATGACGAGATCGGCGGCAACATCATCGCCGTGCAGGAAACGACACCGGAACTTGCCCACAAATACGGGATCGTCGCCACCGGACAAGCGCACGGGCGCGCATTCGAGATCACCGACATGGTCGAGAAGCCGGCGCCGGGAACCGCACCGTCCAATCTATACATCAACGGGCGTTACATCCTCCAGCCGCGCATCATGGAACTGCTTGCCACGCAGTCCACGGGCGCCGGAGGTGAAATCCAGCTGACCGACGCGATGCTCACCATGATGGAAACGGACCCGTTTTTTGGTGTCAGCTTTGCTGGCCGCACCTTCGATTGCGGTTCGAAGGCAGGCTTCCTCGAAGCCAACATCATGCTGGCGCTTAAAAACCCGGACACGCGAGACGATGTCCTGGAGATGCTGAAGGCCGTCGATTTGTAACGCGTTCAGCGGGGCAGGGCGCTTCTGTACCGCCACTGGACATACGCACATCCGCCGATGGCCGGGACATAGGCGGCGGCGAGCGCAAGGCCGGTCGTCAGACGGCCTGAAGCCGCCGCAATCGCAATGGGCGTCAGCCATAGCGCCCCGTAAAGCCACAACGCGGCCAGCGGCGCGCCGTGGCCGCCGGCCCGTCGGGCCAGAAGCTGGTAGGCGTGTGTGCGATGCGCCGCCCACCAGCGTTCGCCTCTGATAATCCTTAGGGCAAGGGTCAGCGACGCGTCGGTGACGAAGCCGGCGAAACCGATCAGCAGGATCAGGCCGGCTTCGGCGGGATCCGGCGTGAAGATGGCAATGCCGACTGCGACGAGCGGGATCGACAGGCTTCCCGCGTCGCCCATGAAAAGTCGCGCCTCCGGCCGGTTGAAAAACAGAAAGGCCAGGCACGCCCCCGTCAAGGCGAGCATGAGCGCATCGGCCTCGGCCGTGCTTTCCGTCATGCCCAGATGAACGGCCGTCATCCACGGAAGCAGGCAGAGGATTGTCTGGCTTGCCGCTAACCCGTCCGATCCGTCCATGAAGTTGAAGAGGTTGACAAACCACAGGACGGCCAATCCCAGCGCAATGCCTGCCGGCGACAGCAATCCCTCCGCGCCGAATGCATGGAAGAGTATCGCCGCGATGATCAAAATCTCGGCGCAAAGGCGAATGCCGGCTGACAGGCCGGCCCGGTCGTCCATCCATCCGACGATCGAAGCGATGGATGCACCGAGCATCACCGGCCACAGCCCGGCCTGTCCGCCAATCGCCACGTGCAGCAGCCATCCTGCGAATGATCCGGCAATGATCGCCAGCCCGGCAGACGTGCGGACCGGACGTCTGTGCAAACTGCGATCGTTGACCGTGGCGGCCGGCAGAAACCGGAGATATCCTCTGGTCGCGGCCGCACAAAGGCCGGCGGCGGCGATTGTCGAGAGCGCGATGATTGCGAGAAGGGACAGGGACAAGAAACGAACCGATGCTGGACTTCGTCGCGATTATCGCCCGGCATCGGTCAAATTCCAATCGCCCGGCGCGCCGGTTATTGCTTTCGCCTCCGCGATGGTGAAGAAACCGGGCGTTGTGAAACTCGTTCGAGAAGCCCGGCTTTTCCATAGGTGACCATGCGAATTCCACCGCCCAACATTGCGCTGACAGGACTTGCCGCCGAACTGAAACAGCGTGCAGCCGAGGAAAAACCGGTGCGGATCGGCCTCGTGGGTACGGGCGAGATGGGCACCGACATCTTCACCCAGGTCGCCCAGATGAAAGGTGTGCGGGTCGGTGCCGTTGCCGAACGAACCGCCGGTCGTGCCGCGCAGGGCGCGGCGATGGCCTATGGCGAGGACGGTCACACCCGCAACGTATCGAGCCACGACGAGATGTCGGCCGCCATGGAAGCCGGCAAGATCGCCGTCACCCAGGATATCGATCTTGCTGTCTCCCACGGCATGATCGACGTGGTGGTCGACGCCACCGGCGTTCCCGAAGCCGGAGCCGAAATCGGCATGCTCGCCATCTCCCGCGGCAAGCACCTGATCATGATGAATGTGGAATGCGATGTCTGCATCGGTCCCTGGCTCAAGCACGAGGCCGACAAGGCCGGCGTGATCTACACGCTGGGCGCGGGCGACGAGCCGTCGTCCTGCATGGAGATCATCGAGTTCGTCACCGCCATGGGCCATTCCGTGGTCAGTGCCGGCAAGGGCAAGAACAACCCGCTCGATTTCGATGCGGTGCCGGACGACTATCGCGAGGAAGCGGAGCGCCGCAACATGAACGTCCGGATGCTCGTCGAGTTCGTCGACGGCTCCAAGACGATGGTGGAGATGGCGGCCATCGCCAATGCGACAGGATTGGTTCCCGACATTCCCGGCATGCACGGGCCGCGCGCCACCGTGGACCAGCTGTCCTCGGTCTTGATCCCGAAGGAAGATGGCGGGGTTCTCTCGGCGCCCGGGCGCGTCGACTACTCGATCGGAAAGGGCGTTTCGCCCGGCGTCTTCGTGGTCATCAAGGCCGAGCACCCCCGCATCCACGAGAGGATGGCCGATCTCAAGATGGGCCCCGGGCCATACTTCACGTTTCACCGACCCTATCATCTGACGTCTTTGGAAGTGCCGCTCACGGCGGCACGGGTCGTCCTGCACGGCAAGCCGGACATGGTGCCGCTTCCCAAACGGGTGGCCGAGGTGTGCGCCGTCGCCAAGCGGGATATCGCAGCAGGCGAAACCCTCGATGCCGTCGGCGAATACTGCTACCGGTCGTGGACCATGACTGCCGGCGAGGCTCGCGATACCAATGCGGTCCCGTGCGGCCTGCTGGAAAAGGGAACAGCGTCGAAGCCCATCGCCAAGGGCGAACTGCTTACCTGGAAGAATGCCCGCCCAAGGCAAGGCTCCCGGATTGCCGAATTACGTGCCCTGCAGGATAAAATGCTGGCCTGATTTCGGCTTGGCCGTTGACCAGAACCCCGCTACCGCCATCTTTGCATGTATGACAAGCTGTTTGCTTGTGGCCGGCACCCGATTTCGGTTATGCCGGGCCAACAAAACGGATTGATGACGTGACTACCAACCGATTGCATACGCCGATCCTCGACGGCATCGACGACATCACCAAATTGCGCGAACTTGGAGACCGTTTGCTGCCCGATCTTGCGGCAGAAATCCGCGCGGAGATGATCGACGCGGTATCGCGTACCGGTGGTCACCTGGGCGCGGGTCTTGGCGTCGTCGAGCTGACGGTGGCGATCCACCACGTCTTCAACACGCCCGATGACCGGCTGATCTGGGATGTTGGTCATCAATGCTATCCGCACAAGATCCTCACCGGCCGGCGCGACCGCATCCGTACGCTTCGCCAGGAGAACGGCCTGTCCGGTTTCACCAAGCGCGACGAGAGTGAGTTCGATCCGTTCGGCGCCGCCCATTCTTCGACGTCGATCTCCGCCGGATTGGGCATGGTCGAGGCGGCTCGTCTGCAGGACTTGCCGCGCCAGGTCATCGCGGTGATCGGCGACGGTGCGATGTCGGCCGGCATGGCCTACGAGGCGCTCAACAACGCCGGTGCGCTCAATGCGCGCCAGATCGTGATTTTGAACGACAATGACATGTCGATCGCGCCGCCGACCGGCGCCATGAGCGCCTATCTGGCGCGGCTGGCCTCCGGCTCCACCTATATGGGCTTTCGCGAACTGGGCAAGAAGCTGACCGCGTATCTGGGACGGCGCATCGACCGGGCGATCACCCGCGCCGTGGAACATGCACGCGGCTATGTGACCGGCGGAACGCTGTTCGAGGAACTCGGCTTCTATCACATCGGCCCGATCGACGGGCACGATTTGCCGACCCTGCTGGCGGTCCTGCGAAACGTGCGCGATAACATTTCTGGTCCGGTCCTGATCCACTGCGTGACGCAGAAAGGCAAGGGATACGAGCCCGCCGAGAAGGCGGCGGACAAGTATCATGGCGTCGCGAAATTCGATGTCATCACAGGTGCACAGTCCAAACCGACCCCCAACGCGCCCGCCTACACCAAGGTCTTCGGGCAGGCGCTGGTCAAGGAAGCCGAGGTCGACGACCGCGTCGTCGCCATCACGGCGGCAATGCCGTCGGGAACCGGCGTCGACATCTTCCAGGACGCATTTCCGGACCGCACCTACGATGTCGGGATCGCCGAACAGCACGCAGTGACGTTCGGGGCGGGAATGGCCGCCGACGGGATGAAACCGTTCGTCGCGATCTATTCGACGTTTTTGCAGCGCGCCTATGACCAGGTTGTGCACGATGTCGCGATCCAGAAACTGCCGGTACGTTTCCCGATCGACCGGGCCGGCTTCGTCGGTGCGGACGGGGCTACGCACGCCGGTTCTTTCGACGTCGCCTATCTCTCCTGCCTGCCGGGTTTCGTCGTCATGGCCGCCGCCGACGAGGCGGAACTGAAGCATATGGTGAGAACGGCCACCGCCTATGAGGATGGGCCGCTGGCCTTCCGCTACCCGCGCGGCGAGGGGGTTGGTGTCGACATGCCCGAACGCGGCGACCTCCTGGAAATCGGCAAGGGGCGGATCGTTCGCGAAGGCAACAAGATAGCGCTTCTGTCGCTGGGCACGCGACTGGCCGATGCCATGCTGGCGGCCGAGGAACTGGATAGCTACGGCCTTTCGACAACCGTCGCCGATGCGCGTTTCGCAAAACCGCTGGACGAGGAGCTCATTGCCCGGCTGGCCCGCGAGCATGAAGCGCTGATCATGATCGAAGAAGGCTCGGTTGGCGGATTTGGTTCGCACGTGCTGCAGTTCCTGAGCACCAACGGCTATCTCGATGGTCATCTGAAGGTCCGCTCGATTGTGATGCCGGATCTGTTCGTCGATCAGGCAAGTCCGGCGCGCATGTACGAGATGGCGGGCCTGGACAAGACCGGCATTGTGCGGACAGCCATGTCGGCTGTCGGGATCGATCAGGCCGGTCCGTCGACAATCCGCGCCTGAGCCCGTTACGGCATCATCAGTAATCGCGTTCGAAGAAGACGCCGAGTTTGGAATCGCCGTCGGTCTCGACCGTGCCCCTTGCGGTCAGGCTGTCGGTGATGTCGAGATTGATCGTTGCTTCGCCTCCCAGGGCGCCAGCCTGAACGTCGAGATAGACATTGTCTCTCAGATAGGTGCCGGCGCGGACCGCAAACCCGCCTTCGCCGTCTTCCCGGAAATCGAGATTGTCGATACCGACGCCGCGGCGGATCTGCCCGGCGAGGCCGCCGTCATTACCGGAGAGCGAGGCTGCCGCTGTCGCGAGATTTGCGATCTGTAACGGCGAAAGGTTGGCAATGCTCTCGCCAAACAGAACCCGCGCCAGGATTTCGTCCTCCGGGAACTCCGGCGATGAGGTCAGGCGAAGTTCGAGGTCCGACGCGCGCCCGGACAGTTCGACGAAGGCGGTAATGTCCTCTTCCTGGACTTCGGCCGCCAGTTCGACGAGCGGATCGAGCGAGCCGGTCATTGCGATCTGGCCGCGGGTGAGGTCGAGCCGCTTGTTCAGCAGCAGGATGCGTCCGCGGATGAGTGCGAACGAGCCGACGGGCTGAAGTGCATTGAGCGGACCGGCGAGCCGAACCCGCCCCCCCAGTTCGGCGTCGACGCCACGCCCGCGCACAAAGACGCGGCTTGGTGCGTTCAGCGCGATATCGAGGCGCACTGGTGCCGAGGGGCCGTCGGCGTTCGTGCGCGGCAACACCGCTTCGAGCCGGCGCAAGGTGCGCAGCGTCGAGGCATCTGGATTGACATGTCGCAGGTCCGGCAATTCCGCCGTTGTGCCGAACGACTCGGGGATGGTCACTTCGGCGGTGTCGATATCGATTGATCCGGAGACAATGGGACCCGCAGCCAGCGGCCCGTCGATCGCCAGATCGCCGGAAAACCGGGCGCTGACCGTCTGCGCATCGCTGTAGGCCGAGTTCTGGAAGGCGATCCGCAGACTGGCGGGCATGCCGCCCGACAGGCCGACAGTGCCGCTCGCGCTGACGCTGCCGCCGCTCTCAAGCTGCCCCTTTGCCGACCTGATCGCGATTGTGTTGCCGCGCAGGCCAGCGACGGCGTTCAAACCGGTCAGCCGGATATTGGAGAGTGGATCGGTAACCGTTGCTCCGGAAAGCGTGAAAAGTCCGTCAGCTTCTGGTTCGGCCAGGCTTCCGTTAACGCGTGCATTCACGCGCGCAACGCCGGAAAGCCGGGTGTCACGTTGCGCCAGAAGACGCTCGGCAAGCTGTAGCGGTGCGCTACCGTCGACCCGCAGGGAGAGTCCGCCTCCGGAAAGCGGAAGCGTCCCGGAACCCGACAAGTCGAGGTTTTGGCGATTGACAAGCTCGAGCGCGGCGATGCGGACACTGTTTCCGGCAAACGAGCCCGACCCATTCGCGTCTATGGGCGCGATGCCCGCCGCGCTGAGCGACGCGTTTTCAACCGCCGTGGCTCGGACGGTCCAGTTGATCGGGGCGGCTCCCCCCGATTGACTACCCTTGCCTTTTGATGGCTCCGCTGTCGCCTGCAATTCCGAAATGCGGACGCCGACGCCTTCGAACGCCCGTGCCGAGATTTCGCCGACGAACTGCGGAACCCCGCGCAGGTCGCGCAGCGAAGCATCGATTTCGGCGTTTCCGATCCGATAGCCGGCAACCGAGAGGCGGTCTCCGGTCGCACGCACCACCGCATCTTGCCGCTCGCCGACGGCAGCCAGCGAGACATCGCCATCGATGGCCCCGGATGCTTCGGTCAGCGCCAGCGCCGCCAACAACGAAACATCGGTGGAGTTGATGCTCAGCGCGCCGTCGTAGATGCCGTTCCCGGCCGTCAGATCGCCTACAATTCGGCTTGGCCCGACGCTTGCTGATAGATCGGCGATTCGCATCGACGAGCTAGATCGGTTTATCGTTGCGGCCAGCCGGAGCGTTTCGCCATCGATTGATCCGGTTCCAGACAAGGCGCCGACGGCATTCGTGCGGTCGACATCACCGGCAAAGGCGGCGCGCAGGCCGGTCACGCTGTGCCCCCGCAACCGACCGTTGTCGAGGGTGACTGTCGCCATCACGCCGTAAGGCGTGTCATCGCTGTCTGCGGCGACCTTCTCGACGGCGATTGAAGCTGCCAGCGGGCCGGATCCCTCGGGTGAAAGTGTGGCGAGGTCGCTCAGCAAGGCATCAAGTCGCAGGTCCGCGGCACGGCTTGCGAGCCGGCCGTCGATCCCGATCTCGGCCTGCGCATTCGACAATTCGAACTGGCGGAAAGTCAGTCCTTCCGGAGTTCGGGCAACGCGGCCTGAGAGGTTCGTTTTGCCCGCCAATATCCGGTTGAGGGCAGGGACCTCTGTCATGGCGCTGGCCAGCATGCCGTCGAGAGCGACGTCGAAACCGCCGCCGATCAAGTCGATCTCGCCGTCAACGGAGATATCTGAGCGGCCGCCAAGCTTCTGGCCCGCGATTTGCGAGAACGCACCGAGATCGTCGACCCGCGCGGTCGCGGTACCCGTAAAGCCAAGCTCCTCCAGCGTGCCCTGCGCCGCCGCGCTGAACGTTTCGGCGGCGATACGCATGGTTTCCACCGCGATTGCCCGTCCCGAGCGCCAGTCACCGGCCGCCGACAGCGCCAATGTCTGGCCTATCGCTGCGGCCAACCCGGCGTCTGCCGGTCTATATCCGTCCAGGTTCACGTCGAGATTGAAGGTAATCGCGCGATCTTCGGCAGATTGCGCATCGGTGATCCCGCCACCGCCGGCGAGTTCGACAAGCTCAATGGCCGCATCGTTCGACTTGATGTCGCCGACACGGCCTTCAAGCGACCATTGGCCCGCCGCGTCTGCATCGTAGTCTATCGTCAGTTTGCCGCCGCCGACGGTCGTCGGGTCGCCTGCGAGCGGCAACCGGACAGCCTCCTCACCGGCGGGGCTGAGATCGAGATCGACCGACATTCGGCGCAGGAAACCGTCGGCATAGGCCGCCCCTTGCGCGGCGATCTGCATCGCGCCGGACCGAACGTCCATGCGTTCGACCTCGACACCGTCCTCGGCGATGGTCATGTTCGCCGACAGCGATGTCTCGGCACCGAAGAAATCCCGGTGCTGAACCGGCAAGATGTTGCTGATCGGACCGGCGAGATCGAAGCTGGCGCGGATATCGTCAGCCGAACCCTGCCGCTGGACCGTAAGTTCGCCGGTGGCGATCCGCTGGCGATCCGCATCGAAGGAGAGGTCGACCTGCAACTGGTCGACGGGCCCGCCGCCGGCAACCGCAAGTTCGATCGGCGGGCGTTCCGGGATTCTCAGGAGATTGGCAACGACGCCATCGCGCGGTTCGGAGATCGCGAAGTCGATCTCCACGACATTGGTCTCCTGCGCATAGGACGCGTCAAGCGCCATGTCGCCGCCTGGACCGTCCAGCCGCATGATATCGAGCTTGGTGTCGAGCCGCCCGTCTGCAAGCGCCAGCCGGCCATCGAGAGCGAGGTTCGTTTCCAGCCCGAACACCGGTTCCCCGAACGCCGCGTTGCCGATACGGATTTCGTCGAGGCGAACCGACACCGGGAAGTCCGGCAGGCTGAAGTTCGCCGACTCGGGTGGCGGCAGGCTTTCGTCGGCGACCGGCATGCGCGGCCAATCGATCCGCTCTGCGGTCAGGCTGCTGATGTTGAGGGCCCCGGTCAAAATCGCCGTGCGTTGCCACACCAGCTTCGGCTCGACAATGCGCAGCCACACCCCGTCCTCGTCGGCGAATGTGATGCTCTCCAGCGATACGTTCGAAGACAGCGTTCCCCGAATGCCGTTGAGGCGGATCTGCCGGTTCGGCGTCGACAGCCTGTCCTCGACGAACCGGATCAGCGCCGAGCGCTCCTCCGCCACATTGTCCTGCGCATCTGCCGGTGCCGACGCCAGAACGCCGGTTGTGAGAGCCGCTGCAGCCAGTGTTGTCAGCGCTTGCTTTGTCATCGTCAAAACGTCTGTCCGACGCCGGCGTAAAACGCGAAGTCCGGATCGCCGGGCTGCCGGTTCAGCGGTACGGCCACATCCAGGCGCAGCGGTCCGAAACCGGTATTGTACCGCAGGCCGGCACCGGCCCCCGTCCTGACTGTTCTGGAGAAATCGGGAGCCTCGGCGGCGTTGATCTGGCCGGCATCGACAAATGCCACGAACGAGATCGTGTCCGTGAACCTTTGGCGGATTTCGGCCGACGCCTCGATGATCGAGCGCCCGCCCGACAGACCGTTAGGCGCGCTGACCCCGATACTCCGATAGGGATAGCCGCGAACCGAACTTCCGCCGCCTGCGAGGAACAACTCGTCGGCTGGAATCTGGTTGATCGGCGCGCCGAAAACGCTTCCCGCCTTCACGCGGGCAGCCAGCACCGTTCCGTTTTCCGGGCCGAGACCGAGATAGGCGCGGGCTTCGCCCTCCAGCTTGCCGAGAGTGTTGCCGAACTCCCACTCGTACATCGTCTTGGTATCCACGTTGACAAGGAAACCTTCGGTCGCATTGAGCTTGTTGTCACGGGTGTCCAGCGTCGCGCCCAAGCTGACGCCGGCAGTGCCGAACTGCCGCGTACCGAACACGTCGTCATACTCTCCGAAACGCGAGAAGAAAGCGCCCCTGAACGTCAGCTGATCGCTGAAGAAGTGCTCGGCGGCCACCGATCCCGAGACGGTATCGCGGGAGTAGAGATCGAGCACCTCGTGCTGGCCTGCCGCCGAGATCTTGATATCGGTGTCGGGCGTGAAGCGCCCCGGCAGCGTGAGTGAAGATCCCAGGAAATAGTCGTAGCGGTCGAGATCGGTCGTCGTGCCGACGCCGGAGACCTTGGCATCGAACCGCAGCCTCTCGGCGCGCCCGAACAGGTTGCGGTGCAGCCAGAACGCCTCAACCCCCGCGCCGTCGACAGTGGAAACCGTGCCGCCGACGCCGATGCGGCGCAGTTTGCGTTCCTGCACCGTCAGGGTGAAGGGCAGGGAGCCGTCGCGCTCGATCCGGCTTGCCTCCTTGAGCGAGGCCGCGCGGAATACGCCGAGACGCTGCAACCGCCGGTCGGCCCGCTTGACATCGTCCGGGTCGAATTCCTGCCCTTCGACAAGACCGGTCTGGCGCGCCACGAACGAAGCGCGCATGCGCTCTGCCCCCTTGACCTCGACTGGGCCGTAATGCGCGCGCGCGCCCGGTTCGACATCGAGCACGACATCCAGCGCATTGGCCCGGTGCCGCGCTGTCACCGATTGCGATGCGATCCGCGCCTTCGCATGGCCCTGATGCCGCCACGCATCGATGGCGTGCCGCCCCGCACGTTTGACGATCGTCGCGTGAGCCGGGGCGCCGGGCATGAAGCCGATATCGGCGGGTTGGGGAACCTGGTCCGATCGCTCATGCGGCGGTGGCGCCTGATTGGCGATTTCGGCGACGCCGAACAGATAGCGGCCCTTTGCATCGACACGCACCGAAATCGCTGCGCCGTCGGGCAGTTCCGTTCCAGGCGGCAGGCTTGCGACTTCGCGCCCTTGCCATTGGATCGAGATTTCGCCGCCATAGCGCGCGTCATTGTAGAGCGCTGCCAGTATGCGCTGATAGTCGGCCTTGGCGCGGGTTAGCAGACCGGCGGAGCCGGCCACCGGCTTGGATCGCCCGGACCACAGGGCCGAGGCCGCCTTGATCGCGCCTTCCAGTTCGGCGTCGGGCTGGCCTTGGGCCAGGACGTCGATCTCGACGTCGTATCGCCGTGGATCTATCAGCCCGGCGGTTTCGGTTTGGCTTTCGCAGCGGCCGACCAAGCAGATCCCGAACAGTTCCAACGCCGAGGCCGGTGCGATTTGACCGAGCGTCGCGGCGCCCGTGGCCGCCATGGATAGCACCCACAGGGCTGCCCGTTTACGTCGCTTTGCTGGAATGCTGAAGCCGGACAATGCAGGCTCTTTCCGCCACCCGTAGCTCAAAACGCCAGACAACAAAGTCATGGCCCCGGTGCCGGGCCGCCTGAGCGTCACTTTGTACTCTGTCTGGCAGAATTACCGCATGACCGGAAGTAAAATCATTGGTGCGGCCGCTGGCTTGTCCAGGTGCTGGCGGCAGTCCTTGTTCAAATCACTCGAACAGACCGGAACGCAGCGCCTTCGCGACGGCATGCGCGCGGTTGACCGCGCCAAGCTTGTGGCACGCCGAACTCAGATAGTGATTGACCGTGTGCTCCGACAGCTTGAGGATCGAAGCGATATCGGCGCTGGTTTTTCCGGAAGCCGTCCAGATGAGGCACTCTTTCTCGCGTGCGCTGAGCGCCTGCTCGGTTTGTTTCGTCGGCGATTTCACCCGGTTGACCTGATCATAGATCAGGTTCGCGATGTAGCTGAGTTCAACGAGCTCTTCCTCGCTGGGCACCTTTCTCGCACCCGCGAACGAAACCGCGCCGCGGCGGCCGCTGACATCCAGGGTGGACAGATACACGCCGCTGGTCAGGCCGAAAGTCCGGAAAAGCTCGTTCACCAACGAGGCTTCCTCCTCCGGACGTTCGTTCGCCGCGCTGTCGATCGTCCAGACATAGGGCCTTGTGCTGCTCCGCAGAGCGCTGATGACAGGGCTGTTTTCGAGCAGGCCAAGTCTATCATAAGAACTCACGAGTTCCGGCGGCCAGTTCGTAACCAGTGAAATGTCAGATAACGTACGGTCATCTGCGCTGGGCAGTCGGACCACAGAAAAGAAGCTGTAACCGCGCTGCTTGGCCAGACCTCGAGCGAGCTGCAAGATATCGTAGGTTGTTTCGCAACGAGAGATATCATCCGATACGGAATCTTGCGGGGGAACAATCTTGGTGAGTGTGTTCTGTGCCACGTTTGCCATCAGTTTTCCCAATCCAGAGTGCCTATTTGATGCGACTATACACTAGTTGGTTAAGTGGAATAGGGAGCAAGCGGCCTAAAACTAAGTTCTGGAAGGATAAGTAACTGTTTTTTTATGGCGTTTCTGCAAAAATGACGCGTGAGTAGCCCGTTCGAATAGGCATAGGCGTTTTTTGCCCCGCAAATCTTGCGACAACACATTTGTCACCGGAAATCCCCGAAAACAGGGCTTTCTGGCGGCGGTTGATTCGAACAGTGTCTGGCAATTGTGGTGGATCTGCGGACGGGTGGCCGACCGGGCGCATGTAGCCGACCGGGCGCATGTAGCCTACCGCGCGCATGTATGTGTCGTTGGGGAAGGAAGTATTGGTCGGAGTGGCAGGATTTGAACCTGCGACCCCCTCGTCCCGAACGAGGTGCGCTACCAGGCTGCGCTACACTCCGCGACCAAACGGTGGCGGTCTATAACTCCGTGCGGCGCCGACCGCAAGCCGGATTTGAACGACTTTTCCGGTTTTCATGCCATATCGAACAACGTAAAGGATCAGCGGGCGGATCGCCCGGACATTTGATGCGTTTTTCCCCAACGTGCTCTGAAGATGCGGCATCGATCGCCCGTTTGGGGGATGGAGATCCTTGATGAAACCTGGCGACAGCTATTTGCCGAACACATTCGAATTCGAAACCCGGCCCCTGGTCAAGCCGACCGGCTTTCGCGAATACGACGCCCGTTGGTGGTTCGGCCATCCGGCGTCGGAGCGCCCACCGGAGCTCAATCTTCTCGGCGTGCAGGCGCTCGGCATGGGACTGGCGACCTTGATCCGCCGGCTTGGCGCGGGCCCCGACATCGTGGTTGGGCACGATTTCCGCAGCTATTCGCTCGGCATCAAGCTGGCGCTCGCACAGGGCCTGATGGCTGGTGGCGCACACGTCAGGGACATCGGTCTCGCCCTGTCGCCCATGGCGTACTATGCGCAATTTGCGCTCGATTGCCCATCCGTGGCGATGGTGACAGCCTCGCACAACGAAAATGGCTGGACCGGCGTCAAGATGGGCTGCGAGCGCCCGTTGACCTTCGGTCCCGATGAGATGGCGCAACTGCGCGACATCGTCCTGTCCGGCGACTTCGATCTCGTTGGCGGCGGCAGCTACGAGGCCATCCCGAATTTTCGCGAGCGATACATTGAAGATCTCGTTGATGGCGTCCGTATCGGGCGCAAGCTGAAAGTCGTCGCGGCTTGCGGCAATGGCACAGCGGGGGCCTTCGCCCCAGAGGCCCTGGAGCGCATCGGCTGCGAGGTCGTGCCGCTCGATGCCGAACTCGATTTCAGTTTTCCGCGCTACAACCCCAATCCCGAGGACATGGAGATGCTCCATGCGATCCGCGACAAGGTACTGGAGACGGGCGCCGACATCGGGCTGGGTTTTGACGGCGATGGCGACCGTTGCGGCGTCGTCGACAATGAAGGCAACGAGATCTTCGCCGACAAGGTGGGTGTCATGCTGGCGCGCGACATCTCGGCCCGGCATCCGTCGGCGCAGTTCGTGGTCGACGTCAAGTCGACCGGTCTGTTCATGACCGATCCGGTCCTGAAAGAGCAGGGCGCTTCGACCGACTACTGGAAAACCGGCCACTCCCACATCAAGCGGCGGGTCAAGGAGCTGGATGCGATTGCCGGTTTCGAGAAATCGGGCCATTTCTTCTTCAATCCGCCGATCGGCCGCGGCTATGACGACGGGTTGGTGACGGCGATTGCAGTCTGCCAGATGTTGGATCGCAACCCGGACCGGTCGATGGCCGATCTCTACCGCGCGCTGCCCCTGACCTTCGGCTCGCCGACCATGTCGCCGCACTGCGCCGACGAGATCAAATACGAGGTCGTCGACCGGGTGGTGAAGCGGTTTGCGGACATGAAGCAGGCGGGCGAAGCCGTGGCCGGACATCCGATTGTCGATCTGGTCACCGTCAATGGCGTGCGCGTCGTTGCCGATGACGGCACTTGGGGGCTGGTCCGCGCCTCGTCCAACAAGCCCGAACTCGTCGTCGTGGTTGAAAGCCCGGTTTCCGAAGAGCGCAAGATCGCTATGTTCCGCGCGGTCGACGCGATCCTGCGCGAGAACGAGGAAGTCGGCGCCTACAACCAGTCGATCTGACCGGGAAGCGCTCTACAGCCCCACGCGGCCGATGGCGGGCAGCTTCAGCGCTGGTTTCTTGATGTCGATACCCAGGGTCTGGCCCAGAAGGTGAAACTCGATTCCGCTGCGCCAACCGGCTGAGAAACCGGCAAGCCCGGCAATCGACACATGCAGGTCACGGCCGTCCGGATCGAGCGCGAACCAGTTCCCGTTGGGCAGGAAATTGCGTCCGACGGCATTCGGCGGCAGCACCGTGTCGATGGCGGGAACCTCCCGCAGCACATGCGCGACGAAGCTGTTGGAGTTCGGTCCCGGCCAGATGCGGTAGTCGCCGCGCTCGCCATGCGGATAAGACGCGATTGCGGCCCGCACCATCGGCAGAGCGGCTTCGGCGTCGCGGCCATCCAGCCTTGCGACGATCCAGGGTTCGTTGGAATACCAGGCGGCGTCGGCGGAATAGGCGTCCCGCCGGATCGGACTGCCCCAACCGACCTTGTCGTAGCGCTCGTATCGGATGCTCCCGACGGATTTCAGGACGATCCAGCTGTGGACGGCGAACGCGCCCCTGAAGCCGCCGGTTCGCGCCGCAAGCACATAGATAGCGGCGTCGTCCGTCGCCGCCGGATCTGGCAGCAAGCCGGTGGCCGACCAATTGGCGGTGCGCCAGGATGTCGGAGTGTCGTTGCTCGCCCACCAGACGCTCGCCGCGGCCATGGGCGCCAGGAATGTCACCGCGACGAAAAGCGCGAAGAACTTTACAAGGTGCATCGGCAGGCTCCAGTTATTGTTGTAGGCGTCATGAAACCAATGTGGGTCCATGCCGCGTTCGCTCAATCGATAATGCCATTGATTGCGGCGATCGAACGGCGCGGCAGGTTTGGAGGCATCTGTGGTCAACCCCGTTCTGGTCGAGACCGTTCGCGGCAATGTCGTCGATACGCGGCACCGGGGCGCCGTGGCCGTGTGTGACGCCGACGGGGCAGTCATCTGGTCCGCCGGCGATATCGAAGCCCCCGTCTTTCCGCGTTCGGCGGCCAAACTGTTTCAGGCTGTCCCGCTCGTCGAATGCGGTGCCGCCGACAGCTATGGCCTGACGGACGAAGAACTGGCGCTTGCCTGTTCGTCCCATTCGGCCGAGGACGGCCATGTTGCGGCAACCCAATCGGTTCTCGACAAGATTGGCCTGTCCGAATCTGATCTGGAATGCGGTTCGCACTGGCCGCTGCACAATCACCGGCAACTGGTCGAGTTCATCCGCCGGGGCAGTTCGCCAAGCCAGTTGCACAACAACTGTTCCGGAAAGCATGCCGGGTTCTTGTGCGCATGCTGCCATCAGGGGATCGCGACCGGGGGATACATCGAGACGGGTCACGCATTGCAGCGCCAGATCAAGGCCGTCCTTGAAGACTTGACGGGCGAGCAGATGGGCGAAGACCGCTGCGCGGTCGATGGCTGCTCGATCCCGTCCTATGCCGTTTCCCTGCATGCTTTGGCGCAGGGTTTCGCCAAGGCGGCGACAGGGGCAGGCCTTGGGCCGTCACGCGCCGCTGCGGTGCGCCGGTTGATGGATGCCTGCATCGCCAATCCGTGGTTCACCGCCGGTACCGGACGTTTCTGCGTCGAGCTGATGCGGGCTGGGCAGGGCGCCATCTATGCCAAGACCGGCGCCGACGGGGCCTATGTCGCTGCGCTGCCGCAAGCCGGTCTCGGCATCGCCGTCAAATGTATCGATGGAGCGACGCGGCCGGCCGAGATCATGATGGCGAGCGTGCTGATGCGGCTTTTTGCCGACGATGCGGAAATGCGCGCCCGTCTCGAGCCGTTGTCGCGAAGAAAGCTGAAGAACTGGAACGGTATCGTTGTCGGCGAGATGCGTCCGGCAGAGCGATAGAACCGGTATTCCCGCCTCGAAGGGAGTCCGGCCGGTTGCCCGGCCGGAACGATGATGATGTATCTCGGCGTTCAGACGAACTGTCCGAGTCCCGGAATGGCCGCGATGACCTGATCGACGGCTTCCTCGCCGGCCTGCGCCCTCGCGAATGCCACGGTTTCCTTGGCGACGCCGGAAATCTCGCCCATGCCGAGGCCCATACCCATCAGTGCCGATCCAAGCCCCATCACGCCGCCGCCCAAAAGGCCGCCGCCGGCCTCCGGTGCGCCGTCGATCAGCGCCTGGGCGTCGGGCATAGCCGCCATCATCTGCGCGATCTGTTCGGCCGGTCCTTCCTTCTGCAGGAAGCCGAGGATCATCCCGACCGCCTTCTGTGCCAGTTCGGGGTCGATCCCGACATTCGATGCGATGCTCGCGAAAAGTTCGTCCATTGTGGTCTCCAGAATTTTGACGTTTACGTAATATGTTAAACGACTGCTGTCCGCAAAGGGATTTCCGCTCCCTGCGCACTTTTTCTCACCATTGCCGTTGGCAGGGCCGGTGTCTATACGCAAGATCGCCGGATATCAGGGAAGGAGTGGCCATGTGGAACGTGACCGATCAGGTGTTTCTGGGATCAAGCCGGACGCCCGATGACGAGTTCTTGCGCAAGGAGTACATGTCGCTTCGCTATGCGAACCGGCACGGGCTGGTCACCGGCGCGACCGGGACCGGCAAGACGGTCAGCCTGCAGATACTCGCCGAAAGCTTCTCCAATGCCGGCGTTCCGGTGTTTTGCGCGGATGTGAAGGGGGATCTCTCGGGCATCGCCGCAAAGGGCGAGGCGAAGGACTTTCTTCTAAAGCGCGCCAACACGATCCAGCTCGATCCCTACGAGTTCCAGGAGTTCCCGGTGATCTTCTGGGATCTGTTCGGCGAAAAGGGACATCCGATTCGCACGACGATCTCGGAGATGGGCCCGCTGCTGCTTTCGCGCCTGATGAACCTGACCGACGCACAGGAAGGTGTGCTCAACATCGCCTTCGAAATCGCCGACGACGACGGCCTGCTGCTGCTCGATCTCAAGGACCTGCGCGCACTGCTCGTCCATATCGGCGAGAACGCAAAGGAAATCTCGCGCGAATATGGCAATGTGCATTCCTCCTCGCTCGGCGCCATCCAGCGCTCGCTGCTCGTCTTGGAGCGCGAGGGCGCGGAGTTCTTCTTCGGCGAGCCGGCGCTGCACATTTCCGATCTGATGCGCACCACGCGCGACGGGCTCGGCGCCATCAACGTGCTTGCCGCCGACAAGCTGATGATGAACCCGCGGCTTTATTCGACATTCCTGCTGTGGCTGTTGTCGGAACTGTTCGAGGAACTGCCGGAAGTCGGCGATCCCGACAAGCCGAAGCTCGTCTTCTTTTTCGACGAGGCGCATCTTCTCTTCGACGACGCGCCGAAAATCCTGATCGAGCGCATCGAGCAGGTCGTCAAGCTGATCCGCTCCAAGGGCGTCGGCGTGTTCTTCGTCACGCAGAACCCGCTCGACGTGCCCGAGACCGTGCTGTCGCAGCTCGGCAACCGTGTGCAGCATGCGCTGCGCGCCTACACCCCGCGCGAGCAGAAGGCGGTCAAGGTCGCCGCCGAGACCTTCCGCCCCAATCTCGATTTCGACGCCTACGAGACGATCACGACGCTGGGTGTCGGCGAAGCCCTGGTCTCGACGCTGGAAGACAAGGGCATCCCCGGCGTCGTCCAGCGTACCTTGATCCGGCCGCCGTCCTCGCGACTGGGTCCGCTCGAAGACGGCGAGCGCAAGGACGTCATGAAGCACAGCCCCGTCGCCGGCCAGTATGACGAGACGATCGACCGCGTCTCGGCCTTCGAGATGCTGGAGAAGCGCGCCAAGGAAGCCGCCGAGGCCGAGGAGCGCGAGCAGGAGCGCGAAGAAGCCGGGGAGCACAGCGATCGCCGCACGCGCTGGACGCTGCCCGATTTTGACGACGACGATGACGATTATGACGATGACGACGACGATGACCGCCGGCGGCGCACCAAGTCGCGTAAACGCAAGCCGTCCCGGCGCAAGTCCTCGCGGCGGCGCCGCTCGTCGGGCCGGCAGACGGTCGCCGAGGCTGCCGCCAAGTCGCTGGCGCGCTCGGTCTCTTCGCAATTGGGGCGCGCGCTGGTGCGCGGCATTCTCGGCAGCCTGAAAAAGGGCTTCTGACGATATGACGGGTGCGGCGTGGGCTTCACGCCGCCGTTTCAGCGCACGACGATTGGTGTGCCGTTCGGCACCCGGCGGTAGAGGTCGATGACGTCCTGGTTCATCAACCGTACACAGCCCGACGACACCGAGCGGCCGATCGAGTTCCATTCAGGCGAGCCATGCAGCCGGTAAAGCGTGTCGCGCCCGTCCTGGAAGATATAGAGCGCCCGCGCGCCCAGCGGGTTCATCAGGCCGGGCCGCATGCCGCCATTGGCGGCCGAGTATTTCTTGAGATCCGGTTCGCGCGCGATCATCTCGGCGGGCGGCGTCCAAGTCGGCCAGCGCCGCTTCCACTGCATGGTCGCGCGGCCCGACCATTCGAAGCCGGCACGCCCCAGCCCGACCCCGTAGCGCACTGCCGTCCCGTCGTCTTGCGTGTAATAGAGGTGATGGCGGCGCGTCTCGACGACGATCGTGCCCGGCCCTTCGCCGGTGCGGTTGCGCACGATCTGGCGATGAAACTTTTTCGGCACCTGCTGATACGGCACGGCCGGGATGTTGAAACCGCCATCGCTCAGCCCCGCATACATGGTCGCCGCCGGCGGAAGGTTGCTCCCGATCGCGAGCGGCGGCGTGTCGAACACCTCGATCGTGGAACACGAGCTGGCGGCAACCCCGGCAGTCAGCAGGGCGGACTGGTTGAGAAACTGTCGGCGTGAAATCATGATCGACCCGCAAGAATTGACTTCAGAAACAGTGCTACTGGAATCCGGCGCGCTTCAAGAACTAAAATCTGGTCACATTTTCGCTAGCGGCCATCAAAGTGCCTCAAGATCGCCGATCACCCGATCCGGCGGATAGTTCTGGTACTCGTCCGGCTGGCCGGTCCGGTTCACCCAAACGGTTTCGAATCCGAACTTGTGCGCGCCTGCGATGTCCCAGCGATTAGACGACTGGAACGACACATCCCGGCTTTGCGCATCGAACGTGTCCAGCACCATCTGGTAGACCGGCGGCGATGTCTTGAACGTCTTGACCGCATCGACGGAAAGCACGGCGTCGAGCAGGTGCGATAGCCCGCCGGAATCGACCGCCGCCTGCAGCATGTCGGGCGAGCCGTTCGACAGGATCGCAGTGCGCGCGCCGTTCGCCCGCAGCCGCTCCAGCACGACCGGCACTTCCGTATAGCAGTCCAGCGTCCAGTAGGCTTCCAGCAATTGATCGCGACAGGCCGGATCGGCGCCCGGCACCGCGGCAAGCGCATAATCCAGCGCATACTCGGTCAGCTTCCAGAAATCGGAATAGGACCCCATCAGCGCGCGGATCCAGGAGTATTCGAGCTGCTTGGCGCGCCATATGTCTGATACGCGCTGACCGTCCGGGCCGATCGCGCCGGCATGTTTGCGCACGGCGGCGTGAACGTCGAACAACGTTCCGTAAGCATCGAAGACGAAGGTCTTCACGGTGATCCTCCTCCGCAGGTGCCGCGACATTGGGCAATGCCACCGGCATGGTCAAGGATTACGGAGGCCGACTTGTCTGCGCAAGGAGATTGACGCGCAGCGACAAATCCGGTTTGCCTGCTTGGCATAAATCGGAGTGAAATCGAATGACTGTTGATACGTCGGCCCAAACGACCACCTGGACCTTTGTCGATGGCGACTGGCACGAGGGAAATGTGCCGATCGTCGGCCCCCGCACCCATGCCATGTGGCTTGCCTCGTCGGTATTTGACGGCGCGCGCTGGTTCGAGGGCGTCGCGCCGGATCTCGACCGTCACTGCGAACGCGTCAACGCTTCGGCCGCCGCGATGGGCATGAAGGCGACGATGAGCGCCGAAGAGATTGCGGCCCTGACCATGGAAGGCGTCAAGAAGTTCGACGGCAACACCGCTATCTATATCCGGCCGATGTATTGGGCCGAGCATGGCGGCTATATGTCGGTTCCCGCCGATCCGGAATCGACAAGGTTCTGCCTCTGCCTCTACGAAGCGCCGATGATCCCGCCGCAGGGCTTCTCGGTGACCGTGTCGCGATTCCGCCGCCCGTCGGTGGAGGTGGCGCCGACCAACGCCAAAGCCGGATGCCTCTATCCCAACAGCGGGCGTGCGATCATGGAGGCCAAGAGCCGAGGCTTCGACAACTGCATCATGCTGGACATGCTCGGCAATGTCTCCGAAACAGCGGTTTCCAACATTTTCATGGTCAAGGACGGAGTGGCCTTCACGCCGGTGCCGAACGGCACGTTCCTTTCGGGTATCACGCGTGCCCGGACCATCGACCTGCTGCGCCAGTCCGGCATTGAGACCATCGAGAAGACCCTGTCTGTCGATGAGTTCCGCGATGCCGACGAAATCTTCTCGACCGGCAATCATTCCAAGGTGGTTCCGATCATCCAGCTCGATGATCGCGAGTTTCAGCCCGGCCCGGTCGCCGCGAAAGCGCGCGCCGCCTATTGGGATTGGGCGCATTCATGATCGCCGAATTCCGCGCTTTGCGGTTGCCGCATGGGCACGGGAATTCTATCTGGTTGCCGTAACCGCTTCGCGGCCGGCTGCAGGATTGGCAAAAGCTTTTTGAAAGGAGACACCCCATGGCATTCACGCTTCCCGACCTTCCTTACGACTACGAGGCGCTGGCGCCCTATATGTCGAAGGAGACGCTCGAGTTTCACCACGACAAGCATCACAAGGCCTATGTCGACAATGGCTCCAGGCTGGCTGCCGAAGCCGGCATGGACGGTCTGTCGCTCGAGGAAATCGTCACCCAGTCTTTCGGCAAGAATCCGGGTCTCTTCAACAATGCCGGCCAGCATTACAACCACATCCATTTCTGGAAGTGGATGAAGAATGGCGGCGGCGGCACCAGCCTGCCGGGCGCGCTCGCGTCGGCCATCGACAGCGATCTCGGCGGTTATGACAAATTCCGCGCCGACTTCATCAATGCCGGCGTCACCCAGTTCGGTTCCGGTTGGGCATGGCTCGCCGTCAAGGACGGCAAGCTGGAAATCATGAAGACCCCCAACGGCGAAAACCCGCTGGTGCACGGCGCATCGCCGATTCTCGGCGTCGATGTGTGGGAACACTCCTATTACATCGACTATCGCAATGCGCGCCCGAAATATCTCGAGGCATTCGTCGACAACCTGATCAACTGGGACTACGTCCTGGAGATGTACGAGGCGGCGACCGCCTGACGGTCCGGCTGCATCCTTGCACGATTGGAGTGCCGTTGCGGTTTTCGCTGCGGCATTCTCTTTTTGCCCCGCCAGCGTGCAGAGGCACGGTCGGGGCGGTGGATGAAATCTCCGCCATCTTTATGAGTTTATAAGTATTTTCAGAGGCTTGGCGAGCCGTTTTCACCGAATCTCTCCACCATATCGGGTCCTCCGCCACAATCCCCGCCATGGATTACGGTTCCGACGAATGGTTTGACCTGGAGATCGCGCAATACCGCGCCACGCTGTCGCGCATCGTTAAGACCCTGTGCATCAAGACCGGTCTGGATGTCGGCGGCGCCGACATGCTGCCGGAATGCATCTGGCGGGCGGTCCTGCGGGTGCTCTATCCCGCCGAAAGCGCGACACGGCGTCTGCTGGCGGTCGCGGCGCGCAACATCGCGGTCAAGCTGCACATCCGGCGGGCCAAACGCCGTCCGTTTGCCGGGATCGCGGCGGCAAAGGCCGATGCGTCCGACACTGCCGACACCGACACCGACGCCGATCTCGACCTGACCACGGTACCGGAGGACGCCACGCTCGATGTGCCGGCGTCGGTCGTGGCCTGCCTGATCGTGAAGGACAAAAGCCCAAGGCCGATGACCAACATCGTCTATCAGGGCAGGCAGGTGCCCGTCGGCCAGGCGCCCTGGGCATCAAAGCCGCAAGTCGCCAATGCCAGGCGGCCCCTTTCGCCGCAATTTGCCCTGTTCGATCCGCCGATCGACTATGCGGCGATCTTCGCCCCGCCGCGGCCGCGGCGCAAAGCCGTGCCGCGCATCACCTTTTTCGGCAGCGACGCGCCGCTGCCCATCGATCCGCCCAAGCAATCGCCGCCGGTCGACGGGCTCGGCCGCACCCTGATCAATGCCGCTCATGTCTGCCGGCGCGTCCGCGCATTGAAGGCCGCGCTCGACGATCTGCCGGGCCACGCCGTTCGCTTTGCGCGCAGGAAGGCCCGATTGATGGCGGAACCCAATCCGTGCGCGGTCGAGGACGTGCCGGGAAACGCACCGGTTCCGCATCCCGAACCGATCACAAAGATCCAGATCCCGCTGCGCATCGGTCATCCGCCGGGCCGGCGGCGACGATCCGAAATCCCCATCGACGATATCCTGAAGGAATGCGACGCGCTCGCGAGGCGGGCGCGTCGGGCCCCCGGCAACGGTGAGGAGCTTTCCGCCGAGCGGACGAGAAGCCAACGATTTGGCTTCTCGCGCGACGAACGCCCGTAGCCATAGCGAAGGGCCGAACGAGGCGCTTAAGGCCGGGGCAGAAAACCGCTCGCAAGGCAGACGCGGCAATGCTGAAGCGCGCCCACAATCACTGCGTAATGCGAGGCGACAATACGCGCCATCCTTCGCCTTTCATCGAACGGCGTGTTCATCTATTCGTCGTTGGACGGTGCCGGATGGCAGCTAATATGTCGGCGGATAATCGGAGAGCATCCCATGGCGTTGATGAACACCCGGCTTCGCTACGGCCGTGTCGCCCAGTTCCTTCACTGGGTGACCGCCCTGCTGATCCTCACCCTGATACCGCTGGGCGTCGTCATGGCGGAGCTGCCGATCGGCACCGGCGAGCAGGTGGCCCTGAAGGTCTGGCTCTATTCCCTGCACAAGACTCTTGGGGTCACTGTCCTGGCCGTCGCGGTGCTGCGTATCGTCTGGGCGGCAGTCAATCCGAAGCCGGTGCCGCTGCATCCTGAGCGGCGGCTCGAGACCTTTGCCGCCGAGACGGTTCACTGGATCCTCTATGCGGCCATCATCCTGACCCCGGTCACCGGATTGTTGCATCACGCTGCCAGTACCGGCTTCGCGCCCATCTGGTGGCCGTTTGGTCAGGACTTTCCGTTCGTGCCGAAAGATGAATTCCTGTCCGTCATTACCGGTTTCATGCACTGGGCGATCGCCATTGCGCTTGCCGTTTCGCTTGTCGGCCACATCGGCGGAGCCATGAAACATCTGGTTATCGACAAGGATCAGACACTGGCGCGCATGACCGGCGGCGAGGGTGTTCCTGTCTCGCTGCCCCAGGCCTATCCGGGCGGCCATACGCTATCCGTGGTCGCCGCCGTGATCTTCCTTTTTGGCGCGATTGCCGCCGGAATGCTGCTTGGATTTACCGAAGCCACAAAACATCAGTTCACGGCTTCCGATCCGTCTCCTGCGGCCGAGACGGCTTCGTCGGACGACGCGTGGTCGGTCGATCACGACGCCAGCACCCTCGGTATCCGCATCACGCAACTTGGTAGCCCGGTCGACGGCAGTTTCTCGTCATGGCGCGCCGACATCGTGTTCGACCCGGACAATCTTGCCGCCGCATCGGTGGAAGCGCGCATCGACACCGGGTCGCTGTCGGTCGGCACGGTATCGGCGCAGGCGGTCGGACCGGAGTTCCTCGACAGCGAGGCGTTTCCGCAGGCCGTTTTCGCCTCGACCGACTTCCGCGCGGCGGGCGAGGGGCTTTATGAAGCCCACGGCACGCTCACCCTTCACGGTGTGGATCAGCCTTTGGTGCTGCCGTTCGAACTGGATATCGAAAACGGCACGGCCAGCATGCGCGCCACGGTGACCTTGAACCGGATCGACTTCGACATCGGCGTGCCGGCGCATGCGACAGAAGAATCCGTCGGCTTCGCCGTCGACGTGAACATTGAAATTCTCGCGCGCAAGCCGGAGCCGGATTCCACCGGTTCCTGAATGCCCTGCATGAAAAAAGCCGCGCGGTCGGACCGCACGGCTTTCATTGGTTTGCTGTGACCGGAACTTATTCGGCGGGCTGCGCTTCGACCGAAATCATCAGCTCGACCTCGTCGCTGACGAACGGCGCGAACTGGCCCATGTCCCATTCCGAGCGCACGATGGTCGCCGTCGCGCTGAAACCGGCCCAGGGTTTCTTGGCCATCGGGTGTTCGCCCGAATTGTTCAGCGTTGCCGCCAGCACGACCGGCTTGGTGACGCCGTTCATGGTCAGGTCGCCGGTGATGTTGCCGGTGTTCTCGCCCGTCACTTCCACCGCGGTGGACTTGAACGTGATGGTCGGCGCGGCGTCCTTGTCGAAGAAGTCGGGCGACAGGAAATGCTGGTTGCGCTGTGCCCAGCCGGTGATCAGCGACTCGGTCGGAATCTCCACCGAAACGGAACCGGCTGCCGGGTCTGCCGGATCGAAGCTGATATTGCCGGTAAAGCCGGAGAACATGCCGTAGGTCGTCGAATAACCGAGGTGGTTATAGGAAAAGACGATCTGGCTGTGGCTGGAATCGAGCACCCATTCGGCGGCCGAAGCTGCGGTCAGGGATGCCGAAGAAATGCCGGCCGCAAGGGCAACTGCGGCGACGGATGCGAGAATGCGTTTCATGGGGACGCTCCGATTTTGGAAAGTTGTATCAGGAAACCTGGAGGTAACGCGTGCAAAAATAGGGGAGGCGGCGGTGAGCACAATGGGTATTGCCGAAACGCTGTGTTTGCTCTCGCTGAACAAAGCCGCGCCCACCGTCGTGTTCGCGTAGACGGCGCGGCAGGACCGCGCCAGGGGCACGATCCCGGTTGCGAGCCGGTCGGCGCGGTTCAGCCCTTGTAGCGGCAGCGCGCCTGCGAAACCCCGGCGTCGTATTTCGACTGCATCGTGTAGAGCCAGTTGTCGCAGGCCTTGTGGGTCGCAAAGCAGCGCTGGGTATGGAACTGGCGCACTGCGTCGGTGAAGTTGAAGCGCGATTCCTCGTAGCCGAGGAACGAGCCGACAAACACGCCCTTCGGCGCGGTGGGATAGCTGCAGCGTTCACCCGCCTTGATGCTGGTCAGCGTGCGGGCATAGGCGTCTTCCGAAGGGAACGCGACGAACAGCATCGGCGCTGCGGTCGCAAGGGCCAGGACAGATCGTAGCAACATGGGTTCGCTCCTGTTTTCCAGGCGCAATTGTGCGCGAACAAAGAGACAAGGCTGTGGCATCGGTCACATCAGCCGTTCACATTTGCGTTTGCGCCTTTCCCGCGACCTTGAGGGCGAAGGCGTAGCCAAAGGCGATTTCCTCGAGCCGCGTGAACCGCCCGGAGGCGCCGCCATGACCGGAGTCCATGTTGGTCTTGAGCATCACCGGATTGTCGTCGGTCTTCAAATCGCGCAGCTTGGCGATCCACTTCGCCGGTTCCCAATAGGTGACCCGCGGGTCGGTCAGTCCGGCGATCGCGAGGATCGGCGGATAGGCTTGCGCGCTCACATTGTCATAGGGTGAGTAGGCGGCGATCGTTGCGTAGTCTTCGGCAGAAGCGATCGGATTGCCCCATTCCGGCCATTCCGGCGGCGTCAGCGGCAGCGTGTCGTCGAGCATCGTGTTGAGCACGTCGACGAAGGCGACCTCGGCGATAATGCCGCCGAAGGCATCGGGCGCCATGTTGGCGATGGCGCCCATCAGCATGCCGCCCGCCGAGCCGCCCTGCGCGACGATGCGGTCGGGCGCCGAGAAACCGTTGTCGGCAAGATGGCGCGCCACGGCGACGAAATCCTTGAAGGTGTTTTGTTTGGCCGCGCGCTTGCCGTCCTCGTACCACGCAAAGCCCTTGTCCTTGCCGCCGCGCACATGCGCGATCGCGTAGACGAAACCCCGGTCGGCCAGCGACAGGCAGTTGGTGTTGAAAGAGGCGGGGATTGCAATCCCGTAGGATCCGTAGCCGTAGAGCAGGCAGGGTGCGGTGCCGTCCAGCGGCGTATCCTTGCGATAAAGCAGCGAAACCGGAACTTCCGCGCCATCGTGCGAGCCGACGGCAATCCGCCTCGTGACATAGTTTTCCGGATCGTGGCCGGACGGCACCTCCTGCGTCTTTCGCAGTGTCCGCTCGCGGGTCTTCATGTTGTAGTCGAAGACCTGCGACGGGGTGGTCATCGACGAATACGAGAAGCGGATAACGTCGGTGTCGTATTCGAATGAGCCCATGAGGCCGAGCGAATACGCCTCTTCCTCGAAGGCGATGGCGTGTTCATCGCCGCTGACACGGTCCCGGACGACGATGCGCGGCAGGCCGTTTTCCCGTTCGAGCCAGACGAGGTAACCGCTGTAACCTTGGTGGCTGATGATCAGCCGGCCAGGTTCGTGCGCGACGACCTCGGTCCAGTTTTCCTTTTGCGGCGCATCAACGGGCGCCTGCATGATCTTGAAGTCCTTGGCGCCATCGGCGTTCGTCAGGACGAAGAACACGTCGCCGCCTTCTTCCAGGTCGTATTCGACACCGGTTTGCCGCGGCTCCACCAGCACCGGTTCGCCGAGTGGTTCGTCAGCGCGTATCAAGCGGTATTCCGATGTCTCGTGATCGTGGATGCTGATCATCACGAAATCGCGCAGCCGGCTGCCGCCGACGCCCATGAAGAAGCCTGGGTCGGCTTCCTCGAACACCAGCCGGTCCTGCGACTGGTCGGTGCCGAGCCGATGGTAGTAGAGTTTCGACGGACGGTGATTGCTGTCCAATTTGGAATAGAAGAAGCCCGCGCAGGCCGCATCCCAGACACCGCTGCCACCGCTGTCAGCGATACGGTCGTCAAGATCGGCGAGCGTCTCGGTATCGCGCACCCGCAGTTCGAAGAACTCCGAACCCTTGTCGTCGAAACCCCACAAAAGCTTGCGGTGGTCGGGAGCATGGCCGGCCGAGGCAATGCGGAAATAGCCCTTGCCCTCGGCTTCCTTGTCGCCGTCGAGCAGCGTCACCCGGTCGTCGCCCTCGGTCTTGTCGCGCGGCATCCGCTGAAACAGCGGTTGCTGCCCGCCCTTGCGGTAGGACGAAGCATAGGCCCACGGGCCATCGGGCGCGGGTACGCTGGAATCGTCTTCCTTGATGCGCCCCTTCATCTCGTCGAACAGGACTTTCTGCAAATCTGTCGTGTCGGCCATCAGGGTGTCCTGATAGGCGTTCTCCGCTTCCAGATGCTCGCGGATCGCGCCGTCCAGCACGGACGTATCCTTGAACACCTCCTGCCAGTTGCCGGCACGCAGCCACGCATAATCGTCGGTCCGGGTGATCCCGTGCCGCGTATCGGTCTGCGGGCGTTTTTCAGCGCGCGGCGCGGACGCATGGGCAGATGATGGCTCGAAGGGACGGGACATGGGGCCTCCGGTGTGCGGTTCGGCACGGCTTGAACGGGAGATGAATGCCAAACACAGGGGCAGTTCAGCATCGCGACGCTATGGCAGATGTATCGATCGCGAACCAGACTTCAAGTGAAGGAAAAAACAATGAAGAAAACGCTCGTAACGCTGATGGCGGCCGCCGCCGTCACGCTGTCCGTCGCATCCGGCGCTGGCGCATCCGCGTTCACCGCCTGGTCGGTGACCGACGTGCCGTGGGGCGACACGCTCAACGTCCGCAAATACCCGGCGAGCTATTCGCAGAAGCAGAATGCCTATCCCAACGATGCGGTGCTTTCCATGACCGGGCGCTGCAAGGGTGGCCTCAGCCTGTTCGATATCGCGCATCTGCCGGATTGGCAGCAGCGCCAGATCGTGCGCTACAAATGGTGCGAAATCTGGCACAGCCCGGCCCAGAACGGCCAATATGTATCCGGCTGGGTTTACATGAAATACATGCGGCCGCTCTGAGGGCGGTCGCCGGTTCGGCGGGGCCGTTCCAGCTTTAGCCGTCCGGTTCGAAATTCATGGCGGTGCCGTTCATGCAGTAGCGCAGGCCGGTCGGCTGCGGCCCGTCCTCGAAGACGTGGCCGAGATGCGCATCGCAATCGGCGCAGCGGATCTCGGTGCGCACCATGAAAAAGGAACGGTCACGATGTTCGCTGACGGCTTCTGCCTCGACAGGCGCAAAGAAGCTTGGCCACCCGGTTCCGGAATCGAACTTCGTTTCCGAGCGAAACAGTGGCTTGCCACAGCACACGCAACTGTAAAGGCCATGGTCCTTGGTGTCCCAGTTAGGTCCCGTGAAGGCGCGTTCGGTGCCGTGTTTGCGCGTGACATGGAATTGTTCCGGCGTAAGCTGCTGACGCCATTCCGCTTCTGATTTCTGAACTTTCACGGTTTTGAGCTCTGACATTGATTACCTCGCCGGGCGACAGATAGTTCGCCGCAATTCCAACGACAAGCCAACAGCGCGGTAACGCCTGGCGGCTCTTCGCTTGCTTGTTTCGGAGAAACGGCATTAAAACCCTGTTAGCGTTCGAAAAACCGTCGCGAGCCCTCTTGTGCTTTTGCTGGTGTCGACCTAGTTCCGGTGGACATGTTAAATGGTGGTTTCAGCGCGAATGCTGCGGGTAATCCCGCTTCCCGCAACGCGGGTTCGGAGGCGTAAGTCAAGAAATGACATTCTACGCCCTTTTCCTGCCTTTCGTAGCGGCGCTGTTCGCGCCCGCGTTGACCCGGAAGTTGGGGCACAATGCTGCTTGGATATTGGCGCTTGTCCCTGCCGCGCTGTTTTTCCACTTCCTCGGATTTGCCGACGGTGTTGCCGAAGGCCGGCGATTTACCGGCGGCGTTCAATGGGTTCCGTCCTTCAATGTCAATTTCTCGTGGCTGATTGACGGACTGTCACTCACTTTTGCGCTGCTGATCACCGGCATTGGCGCATTGATCGTGCTGTACTCGGGTGGATATCTGAAAGGCCATCGCCATCAGGGGCGGTTTTTTGCGTTCATCTTGATGTTCATGGGCGCCATGCAGGGGCTGGTCCTCTCGGACTCGTTCCTGATGCTGTTCGTGTTCTGGGAACTGACGTCGATCACCTCCTTTCTGCTGATCGGTTTCAATCACGCCGCCGAACGCTCGCGCCGCTCGGCCATCCAGGCCCTTGTGATTACCGGGATGGGCGGATTGTCGTTGTTGGCCGGCCTGCTGATCATCTGGAACATCACCGGCGTCAGCGAATTGTCGCTGCTTCTGTCGACGGGCGACCTGCTGCGCGATAGCCCGTTCTTCCTGCTGGCGCTGCTGC
Organism: Oricola sp.; assembly: GCF_965230365.1. Taxonomy (GTDB): domain Bacteria; phylum Pseudomonadota; class Alphaproteobacteria; order Rhizobiales; family Rhizobiaceae; genus Oricola. The sequence goes on along the minus strand of NZ_OZ246003.1, from coordinate 3,428,169 downwards.
TGGTGCTGGGCGGCTGCTTCACCAAGTCGGCGCAGTTCCCGTTCCATTTCTGGCTGCCGAACGCCATGGAAGCGCCAACCCCGGTGTCGGCCTACCTGCATTCTGCAACGATGGTGAAGGCGGGCGTCTACCTGCTTATGCGCCTGAACCCCGTCATGGGCGAGACGGCGCCCTGGGAAACCATCCTGCCGGTCTTCGGCGGCGTGACTCTGATCGCCGGCACGCTGCTGGCCGTGCGCCAGACCGATCTGAAGCTGATGCTGGCCTACACCACCATGGCGTCGCTCGGCCTGCTGGTCATGCTCACTGGTTTCGGATCGGAAAAAGCCATTCAGGGTGCCGTTCTCTATCTCGTTGCGCATTCGATGTTCAAAGGCTGCCTGTTCATGGTGGCAGGCAATGTCGACCACGAGGCCGGCACCCGCGATATCACCAAGCTTGGGGGTCTCTCGCGGGCGATGCCGGTCACATTCGCCGCCGCGATCCTGGCCGCGCTTTCGATGGGCGGCCTGCCGCCGTTCTTCGGCTTCCTGGCCAAGGAGGAAATGTACTACGGATTGGCGGCGACCGATCTGCGGTCGCTCGTCTACACCGCAGTCGCTGTTGCCGGGAACGCGCTGATGTTCGTCGTCGGCTTCGCGGTCGCGATCAAGCCGTTTCTCGGACCGAAGGTTGAAACCCCGAAAGCGGCGCATGAAGGTCCGGCGTTGCTGCTGGCCGGTCCGGTGCTGCTTGCCGCTGCCGGTATGGTCTCGGCATTGTTGTCGACGCGGTTTCATGAGTTCGTGTCGAACCCGATGGCCGCAGCCGTTTCAGGCAGCGAAGCCGACATCACGATCTCGGTGATACCGCATCCTGGTATCGCGCTCTATCTGTCGCTGGTCACAATCGCCATCGGCGTCTTGCTCTACCGGTCGCTCGGCGGGCTCCGCGCCGGCGTGGCCCGGTTGCTGGAAGCGATCGGCTGGGGACCGGACAAGGGGTTCGATCAGGCAATCGCCGGTATCGTCCGCTTGTCGGTGGCCGTTACCAAAGTTCTCCAGAATGGTCGCATGGAGATCTACATCATCGCGACATTCGTATTCCTGATCGTCGCGATCCTGGTGCCTATGGGCGCTGCGAACGAATGGCCGGGCGCGCCGGAATTCCCGCGCCTCTATTTCTACGAGTGGGTCATTTTCGCGATCGCCGCCATTGGGGCCCTTGCGGTCGTCAGCTCCAGGAACCGCATCACCGCGATCGTTTCGCTTGGCATCCAGGGTTTCGCCGTCGCGTTGATATTCATCCTTTACGGCGCGCCCGACCTGTCATTTACGCAGTTCATGGTGGAAACGCTTTCGGTGGTTATCCTGGCGCTCGCCATGACCCGCTTGCGGCTTTCGCCGCTCGACCATCGGCCGCTCAGGCAGATCGTCGTCGATGGCACCGTGGCGATCACCGCGGGTGTGTCGCTCACGCTGGTGCTGCTGGCTGTCCTGGCGACCGATTTCGATGCGCGGCTGACAGAGTTCTTCAACACCTATTCGGTGCAGATCGCGCACGGACGCAACATCGTCAACGTCATTCTGGTCGACTTCCGCGGCATCGATACATTCGGTGAAATCGGTGTTGTCATGGTGTCGGGCTTGGCCATCCTGGCCCTGATCAGGATACTGCCGAAACGCCTTTCGGTTTCGGCCGGCGCGGGCAAGGGGAACTAGCATGCGGACACTGATCTTCCGGACGGTCGCACCCTACCTGTCGAGCCTGATGCTGCTGTTTTCGATCTTCGTGCTGCTGCGCGGACACAACGAACCCGGCGGCGGTTTCATCGGCGGGCTGATCGCTGCTTCTGCGCTCGCCATCTACGGCATCGCCTATGGCGTTTCGCCGGTGCGCCGGGCCATCCGCTTTCATCCGATGGCGCTTTCCGGTTTCGGCCTGTTCATCGCCGCGATCGCCGGCGTGCTTTCGATCTTCGCCGGCGTGCCGTTCATGACCGGCCTCTGGGTTTATCCGGTCATCTTCGGAGAGGTCGTGGCGCTATCCACGCCGCTGCTGTTCGACATCGGTGTCTACTTTGTCGTGTTTGGATCGCTCGCCTCGACCGCGCTTGCGCTTGAGGAAAGGGAGCGCGACTGATGGAGACCGCCGTTGCGATCCTGACCGGGGTACTTTTCACCGTTTCGTTCTACATGATGCTGTCGCGGCACATCATCCGGATACTACTCGGCGTCGCGATCCTGAGCAACGCGGTCAATCTGACGATCTTTGCGAGCGGCCGTCTCACCCGCCAGGTCCCGCCCTTCGTTCCCGAGGGTGCGGCGACACCGCTGGAGGCAATCGCCAATCCGTTGCCGCAAGCACTGGTGCTGACCGCGATCGTGATCGCCTTCTCGTTCTTTGCGTTCCTGCTGGTTCTCGTGTTTCGCAGCTACCAGGAGCTTGGCACCGACGACACCGACGAAATGCGCGAAGCCGAACCGGCCGACGAGGCGTCGCCGCCTCTTGGTTATTGAAAGCGCGGATACAGGGTAGATGGCCGGTAAAGCGACATATGACGTAAACCTGTCCGATGCGATGGTAATCGAACCGCCGTTGCCAGCGGACTGGTTCGTGGTTGCGCCGCTGGTGTTCGGCTTCATTTTCGGCGCGTTGTGCCTGATGACGCGCAAGAACACGGACCGGCAGCCCTATATCGCGATAACCGGGCTGGTCCTGATGCTCGTGGCCGATATCGGCCTGTTCTGGCATGTGTTGAACAACGGGACTGTCGTGATGACGATGGGGCGCTGGTTGCCGCCCTTCGGGATCACCTTTGCCGCCGATCTGCTTGGAGCGTCATTTGCGCTGCTGGCCGGGATCATCGGTCTGGCTGGCGGGGTTTTCGCGCTCCGCGACGTCGACCGCAGCGAGCGTCGCTACGGTTTCTATCCCTTCCTGCTCATGATGATGAGCGGCGTCACCGCTGCGTTTCTGACCGGTGACATCTTCAATCTCTATGTCTGGTTCGAAGTGCTGCTGATCTCGTCCTTCGGGCTGCTGGTCTTGGGTTCGCAACGCATTCAGCTCGACGGCGCGACGAAATACGCGTTCCTCAACCTTGTCGCGACGACCCTGTTCCTGCTGGGTGTCGCCTATCTCTACGGTATGATCGGCACGCTGAACATGGCCGATATCGCAAGGTCGATCGGCGAGGTTCGCGGATCGGGACCGGTCTTTACCGTCGCCGCACTGCTGCTGTTCGCCTTTGCCATGAAAGCCGCAGCCTTCCCGCTGAACTTCTGGTTGCCGGCGTCCTACCACACGCCGCGCATCGTCGTGTCGGGGCTGTTTGCCGGCCTTTTGACCAAGGTCGGCGTCTACGCGCTGCTGCGGATCTTCCTTACGTTGTTTCCGGCAGAGCGTGACATCCTTGCCGGGACGATCGCCGTGATCGCGGTGGCGACCATGGTGCTCGGTGCGCTTGGCGCGCTCGCCCAGAACGACATCCGCCGTACGCTCGGTTTCCTTGTGATCTCCGGCATCGGTTCGATGCTTGCCGGACTGGCGCTGGGAAGCGCGACCGGCCTGTCCGGTGCGATGTTCTATGCGCTGCATTCGATGGTTGTCATGACCGCCCTGTATTTCCTGATGGGGATTGTCGGCATGCAGATGCGCGGTTTCGGGCTTCGTGAAGCAGGCGGATTGTACACGCAGGCGCCGTGGCTCGCGGCGATTGCGCTGGTGCTGTTCCTCTCGGTTTCCGGGCTGCCGCCCTTCTCCGGGGTCTGGCCGAAGGCCTATCTCGTCAAGGCGTCTCTGGATGTCGGAGCGTGGTGGCTGGCCTTCGCCATTCTCCTGACCGGATTGCTAACGACAATCGCAGTCGGGCGCATGTTTGCGCTGGCTTTCTGGCGCGAGCGCGCCGAACAAGCCGAACCCGCTGCCCGGCCCGCCGGATCAATGGTCGGTGCCTTGGTCGCGCTGACATTCTTGACGGTTGTCGCCGGGGTGTATCCGGAGCCGGTAATTGCGGTCACGGACCGGATCGCGGCAGAGTTGCTCGCGCCGTCCGGCTATATTGATGCAGTGTTTCCAGCAGCCGAAGGCGCGACTGACGCGGAGGTGAAAACGCAGCAATGAACCTCTACCTCGTAAACATCCTCATGGCGCTCGCCTGGGCGGCGGTCACCGGCTCGTTCGAAGTGATCAACCTGTTGTTCGGATTTGCGCTGGGCGCCGTCGCGCTGTCGCTGATCCGCGAGCAGGTCGGATCGGTCGGGTACTTCTCGCGTGCCCGCCGGGTCGTCGCGCTGATGGGGCTGTTCGTCTATGAGCTGGTGCTCTCGGCGGTGCGTGTTGCGCTGTTGGTCCTCAATCCACGCATGGACTTGAAACCCGGCATTCTGGCTTACCCGCTCAAGGTCGACCGCGATCTTGAGATCACGTTCCTGGCCAATCTGATCACCCTTACGCCGGGCACGCTGTCGGTCGACGTGTCCGACGACCGCCAGTATCTGTTCGTTCACGCCCTCGACTGTTCGGACCCCGAAAAGACCCGCGAAGACATCGCCGACGGTTTTGAGCGCAAGATCCTGGAGGCCTTTCGCTGATGGTCTTTGACAGTTTCTTGGACCTGGCGATCCGGCTGGCGCTGGCCATGCTGTCGATGTCGTTTCTGATCACGGTCATCAGGGTGATCCGGGGTCCAACGCTCCCGGACCGGATTCTCGCCCTCGACATGCTGGTTGCCGTGGCGATCGGGTTTATCGCCGTGATCGGGATCATGACCGGCTACAAGCTTTATCTGGACATCGCGATCGCGTTGGGGCTTGTCGGCTTTCTTGCAACCGTTGCGTTCGCCCGATTTGTCATGTCGCGCGGCGCCATCGAGGCGTCTGGCGATGATCAATCCGGAGCAACTGTCCCGGCCGGTGCTGGTGCCGGCGACGGTAAATCGGCGTCGGTCGCCGATTCGTCACCATCATATGCTTCCCAAGCGGAAGAAAAAATCGGCCGCACTGAGGTGTAGATATGAGTTTTCTTGTGGATATCTTTGCGGGAATACTGGTCTTGGGCGGTGCGTTTTTCGCTCTAGTTGCGGCGGCGGGATTGTGGCGTTTCCCCGATATATACTCCAGGATGCATGCAGCATCGAAAGCCGGGACATTGGGCTCCGGTCTAGTGTTGCTTGCACTTGCAGTTGATGCTGGCGATACTGCAACAGTAACGCGTGCACTTGCCGGCATAGTATTTTTCCTCCTTACCGCCCCGATTTCGGCGCATTTGTTGGCAAAAGCTGCCTATGTCGCCGGTTATCCGATCTCAAATTCTTCTGTTTTGGATGAAATGAGCGAATCAAATCCTACTCGTAGAGCTTGATATTTGCCCTTTATACGCTAGATATCTGACACAAGATGGATATTTCAATCTTGAGTTGCAGGAAAACCGGCGAATTGTACTGTCGTATTCCAACTTGTTGTGGTAGACGTCACATGTGGCACGCAACTTGAGGGGGTGCCATCTTTAGTTGGATGGGAAGTAACATCAATAAAAACGCAGGAATAAGCGAAATGATGGAAAATATCGGACAAAACGACCTGCTGGCCGAGCTGACGGCCGATGTGGTGTCCGCCTATGTTAGCAACAATCCGGTTCCGGCCGGTGAACTGCCTGGACTAATCTCTGAAATTCACCTGGCATTGGGGAAGACGCTCGGTGGGCAGGCTGAAGAAGTCCAGGAAAAGCCGAAGCCGGCGGTGAACCCGAAGCGTTCGGTCACCGAAGACTACATCATCTGCCTGGAGGACGGGCAGAAGTTCAAATCGCTCAAACGGCACCTGATGAGCCATTACGGTCTCACGCCGGAAGAGTACCGCGAGAAGTGGGGGCTTCCCGCAGACTATCCGATGGTGGCGCCGTCTTACGCTGCCCAGCGTTCCAAACTTGCTCGCGAGATGGGTTTGGGTCGCAAGCGCGGACCCAAGCGCTAGAACTGCTTTGGAGCAGTTTTCAAAAGCCGCGATCGCATTCGCGGCTTTTGATTTTATTTCATTCCCTCGAAATCCGGTCTCGTGCGTTGCGGTCTGCAAGATGATCCAAGAGGATGTTGAGCGCTGATATCAGCCCGACATGCCGGTTGTGATCATACGACCAGTGTCGTGCATTCCCCTTGGCATGCTCCCGTTGCAATGCGAGCCGTATGATTTCGATCCACTCCTGAAGAGTGTCAGATGACATAGTGCGCAGTCGGTCTGGTCGGTACTGTATGGTTGCGATGATCGGGTAGGGCCGCCGCGCGGCAGCACGAAAATCGCATCGAGGGTCGTTGTTCGACATCGCGGTATCGCACTTCCATCTACGCAGTAAAAAGCTCTGCTGTTCGGCCGCACAGTAGTATTGCGTTGCAAGCGGTGGATAGATCGCTGCAGGCGCGCGCCGCGAATCGCAAAGCCTATCAAACGCTTATTGGAATTCGGTGTTTGGATTGGCGGTCAGGCTACCAAACGTCATTGATCCTGTAGTAGGAATAATATCCTATCTTCGGGAGTGACTATGACACAACTGACCACAGAACTGTGTGATCCGCTCGGCATCGGGTTTCGGTCTCTTGTCGATGGTGTTGGTGACGCAGATACCGATCCATGCCGACAGCCCAATGCAGCGGCCATGGCGTGCAGGGATCCGATTGCTGCCTGCGACGCAGTCGTGGACCTCTTGTCCGTGTTCTTCAACGTCAGCGGAAGGCAAATCCGGTCACCGGGGCGGGCTTCGCAAAGCATTGCACGAGTCCGACAGATCGGCATGTATATCGCGCATGTGACGCTCGGCCTGAGGATGTCGGCCATCGGAGACGGCTTCAACCGCGACAAGAGCACAGTCGTTCATGCCTGTCACACAATCGAGGATTTGCGCGATGACCCTGACTTCGACCTTATCGTCGCACGCGCAGAACGCCTGATCTTGATCGCATTCTCACTTGAGGCCGATCGGGGTCCCTACGATGTATGAGGACACGCGGACACTTTATTTCCTTCGGCTGGTGGCCCAATATCGTCCAACCATGCTTGCAACCGCCGATCCTCAAACATTGCTGCTGCGCCTTGTGGACGACCGCTCAGTCAGGCTACCGCGCAAGCATTTCGACCGGTTGAGAAAGCGGGGCCTGGTCGAGGCACTCGGCGACGGTCCCGCGCAGAGCCTGCTGCTGACGGAAGCCGGCCAGGCGTTGGAAAAGCGGTCGGCAGGGGCGGGATTTGCCGCGCAGCATCAAGAACGCGTGCCTGTGCGAAACACGGGTGAGAGGTCTGAACCGGTCCTCGAGAATCTCGATGAGTCCCCGATCGGCGCCATCGCGCGCATGCGTCGCCCGGACGGTACGCCTTGGTTCATGGAGTGCGAGATTGATGCGGCGGAGCGTCTGCGATCCGACTTCGAGAAAGCGATGCTTGGACCGCGGATGACTGCTTCATGGGAGCCGAAACGCGGTGGCGACCGCCACACAGCGAAACACGCTGTTGTCGATCTTTCCGACCGGGCACTGCATGCTCGCCGTAAGGTCAACGCGGCTATCGCAGCGCTTGGGCCCGAATTGGCAGGTGCCACGCTCGATATTTGCTGTTTTCTAAAAGGGTTGGAACAGGTCGAACGGGAGCGCGGCTGGCCGCGTCGGTCCGCAAAGCTGATGCTTAAAACCGCCTTGAGCATGCTCGTCCGGCACTACCGGCCTGATCGACAAAGCGACACACGCCAAGCGCCGATTCGCCAATGGGGAGCCGATGGCTTCCGTCCGCCGATCGCAGACTGAAATCAGGCGGCGTGGCTTGCCGAGCGGGCCTCGTCCTGCATTCGCGCGACCATGGCGCGGAGCCCGTTCGAACGCTGTGGGGTGAGATTCTCCTCCAGTCCCAAAGACGCCAGCAAACCGCTCGCATCGAACCCTTCGATTTCCGAAGCGCGTTTTCCGGAAAGGGCGGCGATCATGATCGCAACCAGCCCACGAACTATGTGCGCGTCAGAATCGCCCCTGAAAAGGATAACCGGGTCTGCGCCATCCTCGATCGAATGCACAAGCCAGACCTGACTCACACAGCCATTCACCTTGTTTTCCGGTGTCCGGTCTTCGTCCGCCATTTCAGGGAGTGTGTGGCCGAGTTCAATGACATATCGGTACTTGTCCTCCCAGTCTTCCAGGAAAGAGAAATCTTCAACGATCGAATTGATGTCGGGAAGCAATAAGGGAACTCCATGTTGAGCCCGCTCCGGAGTTCAAGGCCGGGGAGAGCTTTGCACCGTAACTAGTGGCAATTGCCGTCCACGCCAAGGTTTGAACGCATCTACGCGGTCGTCAGGGGGCCTGTTTGGTGGCGAGCATGGGCAGCAGCGAAACCAGCAGAAGCCCGCTTGCCAGCAACATCGTGTAGTCGAAGTCCCCCGTTACATCGAAGATAGTGCTCGCCATTGCAGGACCGACGATCTGGCCGGTCGCAAATGCGAGCGTCATAATGGCGACGTGGCGCCCTGCGTCGTTCACGCCGCCAATCCGCCGGGCTTCGCTCAGGCCGATCATGGTGATGATCATGAAAGTCCCGCCGACGCACAATGCGGACACCACGATGCCCGCCATCGATTGCCATAGCGCGGGTATGGCGACCCCAATTGCCATGACGACTTGGCTGACCAGCCAGATCTGGCGGCTGGGCGTCCGAACATACCGTGAAGATATCGCGATCGTGGAGAATGCCGCTGCGGCGCCGAACAGCGGCCAACCCCAGCCATAGACCAGGGGAGACGGCAACAAGGCTTGAGCCATCGCCGGGAGGTAGGTCGCCGGAATGACATATCCGAGGCCTGCAGCGAAGTACGGGATAACAAGCGACCATGCGATCGCAACGCGCTCCGGCGCATCGTGTCGTGCTGAGTTGGCTTCTCGGGGCTGCGAGGTGCGGGCCTGCAGGGAAACAACGGTGACAGCGCCGATGAGCGCCACGACGCCGAGAACGGTCCAGACCATTCGGCTTCCCGCGCCGGTGCTTTCCAGAAAGAGCACCGACAGTCCGGTCAGGAAGACGCCAATCCCGACGCCGGCGAAGACCCAGCCGCTCAGGTCGAGACGTCCCGACTGATCGAGCGATCGGATCGTCATGGTGCTGATGGCGACGAGCGAGAAAGCGCTACAGACACCGGCTGCGCCGCGGGCGGCAAACCAGGCAACCAGGTTGACTGTCAGGCCCATGGCCAGCGTCGAAACGGCGATTGCCACCAGCGAGACAGGCAGGAGCCACGCTCGCTGCAGGCTCCGGAAACCCGAGAGATAGGCGCCCGCCGCGTACCCTGCGAAGTGCACGGACGCCAGCACGCCGCTGGTCCCGATGTCGAGCAGACCATCATTGCGCATCAACGGAAGGAGAGGCGTGTAGGCGAAACGCCCGACACCCATGGCGAGCGCAAAGCCCAGCAGGCCTTGCAAAGCGATGCGGTGCGATGGATTTTGTATGGCCATCGATGCGGGAACCAAGGAGGACGCGCCAAGCCGGCGCATTCACTGGTGTTATCTGGAAACGATGGCAGATGCCAGAGTTGTGCTGGGCGCCAAAAGCAACGATGTTCGGTGCGGTTCGTTGAGGCCCGGTCGACTTTTCGCCGTGCCGATCTGACCGTCAGTCCTCTTTCATCGACGGATGTCCGTGACGAAACATAGCGTAGGCGATAACGAGACCGTCGCGTGCCTTTCCGCCCGTATAGGCCAGCACCTCCCGTCCGGTTTCGCACATCTCCGGTTGCCGCGAGCAAATCGCTTTCAGGTCGCCGGCTGCCTGGACAAGCACCGAAGCCACGGCGACGACGCTCGGATTGTCCTCGGATGGATTGTGGTCACTTGATAGCGGACGGAATTCCGCCGGCGCGAAAGCCGGCAGGATGGCGAGCGCCACAAAGCCGAACACAAGCAATTTGATAACAAAACGCATTTCGTTTGCAGGTCCCAACAATCCCGGTCGGGCCTCGCATGCCACATCGACAGTTTGTGCATTCAGCTCGGAGTGCCGCAGAATTGATGGAAGTTTGTCTCGATTTTTATCGATTGCGACAAACGCGATGCATTTCAACACTTTGGTGCGAGAACCGCCTGTTAACCATGTTTCCAAAACCGGCCGCAGACAAGCGCTCCAAGGGGCGAATTGTCGCCTTTTGCAGTCATCGCGGCCCACCGTTTATCCATTCCTTAAATGCTGGGTGCGATTCTGGATCCGCGGTGATTATTGCCGCAATTGCATGTGTTGTGAGTTGCAGTCTTGGCTCTTGTCTACTCCCAGTTTAGTGCTTTTCGGCGCGTTCTTGGCGATCTTGCCGGGCGGTGGGCGCGTACCGGCACTGATCAGGACGCCGGGGATCACGCGATCCGTTCGCTTGTTGCTGAGCGATTGATTTTCCTGGCAGGCGGAGCGACCTTCATCGTAGCGCCGGCCTGCCTGTTGTTCAGCGGCAATATCCTGCCGGGCACATACGGTGCTGCCGCTGCCATCGCACTGGTTTTCGTCACTGTGCCGTTCCTGGCCCTCGGCATGTTGGCGATCACCGCCTCGCCATGGCGGGTCGTCGCGTTTGTGCTCACTGTCTGGGCAGCTCTCTCCGGCGCAGTTGTCGGCGTTTCGCCGCTGCTGGCTTTTACTTGCGCCGCGGTCTTGTTTTTCTGCGCGGCCGGCGGCCGCCTGTCCCATCCGGGAGGTTCGGTTGACAGTACGACGGACAAAATGACCGGGCCCCAGGACAGTCGCGACGAGGCATTGAGCCTCGAGGTGACCCGCGACGGAACGATACGAGGCGTATCGCACTCCGCCTCCAAACTCCTTCCGGCTGGCCGCTCGTTCATCGACCATGTTCACGTTCTCGATCGCGTCGCCGTGATGACTGCGATGAGTGACGCGCTCAACGACCGGGTGGCGTGCGCGCGCTTGTCGGCAAGGCTCGACTTCAGCGGACAAGGACAGGTCCAGTCTTACGAACCGCGCTCCTTGACGATTGTCCGGTCCAGCGACAGGTTGCGGCTTTCCATCGACCGGTGCGGAGAACCGGGCATCGCCGGCGGTGGGGAAGAAGACGCCATCGCTCAGGCGCGCCAGCGTTTCCTCGCCACGGTCAGCCATGAGTTGCGAACGCCGCTAAACTCGATCATCGGTTTCTCCGACATCCTGCGAAGCGATATCACAGGTGCGTTGGCCAACGATCAGCAGCGCGAATATGTCGATCTGATTCACAGTTCCGGCAATCATTTGCTGTCGATCGTCAACACGATTCTCGATGTCTCCAAGATCGATGCCGGGACCTACAAGATCTTTCGCGACAGTTTCGACTTGAACGGGACTGTCGGCGAATGCGTTGCGATGCTCGAACCGCAGGCACGCCAGAAGTCGGTAACGGTTCGCACGGATCTCGACGTTGAACTCACGGAAGCCGATGGCGACCGGCGGGCTATTCGCCAGGTAGTGATCAACGTCCTGTCGAATGCGATCAAGTTCACGCCTGAAGGTGGAGAGGTTCGTGTTTCCACGGTCCGACAGGATGATGGTTTCGCAATCAGCGTCAGCGACAACGGTATCGGCATGACACCTGAGGAACTGCGGCGTGTCGGTAAGCCGTTCATTCAGGCCGACAACGATTTTACCCGCACATGCGAAGGTACCGGGCTTGGATTGACTGTGGTGAATGGGCTTGTCGCGCTGCACGGCGGGTCTGTCGATATTCAAAGCCGGGAAGGCAACGGTACGCGCATTTCGCTGACGATACCGGATGCCGCGACCATTGATTTGCCGGTCGCCGGCAATCGGAATGTGAAAGATCACGGCGCAGGATTGCGGAAGGAGGATGCGGATGCGGTCTCAGTCGCAATTTGACGATATGGGAGAAAGATCGGCCATCGGTCGGCTTTCGGAGGCGGTCGGCGACGTGATCGCCGCAAATCCGGCTGCTGTCGGCGGTTTTACCGCGTTTGCGGTTGCAATGACGTTCTTTACGGCCAATGCCCTGTATTTTCAGGATCAACCGCATCCGTCGGCCCTGTTTGCAACCCGCCCGGATGTCCGGCCGCTGGATGTAACCCCGGGAAACGGAGCGCCTGTTCGCGACAGGAACGTGACCCGGCTGGTCTTCCAACCGACCGAAATCGAAAGGCTGGATGATAGCCAGATACCGGTGCCGTCGCTTCGCAAGCCGGCAATCGCGAAGGCTGCAGAGGAACGCCCGCAGGTTGCATCCGCACCGTCGAATGACAGAGAGAGCCCGATCGCGACAATTCAGGAACTCCTTGAAAAGCTCGGCTACTACGACGGAGAACTCGATGGGCTCCAGGGGCCGGTTACGACCGCAGCCATCGACGCTTACAAGAAGAGTTCGGGGCTTCGCGGCATCGTGCTCTCGAACGAGCAGCTGATTCAATCGCTCCGTAACAACCTCGACATTACAGCCGCGGTTCCGGCTGACCGCCCGCAGACACCGCGCAGGAACCTCGAGGATGCAGCTGCGACGGTTGCCGAAATTCTGGCCGCGACCCGCTCGCCCGAGAAACCCGGCTTGCCGCCGAAGATCCCCTCGGCCGAGGTCGTCAAGGTACAGGCCGCGCTGAAGGCGTTTGGCAACACGGATATGGTCGTCGACGGCATTCGTGGTGAGCAGACGGTGGCCGCTATCCGCGAGTTCCAGACCTTGTTCCGAATCCCGGTCACCGGTGAAATCGACGGCCCGTTGCTCGACAAGATGCGCGACGTCGGACTGATCCAGTAGAGACCTGATCCTTGGCCGCGCGGCTGACATCCTCGCTTTTCATCTCAGCGATCATTCGCCAGGTAAACGTTGACGGTGGATTTGCCGCCGTGATCAGGCGCGGCGCCGACGAAGCTGGCGCGATCTTCATTTGTGTTCCGGGCGGGGCAGGCGCCGGCACAGCACTATACGCTCAGGTGCCTCAGGTGGTCATCGCCGATCGCGAGGATGTGCCGGCAGGCGGCCGCCTGTTCGAACTGGTCGCCGATCGATTGAGCGACGTTGAACTGGCGCAACGCTTCGAAAAGGAAACCCGGCTTGATCCCGATTTCTGGGTCCTGGAACTCGAAGTCAGGGATAGCGATATCAGCGCCTATGTCGGCTTGACCTGAACAATCGGTTCAGGCGACCCGCGCATCCTCGCGTAGCTCGTGGCCAACCGTGGCACCTGGGGTTCTGCCGTTGGCGGCAAAGGCCTCGCGAGCAAGCGCCATCAGGTCGTCGCTGCGCCAACCGGAGACCTTGCGAACCGCGTCATCTGCCGTGACCGACATGTATGCGCTCAGGAATCTCTCGCGAACCCCGGCCCGCATCGCCAGGCGAGGGGCAAGCGCCGCAATCACGCCATATGCCTTTTCCGGTGGCGCTTCGATGAAGCGCAATGCGTAGACGAAGTTCTTTGATGTCGGGTCGGCGCAAAGCGCCGCTGCGCTCGCAAGGGTCAGTCCGACGGCATCTGCGATCGCGGTCTGCAGCAGGACGGGATTGGGATCGGCGGCCAGGTTTGCAAGTTCGTCGAAGTCCGTCTGGACAAGCGAACGGGTGTTCACGTCGAGATCGAGATGCATCGTCTCGCGGTAGGCTTCGAATGCGTCAGGCTCGGCCGATTGCGGCAGCGTTTCTGTCGACGCCTTTCTGGATGGCTCCGCTGCAACCTGCTGTCGCAGGTCGAGCGCGCGGTCAACGCCGGGTGAGTTCATTCCGCGCAGCGCCGAGACAACCGGCGCTTCCAACTTGCGGCGCCGCGCGATCGCCCGGGCGTGATCGTTTCCGTGCTGGGATATGATCGCCAGCAGTTCGGGAGACGAGAGGCAGGCGCTGCGGGTCAATATCGGCGAGCAAACGGCTATCGGACAATCGCAAAGCGCGAGCAGCATCATCTTCGGGACGTGATGGGCGGTCGCCAGCTTTGCCGACAGTTTTCTGAGGCTGTCTTGGCGCAGTCGCGGGATAAGCGGCATGACGAGGTCGCTGAGGCGCGATGCGTCGTCGCGTGAAGGTCGCGCGCGGGCACAAAAGTCAGTGACGGCTGCTACCGCGATTTCGTCGATCTCGGCCGGCTTGGCCATGATCGGCTTGGTTGTGGATGACGAATTCGGCATTGACGATCACCTTCAGGCCATTCTCGCCGAGAAGGTTAGTCGCCAATCATTAGCAAGTTGTTAACCATGTTGCTGCCAGAGGTATGCAAACATACCTGCGAGCGGAGAACGAAAGCATGGCCAAGGTCGTGGCATTTCCGTCTATCGCTCCGCGTACTGCCCCCGACGAAAAGACAGTGTTACGGGCAGATGGAGAAACCACCGGCGACATACTTGTGTTCACGGGCGTGTGGCACGAGAGGGTGAACAATCCAAAGCCGGTTTCCAACCCACCAGCGCCGGCGGAGTCGAAGAGCCGGTAGGAGTCATACCGGCAGGCTGGTGCATCGCATCTGCGACGCAAAGCGTTCGACCACCGGCTCCCAGCTGGGATCCGGGCGAAATATCCGCACGACCGCGAAGCCCTCGCGCCGAGCCGCGCCGGTCATGATCGAGTTTTCCAGCAGCGCTTTCGGGTTTTGCCGAAGAAAACGGATCTGGGGCTGAAGGGCCACACTGAGGTCGATGGCCTTGGTGGCTGCAATCCGGTCGTTCGCAGAAAACAGTATCGCGCCGCGATCGTCGAAAACCGCAACAGACCAGTAATCGATGTTGCCGGGCGATCTGATCCAGAAAACGCCGTCGGCGAGATTGAAGCGGCATGCGAACACCGCGAAATTCGGATCAAAAACCCGGGCTGCGGCGAACCGGTCGGCGCGCCCGTCAAGACGGACAATCTCGTAGGGTTGGCTTTGCGCCTCGATCTGCTGCCAAACATCGTTGCTGGAAAACAGCGGAAGCAACAGGATGACGGCAAGGTGGATCAGGCCTGCGCCAACCACGCCGATCACAGTCGCGTACAGGAATCTAAACATTGCCGCAGCCTTCGAATTTTACTTCAGGCATGGTCAGCTCAGTCAGGCCAATGTCGCTCGCAATCGTCGTGTCATACAGCGTCAAGACCAGCTTGAAGGGGCCATTCGGGCCCGTGTAAAGCCAGTTTCCCGGTTCCGGTATCGGCGAGACGCGAATTGCCAGACTCCCGTCAACCTGATGAAGCAGGCCGCGCGAATGCAGCGAGACGGGTAGGGCGGGTTTGCTGGCGTCGTATGCTGGACCGGTGCGCTCGACCCGGATCGTCCACCGGCGCGTTGTCGGTGTTTTCCCGACGATCAGATAATGACAGGCGGCATTCAGCGGCCGGCCTTCCGAATCGGCGTGCATCTCGAATGCAATGCCCTCGGCGATCGCCAGAGGCAGCGCTCCCGTGCGTGCCAGATAGGCCCGTGTATAGGGATCGGGATCGGCGCGGCCGACCGACGGAAACGCGGTCCAGTCCCCAATCTGCAGCTCGCCAAAGAACGGCAAGCGTTCGGTTGCCCAGACAGCGGTGGCGATTCCGAGGATGAGCGCGACCGCCGATCCGTAGACGTAGGAAAGCAGTTCCCTGACCATGGCTGGATCAGCGTTTTCCCGTGCTCGCGACAGTCAGACTGTCGGTGCCGACCTGCGGTGCCCGTTCGAAATCGTCCGCCAGCTTTTGGATGAAGTCCGTCATGGCGCTGGATAGCGTCCGCGGGCGCTCGCGGCGTGCCGGTCCGTCGCCATTCTCGGCGACGGCGTCCGCGGCACCTTCCGGAATGTCGGGCTGTGGTACGCCCGGAATAGGCCTCAGTTCGATGCCGTTGTGGGCATATTCCATGATCCTCTGCCAGGTCATGGCCGGAAGCCGGCCGCCCGTCAGGCGGTTGGTCGGCTGGTAGTTGTCGTTTCCGTACCATACGGCGGCGGTGTAGTTGCCCGTGTATCCGACAAACCACGCATCGCGATAGGACTGTGTGGTTCCGGTCTTGCCGGCGGCGGTCGTCATTTTCAGCGCGGCGCGTCGCCCTGTTCCCCATGCGGGAACGTTGGCCAGCATCTGGTTCATGGAAATGGCGGTTTCCTCGCTGAGCACTCGGGTACCCTTGAAGTCCGTGTCGCGTTGCTCGAACAGCACTTCCCCGCGTCCGTTGACGATCCGGGTAAACGCATGGCGTTGATCGGCAAACCCGCCGGAGGCGAAGGTGAGATAGCCGGTTGCCTGGTCGAGCACTGTCATGCCGGACGTGCCGAGCACCATCGTGTGGTGGCGAACGATCGGCGACGTAATCCCCATGGCCTGCGTGAGTTCAACGATCGGTTCCGTTCCCTCGAGGTGATCCTTGGCGAGGCGGACCGGTACGGTATTGATCGAGCGGGCGAGGGCGGTGGCAAGATTGATCCGTCCGGCGAACCGGCGATTGTAGTTTTGCGGCGACCATCCACGCCACGTTACAGGCGTGTCGGAAATGACATCTTCCGGCGTCAGGCCGGTCTCCAGCGCCGCCGCATAGACATAGGGCTTGAAGGAAGATCCGGCTTGCCGCTCCGCGTGGGTGGCGCGGTTAAACTGGCTGAGGCCATAGTCACGCCCGCCGACAATCGCGCGTACCGCGCCGCCGGTCTCGATCAGGACCACGGCCGACTCGGAGACATTATACTCTTCGCCATTCTGGCGCAGGAAGAATTGCACCGCTTCTTCCGATGCGCGCTGCAAATCCTGGTCAAGCGTGGTGCGGACGACAAGCGAGCGGTAGGGCAGGCGGTTGTCGAGGATGTAGTTCTTGACCTCGTCAAACGCCCAGTCGAGGAAATAGTCGGGGCTTTCCACCGTATCGCGCAGCACCACATCGGCGGGATGCATCCGGGCGCCGGCCACTTGCCCTTCGGTCATGAAGTCGCCCTGGACGAGGTTGGTCAAAACCTCGTTGGCGCGCGCGCGCGCGGCAGGCAGGTTGATATGCGGGGCGTATTTTGCCGGTGCCTTGAACAGACCGGCGAGCATGGCGCTCTCGGCTAGAGTGACATCGCGGATGCTGCGACCGAAATAGAACTCTGCCGCCGCCGCCGCACCAAAGGTGCCGCCGCCCATATAGGCGCGGTCGAGGTAGAGCTTGAGGATTTCTTCCTTTGTCAGATTGACCTCGAGCCACAGCGACAGGAACGCTTCCTTGATCTTGCGTTCAAGCGTTCGTTCGTTGGACAGGAACAGGTTCTTGGCGAGCTGTTGGGAGATTGTCGAGCCACCCTGGACAACTGAGTTCGCCCGGACGTTTTCCGTCATGGCCCGGGCCAGGCCGAAGAAATCCAGTCCGTAGTGCTCGAAAAAGCGCCGGTCCTCCGTCGCCAAGACCGCCTTTACGAAATGGTCGGGCAATTCTGTGACCGGAACCGCGTCACTGTGGAGAATGCCTCGCTTGCCGATTTCGTTGCCGTAGCGATCCAGGAAGGTTACCGCGAAATCGCCCTGGCTGCGCCAGTTCCCGGCGATCTCGTCGGCCGCCGGCAGCGCGAGCGCCAGCATAACGACAAGGCCGCCCGCGCCAAGCGTCAGCCCCTCGCTAAAAAACTCGGCGAATGCGCGGGGGAGGCCGCGCGCGCGGAACCTGCGGAAGAAGATAACCACTTCCTCCCAGAACTCGCCATAGGCAAAGCGGGACTCGTAAAGGGTGGAGTCGATCCAGGCGTCGATCTCCAGCAGTACAGACGGTTTTTTAACCGGCTGCTTCTTGCTTTCGGAGGCGCCGGTGCGAAACGGATTTTCCATATGGCCAGTACCGGGTGCCCTGCAGACTACATTCTGCCCCTTCGGGCACTGTCATGCCCCATCCGCGCCGGCGAAACAAGGTTTTCCTTTACGGACGATGGTCGATCGAACCTTCCCTGGCGCGGTAGTAATACTGGCTGGCGACCAGCCAACCCTTCACCGCACGCAGCGGCAACACGCAAAACAAGACCAGCAACGGCAGCGTCAGAAGCGCGGTGAGCCAGTAGGACGCCTCCACCGAAAGCACCATCCACAACGCGAAACCGAGCACTGGTACCGAAGCCGCAAGCATGACGAAAAAGGCCGGCCCGTCGGCGGTGTCGGCAAAGGTCAGGTCGAGCCCGCAGACCTCGCATTCGTCGCGCAGTGTGAGAAACCCGTTGAAGATCGTGCCCTGGCCGCAGCGCGGGCACTTGCCAGCCGGCCCCGTGACGGTCGGCGGGATCGGCGGGTAGTCGGAATCCTGAAAGGGACGCTCGGTCATCTCGGTGCATTAACGCAATCGCGCCGGCAGCGCGAGCGGCGGATCGTCGCGCCGCGCCGGCCGCGCAGCCGTTCAGCCGCGTCCCATCATGTAGAACTCGTCATTCGGCCGCATCTCGCTGACATTGGCAAGCCGGTTGGACATGCCGAAGAAGGCGGCGATCGCCGCGATGTCCCAGACATCGCCAGTGTCGAAACCATGCTCGGCGAGCATCGCGAAATCCGCGTCGCCGACGGTATGGGCGGCAAGTGCGACCTGCATCGCGAAATCCAGCATGGCCCTCTGGCGTGCCGTGATGTCGGCCTTGCGGTAGTTGACGGCGACCTGATCGGCGATCAGCGGGTTCTTGGCGCGAATACGCAGGATCGCGCCATGCGCGACTACGCAATACTGGCACTGGTTGGCGCCCGACGTGGCGACAACGATCATCTCGCGCTCCGCCTTGGTCAGCCCGCCATCCTTTTCCATCAGCGCGTCATGATAGGCAAAGAAGGCGCGGAACTCGTCCGGCCGGTGCGCCAGCGCCAGAAACACGTTGGGCACGAAGCCCGCCTTTTCCTGTACCACCTCGATCCGGGCGCGGATATCGTCTGGCATGTCGGCCAGATCCGGTATGGCAAAGCGGCTGATCTGTGGTGGTGCGGTATTCAAGGCGGGCTCCTCCCTCTTCAGTGTCCGTTCGTCCTGCGCGCGCGTGCAAGCACGCGCATGCGGCTGTCGAATTCTCCGCGGTCGACATAACAGCCGTGAAGATAGCGGAACCCGGTCGTCGGGTCGAATGCCGCGCGCCCATGCAGAACGCGACGGTTGTCAAAGACGACCATTTCGCCGGCTTTGAGCGTGAATTCGACCGAGTAGGCGGGGTCGCGCGTTGCCGCCATCAGCGCGCGATAGGCGGCATAATAGTCGGCGAGGGTTTCGGCCGGCATGTCGAAAATCCCGGCAAGATGCGCGTTCCAGCAGATTTCGGCCGGATTGCCGTACTCGTCGAGCCTGATCACGGTCTGTCGCTGGCGGATATCGTGATCGACGTCATGGAACCGAAACGGCACCGACCGCCGCGACAGCAGGTCGAAGGCCGCCGGATCGGTGGCGCGCAGATCGGCGGCGATGGCGAAGCCGTCGGCGAACACCGAGCCGCCTCCGACTGCCTCGTTGGCGAGGCAATGAAGGAACTGGAAACCCGGCGGCAGCTCCTGATTGGCGAGATCGGTGTGCAGCGGCAGTGCAACCGCCGTATAGGCGAGGTTGTTCGGATTGGCCTTCGACTTGACTTCGAACGTCTTTCCGAAATTGGTCTCGCGCAAGAAGCCGATGCGCCGGGCCACGGCCATGCCCGATTCCGGATCGCTTGAAAGGCCGTCGACCAGCGCCAGACCCCATGCCTTGGCGGCGGCAAGCCAATCATACAGAGCGCCATCGTCCGAGAGCAGGGCAGAGGCGTC
The DNA here is from genome assembly GCF_965230365.1 of Oricola sp. Lineage (GTDB taxonomy): Bacteria > Pseudomonadota > Alphaproteobacteria > Rhizobiales > Rhizobiaceae > Oricola. The sequence goes on along the minus strand of NZ_OZ246003.1, from coordinate 3,408,534 downwards.
GGCGCGCGGCAAATCCGCCTTGGTCGTGTCGCCGCGCCAAACGGCAGACGTCACGACCGCCGGATCGGCCAGTACACGGCCCGGCCGGTTGTCGGCCAGCCAGTCGAGTGCAAACCGGCTGATATGGTTGTCGCGGTCCCAAGCGATTTCGACCTCGCTTTCGCGAAGCTTAATGTCGCGGGGCGCGATGTCTGCCGGGATGCGCAGAAGGTCCTGCACCTTCTCGTGGGTTTCAGGATGCCAGGCCGTCGGACAGTTGTCGCGAAGCCAGATGAAGGGGTAGTCGCCATGCGTGCCGTCCGCAAACGTCACACGCACGATCCGCTGCTCGGGCAGCTGATCCACTGCGGTCATTGTCATGTCCTTTGTTCGATATCACATGCTGGCTGGGGCCGCCGTCAGCGGGGCGGTGGCCACCATTCTTGTGCCTTGGTATATGGGGCGTTCTGTGTGCGCCCAAGAACAACGGGCATGATCCGTTTCCCTGTTTGAATTCGCCAATTAGAGCGATTCAATCCACCCTGGACAACCTCCCGAAAGCTCACATCTAGCCAGGGAAGCGTGCACAGGCAATCGCAAATCGGGCACCGGTCCGCCGGGTGATGGCAACCGGATCGCGATCAGGCGTCGCCTTGCAGGGCGTCGATATGGTTGCGGATCATCAGCATGGCGGGAATGCCGCCCTCGATCATCATGGCGACGGGCGTATGGTCCTCGAAACCGGCATTTACAGTCTTGGGCCAGTTGTGGGTCAGCGGCCCGTCGATCAAGGCGCGCAGGCCGGTATAAATGCCGATCAGCAGGCTGGCGCGCATCATCTGGTCCTGGCCAAGCGTGCCGCGAAAGGTTCCATCCTTGATGCGCGACCAGGTGCGCGGCGCGACGCCGGCAAGCGCGGCGGCCTCGTCGTTGGTCAGGCCCCAGTCGAGGGCGACGCGTGTCAGCGCTGCCGTCAATCCGTCGCGCTCCTCGGCGTCGTGGGTGGTGTGCAAAGCGATGTCGGCCGCGGCAGTCGGGAGAGTATTCATAATTATTACCCCTAAAATATAGCATGTCTTATAGGTCTTGCCATATGGCGGGTCAAGCGTTGCGCCGTTCCGGCAAATGCTGAGCGAAACGACACTCCGATAAGCGTTCCATTTTCGGTTGACGCAGAATTGCCTTGCGGCGCGATCACCGTTTCGTGATCCGCCATCGCAAGATCCTGCCGTTGCGCTCCTAGGGCAAGCGTCCTAATTTCGCTCTAGGACAACCGACCTAACGATGGAGAAGCCCCGTGTCAGACCTGTTTTCGTCCTATCAACTTGCCGACATCGAACTGAAGAACCGCATGGTGATGGCGCCGATGACGCGCAACCGCGCGACCGAGGACGGCGTGGCGACAGCCATCATGGCCGAGCACTACAGCCAGCGCGCATCGGCCGGCTTGATCATCTCCGAATCGACACCAGTTTCCGTCCAGGGGCTCGGTTATCCGAACACGCCCAACATGTTCACCGCCGAGCAGTCGGCGGGCTGGCTGCGTGTTGTCAATGCCGTGCATTCGAAAGGCGGCCGGATCTTCGCGCAGTTGCAACATTGCGGCCGCGTTTCGCACCCGAGCCACCAGGTGGACGGCGCGCTGCCCGTCGCGCCGTCCGCCATCCGCCCCGCGGGGCAATCCTATACGAAGGTAGGCTTTCAGGATTTCGTAACGCCGCGCGCGCTCGAAACGGACGAGATCGCCGGTGTTGTCAACCAGTTCAAGACCGCGGCGGAATACGCGCTTGCCGCCGGCTTCGACGGGATCGAGGTGCATGGCGCCAATGGCTATCTGATCGACCAGTTTCTGCGCGACGGCAGCAACCAGCGCGACGACGGCTATGGCGGGTCGCTGGAAAACCGCATGCGCTTCCTGCTGGAAGTGCTGGCTGCGGTCGAAGAGGTGTTCCCGGCCGGTCGCGTCGGACTACGACTGACGCCCGAAAACAGTTTCCACGGCATGTCGGACAGTGCACCACAGGCGCATTTCGAGCATGTGGCAGAGACGCTGTCGGGACGCGGGCTGGCCTATCTCCACATTCTGGAGGGCGACATGTTGAGCGATGCGCGCAATATCGACTACCGCAAGATCCGTGACCGTTTCGAAGGTACTTACATCGCCAACAACGGTTATGATCAGGATCGCGCCCAACAGGCGATTGCCGGCGGAGATGCCGATCTGGTGGCCTTTGGCACACCGTTTCTGGCCAATCCGGATCTGGTGCGTCGTTACCGCGAGAACCTGCCGCTCAACAAGATCGATCAGACTACATACTTTGGCGGCGATGGCGTAGGCTATACCGACTACCCGTTCGCCGGCGAAGGTCTCCGGCCGGCGGCCTGACAGATCGACCCGAAGGACTGACATGGCGGCGAGCTCGACACGCGAGAACATCATCACGGCGGCAGACCGGCTCTTCTACGAGCACGGGTATGAATACACGTCGTTTGCCGATGTCTCCGAGCTCGTCGGCATCTCCCGCGGCAATTTCTACTACCACTTCAAGACCAAGGACGAGATCCTGGAGGCGGTGATCGAGCGGCGGATCGCCGAGCGCCGCGAATTGCTGGATGGGTGGGCGGCGCAAAGCGCATCGCCGAAGGAGGGCATCGCGCTCTTCATCCGCAACCTGCAGGCCAACCGGCAGGATATTCTCGACTGCGGCTGTCCGGTCGGCACGCTTTTCTCCGAACTGTCGAAGCTCGGCCATCCGTCGCAGATCGGCGCGCGGCAATTGTTCGATGTGTTCCGCGACTGGCTGCGGGAGCGCTTCGAGGAGATGGGGCGCGGAGCGGACGCCGACGCACTGGCGCTGCATGTTCTGGCGCGCAGCCAGGGCGCTTCGGTGATCGCCAACGCCTATCCCGAAGGCGGCTTTATGGACCGCGAGGTCGACGACATGCTGGCCTGGCTGGACACGGTAGCGGAAGGCGATGAGGTGGCCGGATAAGGCTGTCCGCATTGCTCATCATGCCAGATCAAAAATAGGAAAAAAGTCCTTGACGGCGTGACGGTCCTCATGTAGAGTGTTGGCACAATCGCAGAAATGGGTCGAAACGACCGCCGGGCCGGATGCCGTTCGCATCGCGGCCCTTTTTGTTGGGCGGTACGGACAAGACCCGGTCACCGACAAAGGAAGGCTCGCCACATGGATGACGTTCCACGCAGGCCCGGTCCGCCGCGCCTTCTCAACGACGACGCCAAGACGATCGACCGGTTCCGCCAGCTCGGGCTCAAAGGCGCATCGCATGACGGCTGCGGCCGGGCATTCGGTGTCTGCAAATGCACGGTGCGCAACTTCTTCAACCGCTGCCCGCATGTGAAGGCCGTCTACCTGGCGGCGCTTGGCGAGGGCAGGGCGGCCCGGCTCGCCGCCAAGGCAGAGGCGGCGCAACGCAGCGAGGGCGCGCTCGGTCAATCGCGGACAGGCCCGGTCTGCCCCACCTGTGGCAGGCGCGCCGACGTCGACGACAACAAGCCAGTTCTTCTGACCCCGGCGGCAATCGCCGAAGCGCGAAAGACGCTCGATGACCTCATTGATCAACAGCTTGCCGGCCGAAGCGCTGACGGCGCTGCGGACGGGCGATGACAGCCTTGCCGCGGTGCTGCTTAGCCACGAATGGCGGCTGTTTGCCCGTGCAAGCCAGATGCCGCCGCCGGGAGACTGGCGCATATGGCTGATCCTGGCCGGGCGTGGCTTCGGCAAGACGCGCGCCGGCGCCGAATGGGTGCGCGGCGAAATCATGCGCGGCGCATCGCGGGTCGGACTGATCGCGCCGACGATGGCGGATGCGCGCGATATCATGGTGCGTGGCGAAAGCGGCTTGCTTTCGGTCTGCGCCGAAACCGATACCGACGAGAACGGAGCGCTCATCGGCAGGCCGGTCTTTCAGCCATCCTTGCGGCGTGTCGTCTGGCGCAACGGCGCGGCGGCGATGCTGTTTTCGGCCGAAGAGCCGGAGCGGCTGCGCGGCCCGCAGCACGACCGGATATGGGCCGACGAACTGGCTGCCTGGCGATATCTGAACGCGGCTTGGGACATGGCGATGTTCGGCCTCAGGCTCGGCGACAGGCCGCGCGCCTGCGTGACGACGACGCCGAAGCCGCGCAAGCTGCTCAAGGAGCTGATCGCCGACGCGGGCACCGTAGTAACGCGCGGCGCGACCTTCGACAACGCAGCGAACCTTGCGCCGGCGTTCCTCGATGCGATGCGCGCTCGTTATGGCGATACCGCGCTCGGACGCCAGGAGTTGAATGCCGAGATGCTGGAAGAGGCCGAGGGCGCATTGTGGACACGGGAACAACTCGATGCGCTGCGAAGCGCCACGCCGGGCGACCTGCGCCGCATCGTCGTCGCTGTCGATCCGCCGGCCGGAGCCAAGACGACCTCGGACGCCTGCGGGATCGTTGCCGCCGGGTTGCGCGCCGACGGGACGGCCCATGTGCTGGCCGACGCGAGCCTGCGCTCGGCCAGGCCCGCGGTCTGGGCGCAGCGCGCCGTCGCGCTCTATGACAGTCTGGAGGCGGACCTGATGCTGGCCGAAGTCAACCAGGGCGGCGACATGGTCGAAGCGGTGATCCGTCAGGTCCGGCCCGATGTGGCGCTGAAGAAAGCGCATGCGAGCCGCAGCAAGTGGCTGCGCGCCGAGCCGGTCTCCGCGCTCTACGCGCGAGAACGGGTCACGCATGCGCGCGGTCTCGCCGAACTCGAGGACGAGATGTGCGCATTTACCAACAACGGGCTTGCCTCGGGGAGTTCGCCGGACCGGCTCGACGCGCTGGTCTGGGCGATCAGCGAGTTGATACCGCCAGGGCGCGGCGAGCCGCGCATCACCGGATTGTAGCGTCCGGTCGTCGTTTCGAGAAACAATAAACACAGAAAAAACAACAGACTGGAGCAGCTTCATGATGCGACAGAAAAACTTGCTCGCCCGCATGTTCGGGCGCAGCCGGACGATGCCGGCGCATGCCCGGCCCGGCGAGGCCAAGACGGCGTCCGCCGGCTATCTCGCCATGCATGGTATCGGTGCAGCCGCCTGGACCTCGGCCTCCTATGGCGCGCTTGCGCGCGAGGGCTTCATGCGCAATCCGGTGGTGCATCGCTGTGTGCGGATGATCGCGGAAGCCGCGGCGGCCGTGCCATGGGTTGCCGCCGACGGAGCCGACGCAGCGGACGAGGGCGCCGCGATGCGGCTGCTCGCCAACCCGAACGGGCGTGACACCACGGCGGCCTTTCTGGAGTCGTTTTACGGGCACCTGCTTTTGTCCGGCAACGCCTTTGTCGAACGGACCGGCGGTGGCGGCGGCGAGGGGGCCGGCGAGGCCCTCTACATTTTGCGGCCCGACCGGGTTTCGGTCATCGCCGGCGCCGATGGCTGGCCGGTCGGCGTCGACTACCGGGCGGCGGGCACGCCCCGCCGCATCGCCTTCGAGGAGCCGGACGGCACATCGCGGCTGATGCAGATGGCGCTGTTTCATCCGCTCGACGATCTGCGCGGCCTCGCGCCGTTGCATACCGCCGCAATGGCGCTGGACATCCACAATGCCGCAGCCGCCTGGAACAAGGCGCTGCTCGACAATGCGGCGCGGCCATCCGGCGCGCTGGTCTATGCGCCGCAGGAGGGCGGTACACTGGCCCCAGAGCAACGGGAACGGCTGAAGCGCGAATTCCAGGACAACTATGCCGGTGCGGCCAATGCCGGCCGGCCGATGCTGCTTGAGGGCGGGCTCGACTGGAAGGCCATGGGGCTGAGTCCCAAGGACATGGATTTTATCGCCGCCAAGCATGCCGCCGGTCGCGATATCGCGCTCGCCTTCGGGGTGCCGCCGATGCTGCTCGGCATCCCCGGCGACAACACCTACGCCAATTACCAGGAAGCCAATCGCGCCTTCTATCGCCTGACGGTGCTGCCGCTGGCGACCCGTACCGCCGACGCCTTTGCCCGCTGGCTCGATGCCGGTGTGCGCCTGGTGCCCGATCTCGATGCCGTTCAGGGCCTGTCCGGCGAGCGCGATGCGCTGTGGGCAAGGCTCGAACGGGCGACATTCCTGACCGACGACGAGAAGCGCGAAGCCGTCGGCTACCCGCCGCGCGGCAGAAGACCACGACAGGAGACATCATGACCATGACCGAACTGCCGCCAGCCGCAGGCTTGTGGCTGGCCAAGGGGCTGGGTGCGCTCGCTGGATCGGCGATCTCGCTGGCCTATCTGCTGCCCGCCGGAAGGCGTGAGGCAGCACTCCGGTTCCTCGTTTCGATGACCGGCGGGTTGGTCTTCGGCGGCACAGCCGGCGTCGCCGTCGCCGCCAGGCTCGATATCGAGGATGCGCTGTCGGCCGCCGAACTGGCGCTGATGGGCTCGGCGCTCGCCAGCCTGTCGGTCTGGTGGGCGATCGGCTTTGCGTTGCGGCTCGGCGACCGGCTGGTCGCCGGACGCAAACGGCGGGAGGGCGGCAATGACGGCTGACTTCAGCGCGCGCGAGCGCAAGTTCAACCGCGTCGAACTTGCCGATGAAGCCGGCACCGGGGCGATCTCCGGCTACGCCAGCGTGTTCGGCACGGTCGATCTCGGCCGCGATGCGGTGATGCGCGGCGCTTTCGCCCGCTCGCTGGAACGACGCGGGGCAGGCGGCATTCGCATGCTGTTCCAGCACGATCCGGCGCAGCCGATCGGCCGCTGGACGGCGATCCGCGAGGACGCGCGCGGGCTTTATGTGGAGGGCCGGATATCGACCGAGGTGGCCAAGGGCCGCGAGGTGCTGGCGCTGTTGAAGAATGGCGGCCTCGACGGATTGTCGATCGGCTTCAAGACGGTGCGGGCGAAGAAGGACGCAGGCACTGGCGTCCGCCGCATCCTGGAGGCCGATCTGTGGGAGGTCTCCGTCGTCACGTTCCCGATGCTGCCAGAGGCGCGCGTCACCGCCGTCAAGGCGGCGCGCCTGCCCACCGAACGCGAATTCGAACGCTGGCTCGTGCGGGACGCCGGGCTGACCAGAAGCGAAGCCAAGGCGGTGATTGCCGGCGGCTTCGCGTCGCTCAGGCGCCGCCGGGATGGCGCGCCGACAGGGGAGGCTGACCTTGCGCAATCCATCCGCGCCGCCGCCCGCAATCTGCAACAGACACGGAGAAACCGATGAAACAGGACATCTCAATCGCGCCGGAGGCTAAATCGGCGACCGGCGACGTCGCCGAGGCCTTCGACGACTTCATGCATGCCTTCGACGAGTTCAAGCAGGCCAATGACGAGCGGCTCGCGCAGATCGAGGGCCGCGTTGGCGAGGACGCTGTGACCGTCGACAAGGTCGAGCGCATCGACCGGGCGCTGACCGAGCAGAAACGCGTGCTCGACAATCTGGCGCGCAAGCAGACACGGCCGGCGCTGGGCGGCGGCAACGGGCCGGAACCGAGCGAGCACAAGCGCGCCTTCGAGGGCTATGTGCGGCGTGGCGACGAACGCGCCATCCAGGCGCTGGAAGGCAAGGCGATGAGCGTCGGCTCCGGCCCGGATGGCGGCTATCTGGTGCCGCCGGAGACCGAAGCCGCGATCGGCGCACGGCTGCGTGACATCTCGCCGATCCGCGCCATCGCCTCGGTGCGGCAGGTGTCGGGTTCTGTTCTGAAGAAGCCGTACTCGATCGCCGGTCCCGCAGTCGGGTGGGTCGGCGAGACGGCTGCCAGGCCGGAGACGGCGGCGTCGACACTGGCCGAGCTGCAATTTCCGACCATGGAACTCTACGCCATGCCGGCGGCGACGCCCGCGCTTCTGGAAGACAGTGTCGTCGATATCGATCAGTGGATTGCGTCCGAGGTCGATGCCGCCTTTGCCGAGCAGGAGGGCACGGCCTTCGTCGCCGGCGACGGCGTCAACAAGCCGACGGGTTTCCTGAATTACTCCGCGGTCGCAGAGGCGAGCTGGAGCTGGGGCAATATCGGCTACGTGGCCACCGGTGTCGCCGGCGCGCTGCCGGCCAGCGACCCGTCCGACGTGCTTATCGACACGGTTTATGCGGCCAAGGCCGGTTACCGGCAGAATGCGTCGTGGGTCATGAACCGCAAGACCCAGTCGACGATCCGCAAGCTGAAGGATGCCGACGGAAACTATATCTGGCAACCGCCTGCCACCGCGGGACAGCGGGCGTCGCTGATGGGTTTCCCGCTGGTCGAGGCCGAGGACATGCCGGATATCGGCACCGATGCGTTGGCGGTCGCCTTCGGCGACTTCCGGCGTGGCTATCTGGTGGTCGACCGGACCGGTGTCTCGGTGTTGCGCGATCCCTATTCAGCCAAACCCTACGTGCTGTTCTACACGACCAAGCGCGTCGGCGGCGGCATGCAGGATTTCGACGCCATCAAGTTCCTGAAATTCGGCGTTTCCTGATCCGTTCGATAATCGCCGGATCCGGCCGCAGATTCAGTTGAGCGGAATGCCGGCGGATATCGGTTTCGAGCGCCCAAATGCGGCCCCGGTTTCTCAGAGGCCGGGGCCGTCACGCCCCCACATCTGGAAGCAACTCACTATGACCTATTCACTTGTCACGGCGCCGGCCGCGCCGCCGCTGTCGCTCGCCGATGCCAAGGGGCACCTGCGCGTCACACACAATGACGAGGACGCGGCGATCACTGCTTTGATCGACACTGCGACCGCCTATCTGGAGCGCGACACGGGCCAGGCGCTGATCGATCAGCGCTGGCGCGCGCATTTCGATTGCGTGCCGTGCGACAGGGTTTTGCAATTCCTGAAAACGCCGGTGCGCGGCATCGTCGCTGTGACCGTCTACGATCGGGATGGAAACCCCGGCATTCTCGACGGATCCGACTACTTCGTCAATCTGGTCACGCGGCCGGCACGCCTGCGGATCGCCGACACGGTTGCTGCAGCGTCATTCGCCAATGGTGTCGAGGTCGATTTCGACGCCGGTTATGGCACGGCCGGGACAGATGTTCCTGACATGCTGAAGCGCGCGATCTTGGTGCTGGTCGCCCACTGGTACGAGTTTCGCGGTGTCTTCGATGCCGCCGATCAGCCCGTGTCGGTGCCGGCGCTCTATGCCCGGCTGACGCGGCATTTCCGTCAGTTGGCGCTTTGACCATGCGGACGTCGTATTTCGATCCCGGCAGGTTACGGCATCGCATGGTGCTCCAAGAAGCCAATCGCGTCGCCGATGAACTCGGCGGCCAGATCGAAACCTGGACAGAGGTTGCGGCGGTCTGGACCCACATCGAGGCAGCGTCCGCCGTGCCGATCCGCACCGCCGACCGCGAGACGGCGGAGATCACACACCGGATCGTTCTGCGCCGAGACGAGCGAGTGCAAGTCGGCAGGCGGCTTTTGGCCGGCACGCGGCTGTTCGAGATCCGTGCGCTGCGCGATCTCGACGAAACGCGACGGTATTTCTTGTGCCTGACCCGCGAAAAGGAAGCCTGATCATGAAGCTCGCTATGCGTATGACGCTGGATGACCTGATCCGCGCGCTTGGTGCGCGCACAGAAGCACTCGCCGAAGACCGCGTTGAGGAAGCCCGTACGCTTCGCCGGGAAACCAACGCGAGAAAGGAGGAGCGCCATGAGCAAAGCCGCACATGACCTGCAGGCGGCGATCGTCTCAGCGCTCAAGAACGATAGTGCTCTTGTCGCGCTGCTCGGCAGCGATAAGCAGATCGCTGATTTCGTCCCGGCTGATTTCGCGCTACCCATTGTCGTGATCGGTGGTGTTTCGGCTCGCGACTGGAGCACGGATGATGTTCCCGGCTGCGACCATCAGGTGACGATACGCTGCTGGTCCGAGGGTACGAGCCGCGCCAACGTACTGGCGCTGGCCGAACGGGTCGAGACAGCACTTGCCGGGCTTTCCGGCATCCACGGGACGACGCGCCTGGTGCTGCTCCGATCAACCTCGGCCCAGGCCGATTATGTCGCGGCCGAACTAGCCTGGCGGGTGACGTCGCGTTTTCGCGTACTGAGCGAACCGGCCAACTGATCAAAATAAATACGACGAACAAGGAGGAACGCGGCGATGGCATCGCAACGCGGCAAGGACCTGTTGCTGAAATTCTGGGACGCTGGCGGCGCGGCTTTTGCGACCGTCGCCGGCCTGCGCGCCAAGCGCATAAGCTTCAACACGCAATCGGTCGACATAACGGACTCGCAATCCGCAGGACGGTGGCGCGAACTGCTCGCCGGCGCGGGTGTGCAACGCGCCTCGATCTCGGCTTCCGGTATCTTCAAGGACGCAGCGTCCGACGAACTGGTGCGTCAGGCTTTCTTCGACGGTGCGGTGACCAACGCGCAACTGGTAGTTCCAGACTTCGGCACCATCGAAGGCGGCTTCCAGATCACCGCCCTCGATTACGCGGGCAGCCATGACGGTGAGGTGACATTCGACATTGCGCTGGAATCCGGTTCCGCACTGGTATTTACGGTGCTGTGATGCTGATCAATAGGAAACGTGGCGAAATCGCTGCCGACCTCGGCGGCAAGGAACGAGCGCTTTGTCTGACACTGGGTGCGCTGGCCGAGCTTGAGGCCCATTTCGGTGCGGCCGATCTGCTTGCGCTGACGCAGCGCTTTTCGACGGGCCATTTGTCGGCGGACGATCTCCTGACAATCATCCATGCCGGTCTCAAGGGAGCAGGCCACACATTCACCCGCGAAGAAGTCGCCGAGATGCAGGCCGAAGGTGGCGCGGCCGGCTATGCGCGGATCGTCTCGGAACTGCTTCAGGTGACTTTCGGTGCCGACGCGACGGAATGACCAGTTTCCGTGGGATGCGGCGATGGCGTTCGGCCTCGGCGCGATGCGCCTCTCGCCCGCCGAGTTCTGGGCAACGACACCGCGCGAACTGGCCGCCGCCATGCGCGCGCTCGGCTACGGCGCTCACCGGCCGCCGGGCAGGGGAGAACTCGACGAAATGATGCGCCGCCATCCAGATGGCGGCTTGGCAAAGACAGAAGGAGACGATCTTGGACGAGCATCTGACCATCGCGATTGACGCGGACACAAGCGGTTTCGAAACCGCACTCGCATCGCTGGAGCGCCAGGCGTCGTCGTTTGGTTCGACTTTGACGACAGCGCTGAAGGGAGCCGCAGTTTCCGGCCGCTCGCTTGAAGACACGTTACGGTCCATCGGGCGAAGCCTTGCGATCGACGCGCTGAGTTCCGGTCTGGCACCGCTGCAAAATCTGCTGAATGGCTTTTTCGGCAGGGCGATTGGCGGGCTCGGCAGCGTCTTGCCTTTCGCACAAGGCGGAATCGTCGGAACGGGCGCGGCTCTGGCTGGCGGAGGTGTTATCGCAGCACCATCCTATTTCCCGCTGCCCGGTGGCCGTACCGGCCTGATGGGAGAGGCAGGGGCGGAAGCAATCCTGCCCTTGCGGCGCGGACCGGACGGCAATCTCGGCGTCTCGGCCGGCGGCGCAGCCGCACCGGTGACGATCAACGTGTCCATTTCAACGGCGGACGCCGCCTCGTTTCGAAAATCCGAGGCCCAGGTCTCCGCGGCTTTGGTACGCGCCGTGGTACGCGGCCGACGTACGATGTGAGGACGCGCCATGGTTTTTCACGATGTGAGTTTCCCGGCTCGCCTGGCTTTTGGCGCAAGCGGCGGGCCGGAACGCAGGGTTGAGATCGTACGCCTGGCCTCCGGCCAAGAACAGCGGAATGCCCGATGGTCTCGGTCGAAACGGCGATACACGATCGCAACCGGGGTCAAGGCGCTGGCGGACCTGCACACGCTGTCGCGTTTCTTCGAGGAGCGTGGCGGTCCACTGCACGGATTTCGCTTCCGCGATCCGGTCGATCACCTATCCGCGCCACCAGGTCAGGCGATTGGCCCCTTTGATGTGACGATCGGCAGCGGTGACGGATCGACAACCGCGTACCAACTTGCTCTCGCGACGGGACGCTTGGTGACAAAACCAATTTCCGCCACCGTTCGCGTTGCTGTCGGCGGGCAGGAACTGGCCAGCCCCGCCGATTTCACCATCGATGCGCTGACTGGAGTTGTCACGCTGGCCGCCCCGCCGGCGATGGGCGTCGCGGTGACGGCGGGTTTCGAGTTCGACGTACCGGTTCGCTTCGGCAATGACGAATTGCCGGTGACACAGGTGTCATTCGAGGCTGGCGAGATCGCCGCTATCCAACTGGTGGAGGTCTTTGAATGAGCAGTCTGCCACAGGCGCTGGCGGATCATCTGGGCCAGCCGACGACGACCGTCTGTTATTGCTGGATCGTCAACCGGCGCGACGGCATGGTGCTCGGCTTTACCGACCATGACCAGCCGTTGAACCTGAACGAAACGGTGTGCGAGCCGGCGACGGGGTTTTCGGCCGGCGATGTCGAGAGCGAACTTGGTCTTTCCGCCGGGACTTCGGAAGTCGTCGGCGCGTTGTCGTCGGACCGGATCAGCGAAGCCGACATTCGCGCCGGCAAGTATCACGGGGCCAGTATCGAGCGGTATCTCGTCAACTGGTCCAACCCGTCGAACCATGCATTGCTGACCCGTCATGTTGTCGGCGAAGTCCGGACAATGGATGGCGCGTTTCGTGTCGAGTTGCGGGGCATGACCTCCCGCCTCGACGAAGAACGCGGACGGTTGTTCATGCGAAGCTGCGACGCTGATCTTGGCGATGCTCGCTGCGGATTCGACGTGTCCGATCCAGCCTATTCAGCGGATGGCTCGGTCGTCGCCGTCGGTGGGGGCGGGGTTACCGTATCCGGTCTTGCCGGTTACGCCGAGCGATGGTTCGACCTCGGCAGGCTGAGCTGGACAACCGGGGCGCGTGTCGGGCTCTCCGATACGGTTCTGTCGGTTTCAGTTACCGCCAGTACCGGCGAACGGCTGCTGCGCCTATTTGATCCGGAGCTGGAAGGGATTGCGCCGGGCGACACTTTCAATGTCGTCGCCGGTTGCGACAAGGCATTTTCGACCTGCAAGGCGAAGTTTTCAAACCCGCTGAATTTCCAGGGTTTCCCGCATATCCCGGGCAATGATGCGGCACTCACCTATGTCGACGGCGAGACGGAGTTCGATGGCGGACCGATCATCCCCTGACACGACCCGGGCCCGCGCACTGGCCATCGCAGAAAGCTGGATCGGCACGCCTTACCGGCACCAGGCGAGCCGCAAGGGCGTCGGCTGCGACTGCCTCGGCCTTGTCGCCGGCATCTGGCGGGAACTCTATGGCGCACAGCTCAGGCTGCCCGCCAGCTATTCGCCGGACTGGGCGGAAACCGCAACCGGCGATCCGATGATCGAAGCGGCGAGGCGGCACTGCCTGGAACTCGATTGCGGCGCGATGCAGCCGGGGGACATCCTGGTGTTTCGCTGGCAGCCACATGCCGCGGCCAAGCATCTAGCGATCCTCGCGGCCCGAGACCGCATCATACATGCCTATGAAGGGCACGCCGTCGCGCTGTCGGCGCTGGTACCGTATTGGCGCCGCCGCATCGCGGGCGCGTTTGCCTTTCCCAATCCGTAATTCAGCAGGAGACACTCATGGCGACCCTGTTGCTGCAAGCCGCCGGCACGCTTGTCGGTGGCATATTCGGTCCTGTCGGTGCAGCGCTCGGTGCAGCAGCCGGCAGCCTGGCCGGATACGCCGTAGACAATGCGTTGTTCGGATCATCTCGCCGGATCGAGGGCGCACGGCTGGCCGGCGCGCGGCCACTGACCGCCGAGGAGGGCGTGTCTGTGCCGCGCATCTTCGGTCAGGCGAGGATTTCCGGCACTGTCATCTGGGCGACCCGTTTCGAGGAAACCGTCTCGACGGAGCGCCAAGGCGCCAAGGGTGGCGGGCCGAAGGTCAGGACCTATTCCTACTTCGCCAATGTGGCGATTGGCCTCTGCGAAGGGCCGGTTTCGGCGATCAAGCGCGTCTGGGCGGACGGCAAGGAACTGGACCTGACCGGACTGACGATGCGGGTCTACAAGGGCGACGCCGATCAACCCGCCGATCCGCTGATCGAGGCGAAACAGGGCATTGGCAACACGCCGGCTTACCGCAATCTCGCCTATCTGGTTCTCGAGCGCCTGCCGCTCGACCGGTTCGGCAATCGCATTCCGCAGATCCAGGTCGAGGTGGTGCGCGCGGTTGGGGCGCTGGAACAGCAGGTCCGCGCCATGTGTCTGATCCCGGGTTCCACTGAACATGGCTACCAGCCGGCGCTTGTGACGGCATCCGCAAGGAAGGGCGAAACACGTGAGCTGAACCGTCATGTGCTGCATGCGGAATCGGATTTCGAAGCGTCGATCGACGAGTTGCAGGCGGTTTGCCCGAACCTCGAACACGTCAACCTGATCGTGGCCTGGTTCGGCGATGATCTGCGCGCCGGCCAGTGCCGGATCCGGCCGGGTGTCGTTTCGACATCGGGAGGCGGCGAGAGTGAACCGTGGAGCGTCGACGGGCTGGACCGGGACGCGTCGGGCACGCATGTCGTTTCAGCCCATGGCGGCAGGCCGGCCTATGGCGGAACCCCGACCGATGCCAGCGTGATTGCAGCAATCCAGAACCTCAAGGCGCGCGGACTGAAGGTTACGCTGTCGCCGTTCCTGATGATGGATGTGCCGGCCACCAACAGCCTTCCCGATCCCTGGTCGGACGGCTTCCAGCCCGCCTATCCGTGGCGCGGCCGCGTGACCTGCGATCCGGCTATTGGTCAACTATCAAGCGCAGATAAAACTATAGATGCGGCTCAGCAAATCGGAGATTTCTACAATAATTCAAATGGATATAGGCGTTTAATTATGCATTACGCGAATCTCGCAGTTGCTGCGGGCGGTGTCGACGCCATTGTTATCGGTTCGGAGATGCGCGGCCTGACGCAGGTGCGCGACGACACTGCCGCGTTTCCGTTCGTTGACCGCATGAAAGCGCTCGCCGCCGATGTCAGGGCGGTGGTCGGGTCCGGGTGCAAGCTGACCTATGGCGCGGATTGGTCGGAGTATTTCGGCTATCACCCGCAGGACGGGACGGGCGACGTCCTGTTCCATCTCGACCCGCTCTGGTCTGACGCCAATATCGATGCCGTCGGGATCGACAATTACATGCCGGTCTCCGATTGGCGTGACGCCGACTTGGCCGATCCCGCAGCCAACCCGGACGGTGCACGCCATGCCTCGGACGTTGCCGCATTTCGCGCCGCGATTGCCGGCGGCGAGGGGTATGACTGGTACTACGCTTCGGACAGCGACCGGCGCGACAGACTGCGTACTGCGATCACCGACGGTGATGTGGGAAAGCCCTGGGTGTTCCGCTACAAGGATCTGACAAGCTGGTGGTCAAATCAGCATTACGACCGCATCGGCGGCGTCGAAGCGGCACAGCCAAGTGGCTGGGTGCCGATGTCGAAACCTGTCTGGATGACCGAGATCGGTTGTCCGGCCGTCGACAAGGGCGCCACCCAGCCGAACGTGTTTGTGGACGCCAAATCTACGGAAAGCAGCCTGCCATGGTATTCCGCTGGCGGCCGTGACGACGGTGAACAGCGGGCGTTTCTGGAAGCGCATCACGATCACTGGTCCAGCGGCATCGTTGCCAATCCGCTCTCGACCGTGACTGGCGAGGCGATGGTCGATCCGTCCCGACTTTACTGCTGGGCTTGGGATGCGCGCCCTTTTCCGGCCTTTCCGATGGCCGGAGATGCGTGGGGCGATGGCGAAAACTGGCCGACCGGCCACTGGTTGAACGGGCGTTTGGGGAACGCGCCACTGCGAGAGACACTGCTTGACATAATAAAGGGGCACGGCCTTGACGATGCGTCGCTTCAGTTGGCCGATGCTGTACAGGGTATCATCATTGGGCAACCCGCGGCGGCGCGTGACATCATCGAACCATTGGCCATCACCTACGGCCTTGCCGCCTATGAGGATGGCGGCAAGCTGGTGCTCGAAGTGGAGGGCGCAAACGCCGCCATTGAAATCGACGAAGATGAGGTGACCGATATCGATGGCGAGCCGCTCGTCGACACGGTATATGGCGAGGAAGCCGAACAACCCACCGAAGTTGTGGTCGGCTATCGCGATGGCTTGAGCGGGTACCGCTCCGCGACCGCATATTCCCGCCGTATTGCGGCCGATCACAATCGCCAGTCTGCTGTCGAACTACCATGCGTGGCTGACCCGTCGGTCGTCCCGGCATTGGCCGACCGCGTGTTGGCAAATCAATGGGCGAGATCGCGGCTAGTCCGTCTTGGCTTGCCGCTGCGCCATATCGACCTGGTGCCCGGTCGCAGCTTCGCTCTTGCTTCCTCGCCTGATGAGCGCTGGATCGTGACGCGAACTGGCCTCGGCGGTCATCTGGCGATCGAGGCCATGCCGGTCGCCAGCCGTCCGGTCAACTCAAGACCGGCAACGCTCCCGGCACAACTCGCCAACGCCTTTGCCGGCGACCTTGTCGGCAGGCCCGATTTCGTCACCATCGACCTGCCACTGCAACCTGGCGCAAGCCCCGAGAAGCAGTTCAAGATAGCGGCCTGGTCATTGCCGCCGCACGCTCAGTCGGTTCATATCTCGCCGGGCGCCGACGGTTTCGAGCATCGCACCGATATCACCGCGCCGGCCGTCATGGGCAAGCTGGATGCGCCGCTCGCCGGTTCATTCTCCGGACGCCTCGATTTCGCCAATGCGATCCTGTTATCGATCCCATCGGGAGAGTTTTCGAGCGTCTCGCGCGCGCACCTGCTCGCCGGACAAAACTCTATCGCGATCCATACACAAGACGGCGGCTGGGAGGTCGTGCAGTTTGCAACGGCCGAAGAAGTCTCAGCCGGGCAGTGGCGCCTGTCAGGCCTGTTGCGAGGCCAGGGCGGAACGGAGGACGCCATGGCCTCTGGCGCTACGGCCGGCGCGCGGGCGGTCTTGCTCGACCAAGCGGTCGTGCCCGTTGGGCTGAGAGCTTGGGAAACCGGCCTTGAACTGCAACTGCGTGTTGGTCCCGCAGGCCGTCCGTTCACCGATCGTTATTTCGAAACCGTGACGGCCATAGGCGGTGTAAGAGCCCGATTGCCGCTTTCGCCAGTGCATCTACGCGCCGACCGGCAGGCCGATGGCTCAATCCTGCTTGGTTGGATAAGACGTAGCCGCGTCGATGCGGACAGCTGGGATGGAACTGACGTGCCGCTCGGCGAGGACATCGAGCGCTACGTGACACGGATACGCGAGGCGGGCGCGGTCGTATGGGAAGCCGAAGCCAACGCGACCGCCATCACGATCGATGCTGCGCAAGCCGCCTCGCTCGGCCTCGATCAACCCCAAGCGCAACTCGATCTCGGCGTCGCCCAGTTCAGCTTGGCGGCGGGCGAGGGAATCGAGGCGCGCAAGACCATCATCATCGCCTGAAGCAGTGAACGGGCCTTCGCCGACACTGTTGCGGTCTCCATGCCGACCCAATAGGGACATTCATGTTCCGTTCAGCCTCAGGGGGATAGTGTGCGGGCAACTTGGAGAAGAACAATGACGCGTAAGATCACGGCAGCTCTGATCGCGCTCGCTATCTTTGGCGGGGCAGCAGCGCATGCCACCGAAAACCAAATGCTGATCGCAGCCGACAACTGCTATGCGGTTGGTCAGCGGGTAGCCGCGCAGCGTGGCGCTCAGCTTGCCAGCGCGCAGGCGGTTTCGGGTGGTTGCAAGATCGTGCTGATCATTCCCGGTGGAAACGGCCAGCGTCCGAAACGGGTCGAGATGGTTGTCAATGGCTGATATCCCGATGACGGCATCGCCAGCGGCGCATTTTACGTTCGGGGCAACCTGATATAGCGTTGCGCCAAGTCAGCCGGGAGCTTGTTAAATGCGAATCCTTGTGGTCGAGGACGATGAGTCCCTGAATGCGCAACTCAAGTCTGCGCTCGAAGACGCCGGTTATGTTGTCGATGCCGCAACCGAAGGCGAAGAAGGGCACTTTCTCGGCGATACCGAACCATATGATTGCGTGATCCTCGACATCGGCTTGCCTGTCATGGACGGGATCAGCGTACTGCAACGCTGGCGCGATGACGGGCGGTCGATGCCTGTTCTGATCCTCACAGCGCGCGACCGTTGGAGCGACAAGGTCTCTGGCATCGATGCCGGTGCAGATGACTACGTGACCAAGCCGTTCCACGTCGAGGAAGTGCTCGCGCGCGTCCGTGCGCTGATCCGCCGCGCGGCTGGATTGGCGTCTTCGGAAATACGTTGCGGACCGTTGGTCATCGACACCAAGACTTCGAGAGCCATGGTCGACGGCATCTCGTTGAAACTCACGTCGCACGAGTACCGGTTGCTGGCCTATCTGGCGCACCACATGAACGAAGTGGTTTCACGCACCGAATTGGTCGAACACCTCTACGATCAGGACTTCGACCGCGATTCCAACACGATCGAGGTATTCGTTGGGCGCTTGCGCAAGAAAATCGGCCATGACCTGATCGAGACCGTTCGCGGCCTCGGTTACCGGATCACCGCTCCGGGCGGGACCGACCGGACCGTCGGATAGCGCGTTGCGTTTCGGGTTCGATTCCCTTGCCGTCAGGGTCATCCTGTTCTCAAGCCTGTGGGCCACCGCCGCAATCGCATTTCTCGGCTGGTTGCTGATCGGCCTGTATCGCAACGATGCCGAGCGTGGGTTCGCCAACCTGCAGGAAGCGCAGCTTTTCAATCTGGTCGGCGCCATATCGATCGATCAGGCCGGGCAACTGTCAGGCATCCCGGATTTCGGCAATGTGAGTTTCCAGCGTGCCGGTTCTGGCTGGTACTGGAGGGTCGCGCCGGTCGAGGGATTCGACAGCCGCCCGATCGCCTCGCTGTCCTTGGCCAGCGAAACACTGCGGGGTCCGCCGGTTTCTGAACTTCCATTCGATAGCCAGTTCAGGCGTATTTGGATCGGCATCGGTCCCGGTGAGGGCCGAGTTCGTGTCGTGGAGTCCGAACTCGACCTTGGCAATGGCCAGATTGCACTGTTCCAACTTGCCGGAAATCAGGATGAGTTCGAGTATGGCGTTCGCGATTTCGCGAGGCGCGTCGGTTTTTTGTTGATGCTGTTCGGTGGCGGGGTGGTCGCCATCAATGGCGGAATACTCTTGTTCGGCTTACGCCCTCTCGACCGCATACGCCGCTCCCTTGCCGCGATCCGCAGCGGCGAAGCCACTAGTCTGGAGGGCCGGTTCCCACGCGAAATCGTGCCGCTGGCCGAGGAGATGAACGCACTGATCGACAACAATCGAAGAATCGTCGAGCGCTCGCGTACCCAAGTCGGAAACCTGGCGCATTCGCTGAAGACGCCACTTTCCGTATTGATGAACGAGGCGGACGCGCGTGACGGACCGGCGGCAACCACGGTTGCCGAACAGGCCCGCGCCATGGATTTTCAAATCCAGCACTATCTGAAACGCGCGCGTATCGCCGCACAGCGGGAAAGCGTCGTGTTTCGAACGGTAGTTGGCCCCGCTCTCGAGAAACTTGTGGCCGTGATGCGCAAGCTCAACCCGGACAAACAAATCTCGCTCAATCTGCCGGAAGATGAGCCAATCTTCGTCGGCGAAAAGGAGGACCTGGAAGAGATCGCCGGCAACTTGCTCGAAAACGCGGCCAAGTGGGCAAGAGCTCAAATTGCCGTTGGTGTCAGCACGATTGAAGACGAGGCAGGAAAACACTGGCTCTTGCTGCGGATCGAGGATGACGGTCCCGGAATCGAACCGCAGTCACGCGAAACGGCGTTGAAAAGAGGCAAACGTCTCGATGAGACGGTGCCGGGCACCGGCCTGGGTCTGGCAATTGTCTCCGAGACGGCCACAGCCTATGGCGGGCAGGTCGATCTGGATGGTAGCGACCTAGGCGGTTTACGGGTCAATGTTCGGCTTCCGGCAGCTATTAAATAAAACTTTGGATTCTATCGTGCAGAACAAACTGATGACACAGTTGCCACATTGTGTCTTAACGAATCCAACGTCCAACAAAGCCGGGCAGTTATGAACAAGAGCTTCGCACTTGCTGCATTGATCGCAATGACCGCCGCTATGGCAGGTTGTTCGCAGTACGGGCAAGCACCGATCACGAAACTGGCCTTTGGCGCAACGCAGAAGGCTGAGTTTCCCAAGCCGGCGGCCGGCTCGGCGCTAGTCGCCGCGCTCAATGGCGGCATTATCGATCGTGGTGTCGGCGAGACCTTGACTACCGAGGAAATGAGCGCGGCTTTGCGAGCCGAGTATCGCGCATTGGAGCACACACCGGCTGGTGAGCCTGTCGCCTGGCAAGCAGACGGGCGCGACTTTCGAGGCCAAGTCGTCGCCTCCCAACCCTACCGTGTCGGATCGCAGGATTGCCGTCAGTACCGGCATACGGTCGTTGCGGAAGGACTTCCGGTGGAGAATCGGGGCACCGCCTGCCGAAACAAGGATGGCAGCTGGACTCCTCTTACGTAAGCCAATTTAGACCGGCGACGTTTAGCCACGGGCCGTCCGATTTGAATTGGCAAGTCCCGTGCGGGCGACTATGTGACGCTCATGCAGTTCTACCTAGCCGCAGTTTCCTTGACCATACTGCTGATCGGCATCGCGTTTTGGCCGATTTGGCGCCGTGGTTCCGCGCCTTTACTGGACGATGAGCGCACCTACGATCTGGCGATCTACAAGGATCAGTTGAGCGAACTGGAGGCGGATCTGGAGCGAGGTGCGATTGCTCCTGGCGAGGCGGACTATGCGCGGGCTGAAATCGGCAGGCGGATCATCGCCGTTCAGGATGCCGTCGATGCAGGCGCCACAATCCGCGCAAGCCGCGCCATGCCGGTCGTGTTCGCGGCGGTGGCCTTCATCCCGCTGTCTGCGGCGTTGCTCTATTCCGGTCTCGGTTCACCTAGCATGCCGGGTCAGCCGTTGGCACTGCGTGCCGATGAGCCGCGCCTGGCCGATATGGGCGTAAACGATCTTGTCGCGCGCGCAGAAGCGCAATTGGCTCGAAATCCGAATGACGGGCGTGGCTGGGACGTCTTGGCGCCGATGTATCTTCGCCTGGGTCGTGCCGCCGATGCCGAGCGCGCGTTTTTACGGGCGATCGACTTGCTTGGCGATTCAGCCGCGCGTCGATCCGGATTGGGGCAGGCCTATTTTGTTCTGGACGAAGGCGTAGTCGACGATCGGGCGCGCAACGCCTTCTCGGCCGCGCTCGCCATCGACGAAAACGATGCATCGGCACATTTCTTTCTGGCGCTCGCCGCGGCACAGTCCGGCGACATTCCCGCCGCTGTTGCGGCGTGGCGGCGTTTGACCGACGACGATACAGCCGCTGCCGAATGGAAGGCCGCCGCAGCCGAGGGTTTGCGCCGCTATGACGATGCTATGCCGGCTGCGGCCGGGGCCACGGCGCCGCGTCTCGATGAGGAGACCATGTCGAGTGCTCGCGCCATGTCTCAGGAGGATCGCTCGGCGATGATCCTTTCGATGGTCGAGGACCTCGATAGCCGACTGCGCGAGCAGCCCGATGACATCGCCGGCTGGCAGCGCCTGATAAGGTCCTACACTGTGCTTGGCAGAGACACGGACGCCAAAGCCGCCCTGGACCGTGCGACAAGCGCGTTTGCCGACGATCCGGCCAAACGCGACCAGATACGGACTTTTGCAGCGGCGCTTGGAATTGCCGCAGGGGAGACTACGCAGTGACACGCAAGCAGAAGAGATTTACGGTTATCTTTGGCGCATTGGCGCTCTTGGGCGTGGCGGTCGCACTGGTGCTGACCGCGCTCAGCGAGCAGGTGACCTTTTTCCGCACGCCATCCGAGTTGCTGGCCGCGCCGCAGGAGAATACCGGCCGTGTCAGGCTTGGCGGCCTGGTGGAAACCGGTTCGGTCCAACCGGCGGATGGCTCCACCATCGAGTTTGCCGTCGAAGACGCCAACGACCGCATCGTTGTTCGCTACACCGGCATCCTGCCGGATCTGTTCCGCGAAGGGCAGGGCGTGATTGCTGAAGGCATGTTGCAATCGGACGGAACATTCATGGCCGACACGGTTCTCGCCAAGCATGACGAGAACTACATGCCGAAGGAAGTCGCCGACAGCCTCAAGGAGCAGGGCTATTGGCAACATGAAGGGGACGCACAGGCAACGAACTGATGACCGTCGAACTCGGCCACTACGCGCTCGTTCTTGCGCTTGTCCTCGCCACCGTCCAGACCCTGGCGCCGGCTGTCGGCGCGCGTGTCGGCGACACCGGACTGATGAACACGGCGTCCAGTCTCGCGCTGGCCGTGTTCGCTGCTACATCGGTATCATTCGCTGCCCTGACATGGGGCTATGTGGTCTCCGACTTCTCCATCCTGAATGTCTACGAGAACTCGCATTCGCAAAAGCCGATGCTGTTCAAGATCACCGGTGTCTGGGGCAACCACGAAGGCTCCATGCTCCTCTGGGTGTTGATCCTGGCGCTGTTTGCGGCACTGGTCGCGCTGTTCGGCGGAAATCTGCCGCCACGCCTGCGTGCCATGGTGATTTCAGCGCAAGGCCTGATCACGGTGGCGTTTACCGGTTTCATTTTGTTTACATCGAACCCTTTCGTCCGGCTGTCGCCGGCGCCTTTCGAGGGGCAGGATCTGAACCCGATCCTCCAGGACATCGGTCTGGCGATCCATCCGCCGCTTCTCTATCTCGGTTATGTCGGGTTTTCGGTCTGCTTTTCCTTTGCCATCGCGGCCTTGGTCGAGGGCCGTATTGACGCCGCCTGGGCGCGCTGGGTGCGGCCTTGGACGTTGGCCGCCTGGATATTCCTGACAGCCGGCATCGCGATGGGCTCCTACTGGGCCTACTACGAACTGGGATGGGGCGGATGGTGGTTCTGGGATCCGGTGGAAAACGCGTCGTTCATGCCGTGGCTTGCAGGCACCGCGCTCCTGCATTCAGCGCTCGTCATGGAAAGGCGCGAGGCGCTGAAGGTCTGGACCATTCTGCTTGCGATCATGACCTTCTCGCTGTCCTTGCTTGGCACGTTCCTGGTGCGCTCCGGCGTTCTGACATCGGTGCATGCATTCGCCACCGACCCTACGCGCGGCGTGGTCATTCTGGGTATTCTTGTGTTCTTCATCGGCGGGGCGCTGTTTCTTTTCGCCCTTCGCTCGTCCTCGCTGTCCAATGGCGGTGTGTTTCACCCGATCTCACGCGAAGGCGGCCTCGTCCTTAACAATCTGATCCTCACGACAGCGACAGCGACCGTGTTCGTCGGCACGCTCTATCCGCTTGCCGTGGAGGCCGTCAGCGGTGAGAAGATTTCTGTTGGCGCGCCGTATTTCAATGCCACCTTTGTTCCGCTGATGCTGCCGCTCATGATCGCGGTGCCGTTCGGTCCGGTCTTGGCGTGGAAGCGCGGCGACTTGGCCGCAGCCGCGCAACGGCTGTTCGTATTCGCCGTTCTTGCGGTGGTCGCGGGACTGATTGGTTTCTACGTCACCGCCGGCACCTCGGTCTTTGCGGCGCTCGGCATCATGGTGGCGTTCTGGCTCATATTCGGATCGTTTGCCGACATTTGGCAGAAATCAGGCTTGCCGCGGGCTGCGCCGCGGATTGCGTTGCGCCGGTTGGCGGGTTTGCCGCGTTCGGTCTGGGGAACGGCCATCGCACATGCTGGGCTTGGCGTGACCGCACTCGGTATTGTTGCCGTTTCCGCGTTCGAGGAAGAACTGGTGCTGCGCATGGCGCCCGGCGACGAAACGCAAGTCGCCGCCTATTCGGTGCGGCTCGACAGCTTGCAGCCTCGCCAGGGGCCGAATTTCGTCGATGAGGTCGGCAGGTTCACGGTCACGAGAGACGGGCGCGCCGTGGCGATCATCGAGCCGGCAAAGCGTCTCTATACCGCGCGACGCATGCCGACGACGGAAGCCGGCATTCACACGCGCTTGTTCAACCAGATATATCTGTCGCTGGGCGACCGGGTCGAGGGCAGCGATCAGATTGTCGTGCGCATCTGGTGGAAACCGATGGTGACGCTGATCTGGTGGGGCACCGTTCTCATGGTGATCGCCGGCTGCATCTCGCTGTCGGATCGCAGGCTGCGTGTCGGCGCGCCGGTACCGTCAGCGCGCCGCCGTAACCAGCAGCCGGCGCCGGCCGAATAGGAGGCAATGTGCTGCGGTTTCTTGCGATTTTGACGTTGGTCGTTGCATCATCGGTGCCGGCCAACGCGGTCAATCCCGAAGAGATACTGGACGACCCGGCGCTCGAGGAGCGCGCGCGGGAGATCTCGACGAAGCTGCGATGTCTCGTTTGCCAGAACCAGTCGATCGACGATTCCGATGCCGACCTGGCGCGCGACCTCAGGGTGATCGTCCGCGAGCGCTTGGTGGAAGGCGATAGCGATACGGAAGTGCTGGACTTCGTTGTTGACCGCTATGGCGAGTTTGTGTTGCTGGCGCCGCGCGTATCGGCGCGTAATCTCCTGCTTTGGGCGACACCGGTCATCGTATTGGTGATCGGCCTCGTCGCGCTTCTACTTGTTTTCCGCCGTCGACCGGCGGCAAGGGCAAACGCGTCGCTTTCGCAAAGCGAGCAGGAACGGCTCTCCGAAATTTTATCTGACGGTGATGAACATCCCCGCTAGCGTGCCGCTGACCGTCTGAAAGAGGGGAGGCCGCCAATGCCGTCGTCGAAAATGGAATTCCCGTCGACCGATGGGCAGAAACTGGCTGCGCGGTTGGATATGCCCGATGGCGCACCGTGCGGTTGTGCGATCTTCGCCCACTGTTTCACCTGCACAAAGGACATTCTGGCCGCGAAACGCATCGCCACGCATCTTTCGCGCCTGGGCATCGCAGTTCTGCGGTTCGACTTCACGGGCCTCGGGTCGAGCGAGGGTGAATTCGCGAACACGTCCTTTATCTCCAACGTTTCCGATCTGGTCGCCGCTGCCGACCATTTGCGCGAGACCATGGAGGCGCCGGTCTTGTTGATCGGCCATTCACTGGGTGGTGCAGCCGTCTTGGCCGCTGCCCACGACATCCCGGAGGCGAAGGGCGTCGTTACGATTGGCGCTCCATCGGATGCCGAACACGTACTGCACACGTTCAGCGGCGATGTTGAACGGATCGAGCGCGAAGGGTCGGCCGAGGTGACGCTCGCTGGACGCAAGTTTCGGATAGGCAAGCAGTTCGTGGATGCGGCGCGCACGACGAACCTGCTTGACGCACTGCCCAAGCTCAAAGCCTCCCTGCTTGTCATGCACTCGCCGATCGATGCCACCGTGGGCGTCGAGAACGCGACCCGCATTTTCATGGCCGCCAAACACCCGAAGAGCTTCGTCTCGCTCGATACCGCCGATCATCTGCTGACCAAGGCTGAAGACGCCGAATTCGCGGCGGAGGTTATTGCCGGTTGGGCAAGCCGGTTCCTGGCCAAGGAGGTGCCCCAAGGAGCCGAAGCGATCGAACACGTTCGGGTATCGGAGACGCGCCAGTCGAAGTTTCAGAATATCGTGCAGGCCGGTCCGCATCGTCTGTTTGCTGACGAGCCTGCTTCAGTCGGCGGGACGGACACCGGCCCGTCGCCCTACGATTTTCTGTCGGCAGCGCTCGGCGCTTGTACGTCGATGACGCTGCGCATGTACGCCGACTTCAAGAAGCTTTCGCTGGGTGCGGTCACAGTCGATGTGAGCCATGAAAAGGTGCATGCGCGCGACTGCGCGGATTGTACCTACGATGAACGCGCGGGCGGCGGCAAGATCGACGTATTCGAGCGGGTTATTTCGGTTGATGGCGAGATCGATCCGGCACTGTCGCAGAAACTGGAGGAAATTGCCGGTAAATGCCCCGTCCACCGTACGCTGGAGACGTCGGCAAAGGTCAGGACCACCGTTTCAGGTCGGGGTAGCTGACTCACCGGCTGCAAACCTTACGAAACTTTCATGTTCCGGAAAGTGGCGTGTAATCTTCGCTTGCCTATTTTCATCCTCAAGGCCGGATAAGCCGGCCCATCGATCCAGAATCCGAGGATGAGAATTGATGACCAATTTGTCCAATACCTCCCGCATCTCCATAACCAAGCGTATTGCCGCTGCACTGGTTGCGACCGCTGTCGTAGGCACCGGCGTCGCCGCCTTCTCCGGTGCGTCCAGTACGCCTGCAATTGCCGAAGCCGTTCGCATCGAGACGCCGGCCGTTGCTCCCGGCTTTGCAGACATCATCGAGATGGTTTCGCCCGCAGTGGTCTCGGTACGCGTCAAGTCCAACATAACGCCGGCAAACAGCCGGGAATTTGGCTTTGGCGGGCGTGGTTTCGAGGATCTGCCTGACGATCATCCCTTCAAGCGTTTCTTCCGCGAATTCGGCCCCCAGTTTGGTCCGCAATTCGGTGAGCGGGATCGTCGCGGCGAGCGCCGCTTCGACCGCCCGCGCCGCGCGCGCCCTGTCTCTCAAGGCTCCGGGTTCTTCATCTCGGGTGACGGCTTCATCGTCACGAACGATCATGTGATCGATCGCGGCACCGATTTCACGGTCGTCATGAATGACGGCACCGAACTGGATGCCGAACTGATCGGTACCGATCCGCGCACCGATCTGGCTGTTTTGAAAGTCGACGCCGATCGCGACTTCACCTACGTGAACTTCGCCGATGACAACAAGACCCGTGTCGGCGACTGGGTTGTCGCTGTCGGCAATCCGTTCGGGTTGGGCGGAACAGTAACCGCTGGTATCGTTTCGGCGCGTGGCCGCGACATCGGCGCCGGTCCCTATGACGATTTCCTGCAGATCGATGCGGCCGTGAACCGGGGCAACTCCGGCGGTCCGACTTTCAACCTCAATGGTGAGGTTGTTGGTGTCAATACGGCCATTTTCTCGCCCTCTGGCGGTAATGTCGGCATTGCCTTTGCCGTTCCCGCATCGACCGCCAAGGAGGTCGTCTCCGAACTCATGGATGACGGCAATGTCGAGCGCGGTTGGTTGGGCGTCCGCATCCAGCGTGTCACGCCGGACATCGCGGAATCGCTTGGGCTCGACATCAGCGATGGCGCCCTGGTTTCCGATCCGCAGCAGGACGCCCCGGCGGCCAAGGCGGGCATCCGCGCCGGCGATATCATCACCGCCGTCAATGGCGAGGCGATCGAAGGTCCCCGCGAACTGGCGCGCGCGATAGCTGCCTACGATCCCGGCACCAAGGTCGATGTGACCGTTATTCGCCGCGGCAAGGAAAGGACCGTCTCCGTAGAGCTCGGCGAATTGCCGGGCGAGCAAGCTGCTGCGGCCAGTCCCGAGCCCGAAGAGGTGCCGGAAAGCGCGCTTGAGGATTTCGGTTTGACCGTTGCGCCCTCCGAAGATGGAAAGGGCGTGGTTGTTACGGCGGTCGCGCCTCGCAGCCCTGCGGCCGAAGCCGGGATCCGTTCCGGTGAGACAATTCTCGAAGTCGACAATGAGGCGGTCTCCTCGGCCTCTGACATCGAGAAGGGGATCGACGCGGTCGCCGAATCCGGCCGCAAGGCTGCGCTCATTTTGCTTGAGCGTGATGAAACCAGCCGTTTCGTGGCCATGCCCGTCGATCGCGGCTGATCCCGAAGTGATTGGCTGCCCGGTACCACCCATGTCATCCCCCCGGGCAGACAACACCGACGGCAGCGGGTCTTCCCCCTCTCGACCCGCTGCCGTCACCCCTCCCAGGTGCCGGCTCTCGCACAGAACCCTTTTCTTTCTGCCTGCCTGACGCGATAAGCAGTTCCATGAAGATCCTGATCATCGAAGACGATACAGAAGCCGCGGAGTACTTGCGCAAGGCGATGGGCGAAGCGGGCCACATCGCCGACGTCGCAAACGACGGTGATGACGGGTTCGCCATGGCCGATACCGGTACTTATGACGCTCTGGTTGTCGACCGCATGTTGCCGAAGCGCGACGGCCTGTCGGTGATCACCGAGTTGCGCGGCAAGGGCGATATGACACCAGCGTTGGTGTTGTCAGCGCTCGGCGAGGTCGATGACCGCGTAACGGGCCTCAGGGCCGGCGGCGACGATTACCTTACAAAACCCTATGCTTTCTCTGAACTCCTGGCGCGGCTCGAAGTGCTGCAACGCCGGCAGGCCGGCGGGGAGCAGGAAACCCGCTATCAGGTCGGTGATCTGGTGCTGAACCGGCTGTCGCACGAGGTCGCGCGCGCCGGCGACCAGATCGTCCTGCAACCGCGGGAATACCGTCTGCTCGAGTATCTCATGCGTCATTCCGGACAGGTCGTCACCCGCACCATGTTGCTTGAGAATGTCTGGGACTATCACTTCGATCCCCAGACAAACGTCATCGACGTGCACATCTCGCGGTTGCGTGCGAAGATCGAAAAGGGTTTCGACAAACCGCTCCTCCATACGGTTCGCGGCGCCGGCTACATGATGCGCGATTGACGGGGTAATGCGACGCATCCTTGCCACATTCAACACGACCGCAGCCCGGCTGTCGGCGCTTTACCTGATCCTGTTTGGCGCTTGTGCGGTTTTTCTCGTCTTCTACATGACCGGTTCGGCGGCCCGTTTTCTGGCCAACGAAACGAAGATCGCGGTCACCGAAGAGGTAGACAGCCTCGGCCAAGCCTATCGTAGGGGCGGTTTGCGGGTCCTTGTTCGCGAAGTCGAGCGGCGCTCGCGGCGACCGGGTGCGAATCTCTACATGATCGCCGACAACACCGGGCGCGTATTGACCGGCAACGTGATTGCACTTGAGCCGGGCGTTCTCGACCGCATCGGCTGGACCCGTACGCCATTTGTTTACGCCCGTTTCGGCGATGACCTGTCGGTGATCGACGACCCGGAATCCGCGCCGCGCGCGCTTGCCCAGATCATCGATCTGCCGAACGGAATGCGCATTCTCGTCGGCCGGGACCTCGGCGAGCCGCAGCGTTTTCGGGAGATCGTCCGCCGGGCGCTGATCACCGCCCTCGGCTTCATGGCGGCCGGCGGATTCCTGATCTGGTTCCTGGTCGGGCGACGGGCCCTGCAGCGCATCGACCGCGTGTCTGAGGCGAGCGCGCGCATCGTGGCGGGCGATCTGACCGGGCGCCTTCCGGTCAGCAGCGCGAATGACGAATTCGATCGGCTGTCCGGCAGCCTGAATTCGATGATCGCCAAGATATCGAAGCTCAATGACGGTCTGCGTGAGGTGTCCGACAGTATCGCCCATGATTTGAAGACGCCGCTGACGCGCTTGCGCAACCGCGCCGAGGCGGCCATCGCCAGCGATCCGGACAAGACCGACTACCGCGCAGTCCTGGAAGACATGATTGGCGAGGCCGATCAATTGATCAAGGTGTTCAACGCCTTGCTGCTGATTTCGCGTGTCGAGGCCGGTTTCTCAAAGCAGGCGATGACCAATGTCGACTTGGCGGCAATTGCCGCCGATCTCGCAGAATTGTACGAACCGCTCGCTGAGGATGCAGGGATGCGCGTCGTCAATGAAGTCGAAGGTCCGTTGGCAATTGAAGGAAATCGCGAGCTCATCGGGCAGGCGCTGACCAATCTTCTCGACAACGCGATCAAATACGGCGCGGGCGACAACAAGACGCTGACATTGACGGCAATTTTTAATTCCGGTGCGGATGTTGTTCGTCTCTCGGTTGCAGACGAAGGCGCGGGCATTCCGCAATCCGATCGCGAGCGCGTCAAGGAACGGTTCGTGCGGCTCGACGAAAGCCGAAGCAAGGCCGGGTCCGGCCTTGGCCTCAGCCTCGTTGCGGCGATCATGAACCTGCATGGCGGATCGCTTGATCTCGAGGACAACGACCCAGGGCTTAAAGCCATCTTGTCATTCCCGGTCTCCAAACCGTAGCGTGGCTGCGGTAAAACGCGGGAGGCACAGGTTTGGCTGAAGACGGATCGACCTGGTTCGGAACGCCGGCACGACAGCTACACATCGATGGCGCCAATCTCGACAAGGCGCGGATGACACTCGCTGACGCAGCCGAGGCCGCAGAAGCAACGCGGCTGAATCAAGCGCTCGCCGATGACGCGCCGCTCGCCGGATTCCTGCTGGCTGTAATGACACTGTCGCCGTTTCTGTCGCACGAGATCGAACAGCAGGCCGGTTTGCTCGAAAGCCTTTTCGACATGCCTGTAAGCGACAGGCTGGACACGATCATCGCCGAGGTCAGCGAGATGCGCTGTGGCCGGGGCATCGCAGCAAGCGAAACAGAACTGATGGCCGCCTTGAGGCGGGCCAAGGCAGCGCTTCATTTGTTGGTAGCGCTTGGCGACCTGTCGGGCGCGTTCCCGGTCGCGCAAACCACTGACTACCTCTCGCGACTTGCCGAGGAGGCACTGGGTGCAACCATGGCTTGGTTGTTGTGCGACGCGCACAATTCCGGCAAATTGGTGCTTGCCGATCCCCTCAAACCCGAGCCGGGCAGCGGCTGGGTCGCACTCGCGATGGGCAAGCTCGGCGCCCGCGAGCTGAACTACTCCTCCGACATTGATCTGATCGTATTGTTCGATCCCGATCCGCAGCGTGTGCAGTGGCCGGACCGGCTGGAAATCGGCGAGACGATTTCGCGCATGACGCGAAAGCTGATCCGCATCATGCAGGATCGCACCGGCGATGGTTACGTCTTCAGAACCGATCTGCGTCTCAGGCCGGATCCTGGCTCTACGCCGCTGGCGCTCGCTGTCGAAGCAGCACTGATCTACTATGAGGCGCGCGGCCAGAATTGGGAGCGTGCCGCGATGATCAAGGCGCGGCCGGTCGCCGGCGATATCGATGTCGGCGAGATGTTTCTCTACGAACTGCGGCCATTCATCTGGCGCAAGCATCTCGACTATGCCGCAATCGCCGATGTGCATGCCATCAAGCGCCAGATCCACACACACAAGGGACACGGCAGGATCGCCGTCGAAGGGCACAACGTCAAACTTGGTCGAGGCGGCATCCGCGAGATCGAGTTCTTCGTCCAGACCCAGCAACTGATCTTCGGTGGTCGTGTGCCGCAATTGCGTGGACGCGAGACGATTGCGATGCTGGATGCGCTGGCCGACCAGGGCAGTATAACGCCCGATGCTGCCATGACGATGGCTTCGGCCTACCAGGCCTTGCGCCGGGTCGAGCACGCGGTGCAGATGATCGGCGACGAGCAGACGCACAAGATCCCGGCAGACAAGGAAGGTGTCACGCAGGTCGCGCAACTTCTCGGCTACCATGGCGAAAGCGATTTTCGGGAGGGTTTCCTACATACGCTCGGATGCGTCGAGAAACAGTACGCTGCCCTGTTCGAGCAGGAAGCCGGGCTCGGCGACGAGGGAAACCTTGTCTTCACGGGAGACGAGCCCGATCCCGACACTGTTGAGACACTGTCGCGCATGGGCTTTGCCCGCCCGACCGATATCTGGCGCGTCGTCAGCCAGTGGCATATGGGCCGCTACCGGGCCTTGCAATCGGAGCGCGCTCGGGCTCGATTGACCGAGATTACACCACAACTCCTCAAGGCATTTGCCGAAGGCGGCCACCCGGACGAGAGCGTGCTCGGGTTCGATCGCTTCATTTCCGGGCTTCCGGCCGGTATCCAGTTGTTTTCGATGATCCAGTCTAATCCGCGGCTCATCAACCTGCTGGTACTGATCCTTTCGGCCGCACCACGGCTCGCCGCGATCATCACCGCGAAGCCACTGGTGTTTGACGGAATGCTCGACCCCGCCTTTTTCAGCGGGGTTCCGGACAAGGAGGATCAGCGTGCGCGGCTTAACGCTTTTATCGGCGAGGCGCGCGCCTATGAGGAGACGCTTGACCGGCTGCGCATATTCGCGTCCGAGCAACGCTTCCTGATCGGTGTACGCCTTCTGACCGGCAGTCTCGAACCGATGCAGGCAGGCCGCGCGTTCTCCGACTTGGCTGACTTGATTGTCCAACACGCGCTGGCCGCGGCGCGCGCGGAGCTTGAGGCGAAACATGGCGGCATAGCGGGCGCCAGCATGTGCGTGATCGGCCTCGGGCGTCTCGGATCGCGGGAAATGACTCCCGGCAGCGATCTGGACCTGATCGTGCTCTACGATGTGCCGGACCCGAATGATGAGAGCGACGGCGAGCGGCCGCTTGCAGCCTCGCTCTATTTCATGCGGATGACCCAGCGCCTGATCGCCGCTCTGTCGGCGCCAACAGCCGAGGGCGTTCTCTACGAGGTTGATTTCAGGTTACGCCCGTCCGGCAACAAAGGGCCGCTGGCGACCTCCTTTGCCGGATTCTCCCGCTATCAGCGTGAAGATGCCTGGACCTGGGAACACCAGGCACTGTGCCGCGCCCGTACTGTCGCCGGCGACCGCGAGCTGCGCGACCGCACCGAGGCCGAGCTGACACAGATACTCTCCACGCCGCGGGACAAGGCCAAGCTCAGCTCGGATATCGTCGCTATGCGCGCGCGTCTTCTCCGCGACAAGCCGGCGTCTTCCAGTTGGGATTTGAAGATGCGCGAGGGAGGGATCACCGACATTGATTTCATTGCGCAATTTTTGGTCTTGAGCGAATTACCAAATGGTAATTTGAACGCTCGCGATGCCGCACATATTATCAAATCATCCAGAGACGGCGTGCTCGACGACAACCAAAGGGAACTCCTCGTCAAGGCCTATCTGGATTACACGTCGGTCTTGCAGACGCTCCGCTTGTGCTCGGAAAAGGACTTCGATCCTGACAATGCGCCCAAGGGACTTGTGGACCGGCTTTGTGCGGCAAGCGGATTTCCGACCTTGGAAACCTTGCGCGCCCACATGGAGGATACCACGGGCAGTGTTGCGGAGATTTTCCGCAAGGTTCTCGGGGATCCGCATTCCGAGCCGTGAGGGGAAGCCGGCCGGAAATTCTTCGCATCGGGGGTGACGAACGATGCAAAGGACGTCAGTCATGAATACCAAATCCCGTATAACTCTTCTCATCGCCGGTATCGCGCTGGCGACCGGCACCGTCGCTTCGGCTTACGCTGAGGGCGGTCACAAGTGGAACCGCGGCGAAGGCCCACGCGCCGAACGCATGGGCGGCGGCCACGCCATGGGCCGCATGATCAAACAGGCCGACGCCGACGAAGACGGCGTTATCACCTACGAGGAATTTTCGGCTGTTGGGGTTGGTCGTTTCACCGACGCCGACGCGAATGGCGATGGCAACATCTCGGCGGACGAAATCGTCGCCGCGATGGAACGCGAGCGCGTGCAGCGCCGCGCCGAGCGGATGATCAAGCGTTTTGACGCCAATGAGGACGGGGTTGTCTCGCTGGAAGAAATCGAAACCCGCCAGCAGAAGCTGTTTGCGCTGGCGGACCGTGACGATTCCGGCGCAATCGAGGCAGATGAACTGCCGAAGTTCGAGGGACGGGGCCACGGCAAGCGCCATCGGCGTTAAGCGTTCCATCGAACCTCCAGTCGGAACAGCCGCGACAGTGTCGCGGCTGTTTTTCGTTCGGACCTACGTACGCCTTTTGGCTCAGCTGTTGTCGCAGCGTTTGCAGGGAATGCGGATGGCGACGATTGTACCGCCGCCGACCTTCGAGCGGATTTTCAGGCAACCGTCATGCAATTCGGCGAGCGATTTGGCGATCGCCAGACCGAGACCGGACCCCGAGTGGTTTTTGGTCATCTGGTTTTGCACTTGCTCGAACGGCCGTCCCAGCCGCTTCAGCGCATTGGCCGGGATCCCGCAACCGGTGTCCTGAATGGATATGTTGACCGAACCCGACACGGTTTTTGCGCGGATACGGATGTTTCCCGTTTCCTCGGTGAATTTAACAGCGTTTGACAACAGATTGATCAGGATCTGCTTCATCGAGCGCCGGTCGGCGTCGATGCGCATGGTTTCGTCGATGGTCGTTTCGACCGAGATGCTCTTTTCTTCGGCCTGGATGGCGACCATGTCCACGGCCTCGTCGATCAGTGGACGTAAATCGAAGACCTCGCGCTCAAGGCATATGCGCCCGGCTTCGATTTTCGACATGTCGAGGATGTCGTTGATAACACCCAGCAGGAACGTTCCGCTGGCGTGGATGTCGCCGGCATATTCGTTGTAGCGATCCGACCCCAGCGGGCCGAACATGCCCGACCGCAGGATTTCCGAAAAGCCGATGATGGCGTTCAAGGGAGTCCGCAATTCGTGCGACATGTTGGCCAGGAAACCGGATTTTGCCTTGCTGGCGGCTTCTGCGCGGTCCCGCGCTTCGAGATACTTCTTGTTGAGTTCCTCCAGTTCTCCGGCCTTTTCCTGCGAAGCTCTGCGCGCGATCGACAGGTCGTCGATGGTCGCCATCAGCCGCCGTTCGCTTTCCATCAGGCGTTCCTGGTGCAGCTTCAGCTGGGTGATGTCGGTACCGACCGAAAGCACGCCGCCGCTCGCGGTGCGCCGCTCGTTGACCTGCAACCACCGGCCATCGGCAATTTGACGCTCATAGATGCGCGCGTCATCCTGATTGGCAGGGTTGGGAATTCGTTTTTCGGAGATCGGTGCGCGCATGGCGGCGCTGATTGTCGCGCGGTCTGCGCCGGGCTTTAGAGCAGTTCCGGGAAGACCGTTATACTCCTGGAATTTGGAGTTGCAGAGCACCAGCCGATCTTCAGAGTCCCAAAGGGCGAAGGATTCTGAAGTGTTCTCGATGGCGGCGCGGAGATTCTCGTTTGCCCGTTCGTTTTCTGCGGCGAGACGGTGATGTTCGGTGACATCCACCGCGATGCCGATCAGATGGACACCCGTCGAACCCTTCTCGACCAGTTCGGTGCGGATTCGCATCCACCGGTAGTTCCCGTCGGCATGTTGCATGCGAAACAACTGGTCGACACGGCTGATCTCCTGTGCAGCAGCTTTCTGCGCAAGCTCGAACAGGTCGACATCCTCGGGATGCACAAGGCGTTTAACGTCACCAAAGGAAAGCACGTCTTCGCTGGCAGCGTATCCCAGCAATTCGAACATCGAGCTCGACCAGTAGATCCGCCCGCGTGCGAGGTCCCAGTCCCACAGACCGCACAATCCGCGGGTCAGGGCGAGGTCGACACGCTTCTGCGCCTCGCAATAGGTTTCGTCGGTTTCCTTGGCGCGTGCCGCTTGCCCGAAATAGGCATAGAGGAGGATAATCAGCACCGACGAACTCGCGACGAACAGGGTGACATTGAGCGAAACCCGCTTTCGCCACGCCGCGAACAATTCGGTTTCGGGCTGCATAACCGCGATGACGGCATTTCTGTCGCCGATCTTCGCAAACGAAGCGAAGTGGGGAATGCCGTCGAACTCGATCCCTTGAACCCCGGCCTCCTGTCCAAACATGAACAACGGCTGGGCGCCGGACAGGCGGGTGCGCAGATTGGCGCCACGTATGTCCGTCGGCAGGCCGCGGGCCCCGATGATGGTGCCATCTTCCGCCGTAACGAATGCGACCCGGCCCTGCAATGTCGCGTTCTGCGGCAGCGCATGGAACAGCAGTTGCTCGAACTCCCGTCCAGACCGTGGAGCCGTGCCTGACTGTTGTGCCGTGTCGACGGCGGATTTGGCGATGCCGGTGATCAAAGACAGATAGAGCTGGCCGTGTTGCGCGGTTTCCGCCCGGTCGTTCATCAGCGACACCGCGCGCGCAAAGAACAAGACGCCGAGAAAAATGACGATCAGGACGGGTATCGAGCGCTTGAGGAGTGGCTCGATCGACTCGAGCCGTTCATGGGTGGGGCCGGCCAGGAACTTCGCATGACCGGACATAGTATGCGGCGTGGAATACTCTATTCCGGCAAAAGACAATATCCATCCCCCAGGCGCACTCGGCACCATTCAGGCCTCTGTCGAGAGCCCCGATCCCCGCATTTTCCTGAAACCCGATCCGGATACCGAACCCTCGAATCACCCATAATGAATCAAAAGTGATTCGGGCTGTCCACCCCGACAGGCGTTAAATTTTCATTGCGCCGAATTCAGGCTTCCTAATGGAGAGTCGTCGCTTCAGGTCAGCGTCCGCTCCAATATGTCGCGCACGTCGCTCGACAGTTTCTTGCGCGCGCTCAGCGCATTCATGGCGGCTTCCGCATGCGCCCGGCGACCGGCTTCCATGTTCTTCCATGAGCGCATCGCAGTCAGCAGGCGGGCTGCGACCTGCGGATTGTGCGCGTCGATCTTGCCGATCGCGTCGCAGAGGAAGCGATAGCCTTGACCATCGGCACGGTTGAAGCTGGTCGGATTACCGGCCGAGAACGCGCCGATCAGCGAGCGGATGCGGTTGGGATTGTCCCACGAAAATGCCGGTTTCCCGGTCAGCGCCTTGACCGTCAAGAGCGTGACGTCGCCGGGAACGGTTGCCTGGATGACAAACCACTTGTCCATGACAATCGCATCGCCGCGAAATCGGGCCTCAAACGCTTTCAGCGCTTCGGTCGCCGCATCGCTGCCAGGGGCGAGGTGAACCAGGATGCCCAGCGCATGGGCCATGTCCGTCATGTTGTCGGCGGCTTCATACGCCTCAACCGCCAGATCGACCTTGCCTGCGGCATGGCAGAGATAGCCGAGTGCGATGTTGCGCAACGACCGGCGCCCGGCATGGGCGGCATCGGGTGAGTAGGGTTCGTTGGGCGCCAGGCCGTGATAGAGCCGTGCAAATATTCGCTCGGCATGAAGACCGAGCTGGCGCGAGGCGGCGCGGTGCACGGCGTGGATCGCATCGGGATCGATATCGCTGCCGATTTCGCGCGCGATGTCGGTTTCTCCGGGCAGGGTCAGGCAGAGCGCCCTGAATGCCGGTTCGTAGCGGTCATCGGCGGCAATCTCCTCAAGAATCGCGCAGGTGCTTTCGTCCAGCACTTGCGTACTGCTTTCCGCGCCCCGCAGTGCCGCGTCCTTGAGCTGTGCGGCGATCAGCCCCGAGACGGCTTGCCAGCGGCCATATTCGTCGGGGTCGTTCTTGGCCAGGAAGGCGAGTTTGCTGCCATCGGGCTCCGGGTAGACCGTCACCGGCGCGGAAAAGCCGCGCAGCAGCGAGGGTACCGGGGCCTCCTCGATGCCTTCGAACACGATTTCATGCCGCGCTTCGCGGACATGGATCACATCGGCCGTGACTTCGGCGCCCGAGACACTGCTCCAGTTCAAGTCCACGGATTGTGAGCCGACGAGGCCGAACTTGACCGGGAGGTGCATTGGCGCGTTCGGGCTGTTCTCGACCGGGGGTTTCAAACGTTGCTCGATTGTCAGCGTGAAGCGCTTGGCCGCCGCGTCATAGCGCGAAGACACCGCGAGATTGGGGGTGCCGGGTTGCTCGTACCAAAGCGCGAACTGGGATAGGTCTGTATCGCCCGCATCCTCGAACGCCCTGACGAAGTCCTCGATGGTGGCGGCTTCACCGTCATGGCGTTCGAAGTAAAGGTCGAGCCCATTGCGGAATACGTCTTCGCCGAGGATTGTCCGGATCATCCGAACGACCTCGGAACCCTTCTCGTAGACGGTCGCTGTGTAAAAGTTATTGATTTCCGAGTAGCGCCTCGGCCGCACCGGGTGCGCAAGCGGGCCGGCATCCTCAGGAAACTGGTGCGCCTTGAGCAGCTTGACTTCGGAGATGCGCTTCACGGTGCGCGAGCGCGCATCGGCGGAAAACTCGTGATCCCTAAAGACCGTTAGTCCCTCTTTCAGGCATAGCTGAAACCAGTCACGACAGGTGATCCGGTTGCCGGTCCAGTTGTGGAAATACTCATGCGCAATGATCGCTTCGATATTCGCGTAATCGGCGTCGGTTGCCGTGCGCTCGTCGGCCAGAACATACTTGTCGTTGAAGATATTCAGGCCCTTGTTCTCCATCGCACCCATGTTGAAGTCCGACACGGCGACGATCATGAAGATGTCAAGGTCATACTCTCGCCCGAACGTGTCCTCGTCCCATTTCATCGAACGTTTCAGCGCGTCCATGGCGTAGGTCGCGCGCGGCTCCTTGCCGTGCTCGACATAGATCTCCAGCGCGACTTGGCGGCCGGATTTGGTGGTGAAGCTGTCGCGCAGGACACCCAGGTTTCCGGCCACCAGGGCGAACAAATAGGACGGCTTGGGAAACGGGTCATGCCACACGGCATAGTGCCATCCATTCTCCAGCATGCCGTCTTCTATGCGGTTGCCGTTGGACAGGAGCAGCGGTGCGTCTTCGGTCCGCGCTTCGATGCGTACGGTGAAAACCGACAAAATGTCCGGGCGATCGAGATAGTAGGTAATGCGCCGAAATCCTTCGGCTTCGCACTGGGTGCAATAGGTGCCATTAGACCTGTAGAGACCCATAAGTTGGGTGTTCGCGGTGGGATCGATCGTGGTGACAATTGTCAGATCGAAGCTGTCCTCTTTCGGCAGCGCGCGGATTTCCAACTGGTCAGGCTTGGCGGTGAAATCACCATCCACGACCGCCTCGCCATCGATATCGAGCGAATCCAGTTGCAAACCGTCGCCGACCAACACCAGTGGTGCGTTGACATCCACGCCGTCGCGACGCCGCACGGAAAGCGTTGCGCGGACCGTGGTTGCCGTGGCATTGAGCGTGAGGAACAAGTTCGTGGTATCGATCAGATAGTCACTTGGCCGGTAATCTTCGAGTCGGACGACGGTTCCGGTTTCACTGCGCATGAGCATTCCTGTTTGCTGTCAATCCATGCGGCCGGCATGGACCGGCTGGCGGGGAGGGCTCGGGCGGCCGGCTCGCGGTCGCGATTGAATCGGTGGCGCTTCAAGGGGTGTGTACCGCGTCGATCGCGGGCGGCGTGCGCCTGACTTTGGACATGGCGGATCGGAAGGATGAAATCAAGATGAATGTCGCCCCACCAAAATTCGGTTCGAAGTCGCTGGTTGGCGCATCGGTCGAGCGAAAAGAAGACGATGCGTTCATCCAGGGCCAGGGATGTTACACCTCCGATGTCCGCAAGGACGGGATGCTGGAGAGCTATGTCGTGCGCTCACCGGTCGCCAATGGCCGTTTCTCGATCGGTTCGCTGGACGACGCACGGGCTGCGCCCGGCGTGCGGCTGATCCTGACCGCCGGGGACGTCGCCCATCTCAATCCGCTTCCGTCATTCGGAATCCGCAAGGACCCCGACGGCAACACGCCACCCTATCGTCGCATCCCGGTGCTTTGCAGCGAGCGCGTTCGATATGTTGGCGATGCGATAGCATTCATCGTTGCCGATACGCTGGATCAGGCGAAGGACGCCGCCGAACTGATAGAGATCGACTACGAGACCGACGACGCGGCGACGACAATCGACGGTGCTTTGCAAGATGGCGCGCCCCTGGTGTGGGAGGAGGCAGGTTCCAACGAGGCCTTCGTTATGTCCGAAGGGGATGCCACCGCGACGGACGAACTTTTCGCCAAGGCGCACCGCATCACTTCCGTGGAATTCATCCAGAACCGTCTTGTGGCCAACTACATGGAGACGCGCGCGGCGATTGGCGAGTATGATAGCGACGCCAACCGTTTCACACTGACCTGCGGATCGCAGGGCGTTCACGGGCAGCGCGACCGTATCCGCGACGAAGTGTTCGGTGGCGATATCGACCTGCGTGTGGTTACGCCCGATGTCGGCGGCGGCTTCGGACCGAAAGTGTTCATCTACCGGGAATACCCGCTGGTGCTCGAGGCGGCGCGCCACCTGGGCATGCCGGTGCGCTGGGTCGGCGAGCGGACAGAGCATTTCCTGACTGATGCTCATGGTCGCGACAACCAGGTTCGCGCCGAAATGGCGATGGATGAGAAAGGCCGGTTTCTCGCCCTGCGCATCCGTCTGCGCGCCAATATGGGCGCCTACACCCATCAGTTCGGACCGCTGATCCCGACCTTCGGAGCGATGATGGCGACCGGCGTTTACGACATTCCCGTCATGGATTTTCATTTGACCGGCGTTTTCACCAACACCTGCCCGGTCGATGCCTATCGCGGCGCGGGGCGTCCCGAAGCGGCGTTCCTGATCGAGAAGCTGGCCGACGCCTGCGCCCGGGACATGGGCATCGATCGCACCGAGATTCGTCGTCGCAACTTTATTCGGCCGGATCAGATGCCCTACAAAACGCCAGGTGGTCGTCTCTACGATGTCGGCGAATTCGAGGCATGCATGGACAAGGCGCTGGAAGTCGCTGGCTGGGCGAGTTTCGAGACGCGCCTCGAACAGTCCAGGGCCAACGGCAAGCTGCGTGGCATCGGCCTGTCGAGCTACATTGAGGCATGTGCGTTTGCCGGGTCGGAACCGGCCTTTGTCGAGCTGCTCGAAGATGGTTCGGTGGTTGTCGATATCGGCACCCAGTCGAACGGTCAGGGACACGCCACAGCCTATGCCCAGTTCGTGGCAGAGCAACTCGGCCTCGATGTCGGTCGCGTCCAGGTTATCCAGGGCGATACCGACCGTATCCCGAAGGGCGGCGGCACAGGCGGTTCGCGGTCGATCCCGCTCGGCGGAGTGTCGGCATGGTATGCCGGTGGCGCATTGGCGACCAAGCTGCGCAAACTCGCCGCCGACGAACTGGAGGCGTCCCCCGACGACATCGAACTGTCTGCAGGCGAGGCGGTTGTTGCCGGCACTGACAAGGCGATTTCACTTGCCGATCTGGCCAAAAACGCGCCCGATCCGGCCGATTTGAAGGCCGATGGCGAGTTCCGCCAGGATGAAGCCACCTATCCGAACGGCACCCATATCTGCGAGGTCGAGATCGACCCGGATACCGGGGTGGTCGAGGTCGCGGCCTTCACTGTGGTCGACGATTACGGCATGTCGGTCAATCCGTTGCTGCTGGCCGGGCAAGTGCATGGCGGACTTGCACAAGGTGTCGGCCAGGCATTGGCGGAGAACGCCGTTTACGACGAAAGCGGACAATTGCTGACAGCAACGTTCATGGACTACACCATGCCGCGCGCGAACAACTTCCCGAACTTTCATTTCGAAACGCGCAATGTGCCGTCGACGACGAATGCGCTCGGTATCAAGGGAGCCGGCGAGGCGGCGACAATTGGCGCGACACCGGCGGCAATGAGCGCGGTCATCGACGCGCTTTATCGCGCCAAGGGAATCGATCATGTCGACATGCCGACGACGCCGGTCAAGATCTGGGAACTGCTAAACGGGTAAGGAGGGTCGCTTGCGAGCACTGGTCCAGAGGGTCGCAGAAGCGAGCGTCACCGTCGAGGGAGAGAAATCCGGCGAGATTGGCCGCGGTCTTCTCGTTCTCGTATGCGCGATGCGTGACGACGGCGAGGCCCAGTCGGAATGGTTGGCGCGCAAGGTTGCCAACTTGCGTATTTTCGCCGACGAGGAGGGCCGCATGAACCGCTCGCTCACCGACATCGGCGGCGCGGCCCTGATCGTCAGCCAGTTCACGCTGGCAGCCGAAACCAAGGGTAACAGGCCGGGCTTCTCTACGGCTGCGCCGCCCGACGAGGGCAAGCGGCTTTACGAACACTTCACCGGGAAGATGGCCGAACAGGGCGTGCCGGTGGCAAACGGCGTGTTCGGTGCCGACATGAAGGTGGCGCTCGTCAACGACGGTCCGGTCACGATCTGGCTGGACAGCGAGGCGCGCTAAACCTCACCCCGGTTTTCGTGCGCTCGCAAGCAGGTAGCGCCGGCAAACGAAACCAAAATACCCCGCGATCATGCGGCAGGCGACGCTGGAAGCGATCCAGCGGTCCAGCTTCATGCGCCCGGCGCTTCGCTCGGCTTTCGGCCAGCCCGCGAGGTTGTTGCGAAAGCCATCGAGGCAGGCTGCGGTCTCGTCACGGGTCTCGATGTCGACAAAGCCGGTGCTCGCCCAGCGCGCGCGGTAGGCATCGATATTGGCGAGATTGTTGGCGCGGGGAACTTGCCCGAACTCGAGGAACCAGCCCGGTAGGTCGCGAAACAGGATGTCGGAGACTGTCAGCACGCCGCCCGGCTTGAGTACCCTGAACGCCTCGGCAAGGAAGGCGTCGCGCGTGTCGAAATGAAACGCTGCCTCCACACAGATCACGCCGTCGAAGTGTTCGTCCGGAAAATCGAGTTCCGTTGCGCTCATTACGTCAAAGTTGCAGTCGGGCGCCCTTTTGCGCGCCGACGCTATCTGTGCCTCTGACAGGTTGATGCCGGTCAGGTCATTCGGCGGAAAGCGCTGGCTGAGCCGCGCTGTGGATGCGCCTTGTCCACAGGCGACGTCGAGAATCCGTCCAGGTTTCGGCAGGGCCGCGGCAATCTGGTCGACCAGCGCCTGGCTTGCCTCCGCCTGGGCGGTTGCGCCTTCGCCCCAATAGCCGAAATTGTAGTACCCGCTATTGCCGTAATACCGGCGGTGATGGCTGCCGCGCATCGCCCGGTCATAGACGGCAACCATCCTGTTTCGCGCTGACATTGGCCTGTCCCGTTTCAGTTGACGTTAGGAAGGTCGACGAGTTCGTTGATCGTGCCGGCTATATGGTGCGTCTGCGGGTTTGCCGAGCGGTTGTGAAAGATCATCGGTATGCCGGGGTGCGGCGCGACAGTGATCGTGGCGCGGTGGTCGATCCGCGATCCGGCTGGCACCTCGAAACGATGCGTGGCGACGATCGCGGCAAGCGCCGCCTTTACCATCTGAATCCCGAACGCAAAACCCGGGCACATCCGCGCCCCGGCACCGAACACCGTGTATTCGTAGGGCGTTGCCTTAAGGCGATCCCAACGCTCCGGTAGGAACCTCTGCGGATCGGCATAGAGTTTCGGGTCGCGATTGATGAGAAAGGCGCTGACAA
The DNA here is from genome assembly GCF_965230365.1 of Oricola sp. GTDB lineage: Bacteria > Pseudomonadota > Alphaproteobacteria > Rhizobiales > Rhizobiaceae > Oricola. The sequence goes on along the minus strand of NZ_OZ246003.1, from coordinate 3,365,891 downwards.
GGATTCGAATTCCCTCGTCGATCGGCGCGCCGCCCAGCGTGGTCGGCGACATGGATCGGCGAAACTGGATCGAGACGGGGGAGAAAAGCCGCATGCCTTCCTTTGTCACCCAGTCGAGATATGGCAGGGCGTCCAGCGCCTCACCATCCGGTGTTTCGCCGGCAAAAGCGGTTTCAACGTCCCGGGACAGTCGCTCGGCGACCCCGGGATGTTGCGCCAGCAGCGCCATTGTCCAGGCAAGGGCGTTCTGACAGGTTTCATAAGCCGCACCGAGCGTGAACACCAACAGTCCGCTGATCACGTCCAGATCTGCTTCGTTTCCGCGATGATCGGGATTGTTGACGAGGGCTGAAAACAGGTCTCCGGAGCTGTCAGCCCCGCGCTTTACGTCGGCCCATTCGTGGATCGCGCGTTCGAGTTTTGGCGCTGTGCGTGCCCAGCGCAGATGCGCCGGCCCCGGAAGCGGCCAGGCTGCGTCGACCGCGTCATTGATCATGGCGATGACCGGCGCTGCGCGTTCGCTGTCGTCACCGAACAGCAGCGTGATCGCGAGCTCCTGTGCGAGTTTGCCGCCAAGCGCGGCGAAGTCGACCTGTGTTTCGCGGGGCCAATCGGAAACATGCCGGGCGGCGATCGCATACATGGCGCTACTTGCTCCGAGGACGGCGCTCTTGCCCAGCGGTGGTGTCATCAGCCTGCGGTAATGGGCATGTTGCGCACCGCGGAGCCGCGTCATGCTAACGCTGAGCCGGCTGGTCGCCTGGCCACGCAAACCGCGAAATCCGACATTCACCGGCCGCCAGACATGGGTGTTGGAAAACGCCTCGCGGTAAAGGTCGGTGCTGGCGACGCAGGCCAGGTATTTGGGTTTGGAGCTAAGCGAAAGTGGATAGGGGAGAATGACAAAGGGACCATGCTTCTCGTGCAGCGCACGCAACGAAGAAAATGGTCGCAGACCGAAACCTGCCAAAGTGGCGAATGCCTCGACCTTGCTGGCCTTGCTCGGCGCAATCTCAATTGCGGCCATGATCGTCCCCCTCATTCGACCACGCATCCGTGACCCAAGCAACCCTGCGTTTTAGATGCAGTATTTACGGTGCTGCGGTCTGTCGGTTTTTCGGTCAGTCCACGGTGATGGCAATAGATCTGGACGCATCGCGTAGAGTCAAGTGGCCGTCTGTCAGTACCGGTTGCCAGCCTGTTGCGCGTCTCCATAAACAGTTGCGCTCGTCTCGAACGGTGCTATGGCTCCGTCTCTTCGAGACGCCAAGCATGACCCATCAACAAATTCGAGCACTAATCGACCACGCTATCCTGATTGCCGGCGTCATCTTCATGGTCGGTCCGTTGGGTTTCGTGATAGCGGCCAGTCTGTCGGCGGGCGAGCGGTCCACGGCCGCCTACGAAAGGCTTGCGACGCAGGGGCTGGGATTCAGCAGCGACGTCACAATCTGGTCAATGCTGGCGAATTCGCTGATCGTCGCGCTGACACTCGGGGTGTTCAAGACGCTCTTCGCGGCGATCGCCGCCTATGCGCTGGTCTACTTCCGGCTGCGCCACGCCGAACTGATTTTCTTCGCGGTTCTGCTGACGCTCTTCCTGCCGTTGCACGCGCGCCCGATTCCGACTTACCTAGTGAGCTCCCAACTCGGGCTATCCAATAGCCATGCCGGTTTGATCATTCCCGTTCTGGCATCGGGGCTCGGTGTGCTGCTGTTTCGCCAGGTCTTGCGCCAGTTGCCTGCCGAACTGGCGGAGTCGGCCCGGATCGATGGTGCCGGACCGATACGGTTTCTCGTCGATTTCGTCCTGCCTGTCTCCGCTCCTTATCTTGCCGCCCTGTTTGCCATCCATTTCATCGAAGGGTGGCACCAGTTTCTATGGCCGCTGATGATCAATTCGGACGAGGCACTGACGACCATCATGCGCGGGATTGCGCTTGTGGGTATCGGGTCGCCGGAAGGGCTGGCGTTGACGGTGATGGCGCTCTTGCCGCCATTGGTCGTCGTGATGGTACTCGGACCTGTCATGGCTCGGTCCATGCACATCGACAGCGCGAACCGATAAGCCCTTCCAGCGTGTGGCCTACCGGCCCTAGAACTCCTCCCAGTTCTCTACCGCCGCATTGCCATGGGTCGCAAACGCGTTCGCCACCTTCTTGCCGAGATCGCGCGCCGGCGAACGCTTCGGTTCGGCTCCCGCGGAGACGGCCTTTGGCCGCCGCGCGCCTTGGGTGACCTGGAAGTCGCTCAGCTTGGTGTTGATTGTCGATACCTCGTCGCTCAGTGCGTGGCTGTTGGCGGTCAGTTCCTCGGCCATGGCGGCGTTTTGCTGGGTGCCCTTGTCAATCGACGATACGGACGTGTTGATTTCCTGCAGCCCGCCCGACTGCTGGCGCGCCGCCTCGATAATGGCTTGGACGTTCTCGTTGATCTCCTGAACCTCGCCGACGATCGATTCCAGCGCTTCGCCCGTCTTGTTGACCAGCGCCACACCGCTTTTGACGGCATCGCCCGACGACGTGATCAGATCCTTGATTTCCTTCGCGGCCCCGGCGGAGCGCTGTGCGAGCTCGCGAACCTCCTGCGCCACGACAGCAAATCCTTTGCCGGCGTCGCCGGCGCGCGCTGCTTCGACCCCAGCGTTAAGCGCGAGCAGGTTTGTCTGAAACGCGATGTCATCAATAACCGCAATGATATTGGCGATCTCATCGGATGACTTGTTGATCCGGTCCATCGCTTCCACGGCTTCGCGAACGACGACCCCCGACTTCTCGGCGTTGTCCTTGGTACGCACTACAAGCGAACCGGATTCTTCGGCACGTTCCGCCGATGACTTCACCGTCGCGGTGATTTCCTCGACTGCCGCTGCCGTTTCTTCTACCGCCGCGGCCTGCTGCTCGGCGCGCTTTGACATGTCGTCGGCGGCAGCCCGGATCTCCCGCGAACCGCCGGCGATCTGCTCGGCGGAATCGCTGATGCTGCCGATTGTCGTACTCAAGGCCTCCAGCGCGTTGTTGAAGTCGCTTTTCAGCTTGTCGTAGGCTTCCGGCAAATCGTCCTGGACTCGATAGCTCAGATCCCTGGCAGCGATGCGCTCCATGGCCTTGCCGAAACTGTCGATGACGACCTCGCGCTCGCTTTCGATCGCTTCTGCCTGCGCGATCTTCTTGGCTTCCTCGGCCTCGTCGATATAGACCGAGATGGACAGATCCATGTCTAGGAGGATTGCCTTGACCAGACTTACGACGAGATAGCCGACTTCTTGTGCCGAGGCGTTCTGCTTGCCGAACAGGCTTTTCGACGGCCAGTATTCGCTCAACACGCCATGTATCAGAGCCTCGGTCAATACGCCGTAGCCGCCGATATACCACCGCGGCGCAAGGCCAATCCGGGCGTGGACTGAACCGATTGTACGGACTTTCTCTACATAGCGGTCGTCGAAGCGACCGGCAGCAATTGATTCCCAATGCCCGATTTGCTCGTTTTTCGCGCCCGACATGTGGCTGTCGTCGCGAAAGAACTGGCTAGCTTCTGGTGTCCGGCGTACCGTTTCGTAAAACTTGTCAAGACCAATCGGCAGCTCGCGCTCGATGATCGGTTTGATCTTGCGAAGTTTCTCAAGACCGGCTTCGTCGAGACCGAGAAACGAGAGCCGGCCCGGAATGTCCTGATCTATTGTTGATTTAGATGTGGCAGTGCTGGTCATCTGGCTAAACCTCTCCCTTCCGTCATCCGAAGTGGACGAAAATCGAACGCAAAGACGGGACACCGGGCTTTTTGACCAGTGCGCCACCGACAGTGCGGCGACAACGAAAGTGTGCTGTCGGAAAAAGTTGAAGTAATGAGACGTTATGCCTTGTTCACGCCAGATTGTACTGCCCTGACGTATGCGTGTTCATCGCATGTGGAAAGATTAGGGATATTTTCGTTAACGAAAAATGTAAGAAATCACTGACCGGTGCAAACGCGCCGCAGAGGCCCGGCACGTCTGCGTTACCGCCTTGAGAAACATTGGAAATTTAAAATGCGTCGCGTGAAAAACAAATTTCCTTCACTTTTCGCCGCAGGTTCAAAGCGCGCCGCCGCTGTTAGAATTCCTCCCATCCTTGGTCCTGTCGCGAGGGGCCGCCGAACGCGTTGGCAACCATCTTTCCCAACTCGCGGGCCGGCGATTTTCGCTGCTTTTCCGTGTGGTCTCCGACGACGGCTCGCGGCTGCTGAGAAGTGGCGCCGGTTTTAAACTGGCTCAGCAGTCCCGTGATGACGTCGACCTCGTTGCTCAGCGAATGGCTGCTTGCGGTCAGCTGCTCGGCCATGGCCGCGTTTTGCTGCGTGCCGGTGTCGATAGAGGAGACCGAAGTGTTGATCTCCTGCAATCCGGTCGACTGCTCACGCGCCGATTCCACCATCTCGTCGATATCGGTTGCGATCGTCTGGATTTCGCTTGCGATTTCCTCCAGCGCCTTGCCCGTTTCGTCGACCAGCGCCACACCCGAATCGACTTCCTCGGCAGATGTCGTGATCAGCTCCTTGATTTCCTTGGCGGCCCCGGCGGAGCGTTGCGCCAGTTCGCGCACTTCCTGCGCGACCACGGCGAATCCCTTGCCGGCTTCGCCCGCGCGGGCCGCCTCGACGCCGGCGTTGAGCGCCAGCAGGTTGGTCTGGAAGGCGATCTCGTCGATCACGCCGATGATCTTCGATATGTCCTCGGAAGACTTCGAGATGCGGTCCATCGCATCGACGGCTTTTCTCACCACGGCGCTGGATTGCTCGGCGCTGTGCTTGGTTTGCATGATCTGCCGGCCGGCCTTCTCCGCCTTGTCGACCGAGCTTTTCACCGCTGCGGTGATCTGCTCGACGGCGGCGGCAGTCTGCTCGACCGCCGCAGCCTGCCGTTCGGCGCGGCTTGCCAGGTCATCGGCCGCCGACCTGATCTCGACGGAGCCGGAATCGACCGACCGTGAAGCCGATCCGATCATGTTCATCGCACGCGACAGCTCTTCGAGCGCGGAGTTGAAGCCGCTGCGAATTGCGTCATAGTCGGCGTCGAGCTCGGTCTCGATGCGCTGCGTCAGATCCTTGTCGCTGAGGCTCTTGATCGCTTTGCCGACACTGTCGACAACCGTTTCCATGGTCTCCATCGCCCGGGCTTCGGCTTGTTTGCGGGCTGCCTCGGCCTCGTCGATGTAGACGGAGATCGACAGTTCCATGTCGAGGAGAATGGCCTTGAACAGGTTGACGAGCAGAGCCGAAGTCTCCTGCGCGCCGTCGCCGCGTTTGGAAAACAAACCGCGCGACGGCCATTGCTGCTCCATTACGGCCGCAACCAGCCGCTCCATGATCAGCGCGTAGCCGCCGATATACCATCGTGGTGCCAGGCCGATCTGCGCATGTACCGACCCGATGGTCCGCACACGATTGGCGAAATCCTCGTCGAATTCGCCGTTCGTAATCGCCGTCCAATGTTCGATTTGCGCGTTCTGGGCGCTGTCCATGTGGACGTCGTCCTGGAAGAAATGTGCAACCTCCGGCGTTTGGCGCACCTTCGCGTAGAAGCGCTCCAGACCTTCCGGCAGATGTTTGGCGACGATCGGCGCGAGTTTGCGGATTTGCTCGCGGTCGCGGTCGTCGAGTTCCATGAAACTCAACCGGTTCTCGAGTTCGCGCTGGTTGATTGTCGATGCCGTGGATTTCATTCTCGCGCTTTCGAAAGCTTGTGACACTGGGTCGGGGATTGGATGGAGGCTACATTTTCTTGCCGGTTCGAAACGGCCGGATGTGCGCGTATGCAACACATCAGGAGCCGAGAATCGCGTCGGCTCCCGAGGCATCATGCCTTCCTTTGGCTGCGTGCTGGTCCCGTTGGAAAGGCAGCAACCACCTGATTCATATGGTTTCGTCCCGGTTAACGGCCAGCTAAGCCGGTCCTGTTGTTTTTCACAGCTGGGGTAGGCAAGCTTTCGTGGGGAAGTTCAACGCAGAGTGCGACTCTGCAAGCACTCGGGCATGCCGTTAAGTTGTAGCCAGTATAGTGTCGAATCGCGAAATGAAGAGGCGTTCACGCGCGTCTGTAAAACCTAAGTCATTCGTCATTTTATTTGAAACGCGCTGCCGTGGCCGCGCCAGCCCTCAGGGTTCCCATGTGCGGCGAATACCGTTAGTCAACCTGTCAATGCCCACACCCTCAGAAAACACCCCCTCATTCGCCCGGCCTGTGGTCGGCATCGCGATGAAGGTCGCCTCGGTCGTCGCCTTTACCCTGATGGCCACGGCCATCAAGCTTGCCGGCCAACTGCCAGCCGGACAGATCGTGTTTTTCCGTTCGTTCTTCGCCATCCTGCCGATTTGTGCCTACCTCTTCTGGACCGGGCAGCTTGCCGGCGCATGGCATACGACCCGCCCTGTAGGACACATCGCGCGTGGGCTGGTCGGCGTATCGGCCATGACGCTCGGTTTTTACGGCTTGACACGGTTGCCGCTACCCGACGCCATCGCGATCGGCTATGCGCGGCCTCTCGTCACGGTCGCGTTGGGCGCGCTGCTGCTGGGCGAGGTTGTGCGCCGCTACCGTTGGGGGGCTGTGTTTGTCGGTCTGTTTGGCGTCTTGGTGATCTCCTGGCCGAAACTGCAATTGTTCCGCGGTGCTGGCGATATCGGTACGCAAGAGGCGCTGGGGGTCGCCGCCTGCTTCGCCTCCGCGTGCATAGCGGGGCTGGCGACGGTTCTCGTGCGTCGCCTTGTGACCACCGAACGGACACCGACGATCGTGTTGTACTTCTCGGTCACGGCGACGCTTTTTGCTCTCACGACCTTGCCATTCGGCTGGTCGGCGTTGACGGCCACCCAGGCGTCGGCCCTTGTCATGTCCGGCGTGTTTGGCGGGCTGGGCCAGATCCTGCTGACCGAAAGCTATCGTCACGCGGAAGTCTCGACCATCGCGCCCTTCGAATACACCTCCGTTGTGCTCGGCATCGGTATCGGCTTCTTCGTGTTTTCGGAGATTCCCGGATGGGCCACGGTCGTCGGTTCGGCGATCGTCGTCGCCTCCGGCATCTTCATTATCTACCGCGAAAGCAGGCTTGGGCTGGCGCGCGGCGCCGCGCGCCAGAATGTGACGCCGCAAGGGTAGGGCCCGGTTTACTCTGCCGCTTCCTCGGCGCGCGGGTCGAGCTGGATCATCTCCGGCGTATGCGTTGACGGCACCGGCGGCGTGTAGGCGAAGTCCGTTGTTTCCTCGGGCGGAACCGCCTCACGGCGGAACATGCGCCACGCGGTGAACGCTGCAAATCCGAAGTAACAGGCGGCCAGCGTGATGAAGAAGCCGTTGATACCGACCGCGTCCATGATCAAGCCGGAAACAACAGGTCCGGCCATGGACCCGGCGCCATAGACAATCAGCAGGCCGGATGCGATCTCGACAAACTCGTCGCTGCCGGCGTGGTCGTTGGCGTGGGCGACAAGCAGCGAATAGAGCGGCGCCATGACTCCGCCGAGAAGCAGGATAAGGGCGGCAAACACTACAAGCGATCCGCCGGCCAGCAAGGTAAGGAGCACGCAACTGATCAGACCCAAGGCCGCTGCCAGTAAGATAACATATCGCCGGTCCATGCGGTCCGACATGCGGCCGAGCGGAAACTGGAAGATCATGCCGCCGATCATCGCCAGCGCCATCAGCGTGGCAATCCGCGATTCAGCAACGCCGTTCTGCTCAAAGAACACCGGCATCTGAAACATGAATGCGCCGATGATGAAGCCCACTGTCGTTGTTCCGACAAATGCAAGCGGCGAATTGCGGAACAGCGAACGCATGTCGACCGAAACCTGACTCAGCGGGCGGGGCGATGTGGCGTTCGACAATCCGGTCGGAATGACCGCGGCCGTGAACAGCAGCGCGGCGACCATGAACAGCACCGCTTTCGTTGGATCGTCTGCACTGAGCAATAGCTGCCCCGACGACATGCCGACCATCGACACGACCATGTAGATGGAGAACACCTGTCCGCGAATCTCGTTGGCCGTACGTTCGTTGAGCCAGCTTTCAACGATCATGTAGCAGCCCGCCAACGCGAAACCGCCTATGCCGCGAAACAGGACCCAGGTCAGCGGGTGAACGAACAGCGCGCACAACAGGACGGATATTGCCGACAAAGCCGCCATGACGGCGTAGACACGCACGTGCCCGACCCGCAGCACCATTCGCGGCACAATCAGGCAGCCGGCGGTAAACGAAAGCGCGTAGCCGAAGCCGACCCAGCCCACGGCGATTGCGCTCCAGTCCTCAATGGAAGCCCGCACCGGCAGCAGGACGCTGACCAGCCCGTTGCCGGCCAGCAGCAGGTATGTGGAGGCAAGAAGCCCGGCGATCGGAACCACATGCTGGATCATGGCATCGCCTCCTGGATGCGGGATTCGATATTGAGCGTACCGCGCCACGGCGAAAGGCGCATGAAATACGGACGACAATTAGTGTAGGGAAAACGTCCTTACGGCGATTTGTCTGCGCCCTTCAGCCGCGATGCAATGGCCTGCAGATCGTTCCAGGCGTAGCGTTTCTGCGCCGGTTGTTCGAGCAGGTAGCGCGGCTGCAGCGTTGGCATTGCCGCAACTTCGTACCCGCCGGTTGTTTTCAGCTCCTGCCATGATCCGCGAAGCTGCAGGATATTGCCCGTATCGCCGAGAAACATGCGTGCCGCGCCGTTCCCAAGCAGCACAACGAGCGACGGTGCGGCCAGTTCGATCTGCCGCTCGGCAAACGGCTTGCAGATCGCCGCGTTCAGCGGGGTTGCCGGTCCGTCGCCCGGAATTCGCCAAGGCACGGCGAAGCCGATGTAACAGTCGTCGCGCGATAGACCGATCGCGGCGAGCATCCGGTCGAACAGGCGGCCTTCAGGCCCTGTCAGGGCATCGCCGCTTGCGTCGTCGTCGCGTCCCGGTGCGTCGGAAATGACCATGATAGCCGCGCCGCGCGTTCCGCCTTCGAACACGGTGTTGCGCGCAGTGAGCTTCAAGTTGCAAGCGGTGAACGCCTCGACGGCGGCGCGCAATTCGTCGAGGCTGGATGCGCCTTCGGAGGCTTTGCGGGCGAGCGCCACTGCATCGGCATCGGGCATCACCGGCGATTGGCCCGGCGCTGCCGCTTGCTGCACCGGAGCCTCGCCGCGCCCCGACGCGGCCGGGCCTGCCTGAGCCGCAGCGTTCGGCTCGAGGTGATCGAACGGTTCGTCGCTGATTGGAAAGTCGAGCCCGCTTTCGGCATAAAAGCGTAGCAGACTTTCCAGCTCGGCCCGTGTCGGTGGGGAAGCGGTTGCCATGGTCTTTGTTTTGCAGATGGCGCGGCTTGCATCAAGCATCTGCGTCGCTCCATCTCGCGCGGCGGGAGCGCTACTCGGCATTCGCGGCAAACCCGGACTGCGGCAAGAAACCCCGTTGATTTACCGGCTATCGCGTAGTCAGCATGGGTTTTTGCGCCGCGTACCGACGCAAACAGTCCTTGCGCGTGCGGGCTTCGTTGCTAAAAGTCGGCGCGAATTTCAAAGGCACGGACATTGCGGTTACGCAGACGCAACCATACCGCAACGGAGGTTTACTATGAGCGACGCCAACACCGAGACCGGTCCCATGGACGAACCGCGCGAAAGCATGGAGTTCGATGTCGTGATCGTCGGTGCCGGCCCCGCTGGGCTTGCGGCTGCCATCCGGCTGAAGCAGATCGATCCGGACATGACGGTCGTGGTCCTGGAAAAAGGCGCTGAGGTGGGCGCGCATATCCTGTCGGGCGCGGTGGTCGATCCGGTCGGTATCGACAAGCTCATCCCGGACTGGCGCGACGATCCCGACCATCCCTTCAAGACACAGGTGACCGACGACCATTTCCTCTTCCTCGGACCCGCCGGATCGATCCGCCTGCCAAACTTCGCCATGCCATCGCTGATGAACAATCACGGCAACTACATCGTTTCGCTGGGCAATGTATGCCGTTGGCTGGCCGGTCGCGCCGAGGCGCTTGGCGTCGAGATCTATCCGGGCTTTGCGGCTTCCGAGGTCATTTACAATGACGACGGCTCGGTCAAGGGCGTGGCGACCGGCGACATGGGCGTCCAGCGTGATGGGACGCCCGGACTGATGTTCGCACGCGGCATGGAACTGCACGGAAAATACACGCTGATAGGCGAGGGGGTCCGCGGCTCGCTTGCCAAGCAGCTCATCGCCCAGTTCGGTCTCGACGCCAATCGCGACGTTCCCAAGTTTGGCATCGGCATGAAGGAACTGTGGGAGGTCAAGCCCGAACAACACAAGCCGGGCCTGGTCCAACACTCCTTCGGCTGGCCGCTTGACATGCGCACCGGCGGCGGCTCGTTTCTCTACCATCTGGAGGACAACCTCGTTGCGGTCGGTTTCGTTCTGCATCTGAACTACAAGAACCCTTATCTCTTCCCGTTCGAGGAGTTTCAGCGTTTCAAGACCCACCCGTCGATCTGCGAGACATTCGAGGGCGCCAAACGCATCGCCTACGGCGCGCGCGCGATCACCGAAGGCGGTTGGCAATCGGTTCCCAAGGTTTCGTTCCCGGGCGGTGCGCTGCTCGGCTGCTCTGCGGGCTTCGTCAACGTGCCGCGCATCAAGGGTTCGCACAATGCCGTGCTGTCCGGGATGCTGGCCGCTGACAAGGCTGCCGAGGCGATTGCGGCGGGACAAGCCAACGATCTGGCGCTCGACAGCTACGAGGCCGCCTGGCGCGGCAGCGAAATCGGCAAGGATCTGAAGCTGGTGCGCAACGTCAAGCCGCTCTGGTCGCGTTTCGGGACCGCGCTGGGCGTCGGCATTGGCGGCATCGACATGTGGATCAACCAGATCACGGGCGGCTGGTCGCCGCTCGGCACGCTGAAACACGGCAAGCCGGACCACCTTGCGACCGCCAAGGCATCGGCCGCCAAGATGATCGCCTATCCGAAGCCGGACGGCGTTCTGACCTTTGATCGTCTGTCCTCGGTGTTCTTGTCCAACACCAATCACGAGGAAGACCAGCCGGTCCATCTCAAGGTACGCGACGACGACCTGCAGAAGACGTCGGAGTATGCCGACTTCGCCGGACTTTCGGCACGCTACTGTCCCGCAGGCGTTTACGAATGGCTCGACGCCGATGGAAATTCGGTTCCCGCCGACGCAACGCGCAAGGCAGGCGATACGGTTCGCTTTCAGATCAACGCCCAGAATTGCGTCCACTGCAAGACCTGCGACATCAAGGACCCGAACCAGAACATCAACTGGACCGTACCGCAGGGCGGTGAGGGGCCGGTCTATCCAAATATGTGATTGTGCCGGTATTCGGCGCACAACGGACGGATTGATGCGCGCACTGCAGCGGCTGGTGCGCGTGAACAAACTGTACCAACGTTGCTTTGTGTTTCGATTATCGAAAAGTAAACGGGTAACCCGCTGAAAATTGCAGGCGGGTATTAATTCCCTGTATTCCACAGTCGGACGATAAGTTTCATAGGCGAAAACTTGGGTTGGTTTCCTTGAATCGCCGGCTCACATGACGTGTTGCGCCCGCCCCGGATCGTAGCCGGGATGTCTCTCGCATCAATCCAAGGTTTTCATTTCATGCTTATCTCACGCAAGCTGCCGCTCGCGGCGGCGATCTTGACTGTCGTTTCCATCGGCATCGCGAGTACTGCAGGCGTGGTGATTTCTTCTCGAACCATCGAGCGTCAATCCACCGAAAGCTTGACAGCCATTGCCGATGCCCGCCGCGACGAACTGCAGCGCTACCTGCAGGAGGTCGAACTGGACCTCTATGTAAACGCGACGAGCAAAGAGGTGATCGCTGCGGTCAAATCGTTCAATTGGGCATGGAACGTCTTGAACGCCGACCGTCAGCAGGAACTACAGCGACGCTACATCACCGAAAACCCGCATCCGACCGGCGAGAAACATGTGCTCGATGCGGCCGACAATGGCGACACCTACGACACTGCGCATGCGCAATATCATCCGAGGATGCGCAAACTCCTGGAGACGCACGGTTTCTACGACATCTTCCTGTTCAACACCGAAGGCGATCTCATCTACACCGTGTTCAAGGAGTTGGACTTCGCGACCAATCTTGTGAGCGGCGAGTGGAGAGACACCGGCCTTGGTCGCGTCTATCGTGCCGCGCTCGAACTGAACAGCAGCGAGGATATCTCCTTCGATGACTTTGCTGCTTATGCGCCTTCCAACGACGCGCCGGCCTCGTTTGTCGCCACGCCTGTTTTCGATGGCGATGAGAAAATCGGCGTCCTCGCATTCCAGATGCCGGTCGACGAGATCAAGGTTCTGATGTCGAGCGTCATCGGACTGGGCGAAACCGGTGAGACCCTGCTTCTCAGAAGCGACGGACTGTTCATCGCCGATGCGGTTCGCACCCCTGAAAACGATGTCTTGAAGACGGATTTGGATATTCCGGAGATCCGCGCGCTCGACAATCAGAACGTGATCACCGCCGAAACGACGCGGTATCGGGACATGAAGGCGAATGTCGCACTTGCCCGGGTCGGATTCCAGGGCGCCAACTGGATTGTCGCAGCGATTATGGATGAACGCGAAGTGCTGGCCGGCGTGACGGCGATGCGCAACACCGTGTTCGCCATCGCGCTCGCGCTGCTGGCCGCCGCCATCGCTGCCAGCGTCTGGTTCTCGCGTAGCCTGACGCGGCCGATCGCCGCCCTTGTCGGCGATATGAAGACGCTTGCCGACGGCAACACGGAGATTGCGTTGGCCGGCGCCGAACGCAATGACGAGATCGGTGACATGGTGCGCTCGGTCGTCGTTTTCCGCGATGCCGCAGTCGACAAGCAGCGCCTTGAAGCTGAAGCGCAGGCCAACCGGACGATGTCGGAGAATGAGCGCCGCGAACGCGATGCCGCCCGTGCCGAGGAACAGCAGTGCATGCAGGACGCTGTTACGGCGCTGGCGGACGGCCTGACAAGGCTGTCGGAGGGAGATCTCTCCATCCGGCTCGAGCAACCCTTCATGGAGAGCCTCGACAGCATCCGGTTGAACTTCAACGCGTCGGTCGTCAAACTGAACGATACGCTGTTGCGGCTGCGCGACAACTCGGCCTCGATCGACGCAAATTCGCGTGAAATCCGCGGCGCTGCCGACAATTTGTCGGCGCGCACCGAACAGCAGGCGGCCTCGGTGGAGGAGACCTCGGCCGCGGTCGAGGAGATCACCGCGACGGTCAAGGAGACCTCGGGCCGCGCCGCCGAGGCGGCGGAACTGGCCGGTGTCGCCAAGTCGGACACCGACCGCTCGGCGGTCATCGTAGCCGAGGCCGGCAAGGCAATGCAGGACATCGAGAGTGCCAGCGGTGAAATTGTCAAGATCATCGATGTCATCGACGATATCGCCTTCCAGACGAACCTCCTGGCGCTCAATGCGGGCGTCGAGGCAGCGCGGGCTGGCGAGGCCGGCAAGGGCTTTGCCGTTGTGGCGCAGGAAGTGCGCGAACTTGCACAGCGCACGGCGATCGCCGCCAAGGAGATCAAGGAACTGATTGGTAAATCGGGCGCCGAAGTCGCCAACGGTGTCGAGCTCGTCGGCAAGACGCGTGGTGCACTTGAGAAAATCGCGGTGTCGGTCACCGATATCAACGATAAACTGAATGCCATCGCGACGGCCTCCAGGGAACAGCTGACCGGCATCGAGGAAGTCAACCAGGCGATCGGCCAGATCGATCAGGTCACGCAGAAGAACGCGGCGATGGTCGAGGAGACGACCGCCGTCAGCCATCGGCTGGCCGAGGACGTCGGCGCTCTGGGCTCGCTGGTCGGCGAGTTCCGGTTGCAGGAATCGAATTCTGCAACGCCGCTCCGCGTTGCGGCTCCGCAGACCGACGCGCCCGCCGCCTCACCAGCACGCAAGCTGGTCAAAGCGGTGTCGAGCGCATTCGGTCTGACCGGTTAGGCCGTCTTGCGAAGCCACTGTCACCGACAGGGAAGGGGCGGAGCAATCCGCCCCTTTTTTGCGTTTTCAGGGCCCACGCCGCCGCCTGTCCGCTTCCCGGCTAATCCGTACGACCGGCAAGACTTTCCACCAGCGACGGCGTCATGTCGAAATGCTCGCTTGCCGCGTCGATAACCGTGGTGTCGAGCGCCGGCGGCGAGAGGTCGACCCCCTTGCTCAGGCACTTGGTGATCGCCGTCATCGCCGCGATGCGCGCGAATTTCTTGTCATTGGCCGGAATGACGGTCCACGGCGCGTCCTTAGTGGAGGTCTTCTCGAACATCTCATCGATCGCCTTGGCATAGTCGTCCCAGCGATTGCGGTTGCGGAAATCCTCATAGGACAGTTTCCAGCGCTTGAGCGGGTCGTTGAGGCGGGATTCGAAACGGCGCAACTGCTCGTCGGGCGAGATGTGGAAGAACAGCTTCACGATACGCGTGCCGTCATCGACGATCATGCGCTCGAAGTCGTTGATCTCGCGATAGCCCGCACGCCAGCGCTTCTCAGGTGTCAGTTCCTCGATCCGCTCCACCAGGACCCTGCCATACCAGGACCGGTCGAATGTGGTGATCGCGCCGCGCGGTGGAAGCCGCTCCATGAAGCGCAGAAAATACTGCCTGTCCAGATAGTAGCGCCGCGGCGCCCCGATCGGCCACACCTTGAAGCTGCGCGGATCGAGCGCCGCCGAGATGCGCCTGATCGTGCCGCCTTTGCCGGCGGCGTCCCACCCCTCGAACACAAGCACTGCGGACCGGCCTGCGAACAGATAGGCCTGCTGAATACGTGTCAGTTTTTGCTGCAGTTTTTCCAGCTTGGCTTCGTATTCGGTCGCCTTGATGCGCTTGGTCAAGTCGATGTCGGAAAGACGCGGAAATGCACGCGGCGATTTTGCAGCCATGTATTCTCCTGACAAGTGCCGTTCATGTTGCGGGCGATATTCTGCTCACTGCCCGGCTGCCATTTTAGTGCCCGGAATGTGTGAAGACTTTGATTTTGATCATTTCATCACGATCCTTCCTGGGTAATCATCGGCTATGACCCGCACAGTCGACGTTCGTATTCCCGTTGGGGACGAGGGCTTCGGTCTTGACGGCGTCCTCACCGTTCCCGACAGCGCGTGGGGCCTTGTCGTTTTAGCGCATGGGAGCGGCAGTAGCGGCAGCAGCCCGCGCAATGGCTATGTAGCCGAGGCACTGCAGGCCAACGGCTTTGCGACTTTCCTGTTCGACTTGTTGCTCGATAGCGAGAAAACCGACCGCACGAAGGTTTTCGACGTGGCGCTGCTCAGTGGCCGGCTGATGGCAGCCATTCTCGATGTGCGCGACCGCGAGGAAACGAAAGTCCTGCCGGTCGGACTGTTCGGGGCCGGCACGGGCGCCGCCGCTGCTCTCGCATCGGCGGCCTTTCTCGGCGGTGACATTGCCGCGGTGGTAGCGCGCGGTGGCCGTCCTGATCTGGTTTTCGATTTGTTGGCGCGGGTCCGCGCGCCGACACTCCTGGTCGTGGGCGAATTGGACGAGGCTGTCGTTGCGCTCAGCCAGTCGGCGACCGAGCGGCTGCGCTGCCGCAAGGCCGTCAAGGTTATTCCCGGCGCAACCCATCTCTTCGAAGAGCCGGGCGCGCTCGATGCGGTGATCGAAAACGCGACGACCTGGTTCCTCACCAGTATGGGAGCGAACGGGGCAAACCCGTAGTTCGTCCCGCAAGCGCTCGATTTGCCTGCATTGCCGGCAACGCCGTGCCCGGCCGGAGTGGATGATTCGCGACTGTCATAAAACTGTGATGTTGTTTTGCTCCCGCGCAGATAAGGGAAATTCGGTGCGCGCGAAAAGTTGATCGGCGCCTTTCCGGCTACCCAGCATGGCGCTGTGCCGGGGTTTGGATCGTTGGGCCTGTGGCAGACTATCATATTGAAAAACAACATGAAAAATCTGCATGGTCGACGCAAGCCGGTTTGTGTGGAAGGCATTCTTGCGGCTGTGGAAAACATGACGTTTGCGTAACATTCAATTAGCCGGCTGCTTTTATCATGTTGTGGAAAACAGGCGATTTCGCTACGCTTCGGCGACGAGAAACACCCGGACCGGGCCATCGGCCCCGGGCTTCCGTTCACCCGCAGCGCCGCTTCCGGCGCGATAGAGCGCCGTGAGACGCAGACGGGCGCGCCGGCGGAGCGGGGACCGAACCGGTTTCGGGAACAAGCCGCGGAGGTATCTGGCGCTGCCATGACGAAATCCGGAATTCTCCTTTCCGCCGCCATCGGCGCGGTGCTGGCCGCGCAACCGGCCACCGCCGAGCCGAGCTATGTGGTGCTCGCCCATCCGGCCGCAGTCGACGGGCGGACCATCGAAGACGACCACGGCCGGCGCTACCGGCTGTATGCGGTCGACGCGCCGGAACTGGCGCAAGATTGCCTCGATCCCGAAGGCGAGCGCTACGCCTGCGGCGAAGCTTCGCGCGAGGCGCTGGCTGCGATGACGGAGGGCATCCTGTCCTGCGACATCGTCGGCATCGCGCCCGAAGCGATCAAGACGGTGCGCTGCCAGGACATGCTCGGCTACGACATCGGATCCGAATTGATCAGCGCCGGCTGGGCGCTTCCCGATCGCGCCAGCGGCCAGGACTATATCTTCGACGAGATGGAGGCCGAAGCCCGCGCGCGCGGGCTCTGGCAGGGCCGTTTCGTGCGCCCGGAACGCTGGCGGGCAGGCGCGCGCCTTTAGATCCTTGCGCGTCTCTAGATCGCTACGTCCCAGGGCCGGTCGCCGGCGGCGTCCTTGACACGCGTTGGCAGGCCCATGCGGTCGAGCAGCGCCAGAAGCGGCTTCGGATCGAGTTCCTCGACATTGACCATCGTGCCGGTGTCCCAGGTGCCGTCGGCGATCAGCATCGCGGCGGCCACCGGCGGCACGCCAGCGGTGTAGGAAATGCCCTGGCTGCCGACTTCTTCATAAGCCTCTGCATGGTCGGCGACATTGTAGACGAACACCGCGATGTCTTCGCCGCCGCGCTTGCCCTTGACCAGGTCGCCGATGCAGGTCTTGCCGGTGTAGTCGGGCGCCAGCGACGCCGGATCCGGCAGCACCGCCTTGACCACCTTGAGCGGCACGACTTCCAGCCCCTCCGCGGTGGTTACCGGCTGTTCCGACAGCAGGCCGAGATTCTTCAGGACCGTGAAGACATTGATGTAGTGGTCGCCGAAACCCATCCAGAAGCGTATATCGGCCTCCGGGTAGTTGATTGCCAGCGAGTGCACCTCGTCATGGCCGGTCAGATAGGCCTTCTGCTTGCCGACGACGGGCAGGTCCCATTCCTTGCCGACCTCGAACATCGTGTTGGCCTGCCATTCGCCGCCCTGCCATGAATAAACCGTGCCGGTGAACTCGCGGAAATTGATCTCCGGATCGAAATTGGTGGCGAACCAGCGGCCATGCGAGCCGGCATTGATGTCGACGATGTCGATCGATGTCACCGTGTCCATATGGCCGTCGATGGCGAGCTTCGCATAGGCGTTGACGACGCCCGGATCGAAACCGATGCCGAGGATAGCGGTGACGCTGGCCTCGGCGCAGCGCGCGCGCTTCTTCCACTCATAGGCCGCATACCAGGGCGGCGTCTCCCAGATCTCGTCCTCCTCCTCGTGCAGGGCGGTGTCGAGATAGGCCGCGCCCGTCTCGATACAGGCATCGAGCACGGCCATGTTGACGAAGGGCGGGCCGACATTGATGACGATCTGGCACCGCGTGGCGCGGATCAGCGCGGCGACAGCGCCGGTGTCGCGCGCATCGATGGCATGAGCGGCAAGCGCGCCATCGCTTTTCATCGCCTGCTTGTCATGGACGCTGGCAATGATCGCCTCGCATTTGGCGAGTGTCCGACTGGCGATGTGGATGTCGCCGAGACGGTCGTTGTTCTGGGCGCATTTGTGCGCCACCACCTGCGCGACGCCGCCGGCGCCAATGATCAGGACATTGCGTTTCATGGGCCTGCCGGTGCTCCTTTGTCGCGGTTCATGCCGGTTCAGGACAGCGCGGCGACGAAATCATCATAGCCGAAATCGCGCGCCAGCCGCACCGTGCCGTTCAGTTCACGCACAGCGATGGCCGGCATCTTGACGCCGTTGAACCAGTTCTTCTTGACCATTGTGTATCCAGCGGCGTCCTCAATGCTCAGCCGGTCGCCGGGATTCAGAGGCGCCGGAAAGCGGAACTCGCCGAAGATATCGCCGGCAAGGCAGGACTTCCCGCACACCATCCATTCATGCGGCCCCTCGTCGGGCAGGATCTCGGCCGATGCACGGTAGACCAGAAGATCGAGCATGTGCGCCTCGATGGACGCATCGACGATGGCGAGATCCTTGCCGTGGTGCATGGTGTCGAGCACGGTGACCTCCAGTGTTGCCGCGCCGGAGACGGCAGCCTCGCCGGGTTCCAGGTACACCTGCACGCCATGGACGCCGGCAAAGCGCTTCAGCCGTTCGGCGAAACGGTCGAGCGGGTAGTCCGCGCCGGTAAAGTGAATGCCGCCGCCCAGGCTGATCCAGTCCATCCGGCCGATCAGGTCGCCGAACCGCTGCTCGATGCCGGTCAGCATGGCGTCGAAACGGTCGAAATCCTCGTTCTCGCAATTGCAGTGGAACATGAAGCCGGAAATCCGGTCGGCGACCTTTTCGATCTCGGCTGGATCATGCTCGCCGAGCCGCGAGAAGGGCCGCGCCGGGTCGGCGAGATCGAACTCCGAGGTGGAAACGCCGGGATTGACCCGCAGGCCGCGCGGCAGTGCGGCGCTCTCGGCCTCGAAGCGGCGCAACTGGCCAATCGTGTTGAAGATAATCTTGTCTGCGTTGGCGACGACCTCGGCAATCTCGTGATCGGCGAAGGCGACCGAATAGGCATGCGTCTCGCCGCCGAATTTCTCGCGGCCAAGCTTGACCTCGTAGAGCGACGAGGAGGTGGTGCCGTCCATGTAGCCGGCCATGAAGTCGAACACCGACCAGGACGCAAAGCATTTCAGCGCCAGCAGCGATTTGGCGCCGGATGCTTCGCGCAGCCAGGCGATCTTCTCCATGTTCGGCAGGAGCCGCGCCTTGTCGATCAGGTAGTAGGGTGTGTTCAGCATCGCCCGGTGACTTCCAAGCGTTTCCAAGTTTGACAGGCGCGCCTGATGCCAAGCGCCGCCCGGCGCGTCAAGATGCGGTTGTTTCGACATGCCTCATCATTGCCGCGCCTCGTATCCGGGCCGGATCATTCAAAGACTTTTTCCTGTTCGCGACAAGCTTTCCCGGTCTGGCTGCGCCAGCCGGGGCATCGCGAATGGAAGACGGGCGGTCAAAGCATCGCAACGTCTAACAAGTAATAGCGATCCTCGGACCGCCCGCTCGGTGGTCTTGCAGCTTCGGTCGGCGGCCCGGAACGAAAGTCCGGGAAAACAAGACTGCGCGCGCCGCTTCATGCCGCCCTGACTTGGGGGTTCATCACCCAGTGACGCACCTCTGCGCCACCAGCCAGGCACCGTCCCACTCCCCATCAGCCGGTGTGCACGACAGACTTCCGTGAGCAGGCGGGAGTGATGATAGGGGAGGTACGTGCGCGGTGGATAAACATCACGCGACGGACCCGGCCGGATCGGCGTAACCATCTGGAATTGCCAGTGAAACAGCCAGGCGATGCGCGGCGTTTCCCTGCATTACTCCATCAGTAAAGAAGCGCAAACGGTGGCAACCACGCTGACACACACTGCGACCGGTGTCATATTGCCGTAAGCGGGCAGCGACAATTGCGGATTGTGGCCATCACGGCGAATTTGGAGATCGTTCGATGCAGTACAACCTCGACAACATCGTTTTCGTGTTCTCCGAATTCGCAGACGAAGACATGCAGATGGAATCCTGGTTCAGACTGTCGTCGGACGGGTACGATACCTCTCCGGACGACATGATTGGCTGGATCGATGACAACCTCGTTGCCGAGTGGAACGAAGATATCGTCAAATCGGTCGATCCGGATCTGCACCGCTACATCGCCGACTTCGTCAAGCGGGCGCAGGACGGCAGCGATGTCGACAGCGATCCATGGCGGTCCTATTCATCGCCGAAATGGGTCGAACTGCGGCTCATGGCCAAGGTGATCGTGGAAACGATCCGCGAGCGCATGGACGCTCTCAAATCCCGCTGACGCGACGCATCGCGTTCGCCCCGACGGACTGATTTTTCGCCGGGTTTACGCGCACGCCGGCCAATAGCGCCCGCAACACGGCGAGTATGGTTCGTCCGGCGTGGCCAACTGTCTCGCCATGCAGGGCTTCTGCCTTGCGCCTGTAGCTGTCGGTGTCGATCGATCCGTCGCTGCGGCGTTTGATTGGCGGAAGACCGGTGGATTGCGGGTTTGGTTCGGTCATGGTCGGGCTCCTCAGGGGCTTTCTTGCCGTCAGGATGAGCCAAGGGCCGGTTTCGGGTCTCAAACCCGATGCCGAAAAGTTCCGAAAAACCCCGAAATCTGCTAGTGCGATATCATGAGCGTTTTCAGCTTCGGCGACTATCAATTCGATTGTGAAGAACCGGCGCTGAGCAAGAACGGCGAGCCAGTGGCGATCGGCCACAAGGCGGCCGCGCTTCTGCGGACATTGCTGGAGGCGGATGGCAAACCGGTCAGCAAACAAGACCTGCTGGATGCGGTGTGGCCGGGCATGACGGTCGAGGAGAGCAACCTTTCCGTACAGATCGCCGCGCTGCGCAAACTCCTCGGCGCTCCGTCCGATGGGATCGACTGGATCGTGACCGTACCGCGGCTCGGCTATCGTTTTGCGCGTCTGCCGGGCAGCGAGCAGCGGCAGGCCGACGTGACCCTTTCTGGCGATGTACCGGAGGATCCACGCGACGGCCCTTCCATCGCGGTGCTGCCATTCGCCAATCTGAGCGGCGACATCGACCAGGAATATCTCGCCGACGGGATCGCCGAGGACATCATAACCGCGCTGACGCGCTGCGGCTGGCTGCATGTGGCGTCGCGCAATGCGGGGTTCGTCTACAAGGGCCGCTCCGCCGATCCGCGCCTCGTCGCCAGCGAACTGGGCGTCCGCTACGTGCTGGAGGGCAGCGTCCGCCGGGCCGGCGACGTCGTCCGCGTTTCCGTCCAACTCGTCGATGCCGCCGTCGGCCACGACATCTGGGCGCACAGCTACGACATGCGGGCGACCGATACATTCGCGATCCAGGACGAGATCGCGCTGCGCGTCGTCGCGGCGATAGAGCCGACGCTGCTGACCGCCGAGGCCGCCAGGGCGGTGCGGCGCAAGGGGGCGGTTTCCGCGCTCGACACGGTTCGCCAGGGCACGTGGTACTTCCACAAGGTGACGCGCACGACCCATCTGAAGGCGCGCGAACTGTTTCGCCGTGCCCTGAAGGCGGATCCCGAACTGATCGAGGCGAACTTCTGGCTCGGACGGGTCGCCGCCGGAGTTGTCGCCCTGGGATGGGCCAAGAATCCTGAGGCCGAGATCGCCGAGGGTATCGATGCGGCACTCAAGGCGGTCGAACTTGACGGCCTCAATCCCTATTCACACTACGCGCTGGCGATCTCCCGGCTTTATGCCGACCTGCCGGCCGAAGCCGCGTCGGCAGCGCGCCGGGCGATACAGATCAATCCGGGTTTCGCACTCGGCTATCTCATGCACGGCCACGCGCTGTTTTCGGCGGGCGACGCCGCCGGCGCGGTGGATCAGTTCGCGCGCGGGCTGGAGTTGAACGCCAACGATCCGCAGAACTTCGTCTGGAACAACCTGCTGGCGATCTCCTGCTACCTGTCGGGCGCACCCGAACGCGGCGCTGTCGCGGCCGCCAACGCCGCCGAGGTTCGGCCGGAATGGGTGCCGGCGCTGCGAAGCCTTGCGCTTTGTCACGACGCCGCCGGCGATCACGCAGCGGCGCTGAGAGTGTGCGGACAATTGGCGCGGCTCGACCCGCCGGCGGGCGACACGCTGGGGCCGTTCCGCAAGTTCAATCCCAAATGGGCGGTGGCGATGGATGAGGCACTGGCGCGCCTGACCGACGAGGCGGCGAAGGGGGAGAGATGAACGCGGCCAATCTGGGATTGCGGTTCCTGCTGGAGCTTGCTGCGCTGGGCGGTTTTGCCCTTCTCGCCTGGCAGGCGGGCAGCGGGCCGTGGCGTTTCGTCTTCGCGGTCGCCGCCGTCATCGCGGCGATGGCGCTGTGGGCGGTGTTTGCGGTGCCAGGCGATCCGAGCCGCTCCGGAAATGCGCCGGTGCCGGTGCCGGGCGCGCTTCGTCTGGTGCTCGAACTGGCGATCCTGCTCGGCGGCGCCTGGGCCTGGCATGCCGGCGGCCAGACACTGGCCGGCGCGATCATGGCGGCGCTGGTGGCGCTGCACTACGCGCTGTCCTTCGAGCGCATCGCCTGGCTGCTGCGCCAGTAAGGTTTCCTGCGAGTTTCACTCGGTGAGAAAGTCCTGGATCAGTTGCGCGCAGCGATCCCAGGCCGGGTCGGTCGTCGGCAGAACGTGATTGGCCGAGTCGAGCACCGCAAAGCGCGCGCCGGGAATTCCGGCCGCGAGATCCTGGCCCTGTTCAAATGGCACGCCGCCGTCGTTGCGGGAGTGGATGACAAGCGTCGGCGCTTTCACCAGGGCGAGTTGGTCGCCGACATCGACGTCGCCATGATGATCGAGCGTCGCGGCCGCGTTTTCCGGGCTCGTGGTCTTGCGCTGCAGGTCGGAGAACCAGCGTTGGCTCTCGGGCGGCGCGTCGGGCATGTAGAGCGTCGTGAACATCTGCCGGACCGCCGGATTGTCGCTGCCCCATCCGGCGCGGATCATTTCGATTGCGGCTTTGCGCATGACGGCCCCATCGTTGCCGCCGCGCCGTTTCCAGCCCTGGGAATAGCCGCCGATCAGCACCAGCTTTGAGACCCGCTCCGGATTGCGCGTCGCATAGACGACCGCCTTGGCGCATCCCTGCGACAGGGCAATGATGGGAAAACGATCGAATCCCGCAGCGTCGATGACGGCGGACAGGTCCTCGACCTGCCGCTCGAGGCTGAAATCCGTCACGTTCCATGAAGACAGGCCCATGCCCCGGCCGTCATATCTGAGCAACCGGTGGCGACTGGTCAGTTCCTCGAAATAGTGCCGCCACACCGGGCTTTGCCAGTCGAATTCGAGGTGATGCAGCCAGTTCGCCGCCTTGACCAGCGGCGGACCGGACCCGGCCAGCGCATAGGCAAGGCGGGTGCCGTCGGCGCTGTGGCAATAGTGGATCTCCTGTTCGTGGCGGCGCGATGCGTCAGGCGGATTAGCCCCGGCTTCGCCGTCCTGGCGCAGTTCCACGACGGAGGCGACGAAGCGCAGGCCGCGCCCATGCATCGTCTTGAGATATTCCTGCCGGCGCCCGTCGTCGCCGATCGCCTTGCGCGCCGCACTGACGGCGCTGGAGATGGCCGCATCGGAGATCGCCCTGCCGTTCCAGATCGCCTCGACCAGGTCTTCCTTGGAGACGACCCGGTGGCGCTGCTCGATCAGAAAGATGAGCAGATCGAGTACCTTGGGCTCGAAGTCCACGGGATTGCCGGACGCAAACACCTCACGCGTTGAGGGATCGACAGTTATGTCTTCGAAAACGTACTTCATCATTGCATCGAAACAGGCGGTATCCGCGATGGCCGGGTCCGCGGACCCCTGAGACCGGGACAGCGGGTCATACCGCCATGTTTCCCGAGACCCGGGCAAGTTACCGCTTCGGAAGGTGGATTGCCAAGTGGTTAGCCGGAAGCCGGTTTGTCACGGAGACAATGTCGGCGTTGTGACGCAACGGCGCATGGCCTATTGCGGCCCGGGGGAGTGCGCAAAGACAATCGACGCACGGAGGGTGCGATGTCGGACGGTTTTGCTTCCCGGCGGGCGACCGGGATATTGCTTGCCTTTCTGTGTCTGCTGCTGCTCGGCGTGATGCCGGTGATCAGCAATGGCCGGCCCGCCGAATACAGCGCACTCGGCTTCGCCTTCGGCCTGACGGTCTGGCAATTGCTGTTCTCGTTGCCGCTTTACCTGCGCGAGCGCTCCGGCGGCGGACGCCAGCCGCGCCGCGCCAAAAGCCGGTCGAATGCGCGCGTCATCGCCGTGTTGCTGGGCACCGGGTTTCTGTTCGCGGTCTCTACACTGCTCTATGTTGTTGCCTTCCAGACCGCCGGTTCGGTCAACGCGGCCATCGCCCTGCAAGCCTATCCGCTGATGGCCATGGCGCTGGAATCGGTGTTGCACGGCAAGCGGCGCAGCCTGGCCGAAATCGCCTTTACCGCGCTGATCGTCGCCGCGCTCTACTATCTTGCCACCGGCGGCACCTTCATGATGCGCGGCGTCTCGGCCTGGTTCCTGCTGGCATTGGCAGTGCCGGCGCTGTGGAGCGTCGCTCATGTCACGCTGCGCGAGATGCTGGCTGCCGACGACATCACCCCGAACGCGGTCGTGACGACGCGGCTTGTCGTGTCCGCACTGTTCCTGCTGCCGGTGCTGATCGGCATGGAAGGGCTGGACGGGCTTGCAGCGGGATTGGTTCGCCCCGAATTCGCCGCAGCGGCCGCACTGATGGGGCTGGTCTACTATGTCGAACTGATCCTCTGGTTCAACGCGGTGCGTTTCATCGATGTCTCGGTGGCCAGTTCGGTGACGGTGCCGGCGCCTGCCGTCACGGCGATCCTCGCATTCGTGCTGCTCGGCGAGGCGGTTTACGCTTATCAGGTCGCGGCCATGGCGGTGGTGATCGCCGGCCTCTACGGTCTGCTGCGCGCGGGTGCGCGGCAAGCGGCGCGGTAAGGGGCAGGGGATTTAGCTCCAGTCGAGCACGACCTTGCCGCAGCCGCCTTCGCCCATGCGCTTAAAGCCGGTCGCAAATTCGGCGACAGGCAGGCGGTCGGTGACGATGGCGCGCAGATCGAGCCCCGACTGGATCATCGCGATCATCTTGTACCAGGTCTCGAACATCTCGCGCCCGTAAATGCCCTTGATCGTCAGCGCCTTGAAGACAACCGCCACCCAATCGGTCTCGATGGGCTTGGCAGGGATGCCGAGCACCGCGATGCGCCCGCCCATCAGCATGTTTTCGATCATCTGCGACAGGGCGGGGGCCGCGCCGCTCATCTCCATGCCGACATCGAAACCTTCGCGCATGCCGAGGCGGGCGCGCACATCCATCAAGTCTTCCTCTGCCACATTGACCGGGGTGATGTCGGCGACGCGGCCGGCCAGCGCCAGCCGGTCGGCATTGATGTCGGTCAGAACCACATGGCGCGCCCCGGCATGGCGCGCCACCATCGCCGCCATGATGCCGATCGGCCCGGCGCCGGTGATCAGCACATCCTCGCCGACGAGATCGTAGGTCAGCGCGGTGTGCACGGCATTGCCGAACGGATCGAGGATCGCGCCGAGTTCGTCGTCGATGTCGTCGGGCAGCGGAATGGCATTGAAAGCGGGCAGTTTCAGATATTCGGCGAACGCGCCGGGGATATTAACGCCGACGCCGCGGGTCTCCGGGTCGAGATGGAACTTGCCGGCGCGCGCCGCGCGGCTGCGGTGGCCGACCACATGGCCTTCGCCCGACACCCGCTGGCCGAGTTTCAGATCCTCGACATGGCTGCCGATCTCGACGATCTCGCCGGCATATTCATGGCCGACGACCATCGGCACGGGAACGGTCTTTTGCGCCCATTCGTCCCAGTTCCAGATATGCAGGTCGGTGCCGCAGATGCCGGTCTTGCGGATCCTGATCAGGATGTCGTTGGGGCCGATTTCGGGCACGTCGACGGCGCGCATTGTCAGCCCCGGTGCGGCCTCGGCCTTCACGAGCGCCTTCATCTTTTGCGGCGAACCCATTCAGACGACTCCCAGTTCGCGGCCGGCATCCTGAAACGCGTCGATGCCGAAATCGAGGTCCTGGCGCGTCAGGGCGGCGTTCATCTGGGTGCGGATGCGCGCTTGGCCCTTCGGCACGACGGGAAAGAAGAAGCCGGACACATAGACGCCGCGTCGGTCGAGCGCGGCGGCGAGATCCTGCGCCAACTGCGCCTCGCCGAGCATCACCGGAACGATCGGGTGCTCGCCCGGCAGCAGCGTGAAGCCGGCGGCCTCCAGCCCGGCCCGCCAATAGGCGGCATTGTCGAACAGCCGTGCGCGCAGCTCGTCGCCTTCCTCGACGATCTTCAGCACTTCCAGCCCGGCGGCGACGACCATCGGCGGCAGCGCATTGGAGAACAGATAGGGCCGGGCGCGCTGCCGCAGCATGTCGATCACCGGCTGCGGGCCGGCAACATAGCCGCCAATCGCCCCGCCAAGCGCCTTGCCGAGCGTGCCGGTGAGGATCGCGACCTTGTCGGCGACGCCGAAATGGTGCGGCGTGCCGCGTCCCTGCGGCCCCATGAAGCCGGTGGCGTGGCAGTCGTCGACCATGACGACCGCGTCATACATTCCGGCAAGCGCCGTGATCTCGGGCAGTTTCGCCAGATAGCCGTCCATGGAGAACACGCCGTCGGTGGCGATCATGATGTGGCGGGCGCCGTCGGCGCGGGCGGCGCGCAGCTGGGTTTCAAGATCGGCCATGTTGGAATTGGCGAAACGGTAGCGCTTCGCCTTGCAGAGCCTGACGCCGTCGATGATCGAGGCGTGATTGAGCGCGTCGGACACGATGGCGTCTTCCGGTCCGAGCAGCGGCTCGAACAAGCCGCCATTGGCGTCGAAACAGGCGGCAAACAGGATCGCGTCGTCCTTGCCCAGAAACCGGGCGAGTGCCCGCTCCAGGTCGCGGTGATTGGCGCGAGTGCCGCAGATGAAGCGCACCGAGGCCATGCCGTAGCCGTCTTCATCGAGCGAGCGTTTGGCGGCAGCCACAAGCCGCGGATCGTCGGCAAGCCCGAGATAATTGTTGGCGCACAGGTTCAAGACATCGCGGCCGTCGCCGTTTTGCGCGATGCGGATATGACCGGCCTGCGGCGAGACGATCTCGCGCTCGCGCTTGTAAAGCCCGTCGGCCTCGATCTGCCGGAGTGTACCGGCCAAATGGCTGAGGAATGCGTCGGACATGCGGCTGCCTCCTTCGGCGCGATAGTCGCCCGCAGCTTAACCGCATACTGCGACTTTCGCGCCCCGTCGTGACGCATTGCTGGCGGGTCGGTCACAGCCGGGCGTTGAGGAATTCCTCGACGTCGTCAAAAACGGCGAAGCTGATGGACTTGCCGGTCAGGGTCGAGTGCGCGGACCCGTCGAGGTCGGGAAAACGATCAATCGCGTCCCCGAGCAACTCTTCGGCGGCGCTGGCGTGCGGCTCGCGGCTGATCCGGTCGCGGCTGTAGCGGTACAACCTGGCGCAGGGTTTCGGCAGGGTGTTGCCGCGTGCGCGGATGGCGGCGCGCAACTCGTCGCTCAGTCCGAGCGTCTCGTAGCCGGAAAAGAAGGGATAGCTCGGCTGGCAGGCGACTGCCGCGCTGACATTCGGTGAGGCGATGCCGGCAAGCGCGAAACCGCCGGTCAGGCACATGCCGATAACGCCGATATCGCAGTCGGGTTGTTGCGCCGCCACATCCTCGATCAGTTGCAGCAAGGCTTGCGTGAACGGCCGGTCCTGTTTGTCGGGTGCGCGATCGAACAACCGTTTGAACTCGCCACTCATACAGAACACCACCGAGCGTGATGCGCTCATTTCGGTGCCCGGCTGCTTGAACAGGAGTGGCATGTACACCCGAAAGCCGCGCCTTGACATGCTGCGGCTGTAATCGATGAAGGACGGACTCATGCCCGGCAGTTCGTGGAGGACGATCAGCGGTTTTTCGCCCTCGGCGCTGACATAGACCGGCGTCTTGTCCGGACCAAAAGCGAAGTCCTGCGCGATCTCAAATCCGTCGACGGCAATCTGGTTGGACATGGCTCGGTCCCCTTCGGCGCTTGGCGGGTCGGGCACATGCTAACGCGCCGCAGGGGAAGAATGAACCGCCTTTGCGCGGACTACCGCGCCATGTCGAGATAGGCCGTGGCCACCATCGCGTCGATGTCGGCGGGCACCGGCACGACGCAATCCGCCGGACCGGCGCCGCCGCGCGCCACCCGCTCCAGGCAGCGCGCTTGCAGCAGACGGCAATTGGCGCCGACCCAGTCGATGCGCGTCAAAGTGTATGGCGGTGCCATTTGTTCCCTCTTGCTTATGATGCAATTCAAGTGCGGACATACGCAGTCTGTCGTTCCCGGTGCATTGCCTCCCGGGCAAGGGTGGGGCAGGCGGCGCGGTTTTCCCCGCCCCCACGGCATGTTATGGGATTATCCTTACTGGTTTTCTGCGATGCGGCGTACGCTCTGGCAACATAATGGCGGATACGGGGAAGCAAACCGGTAGCGGGAGGCGGAGAGATGACAGACAACGGCGGTGGCTCATCCGGCAGGGGTTCGCTGCAAGCGGTCTATGGCTTGGCTTCCTCGGTGCTCGCCGCGTTCTTTCTCGGCTTCTACTTCTTCGTGTTCGTGTCGCTGGTCCTCGTGACGCTGACATCGCATCAGATCCAGTATGCGGTCCAGTCGCTGGAGTTCGGCGAAAGAGGTGTGACGCTGGCGACCATCTCGCGGATGCGTTCGCAGATCTCGGCGATTGACTATCAGATCGGCGATGCGGAGTTCGAACTGGACGATCTCAGGTTCGAACTGCGCGATGACGGTTTGGACAGCCAGGAGGAGGCGGACAAGCAGGAGGAATTGACTGCCAAGGAAGAGGCGCTCGACGGTCTGAAAAAGAAGAGGGAGGCCGTGTTCGAGCGGTTCGCCGAGGGCGACCGGATGGTGATCGAGGACATCATCAGCAAGCGGGAATTCCTGCGCGGTTTCGAAAACTGGTTGCTGCGAACGGTTTTCAGGCTGCGCATCGCATTCAGCTTCGTCGAAATGCCGCCCGAACTACTGACCCAACTGCTGGTGCTGTTCATGGGCGCGCTGGGCGGCACCGTACACCTGACCAAGATCTTCCTCGACCGTTTCCGCGGCCATGGCAACGCCGTCACCGACGGTATTCGCAATGCCAGCTATTACCTGTTCCGCCCGCTGCTTGGCGCGATCGTCGCGTTTTGCGTGTATGTGCTGGTCAAGGCCGGCGTATTGGTGGTGTCGCTGCCGACCGGACCGGACGGCACGGCGCAGCTCAATCCGTTCTTCCTGTCGTTTCTCGGCATTATTTCAGGAATGTTGGCCGAGGACGCGCTCGGCACGATCAAGCGCGCCGGCTCGGCATGGTTCGCCAGTTCCGAGGCGCCGCATGCGCGCCGTTGGGCGCATGATGAACTGGCCGCGATCGTGATCAGCGAGGACCAGCGTCGACAGCTGGCCAGCCATCTGGGCGTGACAACGACACAGCTCGACGGCTGGATGAATGGCGACATGGCGGTTCCGCTGCACGCGCAACAAACCCTGGCGGCATGGTTCCAGCAGCCGATGCGCAACCTGTTCACCGACATCAAGCCGCCGCGAGCCGACAACGAAGATGGAAACGGCGAGCGGGCAGGCGGTACGCCTACTGAAACGCCGTTTCGTTGAAGCTGCGCAATTTGCGCGAATGCAGCCGTTCAGGCGGCATCTGCGCCAGTTTCTCCATCGCCTTGATGCCGATGATCAGATGCTGGGAAACCTGCCTCTTGTAGAAGTCGGTGGCCATGCCCGGCAGCTTGAGTTCGCCATGCAGCGGCTTGTCGGAGACGCACAAAAGCGTGCCGTAGGGTACGCGGAAGCGGAACCCGTTGGCGGCGATCGTCGCCGATTCCATGTCGAGCGCGATGGCGCGCGACTGCGACAGCCGGCGCACGGGGCCGCGCTGGTCGCGCAGTTCCCAGTTGCGATTGTCGATGGTGGCGACGGTGCCGGTGCGCATGATCCGTTTCAGTTCATATCCGGAATAGCCGGTGACCTCGGCCACCGCTTCCTCCAGCGCCACCTGGACTTCGGCAAGCGGCGGCACCGGCACGGACAGCGGGATGTCCTCGTTGAGGACGTTGTCCTCGCGCACATAGGCATGGGCGAGCACGTAGTCGCCGAGCGCCTGACTGTTGCGCAGCCCGGCGCAGTGGCCCAGCATCAGCCATGCATGCGGGCGCAGTACGGCGATGTGGTCGGTGATCGTCTTGGCGTTGGACGGCCCGACGCCGATATTGACCATGGTGATGCCGGTGTGATCGTCGCGCATCAGGTGGTAGGCCGGCATTTGCGGCAACCGCGCCGGAGCGGCACCCGACGAGGGTTCGGTCTCGCCGGCCCGCGTGATCACATTGCCCGGCTCGACGAAGCCGGTGTAGCCGTCGCGGCCTTCGGCCACCGCCTCGCGGGCGAAGGCGCAGAACTCGTCCATATAAAACTGGTAGTTGGTGAACAGCACGAAGTTCTGGAAATGCGACGGGCTGGTCGCCGTGTAATGGGCGAGCCGGTGCAACGAATAGTCGACACGCTGCGCGGTGAATGCGGCGAGCGGCAGCGGCTGGCCGTCGACCGGTTCGAAATCGCCATTGGCGATATCGTCATTCGTGGTGTTGAGGTCGGGAACGTCGAATGTGTCGCGCAGCGGGCGGTTGAGGTTCTCGGCTGCCGCCTGTTCGACATAGGCGCCTTCCTGAAAGGCGAAATGCAGCGGGATCGGCGTGCCGGATTCGGCGACAGTCACCGGCACGCCATGATTGCGCAGGATCAGCCCGATCTGGGTTTCGAGATAGTCGGCGAACAGGTCGGGGCGGGTGACCGTGCCGACATAGTGGCCGGGCGCGACGACATGACCGTAGGCAAGCCGGGAATCGACCTGGCCGTAGCTGTCAGTGGTCACCTCGATCTGCGGATAAAAGGCGCGGGCGCGGCCGGTGACGGCCTCGCCACGACCGAGCGCGGCGAAACGGTCGCGCAGCCAAGCGGTGTTGCGGTCGTAGAGCGCGCTCACGGCCCTGACCGCCTCGGCGGCGTTAGTGAAAGATTGCGGTGCGAACGCCGGCGGCATGTCGCAGCCGGCATTGGAAACCGGATTGGTGGGAAGCGTTTCGAGTGTCTGTAAAGTCATGGCGCAATATAGTCAGTCGAACATGACACGCAATCGGCTGCGCTCGCCGGCGACGGTGTTTTTTTGCCCGCCTCATCGAGCGCGCATGATCGAAGCGTAGAGAACGAAGCCGGCGCCGCCAAGATTGCCGACGCCATCATCCTGTGCGGCAGCCAGACCGGCCAGCGGCCCGACCAGTACGGCGACGATCACCGTCATGCGCAGGGCGATACGGAGATTGGTGAGCAGTTTGCTGTTGGCGGTCATGACGTGTCCCTTTCGTGTCATGACCGCAAAATGCCATGCCGGGGCTGAACCCGTGCTGAGACGCCCGTTCATGCGGCGTTCAGCTTATCCTACGGAATTAGGGGTAAAAAATTCCATGTGAGAATGGCTTATATGAATAGCAGGGATGTTCACCTGCGTCGATTATTGGGTGATATTAGTATAGGTAAAGCGCCGCGCCGACACGCCCGTCCGCAAGGATGGTACAGTCTCCCTGCGGTTGGCGTGCGCTTTGCCAGACGCCTAACCCAAGGGTCCGGCGATCCAAGCCGGGCGAAGCGCCGAAAGGCCGATGACATGACGAAGCGGATCGCCGTTCCGGCTAGTTGCCGGTGTGCGTTTTCAGCGCCGGGCAATCGCCCCGAGGCATCATTGCCCGGATTGGCCGCGCGCCCGTCTTCGTGGTTGTAGTGACGGACGAAGGGGCGGGTCTCAATGTCACTGAACAAGCGATTGCACTTCCTCAGCGAAACGATGACGCGCAACGCCGGCGCCGAAATCGAGCAGATGTGCGAGGACGTGTTCGCCAACCAGCGCCGCTTCGCCACGGAAGACGGCACGATTGTCTCCTGCCCGAAGACCGTTCCCGAAAGGCCGCTTCTCGACGCGAACTGCCAGGCAACGACGCATGGCCGGCTTGCCGCGGGCCGGCGCTGCGTCGTCTTGTGTTTCCGCGGCAGTTGGTGCCCCTTTTCCACGACATCGATGCGCGCCTACGACGCGATCCGCCGCCCGCTGGCCGACAACGGTATCGCCATGTACGGGGTCACGCCGCAACATTGCTGCACGCTGGGTTCGGCGGTCGCGAGAAACGGTCTCGGGTTTCCGCTGCTGACCGATCCCGACCAGTCGTTTCTGGAAGGCCTTGGCGTGCGGGTCGAAATCCTTCCGGCGATGTTCGATGTCTATCTGCGCTGGGGGCTCGATTTCTCGAAATTGAACGAGGCCGGCGACTGGTCGCTGCCGCTCGAGGCGACTTTCATTGTCGACGCCGACGGTGCGGTGCAAAGAGCTGTCGCCTTTCCCATGCCCTATGATCGCATGGAGCCGCAGGCGATCATCGAACACTACTGCGGTGCCTGGCCGCGTGAGAATGGCGGCGGGCGTCCGGAACCGGAGTTGTCCGCCGACTGAGTGTAGCTTTCTAGAAAACGGCCGTGCCACCTGTCATCGACGGGTCGAGGCGGATCTCGTGTTCGAGAAACTCGATCATCGCGCGGACCTTCTCCGGCACGAACCGCCGCGACGGATAGACCGCGTAGACCGGAACCGGCGGCGGCATCCACCCATCGAAGAGTGTCTCCATTCCATCCAGTTCCCAAAGATCGGGAAACACCCAGCTTGGCACCATGGCGATCCCCAGACCGGCCAGCGCCGCCTCGCGAATAGCGTCTGAGTTACCGATCCGGAACCGCCAGCTGATCTTGACCGAGAGCGGCGTTCCGCCATCGACAAACGGCCACTCGTCGCCGCCAGGGCGTCCGCCGAAGGCAATGGTCTCGTGCCGGTCGAGGTCGTAAGGGCTTTCGGGGCGGCCATTGGCATCCAGATAAGCCTTCGAGGCGACGACGATGGTGCGGATCATGCCCATGCGCCGGGCAATCAGGTTTGGTTCGTACTGCTCGCCGAAGCGGATCGCCAGATCCAGGCCCTGTTCGATGAGGTTGACGCCGTGGTCCTGCAGAACGAGGTCGATCTTAAGGTCCGGATACTGCGCCTTGAGCAGGCCCAGCCGCGGCACGATGTGCATGCGCCCAAACGCGATCGTGGTTGTCATCCGCAGCAAACCCGCTACTCTGCCTTCGCGGCCCATCAGCCGGTCGGTCGCCTCTTCGACCGCCTCGATGGCGACTCGCGCATGCACCAGCAGGTCGCGGCCCGCGTCTGTCAGTGTGAGCGAGCGTGTGGAGCGCCGGAATAAACGGACGCCCAGATGTTCCTCCAGCGAAGAAATCTGTTTGGAGACCGCTGGCTGGCCGACATTTAGCTCGCGCGCAGCCGCCGAGAAGCTTTCTGTTTCTGCAACGCGGACGAATGTCTTGAAGGCGGAAATAATGTCCAAACGGTTATTCCAACGCAGAATAGGTTATATGATATTTTTAGCTATTATCTTTTCAGCCGTTTGCAAACATATTGTCAGCTAAGAAGACAGCGTAGAGGCCGGCGTCTCCCCGACCTCCCTACCCATGGCCTCGCGCGGTCTTGAAGCAAGAACAACGGCCCGCCTGTCACTGTTCCCCCTCTGGTGGTAGGCAATGGCCGCATTACCGGCAAACCGGCACTCGTTCTGCGAGTGCGGTTTGCCGGTTTTTTTTTCTGCGAACGTCAACACCGGCGGAACGCGGACGCCCTTCCGCCGAGATATGACCGGGCAGCGCTCAGCGCCGCGTCCATTTGTCGGTGCGACCGACCAGTCCCCCAAGCACGGAACCGCGCATGTTGAGCGTATTGGCGCCCGAGAACCAGGCCGAGCCCCGGTAGGTGCGGTCGTTGGCCGGATCGGTGATCTTGCCGACATACTTGTCGCCATCCTTCTTCAGCTTGCCGATCTGGCGCCCGTTGAATTCGCCGCTGGTGACCTTGATGCAGAATGAGCTGCCGCAGCCGGCAATCGACACATTGCCGCCTTCGCCGGTCCGCCATCTGCCTTCGATCTGGTCGGCAAGCGCCGGTGCGGAGACGAGGCCGGCCATCGCGGCAGCCAGGATAAACTCACGGATCATGGTTCTCCTCCACTTTCGGGCAAGTATCGCCCTTGATTGACTGATACGTAAAGGTAATCTCAAATCAAGTGCCATTCCAGCGAATTGGCGTTTTAGGCCTCGCCGACCGGTGCGCATTGCCGGATGTCCGTCCTGGTTACGGTTATCAGTTGCTTTCTTTCCGTGTGCCGCATTTTAGCGGAAAATCGGCGAATATCACTAGGAAACAGCGGGTTACGCGGTTAATGGCCGGTCAAGTTTACCAAGCATTTTACTTTTGTTTGCTCGAAATTAAGCACGCTTTTTAGCAAGCGATTCAACCGCTTACGCCATTGTGGGGGTATCGGAAGAGACCGCAGCCGAAAGGCGCGACGGCCTCGGGAGATAACAGGGATAGAAGGAATTCGACGATGGCACGCATTGAAATGGAATCGGCCGACATGGCCGCCCTCGGCGCCGCAAGCAATGCCGACATCCTCTTTGAAATGGGGATGATGTACGCGACCGGCCGCGAGTGCGAAATCGACATGATCGCCGCACACAAATGGTTCAACATTGCCGCGATCAAGGGTTGCACGCGCGCAGCGATGCTGCGCACCGAGATCGCCGACACGCTTTCCAAGAACGAACTGGCGCGGGCCCTGCGCGACGCCCGCGAGTGGATGACCCGCCACTGACGAACAACAAGAGCCGCGTCTCCCAGCGGCCGGGCTTGCCGAAGACGGGCGGCCGACAGGACCGCGTGCGGGACGGGGGTGCCGCGCGCGGTCCTGTCTTGTCATGCGCCGCCGGCCTGGGCGAGCGCTTCCGGCAACACGTTCTCCAGATAATCCAGCTCTTCGGGCAGGCCGCAGGAAATGCGGATACAGCGGTCGAGGCCGGGCGCCATCGGCTTGCGAATAAAGACCCCATGCGCCGCGAGCCCCTGCAGGACGCGAAGCGCCTGATCGCCGTCGCCGCCGCAGTCGAGCGTCACGAAGTTGGTGGCCGAGGGCAGGGGAGCAAGGCCGCATTGGGTCCCGATCTCCGCGATCCGCGTACGCGCGCCGGCGATCTTCGCCACCACCGAACCGAGCCAGTCCGTATCGCCGAGCGCGGCCAGCGCCGCCTTCTGCGCGACAATGTTGACCCCGAAATGATCGCGCACCTTGTGAAACTGCGAACTGAGCGCGGCATTGGCGACGACATAGCCGACCCGCAGTCCGGCCAGCCCATAAGCCTTGGAGAAGGTACGCATCCGCAGGACATTCGGGCGTGACGGGTCGAGCGGCGGCAAAGCCGAAGCCGGCGCAAGCTCGCCATAGGCCTCGTCGAGGATCAGCAGCGTGTTCTCGGGCAGGTCGGCCATGAACGCCTCGACATAGCCCGCATCCCACCAGGTGCCCATCGGATTGTCCGGATTGGACAGGTAGAC
Source organism: Oricola sp. (assembly GCF_965230365.1). Lineage (GTDB taxonomy): Bacteria > Pseudomonadota > Alphaproteobacteria > Rhizobiales > Rhizobiaceae > Oricola. Next base: position 3,330,456 of record NZ_OZ246003.1, on the reverse strand, counting down.
GATCTTCGCGTTCTCCCGCCGGGCCGCCTCCGCCAGCGCGACAAGATCCTCGCGGTCCTCGCGATACGGCACGGCGACCAGCCGGCGGCCATAGCCGTTCACATGGTAGTTGAACGTCGGGTAGGCGCCCGTCGACGACACGATCGCGTCTCCCGCCTCCGAAAAGATGCGCACCGCGACGCCGAGAAGGTTGTCGATGCCCGATCCGACCACAATCTCTCCCATCGACACGCCGTACCGGTCCGCCAATGCAGCCGTCAGTTCACGGATTTCCGGATCGCAATACTTCCAGACATCGTCGGCGGCGGTCCGGATCGCTTCGATGGCGTGTGGCGACGGCCCGAAGCTGCTCTCATTGGCGCCAAGACGCGCCTTGAACGGATGGCCGTGCTGAAGCTCCAGCGTCTCGGGTGCGACGAACGGGACGGTCGCGGGCAGGGCGTCGATCAGCGGATTGGGGTGTGGTGGCATGGCGGTCTCCGATTGGCGATCGCCAGCAATAATGATTTTCCGGACTTCGTGGAACCGTTCCGCCGGACGGATTTTCGTTTGAAGCCAGAACGGCCGGGCGCGCATGACGCCCGGCCCGAATTGTCAACTTGCCCGGTACATTTCCAGCGGCGGGCAGGTGCAGACGAGATTGCGGTCGCCATGCACATTGTCGATGCGTGAAACCGGCGGCCAGAACTTCGTGGCCGGCGAACCGCCTGCCGGATTGGCGGCTTCGTTGCGCGAATAGGGATGCGTCCAGTCATCGGCCATGATGTCCTCGGCCGTGTGCGGCGCGTTGACCAGCGGATTATCGCTGCGCGGCCAGACATCCTTCGCAATCTTGTCGGCCTCCCCGGCGATCGCGATCATGGCGTCGCAGAATCGGTCGAGTTCGGCTTTCGGCTCCGATTCCGTCGGTTCTACCATCAGCGTCCCTGCCACCGGCCATGACATGGTCGGCGCGTGGAAGCCGTAGTCGATGAGCCGCTTGGCGATATCCTCGACGGTCACGCTGGCGCTGTGCTTGAAGATGCGCGTGTCGAGAATGCACTCGTGGGCGACCCGGTTGCCGGCGCCGCGATAGAGCACCGGGAAGTGCCCGTCGAGGCGGTTGGCGACATAGTTGGCGGCCAGGATCGCGATCTCGCTTGCCCGTTTCAGGCCCGATGCGCCCATCATGCGGATATACATCCACGTGATCGGAAGGATCGAGGCGCTGCCATAGGCCGCGGCGGCCACCGCAAAGTCGCTCTCCTGCGACACATGGCCGGGCAGGAAGGGCGCGAGATGCGATTTGACACCGATCGGGCCGATGCCCGGTCCGCCGCCGCCATGCGGGATGCAGAACGTCTTGTGCAGGTTCATATGGCAGACATCGGCGCCGATGTCGCCCGGACGGGCCAGCCCCACCATGGCGTTGAGATTGGCCCCGTCGAGATAGACCTGGCCGCCATGCGCATGCACGACATCGCAGATCTCGCGCACGCCCGTCTCGAAGACGCCATGTGTCGACGGGTAGGTGATCATCAGCGCCGACAGACGGTCGGCATTGGCTGCCGCCTTCTGCCGCAGATCCTCGATGTCGATGTCGCCGGTCTCGGTACAGCCGACGACCACCACGTCCAGTCCGGCGACCTGGGCGCTCGCCGGATTGGTGCCATGCGCCGAAGACGGAATCAGGCAGACGGTGCGTCCGCTGTCGCCGCGCGACTCGTGGTAGCGGCGGATCGCCAGAAGGCCGGCATATTCGCCCTGACTGCCGGCATTCGGCTGCAGCGACACTGCGTTGAAGCCCGTGATCTCCGCCAGCCACGTTTCGATATCGGCAAACATCGCACGGTAGCCCGCCGCGTGCTCGTCCGGTGCGAAGGGATGCAGGTCGGCGACCGTGTGCCAACTGACGGGCATCATCTCGGCGGCGGCGTTGAGCTTCATCGTGCACGAGCCGAGCGGGATCATCGCGCGGTCGAGCGCCAGGTCCTTGTCGGCAAGCTGGCGCAGGAAGCGCAGCATCTGCGTTTCCGAGCGGTGCTGGTGGAACACCGGCTGGGTCAGGAAGCGTTCCTGCTCGCGCAGCGCCGGCAGCGACGTATCGGCTTCGTCCGGCAGATCGCCGCCAAACAGCGCCGCCAATGCAGCCAAATCCGCTTCGTTGGAGGTTTCGTCAAAAGCGACGGAAAGCTGATCGTCGCCGATGGCCCGCACCAGCCGGCCATCATCGCGCGCCCGCACAGCGATGTCCTGCGCACGCGCCGGCATCTTGACCGTGACTGTATCGAAGTAGAGATCGCCGGCGACCTCGAATCCGGCCCCGCGCACGGCAGCGGCGAAGCGGGACGCAAGACCGTGCACACGCCCGGCGATGGCCGACAGCCCGTCCGGGCCGTGCCAGACCGCATAGGCCGCCGCCATATTGGCGAGCAGCGCCTGCGCGGTGCAGATGTTGGACGTCGCCTTGTCGCGGCGAATGTGCTGTTCGCGCGTTTGCAGGGCAAGGCGGTATCCGGGCCGCCCCTGGCTGTCGAGCGACTCGCCGACCAGCCGACCGGGCAACAGCCGCGTCAGTTTGTCGGAGACCGCCATGTAGCCGGCATGCGGGCCGCCATAGCCGAGCGGCACGCCGAAGCGCTGCATCGAGCCGACAGCGATATCGGCACCCCATGCCGACGGCGCTTCCAAGAGCGTCAGCGCCAGCGGGTCGGCAACGGCGATAACCAGCGCGCCGGCCTCCCTGGCCGCCGCAATCGTGGCCGCATGGTCGCCATAGACGCCGGTGGTGTCGGGCCAGGCGACGATCAGCGCGGCGGTGTCTTCGGAAACCGCATCATCGATCGTCAGGCCGAGCGCGTGGCAGCGGGTGCGGACGACGTCGAGCGTCTGCGGATGCGGTTCGCCGGCAAAGACGATCCGGTGGCGCTTGTCGCGGTGGTGACGCAGCGCCACACCGACGGCCTCGGCGACGGCCGTCGCCTCATCGAGAAGCGAGGCTGAGGCTACCGGCAGGCCGGTCAGTTCGGCGACCAGCGTCTGGAAATGGAACAACAGCTCCAGCCGGCCCTGGCTGATCTCGGCCTGATAGGGCGTATAGGCGGTGTACCAGGCCGGATTCTCGAACAGGTTGCGCTGGATGACGGGCGGCACGTGACAACCGTGATAGCCTTGGCCGATGAAGCTCTTCATGACCGTGTTTTGCGCCATCGTGGCCCGCAGTTCGGCGAGCGCCTGCTGTTCGCTTGCCGGTGCCGGCAGGTCGAGGGCGCGGTCGAGGCGGATCGCCTCCGGGACGGTTTCGGTGATCAGCGTTTCCACGGAGGGAATGCCGATCGAAGTCAACATGGCGCGGATATCGGCCTGCGAGAGGCCGATATGGCGGCAGTCGAAAGCATGTTCTATTGCGGTCATCGATGGCCTCAATCGAGCGTTTTGAGATAGGCGTCCTTGTCCATGAGCCCTTCGAGTTGGCTCTCGTCGGACAAGGACATGGTCCACAACCAGCCATCGCCTTCGGCGCCGCTGTTGACGATCGCCGGGTCGGCAGTGACCGCTTCGTTGACGGATTTCACCTCGCCGTCGACAGGCGCATAGACATCGGACGCGACCTTGACGGATTCGACGATGACAAGCGCGTCGCCCTTGGCGATTGTCTTGCCCGGTTCCGGCAACTCGATGAACACGAGATCGCCGAGCTGTTCCTGCGCGTAGTCGGTGATCCCGACGGTCGCCACGCCGTTCTCGACGCGGATCCATTCATGGTCTTCTGTAAAATAGGTCGTGCTCACGGCGGCTTATCCTTTGCTGCGTTTCGTAATGAAGGGAAGTTTGACGACGCGCACGGCGACGGATTTGCCGCGCACATCGGCGAAGAGTTGCGTGTCGGGCGTGGCGAGATCGGCGCGCACATAGCCCATGGAAACCGGATGGCCGACAGACGGGCCGAAACCGCCGGAGGTCACGCGGCCGGCCGGATTGCCGTCGGCATCGGCAAGCGCCGCGCCGCCGCGCACCGGCTGGCGGCCTTCCGGCTGCAACCCGACACGTTTTTCTTGTGGTCCTGCGGCGATGATGTCGGAGAGGCGGACGGCTCCGGCAAAGACGCCGCCGGATCGCAGATGCTTCGGCACCGCCCACAGAAGGCCGGCGGAAACGGGATCGGTTTCTTCGTCGAGGTCGCTGCCATAGAGACAAAGCCCGGCCTCCAGGCGCAGGCTGTCGCGCGCAGCAAGTCCGATCCACGCGACGCGGTCATCGGCAAGGAGTTTATCGGCGAAGGCCGTGGCATCGGAGGAGGGGATCGCGATTTCGAAGCCGTCCTCGCCGGTGTAGCCCGAACGTGCAACGAACCAGCCTTCGGCGGTTTCGCGGCCGTTCATGAAGGCCATGCCTGTGATATCGATCCCGGCGGCCTCGATGATTGCGGCGGCCTCCGGCCCTTGCAGGGCCAGGATCACACGGTCGAGCGGCTCGACGGTGACATCGAGATTAGCCGCAGCGTCTTTTATGCAGGAAATATCGACATCAGCGCGCCCGGCATTGGCGACGACCATGAAGCGGTCGGCGGCAATGCGAGTGACGATCAGGTCGTCGATGAGACCCGCATTTTCGTTGAGCAGGAAACTGTATTTGCTGCCGCCATCCGCCATCGCGGCCGGATCGAGTGGGCAAATGCTCGCAACCAGCCCGGCGGCATCGGCGCCGTCGAGACGCACAACCCGCATGTGCGAGATGTCGAACAGGCCGGCATGCGCACGGGTATGCAGATGCTCCTTCATGACACCAAGCGGATAGGAGACCGGCATCGACCAGCCGGCGAACGGCGCGAATTTGGCGCCGGCCTTCTCGTGCAGCGCCATCAAGGGCAATTGTTTCAGGTTTTGCGCGTCGCTCATGGGCACCTTTCCGACAGTCCAACACAAACCGGCCGCTGATCGCGGCTACTTGTGCCCCTCTGTCGGAAGCCTGAGAGACTCGCACCCCCGGAACTCTGTCGGGGATACTTACACCTTCGGCGCAGGGCGGTTGCCCCGACTTTCCAGAGTGCCTTGACCTCGCAGCGGTTCCTTTTGCCTGAGAGATTTCGGGCGATTTCCCCTTCGGCGGCCTTTCGGCTCTCTCCCGCTGCAAGGCCGGGATATCTCCCGGAAGCACGGCGAATGTAGGGCGTTCGGGCGCGCCTGTCACCCGTGTTCTTTCGTATGAGGCCAGGAATGTGATTGCCGCTAGGTGAGCGGCTAGTTCGGCGCCTGAGTTGCGTGATGTGAATCCATCAGCGGCAAGAGAAAACTGCGGCCTACAGCCGAAAATCCTGTGGATAACTTCCGATCACGCGGAAAACGCTGCGTTTTTCCTCGCTCGCCATGCAGCCAGAGCGTGCGCTGGATTGCACCGATTCACGCGAAAGCTGCTTCCCTGGGATTTTTCGAGCGGTATTTTTCGAGCGCAATCACGCACTGATCGAGGTCGTCCGTGGCCAGATGAGCGTAGCGAAGCGTCATCTGGATGGTCTGGTGGCCCAGGAAAGACTGTACGCGGCGCAAGTCTATTCCCGACTGGACCAAGCGTGAGGCGCAAGTGTGGCGCAAGATGTGCGGCACCACCTGCTTGTCGCTGTCGAGACCGACAGCCTTTTTTACCGCGTTCCAGTCATAGAGGAATTTCGGATATTCGATATCGGCAAATGGACCGGCCGTCGATTTACCTTTCGCCGCAGCTTTCGCCGCGCGCAGGGTCAGCGGAACGGTGCGGCTTCGGCCGGATTTGGTAATCCAGAAAGTAGCCTTGGTATCGGTTACATCGTTCCACTTGAGGCCGCGCGCCTCACCGATCCGTGCGCCGGTATCGATCAAAAACACGCAAAGACGGTAATTCGCCTCGCTGCGCTCGCGCATTGCGTTGAAGAAACGGTGCTCTTCCTCAGTCGTGAAGAAACGTATGCGGCCATTCTTCTCCGGCAGCCGCACATATGCCGGCACTCTTTTTATCACCCCGTTGCGCTCCGCCTTGCGGAGTAGCTTATAAAGCGCAGATAGTTTGCGATTGATGGTCGCGTTCTTGTTGTTCCTGCGCCGGAATTCTTTCACAAGAAAATCGATCAGATCGTCGTTGAATTCCGACAATCCGTGCGAATTCATGATTTCCTCTATCTCGAGGACGAAAGAAACGCAGCTCCCCTTGTGTTTACCCGGCTCCCAAAGGATGTCGGAAAACAGCGCGAGAAAGCGGCTGAGCGATACGTCGTGTCTCATGCTTTTCTTGTGTTGTCATTGTTCCCCTCATTCCGTTCAGGACGAAATCTCCCGGCTTGTACAGGGGCCGCTTTGTAGCGGCTTCCCTGAAACGAAGACGCCCGGCGGTAAGCCCGCCGGGCGAGGATCATCCGACTTGCGTCAGGTAATCCGGTCGCATCATGCGATTAGTAGTTGACCTGGAAGCGAACCTTGCCGCCCCAAGCCCATTCGCCAGAGCTGTCGCGAGCCCAGAGGACTTCCGGACGAACGATCATGCCGTCGGTCAGGTTGTGATTGACGTTGGCGACAATGGTCCAAGGATCGGAACCGTAGCCCCGGTTCTGGAACCACTGGACCTGGGCATTGACCGAAGTGTCGTCAGAGACGTCGAAGGAAGCACCACCGATAACCGACCAGTTGCCGCCCTCGGTCCAAGTGGCGAAGCCAGAGGAAGCCTGACCGTACATCGCCATGATGAAGGCCGAAACGGCGTCTGTGACGTCAGCATCGACGCGGACTTTACCGGCCCATGCTTCATTCGTGGCGTCGTAACCGGCAACACCGCGGATGTTGACGACGCCGGCGTCATAGCCGGCACCGATCACGATGTGCGGAAGGTAGTCGTACAGTTCGTCTGCGGATGTCTGCTCAACAGAAGCAGCCAGCGAGAAGGCGCCGCCCGAATAGGTGTACGAAATGAGGTTGGTGTTGAACGGGCCATAAGCACCATCGTTGATCACAGCACCGGCATAACCGGTGAAGGTGGTGAACAGCGAGTCGGTGCTACCGATGCGCAGGCCGCCGAGATCGAGGTAAGCCTTGTCAAATCCGACAAAAGACTCGCCGTCATCGTTCTGCACGTGGAACCGGGCAGTGGTGCGCAGCGTGCCGAGGTCGGTCTCGCGAGCGGTCGAAACACGGACGTTACCACGCGAGCGAACGTCGTAGGTGGTGCCGCCGTCCACTTCGTTGCCCTGCAGTTCGCCGAAGCCAACGTCGAAACGGACGTAGCCGTGGACGCGCAGGCAGGTTTCAGTGCCCGGGATGTAGAAGTAGCCGGTGCCGTAAGCGTCGCAGACGCGGACGTATTCGACGACTTCCGGCTCAGGAATAACAACCTGAGAAACTTTGTCGGCAGCCGAAGCGCCGGATACAGCGAGCATTGCCGCTGCGGAGCCGAGAAGAAGGCTCTTGATTTTCATGGTCTGACCTCCAGTCAAACTCGAAAATCGGGTCCTAAAACGGGGAATTTGGCGCAATCGGCATGTCGAACGCGGGATCAGCGGGTCTCCGAGCTGTGCTGCGGGCCTGCGGCATGGGGCCGGATGCCAGGCGGCGGCGCGCCGGTCACTGCCATCGGCACGAATCGCGGTTGCAGCGATAGAGCCTGAACCGGCGGCGAAGTCGGGTTGGCAATGCCCTCCGACCAGCGGACGACTCGATCCATTGGGCGTCAGCAGCTGAAAAACCGGACGCCAGTGCCGCTGCCGGCTGTTGCGAAACGCCCGAAATCTTGAGCTTTTTTACCGTTTGTTAGAATCCGTGGCCCAAATCGTGTCTTTTCTGCAACACGGCCCAGGGAACGCACATCGCGACACCCCTTATGCGCCACTTGTCTGTTGCGCGCATTTTCCGGTCAGGTATTTATCGTTTCGAGAGATGGACGCATTGATGTGCATCTTTCTTTGGGGATGGGACAGCCCGCTGTCCTTCAGCACAAAAGCCCATACCCGTTTTTAACTTTTGACTGGAGGTCAGACCATGAAAATCAAGAGCCTTCTTCTCGGCTCCGCAGCGGCCATGTTCGCTGTTTCCGGCGCTCAGGCTGCCGACCGGGTGGCGGACGTTGTCATTCCGGAACCGGAAGTTGTCGAATACGTCCGCGTCTGCGACGCTTACGGCAGCGGCTTCTTCTACATCCCGGGCACCGAAACCTGCCTGCGCATCCACGGCTATGTCCGCGTCGACATCGGCTTTGGTGATCTGAACGACCGCATCTCTGCGAATTCGGAAGATGACCCGGATGGCAACGAGACCTACAACATGCGTTCGCGCGCATCGTTCCGTGTCTCGACCGCACGCGAAACCGATCTCGGCACGCTGCGCACCTATGTCGAAACCCGTTGGCAGTTTGACACCAATGGTGACAGTTTCGAACAGGGAGACATTGGAGGTGCTGACACGCCAGGTGACTATACCGGGTACTCGAACGATCACGAGTTCTCGATCAACTTCGCCTATATCGACCTGAACGGTTTCCGGATCGGTAAGAGCGAATCGCTGTTCACGACCTTCACCGGCTATGCCGGCGGCGTGATCAACGACACCACCGGCGGTGGTTACGGTCCGTTCGACACCAACCTGATCCAGTACACCTACACCGGCGGTGCGTTCACCCTGGCCGTTGGCGTCGAGCAGGGTGATGACAGCAACTACACCAAGTACATGGGCATCGATCCCGGCGAAAACGCGTACAATGGCTGGGGTATCGACGACTATGCGCCGCATGTCGTGGTTGGCGCCGGTTACGATGCTGGTATCGTCAACATCCGCGGTGTGGTTGGCTTCGACACACGCAGCAACTTCTCTCATCCGGTAACCGGCGACCCGATTTTCGCGGGCGGCTGGTCCGGTAAGGTCCGCGTCGATGCCGACGTCACCGATACGCTCTCCGGCTTCATCATGGCCCTGTATGGTGAAAACGAAAGCGCATACACGACTTGGGCAACCGGCGCTCCGACCGACGAAACCTGGTCGATCATCGGTGGCGCAACGTTCGATGTGACCGACGACACGGCCATCAACGCTCAGGTCCAGTGGGTCGAAGGCAATGGTGGCGACGACGTTTGGGCCGTTGCTGCCAACGTCACCCATACGCTGGTCGATGGCATGATCATCCGTCCGGAAGTCCAGTGGCTCAACGACAACGACGGCGACGACGAATGGGGCGGTGTTGTCCGCTTCCAGGTCTCCTACTAATCGTCTGACGTCAGTCAATTGACAGGACCCGGCGGGCAACCGCCGGGTCTTTTTCTATTGGCGGAGAGGAATCCGGCTGCGGCGCGCCTGAACACAGTTTCAGCGCCGGACACGCGAACACACATCCGGCCGGCAAAGCCGGTTGTTGCGGCTTTTCAGAAAAAGAAGACTTCAGGCGGGAATGCGCGCGAGGAATGCCGCGACAGTCTCGGGCAGGTCGCCGGAGTGCAGCAGTGGCGCATGTCCCTGGCCGGCAACCTCGACGACTTCCAGTCTGTCGTGTCGCTCGGCCATCTTCTCGACCGTGCCGGTCGACAGGATGTCGCTGTGTTCGCCGCGCAGCACCATGACCGGCAATCGCCGCAAGCCGTCGAATTGCGGCCACATGGTCGGAAGCGGCACGCTCAAATCCAGCGATGTCATTGTGTTGACCAGCGCCGGATCGTGATCGGGCAGGATCGTACCGTTGATCTCCCGGTAACGCGACCGCGCTTCACACTCCCAGTCCGCGTCCGAAAAGGCGGGAAACTGCTTTTGCATGAACGCCTTCTGGATCTCGATGGCGTGCGCCCAGTCGTGTGGCCTCGGCAGCTTGGTCAGATGGGCGGCAATCCGGGCGATCCCGTTGCCCTCGATCACCGGTCCGCTGTCGTTGAGCACGACGCCACGCAGTACGCTCGGCCGCAACGCCGCCAACGCCATCGCCAGAAGGCCGCCGCGCGACGTACCGACGATCGCGGCATGCCGGACGCCGAGCGCCGCCATGCCCGCCAGAATGTCCTCGGCTTCGGTCAGGATATTGTAGCTTCGCCAGTCCCAGTCCCATTCCGACAGGCCGCGCCCGCGGTAATCGAAGGCGATCACCCGGCGCGGATGGTCGCGGTGGCCGGCGACATGGCGGGCCAAGTGGATGAAATCGCGCGCGTTGCGGCTGACGCCGGGCAGGCAGATGAGGGGGAGCGCGCCCGCCGGACCGGCGCGGTAGTCTACGGCGTGCAGGCGCATGCCGTCGCCCGTCGTGTAAAACACGCTTACGCCATCGATGGCCATCTTTGCTCCAAGAATCGTATGCCCGACCGGTTCAGACCTACCCCCGGGTTCGCTCGATGAAAAGGCCGCTGGCGGTGCTAAGTCGGTTTGCGGGGACGGTTTCGCCAACCCGCGCGCCGTCACGATGCCCGTCCGTGTTGAAGATCGCGGGCAATGTCGGGATTTCCGCCCAGTCTCGCCTTGTAGACCTGCAGGTTTTCCATCACCCGCTGGACATAGTTGCGGGTCTCTGAGAACGGGATCATCTCGACCCAGTCGATCACCTCTTCGAGGCTCTTGCCGCGCGGATCGCCGAACCGTTTGATCCAGGCGCGCGAGCGGCTCGGCCCTGCATTATAGGCGACGAATGTCAGGATGTAGGATCCGTCAAAGCGGCCCAGTTGCGCGTTCAGATAGGCAGTGCCCAGCGCCGCATTGTAGGCGCCGTCGGAATCCAGCCGGGCGCGATCGTAACCGATCCCGCTTTCTCGCGCCACTTCGCGCGCTGTCCCGGGCAGCAGCTGCATCAGGCCAAGCGCGTTGGCGCGCGAGCGGGCCGCGACATTGAATTCGCTTTCCTGGCGCGCCACGGCATAGGCGAGGGGACGTTCCTGCGCCGACAAGGGCGCCGAGGCGGGGATCGCGCCGACCGGATGCGTCAGGCCGCCCGTCTCGATGCCGCGCCAATTTGCCGCCTTGGCGATCCGCAGCGCCGCCTGCCGCTTGTCCTTGGCGCTCCAGATGCGCCACCAGCTGGGCGATTTCGGCCGGCGCTTCCATCACCCGGCCGAGCCCCGTCGCCATATCGTGCGCTAATTCGGTGGCGCCGATCTGCTCGAGGCGATGCATGGCGGCGACCGCGTCATGCGACCGGAAGCGCCGCATGTCTTCGCGGGTCAGCGACGGCCGGTGCAGGCCGGTCAGTCCGAGGCCGAGCCGGTGGCGGGCGAGTTGGCCGTAATAGGCCGACTGGTACCGCGCCGCGCGGCGGTAGTGCATGTCCGCGTCGCCGGAGCCGGCAGCCTCATGCGCCCGCCCGAGCCAGTAGGCGCCGCGCGCCTTGGAAATCGAGCCGGTGGCCGCCATCTCGATCGCAGCGAAATGATCAATGGCCTTTTGCGGATCGTCCAGGCCGCGCAACGCATACCATCCCGCATGGAAGGCCGCGTCGATCCGGGTCTTTGCCGACCCGCCCGTGTGCATGGCGGCGATCTTGTATGCCGTCTCGGCTTCGCCGCGTTCCAGCGCATCGCGCGAGACGATTCGGCGTTCGGTCCACCAGCGGTCGGGATCGACGAGTTCGCTCTCGGTCTCCGGCGACTGCAGCAGCAGCTTGGCCGCCTGGGCGTCGCGTTCCATCCGGCGCAGCCGCGTGACCCGGGCATAGAGGTGATGCGGCGACGCCTTGAAGTCCTTGTCGGCCTTGTCGAGAAGCTTGCCGGCATCGCTGCGTTTGCGAATGACGGCGGCCCACGGCTTGACCCATGATTCGGTTCCGGCCAGCTTGGCAACCCGCTCGGCCGAGCGGATACGGTCGCGATACATCATCGCGAGGAAGCGCTTGCGGTGATCCTCCGGCGTGAGAATCTCCTCGAATTCCGACAGGATCGACCGTTCGGTGGCGGCCTTGATCGATTCAGTGTGCCATGCGGGCGCAAGCAGCGCATGCGCCGCGTCATCGTCGCCCAGTTTCATGTGCGCCCGCGCGAGCGCGATGATGGCGGTCAGCGTTTCCGGCTGGCCTTCGCCGAATGCTGCGACCAGCCGGGCCGGTTGTCTCTTGCGCTCGCGGACGATCGCCCGTTCATGGTTGCGGCGAATGCGTCTGGCGTCCGGCCAGCCGTCCAGCGTCTCCATAGCGCGGGCGATCTCGTTTGACCGGATACCGGCCATGCCGGATCGAGCCATCGCCCAGTCGACAATTGTCCGGTCGAGTGGCGAGCGGCGCAGTTTGCGCGCATTCGAGCGCATGGTTTGCAGGTCGCCTTGCGCCAGCGCCTCCAAGGCGCCGGTGAGCCATTCATCGCTCAGGTCTTCGGTAAAGTTGCCTTTGGTGATCGCAGCGGTCGTCATGCGGTCGACCGCCGGGAAAAGGCGGGACGCGGCAATGACGCCGACGCAAAGCGCCAGCGCGCAGACAACAACAACCGGCAATGTCCGACGCATAAGCGGGGTCATCGGTTCTTCCTAGCCTTCGCTCGTGGCATCAATCGGGCGAAGGGTGCCGCAATAAGGTGAAGGGACCGTGAAACCGGCATTTTGTCACGCTTGCGGCGGTTGTCCGTGGCGACTATGGTGCGCCGAATTTTCAAGGCATTGAGCCGGTGCGCCAGCACCCGGCAGGCAGGAGTACCCGTCCCATGGTGGAGCGTTCGCAGTTGCGCGGATCGATGACCGCACTCGTCACGCCGTTCGATACATCCGGCGCGCTGGACGAGGCGGCATTCCGCGCGCATGTCGATTGGCAGGTGACCGAAGGCACCACCGGACTCGTTCCGGTGGGAACGACGGGCGAATCGCCGACACTCTCGCATGACGAACACAAGCGCGTGGTCGAAATCTGCGTCGATGCGTCGGCGGGCAGGGCGCCGGTCCTCGCCGGCGCCGGTTCCAACAACACGGTCGAGGCGGTCGATCTCGCCATGCACGCCGAATCGGCGGGGGCTGACGCCGTGCTTGTGGTGACGCCTTACTACAACAAGCCGAACCAGCGCGGGCTGTACGAGCATTTCGCAGCTGTTGCGCAGGCGATCGACATTCCGATCATCATCTACAATATCCCGCCGCGCTCGGTGATCGACATGGTGCCGTCGACGATGGGCCGTCTTGTGGCCGATTTTCCCAATGTGTGGGGCGTCAAGGATGCAACCGGCAAGGTCGAACGGGCTTCCGAGCAGCGTATCACCTGCGGCCGCGAATTCATCCAGCTTTCCGGCGAGGATGCCAGTGCGCTCGGGTTCAACGCGCATGGCGGCGTTGGCGCGATTTCGGTGACGTCGAATGTCGCGCCGCGGCTGTGCGCCGAGTTCCAGGCGGCCTGCCTGTCCGGCGATTTCGCCAAGGCGCTGGAGTATCAGGACCGGCTGATGCCGCTGCACAAGGCGCTGTTCATCGAGGCCGGCGTTGCCGGCGCGAAATATGCGCTGTCGCGGCTCGGGCGGATCAAGAACCGGCTGCGCTCGCCGATGGTTCCGGTTGAGGATTCGACCGCCGTCGCGATCGACGAGGCGATGCGGTCCGCCGGCGTCTTGAACTAGCCCGCAAACCGCCCACCTTGTCGCCATGGCGAAATCGAAGAACAGCGACACGTCGCGCAAACCGATCGCGGACAACCGCAAGGCGCGCTACAACTACGAGATCCTCGACACCACGGAGGCCGGCATCGTCTTGCAGGGCACCGAGGTCAAGGCGTTGCGCAATGGCGAAGCCAATATCGCCGAAAGCTATGTGTCGGAGGAGGACGGCGAGATCTGGCTGATCAACAGCTATATCCCGGAATACACCGAAGCCAATCGGTTCAACCACGACACGCGCCGCCGCCGCAAACTGCTGCTGCACAAGCGCGAGATGGCGAAGATGGCGCAAGCCGCCGACCGCGAGGGCATGACGTTGGTGCCCTTGAAGCTCTATTTCAACGATCGCGGCCGCGCCAAGCTGCAAGTGGCGATCGCGCGCGGCAAGAAGGTGCACGACAAACGCGAGACCGAGAAGAAGCGCGACTGGGGCCGCGAAAAGGCTCGGCTGATGCGCGAGCGCGGCTAATTTGATGCTTCAACATAAGACGCCACGTTATTGAAAATGCTGTCGAACATCTCAGGTGTCAACACTCCCGTATTGGTGTTGTAACGCGAACAGTGATAGCTGGAAAACAGCTTCAGACCATCGATTTCACTGATCGCGCCGTGGCCGAAGCGATGCGCGGCGACGCGACCGCCGAGCGCTCTCACGGTCGAATCGTGCGCGATCTTGCCCAGCGTGACAATCGCCTGCAGTCGTTTGAAGCGGGCGATGGTCGCCTGCAGGAACGTGCGGCATGTATTGATCTCGGACGCGGTCGGCTTGTTTTCCGGCGGCACGCACCGCACCGCATTGGTGATCGCCGTCCGTTTCAATCGCAAACTGTCGTTCGCGCGAGCCTCCAAATCGACCTCTGCAAGACCGTGTTTCTTCAGTGTCGCATGCAGGAGTTCACCGGAGAAATCGCCGGTAAATGGCCGTCCGCTGCGATTGGCGCCACGCAGTCCGGGAGCAAGGCCGACTATCAACAATCGGATGTCGTGCGGCCCGTCCAGATCGCACCATGTCGGCACCGGCGCATTGTGCCAGCCGGGCTCGCGTTCCCGCCATCCGGCAATGAAATCATGCAGGCGCGGACAGTGGGCGCAGTCGGGGGAGGGCTCGGCCGGGTTCATGCATCGCGACTAGCTGCGGTGCGTATGACGGTCAATAGTCCTCGAGTTCCTCTTCGGGATCCAGCTGCGGTGCTCGCGCGACTTGCCGGTCGGCGGCGTCGCGGCCGATCTCGTCCTTCAGGCTCTTCAGATCGATGAAGTGATCGGATTGCCGGCGCAGATCGTCGGCGATCATCGGCGGCTGGGTGGAAAGCGTCGACACGACGCTGACCTTGCGACCGCGCCGTTGCAGGGCCTCGACCAGCGAACGGAAGTCACCATCGCCCGAGAAGATGACGGTGTGGTCCACCGTGTCGGCAAGCTCCATGGCGTCGATGGTCAATTCGATGTCCATGTTGCCCTTGATCTTGCGGCGGCCCATAGAGTCGGTGAACTCCTTGGCCGGCTTTGTTACAACCTTGTAGCCATTGTAGTCCAGCCAGTCGATCAGCGGACGAATCGATGAATATTCCTGATCTTCCACAAGCGCCGTGTAGTAATATGCACGCAGCAGATAGCCCCGTGACTGGAACGCCTTCAGGAGTTTTCGGTAGTCGATATCGAAACCAAGTGCCTTCGCGGCGGCGTAAAGATTCGCTCCATCAATAAAAAGAGCAATTTTTTCACGAGAATCGAACATCCGTATACCTCATTGAAAAACAGCAAAGCCAAGGCCAAACAACTCTGATTACTGCTTTAACGTAACGTCATACAAGTCTTTTTTTAGCACAAAGCAGGCAGTATTGTGTCGTGACGTAAACTTCATTGGGTGGTCGAAATGCGGTCGAAATCAGGCACGCGCACCGCGAGTTGCGCTTTTCGATGGAAGCCGCTATAGCGACGTCAGAAGTCCTTCGGGACGTGATTTCCGGCAAAATTGATGCAAAGGAACGCAAATGGCACGCGTTACCGTCGAAGATTGTATCGACAAGGTTGAAAACCGCTTCGATCTCGTTCTCCTGGCCGCGCATCGCGCCCGCCAGGTGTCGCAGGGATCGCAGATCACCGTCGAGCGCGACAACGACAAGAACCCCGTGGTTGCGCTGCGCGAAATCGCCGACCAGACCCTTTCGCCGGGCGACCTGCGCGAAGATCTGATCCACTCGCTGCAAAAGCATGTCGAGGTCGATGAGCCGGAAAACGATATCGTCGATACGGCTGCTGCCGACGAGACTGAGGATGCCCCCGAGGCGCTGACATTCGACCGCATGAGCGAAGAAGAACTGCTCGCCGGTATCGAGGGTCTGGTTCCGCCGGAGAAATCCGACGATCTGTGAGCCGGATTGCAGCCTTCAAGGCTGCTACCTGCTCGCCTATAATAGAGCGCGTGGACCTTGCGTCCGCGCGCTTTTCCGTGAGGTCCGCCGAAAATGATGCGGCAATACGAGCTTGTCGAGCGTATCCAGCGCTACAAGCCCGAGGTCAACGAAGCCCTTTTGAACAAGGCGTATGTCTACGCCATGCAGAAGCATGGCGACCAGAAAAGGGCGTCAGGCGATCCGTATTTCTCGCATCCTCTGGAAGTCGCCGCGATCCTCACCGAAATGCGCCTCGACGAAAGCACGGTGGCCGTTGGCCTGCTGCATGACACGATCGAGGACACATCGGCGACACGCCGCGAAATCGAAGAAATGTTCGGTGACGATATCGGCCGGCTGGTCGATGGCCTGACCAAGCTCAACAAGCTCGATCTCGTCTCCAAGCGCGCCGCACAGGCGGAAAACCTGCGCAAGCTTTTGCTGGCGATTGCCGACGATGTGCGCGTGCTGCTGGTCAAGCTCGCCGACCGCCTGCACAACATGCGCACGCTGGAACATGTTCCCGAGCACAAGCGCACCCGCATTTCCGAAGAGACGATGGACATCTATGCGCCGCTGGCCGGCCGCATGGGGATGCAGGACATGCGCGAGGAACTGGAGGACCTGGCATTCCGCAATATCAATCCCGAGGCCTACCGGACCATCACCGGCCGCCTGGTCGACCTGAACACCTATAACCGCGAGACGCTGGGCGAGATTACCGAGACGCTGTACAACCTGCTGGCGGAGAACGGTATCGAAGCAAAGGTCTACAGCCGGCAGAAGAAGCCCTGGTCGGTGTTCCGCAAGATGGAATCCAAGGCCCTGTCCTTCGAGCAATTGTCAGACGTGTTCGGCTTTCGCATCATCGTCGACAGCGAGGACAACTGCTATCGGGCGCTCGGTGTCGTGCATCGCCGCTGGAACACCGTTCCCGGACGCTTCAAGGATTACATCTCGACACCGAAGCAGAACGACTACCGCTCGATCCACACGACCATTGTCGGGCCGTCGAAACAACGTGTCGAATTGCAGATTCGAACGCGCAGGATGCACCGCGTTGCCGAATACGGGGTCGCCGCGCACGCGATCTACAAGGATGCGTCGGTGGCCGGAAAGGCCAATGGACAAGTGTCCAACGGCCAGGTCGGCGATGTCGATTTCTCGGTCTCCAAGGACACCAACGCCTATGCCTGGCTTCGGCGCACCATCGAGTCGCTGAGCGAAGGCGACAATCCGGAGGAGTTTCTGGAGAACACCAAGCTGGAGCTGTTCCAGGATCAGGTGTTCTGCTTCACGCCGAAGGGTCGGCTCATTGCGCTGCCGCGCGGCGCGACCCCGGTCGATTTCGCCTATGCGGTGCATACCGATATCGGCAATTCCTGTGTCGGCGCGAAAATCAACGGCCGGATCATGCCGCTGGTGACACGGCTGCAGAACGGTGACGAGGTGGAGATCGTGCGCTCCGATGCGCAGACGCCACCGATTGCCTGGGAGCAGGTCGTCGTCACCGGCAAGGCGCGCTCGGCGATTCGGCGCGCGGCCCGCATGGCGATCCGCAAGCAATATGCCGGCCTGGGCCACCGGATCCTCGACCGTGCATTCGAACGCGCCGGCAAGGCGTTTTCCCGCGATGGTCTGAAGCCTGGTGTCAAGCGCCTCGGCTTCAAGGATATCGAGGATGTGTTGGCCGCCGTCGGGCGCGGGGAAATCCCGTCTGATGATGTGGTGCGCGCCGTGTTCCCGGAATATGAGGAAGCCAAGCCGGTTTCGCTGCCGGCTGCAGGCGTCGAGGGCGATGGCTGGTTCAACCTGACCAATGCGTCGGGCATGATGTTTCGCATTCCCGGTTCCGACAATGCGGAGGACGGTGTCGCCGTCGCCGCATCCGAGGCAATTGCCCAGGCCGTGCCGATCCGTGGCGCGGCAAGCGACATGCCGGTGCGCTTTGCGCCGGAAGGCGCTGTTCCCGGCGACCGGATTATCGGTATTTCGACGCCCGGCAAGGGCATCACCATCTATCCGATCCAGTCATCGGCCCTGGCCGCCTTCGACGACCAGCCTGAACGCTGGATCGACGTGCGCTGGGACCTGGAAGGCTCCGGTCGCCGGCGGTTTGCCGCCCAGATTGTCGTTACCGCGATCAACGCGCCGGGCTCGCTCGCCGATATCGCCCAGATCATCGGCGATTTGGACGCCAACATCCACACCCTGTCGATGGTGCGCACCGCCCCCGACTTCACCGAAATGATCTTCGATCTCGAAGTCTGGGACCTGAAGCACCTGAATGCCGTGATCGGCCGCCTGCGCGATGCCGATGCCGTGAGCACCGCCGAACGGACCAGCAATTGACCGCGAACCGAAAGGATATTGCATGAAGACCGAGGACGTTTTGGCCGTGTTCGAAAGCGCCGGCGCGGTGTTGCATGGTCACTTCATCCTGACGTCGGGGCTGCGCAGTCCGGTGTTTTTGCAGAAGGCGCGGGTCTTCATGCATCCGGACAAGACAGAAACGCTGTGCCGCGCGCTGGCCGAAAAGATCACGGCCGCCGATCTCGGCCAGATCGATTATGTCGTCGGACCGGCGGTCGGCGGGATCATCCCGGCCTACGAGACATCGCGCCATCTCGGCGCCCCGGCGATCTGGGTCGAGCGCCAGGACGGGGTCTTCAAGCTGCGCCGTTTCGAGATCGCCCAGGGCGCGCGCGTCGTCATCATCGAGGATATCGTGACCACTGGCCTGTCGATCCGCGAAACCGTCGAAAGCCTGCGCACCATTGGCGCGGAAGTGCTCGCCGCCGGCTGCCTGATCGACCGGTCGGCTGGAAAAGCGGAGGTCGGCGTACCGCTGATCGCGCTTGCCGAATATGAAGTTCCGGCCTATCCGGCGGACCAATTGCCGCCAGAATTGGCGGCGATAGAGCCGGTCAAGCCCGGCAGCCGAAACCTCTGATGTGCAAACGATAACCTTGATGGCGCATAACGGGCATACTACCTTGCACCGATGGCCTGCCGCGCCGGGTGCGTCCTTCGGCGCGCGGCGTTTTTCTGGAGTGGCGAAACCGCAATGATCTTCAAGCGCAGGGACCGCGAGCAATGGCACGGGCGCATGCGCGTCTGGCTCCTGCCACGCCGCAACTATGCGCGTTCGTTCCGCTATTACTGGAAGCGCATGCTGCGCATCAAGGCGACGCCGCATGCCATCGCCGCCGGTGTCGCCGCCGGCGCCTTTGCGTCCTTTACCCCGTTCATGGGGCTGCATTTCCTGCTTGCCTTCGCCATCGCATGGCTGCTCGCCGGCAACATGATTGCCGCCGCGCTGGGCACGGCCGTCGGCAATCCGCTGACATTTCCCGCCATCTGGGCCGCCACGCACGGCACAGGCAGGGCGATCCTCGGTAACAGCACCGCGGGGACGGATGGTCCGCCCGTCCGCCTCGGCAAGATCTGGGAAACCGGGGAACTGACCGCGCTTTGGGATCCGATCTTCAAGCCGATGATTGTGGGCGGCGTGCCGCTCGGTCTCGCGGTGGCTGCCGCGCTCTACGTCCTGACGCGATTCGCCGTTGCCGCGTTCCAGCACCGCCGCAGACTGCGTTTGGAGCAGGCCGCTGGTGTCTCGGCCAATCCGGAGTTCGGCGGATGATCATCGGCCTCGGCAGCGATCTGATCGATATCAGACGTATCGAGCGGTCGCTGGAGCGGTTTGGCGACCGCTTTACTCACCGCGTTTTCACCGAAATAGAGCGGGCGAAATCGGACCGCCGGCGGCAGCGCGCGGCCTCCTACGCCAAGCGATTCGCGGCCAAGGAAGCGTGTTCAAAAGCGCTCGGAACCGGGCTTTCGCGCGGCGTTTTCTGGCGCGACATGGGAGTCGTCAACGAACCGGGCGGCAAACCGACAATGCGGCTGACCGGCGGCGCTGCCGCCAGGCTGGAAGCAATGATGCCGCGAGGGCATCGCCCCGTCATCCACGTAACGATCACCGATGACATACCGCTGGCTCAGGCTTTTGTGATCATCGAGGCCATTGCCGAGTAAAGCACATTACGAGAAGAGAATTGCGGCGGTTCCGCCGAGACGTTAAGACCGCCCGGACCGAATCGCCGTCGCGCGGCGAGCGCAACGAAGGATAAGCAGTTTTGGCTGATACAACAGAAACCAAGCACAATTCATTCGGTGAGTTGATTTCGGTCATCTTTCAGGCGCTCATCCTCGCGCTGATCATCCGCACCCTGCTGTTCCAGCCCTTCTCGATCCCCAGCGGCTCCATGCGGCCCACACTGCTGGAGGGCGACTACCTGTTCGTGTCCAAGCTCTCCTATGGCTATTCGCGCCACTCGCTGCCGTTCTCGCCGAACCTGTTTCCCGGCCGCGTATGGTCGGGCGACCCGGCCCGCGGCGATGTCGCCGTTTTCAAGCATCCGGTAACGAACATCGTTTTCATCAAACGCGTCATCGGCCTGCCGGGCGAACGCATCCAGGTCCGCGACGGTCAGGTTTTCATCAATGGCGAGGCCATCCAGCGCGAGCTGACCGGGCAGATCGACAATGTGGACATCACCGAGGAAACGCGCCCGGTCGACGTTTACCGCGAGACGCTGCCCAACGGCGTCAGCTACAACACGCTGGACCTGTCGCCGCGCGCGCCGGGCGACAACACCCGCGAGTTCACCATCCCCGAAGGCCACTACTTCATGATGGGCGACAACCGCGACAACTCCAATGACAGCCGGATGGGCGTCGGCACGGTGCCGCTGGAGAACTTCCTCGGCCGCGCCAACATCGTGTTCTTCTCGATCGCCGGCGGGGCGTCGCCGCTAGAAGTCTGGCGCTGGCCGGCTGAGCTGCGCATCGGACGCTTCTTCAGTTCAGCGCAGAGATGACCAGGCAGGCCAAGCCCGCCATCGCGCCCGAGGCGCTGCGCGAACTTCAGGAGCGCACCGGGCATCAGTTTCTCGACCATGAGCGGCTGCGCCGCGCGCTGACCCACGCCAGTGCGCGCGACCGCGGTGGCCGCGACTATGAGCGGCTGGAGTTTCTCGGCGACCGCGTGCTCGGCCTTTGCATCGCCGAGATGCTGATGGCCGATTTCCGCGCCGCCAATGAGGGTGAACTGTCGGTGCGGCTGAACCAGCTCGTCAATGCCGATACGCTGGCGGAAGTCTCCGACGAACTGCGGCTCGGCGATCTGATACGCGCCGGGTCGGATGTTCGCCAGTTGCGCGAAAGCCACAAGAAGAACCTGCGCGCCGATGTGGTCGAGTCGCTGATCGCGACAATCTATCTGGATGGCGGCCTCGACGCCGTGCGTCCCTTCATCCGGCGTTACTGGCAGGATCGCGCGGCAACGCCGACAGCGGCGCGCCGCGACCCCAAGACCGAATTGCAGGAATGGGCGCATCGCGAGCATGCGGTGACGCCGACCTACGACGTGTTGTCGCGCGACGGACCCGACCACGACCCTGTGTTTCGCGTCGCGGTGGCGGTGGGGTCATTGAAACCGGTGGAAGCAGAGGGGCGGTCCAAGCGGTCCGCCGAGCAGGCCGCTGCGGAAAAGATGCTGATCAGGGAAGATGTGCGCGGCGATGAGTGAAACCGACCAGCCGAATGCGACCCGCTCGGGCTTTGTGACGATGATCGGCGCGCCCAATGCCGGCAAATCGACCCTGGTCAACCAGCTTGTTGGCGCCAAGGTCTCGATCGTCACGCACAAGGTGCAGACGACGCGTGCCTTGGTGCGCGGCATCGCCACCGTCGACAACGCCCAGATCGTGTTCACCGATACGCCAGGTATTTTTGCGCCGAAGCGGCGGCTCGACCGGGCCATGGTCACGACCGCTTGGTCGGGCGCGCGCGATGCGGATGTCGTGCTGGTGCTGATCGATGCGCGCAAGGGCGTGCGCGAGGACGAGGAGCGCATGCTGGAGATGCTCGGCTCGGTCAGGCAGCCCAAATACCTGGTGCTGAACAAGGTCGACACGGTCGAACCGCCGGTGCTGCTGGAGCTCGCCAAGACCCTGAACGAACGCATTGCGTTCGACGAAACCTTCATGATCTCCGCGCTCAACGGTTCGGGTTGCGACGATCTGTTGAACGCGCTTGCAAGGACGGTGCCGGAAGGTCCGTGGTACTATCCGGAGGACCAGATATCCGATCTGCCGATGCGCCAGCTTGCCGCCGAGATTACCCGCGAGAAGCTTTACCTGCGGCTGCATCAGGAACTGCCCTACGCCTCCACGGTGGAAACCGAGAAATGGGAGGAGCGCAAGGACGGCTCCGTGCGCATCGACCAGGTTGTTTATGTCGAGCGCGACAGCCAGAAAAAGATCGTGCTCGGCCACAAGGGCGAGACGATCAAGGCGATCGGCGCGTCGGCCCGCAAGGACATTGCCGAAATACTGGAGCAACCCGTGCACCTGTTCCTTTTTGTCAAGGTTCGCGGGAACTGGGGCAACGATCCCGAGCGTTACCAGCAAATGGGGCTGGACATTTCAGACGGGTAAAGCAATCTCGCGGCCATGGAGTGGCGCGATCACGGCATCATCATCGGCACGCGCAAGCATGGCGAAACCAGCTTGATTCTTGAGGTGATGACCGAAATGCGCGGCCGCCATCTCGGGCTGGTGCGCGGCGGCCGCTCGCGGCGCATGCAACCAGTGCTGCAACCCGGCAACGCGGTCGACCTGATCTGGCGCGCCCGGCTCGAGGAGCATCTCGGAACCTACCAGGTCGAGCCGGTCTCGCTCATGGCGGCGCGGCTGATGGAGCACCCCGCCGGGATCTACGGCATCCAGCTGCTCGGCTGTCACCTGCGGCTGCTGCCGGAGCGCGACCGTCACAGCGAGCTTTACGGCGCGATCAAGGTGATCATCGAGCATCTGGCCGAACCGGCGATTGCCGGCCCGCTGATGGTGCGTTTCGAACTGCGGCTGCTGGAGGAGCTTGGCTTTGGGCTGGATCTCGCCAGCTGCGCCGGGACGGGCCGGACGGACGAGCTTGTCTACGTCTCGCCGAAAAGCGGGCGGGCAGTAAGCCGGGAAGCCGGCGAGCCCTATCGCGACCGGATGCTGGCCCTGCCGGATTTTCTTGCCGGCCGGACAGGCGGCGATGTCGATGCGGAGACCATGGATCAGGCGTTCCGGCTGACCGGCTATTTCCTGGAGCGACACATCTACGGTCCCCGCGGACTGAAGGAACCCGGCGAACGCGCCGGCTTTGCGGCCGCCGTCCGGCGGGCCCTGATGAAGGAGGAACCAGCTGATGACGGACACTGATCTGGAAATCTATCCCGGCGTGGTCGCCAAGGGAGGCTTCGGCATTATCCCGCGCGACATGCTCGCCACGCGGTCCGGGCTCGATAGCCTGCGCGCGCTGATCGCCGGCGATGTGCCGGCGCCGCCGATTTCCAAGACGCTCGCCTTCGCGCTGGTCGAGGTCGACGAGGGCAGGGCGGTCTTCAAGGGCATGCCGAGCGAAAGGGTCCTCAATCCGCTGGGTGTCGTCCATGGCGGCTGGGCGGCGACGCTGATGGACTCGGCGCTTGGCTGCGCCGTCCAGACGACGCTTAAGCCCGGCGAGGCCTATACGACGGCCGAGTTCAAGGTGAACCTTCTGCGCCCGATCATGCCGGATACCGGCGAGGTGACCTGTGTGGCGACCATTGTCAGCCGTGGCCGCACCATCGGTGTGTCGGAATGCCGGGTCATTGACGGGCGCGACCGCATCCTCGCATTCGGCACGGAGACCTGCTCGATCTTCCCGATCAAGCAGTAGGTTCGCCTATTCGGCAATGAACGTATCAAGCGCGGCCCGGCACGGCGCTTCGGCCCAGCGATAGGGGCCGTCGCGCCGGGCGATAAGATGTCCGCTGGCATCGACGACAAGGGTCGCCGGCAGGCCGGGGAAACCGAATGCGTCCTCCAGCCGGTCCTGACGGTCATGCAGTGTGATGAAGCCGTCGAGGCCGAGATCGTTCACAAAGCGGGTGATCGTTGCTGCCGGAGCGGGATCGGCGGCGATGACGATCAGGCTGTCGCGGCGCGCCTGCCGTTTGAGGTTTGCGGCGTAATCCGCCAACTGGGGCAGTTCTGTCCGGCAATCCTTACAATCGGTCGCCCAGACATGCAGGATCACGGGCCGGTCCAGGGGCAGGAAGTCGGCCAGCACATGCGTGTGGCCAACCAGATTGCCGACCTCGATATCGGCAAAGGGAAGCTGGCGCGGCTTTTCCTCGATCCAGCCGCAATCCGCGCCATCGGCGACCGCCGGCAGGGCGGCGGCGACGAGCAGGGCAGCGGTGATGACGGCGCGCATCGTTACTCGGCGGCCGCCAGGCCGGGGCGCTCGACCGGCCGCTCTCGGATCGGCCAATGCACGATTGCCGCAAAGATGCCAAGCGCCACGCCGAGCCACCAGACCGGATCGTAGGTGCCGTAAACGTCATAGAGATAGCCGCCCATCCAGACGCCGAGGAACGAGCCGATCTGGTGCGTCAGGAACACGATGCCGCCCAGCATGCCGAGATAGCGGGTACCGAACATGATCGCCACCAGCGCGTTGGTCGGCGGCACGGTGGACAGCCAGAGCAGGCCCATGGCGATGGCAAATATGGTGACGGACATGCCCGACTGCGGCAGCAGCAGAAAGGCGGTCACGGCGATGGAGCGGCCGATATAGATCAGGGCCAGGAAGATCGGCTTTGAGTATCTCTGGCCGATTACGCCGGAGGCGAGCGATCCGATGATGTTGAAGAAGCCGATCAGCGCGATCGCGATCACCGCGTAACGCGCATCGATGCCGATATCGTTGATATAGGCGGGGAAGTGGGCGGTGATGAAGGCGACCTGGAAGCCGCAGACGAAGAAGCCTGCGGTCAGCAGCAGGTAGCTCTGGTGGCTGAATGCCTCGCGCAGCGCTTCGCCAATCGACTGGTCGATGTCCGCCTGGCTTTGCGTTCCCGACGAGGAATTGCCGCGCAACGGAATGGCGAGGATCGGGACGATCAGCATCAGCGCCGACATGACGAGCAGCGAATCCGACCAGCCGAGGTTGTCGATCAGCATCTGGCTGAACGGCGCGAACAGGAACATGCCGGCAGAACCGGCGGCGGTGCCCATGCCGAAAACAAGCGAGCGCTGCTCTGCCGTGACGTTGCGCGCAAACGCGGCAAGAATGATGCCGAAGGAGCCCGACGCGACGCCGAGGCCCACCAGAAGGCCGCCGCCAATATGCAGGAACCAGATGCTTTCCGGTGAGGCCATCATCAAAAGGCCGGCGGCATAGATCAGCCCGGAAAGCGCCAGCACGCGCCATGTGCCCTGCTTGTCGGCAAGCGCGCCGAAGAACGGTTGTCCGAGCCCCCACATCAGGTTCTGAATAGCCATGGCGAGTCCGAACTCGGAGCGTGTCCATCCGGTCTCGTTCAGCATCGGAATCTGGAAAAAGCCCATCGCCGAGCGCGGGCCGAAGGTCAGCGCCGCGATCAGGCAGCCTGCGGCGATGATCAGCCACGGATAGGACGGTTCACGCGCGGCATCTGCGGTTTGAGCACTCATGGCCAATCCTCCGGCCTGCAGAGTTAGAACGCGCAGACCAGTCAGCCAAGTCAAATGTTGTGATGGTATCAATCAGCCTGACTTAACCTCGGCCTGCCATTTTTCTTCCCAAACGTCATAATTTGGGTGGACATTCGGGCCGCATCTGCCCGAAAACGTGGCGGGGCAATTTCGGCGAGGCCGGCATGAACGTCCTTTTTGCGATTTTCGCGATTATTCTGGCATTCTGGCTGCGCAGCGCGATCGCGCAAACGCGGCAAGTGCAGCGTGAGCTCGACGAGTTGCGCAATGCCTTGCGGCGCGCCGGCATCGCCATCGATGAACGCAAGGCCGAGACCGAAGCAGAACCCGAGCCTGAGGCCGATGCGCAGGCCGCCGGTCCCTGGGGCGCGCGTCCGGCAGCAAGGGCAGGCGATGAAGCCTCTGACGCGCCCGCAGCCCGGTCCGTTCCGGATGCCGAACCGGTCGCCTTGCCGGAAAGCTTGCTTGCGGCGCCTTCGGAGGCTGAACCCGAATCCGAGCCTGCCGCGCCGCGCCGCTCCGCCGCCGATATCGAAAGGCTGCTCGGCGCCAGCTGGTCGGTCATCCTCGGCGGTGTTGCCATCGCGCTCGGCGCGCTCTTTCTGGTGCGGTATTCCATCGAGGCGGGGTTGCTGGGACCGGGCGCGCGGATCGCGGCAGGTGTTATGCTCTCTGCCGGCCTGTTCGCCGCCGGCGAATGGCTTCGCCGCCGCGACCGGGAGGTGCAGGCGCCGGTGTTCCGCAGTGCCGACATTCCCGGCGTTCTGACCGGGGCGGGTGCCGTCGGCGCGTTCGGAACGCTGTTCGCCGCCCACGCCCTCTATGGTTTTGTCGGACCCGCATTCGCCTTTGCCGGCCTGACCGCCATCGGTATCGCCAGCCTGCTCTTGTCGGCAATCCACGGCCCGAAGCTGGCCGCCATCGGCTTGCTCGGTGCCTATGGCGCGCCGGTACTGGTGTCTTCCGACGCTCCGAGCGCCTTTGCGCTGGCCGCCCACACGCTGATTGTCACCGCGTCTGTCATGACGGTGGCGCGCATTCGCGACTGGTTGTGGCTGGCCTTCGGCGGCGTTGTCGGCGGCACCATTTGGGCCGCGCTGCTGCTCACGGTCCCGGACGGGCTCGCGCCTTTGTGGGCCGCCGTGCTGCTCGCCGGGCTTGCGGCGGTTTATGCGGCGACATTCGCCTGGGAGAAGGCCGACCGGCCCGTACCGCCCGAGGACCGCAAGGCGCATCGGCCCGCCCTGGTCGCCTTCTGGTTGCTGGCGCTTGTCTACGCCTTGCATGCAGCCGGTTCCGGGGATTTTCCAGCCGCGGCTGCCGGACTGGCGGTTGCCGGCCTGATGATCGCCACGGCGGGTTTCTGGCCGGCGATGTCGGCGGTAGCGGGCGCGGCGGCGTTTGTCGTGCTGATCTCGGTCGCCGCCATCGATCTGCCATACGCGCCCTATCTGGCGCTCTACGGGGTGGGTGAAGATCCGGGGGACTTGCTCGTACCCGCCAATATCGGCGCCTATGTCGCGGCCATCGGGGTTGTCGCGGTGCCGGTTTGCGCGCTTGCGCTGACAGCCGCAAGACGGGCCGCAGCGAGCGCGCCGCGCATGACCGGAAAGCTCGCCATTGCCGTGTCGCTGATCGGCGTCTTTTCACCGGTGATCGCATACTTGCGCATCGCACCCTTCGAAACCCATGTGCTGTTCGGCGCCGCTTCGCTGGCGCTGGCGCTGTTCTTCGCGCTCATGACGGAAGTTTTCACGCGGATGCGCCCCGACGACTGGTCGGCGCCGGCCCCGGCGGCGTTCGCCGTCGCCAGCGCCGCGCTGATCGCCTTTGCGCTCGGCGTGTCGCTGTCGGGCACCTGGCTGCCCTTCGGTCTTGCGCTGGCCGCCGCCGGGATTGCCTGGGTGTGGCGGTCGCGGCCGTTGAAGGCGTTGCCCTGGCTGGCGCTCGCGGCGAGCCTGCTCGCCGCGCTGGGGCTGTGGTCCAGCATGCCGTTTGCCGGCGAGACCATCGGAACGATCCCGTTTCTCAACCGCCTGATCATCATCGTCGGCCTGCCGGCTGCAGCCGTGCTCTATGCGGGCGAATTGCTGCGCCGCGGCGGCGCGGGCCGGCCGGGCGCGGCGGTCACCGCCATCGGTCTCGCGCTGCTCGGCCTGTTCGTCGCCCTGCAGTTGCGGCACTGGATCAACGGTGGGGAAATCACCGGCGGCAGGTTCGGGCTCGCCGACATGGCGGTCCAGACGATCGCGGCGCTCAGTTTCGCCATCGGCCTGCAGCGCCTTGCGCGTTATGCGAATGCGAGGATATTCGACAGGGCGTCGATCGTGTTCGGCGGCCTCAGCGCGGCGATGATCGCGCTTGGTCTGTTCGTTTTCTTCAATCCGCTGGTCACCGGCGACGAAGTCGGCGCGACAGCGGTGTTCAACCTGCTCTTGCCGGCCTATTTCCTGACCGCGGTCCTTGCCGGCATCGTCGCGCTGATGGCGCGTCCGGTGCGTCCGCGCTGGTACACGCTCGGCTATGCGCTGTTAGCCGGTTTGCTGGGCTTCGCGTTCTTCACCTTCACGGTAAGGCATGGATTCCAGGGCAGCCGGATCGGCTTCTGGCGGGGCACCTCCGATCTGGAATTGTGGACCTACTCGGCAATCTGGCTGGCGCTCGGCGCCTGCCTGTTGCCACTCGGTCTCTACCTGAAGTCGCTGCCGGTCCGCCTCGCGTCTGCGGCGGTGATCGCGCTGACCGTGTGCAAGGTCTTCCTGCTCGACATGACAGCGCTGACCGGCGTGCTGCGCGCGATTTCGTTCATCGGCCTCGGCCTGTCGCTCGTCGCCATCGGGCGCTTCTATCAGCGCGTTGTCCTGCGCCCGCAGAAAACGCAGGAACAGGATTGAAAACGCCCACCGGCATGGCCGGTGGGCGCTGATCGCGGTTGATGGCCGAATGGTGCCGACCGCGCGCTTTCGTCAGCCCGCGATGTGGTGCAGCCGGCGCTGGAACAGCACGTTGTCGGTCAGGTGATGCGCGTTCTTGGCGATTGCCAGAACGGCAAGATCGACGAGCGGCTCCAAAATGATGACGCTCATATAGGCGATGCCGAACGAGCCGACGCTCGCCAGGTTCCCGGCGCCGAAGCCCGAACCATAGAATGCCCAGAAGGCCACCCAGGCAACGATACCGGCCTGGTAGGATGTCGATAGTGCCAGTGCCTGGAGGTACTTCACGTCGCGATAGGGCGTGTTTGCCGGTATGATCCGGCGCGCCAGCAGGGTCATGGCGAATAGCGGCACAATCAGCGTGGTGACGTTGATGCCATACTGCGGCAGATCGAAGGGTGCGAAAAAGACGCCCTGTACCAGAAGACCGAGCGCCAGACCGACGGCTGCCGGTCCGGCGCCGAAGATCAGGTAAAGCGTCGATCCGAGGATGAAGTGGACCTCCGACACGCCGACCGGGTAGTGCGGCAGGATCTCGAAGAAGCAAAAGACGAGAGCCGTGGTCACGACCGATCGCGCGGCAAGCGAGACAATACCGCCATCATTGCGAATGGTGTCGAACGCCATCTTGCCAATCAGTCCGAAAGAGGCGGCGGCGGTTGCGTAGGAGAGAACGATCTTGGCGCCGTCGACGACGCCGGCTTCGATATGCATGTCAGTTCCTTTCTGCACCCATCGTGCATAAAACGGCCGGCGCGTTATGCGCCGCCGGTTGGTAGATGCGGGCAGGTCTCCTGACTCGCGCTTCATCGCCGACATCCGCCTTCCCGGGAGTGTTCCCAGTGGCGCTATGGATGAGGCTCTGCGCTCACAGTTGCGTGGGCAGTCGCGGATCGGGCCCCTTTTGGGTCATCCCTACCGTGTTCCCTTTTCATCCGAACGGATTTGCCGTTACGGAACCCGCGATCGAGGTGCCTACAGGAGTTCGGTAGCTTCGGCAATCGACATTGCGTCGCAGGACAGTGCCTAGCCGACATGGCGGCGGCGAGGGCGCGGCCGCCGGCTTGCGATATCAGATGTTCTTCAATCCGACGCGCTTGTGGACTTCTTCCACCGTCTCGGCGCGTTCGGAGTAGCGGTCGGTCAGATAGGGGCTGACATCGCGCGTCAGCAGCGTGAACTTCACCAGTTCCTCCATGACGTCGACAACCCGGTTGTAATAGGCGGAGGGCTTCATTCGGCCGTCGTCTTCGAACTCCAGCCACGCCTTGGCGACCGAAGACTGGTTCGGGATGGTGATCATCCGCATCCAGCGGCCGAGAATGCGCATCTGGTTGACTGCGTTGAAGCTCTGCGATCCGCCGCAAACCTGCATCAGCGCCAGCGTGCGGCCCTGGGTCGGGCGAATACCGCCGATCGGCGACAATGGCAGCCAGTCGATCTGCGTCTTCATCACCGACGACATGGCGCCGTGGCGTTCCGGCGAACACCAGACCTGCGCCTCCGACCAGATCGACAGATCCCGCAATTCCTTCACCTTGGGATGATCGGGATCGACCGAATCGGGCAGCGGCAGGCCGCTCGGATCGAACACGCGCACTTCGGCGCCGAGCCGGTCGAGAATGCGGGCCGCTTCGAAGCTGAGAAAACGGCTGAAGGAGCGCTTCCGCAAAGAGCCGTAGAGCATCAGCACGCGCGGCGGATGGGTCGCGCGCGGCGTGTCGAACAATTGCTCCCGGTCGATTGGATGCAGAAGGTCGCCGGCCAGGTTGGGCAGGCTCTTGTCGTCGCTCCAGTCCATGAATTGCCTTACGCCGCGCCCGCCGCGGCGAGATCCGTCGCGCCCGGCATCGCGCCGATCGTATTGAGCGCGGCCTTCAGGTCGTCGGGATTCATCGCCTCGAAGGGCAATGCCATCAGCGCCAGGATGCGGGCTTCCAAAAGTGCATAGGTTTCCGCGAAAG
This sequence comes from Oricola sp., assembly GCF_965230365.1. GTDB lineage: Bacteria > Pseudomonadota > Alphaproteobacteria > Rhizobiales > Rhizobiaceae > Oricola. Next base: position 3,300,066 of record NZ_OZ246003.1, on the reverse strand, counting down.
CGGCGCGGCGCTCTTCAGCACTCTCGCCCTTGCCGGCGGGATCGCCGATACCCCAATGCGCCTGCACCGGCGCGCCAGGCCAAAGCGGGCAGGTCTCGCCGGCGGCGTTGTCGCAGACCGTGATGACGATATCCATCTTGGGCGCGTCGGCACCCTCGAACTCGTTCCACGACTTGGAGCGGAACGCCGACGTGTCGTAGCCGTACTCGCCCAGCAGGGCGAGGCCGTCGGGATTGGGCTCGCCGCGCGGTGTCGAGCCGGCCGAAAACGCATTGACACGGCCTTCGCCGAGCTTGGCGAGGACGGCCTCGCCAAGGATCGACCGCGCCGAATTGGCGGTGCACAGGATGAGGATGTTTTGCATTGTTTTCCCGCAGGTTCGGGGTTTGCTAGCCCGTCCGCCCGATCGCGTCCAGTTCCTTTTGCAGCGTCAGGCTGTCGAGCGCGCTGATCGGCAGGTTGGTGAAGATCGAGATCCGGTTTGTCAGCATGCGGAAGGCTTCGGAGAATGCCAGGTGTTTCTCGGCTTCGTTGCCGTCGACGGCGGCCGGGTCCGGGACGCCCCAATGCGCCGACATCGGCTGGCCGGGCCAGACCGGGCAGGCTTCGGCAGCGGCCTGGTCGCAGACCGTGAACACGAAATCCATCACCGGCGCGTCCGGACCGGCGAATTCGTCCCAGCTCTTGGAGCGCGCGAAGCCGGTGTCGAAATTCAACTGTTCGAGAAGCTCAAGCGCGTAAGGATGCACGTCACCCTTTGGGTGGGAGCCGGCGGAGAAGCCCTTGAACCGGCCCATGCTTTCGCGGCCGATAATGGCTTCGGCAAGAATAGACCGGGCGGAATTGCCGGTGCAGAGGAACAGAACGTTGAATACCTTGTCAGACATTGCAAGCCTCCTTCAACAGGCACAAACGAGTTCATCCAGTACGGGTTGGCAGAGTTCGGGATTGCCGCCACAGCAATCCTCCATGAGAAATCCCAGCAGGTCGCGCATGCCATCAAAATCCGCGAAATAGCGGATGACGCGGCCCTCGCGCTCGCTGCGCACCAGACCGGCGCGGGCCAGAACGGCCAGATTGGCCGACATGGTGTTTTGCCGGACGTCGAGCACTTCGGCGATCTCGCCGGCGGCCATGCCGACCTCGCCGCGCTTGACCAGCAGGCGGAAGGTATCGAGGCGCGTTTCCTGCGCGAGCGCACCCAATGAGGCGATTGCGTCTGATTTATCCATATTTCGAGAATTATTGATATATCGTCTGCTGTCAAGTTCACCACCTGTGACGTTGGCGCGCGCCGCACGGTTGGATTTTGGAATTGATCGGAAGCCGCTAATTCTGCCACAACAGTCTGCTAACTTGTAAACCCGGCTGCTACTCAAGTAATGCGCTGGGAGTGTATTCGGGAGGAATGATGCAGGACTTGGGGCAGGAGGCGCATGCACAAGCGCAACCGGAGGCAACGGCGGCGAAACGCTTCGGCGTGGTCCAGCGTCCAGTGCTGGAATGGAACCGCGAAGTGGAACGGGAGACCGCGCATCTTTACCCGCGCGTCCGCCATCATATTCCGGAGATCGAGTGGCCGGTGTTCGCACCCTATATCGCGGCCATCAACCGGCTAAAGCAGCAGCGTAACGCGGTCATCCTGGCCCACAACTATCAAACGCCGGAAATCTTTCACTGCGTTGCCGATATCGTTGGCGACTCGCTGCAACTCGCCAAGGAGGCGACGAAGGTCGACGCCGAGATCATCGTCCAATGCGGCGTGCATTTCATGGCCGAGACCTCGAAGCTGCTGAACCCGGAAAAGACAGTGCTGATCCCGGACATGAAGGCCGGATGTTCGCTGTCGGAATCGATTACCGGCGCCGATGTGCGGCTGCTGCGCGAGCGCTATCCGGGCGTGCCGGTGGTCACCTATGTCAATACGTCTGCCGAGGTAAAGGCCGAAACCGACATCTGCTGCACCTCGTCAAATGCCGTCCAGGTGGTCGAATCCTTCGGCGCTGACACGGTGCTGTGCATCCCCGATGAATACCTCGCCATCAATGTTGCCGCCCAAACGGATGTGAAGATCCTGACCTGGAAGGGTCATTGCGAGGTGCATGAACGGTTTTCGGCCGATGAACTGCTGGCCTATCGCGAAGCCGATCCCGAAATCGAGATCATCGCCCATCCCGAATGCCCGCGCGAAGTGGTGGAGATCGCCGACTATGCCGGCTCGACCTCCGGCATGATCAACTATGTGCGCGACCGGCGTCCGCCCAAGGTGCTGTTGGTGACAGAGTGCTCGATGGCATCCAACATCGCCGGCGAGGTGCCGGATGTTGAGTTCGTCAAGCCTTGCAATCTGTGCCCGCACATGAAGCGGATCACGCTGCCGAAAATCCTCGATGCGCTGTGCTCGATGACCGAGGAGGTGACCGTCGATCCGGCCATCGCCGGGCGCGCTCGTCTGGCCGTCGAGCGCATGGTGAATCTGCAGAACTGACGGCGTTCGTTCAGGGCGTGGTCTCCAGCACCGGCTTGGTATATGTGATCTCGCCACCCGCAAAGTCTTTCACCTGGGCGGCGAACTCCTTGAAGAAGGGCTGCGCACGCAGATGCTCGAGCACTGATGGGTCGCGCCAGACCGGCACATGAACACGGGTCGCGCCGTCCTCGCGCACGAACACCTGGTAGGTGAAGCCTTCGCGCAACACCGCGTCGGCGGCGATGTTGTCATGGAAACTTTCGATGGACTGGCGCCAGGCCGCCTCGTCGCCGGAATAGGAGTATTCGATGATCTGCGAACCCATTTCGGAATGCCTCCGCTCTTCAACCTGTTCACATTGCCCCGCGGAAAACGTATCGTGGGAAGGTATATTCCGGCAAGTAGGGTAATCGATGTCACCTAGCAAACAAATGGAAAGAAACATTGCAGACTGTGGGATCTATCAGTCGGTCAATGTGCTCGGCAGCCGCTACAAGCTGCTCGTATTGCGGGCTCTGATCGCCTCCGACACGCCGCTTCGCTTCGGCGCGCTGATGCGCGAGATGCCGGGTGTCAGCCAGAAGACGCTGACGCGGACGTTGCGCGATCTGGAGGCGGCGGGCCTCGTCAACCGAACGGTCTTCCCCGAAGTGCCGCCGCGCGTCGAATACGGGCTGGAGGAAGCCGGTCGCGCACTGATGCCGGTTTTCCTGGCGCTGCATGCCTGGCGCGAGACCTATCCGGCGATCGGGCAGCCGGACCAGCCATGAAAACCTGCGGACAGCATCGATCGTTCGGAACTGAACGGTCGCCTTCGGAAAGTCGTGTAAATGCCTGATCCGGTTATCATTGTTGGCGGAGGACTTGCCGGGCTCTTTTGCGCGCTCAAGCTTGCACCCAAGGCGGTTACGGTGGTCGCCGCCGCGCCGATCGGGCGCGGTGCTTCGTCGGCCTGGGCGCAAGCCGGCATAGCGGCTGCGATCGGCGAGGGCGATACGGTCGAAGACCATGTCCGCGATACGATTGCCGCCGGCGACGGCATCGTCGACGAGGCGGTGGCGCGGCTGATGGCAACGGAAGCATCGGCCCGGGTGCATGACCTGCTTGAATATGGCGTCCCGTTCGACCGGGATCTCGAAGGCCGGCTTCAGGTCAGCCGCGAGGCGGCGCATTCGCACAGCCGGATCGTGCGGGTGCGCGGCGACATGGCGGGCCGGGCAATCATGGAGGCGCTGGTAGCCGCCGTCTGCAAGACGCCGTCGATCCGCTTGTTGGAAGGCCATGTCGCCGAGAAGCTGATCGTCGAGAACGGCCGCGTTTGCGGGCTTGTCGCGCGCGATGAAGCCGGGGCGGGCGACAAGACGATCACGGTACGCGGCGCAAACGTCGTCGTCGCAGCGGGCGGTGTCGGCCATCTCTATGAGGTCACGACCAATCCGGCGGAAGCGCGCGGCGGCGGCATCGGCATGGCGGCGCGCGCTGGGGCGCGCATGGCCGATATGGAGTTCGTGCAGTTTCACCCGACCGCCATCGATGTCGGCCTCGATCCGGCGCCGCTCGCCACCGAAGCGCTGCGCGGCCACGGCGCGACGCTCGTCAACAGTTCCGGCGAGCGTTTCATGGTGGCATTGCACCCGGACGCCGAACTGGCGCCGCGCGACGAGGTGGCGCGTGGCATCTTTGCCGAAATCACGGCTGGGCGCGGCGCGTTTCTCGACTGCCGCGACGCCATTGGCGCGGGTTTCGCCAACGAGTTCCCGACCGTCCACGGCTATTGCCGCGATGCGGGTATCGATCCGGTGACCGAGCCGATCCCGGTCGTGCCGGCGGCCCATTACTTCATGGGCGGCATCTGGACCGACATCGACGGCCGCACCTCGCTGCCGGGGCTGTGGGCTTGTGGCGAGGTGACGTCGACCGGTGCGCATGGCGCCAACCGGCTGGCGTCGAACTCGCTGCTGGAGGCGGTGGTGTTTTCCGAGCGCATCGCCGAGGCGCTGAAGCCGGGGGCCGAAGGCGCGCCCGCCGGCTGGCAGGCCGGCTCGGTTGCAAGCGACTCTGGCGAAACCTATACCGACAGCCACCAGATGAAGGCGCTTCGCCAGGCGATGAGCGCCAATCTCGGCGTGCTGCGCGACCGCGACGGCATGCGCGCTGCGCTGCGCACCATCCTCGAACTGGAGGAGGGAGCCGAGACCGAGCGTTTCCGCAATGTGCTGACCACGGCGAAGCTGATCGCTGTCGCCGCCCTCAACCGCGAGGAAAGCCGCGGCGGACACTTCCGCACCGATTTTCCGACCGAGAACGATGCCTGGAAGCGCCGCACGCTGCTGACGCTCGATCAGGCGGAAAAGACGATTCCCGATCTGCTGGAGAACTGAGAATGCCGTCAAAAGCCTTGCCTCCTGGTCTTCCACAGTTGCTGGTCGAGGACGCCGTGCGTGCAGCGCTGCTGGAAGATCTCGGCAGGGCAGGCGATATCACCACCGCTGCGACGATTCCGCCGCAAGCATCGGCGAATGTGGTGCTGTCGACGCGTGAGGCCGGCGTTGCCGCCGGTATCGGCTTTGCCGAGACGGCGTTTCGCCAGATGGACCCGGCCATCGTTTTTTCGGCCAAGGTCGCCGATGGCGCGCGGGTCGAAGCGGGCGATGTGCTGGCCGAGATCGCCGGCAATGCCCGCGCCATCCTGTCTGCGGAGCGGGTGGGGCTCAATTTCCTGATGCATATGAGCGGCATCGCCACCCACACGGCGCGTTTTGCCGCCGAAATCGCCCACACGCACGCGAAAGTCTGTTGCACCCGCAAGACCATTCCCGGCCACCGCGCCTTCGAGAAATATGCGGTGCGCTGCGGCGGCGGCTCCAACCACCGTTTCGGCCTCGACGACGCGGTGCTGATCAAGGACAACCACATCGCCGTTTGCGGCGGCGTCGCCCCGGCCATCGCGCGCGCCCGCGCCTATGTCGGCCACCTGGTCAAGGTCGAGGTCGAGGTCGATACGCTCGATCAGATGCGCGAGGCGCTTGCCGCCGGGCCGGATGCGATCCTGCTCGACAACATGACCAACGACGAACTGCGCGAGGCGGTCGCCATTAACACCGCCGAAAGCCATGGCCGGGTGACGCTGGAGGCGTCGGGCAATGTGTCGCTCGACACCGTCCGCGCCATCGCCGAGACCGGCGTCGACTACATCTCGACGTCGAAGATCACCATGGCCGCCGCGACGCTGGATGTCGGGCTGGATGTGCGGGTGGGGTGAAGGCGCGGTCGCGCCCTCGAAGGCGGCTAAGCCGCCTCGCTGCGGTACAGATGCACGTCGGTCTGCGGATAGGGGATCGACAGTCCGTCGGCGTCGAAGCGCTCCTTGGCGAGCTTGATCAGCTCGCGCGAGGCGGTCCACCAGTCTGCGGATTTCATCCAGATCCGGCAGGTCACCTCGACCGCGCTGTCGCCGAGATTCGAGACATAAATGAACGGCTCCGGATCTTTCAGCACCTTGTCGTGACCGTCGATCAACGCCTGAAAGGCAGCGAACGCCTTGTCGATGTCATCGCCATAGCCGATGCCGACGACGAGATCGAAGCGGCGGCGCGGATGGCGCGAATAGTTGGTCACCGAACTGCCCCACACAGACGAGTTGGGCGCCAGCACATAAAGCCCGTCCAGCGTCTCGAACTCGGTGGCGAACAGGCCGATCTCCTTGACCACGCCGCTGGCCGCCCCGGTCTCGATATAGTCGCCGACCTCAAACGGCCGCAGGAACAAGAGCATGATCCCGGACGCTATATTCTGCAGCGTGCCCTGCAGCGCCAGGCCGATGGCGATACCGGCGGCGCCCAGCGCGGTGATGATCGACGCCGTCTGGACACCGAACTGGGTGAGCACGGTGACGAAAACAACGACCAGCACGGCGTAGCGCGCCGCCTTGGCGAGAAACAGGTTCAGCGTCTCGTCGCTGTCGGGCAGCCGCTTGAGGCCGGAATAGACCCAGCGCCGCACCATTCCCGCGACGATGAAGCCGATGATCAGCACCAGGATCGCGCCGACGACCGACAGGGAATAGTCGACGACGACGCGTCCCGCAGCGTCCCATATCGATTGCATCGCAGCGCTCATGTCCACCAGGGCGCCACTGACAGTCGTTTCTGCGTTTTCCATGTGATTCTCCCTTGGGGATCGCTTTTGCATTCGCTTCTACATGCGGTTGCACGCCTTTCAACCGCAACGTAAGCAGATTCATGATCGGATATCGATCTCGCCGGCGCGGAGGCGACGGCTACTTTCGGCTTCTGGACGGTTTTGTGTATGCTGCACCAAAACCCGATGAGGCGAGCGATGATTTTCGTTGAGGCCACGAAAGACGGCGGCGAGGTCCGCTACCGCGACAGCAAGCGTTATCTGTGGTGGCTTTCGGTCGCCGCGCCCTCGTTGCCGGGCATAGCCGGGCTGGCGCTGATGCTTGGCGGGCACGTGGCGTGGGCGGCATTTCCGATGCTGTTCTATTTCGTCGCCATTCCCGCCCTCGACGCGCTGATCGGCGAGGATACCAACAATCCGCCCGAAGCGGTGGTCGAGGCACTGTCGTCCGACAATTACTATCGGGCGCTGCTCTATTGCACGATACCGGTTCTCTATCTCAGCTTCTTAATCGCTGCGGCGGCCGCCGCCACGGTGGCGATGCCGGTTTGGGCCTATGTCATGCTGGCGCTGGGCGCGGGTTCGGCGGCCGGCGTAGCGCTTACGGTCGGCCACGAACTCGGCCACAAGACCAATGCACCGGATCGCTGGGCCAGCAAGATCGCTTGTGCGCTGACCGCCTACAGCCATTTCTGCATCGAGCACAATCGCGGCCATCACACCGAGGTGGCGACGCCGGAAGACCCGGCCTCGGCGCGGCTCGGCGAGAGTATCTACCGTTTCGCGCTGCGCGAAATCCCGGGCACGGCCCGGCGCGGCTGGAGGCTCGAGCGCATGCGGCTGGAGCGCAAGGGCCTGCCGTTCTGGCATTGGCGCAACGATCTGCTGCAGGGCTATGCGATCGCCGTGGTCATTGCTGTCGTGCTGATCGCGCTCATCGGCCCCGCCGTCGTGCCGTTTATCGTCATCCACCATGTCTTTGGCTGGTACCAATTGACCCAGGCGAACTATGTCGAGCATTACGGGCTGAAGCGGCAGCGCCGCGAGGACGGCCGCTACGAGCCGGTCGAACCGCGTCATTCCTGGAACACCAATCATATCCTGTCCAACCTGATGCTGTTCCATCTGCAGCGCCATTCCGACCACCACACCAATCCGCTGCGCCCCTATCAGGCGCTGCGCGACTTTGCCGATCTGCCGCGTCTGCCGAGCGGCTATCCGGGGTGTTTCGCGCTGGCGTCACTTCCGCCGCTGTGGCGACGCGTGATGGATCCGAAGGTGGCCGCATGGGCCGGCGGCGTTATTGAAAACGCCAATGTGCAGCCCGGTATGGAGCGCCGCTACGCGGCCATGTTCGCCGCCCGTTGAGCGACAGTTCCGGCGCTTTTTTCACATGAACGCTTTCTGAACGCGGCCTTCAGGCTGCGTTCGAAACGGCTCGTCTAGCTTCTCCTCATTCGAAGCGGCCAAAGGCCCGCATCAATCAAACGAGGAGAAAAGACATGCCCCGCACTTTCATCATCGCAACCGCAGTTGCCGCTCTTGTCGGCGTCGCTTCCGTCCCGGCTTCTGCCAATGACGTGTTTCTCGACCAGTTCGGCTTCGGCAACGCAGCCGGCGGCGCCCAGGCCGGTATCGGCAATGCCATCGGCATCTACCAGAACGGCATCTTCAACGGCGCTGTCAGCGAGCAACTCGGCAATGGCAACACCGCCGCCATTGGCCAGGAAGGCTTCAACAACCAGGGCGACACCTACCAGAACGGCGACTTCAACCAGGCCGGCGTCGGCCAGTTCGGCGCCAACCACAACGCCATCCTGACCCAGGACGGCAACGGCAACATCGCCGCCGGCGTGCAGGTCGGCAACGGCTGCGGCGCCAACGTCAACCAGACTGGCGGCGGCAATGTCGCGGCCTTCGTCCAGACCTGCCCGTAAGGCGAAACGCGAACGCCAGCCCGCAGGCCGGGCGCGAAACGGGGCGGTGATCCGCCCCGTTTCCCCGGTCGCAGCACAGAAATGCAGCCAAGGAGATCCGTTATGAAACACACCACCAGACTGCTTCTCGCCGGCGTAGCAGCGGCTATTGCAGGCGTCGCGGTGGCCGGAGCGGCAACCACCATGGTCACCGGACAGGATGGCCCGGTGCGCTGCGAAATCGAGGCCGACACCGTGCGCGGCGCAACGCGGCTGACCGGCATCGTCCACACCGACACGTCGATCTCGGGCACCTATCGCTTCAAGGTCGAGGGCGGCGGGCGCGCCGGCCGTTCCAACATCTCGCAGGGCGGTGCCTTTGCCGCGGAACCGGGCGATGCCTTCAGGCTCGGCCAGGTCATGGTCGGCAACAATGGCGGCGTGCATGACGCCACGCTCGAGCTCAACGTCATGGGCACGACCTATTCCTGCGACGCCCATATCGGCGCGATCTGATCCCTCCCAGCCTCCCAAGACATCGCGTCGAGGCCCCGGCTTGTTGTCGGGGCCTTTTTCGTCTGCCGGCAAGGCCCGCCGGGCCTGTTTCGATGAATGCGCGCTGAACGGCCGGTTCCGGATCGGTTCAGCGCCGGCCGGTCATAGTGGGGACAATTCAGACACACCGTAAAAATCGAGGAGAGACCAATGACACGCCACCTGAAGACCATCGCAGCCTCCGCCCTGATCGCGGCTTCCGCCTTCGGCGCGACCGTTTTGCCGGCCAGCGCCGGCGGCCAGATCTCGATCGGCATCGCGCCGACCAACCAGGAGCAGGCCGACGCAATGCGCGCCGGATTGCAGATCTACTCGATCGTCAAGGGCGCCCAGAATGGCGGCCTGATCGAACAGCTCGGAAACGGCAACGCAGCCGGCCTGGCGCAGCTTGGGTCCGGCAATGTCGGCGTCGTTCACCAGGACGGCAATGGCCATAACGGCACCGTCACGCAGAATGGCAACAACAACGCCCATGGCCTGTTCCAGTTCGGCGAGAACACCGATGGCCATGTCAGCCAGAATGGCGGCGAAAGCGGCCTGACGTTCCAGTTCGGCTGGTAAGCCCGGCCACGCCGCCCGGTCAGATCCGGGCGGTCCTAGGCAGCATCGCGTTCGAGCGGGAACCGGAACGGGGACCCCTCGAACGCATCTTCGCCCCGGCCGATGGAGCGGATGGCATCCACCATGCGGCCGCCTCGGCCAAGAACATTATCGGCGATTTCGATCAGTTTCGGATTGGGCGTGGCCGACGGCGCGCGGAAGCGCAAGTCATGCGCCAACTCGTGCTCGTCGAGCTCTTCGTTGAGCGCCAGCGCGCACATATAGGCCGATGCGGTGGAGCGCGATATGCCGGCAAAGCAATGGATGATCATCGGCGCCTGGCGGTCCCAGCCGCGCGCGAAATCGAGGATCGCGCGGACATGCTCTTCGCCCGGCAGCGTCATGCCCTTGATCGGCATGGCGATGTCGTTGAAGCCGAGGAACAGGTGTTGGTCCTTGGCGATTTCGCGCGGCCGGGTGACCGGCGTGCCCTCATTGATAACCGTCAGCATGCGCTTTGCGCCCGTCGTCGTGGCGGCGAGTTGAAGTTTCGACAACGGACAGACGACGAAATACGGCATGGTCAGGCTTTCTTTTTACGGGGATTGCATTCCGCCTCGAAGGCGGCCTGGACTTCCGCGAAACGGGCGAGATAAAGCGCCTGTATGTCGGCAACGGGCAGCGGCGTCAAATCAAGTCCGTCGGGCGAAAAGCCGCGCGGCCTGCCGAAGTAGGTCGTCGCTTCCTTCTCCGAGAAACCGGCGAGTTGGGTCGCCTCGTAATAGGCCGAGATCATGTCGGCCCGCTTGATCTTGGCATGCATCGTCCTGGCGAGTTGCGCCGGCAGGCCGAAGCGGATGTGAATCGCTTCCTCAAGCCGCGCCTCGACCGCCTTGTAATTGCCGCCAAGCACCCGCTTGAACGGCGAGATCATGTCGCCGATGACGTATTCGGGCGCGTCGTGCAACAACGTCGCCAAGCGCAGCATCGGGCTGCAGCCTGGCACGATCCTGCCGACGATATGCTCGACGGCGAGCGAATGCTGGGCGACGGAATAGGCGTGGTCGCCACGCGTCTGGCCGTTCCAGCGTGCGACCCGCGCCAGACCATGCGCGATATCCGCGATTTCCACATCGAGCGGCGAGGGGTCGAGCAGGTCGAGCCGCCGACCCGACAGCATGCGTTGCCATGCGCGCGACGGCGCGCCTTCGCGGTCGGGCATGGTTCAGTCCCCGGCCTTGTCCGCGGCGGGCCAGCCATAGCCGGCGCCGTCCGGCAGCGACACCGCGACCGGCACCTCGCCCGCCGCGATTTCGGTCCCGGCGTCGATTGCGTCCCTGGCACGGTCGAGCCGGACGATTGCCAGCCCGCTGTTCCCGGAGACGGTGCCAAGCGTGCCGATGGCCCGCCCGCCGGCTGTAATGGTTTCGCCGGTTTCGCCGAGCGCCGTCTCAGCCGTCAAGACGACCGGCCGCCGCCGCGCCGTGCCGCGATGCTGCATGCGCGACACCACCTCCTGGCCGACATAACAGCCCTTTTTGAAGCCGACTCCGTGGTGCTGATCGAGCGCAACGTCATGCGGGAAGGCATCGCCCGGCTGGTAGTCGCTGCCGCATTCGGCGATCCCTCGGGCGATGCGCAGCGCGGCCCAGCCTGCAGCGTCATCTTCAAAGCCGGCCGGGGCGTCGCCGTAGTGGCGCAGCACCGCAACCTGATCGCCGAACCGGCTGTCACGCACGGTTCGCGCCTTCACCGAATCTGATATGTCACTCCAGGAAATGGCAATAACCATATCGGATAAAACGGAAATATCTACATTTGCGCGCAGCTTGTACATGGTCAGGCGCCTGACGAAATCGGTCGCCATGTCATTGCGAATATCGATCAGGAAACCGTCGGTGCCATCGCGGGCCAGCAAGAAATCGAACATGATCTTGCCCTGCGGCGTGAGCAGCGCGCCGGCGCGCGCCTCGTCATCGGCGACCGGGTCGATATCGCAGGTAACAAGGTTTTGCAGGAAATGCGCCGCATCCGCGCCGCTGATCGAGACGATACTGCGATTGTCGGGGATATGGGTGGGCATGGCGTTCGATTCGCTCTGCAAGCTTGCCTTGGCGTTGCGACCTACGTAAGCCCGGACCATTCGCGCGGCAAGAGACATCGCGGCAAGAGACATCGCCGCAAGGGGCACAGAATGGCTGGCACATACGATCTGGTTCTTAAGAACGGCATTGTAGTCAATCACGACGGGCGGGGCGCTCGTGATGTTGGTGTAAACGATGGCCGCATCGTCGAAATCGGTTCGATCGCCGCCAAAGACGCTGGCGAAGTCATCGATTGCACAGGTCTGCACATCCTGCCGGGCGTCATCGACAGTCAGGTCCATTTTCGCGAGCCGGGCCTTGAACACAAGGAAGACCTGGAATCGGGATCGCGTTCTGCGGTGCTCGGCGGGGTGACAGCCGTGTTCGAGATGCCGAACACCAATCCGCTGACCACAACCGAAGAACGGCTTGCCGACAAGATCGTCCGCGCCACCGGGCGCATGCATTGCGATTTCGCGTTTTGGGTCGGCGGGACGCGCGAGAACGCGGCCATCGTCGGCGAACTGGAGCGACTGCCCGGCGCGGCCGGCATCAAGGTCTTCATGGGCTCTTCGACCGGCGACCTGCTGGTCGAGGACGACGAGGGCGTGGCATCGATCCTTCGCAACACGCGCCGCCGCGCCGCCTTCCATTCCGAGGACGAATTCCGTCTGCGCGAGCGGGAGGGCCTGCGCGTGACCGGCGATCCGTCATCGCACCCTGTCTGGCGCGATGCCACGGCGGCGTTGCAATGTACCGAGCGGCTGGTGCGCATCGCCCGCCAGACGCGTGCGCGTATCCATGTGCTGCACATCTCCACCACCGACGAGATCGCCTTTCTGGAACAGCACAAGGACGTCGCGACAGCAGAGGCGACGCCGCATCATCTGACATTGTGCGCCGACGACTATGCGCGGCTCGGCACGCTGATCCAGATGAACCCGCCGGTGCGCGAAAGCGCGCATCGCGACGGAATCTGGCGGGGTGTCGCGCAGGGCGTGATCGACGTGCTCGGTTCCGACCACGCGCCGCACACGCTCGAGGAGAAGGCGAAACCCTATCCGGCCTCGCCATCCGGCATGACCGGCGTGCAGACGTTGGTGCCGGTCATGCTTGATCACGTGAATGCGGGCAGGCTGACGCTGGAGCGTTTCGTCGACCTGAGCTCGCACGGTCCGAACCGGCTGTTCGGCATCGCCCGCAAGGGCCGCATCGCTACCGGTTACGATGCCGATTTCACCGTCGTCGACATGAAGCGCACCGAGACCATCCGCAACGGGCAGGTTGGTTCCAAAACCGGGTGGACGCCCTATGACGGCAAGCAGGTGACCGGCTGGCCGGTTGGCACGATCATTCGCGGCCAGCGCGCGATGTGGGAGGGCGAGATCGTCACGCCATCGGCTGGCGAACCGGTGCTGTTTACCGAGGCGTTACCGGCGTGAGGCGCGGCGCCGCAATTCGGCTGCGAGGTCGCGCAGGCGCGATTCCGCCTCGGCCGTGATGCCGCCGCGCGCGTGATCCTCGCGCACCAGATCCTCGATGTCGCCGATCACCCTTTCCAGATTGGGGCCGCGGGTTTCCTTCTCGTGGAAGCCGAACAGGTCGATCCAGCGGTCGCTCTCGTGACCGACTTCCATCAGCCGGTCGTAGACCGCGTGCGGGTTTCGGCCGCCGAACAGGAAACCGATGGCGGCGGCGGCAATCGAAATCGGACTGAGAAACAAGTCGCGCAAGCCGTCGGCGAACAGCTTGACCTGGAAGATGATGACACGCCTGATCAGCGCGCCGCGCGAATTGTAACGATGTCTTGCCAGTACCGAAGGACGTGCGAGGGCTGTGCGATGCGCCGGCATTCCGATCCCCTGTTTGCTGCGGTGGCTCTCATATCGGCATTGCGGCAGCCGAATCCAACCCCGAAGACTGGAGCCGTCGATTGCCTGCCGCGGAAAACCGCAAATGCCCGTCTGTCGATCCGCTTGCGCCCCGAACTACCCGGCACATCCTAAGGTTTTTCTGAAACTTGCGCTGGTTCGAATATGAGCCGGACAAAATCGCGATAGAGCAACAATTGCCGGGGCAAGAGGGACTTGTCGCCGACGACCCTGGACAGGATGATTCCGCCATCGCCGACGACCGAGAACATGTCGGCCAGGTCGTCAAGATCGACGCTGATCTTCGGCTCGTAGCGCTCGGCAATCCTCGCAATGCGCTCGCGAAAGCGGGAACGCCACGACAGCACCGCCTTTGCATTGATGTTCCGGACTTCCTGATCGAACAGTTGTTCGTGATAGCAGATCGACGCGACGATGCAGCCTGGGTGGCCGTTCGGCATGTCGTCGAAGACCTTTGCCAGCAGCTTCAGCGCGATCAGAAAGCTGTGCAGCGGATCCTCGCTCAGCTCGTCGGCTTCGTTGAAGGCGCGGTCGAAAACCACGTCGTCCTGTTCGATGTATCGCTCGAGCAGGGCACGCGCCAAAATCGTCTTGTCGCGAAAGTGGTAGAAGAACCCGCTTTTCGAGATGCCGACTTCGGCGATGAGTTCGTCGATCGATGTTCCTGAAAATCCCTTTGCAAGGACGGCCGCCTGCGCCGCCTCCAGGATTTGTTGCTTTTTTGGCACGTCCAGATTTGTCATCTTGTCTTCCTTGGCGCCGGCAATCCACGTCCAAACTATACCACAAGTACTGTACCTGTGGTCCAGTTTGCTGGGGCATTCTTGCCGCCCCTGACTGCTTCCTCAAGGTTATGGAGGCATAAAGTACTGTTTTTGTGGCAAAAAATTAAAAATGATCGACTGATCTATTAGTTCACTGCGTTCCGGTTTCCAAATCCGGTATTGCATTGCGCCACGTCCGGACCGGATGATGGCGTGCCCGTCGAGGTTTCCGCGCCATTCGCACCGGATTGAAAACCCGAAACCCTGTCGAAGGAGACCGACATGAGAGACGGCATCTTCTCAACCGCTGCAAGCGGTGCAAACGCCGAAGCCGCGCAGCATTTCAACGCCGCCATGCGTGCCTTGAACATCTATCGCGGAGACCCTGTTGCGCTGGCCGACCAGGCGATCGAAGCTGCGCCCGAATACGCCATGGCCCATATTCTGAAGGGCTATCTGTTCGGATTGGCGACCGAACCCGAGGCAGCGTCCGAGGCAAGGTCGATACTGTCGACCGCCCGCAATCTCGCCAAGACCGACATCGAGACATCGCATGTTGCAGCCCTTGAGGCGCTTCTCGCCAACAACTGGACCGAGGCGGCTGTCAGGTTGGACCGCCACAACATGGAGTTCCCGAACGATATCCTGGGGTTGCAGGCAGGGCACCTGATGGACTTCTACCGCGCCAACGCACGCGACCTGCGTGACCGGATTGCGCGGGTGCTGCCGCAGTGGTCGGACGACCAGCCCGGTTATGCCGTTGTTCTCGGCATGTATGCCTTTGGGCTGGAGGAGGCCGGGGACTATGCCCGCGCCGAGGAAGTCGGTCGAGAAGCGGTCGAGCGCGAGCCGCTGGACTGCTGGGCGCACCACGCTGTCGCGCATGTCCTTGAAATGCAGGGGCGCGCCGAAGACGGTATCGAATGGATGGCATCGCGCGAACCTCATTGGTCCGGCGATGACAACTTCTTTAAGGTGCACAACTGGTGGCACAAGGCGCTTTATCACCTCGATCTCGGCCAGTCCGACAAGGTCATCGAGCTCTATGATACCAAGGTCCGCGGCGAGGCGAGCCAGGTGGCGCTCGACCTGGTCGATGCCTCCGCGCTGCTCTGGCGTCTGCACCTGGAAGACCACGATATCAGCGATCGCTGGGCTGAGGTCGCAGAAAGCTGGGACAATCACGCCGACGGCAAGCTCTACCCGTTCAACGACTGGCACGCCGCAATGGCTTATCTGGGGGCCGGGCGCACCGAAGAGGTCGACCGGATCCTGAACCAGTATCGTTCGGCCGCCGAGAGCCGCGATGAGACCGCGCGCTGGGCCAAGGCGACCGGCCTGCCTCTGATCGAGGGCTTCCGGGCGTTTTGGGAGGGGCGGTTCGGCGATGCGGTCGATATGCTCCACCGGCCGAGGTTCGTGGCGAATTCCTTCGGAGGAAGCCACGCGCAGCGCGACATCATCGACTGGACATTGACCGAAGCCGCGGTGCGGTCGGGCAATCGCGGGATTGCGGAAGGGTTGAGCAGCGAACGTCTTGCCTTGAAACCGCACAGCCCGATCAACGCACGCTTTCTGAAGCGCGCGAGCGCACTCGAGGCGCCGCTTGTCGCCGCTGAATGAGGTCGCGCAGCCCGCGCGTTTCGCGGTTCTTGCACTGACCCATTGACGCCATTCCGGCCCGGTGATGCCCAAGGCAGCCGGGCCGGATCCCCTGACGTGGATCGAACGGCTTTTGTACCCGTTTGCCGGCCTTGCCCGTCTCTGACACGCTTCTGCGCTGGCTCTAATCGCCCGCCACGAAGAAGCGCCATCGCCCGTCCGGCGAAATGCCGGCGCGGTAGAAGATATAGGCGCCGAATGCCCGCATGTCCTCGAAATCGCCGGATGTGACCAGCTTGAACAAATCGACCCTTTGGGTTGGCGACAGGTCCTCCAGCGGCGTTGCCACGAAATAGGGCCACACGAATGTTTCGTTGGGTGTGCCCGGATCGTAGATCGCATAGCCGGCCTCGAGAACCTCGATCAGGATCGCAAGAATCTCGTGACCCTCCTGGTCGCCCGACAGGCTGCGCAGAAACGCCACCGGATCGCCCTCGTAGCCGCCAAGCGACAGCTGGGTCATCTCCTCGCCGCTGCCGATCAGCGGGCGCAACGCCTCGAAGTCGGCGCGCTGTGCGGCTTCCATGATCATGGCGCGGGTGCGGCGGACCGCTTCCGGCAGCTCCTCGATGCCACCGCCGACAACCGGATCGGCGGAATCGAACGCGTCACCGCCGCCGCCGGGTACGGCAAGCGGATTGTCGGGATCCTGCGACATTGTGCGGTTGAAAGGCTCGGGCAGCGGAACGATGTCGGTGGGCGGTGGGGCGATGGGATCGCCCCCGATCTGCGTATGCGCCGGGCCTGCGGTGACGACAACAACAGCCAAGCCGATCGCGCACAGCAAGCGCAACCGCCGGTTCTGCCTAACGCGCCCGGTGCCTTGCATCATCCATGCCTCTGACGGACCGTGCCGTTGTTACTGCAAAGACCTGTTGGGGGAGAACTCCCCGGTCAAAATCCGGTCTCGCAATGTGTCGACCAGCGCTAATGCCGCTTCCTCGCCGAGTTCCCGGATCGTCTCTTCGAGAGCCGTGGAAATCGCCGCATCGGCCAGGATGTCGGGTTCGATACCCTCCATGACCCCGTCCGCCCATGCTTCGCTCTGGAACTCCAGCGCCGCCACCCGTTTTTCCCGGGCGATCAATTCTTCCATTTCGTTGGTCGTCACGTCCATGATCGAAAGCCGTACAAAGCCAAATTGGCACACTCACTTTACAGGCTGTTAACATATCAGCAGAGCGGCGGGAAAAAAAAGGGGCAACGGCGATAAACGTTAATGTGTGGCTAACGCGTGTTCACAAGTCCTTACTCGGAATATCGGCTGGTGATGTTTCGCGTGATCTCCGCGCCTTCTTTCATGTACCGGTCAATGGCGTCGAGCGCCTGGCGCGTGCATGAGACATAGACGCTGTCGAAGGACCGGTAGCCGCGATTGAAGCTGGCGATCATGCGCGAGCGGCGCAGCGGCTCGGGGTTTTCGACAGTCAGCATTTCCTGCATGCGCTCACGCCACAGATTGGATTCCTCGCCGCACAGATTGCGCAGGTAGTGGACCGATCCGAGGACTTCCGCCAGCCGCAACAGGTCGGCGTCATAGGGCGGGGCATTCGATCCCTGGGCAAGCCCGGGCGTGCCGCCCAGAACCAGCATCGCGCCTGCAAGACACGCCAAACCGCGTTTGTGTTTCGCCTTCGCCAAAGAAGTCTTCCGTTTCCGCCCGAACCAAGTGCTTCGCATGTAGCCGATTTTCGGGGCCGCCGCCAAGCGCGCCGGGTTTCGCGGGCGATATCGGCTTCTATTTAGCGATTTCGATGTCCGGATAAAAGGCGTGCGCCACGAAGGCGAAGGTCACGTCATAGGCGATGTCTGCACCGTCCTTCATGACGGTGATCGTGCCGACCTCGCGGCCGGTCGCAATCGATGCCGTGTCAAGCGCCGAACGCTGACCGGCGGCCCAGTTCACCTCATAGCCGGCGCCACTCCAGCCGCTGCCTTCGCGCACCTTGTTCATCGTCATGATCAGCGGGTCGGCACCGTCGCGCCGCACCACGACGACGCGTTCCATCGGATCGATGTCCGGCGGCAACTGGCCGTCATAGAGGAAGGGCCGCGAGGTGTCGTAAAACGCGTAAGGATTGCGTCCGTAATCGCGCATGTTCGGGTTGCTGGGCACCAGTACCTTGCCGTCCGGGTTTTCCGCCTTGAACTCCGCCCAGGACTGCAACCGCGACGGCAGCAGGGTCAGCATCTTGCCGGCATGGATGCCGGCGACGGAATCGCCCGAAAACTGTTGCCACCAGCTGTCCGACGCGCGGTCATACATGATCAGGTTGGAATCCTTCAGCTTGCCGGTCGTGCCGAACTCCAGCACCTCGTCATCAAGCCGGCGGTCGAAGGTCAGCGACGAATTGCACAACGGGCAGTAGGTGACCGCGACCGGCACGCCGCCGACCGTGTCGTTGACGATCTCGTGCCATGTGACGATGCGGATCGGATAGGCGCGCGCGTCGCCATTGATGGCAAGCCCGATCACCGGCTCCTGCTCGTCCAGCGAGGTCTCCTCGGCGATCGCGATGAATTGCGGATCGTCGATGGAGGGGATGCCGTCGCGCGGCGGCCCGCCCGACAGGACGCGTTCGAGATTGATGGTGACATTCTCGAAATCGGTGCGCCAGCCTTCCGCTTTCCAGCGCAACGGATCGGCGCCGGCGGTCGCGGTGACCGCCACAACAAGGGCTGCAATGGAAATCACTGTCTTGAAAACTCTGCGCATGGTCGCCTCCGGCCGTGCCTCGCGAAACAATGCGTCCGGGCTATCGCGGATCGCCCGGTCCGGCCAATAAATCCCCCTCACGATTTGTTGAGCGGTCGACCGCGGCTTCACGCCCGCGCGCCGGCGTCGATGTCGCGCGCATAGTCCAGCACCGCGCCGGTCAGCCGCATCGACTGCATTTCGCCGAGCGTCACCCATCGCGCCTCGACGGCATCGTCGCCGGCGACCGGCATGCCGACGGCCGTGCCGGCGTGGACGGCGAGCAGGAAATGGTGCTGCGGTTCGTCGCCGATCAGTTCCAGGAGCCGGAAAAACCGGATATCGCCCGCCTCAAGCCCGGTTTCCTCGAAAAACTCGCGCCTTGCGGCGTCGGCCAGCCGCTCGCCGAACTCGACGCGCCCGCCGGGAAACGCCCACAGCCCCTCGGCTGGCGGTCGACCGCGCTTGACCAACAGGAACTTGCCTGTTTCGGGATGCCTTGCGGCCAGCGAGACGGCGACCATCGGAATTGCCGGCGTTGCGGATGTGTCCAACTTGTTCTAGCCCGTTGCTGGAAACCTGCTGGAATGGGTACACCAACGGAGCTGGAAGACAACAGCGCTTGTCCTTTCGGCAGACGCGCCCGGCGACGGAGAAAGCCTGATGTGCGGCCGCTTTTCACTTTTGCATTCGCCCGAAGAGGTGCAGGCCTTCTTCGCGCTCGAAGAGCTGGAAGATTTTCCGCCGCGTTACAACATCGCGCCGACGCAACCGATCCTGACGGTCGTGCCCGCGCCGCAACCCGATCCCGGCTCCAACCGACCCGACCGCGCCGCGATACTGATGCGTTGGGGGCTGATCCCGTCCTGGGTGAAGGACCCGAAGGAGTTTCCGCTGCTGATCAATGCGCGCAGCGAGACCGCGGCGCAGAAGAATTCGTTTCGCGCCGCCATGCGCCACCGCCGCGTACTGGTTCCTGCCTCCGGTTTTTACGAATGGCGGCGCGACAAACCGGCAAAGCAGTCGCAGGCCTACTGGGTGCGCACCGCCGATGGCGGCCCGGTCGCCTTTGCGGGGCTCGCCGAAACATGGATGGGAAAGGACGGCTCGGAAATCGATACCGTCGCCATCCTGACAACAGCCGCGACGCCGCAATTCGCCCGCATCCACGACCGCATGCCGGTCGCGATCCCGCCGCATGAGTTCGCCCGCTGGCTCGACTGTATGAACCAGGAACCGCGCGATGTCGCCGATCTCCTGCGCCCCGCCGAAGACGGCTTCTTCGAGCCGGTGCCCGTTGCCGATCTCGTCAACAAGGTCGCCAATTCCGGTCCAGAAATCCAGGACCGCGTCGAGCCGAAGCCGTTTGCGGCGGATGGCGGGCAGGGTGAGGCGCCGGACGAGGGCGAGACGCACGACAAGCCCGGCGGCGACCAGATGAAACTCCTCTAGAGACCACGCATGATTGCATCCCCGATCCTGTCGGCCGGTGTCTCCGGCTTCGCGCTCGGCGCCACGCTGATCATCGCCATCGGCGCGCAGAACGCCTTCATTTTGCGGCAGGGGCTGCTGCGCCAGCATGTCTTCGTTCTGTGCCTTGTCTGCGCACTGTCGGACGCCGCGCTGATCGCACTTGGCGTTGCCGGCTTCGGTGCGCTGATCGCCTCCAACGAAACCGCGATCCGGCTGGTCACCTGGGCCGGCGCGGTCTTCCTGTCGGTCTATGGCGTCATCGCGCTTTCGCGGGCCTGGCGGCCGCAAGCCTTGCGCGCGGCGGGCGAGGGCGGCGGTCCGCTCTGGCCGGCGCTCGCCACCTGCCTGTCGTTCACCTTCCTCAATCCGCATGTCTATCTCGACACGGTGGTGCTGCTCGGCGGCATTTCCGCCGGTTTCGAGGGCCAGGCGCGGCTTGCCTTCGCGCTCGGCGCCATGGCGGCGTCATTCGTGTGGTTCTTTGCGCTCGGCTACGGTGCGCGGCTGTTGCAGCCGGTGTTTGCGCGGCCTGCGGCATGGCGCGTGCTCGACGGTTTGATCGCCATTGTCATGTTCGCGCTGGCGGCAAGCCTCGTTCTATGAGGTCTTGCGGCTTGCCTTTACGGCAAAGCCCTGCAATGGAAACCGCGCAATCCGAAGGACACGACCATGACCGGCACACAAGCGATCACGCTCTACAACACGCTGGATCGGCAGAAGGAGCCGTTTCAGCCGATCGACCCGCAAAATGTGCGCATGTATGTCTGTGGACCGACGGTCTATGACTACGCCCATATCGGCAATGCGCGCCCGGCCATCGTCTTCGACGTGCTGTTCCGGCTGCTGCGCCATGTCTATGGCGCCGACCACGTCACCTATGTCCGCAACATCACGGATGTCGAGGACAAGATCACTGCGCGCGCCCTGCGCGATTTCGGCGACGAGATCGATGCCGGACGCATGGGTCTGAACGATGCGCTTCGCGCCGTCACCGAGAAGACCGCCAACCAGTATCTGGAAGACATCGCCGCGCTCGGGTGCATGGAACCGACGCACCAGCCGCGCGCCACCGAGCATATCGACGGCATGGTCGCGATGATCGGTTCGCTGGTCGAACGCGGCCACGCCTATGTGGCGACCGGCAACGAGGGCAGGGAGGTGCTGTTCGACGTCGCCTCCATGCCCGACTATGGCGGCTTGTCGAAGCGCAATCTCGACGAGCAGCAGGCGGGCGCACGCGTCGCGGTCGAGGCGCACAAGAAAAACCCCGGCGACTTCGTCTTGTGGAAGGAATCCTCGGCCACCGAACCCGGCTGGGACGCGGAGTTCGATGGCACCGCCATCTATGGCCGGCCCGGCTGGCATATCGAGTGCTCGGTGATGAGCGAACATCATCTCGGCAAGATCTTCGATATCCATGGCGGCGGGCTCGATCTGATCTTCCCGCACCATGAAAACGAGATCGCCCAATCCTGCTGCGCGCATGGCACCGACCGCATGGCCAATTACTGGATGCACAACGGCTTCCTGCAGGTGGAAGGCCAGAAGATGTCGAAATCGCTCGGCAACTTCCTGACCATGTTCCAGTTGATGCATGCCGAGGAGTTCGGCGGCCGCAAATGGCCGGGCGAGGTGCTGCGGCTGGCCATGCTGATGACCCATTACCGCGAGCCGATCGACTTTTCGGTGCGCCGGCTGGAGGAGGCCGAGGCGATCCTTGCCCGGCTGTGGCGGCGCGCCGGCGAGGCGACCGACAATGGCAGCCTCGACACCGTGGTCGAAAGCCTCGCCGACGACCTCAACACCGTCGAGGCGATCCGCGCGCTGGGCGCGCTGTCCGGGGCGCCGCTGCGCGCCGGCCTCGAACTGCTCGGCCTGCCGCCGCAGGCGCCGACCGACGACATCGATCTCGATGCGGTTCAGGCGGCCATTGACGAGCGTCTGGCTTTCATCGCCGACAAGAACTGGGCCGAGGCCGACCGCATCCGCGACGAATTGCTGGCCAGGGGCGTGCAGCTCAAGGACGGCAAGGACCCGGAAACAGGCGCGCGGGTAACCACATTCGAGGTGAAGCGGTGAGCGACGAACTCGAGCTCAGCATCGATCACATCACGCTGAGCGTCGCCGATTTCGGGCGCGCCAAGGCCTTCTATTCGGCGCTCCTGCGCCCGGTCGGGCTTGAGATCGTCGCCGAGGTCACCGCCGAGCAGTCCGGCTCCGTGCCGTTCGCCGGCTTCGGTCGCGGCAGAAAGGGCAATCTGTGGATCGCCGAGGACGGTCCACAGTCGCCGGCCACCCACATATGCTTTCGCGCGCCGTCAAGGGCCGCGGTGCGCGCTTTTTACGAAGCGGGATTGGCCAATGGCGGCACTGACAATGGTGGTCCCGGCATCCGCGAGATCTATCATCCGGCCTACTATGCGGCCTTCGTGCTTGACCCCGAAGGGCACAATATCGAGGCGGTCTGTTTCGAACCGGAAGCTGGCGACCGATAGCGGGCCGTCACGGTGCGCCGTATCTCCCCCGCAAGGGGGGAGATACGAGACCCCGCCCGTTGCACAAGTTTTTAACGCATTTTGGCGTTTCTCCAACGAATTCAATCGCATAGTCCACGCGCGCCGCAAAACTTGTGCAACGCATCCGAGCCTCCCTTATGATCGTCCCGCCTTCTTTTGGAAGCCGGGTCTAGAACCGACCACCCGGAAGAGGGACGGTGCCCGGTGGGGTGAGGAGTGCGCGACCGCTGGTTGGTCAATCGGCAGCGATCTGTCGATTGGAGCGACGAACGCCCGGAACGAAAGTGAAGGGCCGGCGGTCGTGTCAGGTAACTCACCTGGGTGATGAACCCCCACGCCGGGGCGGCATGAAGCGGCGCGCGCAGTCTTGTTTTCCCGGACAGAGTTCCGGGCCGCCGACCGAAGCTGCAAGAACGCCGAGCGGGCGGTCCGAGGATCGCTATACCTTTTAGACGTTGCGATGCTTTGACCGCCCGTCTTCCTGCTCCAGAACAATCCGGCCCCGAAAGAGGGGCGCGGCGGCGATGCTGCGCGACCATTCTTCCCCGAAAGGTGGCATGTCGATTTCCCGCTTCTCGGTCACTCAACCGGCCTGTAGGATAAATGAAGGTTCCATTTCTACCGGGGAAATCGGCATGACCAAGACCAGCCAATCCGGTGGTTGCCAGTGCGGCGCGGTGCGTTACCGCGTCGAGGCTTTCGGCCGCGCATCGATCTGTCACTGCCGCATGTGCCAGAAGGCGTTCGGCGGCTTCTATGGTCCGCTGGTCGCCACGCAAGGGCTGGTTTGGACACGCGGCAGGCCGAAGCATTTCCACAGTTCCAACCGCAATTGGCGCGGTTTCTGCGAACAATGCGGCACGCCGCTGACCTATGAGTTCGAAGGCGGCGTGGAGGTCGCCATCGGAACGCTGGACGACCCGACGCTCGCGCCGCCGACAGTGCAGATCAATTGCGCCGACATGCTGCCATTTACCGATGGCCTGCACGCGCTGCCGGAAACCGAGCCGGCGCTAGCGGCGGGCGATGCGGAATGGAATGCCGGCGTGGTCAGCCGCCAGCACCCCGACCATGACACCGAAACCTGGCCCCCGGAGAAAAACGATGGCTGAACGCAACCCGCAGATGCAGATGCCCAGATGGCTGCTTTACGGCCTGATCGGCAAGGGGCTGTTGGTCGTTGTGATCGTCGCCGCTGTGCTCTATTACGCCGGAATCTTCTAATACGGACCGGAATCCGCACATTCCGGTGGACGGTAATGGCACGCGAACGCATCTATCTCTTCGACACGACCCTGCGCGACGGGCAGCAGACGCCCGGTATCGACTTTTCGGTCGAGGACAAGATCGCCATTGCCGCCATGCTGGACGAGTTCGGCGTCGATTATGTCGAGGGCGGCTATCCCGGCGCCAATCCGACCGACACGGCGTTTTTCGAGCGCAAGCGCACGCAAAACGCCTCATTTGTCGCCTTCGGGATGACCAAGCGGGCCGGCGTGTCGGCGGCCAACGATCCCGGTATTGCGGCGCTCAACGGCTCCAAGTCCGACGCGGTCTGCTATGTCGCAAAGAGCTGGGACTACCATGTGCGCGTGGCGCTCGGCTGCTCCAACGAGGAAAATCTCGAAAACATCCGCCAGTCGGTCGCCGCGACCGTCGCTGCCGGTAAGGAGGCAATGGTCGATTGCGAGCATTTCTTCGACGGCTACAAGGCCAACCCCGATTACGCGCTTTCCTGTGCGAAGACTGCGCTGGACGCCGGCGCGCGCTGGGTGGTGCTGTGCGACACGAATGGCGGCACCCAGCCGCATGAGGTCCGCGCCGCCGTCGACGCGGTGATCGCGGCCGGCGTGCCGGGCGAGCGGCTCGGCATTCACGCCCATGACGACACCGGACAGGCGGTGGCCAACTCTCTGGCCGCCATCGACGCCGGGGCCCGGCAGGTGCAGGGCACGCTGAACGGTATCGGCGAGCGCTGCGGCAATGCCAATCTCGTCACCATAATCGGCAATCTCGCATTGAAGCCGGCCTGGGCCGAGCGCTTCGAGATCGGGATCACCGATGACGGTCTTGAGGGGCTGACGCGCCTGTCGCGCGGTTTCGACGAATTGCTGAATCGCTCGCCGGCGCCGCAGGCGCCCTATGTCGGCGGATCGGCCTTCGCCACCAAGGCGGGCATCCACGCCTCCGCGCTGGCCAAGGACCCGTCGACCTACGAGCATGTCGCGCCGGAGATGGTCGGCAACAATCGCCATGTGATGGTTTCCGACCAGGGCGGCAAATCCAATTTCATTGCCGAACTGCATCGCCGGGGCATTTCGGTCGCCAAGGACGATCCGCGCCTCGACACGCTGATCGCCATCGTCAAGGAACGCGAGGCGACCGGCTATGCCTATGAGGGCGCGGATGCCAGTTTCGAGCTTCTGGCGCGGCGCACGCTGGGCGACGTGCCGCAGTTCATGGAAGTCGTGTCGTTCCGCTCGTTGGTCGAGCGGCGGCACAACGCCATCGGCAAGGTGATCACGGTCGCCGAGGCCGTCGTCAAGGTGAACATCGACGGCGAGGAGCGCATGTCGGTCGCCGAAAGCGCCAACGGTCCGGTCAACGCGCTCGACATGGCGTTGCGCAAGGATCTCGGCAAGTACCAGGCCGAAGTCGCCGATCTGGAACTGGTCGACTACAAGGTGCGGATCCTCAATGGCGGTACCGAAGCGGTAACCCGCGTGCTGATCGAATCCGCCGATGCGACGGGCCTGCGCTGGTGGACGGTCGGCGTTTCGGAAAACATCATCGACGCCTCCTTCGAGGCGCTGATGGATTCGATAACCTTCAAGCTGATGAAAAACCGCGGCCACGCCGGACTGGCGGCGGCGGAGTAAGGGCGCTGTCGCGCACCGCCGTTTGTACCGGTGACAATCGCCGCTTTGCCGGCTGCGCGGTAAAGGTGTAATCAGCCCGGATGGTTACAGACGCCGCACCCGTCCAGACGCAGCAGCAGCGCGAGCCCCTTGCCGGCTTCGTCTATGCGATCAGCGCCTACGGGCTGTGGGGCTTCTTCCCGCTCTATCTGAAGGCGGTCGATCACATCCCGGCATTCGAGGTGGTGGCCCACCGCGTCGTCTGGTCGGTGCCCGTCGCCGGGCTGCTGATCATTCTGCTGAGGCGGACATCGGATCTGCGAGCTGCCTTCCGCTCGCCGCGCACGCTGGCGCTGGCCGGGCTGACTGCCAGCCTGATCTCCGTCAATTGGGGCATCTACGTCTGGGCGGTCGCCAACGAACAGACGATGGAGGCGGCGCTCGGTTATTACATCAATCCGCTGGTCAATGTGGTGCTGGGCGCTCTGTTCCTCGGCGAGCGCTTTACCCGGCTGCAAGCGCTGGCGATTGCCCTTGCGGCGATCGCGGTGTGCATCTTGACGATCGCGGCAGGCGGCCTGCCATGGGTGGCGCTGGTGCTGCCTGTGACCTTCGGGTTCTACGGCTTCTTTCGCAAGACATTGCCGATCGGCCCGTCACAGGGCTTCATGCTGGAGGTGCTGTTGCTGTCGCTGCCGGCGCTCGGCGTGATCGGTTGGCTGGCGGCGCAGGGCACGGGCCACTTCATCACGACGGGCGCCGGCGACTTCGGCCTCCTGCTGCTGGCCGGTCCGACCACCGCCGCGCCGCTGATCCTCTACGCCTTCGGCGCCAAGGCGCTGCGCTTCACGACCATCGGTATTCTGCAATACATCGCCCCGACGATGATGTTCCTGATGGCGGTTTTCGTGTTCGGCGAGCCGTTCTCGACCCTGAGACTGGTCGCCTTCATGTTCATCTGGGCGGCACTGGTTCTCTACACGATCTCGCTGTTCCGCCCGGCGCGCGCGGCTTAACCAAGCCGACAGCCGCCCGGAAGGTGGTGCTTGACGCTCCGGCCGCGCGCCATAGGCTGTGGTTACGAACCGCCGGAGAAGATATGCGGATATTGATTGGGCGCATTGCATGGATCGCGCTGCTGCCGCTGATGGTGGCGGTGGCGTTCCTGCTCGACGGCGCGCCGCCACGGGCCGCTGACGGACCGCGCATATTCGTCAACCAGCACGGCTATCTGCCGGATGGCCCGAAACGGGCGACGGTCGCCTCCGCTTCGGTCGGTCCGCTGGCGTTTGAAGTCGTCGACAAGACGGGGCAGGTGGCGTTCTCCGGGCGGACAGAGCCGCGCGGTTTCG
This sequence comes from Oricola sp., assembly GCF_965230365.1. Classification (GTDB taxonomy): domain Bacteria; phylum Pseudomonadota; class Alphaproteobacteria; order Rhizobiales; family Rhizobiaceae; genus Oricola. The sequence continues at coordinate 3,273,149 of NZ_OZ246003.1, read as the reverse complement.
ATACGTCGGCGGGGCTGGAGGTTCATATCGCCGACTTCTCGGAGTTCACGGGCACCGGCGATGGCTTCGTGTTGCGGGTTTCAGATGGCGCGAGCTACCCCTTTGCCATTCGCGGCGGCCTCTATCGCGACCTGCGCACCGATGCGCTCGGTTACTTCTATCTTGCCCGCTCGGGCATCGAGATCGACGCTGCGCTGGTCGGCGAGGCCTATGCGCGGCCGGCGGGCCATGTCTCGTCGCCTGCAGACGGCGCGCGCAACAAGGGCGACCGCGACGTGCCCTGCCAGCCTGCTGAGGTCAGCCTCAGGGTCTATGGCGAACCGTGGACCTGCGACTACACGCTAAGCCCGGTCGGCGGCTGGTATGACGCCGGCGATCACGGCAAGTATGTCGTCAATGGCGGTATCGCCGTGGCGCAGCTTCTGTCCGCCTACGAATGGGCGTTGCGTCTCGGCACCGCCGATACGCTCGGCGACGCCGCGCTCGCCGTGCCGGAGGCCGGCAACGGCGTGCCCGACATTCTCGATGAGGCGCGTTGGGAGCTGGATTTCTTCGCCAGGATGATCGTGCCCGAAGGCGACCCGCTTGCCGGCATGGTGCACCACAAGCTGCATGACGATGCCTGGACCAGCCCGCCGCTGCTGCCGCACCGCGCCGACAAGCGGCGGAAACTGCATCGCCCGTCGACCGCCGCGACCCTGAACGCCGCGGCGACCTTCGCGCAGGCGGCGCGCCTGTTCGAGCCTTACGATCCCGCTTATGCCGGCGAGTTGCGCGATCATGCGTCGTCTGCTTGGACCGCCGCACTGCGGCATCCGGAAATCTATGCCACGCCGGAGGATGGCCAGTCGGGCGGCGGTCCCTATGACGACCGCGACGTAGCGGACGAATTCTTCTGGGCGGCGGCGGAACTGTTCATCACGACCGGCGATGTTGCCTATCTGGAACGGTTGCGCGCTTCGCGCTTCGCGGGTGGGGGAGTGTTCGTACCGCGCGGCTTCGACTGGAACTACGTAGCGCCGCATGCCTGGTTGCAACTGGCGCTGCACGCCGAAAGATTGCCCGACGCTGACGCGGTTCGTACCGCGCTGGTCGCCCATGCTGAAAGTCTTGCCGGCCTGAGCGAGTCCAATCCCTTCGGCCACGCCTATGCACCGCCTGGCGGCAACTACCAGTGGGGTTCGTCACATCTTGTGATCCAGAACGGCATATTGCTGGCTGCCGCCTTCGAACTGACCGGGGATCGGCGGTTCAGAAACGCGGCGATCGAGGCGGTGGACTATGTGCTCGGGCGCAACGCAATGGCCAACAGCTATGTCACCGGCTACGGCACGGTCTATTCGAGGAACCAGCACTCGCGATGGTTCGCAAACCAGGTCGATCCGGCGCTGCCCAATCCCCCCAAGGGGTCGTTGTCGGGCGGACCCAATTCCGATTACATCGATCCGGTGGCCAAGAAACATTTCGCGCAGACCGGTTGCGCGCCGCAGGCCTGCTATGTCGACGATATCGAGAGCTGGTCGACCAACGAGATCACGATCAACTGGAACGCGGCGCTGGTGCAGTTCGCAAGTTGGCTGGCGGCGCAGTAGGGCTGGTATCTAAAGTCGTTCGATGATCTCGGCGTCGCCACCTTTCGGCTCCGCTGCGTCCATAATGGCCGGAATGATCTTTTCCGGGGAATCGACGACAATCGGGCCGACACGGTGTCCGGTATGGATAAATCCGCACTCGCGCATGTGATCGATCAGAATGGTGAGCGGATTCCAGAAACCCTTGAAATTCGCCAGCACGATCGGCTTGGTGTGCTGGCCGAGCTGCGCCCAGGTCATGATCTCGATGACTTCCTCGAGCGTTCCGATGCCGCCCGGCAGGGTCACGAAGGCGTCGGCCGCCTCGAACATGCGGTGCTTGCGCTCGTGCATGTCTTCGGTGACGACGAGTTCGTCCAGCCGGCCCAGCGCGCTTTCGGTTGCTTCCTTTTCCATCAGGAAACGCGGGATAATGCCGGTAACCTTGCCGCCGGCCTGCATGGTGCCTTCCGCGACTGCGCCCATCAGGCCCTTGGTGCCGCCGCCATAGACCAACCTGAGGCCGGCTTCGCCGATGGCGCGGCCAAGAGTTTCGGCGGCAGCCATGTATTCCGCATCATTGCCTGGCGAGGAGCCGCAGTAGACGCAAACCGAGGTGAGGGGATTCGTAGCCATCCTCTCCTGTTGCCAATCCAGCGGCAGCCGTCAAGCCGTTGTGGATGCTTTCTCCCAATTCGGCTCAGATACCACAATGCGTGTTGAGCGCGCTCGCCAGCGGGTGCTAGATAGAGCCATTCAGACATGGGGTAGGTTTGCATGAATACGCGTTCGGTTTCGGCATGGATTTTCGGTGTCGTCCTTCTGTTGGTCGCATTGGCAAATACACCTCCGGTAGCCGAGAGGCTGAATGCGCTGTTGGGCAAATCCGGCGACGCATCGCCGATGAGCGCGGATATCGCGCCGGCAGACGACGCGGCGCCGGTAACCGCAGGCGGCGAGGAAGCGGAAACCGCGCCACTTGCTGAGGCCGGGGACGCTGAAACAGAGCAGCAGGTCGAGGCTGTTGGCGAGGCCGGTGATACCACAACGGACGGGCAGGCCGAGACTGCGGTTGAAACCGAGGGTGCGGTACCGGCGGAGGAAGCCGACACGCAAGCCGCTGAAACCGCATCCGAGCCGGAAGCTTCCGACGAGGCCGCATCGACCGAGATCGCATCTTTGCCGGAGGAAGCCGCTGAGCCGGCCGCCGAACCGACCGTAATCGTGCCGTCATTCGGTCTGTTGCGCGTCGAACCCGATGGTTCGACCGTGATTGCCGGACAGGCCGGCCCCGATGCCGAAATCGAGGTCCTTGCCGGTGCCGACAAGATCGCATCGACGCGTGCTGCCGCCAATGGCGATTTTGTGGCCATTCTCGACACACCACTGGCACCGGGGGACTACGAGATCGTGCTGCGCGCGACCGAAACCGACGGTGAGGTGGCGATGTCGCAGGAAACGGCGATTGTCAGCGTGCCGGAAGAGGGGCGGGAAGGCGAGTTGCTGGCGCTGGTCGAGGAACCGGGCGCACCGTCACGCCTGATCAACACGCCGGAACCGGACGAAGCCGCGCCTGGCGCGCCGGCCCCGGAACCGGAAGTTACCAATGCTGAAGCCTCGATTTCCGATGAAGCTGCCACGCAGCAAGCTGCAGAGGTCGGCCAAACCGGGACGGCGGCTGAACCTGCGGCCGAGACCGTCGCCGAGGCCGGACAACCGGAGGCGGCAACACCAGAGGCCGAGGCGGAAACCAAGGCGGAAACCAAGCCGGAAGCCGAAGGAGAAACCGAGGTCGCTGCGGCACCTTCTGCGCAGGCGGAGGAGCCGGCTGTAGAAGAACGCGAGCGCGCAGGCGAGGTTCGCATCGAAGCCGTGGAGATTGACGGCGAGACCGTATTCGTCGCGGGTGCCGCGCCTCCCGGTGCGCAGCTGCGGGTCTATGCAAATGACATTCTGCTGGGCGACACCAATGTTGGCGCTGGCGGTCGCTTCCTGATCCAGGTTGATCGCGAATTGCCGGTTGGCGACTACATCATGCGCGCCGACATGATCGACCGTGCCACCGCCGATGTGGTGATGCGGGCGGTGGTGCCGTTCACTCGGAGCGAGGGCGAAAGGATCGCCGCTGTGGCGGTCGAGGAAGAAACACCCGCCGAACCCGAGCAGTCCGCTACCGCAGCGGCTGAAACCGCACCGCAGCCGGAACCCCAAGATGTCGCGGGCGCGGAACCTTCGGTGCCGGCCGAGCCGGCGCAGCAGCAAGAAACCGCTACCGCGCCAGAGGTTGTGGATGCTGGCGAAACCGGCGCGGCCACAGGCGACGATGCGTCGTCCACGCCGGCCGACGAGCCTCAGGCCGTTGCCAGCGCCCCGGCCGCCGAAGCGGAACAGCCGGAACCGCAGCAAGAGTCTGCGGCCACGCCCGAACCCGAGGCTGAAGCAGAGGCGACCGCTCAGCCTTCCGGCGAGAGTGAGACCGTTACGGTCGAGACGTCCACGTCGGTGGCCACCGAAGCTGCGCCGGCTGCAGCCGAGGAGCCGCAGGCGGTTGCCAGCGCAGCGGCCGAGCAACCGGCGGAACTGGAAGAGGCGGCCGATCCGTCCATCCCGGTCACGACCACGACGCTACGCACCACCAACTCGTCCGTGATCATCCGGCGTGGCGACACGCTGTGGCATATCTCGCGCCGCGTCTACGGCCGGGGTATCCGTTACACAACGATCTATCTGGCCAACCAGAACCAGATCGCGGATCCCGATCGTATCTGGCCTGGCCAGGTCTTCGCGCTGCCCGAAAAAAATGTGCAGCAGGACGAGGGCTAGCCGGACCGGCGACAAACGTTCCGGGACTTCACCGGGATTGCATGTCAGCCCCTTCCATCGTATATCGCCGATAAACGATGGAAGCGGCCGATGGCGGACGATGCGATCACTGAACAGCTTGCAGCACTGGCCCATCCGGCGCGGCTTGACATCTTGAAGCATCTTTCGGCGGCCGACACGTGCAATTGCGGCGATGTCGTGCGGGTCCTGCCCTATGCACAGTCGACCGTGTCGCAGCATTTACGGGTGTTGCAGGAAGCAGGGCTGGTAACCCGCGAACGTGACGGACAGCGCTCGCGGTATGCACTAGACCGCGCTGCGCTACGGCTGCTCTCTCAACAGTTTGAGCAGATCATCGACCAATGCTGCTCCGAAAAATGCTGCGTAGCCGCCTCCGGTACGCGGGACAACGATTGATAGGAACCGACTTGCCGAACAAGACAGTTTCCGCTGACAGCGGCTCGACCCTCAGGACGATTCGCAATCTGTGGCCCTATATGTGGCCGTCGGATCGTCCCGACCTGAAGCTCAGGGTTGTCTATGCGACCGTGTTCCTGATCGCGTCGAAGCTCGTCCTGATGCTCGTGCCCTACTCGTTCAAATGGGCGACGGATGCGCTGAACGGCGAATTGACAGCTGCGGACTGGATACCCGTTTTCTTCCTCGGTCCGGTCATGCTGGTCGTCGCATACAATTTCTTCCGGATTGTTCAGTGGGGCTTCAATCAGCTGCGCGACGCATTGTTTGCCAGCGTCGGCCAGTATGCGGTGCGCCAGCTTGCCTACCGGACCTTCGTGCACATGCATGGATTGTCGCTGCGCTTTCATCTCGAACGTCGAACCGGCGGCCTGTCGCGGATCATCGAACGCGGCACCAAGGGAATCGAGACCATTGTCCGCTTCACGATCCTCAACACGGCGCCGACCCTGATCGAGTTCGCGCTGACAGCGCTGATCTTCGGTTTCGCCTATGGCTGGGAGTATGTCGCGGTCACGGCCGTCATGATCTACGCCTATGCGTGGTTCACAATCCGGGCGAGCGACTGGCGGATCCAGATCCGCCGCGACATGAACAACTCCGACACCGATGCGAATACCAAGGCGATCGACTCGCTGCTGAATTTCGAGACAGTAAAATATTTCGGCAATGAGGAGATGGAGGCGCGGCGTTTCGACCAGTCCATGGCAGGCTATGAAAACGCCGCAACGCGTGTCTGGACATCACTCGGTTGGCTGAACTTTGGTCAGGGGCTGATCTTTGGGGCCGGGTTGTTGATCATGATGTGGATGTCGGCGCGTGCCGTGCAGGCTGGCGAGCAGACAATCGGCGACTTCGTCTTCATCAACGCCATGCTGATGCAGCTTTGGCTTCCGCTGAATTTCATCGGCTTCATTTATCGCGAAATCCGCCAGGGCCTGACCGACATCGAGCAGATGTTCGATCTCCTGGACGTGGACGCCGAGATACGTGACAAGCCGGGGGCGGCGGAACTGACGGTCGCGAAAGGCGAGGTCGAATTCGACAATGTAGAGTTTGCCTATGATCCCGAGCGCCCGATCCTCAAGGGGATCAGCTTCAAGGTGCCTGCGGGCAAGTCGGTCGCCATCGTCGGACCGTCGGGTGCCGGCAAGTCGACAATCTCGCGGCTGCTCTACCGTTTCTATGACGTGCAGGACGGATCGGTGACGATAGACGGGCAGGATGTGCGGGACGTGACGCAGAAATCGCTGCGTGCTGCCATCGGTATGGTTCCACAGGACACGGTGCTGTTCAACGACACGATCCGATACAATATTCGCTACGGCCGCCCGGATGCCACCGACGAGGAGGTCGTCAAGGCCGCTGAAATGGCGCAGATCGGCGATTTCATCCAGTCGCTGCCCGACAAGTTCGACAGCATGGTCGGCGAACGCGGCCTGAAGCTGTCCGGCGGTGAAAAGCAGCGGGTGGCAATCGCACGCACGATCCTGAAGGCGCCGCCCATCCAGGTGCTCGACGAGGCCACCTCGGCGCTCGACACGGCAACCGAGCAGGAAATCCAGCAGGCGCTCGATCTGGTGTCGCGCGGCCGCACGACGCTGGTGATTGCGCACCGGCTGTCCACCGTTGTCGGTTGCGACGAGATCATCGTGCTGCGCGACGGGCTGATCGCCGAGCGCGGCAAGCATGGCGAGCTGATGGAAATCGAGGGCGGCCTCTACCGCAACATGTGGGAACGTCAGAGCGAGGCGATCGAGGCGGAGCGCAGATTGCGCGAGGCGCGCGCCACCGACGAGCTCGGTGTCATCGACCGCAAGCGCCTGTCCGACCCGGCCGCCACAAGCGGCAGCTGAAGTCCCGGCGCACTCCAAATCCGGTGTAAGCCTCGACCCGGCCGGTCGGGGTGGATTGCCATGCGGGCGGCGACTGCATAGATGAAACCTGCAGTTTGAGGGAGAAGTGCGTGAGCCTGGTCGATACAATCCGAAATTCGGTTGCGCCGGTCCACCGGGAAGGATGGCCATTCGTTGCCGGGTTCGCGGTGCTGGCGATCGTTATCGGCTGGATTTGGGATCCGCTGTTTTATATCGGCGTGGCATTGACGGCTTGGTGCGCGTACTTCTTCCGCGACCCGGAGCGTGTGACACCCGTTGACGACGACTTCGTCATCAGCCCGGCCGACGGCAAGATTTCTGCCATCGGCCCTGCTGTGCCGCCGGAAGAGCTGGGGCTTGGCATCGAGCCGATGACCCGTGTCTCGGTGTTCATGAATGTCTTTTCCGTACACATCAACCGGACTCCCGTACGCGGCCGGATCACCCGTGTCGCTTACCGGCCCGGCAAGTTTCTGAACGCGGATCTCGACAAGGCAAGCCGGGAAAACGAACGCAATGGCCTGGTCATCGACGGACCGCATGGGGCGCTTGGCGTGGTGCAAGTCGCCGGCCTAGTGGCTCGCCGCATCGTGTGCTGGGCGGGTGAGGGCGAAGCGCTGTCGGTGGGCGACCGGTTCGGCCTGATCCGTTTCGGCTCGCGCGTCGATGTCTATCTGACTTCCGAGGCCGCAATTCGCGTTTCTGTCGGCCAGACGGCCATTGCTGGCGAAACGGTCCTTGCCGAATTTGGCGGGCGCGCAGCGACTCCACTCAGCCGCTCGAGTTGATGCCATGATCGACAAGGACGGACCTTTTCCCCCGTTTGAACCGGACGGCCCTTCTGACCCGGAAACCGGTGAGGCCAATCCGCGGCTGCGTGACATTCCCCTGCGCTTCGTGGTTCCCAACATCATCACCGTGCTCGCCATCTGCGCCGGGCTGACCGGTGTACGGCTCGCTTTCGAGCATCAGTTCGACATCGCTGTTGCCATGGTGCTGCTGGCGGCGTTTCTGGACGGTATCGACGGGCGGGTGGCCCGGCTGGTCAAAGGCAGTTCGAAATTCGGCGCGCAGATGGATTCGCTTGCCGACATTATCAATTTCGGCGCGGCGCCTGCGCTCGTCCTTTATGCGTTCGCGCTCGACGAGGCTCGTTCGCTCGGTTGGATCGCGGCGCTGCTCTACGCGATTGCATGCTGCCTGCGGCTCGCGCGTTTCAACGTGATGATGGAAAAGCGCGACCGTCCGAGCTGGCAGGGCGCCTATTTCACAGGCGTGCCTGCGCCGGCTGGCGCGTTGCTCGTCCTGCTGCCGGTCTATCTCGGTTTTCTCGGCTTTGCGCCCGACTGGTATTATGCCTCGGTCGTGTCCTTCTACACGGTCGGCATCGCCTTTCTGATGGTCTCCAATCTGCCGGTTTGGTCCGGCAAGACGCTGGGTGCGCGCATTCCGCCGGCCAAGGTCGTGCCGCTCATCCTGGGCGTCGTGCTCTACGTCGCATTGCTGGCGACGTTCACGTGGGAAACCCTGACGCTGTCGGTACTCGCCTATCTCGCATTCCTGCCCTACAGCCTGCGCATGTGGCGCAAGCGCGAAAGGCAGGAGGCCGAGGCGTTGGCGGAGTGATCAGGCGTTCAGGCGCTTCAATTCGACCGTGAAACGTTCTAGGCGGCGCGGTCACCGCGGCCGAGGCGGCCCAAAATCCATTTCTTTGTCGATACGTAGTCGATCTTGCCGGAGCCGAGGACCGGAATCTGCTTGATTGGCAGCACCTCCGAGGGAACCATCAGTTCGGTAACCCCGCTTTTCTTGCCGTATTCGACGATCGCCTGCTTGTCGGGATCGTGCCGGGTGGTCGCCAGAACGATCCGCTCGCCCTTGCGCCGGTCGGGCACCGACACCGCCGCGTGCTGATCCTCTGGCCACAGCGCCTGAACCAGCATCTCGACCGCACCGAGCGACACCATCTCGCCGGCAATCTTGGCAAAACGTTTGGCGCGGCCGCGCACCGACACGTAGCCTTCGCGGTCGATGGCGACGATATCGCCCGAATCATGCCAGCCGTCACCGAGCGGCTGCAGCTCGCCCGGCCGGTCGGCCTTCATGTAGCCGAGCATGACATTTGGCCCGTGAACCCACAATTCTCCGGCATCCTCGATACCCTCGACCGGTTCGACGCGGGTGCTGATGCCCGGAAAAATCCGGCCAACCGTGCCGGGGCGTTCATGCGTCGAGGTGTTGGCGGCGACCACCGGTGCCGCCTCGGTCATGCCGTAACCCTCAAGCACCTTGCAGTCGAAACGGTCGCGATAAAGCTCGCGCGTTTGCGCCTTGACCGCTTCCGCGCCGGCGACAACGAAACGCAGGCTGGAAAAGTCTGTGTCCTTTGCGGTGCGCGCATAGCCCATCAGGAACGTGTCAGTGCCAAACATGATCGACGGCTGTATCCGCGCCGCGGCCGCCGGGATCAGCTTGTAGTGCAGCGGCGAAGGATAAAGGAACAGCCTCACGCCATAGAGCAGGGGCAGCACGGTGCCGCCTGTCAGCCCGAAGGAGTGGAAGACCGGCAGCACGTTGAACAGCGTGTCCTCGACCGAGATCGAGAAGCGCGATTCCGCCTGCGCGGCATTGAAATGGATGTTGCGGTGGGACAACACCACGCCCTTCGGCGTGCCTTCGGAGCCCGAGGTAAACAGGATGATAGCCGGATCGTTGGCATCAATCCGACCGACGGGGCGCTGCCAGTTCAGCAATCCGGCTATTTTCTCCGGTGTCGTAACGGTCTCGCGCAGATCTTCCAGCCAGACAATCGCCGTGCCGTTTGCCTCGATGGCGTCGATAACAGGCTGCAGATCCGCCTTTTCGATGAAGGCACGCGATGTGAGGACCGTGTTGATCCGGGCTGTGTTGATTGCCGAAACCACATTCGCCGGACCGGCGGAATAGTTGAGCATCGCCGCAACCCGGCCGGCCGATTGCAGCGCCAGGAACGTCACCACCACGCCATTGGCGTTCGGCAGCAGCACGCCCATGGCTTCGCCCGGTCGCGACATCGCGGCGAAGCGGCGCCCCAACACCCGTGCGCCGATCAGCATGCGCTTGTAGCTCAGCGAACCCGTCACCGTGTCTTCAAGAATGACCCGCGACGGGCCGTATGTCCGCGCCGCGTCGACGAACGCGCCGAACAATCCGCGCGACAAATCGGCTGAGCTTGCCCGCACGAGCGCCATTCTGTCGAACAGCGCATTGCGGGCTGTTCCGCGCACCGCGCTGCCATTCTCGACCGGCCTGGTCAGACGTTCCGCTGGAGCGGTGTGCAGGCTTAATGCCGGAAAGCGCTGGCGTGGCGCCTTGCTCTCTGCGGTGAAGGACGAGGGCAGGAAGCGCGCGTTTTTCAGGTAGAGCGGTTTGACATGCGCATTCGATTTACGCGCCAGCAGCGCGACCGCGCGGTAAAGCCTGAACGCGCGCGGGTCCGGCTCGACGTTTTCGGGGAAATAGACAGCCAATCGGCCGTTGCCCTTGAGATGGCGCAGCAATCGCCGGTTTGCCGCCATGTGCTCGCGGTCGAACACGATGGACTTGGCCAGCGGGCGGAACAGTTGCACCAGCCAGGTTCCGGCCGACTTGGGATCGAGCACGTGCAGCGTGTCGTCAGGCAGCAGCGCCTGAAAGATCGCCGCGTCGTGTGTCGACTGCTCGCTGATCGCGTAGATGATTGGCCGCGCCGTTTCCTTGTGCCGGCCGAGCCGGCTTGTATCGATCCGGTAGATCAGCTTGAGTGGAGCGAAAACCATGCCTTGCCGGAAGCTGATTGCGCTCGCATTCGCTTCCCGCAGTGCTGTTCCCACCCAGAGGATGGCTATGGCTGCTATGCACAGGCCGATGACGATCGTCAAAGGGCTCCTCCCTGTCATTTTCCACAGGTCTTGGTGCCCGCTTAGCGGAAAATGATACCGGCTATAGGAAATCGGTCAATCCGAAAATGTGTCCCTGCGTCGTCAGGCGCTTTCGCGCAGCATGGGAATGTGAGGCTGATACCATCGCCAGGTTCCAATGGACGAGGTGTACATCGGCTTTCGCACCTGGCCGGCGCTCGCCGTACGCACAACGCGGCGCGTCTTGTTGAATTCCAGGCATTTCGGCTCGAATGGCAGGCTGGCACGGTGCAGCAATGACCGGATTCCCTGCTCGGGATTGCTGACAAGCGCCTCGTAATTCACCTCGATGATGTTGTCGCCGAACAGTCCGTTCCAGTGATCCATCAGCCGGCTGTAGAGACAATAATAGTCGCGCAATATGTCCAGATCGTAGCTGAAGTGGTGACCGCCCGAGGGGAAGAAAGTCTTGTATAGCGACATGCAGGTGTCGCGCGGGTCGCGCGTGCAGTGAATGATGCGCGCCTTCGGAAACATCAGGCGGATCATCCCGATAAAGATGAAGTTGCCGGGTAATTTGTCGGTGTGAACCTGATTCGCGGCGAGGCCCGCGCGCGCATCGGCAAGGTAGTCGCGGGCCATGGTGCCGACCTCATCTTGCGTCAGGAGCGGCGCGGATTCGGGGAACCCACCTGCGTCGAGGCCGCCGAGGCCGGCGAAAACGGTGCGCGGAAGAAAGGCCAGTTCGCCGGCGCCTGTTACCGTGGAGTGGCTGGCAAGGATCTGCTCGACAAGCGTGGTTCCCGACCGTGGCATGCCGACAATGAAGATCGGGCTTGCATCGCGATTGCCGAAATCGGTGCGCTCCTCGAAGAAATGCCGATCGAAGGTCGAGGCAATCTGCTGGAACTCGCTGCGCGTTGACGCGATCGAGTATGCGGTCTGCCGGTCACGAACGCGGTTTCCCTCCCGAAAGTGATAAAATGCGCTCGCGTAGTTCTTGTTCAACTCTTCGATTTTACCGAGCGCGAAATTGAGCTGCATGTACTGATCGCTGTCGGGGAACGCATTGCGATAGGCATTGCGGATGCGCGTTTGCTGCCTTTCGCTGACAGAGTCGGCGATCATCGAAAACGACAACATGGCGCTGGCGTGGTTCGGGTCGAGCCGCATGACGGCTTCGTACTGTTCCAGCGCTCGGCCGATTTCGCCTATGTCGCGCAGCGCCTGCGCCAGTCCGTACCGCGCTTCGGTAAAGTTCGGGTTCCGGAAGAGCGCCTTCTCGTAATGGGTGATCGCTTCCTCCACGGCGCCCGTTGCGGCATAGGCATGCGCGATGTTCGCATGCAGCAGGCTGTTGTACGGTTGGATCGAAAGCGCCTGTTGGTACATGTGCAGCGCTTCCTTCGGATTGTTGCGGCGCATCTCGATCTGCGCGAGGCCGGCGAAAGCATCGGCCTGGCGCGCATCAAGCTTCAGGACCTGCCGAAAGGCTTCATCCGCCTCGCGGTCATTGCCAGTGGCCGTCAAGGCGATACCGAGATTGGTGAGCGCGCCGACATTGCCCGGATTTCCGTGCACGGCCTTCTGCAAAGCGGTGGCGGCCTGAAACACGCGTCGCTGGCGAAGGTGCAAGATGCCAATGATATGATTGGCTTCCGCGTGTCCGGGCGTTTTGGAAAGGATTTCGCTCGCGGCTGCTTCGGCATCGGCGAACCGATGCGTCTGCATGGCCTGAACCGCGTGTTTAAGCGTCTCTTGATGAGGGTCGACCGGAATTCCGGACTTTCGGGCCGCAGCCTTGTTCAGTTTGGCGCGTCTGCGTTTTTCGGACCGATTCACTGGAAGCCTCAAGTAAAACTGGTCCCCTCCCGGCCTTTATATTTAGTATTGCTGTACGCAACGTCAACGGAAAACTAGGCGGCAAAGCCGACGTGCGGCAAATTTTCTCGCCGGGGCATTCCGGAACGTGAGACTGGCTTCAGTCGCTCCAGGATTCGGTGCGTACCGTCCAGAGTTGTCCGGTCTCCGAGATGTCAGGCCCGGCGAGCGGGACAATCTTGGCGGCGACTTGCGAAGCCGTTGGCAACGCCTCGGGATCTTCGCCCGGCATGGCCTTGGCGCGCATGGCGGTTCGTGTCGGGCCAGGATCGACGAAGTTGACGCGGAGCGGTGTCTTTTTCATTTCGCCAGCCCATGTCTTCGCCAGCGCCTCGACTGCGGCTTTTGATGCGGAGTAGGGCCCCCAATATGGCTTACAACTGCGCGCGGCCGCAGAAGACATCAGGATCGCACGGCCCGCATCGGACATCTTCATTAGCGGTTCGACCGAACGGATCAGTCGCCATGTCGCCAGAACGTTGACGGCGAATACTTCCTCGAACGACTTCGCGGGAACATGGCCGATCGGCGAGATCGGCCCCAGGATTGCGGCGTTGGCGACAAGGATGTCGAGCCGCTCCCAGCGATCATTGATGGCGCCGCCGAGCCGGTCGATCCCGTCCATGTCCGTCAGATCGAGCGGCACCAAGGTCGCCTGCCCACCCGCAGCGCGAATCTCGTCATCGAGTTCTTCGAGGCCGCCGGGCGTGCGCGCCACGGCAACCACATGTGCGCCCAGTTCTGCCAGTTGCAGGGCGATTTCACGACCGATGCCGCGCGATGCGCCGGTGACGAGCGCGACGCGTCCGGCAAGATCGGGTTTCAAGTTCATGGATTTGCTCTTGTCTGCCTCAGTTGCCGCCGGCTAGAATCGACAGGTGGCGCACATTGTCGGTGCCATCACGGTCGACCAGTCGGGTCGGGTAGATACCCGTGAAGCATGCATCGCAATACTGCGGATTGTCGCTGTCGCGACTGCTCTCGCCAACCGCACGGTAAAGACCGTCGATCGACAGGAAGCCGAGGGAATCAACGCGGATGAACTCCGCCATCTCCTCGACGCTCATCCGCGAGGCGAGCAGCTTGTTCGTCTCTGGCGTGTCGACGCCATAGTAGCACGATGCCATCGTCGGCGGCGAAGCGATGCGCATATGCACTTCACGGGCGCCGGCCTCGCGCACCATCTGCACGATCTTCTGGCTGGTGGTGCCGCGCACGATCGAATCGTCGACAAGGATTACCCGCTTGCCTTCCAGCGAGCGCCGGTTGGCGTTGTGCTTCAGCTTCACGCCCATGTGGCGGATGGAATCCGTCGGCTGGATGAAGGTACGCCCGACATAATGATTGCGGATAATGCCCAGTTCGAATGGTAACTCGGCCTGCTGGGCATAGCCGATGGCCGCGGGTACACCCGAATCGGGCACGGGCACCACGATGTCGGCCTCAACAGGCATTTCCCGCGCCAATTCGACGCCGATTGCCTTGCGCGCCTCGTAGACATTGCGGCCTTCCACATGGCTGTCCGGACGGGCGAAATAGACATACTCGAAGATGCAGAAGCGCTGTTTCTGCGGTTCGAAAGGAAAATGGCTCTCAATGCCCCTTTCGGTCACCACCACCAGTTCGCCCGGCTTGATGTCGCGGACGAAGCGGGCGCCCATGATGTCGAGGGCGCAGGTCTCCGAGGCGAGGATCCAGGAGCCGTCGAGATCGCCGAGCACCAGCGGGCGAATGCCCAGCGGGTCGCGGCAGCCGATCATCTTTTTCGACGACAGTGCGACGAAGGAGAACGCGCCCTCCAGCTTCTTCACCGCGTCGGTGAACTTGGCGAGAAGGTCCTTTTCCGGGCTGATCGCGACAAGGTGCAGAAGTGTTTCGGTGTCGGATGTCGACGAGAAGATCGATCCGGAGCGCTGCAGTTCGCGCTGCACGGTCATCGCGTTGGTAATGTTGCCGTTATGGGCGATTGCAAGGCCGCCCGACTCCAGTTCGGCGAAGAAGGGCTGAACGTTGCGCAGGCCAGAGCCCCCGGTGGTGGAATAGCGCGTATGGCCGATGGCCCGATCGCCATCCAGACGGGAAATAACCGCCGGTTTGGTAAAGTTGTCGCCGATCAGCCCGACATGGCGTTCGGCGTGGAACTGCGTGCCGTCGAAGGTGACGATGCCGGCAGCTTCCTGGCCGCGATGCTGCAGGGCATGCAGGCCCAGGGCGACAAATGAAGCGGCTTCGGCGCGGCCGAAGATGCCGAAGACCCCACATTCGTCATGGAAATGATCGTCGGCTTCAGCCATCGCCGCCTCCTGCGCCATCAGGCATCCTGACCGCTTGCGGTTTCCGTTCCACCGGGCAGCAGCCCGTCAAGGTTCTCCGGCAACATGTTGACCAGACCCTGCGCCAGAGATTCCAGGAACGGCTTCGACTTGGCGCCGTCGATCCAGGCGATGTCCATGTCACCGGTGAAGAAGCCGAGGAACCAGACGGCGACTGCTGCGATCAGGATGCCGCGCGCCGCGCCGAAAACGAAGCCAAGGGTCCGGTCGAGCGGGCCGATGCGGCTGTCGATGATCAGATCCGCGATCCGCATGGTGATGAAGGTGGCGACGATCAGGACCACTGCGAAAATCGCGCCTGCGGCGACCAGCTGCGCGATCAGTTCGTGATCGACATAGGGTTGCACCAGCGGTGTTGCCTGCTTGTAAAACAGAAACGCCACGACCGCCGCCGCGCCCCAGGAGACAATAGACAGCACTTCGCGCGAGAAACCGCGCACCATGGCAAGCATGGCGGAAACGAGGGTCAGTCCCAGCAATAGGCCGTCAAGCAGGGTAATTGGCATTTTCTGTTTTCTCCGAGAGTGGCGCCGCAGCCCGCCGCCATTTCACATGTCAAAACCACACGATGTCAATTCTCGTCCGTATCGCGTTCGCGAGTCAGCAACGAACCGCCGGCGATGCGCGCAACAAGGTCGGGAAGGTCCGCAATTTCAGCGGAGTTCTTCCGGCTGTTTTCGGGAACATCCTGACTGCCTTTTGGCATTACGGCGGATTTGAAACCCAGTTTATCGGCTTCCTTCAGCCGTTGTGCCGCATGCGATACCGGTCTGATCGCGCCCGACAGGCTGATTTCGCCGAAATAGACGCAATCGGACGGCAGGGCAAGTCCGGCGAGCGACGACACCAAAGCCGCCGCAACGGCCACGTCGGCGGCAGGTTCGGTGATCCTGTATCCGCCCGCGACATTCAGATAAACGTCGTGCTGGCCAAGGCGCACGCCGCAGTGCGCCTCCAGCACCGCAATGACCATCGCGAGGCGCGCCGAATCCCAGCCGACCACCGCGCGCCGCGGTGTGCCGAGCGACGTCGGCGCAACCAGCGCTTGGATCTCTACCAGCACCGGTCGGGTGCCTTCCATGCCAGCGAACACCGCAGCCCCGGGGGCGTTGGAATTGCGTTCTCCCAGGAACAGTTCGGATGGATTGGCGACCTCGCGCAGCCCCGACGAGCCCATCTCGAACACGCCGATTTCGTCGGTCGGACCGAAGCGGTTCTTGACCGTACGCAGAATGCGATAGTGGTGGCCGCCTTCGCCCTCGAAGTAAAGAACTCCGTCAACCATGTGCTCGACCACGCGCGGCCCGGCGATCTGGCCCTCCTTGGTCACGTGGCCGACAAGGATGACGGCCGCTCCCGTCGACTTCGCAAAGCGGATCATCGCTTGTGAGGCGGCGCGGACCTGGGTCACCGTGCCCGGAGCCGATTCGGCCGCGTCCGTCCATAGCGTCTGCACCGAATCAAGGATCACGAGATCCGGACGCCCGTTGGTCGCAAGCGTTGCCAGTATGTCCTCGACATTGGTTTCCGCGGCGAGTTTGACGTCGGTGTCGGCGGCGCCGAGTCGCTGGGCGCGCAGGCGCACCTGCGCCACGGCTTCCTCGCCCGAAACGTAGATCACGCTGTGTTTGCGGCGCGAGAGCGCCGCCGCAGCCTGCATCAGAAGGGTAGACTTGCCGATACCCGGATCGCCGCCGACCAGAAGCGCCGAGCCGCGTACGATGCCACCACCGGTCACGCGGTCGAGTTCGGCGATGCCGCTGACAATACGCGGCGCGTCCTCGATATCGCCGGACAATGAGGTCAACGCGACCGCGCGGCCCTTGCGCTTTACCTGACGGCCCGGCCCGCCGCCGATACCGCCCGCAGGATCCTCCTCGACAATGGTATTCCATTCGCCGCAGGCGTCGCACTTTCCGGCCCAACGGGTATGAACGGTACCGCAATTTTGGCAGATGAACTGTGTGCGCGTTTTGGCCAAGGATCAGCTTCCAGCGGCTTGCAGATAACGCCGCTCATAGCGCGTGCCCAAGCCCGTGAGAAGCTCGTAGCTGATGGTTCCAGCGGTGCGGGCGGCTTCATCCAAAGGAATGTTCGGTCCAACCAGTTCAATCCAGCCGTCTGCGAGGAGTTGCTCGGGAACATCGGTGACGTCGAACATCGTAAGGTCCATGGTCACGCGGCCAAGCACCGGTACGGGATATTCGCCGACATGGCCGTAAAGTCCGGCCTTGATCGCCTCGCGCAGCGGCACGCCGGCGCCTGAACCGGAACGCGGATAGCCGTCGGCATAACCGACGGTGACAACGGCGATCCGCGAATCGCGCAGCAGGGTCTCCTCGGCACCGTAGGAAACCGTCTCGCCGCGGCGCGCGCTGCGAATCTGCGCGATGCGCCCGTGGAGACTGACCACAGGTGTCATCGGATTGGGGCCGGAGCGCATCGCCTGGCCGCCGTAGATCGCGATGCCCGGTCGGGTCACGTTGAACAGGTATTTCTCACCCAGCATGATGCCAGCAGAGTTGGCGAGACTGGATTCAACATCTTCAAAAGCCGACGCAACCCGTTGAAATGACTCCAGTTGTAGCCGGTTTAGCGGGTGGTCAGGATCGTCGCCGCACGCCAGATGGCTCATCACCAGGACCGGCGAGACGAGATGCTCGCTGATGTTGCGGGCGCGGAACGAAAGAGCTTCGGCGACGGTCAGGCCGAGGCGGTTCATACCGGTGTCGACACCGATCGCACAGGGCGGATGGATGCCGAGCGCCCGGCTACGCGCCGCCCACATCTCGATTTGCTCCAACGAGGAAAGGACGGGAATCAGGCCGGCTTCCATGTAAGTCGGTATGCTCTGCTCGTGCGGGCCGTCGAACACGAAAACGTCGCTTGTCGGCGCCAGCCGCCGCACCGCCAGCCCTTCCTCGGGCAGGGCAACAAAAAACGTGTCGCATCCGGCTTCCGCAAGCGCCGGAATCACCGGGTCGTTTCCAAGCCCATAGGCATTCGCCTTGACCACGGCGGCGCAACGCGCCGGCGCCGATTGCCTTGCGAGCCACTTCCAATTGTCGACAAGCGCCGACAAGTCGATTGTCAGCCGGCCCCCGGCCAGGCGTGGATCAGCGCCGTTCTGAGTGACTTTCACCGGCTCCCCCGATGCACGACTACGGTCTACTCGAACCTTTCGGGCAATCGGTCGTCATATGCAAGGTCGAAGAAGCGCGTGAACTCGGCCTGGAATCCGAGAGGAACGCTGCCAGTCGGGCCGTGACGCTGCTTGGCGATGATGACTTCAGCTTTGCCCGCGATCTCGGCCAGATTGGTTTCCCAGGTCAGGTACTCCTCGGTACCGGGCTTGGGTTCCTTGTTCTTCAGGTAGTACTCCTCGCGATAGACGAACAGGACCACGTCGGCGTCCTGCTCGATGGAGCCCGATTCACGCAGGTCGGCGAGCTGTGGGCGTTTATCGTCTCGGTTTTCGACCTGGCGCGAGAGCTGCGACAGCGCGATGATCGGGACATTCAGTTCCTTGGCGAGCGCCTTCAGGCCGGTGGTGATCTCTGTGATCTCCTGGACGCGGTTCTGGCTGGCCTTGGCGGACGAGCCGGTCATCAGCTGCACATAGTCGACAACCATGACATCCAGACCGCGCTGCCGCTTGAGGCGGCGCGCCCGCGCCGCGAGCTGGGCGATCGAGATGCCGCCGGTCTGGTCGATGTAGAGCGGCAGCCGCTGCATCATGTTGGAACAGGCGACCAGCTTCTCGAAATCCGGCTCGGTGATCTCGCCGCGGCGTATCTTGGAGGACGAAATCTCCGTCTGCTCGGAAATGATACGGGTCGCCAGCTGCTCGGAGGACATTTCCAGCGAGTAGAAGCCGACGACGCCGCCGTCGACTGCCTTGACCGCTCCGTCCGACTGCTGCTCGCCACGATAGGCGTTGGCGACGTTAAACGCGATGTTGGTCGCAAGCGACGTCTTGCCCATGCCGGGACGGCCAGCGAGGATGATCAGGTCCGACGACTGCAGCCCGCCCATCCGGGCATCGAGCGAGTTCAGGCCAGTGGAGATGCCCGACAGGTGCCCGTCGCGCTGGAAGGCGGCGTTGGCCATGTCGATGGCAATCCGCACGGCATCGGTGAAGGGCTGGAAACCGCCATCGTAACGTCCCGTCTCAGCCAGTTCGAACAGGCGGCGCTCCGCATCCTCGATCTGGTCCTGCGGCGCGGTCTCAACCGGCGCGTCAAAGGCGACATTGACCATGTCCTCGCCGATGCCGATCAGCGCCCGGCGTGTTGCAAGATCGTAGATCGCGCGGCCATAGTCCTCGGCGTTGATGATGGTCACCGCTTCGGCTGCAAGGCGGGCGAGATACTGTGCGACGGTGATTTCGCCGAGATTCTCCTCCGCCGGCAGAAACGTCTTGATCGTCACCGGATTGGAAATCTTGCCCATGCGGATCTGGTCGGCGGCGACCGAATAGATCTGCCGGTGCAGCGGTTCGTAGAAGTGCTCCGGCTTCAGGAAGTCTGATACGCGATAGAAGGCATCGTTGTTGACCAGGATCGCGCCGAGCAGGGCCTGCTCTGCCTCGATGTTGTTGGGCGCTTCCCGGTAGGTAGTCTGATCCGCGTTGGTGTCCTGATCATATTGCAGAGCGGCTTCGGCCATTTCGGTCTCCAGATTGCCGACCAGCTATAACCCTTCGGCGCTTTCCGGCGGCAACAGAATTACGTTCGCACCCGTGATTCACAGCCGGTGCATAACGTCGATAAAAATACTTTTCAGCTTGACCCTATATCTAGATGATTCGCACTCGATCGTGGCAGAAAATCAGCCAGTCGCCCGGCGGTTGTTCTGCCAAACCATGCGCCTGTCGGCATCGGTGATATAGTCGCGCGAGCGCGGAGTGCTGAGCTTGTTTTTGGCGAACTGAAGCTGAAAAACCACAAGGTCCTGGTGACGGAACGCTGATTCCGATGCGGCGAGATAGAATTCCCACATTCGCGCGAAACGTTCGTCGTAAAGCGCGACCGCTTCCGCGCGCCGCGCCATGAAGCGCTCGCGCCAGCGCAGCAACGTCTCGGCATAGTGATCGGTCAGGATTTCAACATCGGTGACATGCAATCCCGACATTTCGGCGGCCCGCATGATCTCCGACAGGGCAGGGATGTAGCCTCCGGGGAAGATGTGCTTGCGGATGAATGGTGAGGTCGCGCTCGGCGGTCCGGTTCTGCCGATCGTGTGCAGCACCATCACACCTTCCGGCTCGAGCAGCGAGTAGGCTTTGCGGAAGTAATCGCCGTAGTGGTTTACGCCGACATGCTCGAACATGCCGACGGAGACAATGCGGTCAAACGGTCCCTCGGCGTCGCGGTAGTCAAGAAGCTGAAAGTCGGCCTTGCCCGACAGGCCGGCTCTCGCGGCGCGCTCGCGCGACAGCTCCAGTTGTTCGTTCGACAGCGTCACGCCCTTCACGCTGACGCCGTAGTCTCGCGCCAACGTCAGCCCCAAGCCGCCCCAACCTGAGCCGATATCGAGAACCCGCATGCCTGGTTCGACCAGCAGTTTGGCGACGATGTGGTGCTTCTTTGCGGCCTGAGCGTCTTCCAGCGACATCCCGGCATGCGGAAAGTAGGCGCAGGAGTACTGCCGGTCGGAATCGAGGAATAGGTCGTAGAGCTTGCGAGACAGGTCGTAGTGGTGCTGCACGTTTTCGCGCGACCGCCATTTAGGGTTGAACTGATGCAGCCGGCGCATCAAGAAGCGCATCTTGTCGTTGGGAATGACCGGGTTCACGTCCTGTCCCGGTGCCATGGTCATGCCGGAATAGACAACCCTCAATAGGTCGGCGACGTCGCCCTCGATAAAGGTCAAATCGCCATCCATGTAGGCTTCCGCAACGCTCGGGTCTGGCGCCAGGGCGATCCGTCGCAATGTATTCCATGAGCTGATGCTGACATGGGCGCGGTCGCCGCCGCTGCCATAAGTTCTCGTGACGCCGTCAGGAAACGTGACGAGCAGGCTACCGCGCAGTCCCAGCTCGCCCAGATAACGATCCAGCAATCTGACCATGACTGATGGCATCGGTCTCTTCCGACAGGTTGCCGCTACGACATAAAAAAACCTGACAAATGTCAAGCAGCCCCGGCGCGGTGGCACCGGAGCTGCTCATTGTTGCTTGAATGTGCAGGCGATCAGGCCTGTTCTTCGACGCCTTCGTCGGTCTCCGCCGGAGCCGCCGATTCTTCGAAGATTTCCTCCGCGTCCGGATCGAAAGTCTGAAGCTGCGCATCCTCGTCGACACCGTAAATCGCTTCGGCGGTGGTCAGGTCTTCGCCCGATGCCTGGCGTTCTGCCTCGTCGGCGGAACGGGCGATATTGAGCGTAACCTTGGAAGAAACTTCCGGGTGCAGGACGATGTCGACCTCGTGCATGCCGATTGCCTTGATCGGGTTCTTCAGGTCGACCTGGTTGCGGCTGACATCGAAGCCTTCGCCGGTCAGGATCTCGGCGATGTCGCGGGTCGAGACCGAACCGTAGAGCTGGCCGGTCTCGGCAGCCGAACGAACGACCACGATGATCTTGCCGTCCAGTCCTTCAGCGATCTCGGAGGCGGCAGACTTGCGCTCGGCGTTGCGGGCCTCGATCTGGGCGCGTTCGGCTTCGAAGCGCGCACGGTTGGCGGCATTCGCGCGCAGGGCGCGGCCGGTCGGCAGGAGGTAGTTGCGCGCGAAGCCGTCCTTGACGGTGACTTCGTCGCCAATCTGTCCGAGACGCGCGATGCGCTCCAGCAAAATGACTTGCATGTCGGTTTCCTTTCAGTCGTTTGGATTGTGGTTCGTGTTGGATGATTGCGTGGCCGGCGACAGCGGCACCTGACGTCCGGCACCGGCGAGGCCGGCGATCAGGAAAAACAGCAGCACGGGCGATAGCAGCAACGTGCAGAGATAGGCGAAGACGATGAGTGGCGTCCGCGCCGAGTTTCCCCGCGTGCGTTCATGCAGCATCGCGTAGCCGGCCATGACGAAGCCGGCGCCGAGTGCGCCGACAAACACGCTCGCGGCGGATCCGAGCGCGCCCGGTGCGAAGCTTATCAGGATCGCAGCGAGCAGGGCCAGGACGGCGACGCGCGGCATACGAAGCCCGGCTGGCCAGTCGTCCTTGGGCCGCCGGATCAGGCCGGAACGTCGTGCGACCGCGAGGGCCAGATATATCGATGCGGCCAAGGTGAGCATCCAGACGAATGGCTGAGCGACCGGGATGACCACTTCGATGAAGCGCTGCAGGCTGGCGATGCCTTCCGCCGACAGTTGCGCCTGCGGGTCGGTTTCCCTGAACACCCGGGCCATTTCGGCGGCCAGTTCACCGGTAAGCTCCGGGCCGAAGCCGATCCGCGCGCCAATCAGCACATAGGCGAAACCCGTAAGCAGGCTGATAGAGAAAAACACATCGGCCAGCGGGAACCAGGCCAGCATGTCGCGCGGTCCACCGATTTCCTCGGCCGGACGCGCCAGGTTCAGCCAGTAGGACGCCGCGCAGGCCGGGGCTGCGATTGCCAGCGCCACGAATGTCGCGGTCAATCCGTTGGTCATCGCCAGAGCGACGGCGACGGCTGCGAATGCGCCCGCCAGCGCCGATGACAACCCGAACCCGAGTCCGGCGACCATCAGGGGAACCGGCGAGATCATGTAGAGAAGCAGTGCCAGCAGCGACTGGTTGACGAAGCCCACGCACAGCAAGGCGGTCGTCGCACCGGCAAGCGCTCCGATCCCAAGGCGTTGTATGGTCAGGGTTCCGTTCATTTGTTGCGCTGTCCTGCCGGTTCAAGCAGTTAGAGGCGATCGAAACGATGCCCCAACTCGGGATTTCTCGTCTGCGGCCGTGCCCGTCACGGCCGGGTGGTCCGGGGCGCGAACGCCCCGGCCGAAATCACTTCACGACGTAGGGCAGAAGGCCCAGAAAGCGGGCGCGCTTGATGGCTTTTGCCAGCTCACGCTGTTTCTTCTGGCTGACGGCCGTGATGCGCGACGGCACGATCTTGCCGCGCTCGGAAATGTAGCGCTGCAGCAGACGCACGTCCTTGTAGTCGATCTTCGGTGCATTCGCGCCCGAGAACGGGCAGGTCTTGCGGCGGCGATGAAAGGGCCGGCGTGTCGGGATCTGGTTGATATCGACCATTAGTTCTTGTCTCCACGAGGTGCGTCGCCATCGCGGCGCGGACGGTCTCCGTCACGGCGCGGGCGGTCGTCGCGGTCGCGGCGCGAACGATCGTCACGGTCATTGCGTTTCATCATCGCCGACGGGCCTTCGTCGAGATCATCGACGCGGATCGTCATGTAGCGCAGCACGTCTTCATGGATGCGCATCTGGCGCTCCATTTCGTGCACTGCACCGGCCGGCGCATCAATGTTCATCATCGAGAAGTGCGCCTTGCGGTTCTTGTTGATGCGGTACTGGAGCGACTTCAGGCCCCAGCTTTCTACCTTTTCGACCTTGCCGCCATGCTCTTCAAGGATGCCCCGGAAGTGCGCAACAAGCTCTTCAGCCTGCTGGGACGAGATGTCCTGACGTGCAAGGAACACGTGCTCGTAATAAGCCATTGTTTCCTGCCTTTCTTTCTCTTCGTCTGCCGTTCAGCGGCTAAGCCTCTGCGACTGTCCCGAACCTCTGCTTGGAGGGAGAGAAAGGCGCTTCGAACTTCTGGGTCGAGAGCGGAGACACGGGAGGCGCGGACGGCTAATCGCCCGACTGATGGCCAATGCCACCCCTCCGTTCAGCCCCCAGCTGACCGGCAGATTGCGCGCTTATACATAATTCCGGCGGAGTTGCAAGGCTGCCCCGTGCTAGCCCGCGGCCCGTCCGGCGGCGCGCCCCGAAAAGATGCAGCCGCCGAGGAATGTGCCTTCGAGCGCGTTGTAGCCATGATACCCGCCGCCGCCAAATCCGGCGGCTTCCCCGACCGCGAAAAGACCCGGCACCGGGCTGCCGTCAGGGCCCAGCGCCTGGGAAGCAAGGTTTGTGTGAATGCCGCCGAGGGTTTTTCGGGTCAATGTGTGCAGTCGGACCGCGATCAGCGGGCCGTTGCGCGGGTCGAGCAGGCGGTGCGGTTTCGCGGTGCGGACAAGCTTGTCGCCGAGATAGGCGCGCGCGCCGTTGATCGCGATTACCTGAGCGTCCTTGGCAAACGGATTCTCGATCTGCAGGTCGCGCGCCTCGATCTGGGCGCGCAGGTCATCGGTGTCGATCAGCGGATCGCCGACGAGATCGTTCATCCCGGATACGAGGTCGTCCAGCGTGTTGCGGACAATGAAGTCCTCGCCGTGTTTCTTGAAAGCTTCGACAGCGTCGGTTGCGCCCTTGCCGAGTCGTTGCTTCAAAACCGCGCCCCACCGTCCGGATGTCAGGTCCGGGTTCTGTTCGGAGCCGGAAAGCGCGAACTCCTTTTCGATGATTTTCTGGGTCAGCACGAACCAGGAGTGGTCATGGCCGGTCGTGCGCAGGTGTTTCAGCGTCGACAATGTGTCGAAACCCGGCAGGCATGGCGTCGGCAAACGGTTGCCGTGCGCGTCGAACCACATCGAAGAAGGGCCGGGCAGAATCCTGATGCCATGGTTCGGCCAGATCGGGTTCCAGTTCCGCAGGCCTTCGGTGTAGTGCCACATCCGGTCTTCGTTGATCGTCGCGGCACCGGCGGTCCGCGCCACATCGATCATCGCCCCATCGACATGGTGCGGCACGCCGCACACCATCGTCTCTGGCGGCGCGCCGAGCCGGTTGCGGGGCCAGTTGGCCCGCACCAGATCGAGATTACCGCCGATTCCCCCGGACGCAACGATGAGGCTCTGCGCCTCGAAGGTGAAGCCGCCGGTGACTTCTCGGCTGCTCTTCTGTCCGCGTTCGGCGTCGCTTCCCGCCAAAATGTCGCCGCTGACGCCGCAAACAGCACCGTTCTTCGTCTCGATTGCCGTGACCCGGTGCCGGAACGCCAGCGAGATCAGCCCCGCGCGCTCATGCTCGCGGACGCGCCTGATAAACGGCTCGAGCACGCCGGGTCCGGTGCCCCATGTTATGTGGAAGCGCGGCACCGAGTTGCCATGTCCGTCGGCGAAACCGCCGCCGCGTTCCGCCCAGCCGACAACGGGAAACCACCGCATTCCCATATCGTGAAGCCAGCCGCGCATCTCGCCGGCGGCGAAATCGAGGTAGGCTTCGGCCCATTCGCGGGGCGATGCGTCCTCCGGCCGGTCGAAGCCGGCCGAGCCCATCCAGTCAGCGCGGGCCAGCGCGAGGTTGTCGCGGACGCGCAGGCGCCGCTGTTCCGGCGTGTCGATCATGAACAATCCGCCCAGCGACCAGAAGGCCTGGCCGCCGAGGTTGTTTTCCGCTTCCTGATCGACGATCAGCGTTTTCTTGCCGCGGTCGCCAAGTTCGGCCGCCGCCACAAGCCCGGCGAGGCCGCCGCCCACGACGATGGCATCATACTGGATGTCCAAGAACTCCTCCCGTTCGGCGAGCCATGATAGCGGCCCATCCCTGCCTTGCAACGCCGACCGCACTCTTGACAGCGCAGGGCAACTTGACCAAACCGGCGCGACTTTCAAAGCGGGAGCGAAAATGACACTGGCATTCACTTTTCCGGGGCAGGGCAGCCAGTCAGTCGGCATGGGCAAGCAACTTGCCGACGCGTTCCAGTCGGCGCGCGACGTCTTCTCCGAGATCGACGAGGCACTCGGCGAAAGCCTGTCCGAGACCATGTGGAATGGCCCCGAGGACGCGCTGACGCTGACCGCCAATGCCCAGCCTGCGTTGATGGCGGTGTCGATCGCCGTTGTGCGGGTATTGGCCGAACAGGGCTACGATCTGGCGGGAAAGGCGGACTATTTGGCCGGCCACTCGCTTGGCGAATACTCCGCTCATTGCGCGGCAGGGACGTTTTCCCTGGCCGACACCGCCCGCCTGCTGCGCATTCGCGGCAATGCCATGCAGGCCGCAGTGCCCGTGGGCGAGGGCGCCATGGCGGCCATCATCGGTCTCGAGCATGGCAATGTTGCAGGCGTTTGCGAAGCAGCCGCAGCCGAAGCCGCCAGCGTGTGCCAGATCGCCAATGACAATGGTGGCGGGCAGCTCGTGATTTCCGGCGCGAAGCCAGCGGTCGAACGCGCCGCAGCGCTGGCCTCCGAGAAAGGCGCCAAGCGGGCGCTCATGCTGCCGGTCTCCGCACCTTTCCATTCCAGCCTGATGGCGCCCGCCGGCAAAGCCATGCGCGAAGCACTGGCTGGCGTCGCCGTAAACAAGCCGTCCGTTCCGATTATCGCCAATGTGACCGTCGCGCCTGCTGTCGAACCGGCGGACATCGTCGACCGGCTGGTCGAGCAGGTAACGGGCCAGGTGCGCTGGCGCGAGACGGTGGAGTGGTTCGCGGCCAATGGCGTCGATACATTGGTCGAGGCCGGTTCGGGCAAGGTCCTGACCGGGCTTGCGCGCCGCATCGACAGATCGCTCGCAGGCGTTGCCATCGGTGGTCCTGCCGATATAGAAGCGTTCCTCCAGGCGAATGGCTGACGCAGCGGCGCAGGATGCAAAAGGACGGTATCATGTTTGAACTCACCGGTCGCAAGGCGCTGATCACAGGAGCCTCTGGCGGTATTGGCGAAGCGATCGCAAGGGTCTTGCACCAGCAGGGCGCGATAGTCGGTCTGCACGGCACGCGGCGCGAGAAGCTCGATGCACTGGCTGGCGATCTCGGCGAGCGGGTGCATGTGTTCCCCGCCGATCTGTCGGACCGCGACGCCGTCAAGGCGTTGGGCGAGACCGCGGAAGAACAACTCGAGGGCGTCGATATCCTGGTCAACAATGCCGGCATCACGCGTGACGGTCTATTCGTCCGGATGTCCGACGACGACTGGGATGCTGTGCTTGAGGTCAACCTGACCGCCGTCTTCCGTCTGACCCGCCAGTTGACCCATCCTATGATGCGCCGCCGTTCGGGCCGCATCATCAACATTACCTCGGTGGTGGGCGTGACCGGCAATCCGGGGCAAGCCAACTACTGCGCTTCCAAGGCCGGGCTGATCGGATTCACCAAGTCGCTGGCACAGGAAATCGCGACCCGCAACGTGACGGTGAACGCGGTCGCGCCGGGCTTTATCGAGAGCGCCATGACCGACAAGCTCAACGACAAGCAGAAAGATGCGATCATGGGCGCGATCCCCATGAAGCGGATGGGAAGCGGCGATGAAGTGGCCGCCGCCGTTGCTTTCCTGGCCAGCGAGGAAGCGGGTTACGTCACCGGTCAGACCGTTCACGTCAACGGCGGGATGGCCATGTTCTGACGCCGGCAGCGGCGTCGGCCGGGCCAACAAAGTTGCTTCAAACCGTTTGTTGCGACTTGATTAGCCCGGATTGTGAAGATAACGACAAATCGAAAATTCAAAGTCGAGGGAATTCCGACATGAGCGATATCGCAGACCGCGTCAAAAAAATCGTTGTTGAACATTTGGGCGTCGATGCCGAAAAAGTCAGCGAAAGCGCCAGCTTCATTGACGATCTTGGCGCCGACAGCCTCGACACAGTCGAACTGGTGATGGCGTTTGAGGAAGAATTCAGCGTCGAAATCCCGGACGATGCAGCCGAGACCATTCTGACGGTCGGCGACGCCATCAAGTATATCGAAAAGTCCAACGCTTAAGTCGGGATCGGTTTCGACGGCTCGATCCGTCGGACCGGGTGCACTTCAGATGGAACTAAGGCGCGTAGTCGTCACCGGCGTCGGCATGGTTTCCCCTTTGGGTGCCAATGCCGAGCTTACCTGGGAGCGCATTCTTGCGGGAGCAAGTGGCGCTGCCCGGATCGCCGAGTTTGATGTCGATGATCTTCCGGCCCAGATTGCCTGCCGCATCCCGGTAGGCGATGGCACGGATGGTACGTTCAATGCCGATCTGTTCCTGGAACCAAAGGAACAGCGCAAGGTCGATCCGTATATCGTCTATGCGATTGCGGCCGCCGATCAGGCGCTGAACGACGCCGACTGGCGTCCGCAGACCGATGAGGACCAGATCGCGAGCGGTGTCCTGATCGGATCGGGCATCGGCGGCATCGAGGGAATCGTCGAAGCCGGCTACACGCTCCGCGACCGTGGCCCCCGCCGCGTCTCGCCGTTTTTTATTCCCGGACGTCTGATCAATCTGGCCGGCGGCCAGGTTTCGATCCGCCACAAGCTGCGCGGACCGAATCACGCCGTCGTAACCGCATGTTCGACGGGCGCCCATGCGATCGGCGACGCAAGCCGCTTGATCGCGCTTGGCGATGCCGATGTGATGGTGGCCGGGGGCACGGAATCGCCGATCAGCCGAATCTCGCTTGCCGGATTTGCCGCCTGCAAGGCGCTGTCGACCGACCGCAACGACGATCCCACCGCCGCGTCGCGTCCCTATGACCGCGACCGTGACGGTTTCGTCATGGGCGAAGGCGCCGGCGTCGTGGTGCTTGAGGAACTCGAGCACGCCAAGGCACGTGGTGCGCGCATCTATGCCGAGGTAACCGGATACGGCCTGTCCGGCGACGCCTATCATATCACCGCGCCATCCGAAGACGGCGAGGGCGCCGAACGGTGCATGCGCTCGGCGCTGAAGCGGGCGGGTATCGATCCTTCGGAAGTCGATTACATCAATGCCCATGGCACCTCGACCATGGCCGATACGATCGAACTTGGCGCTGTCGAGCGTGTGGTTGGCGATGCCGCTACCAAGGTTTCGATGTCATCAACCAAGTCGTCGATCGGCCACTTGCTTGGTGCCGCCGGCGCGGTTGAGGCGATTTTCTGTTTGTTGGCCATTCGCGACAATGTCGCGCCGCCGACGATCAACCTGGATACCCCGGACGTCGAGTCGCCCATCGATCTTGTGCCGCACACAAAGCGCGAGCGTGAAATCAACGTCACCCTTTCCAATTCATTTGGTTTCGGCGGTACCAACGCATCGCTTGTGCTTCGCCGTTACGCCGACTGACATACTGCATTTTGTTGCCACATTGCCGTTTGAACGATAACGCTTGAGCCGGGCCGGGCAGCCGGTTGTGCATTTCTGCCGCGACTTCACGGAATCGCTTGTGTCTGAAATGGACGACCGGGAGGATCGGAAATGACGAACAAGGAGCGACAGTGAGTACGGATCCCGAATTTGGCCGCCGGCAGGCGGGTCCGGATTATTCGCGCGAGCCATTGATCCCGCAATCACCCAGCCAGGCGCTGCGGGCGGGGCCGCCCGTCGGCCCGCCGCCGCGGCGACGCGCCAGAGCCGCGCGCAGCCAGGTCGTGGTGTTTTTCAACTTTCTTTTGACGCTCACGGTGTTCTGCATGGTCGCGCTGGGTGGCGCGATTTACTACGGCAAGACCCGTTTCGAGGAGAGCGGACCGCTGCAGAGCAGCGTAACGCATGCCGTCCGGCCGGGCTCCGGGATTGCGCAGATCGCCGCCAGCCTGGAAAGTCGTAACATCATCTCCAATGCCCGGATTTTCGAGGCCGGGGTACGCATCAACGGTCACGAAAGCAGCCTGAAAGCCGGCGAGTACGAGTTCAAGGCAGGTGCGTCCATGAAAGATGTAATGGACATTCTGGTCTCGGGCCGCGCCATCCTGCATCCGATCACTGTGGTCGAAGGCATGACCGTGATTCAGGCGCTCAAGCGCATCGAGAACGATGCTGTTCTGACCGGCGAGATGCCGGCCGAGATACCTGCGGAGGGCATGCTGGTCGCCGATACGCAGAAATTCTCGCGCGGCACGACCCGCGCCGAGATCATCCGCACGATGGAGGCGCAGCAGCAGGCAATCGTTGAGGAAGTCTGGGCTAACCGGCGCAAGGACCTGCCGCTCAACGACATCAACGAGTTCGTGACGCTCGCATCAATCGTCGAGAAGGAAACCGGCGTCGCCAACGAGCGTTCCCGGGTCGCGGGCGTGTTTATCAACCGGCTGCGCCGGGGCATGCGCCTGCAGTCCGATCCGACGATCATCTATGGCCTGTTCGGCGGCGAGGGTAAACCGTCCGACCGGCCGATCTACCGCTCTGACATCGACAAGACGACGCCATACAACACCTACCGGATCGACGGATTGCCGCCCGGACCGATTGCCATTCCCGGCCGCGCCGCCCTTGAGGCCGTCGCCAACCCGTCGGTTACTGACGACCTCTTTTTCGTTGCCGATGGCACTGGCGGTCACGTGTTCGCCAAAACACTCGCCGAGCACAACGAGAATGTTCGCGTGTGGCGCGAGATCGAGCGCAAGCGCGCGAATGAGGCTGAAGCCGCAGCAGGCGAGGCCAGCGAGACCAACGGGAACTGAGCTAGCTTAGTTTGGCGATACGCGCCGCGACAGCGTCTTGCAATCGCGGCGCAGCATCATGAACCCATTGCGGTTCGTTGTTCCGCAAGGTGAGCCAGAATAGCGGGCCATCGGCCCAATAGGTGGCGTCAAGCACGCCTTTTTCCTTCTTGTCCCGCTTGAAGTGCCAGTGAACGGCGCCGGGGTACTTGGTGCGCGAGTAGCCGCCGATATGCGAGATGAAGAGGCCCGCGTCGCCGGTGGCGTGTTGCACCGCTTCGAGCACCTGTTCCCGCTGGGCGCCGGCCGGGATCTGGACGCGCATCTCGCGCGATTTCGGGGTCGTTTGCATCATCGTCTCCATGACTGCTGGCTGGACCCGCTAGCGGAAATGGACTTTATGGAAAGCACAAGCGCGTTTTTCGTGAAGAGCGCAGGTCGGCAAAGCCGGGGGACGCAATCATGGGCGAGAAGCTCCAGAGCATGACGGGATTTGCCAGCGTGTCGCGCGATATCGGTACGTTGTCGGTGACGTGTGACGTCCGCTCCGTCAACAATAAGGGGCTTGATATCAGGACCCGCGCGCCCGCTGGGCTGGAGGCACTGGAAACGCCGATCAAGAAGCGTATTGCCGAGGATATGGCGCGCGGCAGCATCCAGCTCTTCGTGACGGCGGCCGGCGGCGCAACCGCGCCAGCCGCCCGCATCGACGAGGAGCTTTTCCGGGCACTCGCACAGGCCGGAAAGCAGATGGCTGACGGATGCGGTATCGCGCCACCCACGGCTGACGGCATCATGAGCCTGCGCGGTGTCGTCGTTGGCGACGAGGCGGACAACCGCCTGGACGCGGAGGCGATTGGAGACGATATCCTGGACCTGGTTGGCGAGGCCGTAGCCGCGCTCGTGGCCGCCAGGCAGCACGAGGGCGCTGCGCTGAACGAGATCCTCTCCGGATTGATCGACAGGATCGAAACCCTGGTCGAGAAGGCGCGAAACGACCCGGGCAGCCGGCTGGAAGCGGTTCAACAACGGCTCCGGGCCCAATTGGACGCGCTGTTGCTCGATACCGGCTCGATCGACCCGGCGCGCCTGCCAGCCGAAGCAGCGCTTCTGGCGACCAAAGCCGACATCAAGGAGGAGGTCGACCGCCTGGATGCGCATGTCGCGGCGGCGCGCAAGCTGCTGGCCGAGGGCGGCGCGGTCGGCCGCAAACTCGATTTCCTTGCCCAGGAATTCAACCGGGAAGCCAACACGATGTGTTCCAAGTCGGCGACCGCCGAATTGACTGCAATCGGGCTGGACTTGAAGGCCGCAATCGATCAATTCCGTGAGCAGGTTCAGAATCTGCAATAGCCCGGAGGACACGACGAACGATGGCCGCAGACCCGCAACACCAATCCGACCGGCTGCAACGTCGCGGGCTGATGCTCGTTTTGTCGTCGCCGTCTGGCGCCGGCAAGTCCACCATCGCCCGCAATCTTCTGGAAACCGACACGGCGCTTGAACTTTCCGTCAGCGTCACCACCCGCCAACGCAGGCCGAGCGAGATCGATGGCGTGCATTATCATTTCATCAGCGCGCGGGATTTCGAGCGCTTGCGCGACACAGACGCGTTGCTCGAATGGGCCGAAGTACACGGGAACTATTACGGTTCGCCGCGCGAACCGGTCGAGATCGCCATGGCCGAGGGTAGGGACATTCTCTTCGACATCGACTGGCAGGGCGCCAAGCAGCTATCGGAGAAGATGCGCGCCGATGTCGTCTCGGTGTTCGTGCTTCCGCCATCCATGGCGGAATTGAAGAACCGCCTGCATAGGCGTGCCGAGGACGA
Source organism: Oricola sp. (assembly GCF_965230365.1). Classification (GTDB taxonomy): domain Bacteria; phylum Pseudomonadota; class Alphaproteobacteria; order Rhizobiales; family Rhizobiaceae; genus Oricola. Next base: position 3,241,156 of record NZ_OZ246003.1, on the reverse strand, counting down.
CGAGGATACGATAGCCCGGCGGCTGAAGAACGCGGCCGAGGAGATTGAGCAGTGGCGGTCCTATGACTATGTGATCGTCAACGACGATCTCGACCGCGCCTTCGACGCGGTCCGCTCAATCGTCAAGTCGGAACGGTTGCGGCGCGACCGCCGTCCCGGTCTGTTCGATTTTGTCAGCGGCCTGCTCGACGAACCGCTCTAGGTGATACAGATCAGTGACCGTCCATCGCGTTCGCCAGTGCACAGAACTCCTCGATGGATAGCGTCTCTGCGCGGCGTGTGCCGTCGATCCCGGCCGCTTCCAGAAGCGCCGCGCCGCCGATCGGCTTGAGGCTCTGCCGCAACATTTTGCGGCGCTGCCCGAAGGCATGCCGGGTCACCATCGACAGCCGCCTGCAATCCGCATCGATGGGGTTGCCGCGCGGCACCAGATGCACGACTGAAGATGTAACCTTGGGCGGCGGCCAGAAAGCCTGCGGCGGAATGTCGAAGACCATCCGCGCCTCGGTGCGCCATCCAGCCAGAATGCCGAGTCGCCCATAGCCGCCGTCGCCGGGACCGGCGACGATACGCTCGGCGACTTCGCGCTGGAACATCAGGGTCAACGACTGGAAGAATGGCGGCCACGGTTCGGCTTCGAGCCAGTTCACCAGCAACTGGGTGCCGATATTGTAGGGCAGATTGGCAACGATATTGACCGGACCCTCGACCGCAAACGCTGCGAAATCGGTTTCCAGTGCATCGCCCTCAACGACTTCGAGGCGGCCCGGGTAGCGTTCGGCAATCGCCGCGAGCGCCGGTAGACACCGCGCATCCCGCTCCACGGCTACAACACGCGCCGCCCCGTGCATCAGAAGCGCGCGGGTCAGGCCGCCCGGTCCCGGGCCGACTTCGACGACGGTGCTTTGTGACAAGTCGCCGGCGGCGCGCGCGACCCGGCCGGTCAAATTGAGGTCGAGCAGAAAGTTCTGGCCCAGCGACTTTTTCGCGGCAAGGTCGAATTCCTCGATGACCGCGCGCAGCGGCGGCAGGCCGTCGACGGCCATTGCAGCATCCTCTCGATCGCTCACGACACGACAACCGCGCGGCTGTGCTCGGCCATCGCAGCCGCCATTCTGAGAGCCGCCACCATGCTTGCAGGTTCGGCTTTGCCACTGCCGGCAATATCGAAAGCGGTGCCGTGATCGGGAGAGGTGCGAATGAAGGGCAGCCCAAGCGTTACATTCACGCTGTCGTCGAACCCAAGCGCCTTGGCGGGTATCAGCGCTTGGTCGTGATACATGCAGATCGCCGCATCATATTGGGCGCGTGCCCGGTCATGAAACATGGTGTCGGCGGGAAGCGGCCCGCGCACCGTGAGGCCGCGCGCCGCCAGCGTTTCGACAGCGGGTCGGACGACAACGTCATCCTCCAAACCCAGAGCGCCGCTCTCGCCGGCATGCGGATTGAGCCCGGCAATGGCCAGGCGAGGGCGCTCTATGCCAAAGCGGGTTCGCAGGTCATGCGCGACGGTTGCCCCCGTCTGCACGATCAGTTCACCGGTCAGCGCGGCCGGAACATCGGCCAGCGGAATGTGGATCGTGACCGGCACGACTTTCAGCTTCGGGCCGGCGAGCATCATCACCGGTTGCGCTGGCGCACCGGCGATCCGTTCGGCAAGTGCGCCGAGATACTCGGTGTGTCCGGGATGGCGGAAACCGGCATCGTAGAGCGTCTTCTTCGAGATCGGCGCGGTGACCAGGGCTGACGCTCGGCCCCCAACGGCGTCCGCCACGCCCCGGTCGATGGCCTCTATTATCCCGGGTGCGTTGCTGCTGTCGATCGTGCCGCAGGCATCGTTGAACTGCTTCGACAGCGCGACAACCGGCAAAGCGTCGGGGAAGGTTTCGGCGGCTCTTTCTGGCTCCACGGATCGGACCGGCACGTCCGCTCCCAGCATGGCGGCGCGTTGCCGCAACTGGCGCGGATCGGCGAGAACGTAGAAGGGCGGCAGGGGTTCGGCGGATCGGCGGCGCCAGCATTCGATGATGATATCCGGGCCGATTCCCGCCGGATCGCCGACTGAGACGGCGATTGGCAACTGCTTGCGGTGGTCGGGCATTGTCGCTCCGGAAAGCTGCTCAGCGTCGCTGTATGCGGGCGGCCTCGCGCAATTCCTCGAGAAACTCCGCGTCCGCGCCACCGCCTCCAGCGATGCCCTCGGTCGAGAACTCGAGCTGCGCAACGCGGTCGTCGGACACACTGCGCGCGTCGCAGACGATTACGAACTCGACACCGTTTGCGGTATCGCGCACCCGCGTTGTCTGTCCCTTTGTCAGGCCGGTGATGTCCTTCTTCCAGAACTCCGGCAGGCGCAATTCCAGGAACCGGCCAAGGTCGCGCACGGTCACATCACGCAACTGGGTGGCGAGTTGGATCGTCCTCTGGCATCCGTCGATCCTGCCGCGCATGTTGTTGGCCTCGGTGCGCCGGCGGCTCAGATCGCGTTTGCGGCGGTCTTTGGGAATGACGAAAATCACCTGCTGCAGCGTGTACTCCGTGGAGGTCGGCTTGGGGCCGCCGCGCTCCAGCATCTTGGCAACGACATCCTGTTCGTTCATCAGCTTGCCGGTCGAGCGCGACCGCGCCTTGACCAGTTCGCCCCAACCGATCTGCAGGCGGATGAAATCCTTGAAGTGCTTGGCAGTGACACCCGACTGGTTGAGAATCTGCGTAATCTGTTTGACCGACATATTGTTGGAGCGCGCGAAATTCGCGAAAGCTCTGTCGACCTGTCTTTCAGGAATACGATAGCCGGCCCGCCGCACGGCGCTACGCTTGAGCGCATCGTTGATCAGTTCGTCCGTGGCGATTTGCGTGTGATTTCCCGGCCGGCGCTGCAGTCGCAAGAACGCCTTGCGGCGCGCAATGTCATAGGAAGTGACGATCTCGTCGTTGACAACGACTTTGATCTCGGACGCCGCCGCCGGTGTTGTCCCAACCAGCGGCACGGCGCTGACGATCATCGCTGCGGCCAGCAGCGGTGCGCAGATGCGGGTGAAACGGTTCATGTGGCCAGCCCTGATTTCACTGTGTGACGGTCTGTCTGACACGCTTCTCCCAATTCTTGGGCGAAAGCGTGGCGTCTAAGGCCGCCTACTTCTTGAAGAAAACGCCGTCATGCGCACCGAGGTCCCCAAGCGTACGCAGGGAAATGCGAACTCCGAACGAGTTGGTGCGCACATCGGAGTCGTCGCGCGATTGCCTGAATGTGAACGCAGCGCCGAAACACTCGTCGTCATAGGCAAGACTGATCCCGTTCTCGGCGATCCGCGAACTCGTCATGTCGTAGGTCGCGTAGCCGTGTACCTGCCAGTATTCATGCAGCTTCACCGACCCGCGCCCCGAAACCTCCTGCCGGTCGGTCAGGAAGCCATAGGTTGGCTGCGCCTGGATATAGGCGTATTCACCGGATGCGGAGAACACATCACCTTTGAACTGGGCTTCCAGTTCAGCCCGGCGGATGGTGAAGGAGCGGTCGTCGAAGCGGGCCCTTGCTGCCGCGTTGAACTGGTTGCCCAGCGAAACGCCGAACATGCCGACATAGTCCGAGATGTCGGATTCAAGCCCCGATTCCGCGCCGACATTCAAAAGGTCGGGCTCGGCAAAGGGATTGGTTCCGCCAAGATGATAGGATTGGCCGAACAGGCCGTGCAGCGTTACGTCGCCGCCGACCGCACCAGTGTAGCGCAGGCCGAGATTGGCCCGGTGTCCGCCCTCGACCCGGTCATAGCCACTGAACTTGTCGCGCTCCAGCAGTGTCGTTGTGTCGAACACGAAACTCTGTGCGTCCTCATTGGGAAGCATGCCGGTGCCCATCTCATCGGGGCGGGCGAAAACCTGGGCGATGGGTTCCAGAACGTGCGTGCTGCTCGCCGTCGAAAACAGGATAGGCCAGCGCACTTCCAGGCCGGCCGTCACCATGGCCCGGTAGTAGGAACTGTCGCTGGTTACCATGGCGCCGGATGCCGAATAGGCGGGCTGCGTGGCCGTGTCGATGAAGATGGCGTCGGTCTGCGCGGCGACAATCGGGGTTACGGCCAACCCGCCCGACGCAACGAAGGTGCGCCGCCATTCGGTATCGGTAGTAATCCGGCCGTTTTGACCGTCCAGCCCGCGGGTGGCGAAGTTGCTTTCGACGATCGTTGCGCGAACATCCGCCTCGTTGCGCGAGATGCCGCGAATATTGACATTGAACGCCAGTTCGCCACCGGCCACCGGACGTTCGGCGACGGTGTTGTAGTCGACGCTCGGCAGCACCCAGGGCTGGGAAGCGTCGCGCCCGGCGCCATCGGGATCGGTCTCCTGGACGTCGATCTTCATCACCCGCGCATCGAAGAAATTGCGGTCGTTCAGGCCGGTAAGGTAAACCTCGTTGCGGCGCACCGGCTGATTGAATCCGTCAATGCTGTAGGTACGCGCAAAGTTCTTGTCGGACTGCACCATCACGTCCCAGCCGAATGACCAGCGGGGATTGATGGTGAACTTGCCGGTGGTGCCGATCATGCCGCGATCGGTGTTGTTGCTGTCCTGGGTATTGGGATCGAAGGCCGCTGGCGATGCCTGGTGCATGGCGGCGGCGGTCAGGGTGTAGGTGCCGTTTTCAAGCCGGTGGCGAAACCGGGCTTCGCCGAGGAAACCCTGTCGGGTGTAGCCGGTTGCCGAAAGGGTCAGGTCATAGTTCGGCGCCAGCGCAATGAAATAGGGGATCGTCGCACCGAAACCGGTTTCCTCAGAGAAATCGAAGCTTGGCGCGAGAAACCCGGTCTTGCGTTTGACCGTCGGATCGGCGGTGGTGAACACCGGCAGACGCGCCAGCGGAATGCCGAGGAACTCGAACGATGCGTCCTCGAAGCGGACGGTCTTTTCGCGGCCGTTCCAGATGATGCGTTGTGCCTTGATCTGCCAGACCGGCGGTTTTTCCGGATGCTCCTCGCAGGGCTCGCAAGCCGTGTAGACGCCGCGGTTGAAAGTGGTGACTTCACCATCTTCGCGTGTCGCATTCTCTGCCGCGAAATAAGCGCGGTCAGGTGTCTGGATGCGCAGCGTGTTGACGAAGCCGAAGGCGAAATCATCCGTGACGTCGAATTCGTCCGCCGTGATCACCGTGCCATCGGGCTGCACGATCTCGATATCGCCAATGGCGACCAGACGGCCGGTCCGCTGGTTGTAGACGAGGCGCTGGGCGACAAGCCGGTTGCCGTCATAGTCCACCTGGACGTTTCCGACCGCTGCGACCGTGTCGCGGTCGCGGTCGTAGACCAGTTCGTCGGCCTGCAAAAGGAGAGGGGCATCGCTGCGCACATTGGTAAGGCCGGCGATCGACGGATCGACCTGGGCGTGCAACGCGTTCGGCATGATTGCGCCGATCGCCAGTGCCGTGGCGGAGATACCCCTTGCCAGCAATTTCATATGCCCGGATTTCACCCGACCGGCCACCCCGTTCATCACCCGTCCTCCCGGTGCAGCAGATACGCGACGCCAAAAAGAGTCGCAACCACCACCGGCAACCATGCCGCTACGACAGGCGGAATTAATCCTGCGCTGCCGAAAGATTGTGCCATGGCTGTAACCACATAAAGCATGAAGCCGGCACCTATACCAGCCAAAATCATCCCGCCGGATTGGCCGAATCGGACAAATCGAAGTGATACGGTAGCGGCAATCAAAGTCATCGTGACAAGCAGCATCGGCATTGCCAGAAGCGTGTGGTACTGCATGCGCAGCGGATTGGCCGAAACCCCGTAGGAACGCGCCGCTTCGATCTGCCCGCGTAGTTCGAAAAACGGGATCATTTCCGGCGGCACTATCGCTTCCTGGATAATCGCCTTGGTCAGGTTCGTGGGCAGAATGATCTCCGGCAAGCTCTCCGGCTGGCCGCCCGCACGGCTGATTTTCGCCTGCACCAGCCGCCATTGTCCGTCTTCGAGCACGGCGCGCGAAGCATCGATTCGCCTGGCCACGAGCCGGTCGGAGCCGACTTCGACGAACACGGCCTCATACAGAATGGGTTGGTCGCGATTGGCGACGCGGTCGGCACCGATCAGCATGCTGCCGCCGTCGTCTTGCCCTTGGCGAAGCCAAGGTCTCTCCTGGCTCATCAGCGTTTCCGATGGCCGCGACCGCCATTCCCCCTCGATCGATTCGGCGATAGAGAAGCCATTGGCGGCGAGCGGATTGACAACAAGAACGGCAAACACGCCGACCACGAAGGCGGCGGCCCAAGCCGGAAACAGGAACTGCCAGGCCGAAACGCCGACCGATCGCGCGACCACGAGCTCATACTTGCGATTGAGCAGCATCAACGTGGTCATGGTGGCGAACAGGACGATGAACGGCAGTGCGGCCTGGATGATGAACGGCACCCGCATCGCGGACATCATGAGTGCCGTTGCAATGGTGAATTGCGGCAGGCTCCCGGTACGGTTCGAAAGCTCCGTGAAATCGATCAGGTAGGCGATTGCGGCTATACCGGCGGCAAACATCACGATCATGCGAACAACCTGGCCGAAGAAGTACCGTTGCAGCGTCGGTCCCATGGTCAGGTGGTCCTCGCACGCGCAATCCGGACACGGAAGCGCCGAACCGCACCTGCTATTGTGTCGATACGCCGGTTGAGTGCGTCGGGAACTCTGATCGTGATCCCCCGCCGATACATGATCGCGTTGGCCAGAAAACATGTGACCGGAAACGCGTAGAATAGCGGCCAGATATCCTCGTTGGTGCGGCTGGCCCCATAGATCGCATATGCACCCCAGCGATAAACCAGTGCACCACCCAGGCCCAGAAGGTAGGCGTTGAACTGCGTTTGGCGGTGTGAGCGTGTCTGGCCGGCGACGACGAGGCCGACCATCGCGAACAGGAACGGATACATCCAGTCGCTCATCCGCCGGTGGAATTCGCCTTTCAGCCAGCCGGGATAGTTCTTCACGACCTTGTCGTCCGGATCGGCAGCGATGAGGTCGCGCGTGTCTCGCTCGTGTGGATAGTACTGGCCCAACGCCTCGCTAGGGCCGAATTGCGAAAGGCCGATTGCGTAGGAATTGAACCGGATGATAGACAGGGTTCCGTCGCCGAGATTCTTGCGGTGGATCTGGCCGTTCGTCATCACCAGCACTTCCCGGTCGCCGAAGCGGGCGACGGCGCCGGTTTGCGCATAGTAGAGCAGCGACAGCTTCTCGTCGCGCGTGTCCGACACCATGATCCCGCCAAGCTGGTTGCCGGGCAACCGCCGGTCGACATAAATCGTCAGGTCCCTCTCGATCCGTGTGAATACGCCTTCGCGGATCAGCGTCGTCAGAAGGTCGGTGCGCGCCTCAACGATAACATCCCGGACGGCCCGGTTCGATTGCGGCTCGATGACGTTGTTGGAGGTGAAGATCCATGCGCCGCCGAGCGCCGCTATCAGCATTACCGGCATTGCGATCGTGCTGCGCGACAAGCCGGAGGCGGAGATTACGGCAAGTTCGGAGTCCGAATTCATCGTGTTGAAGACCTGCACTGTGCCGACGACGATCGCAAACGGCATCACCAGTGTGATGAGCTGTGGAGTCAACATGACCAGCAGCATGAAGAACGCACCGATCGACTGACCCGAACCTGTCGCAAAGTCGATCCGCGTCAGCGCCTGCGTCACCCAGACCACACCGAGGATCGCCAGAAACGAGCTCCCCGCGATAATCGCGATCCGGCGGGCAATGTAGCGTTGCAGCGTCTTCAATCGGGGGGCCTCATCATGGGGGCAGGGACCGTGAATTGCGTCCGACATCCATATAGGAAAATATGAAACGATCGGCACAAAGTTTCGTTAACGCTCCCGCTGCTCCGCCAACGCGACGGAATCGGCGTTTTCAACAACGCATTGCTGCCGGCAGGAGGCTTTGCTATCGCCAGAGGTGAAATATGAAGCCATGTTCGCCTCAGGGTTACGCCTTGGGCCTTGCTAGGGAAACATATCGATATCATGACCGTTCTGCCGACATTCTCGTTCTCTAAAATCGCGGCTCCAAAAAAGGGGACGGTGGTTCTGCTTGCCGCAAAGGATGGCAAGCTGCCTGAACTCGTTGCCGAACTCGACCCGTCATCCACGCTCGCCAAGGCAATTGAGGTTTCGAAATTCTCTGGCAAGGCGAAATCGGTTGTCGATGTGCTGGCGCCGGCGAATTCGCCTGCCGACCGGATTCTGGTTGTCGGTGTCGGCGACGTCGGTGAAGCCAGCGATATCAGCTGGGCGGCGCTCGGCGGCGTAGTGCGTGCGCGGGTCGCCGGCGACAAGGCAGTGACCGTGCTTCTGTCGGGGGACGGGTTCGAGGTCTCGCCCGATGCGGCCGCGGCTTTCGCGCAGGGCTATCTGCTGCGCGCCTACGAGTTCGACAAATACAAGACCCGCAAGAAGGACGACGAGGCCAGCGAAAAGAAGCCCAGTGCCCAGAAGGTGGGGCTGATGACTGCTGAACCTGCCGCGTGCAAGAAAGTTTGGGCGACCGCTGAAGCGGTGGCGCGCGGTGTCATGCTCGCCCGCGATCTGGTCAACGAGCCGGCGAATACACTCGGACCGGTGGAGTTCGCCGCCCGCGCCGACGCGCTGACAGCGCTCGGCGTCGAGGTCGAGATCCTGGTCGAGAAGGACATGAAGAAACTTGGCATGGGCGCGTTGCTGGGCGTCGCGCAGGGTTCGGTCCGGCCGCCGCGCTTTGTGGTCATGAAGTGGAGTGGCGGCAAGGCAAAGGATCAGCCTGTCGCCTTCATCGGCAAGGGCGTGGTGTTCGATACCGGCGGCATTTCCATCAAGCCCTCCGGCGGCATGGAGGACATGAAGGGCGACATGGGCGGCGCGGCTGCAGTCACCGGACTGATGCATGCTCTGGCGGCGCGCAAGGCCAAGGCGAATGTGATCGGGATCATCGGGCTGGTCGAGAACATGCCGGACGGCAATGCGCAGCGCCCCGGCGACATCGTCACGTCGATGTCGGGCCAGACGATCGAGGTCATCAACACCGACGCAGAGGGCCGCCTCGTTCTGGCCGATGCGCTCTGGTACTGCAAGGAGACCCACAAGCCGAAATTCATGATCAATCTGGCAACGTTGACCGGCGCGATCCTGGTGGCGCTCGGCCAGCAACACGCCGGCCTGTTTTCCAATGACGACGAGCTTTCCGGCCGATTGTTCGAGGCAGGCGTATTGACCGGCGAGAAGGTCTGGCGGATGCCGATGGGTGCCGAATACGACAAGCTGATCGATTCCAAGTTTGCCGACATGAAGAATGTTGGCGGGCGCTATGCCGGCTCGATCACTGCTGCGCAGTTTCTCAAGCGGTTCGTCGGTGATATTGCCTGGGCGCATCTGGACGTTGCCGGCACGGCGATGTCGTCGCCGGCGACCGATACCAACCAATCCTGGGCTTCCGGCTATGGCGTGCGCCTGCTCGACCGGCTGGTCGCCGATCATTACGAGGGCTGACCGGCGACTGTGGCGGAGATATTCTTCTATCACCTCACGGAATCGACGCTCGACGAAGCGCTTCCGGCGCTGATCGAGAAATCGGTTGCCCGCGGCTGGCGCGCGGCAATCCAGGCAGGCAGCGACCGGCTGCGCGATGCGCTAAACGCCCATTTGTGGACCTACCGGTCAGACAGTTTCCTGCCGCATGACGCCGATGGTTGCGACCGGCCGGATGAGCAGCCGGTCTTCCTCACCACAAGCGACGACAATCCGAACGGTGCGCAGATCAGGTTTCTGGTCGGGGACGCCGCGCCGGGCAGCGATATTGCCGGCTACGAGCGGCTTGTGGTGATGTTTGACGGGCTGGACGACACCGCACTGGGCAATGCGCGCGGTCACTGGAAAAACTTGAAAGCGGCAGGGCACGACCTGACCTACTGGCAACAGGCACAGGACGGCCGCTGGCAAAAGAAGGCATAAGATGACGTAGTCGCAATCTGCCGGGATGGAGGGGCGCTTTGCGGATTATCGGATTTTTTCTCGTCGCAGCGGGGCTGCTGGCGATCGTGGCGACGGGCTTCGTCGACTACGTCTCGCGCACGCCGACAGAGATCGGTCGTTTTAACGTCTTTACCCAGTACACGGGCTACAAGACCGCCGAGGCCGAACTGGGGCCGGGCGACGCGCCGCTCCGCATTGTCCTGGAAGCCGCGATCCCGCTGGAAACGCGGCACACCGATGGCGAAACCACCCTGACGCTCGTCGTGAATTCCGCGAGCCGGACGATTGCAACCGAGACGCCGCTGATATCGCCGGATACGGCCAGCGTGACCGAAACCGGCACGGTCGTGGTCGAGGTGCTGGAAATTCCCCGGCTGGAAGACGGCCCATACACATTTGTGCTTGGCGAAGGCGATCGCGACGAACTGCGCATCGTCTCGGCACATCTGGTGCTCGAACGCCTGCCATCGGCCGCCGACCGCTTCTCGCCGATCGGTTTCACGCTGCTGGCTGTCGGCGTCGCGATACTCGTGCTCGGCTGGCGCCGCCGGCGTTCGCCCCCGGATGCAGGCGAACCGGCATCCGGAACCTCGAGCATCGGTTACCGCCAACCGGAAAGCCGCGACCCGGTATCGCCGTCCGTCGACTGGGGGCGTGGCGACGGAACCGGCTGACCTGTCCGGTATGGCGCTGGCTCAGGTCTCCGCCATCGCCTCTTCATACTCGGCAGACAGCGTCATCCATTCGTCCTCCCAGCCGGCGAGCTTGGCCTCCTCGGCTGCCCGGCGTCTCGAAAGATCGACGATTCTTGCGCTGTCGGCATGCGATTCAGGCTTGGCCAGGTCGGCGTCGATCATTTCGATCTCGCGCTGCGCTTTCTCGATCTGTTGTTCCAGACGGTCGATTTTCCTTTTCAACGGCGCAAATGCCGCGCGCTTGGCTGCGGCTTGCTTGCGCTTGTCTTTCGATGACGCCTGCGCCGGTTCGCCGTTGGGTGTTTCGCGAGCCGCATCCGGCTTTTCCGGCCCCTTGAGGATGAGCCTGCGATAGGCGTCCAGATCGTCCTGATAGGCGCTGACGGTGCCGCCATGCACCAGCCAAAGTCGCTCCGCGCAAGCCTCGATCAACTGTCGGTCGTGGCTGACCAGTATCACAGCGCCGCGATAATCGTTCAGCGCCTCGGAGAGGGCTGCCCGGCTGTCGATATCAAGATGGTTGGTCGGTTCGTCGAGGATCAGCAGGTGCGGCGCCTCGAACGTCACAAGCCCGATCAACAGGCGCGCCCGTTCGCCGCCCGAAAGATCTTTGGCTTTTGTGTCCATGCGGTCGCCGCCGAGTCCCATGCGGGCGACCCGCGAACGCACCTTGGCCTCTCCGTCGTCAGGCATCAGGGCGCGGACATGTTCGTAGGCCGTCTGCTCCGGTTTCAGGTCTTCCAGCTGGTGCTGCGCGAACATGGCGATGCGCAGCCGGTCGGCGCGCGTCACCTTGCCGCCCATCGGCACAAGCCGGTCGGCGACCAGTTTTGCGAAGGTCGACTTGCCATTGCCGTTGGCGCCCAGGAGCGCGATGCGGTCGTCGTGGTCGATGCGCAGGTTGAGCCGGCGCAGCACCGGATTGTCGTCATAGCCGACGCTGGCGCCTTCCATGACGATGATCGGCGAGGCCGGCTGCCGCTCGGGCGAGGGGAGGTGGATCGGTTGCACGGCCGTGTCGATCATCATGTCGACATCGGCCATGCGCTGCAGCGCCTTCAGCCGGCTTTGCGCCTGGCGCGCCTTCGACGCCTTGTAGCGGAAGCGCTCGACAAAGGCTTCCATGTGCCGCCGCCGGGCCGCCTGCTTTTCCGCCATCTTGGCCGCCAGCATCTGCTTCTCGGCGCGCGCGCGCGCAAATTGATCATAATTGCCGCGATAGAAGGTAAGCCGCCGGTCCTCCAGATGCAGGATGGCGTTGGTGGTCGTGTTCAACAGGTCGCGGTCGTGGCTGATGATCACGACGGTGTGCGGATAGCGCTGGATGTAGTTTTCGAGCCACAATGCGCCTTCCAGGTCGAGATAGTTTGTCGGCTCGTCGAGCAGCAGCAGGTCCGGTTCGGAAAACAGCACCGCTGCCAGCGCAACCCGCATGCGCCACCCGCCGGAAAATGCCCGGCAGGGCCGGCGCTGTGCTTCCGCATCGAAGCCGAGGCCGTATAGGATCGCGCCGGCGCGCGCCTCCGCCGAATGGGCGTTGATATCGGCGAGCCGGGCATGAATGGCGGAGATACGGGCGGGGTCTTGCGCACTCTCCGCCTCGGCCAGAAGCGCGGTGCGCTCCCGGTCGGCTGCGAGCACGACCTCCATCAGGCTGTCGTCCGTGCCCGGCGCTTCCTGCGCCACCTGTCCGATCCGCATTCCCTTGGGCAGGTCGATGCCACCGCTCTCCGGATCGATCTCACCGGAAATCAGCCGAAACAGTGTTGTCTTGCCGGTTCCATTGCGCCCAACGAAGCCGACTTTCATGCCCTCGGGCACGACCGCATTCGCGCCCTCGAACAGCGGCCGGCCCAACATGCGGAATGTGAGATTGCTAATCTGCAGCATCAGCGGCTTTTGAACCGCAATCGGTAATCTCGCAAGCGGCAATCCGGCAAGCGCCGCCCATGATCTTGCCATTCGCGCCGGTCAGACGACTTACGAGGCCGCCGTTCAGGCTTTCCAGAACGGTTTTGCCGCTTCGCACGCCGCTGCCTGCCGGGTGATGCCCGCGTCGTTGAGGACACTATCCGGCTGCGGCAGCAACTCCTCGCGCAGCATGCGCCGGCAGGCGGCGCGGTCGATCCATCGGCGTACCAAGCCGGCGATGCTGACCGGCCGTTCGCTGTCGGTGTCGGTCTGGTGGGCGATTGCCCGAGCGATGCGCGGCAACACGATTATGTCGGCCATGACATTTGCTCCGGTTTCCGTTTTCGGAACAATAGATTTTGTCAACGCGATGGAATATCGAGTAATTCTCAGAAGTCTGTGAGCGAATGGAACATAACATGCGCAAACTGCCTCCGCTGTCCGCGCTGCCGGCCTTCGAAGCGACCGCGCGTCTTGGTTCGGTCACGGCGGCGGCACATGAACTTGGCCGCACCCACGGCGCGGTCAGCAAGCAGATTCGTCATTTGTCCGAAGACCTCGGCGGCGAACTCTTCGAACGCGAGGGCAACGGCCTGCGTCTGACGGCGCGCGGCGAACGATTGCGCGCCGTGGCGAGCTCTGTGCTTGATGATTTGAACGGCCTGTCTCAATTGCTGCGCGCGGAGTTGAATGAGTACCGCGTCGACATCCTGGCGAGCGCGACGCTGGCGACCCGTTGGCTCACGCCGCGCTTGCCGCGGTTCTACGCCCGGTTTCCGAATGTCGAAGTCCGATTGTTGATGTCCTACGCCCAGGAATTGCCGGAGTCCGAATTCGATGTCTGTTTGAGCTATGACCGGCTGAGGAACGAAACCTCCCATGAGCAAAGCCTGTCGATTGGCGACACCGCTTACGGCCCGGTCTGCGCGCCCGATTACCCGCTGGTGATCGCCGAAAACAGTTGCAGGGCCTCGGTGCGGCTGACTCAGCCGAATGCGCAACACACATGGGCGGCTTGGATGCAGCGCGCGAATACCGAACTCATCGTCGAGCGCGACATCGAACATGCTCATCACTTCCTGGCGCTCGAGGCGGCGGCTGCGGGCCTCGGTGTTGCGCTTGCCGAGCGACGTATTGTTCAATCCGACATCGATACTGGCCGTCTTGTCGCCCCAGTCGGCTTTGTCGACGTGCCAGGCGGTTTTCAGGCATTCGTTACGCCGAGGGCGCGCAACAGACGGATCACCGCCGGATTTCTGGAGTGGGTGACGGAAGAGGCTGCACGGCCATAGCCGGCCGCCGCCTTTCACATGAATGCGGCCCCTTCCTCGCTGCGCAGGAAATAGATCAGGTCGAGCGGCGGCGGCGCGTGCCCGAGGAGCGACAACACGGAATGCGCTTGGCCGCGATGATGCGTCTGGTGGTTGAAAAGATGCGCCACCGCCGGCGCAAGGCGGTGTTTCATCGGCTGCGGATTGGTGATTGGCGTGTATGAGAACTCGCCCGAAAGTGCTGCCACGTCGAGCGTTTCGATCCAGTCGACGATGCGTGCGTCCATCGCCTCACGGGCGGCCCTCAGATCGGCGAATTGCGGAAACGGAACATCGTTCAGACCGGCGCTCGTTTCGCCGGTTCCGGTGAAGCGGTGCATCCAGATGCGGTCGCCGACCAGCAGGTGGTTGAGCGTCCCGCAGATGGACTTGAAGAACGCGCCGACGTCGCGGTTCCATTCCTCTTCGTTCAATCCCGCCACCACGTCGTACAGTTGCCCATTGGCCCAGCGATTGTATGCGGCGAACATGCGGTAATGATCGGTCTGGTCCATCGGCGCCGGTCCCTGGTTCGGCTACGATCCTGCCCTTGGGGGCACCCCTTGGCAAGGCATGTCCGCGCCGCTATAGACCGCCCGGATTTCTCTTTTCCTCCTTCAAGAACATCACAAAGGACACCTCAATGGCCATCGAGCGCACTTTCTCCATGATCAAGCCGGACGCGACCAAGCGCAACCTGACCGGCGCCATCACCAAGATGCTGGAAGACGCCGGGCTGCGCGTCGTCGCTTCCAGGCGCGTATGGATGAGCCAGCGCCAGGCCGAGGCGTTCTACGCTGTTCACAAGGAGCGTCCCTTCTTCGGCGAATTGACCGAGTTCATGTCGTCCGGCCCGACCATCGTCCAGGTTCTCGAAGGCGAGAACGCGATCCTGAAGAACCGCGAAGTCATGGGTGCGACCAATCCGGCAGAAGCCGAAGAAGGCACGATCCGCAAGACCTACGCCAACTCGATCGGCGAAAACTCAGTGCACGGTTCCGATGCGCCGGAAACCGCCGCCGAGGAGATCGCGTTCTGGTTTGCCGGCCACGAGATCGTCGGCTGACCGGCCGACCGTTTCGCTGTAAGAAAGCCGGGCGCTAGCCCGGCTTTTTTTGTTTGTGCCGCCCGTCGACGACGAACCCACCGGCCCATTCACACGACCTTTACAAAGTGTTGTTCAAATCTGATTCAGCACGCGCTTGCCCGGGAAGGGGTCCGCGGATAGGGTTTTGGCATGTATCCTGAATACACACGCGCCGAACGTATCGCAGATGGCATCATCCACGTCATCGGGATCGGCGCGAGCGCGATCGCGGTTACGGTCCTGATCATTCTTGCGGTGCCGACGCTGGATGTGTTTTCGACATCGGCGCTTGCCGTCTACGGCACAACAGTGATCTTGCTGTTTTCGGTCTCCGCCGCCTATCACATGATCAGTCACCATGAGTGGCGACCCATTTTGCGGCGCTTCGACCAGGCGGCGATTTTCTTCAAGATAGCCGGCACCTACACGCCGCTGGTTATGCTGATCGGCAGCATGTTCGCCTATG
The DNA here is from genome assembly GCF_965230365.1 of Oricola sp. Lineage (GTDB taxonomy): Bacteria > Pseudomonadota > Alphaproteobacteria > Rhizobiales > Rhizobiaceae > Oricola. Next base: position 3,225,705 of record NZ_OZ246003.1, on the reverse strand, counting down.
GCGTGCTTGCGCTTGTCTGGACGATCGCGGTCCTCGGCGCTATCGCCAAACTGTCATTCTGGCACAGTATCGAGCGATTCTCGGTCATTCTGTTCCTGGCTTTGGGCTGGGCGAGCCTGACATTGGCCTGGCCGATTTTCGCGACACTGCCGGTTGTTGTGTCGATGCTGATCCTCGCCGGCGGGCTGCTCTACAGCGTCGGCGTCATTTTCCATCTCTGGGAAGGGCTTCGCTACCAGAACGCGATCTGGCACGGTTTCGTGCTTGCCGCCTCGGCCTGCCACTTCACGGCGGTCTCATACGGCACGTTCGCGCTGGTCGCGTAATTACCAGCGGCCGGTGGCATCGTCGTCGGTCTCTTTCGCCCCGACCCAGCCTCCATCGCCGCCGTCCTTCAGGTGTTCCTTCTTCCAGAACGGCGCCCGCGTCTTCAGGAAGTCCATCAGGAAATCCGCCGCCTCGAAGGCGGCCTGGCGGTGCGCCGACGCGGCCACCACAAGGACGATGTTTTCGCCGGGCGCGATGCGGCCATGGCGGTGGATGACCGTCAGACCTGTCAGCGGCCAGCGTCCGACGGCTTGGCCCGCGATCCGGCCGATCTCTGCCTCTGCCATACCGGGATAGTGCTCCAGCTCCAGTGCCGCCAACCGGCCACCCTCGTCGCGGCACAGGCCGGTAAAGGTCACGACCGCACCGACGTCGCCGCGTCCGGCAGCAAGGCCGGCAATCTCGGCGGCGATGTCGAAGTCATCCTTCTGGACTCGGACCTGCGGTTCGACCGGCGTGGTCATGTCAGCCGCCGGTCATCGGCGGAAACAGCGCGATTTCGCGCGGCTTGCCGAGCGCTTCGTCGTGTTCGACATGCTCCTGATCGACGGCAATGCGGATCGCATTGTCGAACTGCAGCGCTGCCTCGTAGTTCTCGCCGCGCGCTTTCAGCCACGCCAGAAGTTCCGCACCGGTCCTGATGTCATCCGGTAGATCGACCTCTTCCTCGGCGGTGCCGATCCGCTCGCGCACCCAGGCGAAATAGACCAGTTTCGTCATTGGCGGTTCGAGTCCTCGATCACGTGTTTCAGGCCGGACCGGTAGTAGTCCCAGCCGGTATATAGTGTCACGAGTGCCGACACCCACAACAGCACCAGCCCGGTCTCGGTGATGTAGGGGACGATGCGGTCGCCGGCCGGCCCGGCGATCATGAAGCCGATTGCCACGAGTTGCATGGCCGTCTTCCACTTGGCGAGTTGCGAAACCGGCACCGAAACCTCCAGCGTGGCGAGGTATTCACGCAGGCCCGAAACGAGGATCTCCCGGCACAGGATGATGACCGCCGCCCACAAGCTCCAGCCCGCGATTGCGCCTTCGGCGGCAAGCAGCAGAAGCACCACCGAAACCACCAGCTTGTCGGCAATCGGGTCGAGCATGCGGCCGATCTCCGATGTTTGCTGCCAGCGCCGCGCCAGCCAGCCGTCGAAGAAGTCGGTGATTCCGGCAAATGCGAAGATGCCGAGTGCCAGCCAGCGCGAGAAATCGCTCGGTTGCAGCGGACCCTCGAAGAAGAAGCATACGACAATCAATGGCACCGCGAGGATGCGCAGATAAGTCAGGATGTTGGGGAGATTGAACGCGCTGTTTCGCATGAGGTTGTGACAAGCACCGGAATGCCGTCTGGGTCAAGGGTGCAGATCACCCGGCCTGCCGGAAGTGATCGTAGATCTGCTGCGCCATGGCGCGTGAGATGCCTTCGACCTTCTCCAGGTCATCGAGCGCCGCCCGCGCCACGCCCTTGGCGCTGCCGAAATGGTGCAGCAGCGAGCGTTTGCGCGCCGGACCGATGCCGGCGACCTCGTCGAGCGGGTTCTTGATCATCTCCTTCTTGCGGCGCGCGCGGTGTGATCCGATCGCAAACCGGTGCGCCTCGTCGCGCAGGCGCTGGATGAAATACAACACCGGATCGCGGGGCGGCAGGCTGAAATCCGGCTTGCCCGGAATGACAAAGCGCTCGCGTCCGGCATCGCGGTCCACACCCTTGGAGACGCCGACGACATCGACAACGCCTTCGATGCCGAGATCCTTCAATATGGTCATGACCGCGTTGACCTGGCCGATCCCGCCATCGATCAGCAGCAGGTCAGGCCAGGTCGGCAGCGTATCGTCTGGAGTTTCGTCGGCAGGGCTGTCCGTGTTCTCGCGGTCAGGCAGCCCCTGTTCCTTGACGAGCCGGGAGAAGCGCCTTTCCATGACCTCGCGCATCATGGCGAAATCGTCGCCCGGGGTGGCATCCTCGGAGCGGATGTTGAACTTGCGGTACTGGTTCTTGGCAAATCCGTCCGGTCCCGAGACGATCATCGCCCCGACCGCGTTGGTGCCCATGATGTGCGAGTTGTCGTAGACCTCGATACGGCGCGGCGCGCGCGATAGCTGCAGCGTTTCGGCGATGCCGCGCAGCAGCTTGGCGTGCGAACTGGTCTCGGCCAGCCGCCGGCCGAGTGCTTCGCGGGCGTTGGCCAGCGCATGGTCGGCGAGGTCGCGCTTTTCGCCGCGTTGCGGCCGGCTCACGGTCACCTTGCGCCCCGCCTTCAGCGCCAGCGCCTCTGCCAGCAGTCCCGCTTCGGCGATCTCGGTGCTGGTCAGGATCTGTTTCGGTACAGGTTTGTTGTCGTAGAACTGTGAAACGAAGGCGCCGAGCACCTCGTCCGGTTCCAGCGAGGCGTCCGCTTTCGGGAAATAGGCGCGGTTGCCCCAGTTCTGGCCGGTGCGGAAGAAAAAGACCTGGATGCAGGTCACGCCGCCTTCCTGCGCGATGGCGAATACATCCGCCTCGTCGATGCCGCGCGGATTGATGCCCTGGTGGCTCTGGATCGAGGTCAGCGCCGAGATGCGGTCGCGATAGACCGCAGCACGCTCGAAATCGAGATTCTCGGCCGCCTCCTGCATGGCTCGCGACATCTGCGTCTGGACCGCCTGGCTGCGACCGGAAAGAAACGCCTTCGCTTCTCCGACCAGCGCAGCATAGTCCTCGACGGAGACCTCGCCGGTGCACGGGCCCGAGCAACGCTTGATCTGGTAGAGCAGGCAGGGCCGTGTCCGGCTTTCATAGACGCTGTCGGTGCAGGTGCGCAGCAGGAAAGCGCGTTGCAGCGCGTTGATCGTCCGCCCGACCGCGCCGGCCGACGCGAACGGGCCGAAATAGTCGCCCTTGCGGGTCTGCGCGCCGCGGTGTTTGAAGATGCCCGGCGCCTCGTGGTTTCCGGTCAGGAGAATGTAGGGAAACGACTTGTCGTCGCGAAGCAGGACATTAAATCGCGGCCGCAAGCGCTTGATGAGATTCGCTTCAAGCAGCAGCGCTTCGGTTTCGGTGCGGGTGGTGACGAACTCCATCGCCGCCGTCAGCCCGATCATGCGGACGATCCGGTTGGAATGGCCGCGGCCCTGCGCGTAGCTCGTCACGCGCTTCTTCAGGCTGGCGGCCTTGCCGACATAAAGCACGTCGCCCTTGGCGTCGAACATGCGGTAGACGCCCGGCGCGTTCGGCAGGCGCTTGACATAGGCGGCGATCAACTCGGCGCCTTGCAGCTCTTTGAGGCTGTCATCACCGGCGTCCCACGCGAGCGCTTTGCCAAGCTCGCGAAGCAGCGGGTCGTCGCCGCCATCGAGAACGACATCCTCTATACCGTCTTCTGCCGGAATCGGTTTCGGATCCATGCCTGCCATTTCAACGGTCGGCGGCACCGGTATCAAGCCCCGCCGCCGGATTGTGTTCCAGACCGGGTTTTCCCGGCGCGATCATTAGATGTGGGGCTATTCCGCGATCCCGGCAACATCCGGGGTTTCCCACGCGAGGTGCTGTCCGCCGTCCAACGCGATCATCTGGCCCGTGATCGAGGCGTTGTTCCAAAGAAACCGGATCGTCGCGCCGAATTCGGCGAGTTCCGGGCCACGGCCGAGCGGCACCCGGCCGGATTGCTTGCGGAAATCCGCCTCGCTTTGCCGGGAGTTCGGCAAGGTCGGCCCGGGGCCAATGGCATTGACGCGGATGCGTGGCGCAAGCGCCTGCGCCATCGTTTGGGTTGCAGTCCACAGCGCCGATTTCGACAAGGTGTAAGACATGAAACTCGGCATCAGCCGCCAGACGCGTTGGTCGATGATGTTGACGATCATCCCGGCGCGGTCTGCCGGCAATTGCGCGGCGAAGGCCTCGGCGAGAAACACCGGCGCCTTCAGATGAAGGTCGAAATGGCTGTCCCAGATCGCCGGATCGAGACTGCCCATGCCGTCATCTTCGAAGATGGAGGCATTGTTGACCAGCAGCGCGACGGGCGCGGACGCCGCGGCGCTCGCCGCGCCGATGAGGCCGCTCCGTTCGACGCTGTCGGTCAGGTCGGCGGTCACGGCAATGGCTTCATGGCCTGCCGCACGCAGTTGTCCGGCAAGCGCGGTGGCGTCGGCGGCGGACCGGTTGGCGTGGACAACAACCGCAAATCCGTTCGCGGCGAGATCCTCGGCGATTGCCTTGCCGATCCGCCTGGCGCCTCCTGTGATCAATGCGACGGGTTTCGATGCCAATGGGCTTCCTTTGCCGGTTCAAAAAACGGAAACGATATAAACCACGTAACCGATCAGCATCGCCGCACCAAGCATGCGCCCGGTGGTGATGCGGGCAAAACAGATGACCGAAAGCAGGATTGCGGTCAGCAGCATGATCCAGACGTCGCGCTCCAGAATGATGCTGGACACCGGCACCGGAATGATCAGGCCGGTAATGCCCATGATCGCCCCGATATTGAAGATGCTCGAACCGATGATGTTGCCGAGCGCGACCTCGGCTTCCTTGCGCCAGCCGGCCATGAAGGAGGTGGCGAGTTCGGGCAGCGAGGTTCCGATGGCGACGATGGTCAGGCCGATGGCCGCCTGGCTGACTCCGAAAGCCTCGGCAAGCCCTGATGCGCCGCTGACGGTGAAATGGGCCGCGATCGGCAGGCCGATCAGGCCGCCGGCAAGGTGGGTGGCGATCCGGCCCGGCGAATGCGGCATCTCGCCGAACTCGTCGTGATAATCGCCGCGCGGCTCGTCTTCCATATGCAGGCGCGCGCGCATGATCTGAACGGTCACGAAGGTCAACAGGCCGGCAAAAAGGCCCGCCGCCTCGATTCGCTGCAACGTACCGTCGCCCAGCACCCAGACGAAGGCCAGCGTGAACACCAGCATCACACCTGTGTTGCGCGCCAGCCCGCGCTCCTGCGCGTGGATGGCGGCGAGCAGCGCCGGCGCGCCCATCACCAAAAGGACATTGGCGATGTTGGAGCCGATGACATTGCCAACGGCGATGTCGGGCGCACCGGACAGCGCCGATTGCACCGAAACGAACAGTTCCGGCGCCGAGGTTCCGAACGCCACGACCGTCAACCCGATGATGAGCGGGGGAATGCCGAGGTTCTCGGCGAGACCGGCGGCCCCCTTCACCAGATAGTCGCCGGCAATGACCAGCAGCACCAATCCGGCGATGAGCATCAAGATGTTGAAGAGCATGGGAACCGCAATCAGCAAGAGGTCGTGCCGTCTATATAGGTATTGATTATCCGAAAAAAGGGAGCCGGCGGCTGTTGCAGGAAAACCACGCTCGCCGCACTTCATTTTTCCGACACCAAAATTCCCCATTTCGGCGAAGCATTCGCCGCAATCTCTCACCAAATCTCCGTCCGGGTGTTTGGGAATGGTGCGCATACGGTGGCCGAAGACACCGCAGGCGCCCGAACCGGGCAAGCAATGGAGATCAACATGCGACTGTTTTCGAAATTGACGGGTGGCGCGGCAATGCTCGCGCTTGCGGCGGCTCCGGCAATGGCCGCCGATGCCATCGACGTGCCGCCGGCACCGCCGGCAGCTGCTCCCATCGAGGTCGCGCCGCCTGCGACCTGGTCGGGATTTTATGCCGGCGGCTTCGCCGGCTATGGCTGGGGCACCTTCGACAGTTCCGCCGGCGACATCGACGCCGACGGTTTCAAGGGCGGCGCCTTCGCCGGCTACAACCTGCAGGACGGGCGGATCGTCTACGGCGTCGAGGGCGACATCGGCTATTCGGACGCCGACGGCACGCTTGGCGGCGGGCCGGTTGCGGCCAGCCAGACGGTGTTCGGATCGGTGCGCGGCCGTGTCGGCTATGCGCTGGATCCGGTGCTGCTCTACGGCACCGCCGGCCTGGCGGTGACCGGCGCCGAGGTGACCGACGGTGCGGTGACGGATTCGAACACCCATGTCGGCTGGACGGTCGGCGCGGGCGCGGATGCGCTTTTGACCGAGAACATCTTCGGCCGCCTCGAATACCGCTACACCGACTACCAGTCGAAGAACTTTACGATCGGCGGACCGACCACCGTGTCGTCGGGCTTCTCTACCCACACGGTCAACACCGGTATCGGTATCAAGTTCTGATCCAAGACCGCTCCCGCGCGCCTTGCCGCGCGCGGGGGCTCAGCCGTGCGGCCGCTGCGCGCGATAGGCGGGAAAGGCTTCCTCGAAGCGCTGCTCGAAGCGTCTCAGCTTCGGTCGTCCGCGCCGCCAGTCGAGATCCGGAAAGCGCAGATCGAGATAGCCCGCCATCGCCGCGAGCGCGAAATGCCCACCGTGAAGCCTGGTGGTGACGCGCGGCGCATGCTCGTTCAGCCAGTCGAGACCGCGCGCCGCCTTCCTGGCCTGCTTGTCGATCCACGGCTGGTGCGCCATGCCCTCCGGCCGCGAACGCCTTTCATAAACCTGCGCCTGCAGGCACGTGCTGACCCCGTCGGCCATTGCCTCGATGCGCTCGGCGTCGCGCAACTTTTCGGCGTTGCGCGGATAAAGCTTCTTGCCGCTCATGCGGTCGAACTCGCGCATGATCGCGCTGCTTTCGATGACCGCATAGCCATCATCGAGGATCAGCGTCGGGATCTTGCCGAGCGGATTGGCGTCGATCAGCAGCGGCGGTTCGTCGACGGTGATCACGTTGACATTTTCGATTGTCACCGGCAGGTCGAGCCAGGTCGCGGCCATGCGGACCTTGGCGACAAAGGGTGAGGCGGGCGCACCGAGAAGTTTTGGCATGGTGTTTCCTTAATCGGTTTTTTGCGCGGGTGGAAGCGGGCGCTAGTCTCCGCTCTCCGAACATGCTTCATCGCCGCCGCGCCTCATTCCCTGAGGCCGGATCGTTCATAAAACTGGAAGACGGGCGGTCAAAGCATCGCAACGTCTAGTTAGTAATAGCGATCCTCGGACCGCCCGCTCGGCGTTCTTGCAGCTTCGGTCGGCGGCCCGGAACGAAAGTCCGGGAAAACAAGACTGCGCGCGCCGCTTCATGCCGCCCTGACTTGGGGGTTCATCACCCAGTGACGCACCTCTGCGCCACCAGCCAGGCACCGTCCTTCCCCCTGTGAGCCGGTGTGCACCCAGACTTCCGTGAGAAGGCGGGAATCAGGATAGGCGAGGTTCGGGGGCGGTGGACAAGTTTTCCAAAGCCGATGGGTTAGGCTATTAGAAATACGGTAAAAAATAGATTGAGGCGTGGGGGGCGGTCAACCAGCGAACACGACCGATGCTCAAACGCGGCCACCAGTACCGCTCCACCCTCACTGCGCCGCCGGCATGGCGGCGGTGGGCAGGGCGCAGGCGTTGCGGTCGACCTCCGGGCAGGAGACGAAGCCGGTCAGGTCCTTCGACAGGCAGATCCGCACCTCGCGCAGGAAGCGGCGGTCGCAGGTGACCGCCACTGCGCCGGCTTTGAGACCGTCATTGGCCGCAAGGAACGCCGCCTCCACACTGCCGGGATCGGGATTGGCATAGGCTTCGCCCGTCTGGAATGCATCCGGAATGACAACACGCTCATGGGCCGCGCGGGTGACTTCGAAATAGGCGCTCTGCGACAGGCCGGTGCAGGTACCATGCTTGCGCCACTGGTGGCGGACAAGGCCGGTCGACGGCATGATGTCGAGCATCGTGTCTGAGAGCGACCGCGGCACCGAAAGTGGCCGCTGGGTCGGGCAATCGGCGGGATAGCCGCGCTCATATTGCGGCCAGAGGCCGTGCACGACGAAGGCATGTGGATCGCGGCTTTCGCATTGCTGACGGTTGGCGCGGTCGCCAAGGGCGGCGCAATAGCTGGGCGACCATGACAGCGCCAGCACGTAGAAATCGAAGCCGGTGCCGAGCGGCACGGATGGGGCGGCGTTTTCAGAGGCTGTGTCCGGTTCGGCGGCGTCGCAACCGGCAAGCGCCGGCAGCGCAAGCGCCAGCACAAGCGCAATGGCGCTCCGGCCGAGGACCGCCAAGTCCATGGCAAACGATGGTCTTGCGATCAGCGCAGCACCCGGCAGGCGCCGTTGTAGACATTCCAGCGATCAAGCCCCGACAAGCAGAACTCGACATTGTCTCCGAACGCCAGCCCGAAGCCGGCGAAACCTTCGTCGACCTCGATCAGGTACCAGAGCTTGCGCGTCTGGCCGTCCGACATATGGGCGGTGGCGTGGCAATAATGCCGCTCCACCAGGCATTCCTCGGTCTTGGCGTGGTAGCGATGCTCGTGGATGTTGACGATGCCGGAAATCTTCAGGCCGGGCTGGTGATGCACCCGGCGCGCCTGGATGCCGAAACGCTTCTCGATGGCGCGCAGATTGCCCTTGTGGGCGCAGAGCGAATTCGGCGCGGCGACCGAATAGGGCCCCGGCGCGATCAGGTCTGCCGCCAGCGCCGACGACGCCATCGCGAAAACCGCTACAATTGCGCTGAAAACTGCCGTCATCGTCCGGATCATCGAGAATGCTCCCGTCTTCGTGGCGTTGGCGATCATAGGTGATTAACCCATTGCCGCCGCGCCGTCACCCCGGATTCGCGTGTCGATTACTCGCCGGCGATCCAGTTGACGGCGAAGTTGCCGGAGCCTTGCTTCATTTCCATGACCGGGGTCAGCCAGCGCAGGATCGTGCGCAACTCGCTTTCCAGCGTGTAAGGCGGGTTGACGACGATCACGCCCGACCCGTCGAAGCGCACATCCTCGCCGGAACCGCGCACCTCGAGCGTGGTGTCGAGAATGCGCGGGATGCCGGACGCGCGCAATTCCTCGCGGAACTCGGCGATGCCCTTGCGGTGCTTGACCGGGTACCACAACAGGTAGGTGCCGGTCGCGAACCGCTTGTGGCCTTCCTTCAGCGCGGTCAGGATGTTGAAGAACTCGTGATAGACTTCGAACGGTGGATCGACGAGCACGACGCCGCGCCGTTCCTTGGGCGGCAGGTGCGACTTGATTGCGAGCCAGCCATCGAGATTGGTTGCGCGCACCTGAATGTCGCCCTCGAAATGTGTATGCAGGGTCTCGAAATCTTCGGCGTGAAGTTCCAGCGCGGTCAGCCGGTCCTGCTTGCGCGCCAGCATGCGCGCGATCTTCGGCGAGCCGGGGTATAGCTTTACGGCTTCGCCCTCGTTTAACGCGCGCACGCAGTTCAGATAGGGCGCGATCAATTCGGCGACGTCTGCTGGCGCGGTGTCGGCGGCGGCCAGCAGCCGGGCGATGCCGGTTCGCCATTCGCCGGTCTTCTGCGCGCGTTCCGACGACAGGTCATAGACGCCGCAGCCGGCGTGCGTGTCGATGACGCGAAACGCCGCGTCCTTCCTCTGCATGTAAGCGATGACGCGCGTCAGCACGATATGCTTGAAGACATCGGCGAAATTGCCGGCATGGAAGATGTGGCGATAATTCATTTTTTGCTCCTATCGCGCTGACGCCCATCCGGCTAGTCTTGTGCCCATGAATATCGCACCGGAAAACGCAACATTCCGCTCCACCTGTCCGCATGACTGTCCGTCATGCTGCGCGCTCGATGTCGAGGTGCTGCCGGGCGACCGGATCGGCCGCGTGCGCGGATCGAAGGACAACAGCTACACGGCCGGCGTGATCTGCGCCAAGGTGGCCCGCTATGCCGAGCGCATCCACCATCCCGACCGGCTCATGCACCCGCTGGTGCGCACCGGCGGCAAGGGCGACGGGGAATGGCGGCAAGCCTCCTGGGCGGCGGCGCTCGACCTGATCGCCGAGCGCTTCGAGGCCGCCGAACGCGAAATCGGCGCAGAGGCGGTCTGGCCCTACTACTACGCCGGCACGATGGGCCAGGTGCAGCGCGACGGCATCAACCGGCTGCGCCACGCCAGACGCTATTCGGGCCAGTTCGACACGATCTGCACCAATATGGCCTGGACCGGCTTCGTGATGGGCACCGGCAAGCTCGCCGGGCCCGACCCGCGCGAAATGGCGCTCGCCGACTGCGTGGTGATCTGGGGCACCAATGCGGTGTCGACGCAGGTCAATGTGATGACCCACGCGATCAAGGCGCGCAAGGAACGCGGCGCCAAGATCGTGGTTGTCGATGTCTATCAAAACGACACCGCCGACCAGGCCGATCTGGCGCTAATCCTGAAGCCCGGGACCGACGCCGCGCTCGCCTGCGCGGTGATGCATGTGGCGTTTCGCGACGGTCACGCCGACCGCGATTATCTGGCGCGGTTCAGCGACGATCCGGCCGGGCTGGAAGCGCATCTGCAAACGCGCGACCCGGCCTGGGCGGCGGCGATCACCGGGCTCACCGTCGCCGATATCGAGGCGTTCGCGAAACTGGTCGGCACGACGAATCGCAGTTTCTTCCGGCTCGGCTACGGCTTCACGCGCAACCGCAACGGCACGGCGGCGATGCATGCGGCCTGTTCGATCCCCACAGTGCTCGGCTCGTGGCGGCATGAGGGCGGCGGCGCGTTCCACAACAATGGCGGCATTTACGGCTTCGACAAGACGGAGATCATGGGGCTGGCGGAGGAGGACCCGGAGGTCCGCTCACTCGACCAGTCGAAGATCGGCCGGGTGCTGACAGGCGATGCGGAAGCGCTCTGCGGAGGCCCGCCAGTTGCCGCCATGCTGATCCAGAACACCAACCCGATGAACGTCATGCCCGAACAGGCGCTGGTCCGGCAGGGCTTCGCCCGGGACGATCTGTTCGTCGCCGTGCATGAGCAGTTCATGACCGAGACCGCCGAAATGGCCGATGTGGTGCTGCCGGCGACGATGTTCATGGAGCATGACGACATTTATCGCGGCGGCGGCCATCAGCATGTCATGCTCGGGCCGAAGCTGATCGACGGGCCGGGCGAGACGCGGTCCAACCACTTCGTCATCGAGGAACTGGGCAAGCGGCTCGGCGTCGCCGGCCGGCCCGGTTTCGGCAAGAGCGAGCAGGAACTGATTTCCGGCATGCTCGCCGACAGCGGCTATGACGAGACCTACGAGACGCTGCGCGAAAAGGGCTGGATCGATGTCCAGCCGGATTTCGATACGTCGCATTATGCGAACGGCTTCGGCCATCCCGACGGGCGTTACCGCTTCCGCGCCGACTGGACGGGCACGCCGGCGCCCGACAGGCCGCCAGAGACGCTGGGCCCGCAAGGCCCGGTCGCTGCGCTGCCTTCCTTCCCGGACCATATCGAGCTTGCGGACGCACCCGATGCCGAACACCCCTTCGTGCTGGCGACGTCGCCGGCGCGGTCCTTCCTCAATTCGACCTTCGCCGAGACGCCGGGATCGGTGAAGAAGGAAGGCCGGCCGGAGGTGTTGATGCACCCGGATGACGCTGTCGAACACGGGCTCGGCGATGGCGATACGGTGGCGCTCGGCAATTCGCGCGGCGAGGTGCATCTGCATCTGAAACTGTCGCAAAAGCCGGCGCGCGGCACGCTGATCGCCGAAGGCCTGTGGCCGAACAAGGCGCATCCGAACGGCTGCGGGATCAACACGCTGACCAGCGCCGACAGCGTTGCGCCCTATGGCGGCGCGCCGATCCATGACACCAAGGTGTGGGTGAGGGCGCTGGGCGGCTAGCGCGACCGGATCAGCATGGCGAGCGCCTCGGGGTAGATCCGGTGTTCCTCCGCCAGCACGCGCTGGCTGAGTGTTTCGGCCGTGTCGCCGGGCAGCACGGGGACTTCCGCCTGCATGATTACCGGACCTTCGTCCATGCCCGCGGTGACATGGTGCACGGAGCAGCCATGCACCGTCTCGCCTGCGGCGATGGCGCGGGCATGGGTGTCGAGGCCCTTGAATTTCGGCAGCAGGGACGGGTGGATATTGATGATCCGGCCTTCCCAGGGCGCCAGGAATTCAGCGCTCAAGAGCCGCATGAAGCCGGCGAGGCAGACGATGTCGGCGCCGGTTTCGGCGATCGCGGCCTGGATCGCGTCTTCATGGGCGCGTTTCGACGGGTAATCGGCGCGCGCGAATGCCGATGCGGCGATCCCCAGATCACGCGCGGTCGCCAGCCCGGCCGCATCTGGATTGTCGGAAATCACGCCGACGATCGCCGCCGGGTAGTCGGGCGCACGCGTTGCCGCGATCAGCGCCTGCATGTTGGAACCACGGCCTGAGATCAGAACCGCGACCGGTGTTTTTCGAGCGCCGGCGCCGGTCAAATCGCCAGCGATCCCGAATAGCGTACCCGGTCGCCGTCGGTATCGCTTATGTTGCCAAGGTGAAACGCCGTTTCATTATGTCTTTCAAGGCATTCAATGGTTTTCTTCAAGTCAGATGGCGGGATCACCGCGATCATGCCGACGCCGCAGTTGAAGGTGCGCAGCATCTCGTCACGGGCCACGCCGCCGGTGGCGGCGAGCCAGGAGAAAACCGGGGGGACGTCGATTGCGGACAGATCGATGTCCGCCGAAAGCCCGGCGGGCAGGACGCGCGGGATGTTCTCGGGGAAACCGCCGCCGGTGATGTGGGCAAGCGCCTTGATCGCGCCAGTTTCGCGAATGGCGGCCAGCACGGACGGAACGTAGATACGGGTCGGCTTCAACAATGCAGCTGCGAGCGAAATCGCCGCATCGAAAGGCGCGGCGTCCGAATAGCCGATGCCCGCCATGGCGACGATCTTGCGCACCAGCGAATAGCCGTTGGAATGGATACCGGACGAGGCGAGGCCGATGATTGCGTCGCCGGGCGCGATGTCGGGGCGCGGCAGCAATCCGCCGCGCTCCACCGCGCCGACCGCGAACCCGGCCAGATCGTAGTCGCCCGGATCGTACATGCCCGGCATTTCCGCCGTCTCGCCGCCTAGCAGGGCGCAGCCGGCGCGCTGGCAGCCATCGGCGATACCGGAGACGACCGAGGCCGCCGCGCCGACATCGAGCTTGCCGGTGGCGAAATAGTCGAGGAAAAACAATGGTTCAGCGCCTTGCACGACAAGGTCGTTGACGCACATCGCCACCAGATCGATACCGACAGTGTCGTGAATGCCGGCCTCAATGGCCACTTTCAGCTTGGTACCGACACCGTCATTGGCCGCGACCAACAACGGGTCGACATAGCCGGCGGCCTTGATGTCGAACAGGCCCCCGAACCCGCCGATCGTGCCGTCGGCGCCGGGCCTTGCCGTCGAGCGGACCATCGGCTTGATGGCGTCGACAAGCGCGTTTCCGGCATCGATATCGACGCCGGCGTCACGGTAGCTCAATCCGTTGGCGCCCGATTGATCTGTTGTCACCTTAACCACCCGTTTGCCCGATCCTCCGCCCGCAAGGTCTATTGCATGGCTGGCGTCCGCTTTCCAATAATGAATCGTCGCGGTCATGGGGATATTGTCGAAGAAGCGCGATCGCCTTTTGCGTCGGCTAACGGCCATCTCTATATCTGGGTGATTGGAAAGGCACCGCATGGCGCAAACGCTTCTCACCATACCCAACATGATTACGGTTGCGCGGTTCATAGCGATCCCGCTGATCGTTTATGCCGCGCTCAACGACCAGTGGATGACGGCGTTCGTGCTGTTCGTTCTTGCCGGCGCGTCCGATGCCGTCGACGGTTACATCGCGCGCCATTTCGACCAGAGTTCGCTGATCGGCAAGCTGATGGATCCGTTGGCCGACAAGGCGCTGACGATCGCCGTCTATACGGCGCTGGCGATCCAGCACCAGCTTCCCATGTGGCTGGTCGCGGTGATCGTTGCCCGCGATATCGGCATTCTTGTCGGCGCGGTGGCGTTGACCGGGTCCGGCCAGATGGCGGCCATCCGCCCGTTGTTCATCTCCAAGGTGAATACCGCGCTGCTGATCGTGCTGGCCGCGTGGGTGCTTGGCGCGAACGCGCTGAGCCTGCCGTTGCAGCCCTTGACCGCGATTCTGGTCGCTGTCGCCACGATATCGATTGCGGCATCCGCGCTGGCCTATGGCTGGTTGATGTTCGATCGCTTCCGCAATCCCGACCCCGGCGTACCGCCGGGCGCAAACCAGTCGGACGGTACCCGATGAGCGAACACATCTCCACGACCTCGCTGCGGCGTCAGGCGATCTTCTGGCTGGCGGCGATGACGGTGTTCGTGCTGTTTCTGGTGATTTTCCGCTCGATCCTGCTGCCGTTCCTGGCCGGCCTCGCGCTTGCCTATTTTCTCGATCCCGTCGCCGACTTCTTCGAGCGGCGCGGTCTGTCGCGAATTGCCGCAACGGTGATCATCCTGTCGATGTTCGTGGTGCTGTTTATCGTCGCGCTGATGATCATCGTGCCGATCCTGGCCTCGCAGCTCGCCGGGTTCATCGCGCTCGTGCCCGATTATCTGGTGCAACTGCGTACCCTGCTTGCCCAGGTCAGCCTCGATACGACATGGCTTTCGAGCTACACGGGCATCGAGCCGGAAGGCCTGCAGGCCGGTCTGGACGAACTCCTCAAGCAGGGCGCCGGCTTCCTGACGGCTCTGTTCCAGGGCCTCTGGTCGTCTGGGCGCGCCGTCGTCGACCTTGCCGGATTGCTGGTGGTCGCGCCGGTGGTCGCCTTCTACATGCTGCTCGACTGGGACCGGATGGTGGCCCGTGTCGACAGCTGGATTCCCCGCGATCATCTCGCTCAGGTCCGCAAACTCGGCACGGATATCGATGAAGCGATTGCCGGTTTTGTGCGCGGGCAGGGGTTGGTCTGCCTTATCCTCGGCAGCTTCTACGCGATAAGCCTGACGCTGGTCGGCCTGAATTTCGGTCTGTTGATCGGCATGTTCGCCGGTCTGATCAGCTTCATACCCTATGTCGGTTCGATCGTCGGGCTGGTCCTGTCGGTTGGCGTCGCGCTGGCGCAGTTCTGGCCGGACTGGATCATGATCGGGATCGTCGTCGCGATCTTTTTCGCCGGCCAGTTAGTCGAGGGCAATATCCTGCAGCCGAAGCTGGTTGGCGACAGCGTCGGCCTGCATCCGGTGTGGCTGATGTTCGCGCTGTTTGCCTTTGGGTCGCTGTTCGGCTTTACCGGTCTGCTGATCGCGGTGCCGGCGGCCGCCGTGGTCGGCGTGCTTGTCCGGTTCGCGCTCGAGAAATACCTCGATTCCGATCTCTACATAGGGCATTCGGAGAGTGCTGCCGACGATGCGGCCGATACGGATACAAAAGCCGGCTGACCGTCCGCGACAGACTGCCCGTAATGCGTGACCAGTGATGCGTGAACCCGAAAACCAGTTCCTGCTCGACATCGGCCTGCCGGCGTCCATGACGCGCGACGACCTGATCGTCTCGCGCGCCAATCGCGAGGCCGCAGCGCTGATCGAGAGCTGGCCGGACTGGCCATCGAGCGCTGCCGTGCTCGCCGGGCCGCCGGGTTCCGGCAAGACCCATCTGGCGTCGATCTGGGCGCAGCGTTCCGGCGCGCGGTCGTGCGATCCGACGACTTTGTCCGGCGCCGATCTCGACGCCGCGCAGGCCGCGACACCGCTCGTTATCGACGGCCTGCAGCCAGGCGGTTTCGATGAGGATGCGCTGTTTCACCTGCTCAATGCGGCGCGTGCCAATGGCGGCTCCATCCTGATGACATCCGTGCAATGGCCCGCCGCCTGGCAGGTTCGCACGCCGGATTTGCGGTCGCGCCTGCTGGCAGCCCCGACCGTCGAAATCGGCGAGCCGGACGACGAATTGCTGGTCGGTGTGATGACGAAGTTGTTCAGCGACCGGCAGATTTCCGTCGACGCGGCGGTTGTGCAGTTCATTGCCAGCCGGATCGAGCGGTCGCTGGAAAGCGCGCGCCTGATCGTCGACCGGCTGGACAAGGCGGCGCTGGCGCGCAAAAGCAAGATCACGCGTCCTTTTGCATCCGCCTACATCAAAGAGTACGATGAAAACCAAGACGAATTCGATTTCTGATCCTGTCATCATTCCGTTCCAAAGCGGTGCGAAGACCGGGAGCCACTGAGCGATGATGGACGACGGACAACAAGAACTGGCCGATATGAGCGACGCGGTTGAGACCACCGGCGAGGAAACCGGGCTGGATACGGCTGAAGTTGAGGCGCTTGGACTGCCGGAAGGCGAATCCCGGTTCGTGAACCGTGAGTTCTCCTGGTTGCAGTTCAATTGGCGGGTGCTCGACGAGGCGCGCAACCAAAAACACCCACTACTCGAACGGCTGCGTTTCCTGTCGATTTCGGCCGACAATCTGGATGAATTCTTCATGGTTCGCGTCGCCGGACTGGCGGGCCAGGTGCGCGAGGGTATCAGCGAGCGAAGCGTCGATGGCTTGACGCCGCAGGAACAGCTGGATTCCGTGTTGCAGGAGACCGGCCGCCTGCAGACCGAGCAGCAGGTCGTGCTGGCGGAACTGCAGGAGGAGTTGGAAGGCAAGGGCATCGAGTTCGTGCGCAGCGAGCAGCTTGGCGCCGAAGACCTGGCCTGGCTTGAAAACCATTTCTTGCAGACGATCTTCCCGGTCCTGACGCCGCTGTCGATCGACCCGGCGCACCCGTTCCCGTTCATTCCGAATCTCGGCTTCTCGATCGCGCTGGAACTGCACAATCGTTCCACGCGCAAGCAGATGAACGCGCTGATCCGCTTTCCGGTCGCGCTGCATCGCTTCATCGCCATCCCCGGCGAACGCGGTCACTACCGGTTCATCAGCCTGGAGGATGTCATCGGCCTGCACATCTCGACGCTTTACCCGGGCTTCGAAGTACGCGGGCGCGGCACGTTCAGGATCATCCGCGACAGCGATATCGAGGTCGAGGAAGAAGCCGAGGATCTGGTGCGCCTGTTCGAGACGGCGCTCAAGCGTCGCCGCCGCGGCCAGGTGATCCGCATCGAGTTCGATCACGAGATTCCGCGCGAACTGCGCGACTTCGTCACCCACGAATTGGAGGTGCCGGAAGCGCGCGTCAGCGTCCAGCCGGGCTTCCTGGCGTTGGACACGCTGTCGGAAGTCGTCTCGATCGAGCGCGACGACCTGAAATTCGAACCGCATGCGGCGCGCTTCCCCGAGCGGATTCGCGAACACAATGGCGATTGCTTTGCGGCGATCTCCGAGAAGGACATCGTCGTCCATCACCCGTATGAATCGTTCGATGTCGTGGTGCAGTTCCTGCGCCAGGCCGCGGCCGATCCGAACGTCCTGGCGATCAAGCAGACGCTCTACCGAACGTCCAAGGACAGCCCGATCATCCGCGCCCTGACCGACGCCGCCGAGGCCGGCAAGTCGGTCACCGCGCTGATCGAACTGAAGGCGCGTTTCGACGAGGAGGCCAATATCCGTTGGGCGCGCGACCTCGAGCGCGCGGGCGTGCAGGTTGTCTACGGTTTCTTCGAACTCAAGACGCACGCCAAGATGTCGCTGATCGTGCGCCGCGAGGAAGGCCGTCTGCGCAACTATGTGCACCTGGGGACCGGCAACTATCACCCGATCACCGCGAAGATCTACACCGACCTGTCCTACTTCACCTGCAACGCGGAAATCGCCCACGACGTGGCGCATGTGTTCAACTTCATCACCGGCTATGCCGATCCGGGCGAGGACATGAAGCTGGCGGTGTCGCCGCGCCATATGCGCGAGCGGATCCTGAAGCATATCCGCGAGGAGATCGACCACGCCAGGGCAGGCCGACCCGCCGAAATCTGGTTCAAGATGAACTCGCTCGTCGATGCGGCGATCATCGACGCGCTTTATGCGGCAAGCGCTGCCGGTGTCGAGATCGAGCTGGTGGTGCGCGGCATTTGCTGCCTGCGACCGCAGGTGCCGGGCCTGTCGGACAACATCCGCGTCAAGTCGATCGTCGGGCGGTTCCTCGAACACAGCCGGATTTTCTGCTTCGGCAACGGGCAGGGGCTGCCGTCCGACGACGCCATCGTCTATATCGGCTCCGCCGATTTGATGCCGCGCAATCTCGACCGCCGTGTTGAGACGCTGGTGTCGCTCGAAAATCCGACAGTGCGCGAACAGGTCGTCGGCCAGATCATGCTGGCGAACCTGCTCGACAACCAGCAGAGCTTCACCGTGCTGCCGGACGGCCGGTCGCGCCGCATCGTGCCGGCGCGCGACGAGAAGAACTTCAATGCCCAAAAGTATTTCATGACGAATCCGAGCCTGTCCGGGCGCGGAAAGTCGTTGAAATCGTCAGCCCCCCGATTGATTGCGCACAAAAAACGGGCAGAAAGCTAAAGCGCCAGAATAGACAGACTGGGTTGGGCCAGGGCCAGTGATTGAGACTGAAGACGCGCAGGGACGCCTGCGAAACCGCCAACCGGTGGCCGTGGTCGACATCGGCTCCAACTCGGTGCGGCTTGTCATCTATGAGGGCCTGGTGCGCGCGCCCTCCATCCTGTTCAACGAGAAGGTCCAGTGCGGGCTCGGGCGCGGCATTGCCGAGACCGGCAATATGAACGAGCGCGCCGTCGAAGCCGCGCTTGCCGCGCTGCGCCGTTTCCGGGGGCTTGCCGACCAGGCGCGGGTGGAGAACCTTTACGTTCTCGCCACCGCCGCAGCGCGCGAGGCCGGCAACGGGCCGGCCTTCATCAACGACGCCGAGCGCATCCTGCGCCAGGAGGTCACGGTGCTCAGCGGCCGCGAGGAGGCGCTCTACTCGGCCTATGGCATCCAGTCTGCGTTTCGCGACATCGACGGTGTGATGGGCGATCTGGGCGGCGGCAGTCTCGAACTGGTCGAGATGCAGGGGCAAGACATCGGCGACGGGCTTACGCTGCCGGTCGGCGTCATTCGCTTGTCCGAACGCGCCGGCGGCGACTATGCGCGCGCCGCGAAAATCGCCCGCGAAGACCTTCGGCGCGCCGAGTTCCTGAAGCAGTGCACGGGAAAGAACTTTTATGCGGTCGGCGGCACCTGGCGGAACCTCGCCAAGCTTTACATGGCGCATACGAGCTATCCGCTGCATGTGACGCACCATTTCGAGATGGACGCGCACAAGGCGCTCGACTTCCTCCGCCGCGTCGGCGCCAACGATGTCGAGAAGCTGAAGGGGATCGAGAGCGTGTCGCGGTCGCGCCGCGCATTGCTGCCCTTTGGCGCCATCGCCATGGTCGAATTGATCCGCGCCATGCAGCCGGGCAAGGTCGTCTTCTCCTCGTCGGGCGTCCGCGAGGGCTACCTGTTCGGCCTTCTGAACGACGAAGCGCGTCAGGCCGACGCGCTCATGGAGGCCGCCGAGGAACTGTCGATCCTGCGTTCGCGCTCGCCGCGCCACGCTCGCGAACTCGCTGAATGGACCGGCAGGGCGTTTGAAGCGTTTGGCATCGACGAGACGGAAAACGAGCGCCGTTATCGCGAAGCCGCCTGCCGGCTTGCCGACATCAGTTGGCGCGCGCATCCCGACTATCGCGGCGACCAGGCGCTGAACGTGCTCGCTTACGGTTCCTTCGTGCAGATCGACCATCCGGGGCGCGCTTACATCGCGCTCGCCAACTTCTTTCGACACGACGGCGTGAAGAATCCGGATCTCGCGCCGCCGATCCGCGCGATCGCCGACCAACGTATCTGGCAGCGTTCGCGCTATCTGGGTGCATTCTTCCGCGTCGCTTATTTGTTCACAGCGGCCATGCCCGGCGTGATTGGCGACCTTGAATGGCGGGAAAGCGAAGATGGCACGATGCAGCTGGTGCTGCCGCCATCGATGGCGGAACTGTCCGGCAGCCGACCGCTGGGACGGCTGCAACAACTGGCCAAGACGGTGGAACGCCCGGTCGAACTGGTGATCGCCGACGAGGCTTAGCCGTCAGGCGATATCGAGGATCGCCAGTTTGCGCTCCTGGAACCGGATCGCCAGTTCGCCATTGATGATACGCAACGCCTGGTCGCCGAATATCTCGCGCCGCCAGCCCTTCAGCGCCGACACGTCGGCGGTTTCTCCGGAAATGGCGATCTTCTCCAGGTCGTCCGATGTGGCGATGATCTTCTGCGCCACGCCCTGTTCTTCGGCCGTCAGCTTCAACAGCACGCGAAGCAAGTCGACGGCAGCGCTTGTGCCTTCCGGCGAGGCGGGCGGCCGCGGGATCGTCGGCAGCGAGGCCTTGTCGAGCGCCAGCGCGTCGGCCACCGCCTTGACCAGCGGTTCGGCAAAGGGCGAACGCTCGATCCCCTTGTTGAGCGACCGCAACCGGCCGAGCGCTTCCGGGCTCTGCGGCTGCTGCTGCGCGATTTCATAGACCGCATCGTCTTTCAGGATGCGCCGGCGCGGTTGGTTGCGGTTGCGCGCCTCGCGCTCGCGCCAAGCCGCGACATTCATCATGATCTGCAGTTCGATGGGCTTGCGCACGCGCAGCTTCAGCCGTCTCCATGCGTCATCGGGATGCAGGTCGTAGGTTTCGCGCGCCGTCAGCACGCTCATCTCCTCGCGCACCCAGTGCTCGCGGTTTTCCTGCTTCAGGCGGGCTGCCAGATCGTCATAGACATCGCGCAGATGGGTGACGTCAGCGAGCGCGTAGTGCAACTGCTTGTCACTCAGCGGGCGCTGGCGCCAGTCGGTAAAGCGCGAGGACTTGTCGATTGTCGCGCCGCTGACGCGCTTGACGAGCTGGTCGTAGGCGATCGCGTCGCCGAAGCCGCACACCATCGCGGCGACCTGAGTGTCGAAGATCGGCTCCGGGATTGCGCCGGCAAGCTTGAAGAAGATTTCGATGTCCTGCCGGGCGGCGTGGAAGACCTTCAACACATCCCGGTTGGACATCAATTCAAACAGCGGCGTCAGGTCGATGCCCGGCGCCAGCGGATCGACCAGCACCGCTTCCTCGACGGTCGCAAACTGGACGAGGCAAAGCTCCGGCCAGAAGGTCGTCTCGCGGATGAACTCCGTGTCGATGGTGATGTAGGGATGCCGGGCAGCACGCTGGCAGGCCTCGGCGAGGGCTTCCGTGGATTCAATCGGTTTCATGCGGTCAGGTCTTTAGTGTCGTCCTTGTTGTTTGTCGATGCGTCGTCTTCGCCCAATTCGGGGCGCGCCCGCGACCGGGCAAGCCAGGCAAGCGCCGGCGATGTGCGCAACAGGACGGTGAACGCGCCGCGCCGTTCGCTCGGCGCCGGGCCGCGCACCCGCATCCGCCAGACGGTCGCTGCGATCAGCGCGGTATGGACGACACTGGTATAGGTGAACAGGGCCGATGGCCCGAATTCTTGAACGATCAGGGAGGACACGAGCGGGCCGACCATAGCGCCAAGCGAGAAGCAGAACATCAGGCCGGCCGCGACCATCACATATTGCGACGGCTTTGCATGGTCGTTGGCATGCGCCACCGACAGCGAATAGAGCGGCAGGGCAAACGAGCCGAACAGGAAGATGCCGACGTAATTGGCGATGTAGGATTGACCGGCGACGAATGTCAGGAACAGGCCGGCAAGGACAGCGCCAAGGCTGGTCAGGATCAGGATGACCCGCCGGTCGTGCATGTCCGACCAACGGCCCAGCGGATACTGCAACACCGCGCCGCCAAGAATGCCGGCGCTCATGAAGGTGGCGACGCTGGCAATCGGCAGTCCGATCTCCTGCGCATAAAGCGGGCCGATCAGACGGAACGCGCCGTTCGTGGCCCCGATTGCCACCGCGCCGATACAGGCGATGGGTGACAGCCGCCATATCGTCCTGAGGTCGAACTGGAAATCCTCGGGCGGTTTCGGGTTGGACCGGTCGGCAAGCGAGACCGGAACGATCGAAATCATCACGATCATGGCGACCATTGCGAAAATCGCGAATCCACCGGACCCGAAGGCTGGCAGCAGGAACTGCGAACCGGTCACGGCAACAATGTCGACAATGCGATAGATCGACAGGACACGTCCGCGCATCTCGTTCTTGACGCCGGCGTTCAGCCAGCTCTCGACAGTCGTGAACAGGCCGGAAAAGCAAAAGCCCATCATGAAGCGGATCACGATCCAGCCGAGGCCATCGATCATCAGCACCATCAGAATCGTACCGGAAGCGGCGATGGCCGCGAGCGCGGAGAACGTCCGGATGTGGCCGACTGCGTTCAGCATGCGGGTAATCGAGACGCAGCCGAGCAGAAAACCGCCGAAATAGGCCGCGCCGATGGTACCGATCAGGCCGGTCGAGAATCCTTCCTCGGCGCCGCGTATGGCGATCAGCGTGCCCTGAACGCCGTTTCCGGCCAGAAGGAAGAAGGCAGCGATCAACAGCGGAAGGAACAGGCGAAGATTCATGCAACCAGGACCATAACGGGGCGGGCGGCACTATGCCGCCGCACCCCGCGATTTACCAGAACCTGAATCGCGATTTGGCCGCAAACCGCGCGACGGCGGTCAGGCGCGGGGGATCGCCTTGACAAATCGCTTCCCGCATGCGCTTTTCCGCGCGATTTTCCCGAAATGAGACCTGATGGCGCCGCATGGCGCCGCGTTGACAAAGGCAAAACTCATGCATCGTTACCGCAGCCACACTTGTGGCGCGCTCCGCAAATCGGACGCCGGTTCGACGGTCCGGCTGTCGGGCTGGGTCCATCGTGTCCGCGACCATGGCGGTCTGCTGTTTATCGACCTGCGCGATCACTACGGCATCACCCAGGTCGTTGCCGATCCCGATTCGCCCTGTTTTGCCACCGCCGAGCGTGTGCGCGGCGAGTGGGTGATCCGCATCGACGGCGAGGTCAAGCCGCGTACCGGGGAGACGGTCAACCCCAATCTTCCGACCGGCGAGGTCGAGATTTTCGCCCGCGACATGGAGATCCTGTCCGAGGCGGCTGAATTGCCGCTGCCGGTATTCGGCGAGCCGGACTATCCCGAAGACATCCGGCTGAAATATCGCTTCCTCGATCTGCGCCGCGAGACGCTGCATCGCAATATCGTCACGCGGACCGAGGTGATCGCGTCGATGCGCCGGCGCATGAACGATGTGGGCTTCACCGAGTTCCAGACACCGATCCTGACAGCATCTTCGCCGGAAGGCGCGCGCGACTTCCTGGTGCCGTCGCGCATCCATGCGGGCGAGTTCTACGCGCTGCCGCAGGCCCCGCAGCAGTACAAGCAGTTGCTGATGGTGTCGGGCTTCGACCGCTACTTCCAGATCGCGCCGTGTTTCCGCGACGAGGACCCGCGCGCCGACCGCCTGCCGGGCGAGTTCTACCAGCTCGACATCGAAATGAGCTTTGTCGAGCAGGATGACGTGTTTTCGGCGATGGAGCCGGTGGTGCGCGGCGTGTTCGAGGAGTTCGCCGATGGCAAGCCGGTGACGCCGCAGTTCCCGCTGATCCCCTATGACGAGGCGATCGCCAAATACGGCACAGACAAGCCCGATCTGCGCAACCCGATCGTCATGGAAGACGTGTCCGGGCACTTCCGCGATTCCGGTTTCAAGGTGTTCGCCAACATCCTGGCCAGCGATCCGCGTGGCGCGGTCTGGGCGATCCCGGCCAAGGGCGGCGGGTCACGCGCCTTCTGCGACCGGATGAACTCCTGGGCGCAGGGGCAGGGGCAGCCGGGCCTCGGCTACATTTTCTGGCGCTCTGAAGGCGACAACATCGAGGGCGCCGGTCCGATCGCCAAGAATATCGGCCCCGAACGTACCGAGGCCGTCCGCCAGCAGCTCGGCCTGGAGCCGGGCGACGCATGCTTCTTTGCCGCCGGCGATCCGAAAAAGTTTGCCGGTTTTGCAGGCGACGCGCGCACCCGTGTCGGCGAGGATCTCGATCTGGTCGACCGCGACCGCTTCGAACTCGCCTGGATCGTCGACTTTCCGTTCTACGAATGGGACGAAGAGGAAAAGAAGGTCGAGTTCAGCCACAACCCGTTCACCATGCCGCGCGGCGGCATCGAGGCGCTGGAAAACGAAGACCCGCTTTCGATCAAGGCCTGGCAGTACGATCTTGTCTGCAACGGCTTCGAGATCGCGTCGGGCGGTATCCGCAACCATTTGCCCGAAGTCATGGTCAAGGCGTTCGGCATCGCCGGTCTTGACGCCAGCGCGGTCGAGGAACGCTTCGGCGGCCTGTACCGTGCGTTCCAGTATGGCGCGCCGCCGCATGGCGGCATGGCGGCCGGCGTCGACCGCATCATCATGTTGATCGTCGGCGCCAAGAACCTGCGCGAGGTCGCGCTGTTCCCGATGAACCAGCAGGCCGAGGATCTGCTGATGGGCGCGCCCGCCGAGGCAAGCCCGGCCCAGATGCGCGAACTGCATCTGCGGGCGATCCCGCCGGCCAAGGACTGACCGCCGATGGACGGGGCGCACGTTGAATGACGGTTCGCGTCCTCGTCACCGGGTTTACGCCGTTTCCGGGTGCGCCGGTCAACCCGACCGAGCACCTGATCGGTCATTTCGAAAGGCACGCTCCGCGCATTGCCAGCGACGCTGCGTTTCGTTTCGCCGTGTTGCCGGTCGAATATGGCAGCGCCGTCGAAGCTCTCGAGGAGGCCGCCGGCACGTTCGATCCGCATGTCGCCATACATTTCGGCCTGGCCGACGAGGCGGCGGGTTTCCGGCTGGAACGGCTTGCGCGCAATGCAATCACGGCACCCAAGCCCGACAACACCGGCAGATTACCGGAGGCGGGCGAGATCTTTCGGGGCGGAGGACCGGTGCGGTCGACCTTGCCGCTGGACGAGATGGCCGAGACGCTGCGCGCGTTAAACCTGCCGGTCGAGTGGTCCGATGATGCCGGCGGTTATCTCTGCAACTATGTCTTCTATCACTCCGCCGCTGCGCTCTGCCGACGCGTGCGCGCCGTGATGAGCGGCTTCGTGCATGTCGGCCCGGTCGCGTTGCCGGGCGACGACGCGCGAGACGACATGCTCGATTTTGCGGGGCTGGTCGCCGGCGCGGAAGCGATCCTGTCGGTCTGTGCCGCTCGCATGGCGTCGGCTGCGGACCCGGATTGAAAAACCCGGGCCCGTGTTGGTTACTCGCCGTTGGCAGAAATATCGACGGCGAGAACCGAGATCAGCGTTTGCGGCGCGCCCATCGCGGCACCCATGATTTGCGCCACCGGGACCGGGCTGGCCGGGGCCGAGACGATCCTAAGCGAGCGCGGATTGTCCAGATAGGTGCTGACCGCAGCGCTGACCTTGGCGGCAAATTCGGGGTTCTGCAGCTGCGCCAGCGCGAATGGCAGCACGCCCTTGGCCTGTGCGACGATGCTCTCGCGGTTGGTGCCCTGTTGCCTCGCGGCGAAATCGAGCGCGCGGCCGGTCAGCGACCGGTCGACGACCTCGATCGACAGACCGCTGATTTCCAATTGCTGCATAAGGCCGAGCATGGCCATGCCTGCGGCATCGTTGTTCGGCTGCTGGGCAAGCTGTTCCTGAAGCGCCTGCATGGCGGCGAGCACCTCGGTCGTGTAGCCGCCGATCGACAGATCGATATTGAGATTGGCGGCATCGTCGAATTCGTAGGCCATGTTTGCCGACATGTCGCCAGACGCCGTGTTCCAGCTGCCGTCGCCGGAAATGCGGCCGGTCAGCTGATCGTAGCCGAATTCCGACATCGTGGCCCGTGCCTGGGGATCCGGCAGGTTGGCGAAATCGACTTCGAAGCGGGTGACCTCGAAATCGTAATCGAGCGTGCCGCCGGGCTCGTAGGGGCTGATCTCCGATGTGACGCCGTCGACCTCGAAAATCGTGTTTCCGCCGGTCGAAACCGTCATGGCTCCGATATTCATCCTGCGGAAGATACCCGCGGCCGCCACAGGGTCGGGATCGTTCGGCCCCGGAATGTAATAACCCTCCAAATTGGCGCCGTCGAAGGTGACGGTGACGCCCTCCTGGGTCATCGATCCGGCGGGCGCGGACATGCGGCCGACCAGGAAGCCGCCGTCACCGGCTTCGACGACCTGCTGCAGGACGACCCCACCGAACATGAACGATCCGTCCTCATCGGGGGCGCTGAGTGTGATGTCGGAGATGATCACATCGTTCGCACCCTGGGAAGCGACCGAGCCGGCGGCGACATCGACACCCTGCTTCGCGAACTGCCGCTTCAGGCCTTCGAATACGGCTTCGGCGTCGATGTCGGCAGATGCATGGCCCGTCAGGGCGAGAATCATGGCCGCGGCGGCGGCCGTGTTGAACAACTGGGTCCGGACTTTCATGGATGGGCCTCTCTGTGGAATCACTGCAAGCAGGGCTTACGATGTTTGGGGTTCACGCAGTGTGACAATGCGCACGGCAATGTGGCAATGAAATGCTCGCCCTTTTGGTGATTATGCTTCACGGGAACTTGTCCCGATATGTGGCATTTAGGGTGGACCGGGCAGGAGGGCGGCGTTACAGGCAGCGCGTCCCGGCTTGTCCGGGTCGCTTCTAAAGGAACCGTCGTGACTTCGCTTCTGGTAACCGGCTGTGCGCGCGGAATTGGATTTGAACTGGTACGCCAGGCGCTTCAGCGCGGCTGGACGGTGGCCGGCTCGGTGCGCGACGAGGATGCCGCGCGCCGGATGCAGGCGCGTTTTCCCGAGCGGTTTACGGCTCTGGTGTTCGACGTGACCGACGCCGAGGCGGTCGCAAGGGCTGCAGAAAGCCACGCAGGCGTCGTGGATATCCTGATCAACAATGCCGGGATTATCGGGCCTTCGCGGCAATCGACGGTCGACATGGATTTCGAGGGTTTTGCCGATACGCTTGCCATTAACACGATCGCGCCCTTGCGGGTCACGCAGGCCTTCCTGCCGCATCTGCGCCGCGCACCGGCCGCGCGTATCCTGACGGTGTCGTCCTTCATGGGCAGCCTGTCCTACGCCAAGTCCGACCGCATCGCCTATCGCGCCTCGAAGGCGGCGGTAAACAAGGTGATGCAGGGCCTGGCGACGGACCTCGCGCCCGAAGGCATCGCGGTACACTCGCTGCACCCGGGATGGGTGCGCACTGACATGGGCGGGCCGGAAGCCGATGTCGCCGCGGACGAAAGCGCCGCTGGTATACTCGACGTTGCCGAATCGACCACCATCGCCGACACCGGCACCTTCGTCGATTGGCGCGGCCAGACCCTCGATTGGTAAGGACAGGAGCAAGCAATGACGAATGTGGACATCGTACCCTCCAGAAAGATCGTGGGCGCGGTCGATGGCCTGTTCAGCGCCACGGGCGAAGACTTCGTGTCGGCGCCGGTCGGAGAACTGGTGTTGACCTGGGAGGGTATTGCCGACGACCTGCATGCCGGCATGACGCGAAAGTCGGGCGCGCGCGAGCCGTGGTACCCGCGCGGCACCGAGATGCGCAACGAACGCCAGATCACGATCCTGTCGCGCGACGAACTGGCCGAGGCGGCAGGCGAAATGCAGATCGACCGGATCGAGCCGGAATGGGTCGGCGCCAACATGACGCTGTCCGGAATTCCTGCCCTGTCGATGCTGCCGGCATCAACGCTGCTTTTCTTCGAGGGCGGAGTGACGCTGAAGGTCGATTTCCAGAACGGCCCGTGCCGGTTCGCCGGCAGGGCGATCGCCCGTGGCCTCGGGCGCGGCGACGATGCGGATCTGGCGCTGTCCTTCGTGCCGGCGGCCAAGCGCCGTCGCGGCTTGCTCGCCTGGGTGGAGATACCGGGGCGGATTGCCGTTGGCGAACGTGTCGAGGCGCGATTGCCCGAACAGTGGATCTACAGCGCGGCGTAGGCGTCAGTCCTCGACCGGGTCGGGCAGGCCGGACTCGGTTTCGCTGTCGCGCGTGTCGACCAGCCGCGTCGCCCGCCAGCTGGTCAGCACCGCATTGATGTCGTCGGCGACGAAATGCCGGGCCGCGTCGCGGTCATAGCCATCGTCCAGCAGTGCGTCATAATCGGTTTGCGTATGCCGGATATGAGCGACCAGCGACAGCCAGACGGCGATGGAAACCGGCAGATGGCGCAGGTGCTTCTGGCCCGACAATGCCTTGACCTCCTCGGCCTCGTTGAACGGGATCATCGGCGTCAGCGCATTCAGCGCCTTGGCGGTCTCGCGTTGTCTCTTCGTCGCCATTTGCGGGCTTTGCCTTCAATTGCCGGCGCCGGGTTGCCATCTGTCGCTACGCGATATAAAGATATGTTTATGTCTTTTCGAGGAAGCAGATGAGTTTACCCGGCATATCACTCGACGCGGTCGTCGAGGTTTTGAAGACCATAGCCGAACCCACCCGGCTGCGCATCCTGAACCTCCTGGCCGACTGTGACCTGACGGTTTCCGAACTGACCGCCATTCTCGGCCAGTCGCAGCCTCGGGTTTCGCGCCATCTCAAGCTGATGCTCGATTCGCGCCTGATCCGCAGGCGGCAGGAAGGCTCCTGGGCGCTCTTTCGCCTGAGCCGCGACGCCGCCGGGGACGTGCTTGTCCAGGAATTGCTGTCGCGCATCGACAAGGCAGACGAAACCGTGCGCCGCGACCGCGAGCGCCTCGTCGACGTCAAGTCGAAACGGCGCGAGAAGGCGTCAGCCTACTTCTCCAAGAACGCGTCGAGCTGGGACGAGATCCGCTCGCTGCATGTGGCCGATGATACAGTGGAAAAGGCGCTCATGTCGCTGATTGGCGACAAGCCGGTCCGCTACATGCTCGATCTGGGCACCGGAACAGGGCGTATCCTCGAACTGCTGTCCGGTGTCTATCAGTACGGGATCGGCATCGATTCCAACCGCGAGATGCTCAACATCGCGCGCAGCAATCTCGATTCCGCCGGTGTGCGCAACGCCGAGGTGCGCCTCGGCGACGTCTACAATCCGCCGGTTTCGCGCAACAGTTTCGATCTCGTTACCATTCATCAGGTGCTCCACTTCCTCGACGATCCTGCCGAGGTGATCCGGCAGGCGGCGCGCACCATGCGTCCCGGCGCACGGCTCGCCATTGTCGATTTCGCGCCGCATGCGCTCGATTTCCTGCGCGATGAGCACGCACATCACCGGCTCGGCTTTTCCGATCAGGACATCGCCGCATGGCTTGCCGGCGCCGAACTCGACCTATCAGCCTCGACCGAGCTTGCAGCCGGCAAGGAGGGAAGCGACCGGCTGACGGTCAAGATCTGGGTTGCCGACGACCGCCGCATCGAAATCGCAGACGACATCGCCGATACACTGTCGCCACTGGAGACTGTTGCATGAGACCGGCCATCAAGACGCTCGGCAGCGAAGGCGCATCCAGCGCGATGCGCGTGTCGTTTGAGTTCTTTCCGCCCAAGACCGCGCAGATGGCGGACACCCTCGGCGACACCATCGAGCGGCTGACGCCGCTTGGCCCGGAGTTTGTCTCGGTGACCTACGGCGCTGGCGGTTCGACCCGCGAACCGACGCGCGAAACACTGGAGAAGGTGCTCGCCACCGGGTCGACCCCGGCCACGGCTCACTTGACCTGTGTCGATGCAACCCGCGACGAGGTAGACGAGGTAGCCAGGGACTTCATGGCGCTGGGCATTCGCCGCTTTGTGGCGCTACGCGGCGATCCCGCCAGCGGTGTCGGCACGGCCTACCGGCCGCATCCGGACGGCTATGAGAACGCCGCCGCGCTGGTCGCCGGGCTACGCGCCCTGGGCGATCTCGACATCTCGGTTGCCGCCTATCCGGAGAAGCATCCCGAGAGCCCCGATTTAGCTGCCGATATCGACATGCTGAAGCGCAAGGTCGACAATGGCGCAGACCGGGCGATCACGCAGTTCTTCTTCGAGAACGACACTTTCATGCGCTATCTCGAGCGGGTGCGCGCTGCCGGCATCGATGTACCAATTGTGCCGGGCATCGTTCCGATTCACAGCTTCAAGGCTGTCAGAAACTTTGCCGCGCGCTGCGGCGCTTCGGTGCCCGATTGGCTGGCCGAGCGGTTCGACGGGTTGGAAGACGATCCGAACACCCACGCGCTGGTTGCCAGCGCAGTGGCGGCCGAGCAGGTCTTCAACCTGGTCGAGCGTGGCACCCACGATTTCCATTTCTACACGATGAACCGGCCTGATCTGGTCTTTGCGATCTGCCGTTTGCTCGGTATTCGCGAGGATACCGAGGACGATGACAGGCTGCACGCCGCCTGAACGGCGTGTGCCGTCGTCAAGAAGCCCGCAACCATCCGGTTCCGGGCTTGTGCGCTATGTTTGCGGCAAACATACCGTCTGCCGCACGCCGATTTCAGGGTAAAATACCGAAGATGAGAGCGCCGAGAAAAACAAAAGCTGCGCAGACCATCATCATGTTGATCGAACGTGTCAAGCTCATCGCAAGCCTCCATGCTCAGACCAGATGAGTCTATAAAGCTTATACGAAGGTACAAGAAAATTCGTTGCTGCGGCGCAAAAGATGCTGAATCGTTTGTTGAAAATTTCCAGCTAAAGCCATGTGAGTAAAACGATTTCGGTTGTCGAGAAATTGTGTAAAAACTTTCGCAAACTGTGCGCAAGACGTTTCGCCACCGGCAATCGGGGCGAAAATCAGGCGGCCAACCGCTGCTCCAGCCAGCGCGCTGTCTGCAATGCGAGCTTGTCGCGTCCGAACCGGCCGACGATCTGGACACCGAGCGGCAGACCGGATGCATCGCTCAGCCCGGCGACGTTCACGCAGGGGCACCCCGTCAGCGTCCAGAGCTTGTTGAATACCGGCGATCCGGTCGAATCCAGCCCGGCGGGCGCCGAACTCGGCGCGGACGGTGTGATCAGAGCATCCAGATCGTTGAACAGGCCTGTTGCCGCCTTGCGCGCCTGCCGCGCGATACGCCGACCGTTGTCGTATATCTGAGGCTCGGTCGCCTGGCCTTCCTCCAGTGTCGTCCTGAGCAATGCGCTCAGTGCATCGCGGTGACGCGCCAACTCATCGCCGAAGGCGAGAGCGGCCTCGTAGTTCTGGATGATCGGGTGAATTTCGCGTCCGCGGCTCAGGGCCTCCGGTTCGTCGACTTCGACCACCCGCGCACCGGCCTTTGCGGCGGTTTCGGCGGCGCGTTGCACCGCCGCCTGCATGTCCGGTGTTGCCTCATCCCAGATCGCTGTCCGGTAGACGCCGATACGCGGCGCCTCACGCAGTTCGTCGGCCTCGAGGTCCCGGCCGGTCAGCAGCGAGGCGAAGCGCGCGACATCGGCAATGCTCGCGGCGAAGAAACCGACCGTATCGAGCGACCACGAAAACGTCTTCATGCCGGTCGCCGGCACCAGCCGGAAGCTTGGCTTGTAGCCTGCGATGCCGCAATAGGCCGCCGGCCGGATGACCGAACCGCCGGTCTGCGTACCGAGCGCGGCCGGGATCATGCCCGCCGCAACCGCCGCTGCCGATCCGGACGACGATCCGCCCGGCGTGTGCGCAGGGTTTAATGGATTGACGGTCTCCGCAGGTTCGAGAAAGGCGAATTCGGTCGTCACAGTCTTTCCGATGGCATGCGCCCCGCGCCGACGGGCCAGTGCGACGACGCCGGCGTCCGCGCGCGGTTGGTGGTTGGCGAAGATCGCGGAACCGTACTCCGTCGGCATGTCGTAGGTATCGAAGATATCCTTGATGCCCAGCGCGATACCCGCCAACGGACCACTGTCAGCGACGGACCCTGTAGTATCGTTCAGATGCCGGAACGCCTTCACATCGTCATCGCTGGCGGCAATCGCCCGCCGGCTTTCGGCGATTGCCTCATCAGGGCTTATTCGTCCTGCAGCGATGTCTTCGAGTATCGTACAGACGGACAGCACGGCTGGCCTCCCAGGTAACATTCTCCGGCTCGCTCTATCGCTTACAGAAGATTTTTCGCGCCGCAAGTCCCGTGCAACGGCCTGTCAATGAGACGCGAACGTGCTAAGCCCAACCGGCGGATGCACATCGTCAAGCGGAGACAGGAATGGACAAGTTCGCCACGGCGCGCGATGCGGCCCTGAAGCTTCGGCCGGACGTGCCGGTCTATTGTTTCCGCCCGCATGTGCTGCAGCAGGACGCACGGCGTTTCATGTCCGCAT
Organism: Oricola sp.; assembly: GCF_965230365.1. GTDB lineage: Bacteria > Pseudomonadota > Alphaproteobacteria > Rhizobiales > Rhizobiaceae > Oricola. The sequence goes on along the minus strand of NZ_OZ246003.1, from coordinate 3,193,592 downwards.
TTCCCGGCAAGACGGCCTATGCGGTCAAAACCAATGGTGAACCGCTGGTCATCAAGACGCTGGTAGACGCCGGCGTAGACTGCTTCGATGTCGCATCGCCGGCCGAGTTCGCAGCAGTGCGCCGCTATTCGGCGACCGCCGAGCTGCTTTACATGCACCCGGTCAAGGCATTGTCCGATATCCGCCTGGCGCTGGATCATTATCGGATTCGCACGCTGGTGGTGGATCACGAGGACGAGATCGCCAAGGTACTGCGCGTCTGCCGCGCGCTCGACATCGACCAGACCACGGTCACCATATTCGTACGCATCGCGACCAAGGGGCAGGCGGCCTACGAACTGTCCAAGAAGTTCGGCGCGGCGCCCGGCCATGCCGTCGAATTGCTGCAACGGCTGCACCGCATCGGCTTTCCCACAGGCATCTGCTTTCATGTCGGCAGCCAGATCGAGGAGGCGGGAACCTATGAACGGGCGCTTGCATCGGCCGACTGGGTGCGCAACCGCGCCGACGTGCCGCTTGCCGGACTGGATGTCGGCGGCGGGTTCCCCGCCGCCTATGGCCACAATCCGAAGAGCCGCGCGCCCGCCGCGCCGCCTCTCGATGACCTGATGACGGATTTGCGACAAGCGCTCGCTGAATGGGAGTTCGACACCATTCCGCTTGTCGCCGAGCCGGGCCGGGTGATCGTGGCACGCGCGTTCTCGCTGATCGTACGTGTGCTGTTGCGCAAGGGAAGGCGGCTTTACATCAATGACGGTATCTGGGCGTCGCTGTCGGATTCCTGGACCGGTAAGATCACGTTGCCGGCACGCTTCATTCCAGATCCGAACATCCGCCGCCGCAATGGCGATCCGTCGGCGATCGTTCCGTTCAAGGTGTGTGGTGCGACCTGCGATTCCGTCGATATCCTGACGCGCCCCTTCTACCTGCCGGAAACGATCGACACCGGCGACTGGATCGAGATCGGCAATATCGGCGCCTATTCGCTGTCGTTGCGTTCCCGGTTCAACGGGTTCTACCCGGATACCTTCGTCGAGGTAGAGGAGCCGTTCGATGCGGGCGGTGCGCCGGAAGGTACCGCCAGCCTCGAGACGATGGCGGACTGAGGCCCGCAGGTCGGAGTGTCCAACGGGGCAATATCTGGCGCTTCAATGTGTCCCATTGTCCCCGGGAAGCGCGGGCATAAGTTCAGGCTGAGAAAGCTCAGGAACGCTCCCATGCCCAAACTCGTCCGTTATGTTCTGATGAATTCGGCCGCCGGGATCGCATTCGGCTGGCTGGTCGCCTTTGGCCTCGTGCACTTCAATGTCGGCCATCTCGGCGAACTCTACGCCCACAGCGATCACAAGGTTGCGGCGACCGCACTGCTGGCGTTGACCTTCGGCATTACCTTCGGGTTCGCCTTCGTGGCGACGGCGGTCATGCTGATCCCGACCGACAAGGATAATTTCGACCGCATGTAGGGTGCCGGGAGTGGTCCCCCGACACCATGAGTTTTAGCTGGCGGCGAGATTGCGCAGTTTCTCGATCGCGGTTTCGCTCTCCTCGCCAAAGGCGATGACGCTCTTCAGATGGCCCTGTCTGTCGACCAGGAACACCGAAGCGGTGTGGTCCATCGTGTAGTCGCCATCGTCCAGCGGCACCTTGCGCCAGTAGATGTGCCAGGCCTTGGCGAGTTCGGCGACCCGGTCCGGGTCGCCGGTGATACCGATGATCCGGTCGGTAAAGCTGGTCACGTAGCTTTCCATGATCTCAGGCGTGTCGCGCGTCGGATCGACGGTGATGAAGTAGCCGTCGATATCCGCGCCCTCCTGGCCGAGGGCTTCCAGCCAGCCGGCCATCTCATAGAGGGTCGTGGGGCAAATCTCCGGGCAATGCGTGAACCCGAAGAAGACGGCGACCGGCTTGCCGGCCATCGCCTTTTCGGTGATCGGGTCGCCATTGTGGTCGATCAGTTCGAACGGTGCCCCGATGGGCGCGCTCGCCATGACCGACCTTTCCGTGCCGCGATTGGCCACCTGATAGTAGAACAGGCCGCCGATCGCCACGAGCATGATCGCCGTGACGGTGAGCAGGATCGTTGTGCGAAGATTTGCCGACACGTTCGTTTCCTCAGTGGTCGTGGTTGTGTTTCATTTTCATCTCGCCGGGCGCGACGACCTTGAAGCCCAGCTCGATCTCGCCGGCATTCTGGAACACCACGGTGCCCTTGACCATCTCGCCTTCCTTGAGCTGTTCGTTCAGCTTCATGAACATGACGTGATAGCCGCCGGGTTTCAGCTCGACGCTGCCGCCGGCCGGGATTTCCAGCCCGCCTTCGATTTCGCGCATCTTCATGACGTCGTTTTCCATCTTCATTTCATGGATCTCGACCTTGCCGGCAAATGGAGCCGAACCGGCGATCAGGCGGTCGGCCTCGGAGCCTTCATTGCGGATGATCATGTAACCGCCCGAAACCGGTGCGTTCGGCGGCGTCGCGCGCGCTGTCGGATGCTCGATGACCAGGTCGCCGATCTTGTAGTCGTGGGCAAGGGCGGAGCCGGTCAGCGCAAGGGCAAAGGCAGCGGCAGCGAGTGTGGATTTGATGATGAGTTGCATGGGTCTTTCTTTCTTCTGTCGTGACTAAATGTGTTTTGTGCGGCGCTCCGCATCGTCGGCACGTTGATATGCCGCAGGACGGGGCGGTTGGACCGCTTGTGAAAATCAAATGAAGGCGTGGGGAGGCCCGCGTGGCGGGGCTGCCGGTGGATAGGCCGCGCCGGCGACCCTCAACTCGCGCGGGAGTGGCGGCAGGACGTGTCCCCACACGCCGCACCGTTCGAAATCTGCCGGGGCCGCGGGCAACGCCACTGCGCCGGCAATGCGGCAAAACTCGCAGGCGCCTGACGTGTCCTGATCGCCGTCGTCGCCAGACCGGCCGCCGATACAGATACTGAGAACCGTGCCGTCCGGCAGTGTGTAGGCGCTTAAATCCGGCAAATCGCCGGCGTTCGCCGCCGGAGCCCGGTGCGCAAACGACACCAGCACCAATGCGAAAACGCACAGGAGGCGCGTCGCCAATGCCGCTATCGTTCCGCTGGCCGTCATCGGTCCTTTCCGGTTGCCGCAGCCGATTTACCGGTTCACGCGCCGGTGATCAATGCGGCAAGGTGGCCCGGCGGCCCTACAAAGCGTTGAGCAGCCTTGCTGTTGGCCAGGCATCTGCCGGCAGGCCGAGCCGTTGCTGCTCCTTGCGGACCGCACCACGCGTGCCGGCGCCGAGAATGCCGTCGATATCGCCGACATCGTGGCCGCGCGCGGCGAGCTTGCGCTGTAGCGACTTCATCTGGTCGCGACCGAGCCCGGGCTCGGGTGAACCGATATCGAAGCGCGGCGCGCCGCCAAGACGAGTGGCGAAATAGGCGGCGGTCGTCACATAGGTGAGCGACTGGTTCCACTCCAGGAACACCCGGAAGTTGGGGTAGGCGAGAAAGGCCGGGCCCTTGCGGCCCTGTGGCAGCAGCAAGTGCGCATCGGCGCTGGCCGGCAGATCGCCGCTGCGCGCCGTGACGCCGCGCCCCTGCCATTCGGCAACCGGCAGCGATGTGTGCAGGCCGGCGTCGGACCATTCCATGCTCGAAGGCACCTTGACCTCGATCAGCCAGGGCTGATTGGCGCGCCAACCGAGCGCCTGCAGGAAGTTGCCCGCCGTCATGATGGCGTCCGGCGAGGACGTTTTCAGCCGGATACGCCCGTCGCCATCGCCGTCGCGCCCCTTGGTCAGGTAGTCTTCGGGCAGGACCTGCACCTGGCCGATCTCGCCGGCCCAGGCGCCGGTGATATCGGCGGGCACGATGCCGAGATCGATCAGTTCTCCGAGAGCGATCATTTGCGGGCGGAACAATTCCGGTCGGCGGCAGTCATGTGCCAGCGTCGCGATCGCGTTGAGTGTGTTGAAGTCGCCCTGATAGCCGCCGAAATCGGTCTCCAGTCCCCAGAACGCGCCGATCACCTCGGGCGCGACGCCAAACTCGGCGCGCACGCGCTGGAAGGTGCTGTCGTACTGGCGCAGCTTTGAGCGGCCGACATCCATCCGGTTTTGCGAGATCAGCTTGCCTGCAAACGTCGCGAAATCGAGCGTGAACACGCCCTGCGCGCGGTCACGCCGCAACACCGAGGGATTGACTTGCGCCGAGCCGATGGCGCGCAGCCCCGCCTGGCCGACCCCGGCGGCGCGCGCTTCCTCCACCATGGCTTTTCGCCAAGCGCCGAAGTCGCCGCCGCACGGCACCTGGGCCGAGGCTGTCGCAGTGGTGGCGCCCACTGCCAAAACGGCAAGTAAGTTGCGTGCGGTGTTGTTCATGTCTGCGTCGCTCCTCCGGCAAGCTGTTCGATTTCTGGTTCAGATACTGTTTTCTTCAAGCCACTTCTGCCAGTCGGCGCGGCCGCCTGAAAACACATTGATATCGGCATTACCGGAAATGCCCGGAACGACGCCGGTTCCCGTGTACTGCCAGAAAGTCCATTTGCGGCCGGGATAGGTGATCCGCGGATGCGCCGCGACCGTCCGGAGCCAGAAAGTTTCGCCCTTGAAGTGGCCGGCGATGTTCTGCCGGTAGAAGTCCGGCGTTGTGTAGATTACCGGCCGCACCCCGTAGTGACGCTCCAGCGTGTTGAGGAAAACGCGCATCTCGGCGCGGACCTTGCGTGCCGGCGGGCGCTCTTTACAGCTCGGAGACTTGTGATTCCACTCCATGTCGAGCACCGGCGCCAGCGCCCCGGTCTCGCGCGGGACGTGGCGGATGAACCAGCGCGCCTGCTCGATCGCCGGTCTGCAGAAGTAGAAGAAGTGATAGGCGCCGCGCCGGATGCCGGCCCGTTTCGACTGGCGCCAATACTCGCGAAACCGCTCATCGACGCGGTCGCCGCCTTCGGTCGCCTTGATGAAGGCAAAAGCGATATCCGCGCGCTTCGTTTTCTGCCAGTCGATTGCGCCCTGGTACTTGGAAACATCGATGCCGTGAACCGCATAACCATGCGGCCCGCCGCCTTCGAAGGCGTCAACGGGATCGTTGTCGGCGAATTTCGGCGCGGAAAGCGGCAGGATGGAATCCGCGAAATCGGCGGAGAAGCCGGAACAGCCCGCCAAGGCAAGCCCGATACCCACAAGCGCTGCCGGGATGAAACCTGTTCGCACCGATTCGTCCTTTTCAGCCGCCGTTGTTCTAGCGCAACACATCTGCGCGGTCATGCCGATTGTCGGCGCAGCCGATTGACGCCTGCACCTGACGGAGCGTAGTTCTGCGCCATACTGAATGACAGGTGTTACTGTTATGAGAATTTTTGGCGTTCTTGCGGCGCTTTTGGTCGCTGTGATCGCGGGCCTGTTCGTTTGGCTCTATGTTTCACCTCCCGATCTGATCCGTGTCGGATCGAATTACTCGGCGAAGATCGTCTGCTCCAGCGTGTTCGTTTCCGGGCGCAACGCGCAGGAGGTCCTGGAAGTCGATGTACAGGCACCGGGACATCCGCTGCTGCGCCTGATGCGCGTTTCGGTCGACCGGGTCAGTGGCACTGTGCGCACCGGCCTTTTCGGGGTCCTCGGCGGCGGACTGGCGGTTCACCGGGACAATGCCGGCTGCGCGACGGTGGCCGATGGCAATGTGCGGGCCGCCCGCCTGTCGGTGCCCGAAATCACGATCGATGCGCCTGATCCCAACCTGGAATGGCCGGCGGGCGGCCTGGTCATGCCGCCGGAAAACATGGATCTCGACGCACTTCTCAATGACGGGAACCTGACGGGCCCCGGCATGCGGGCGGTCGTTGTTGTCAAGGACGGCAAGATCATCGGCGAGCGCTATGGCGACGGCTTTGACGCCGAAACGCCGTTGCTTGGCTGGTCGATGACCAAGACGGTCACGGCCGCGATTACTGGAACGTTGATCCGCGATGGCGAATTGCGACGGGACCAGACCGGCCTGTTGAAGGAGTGGTCTGGTGACGGCCGCGCCGACATCTCGCTTGCCGATCTTCTGGGCATGGCGGGCGATCTGGTTTGGAACGAAGGCTATGGCGACGTCAGCGATGTCACGCGCATGCTTTATCTGGAACCGGACATGGCGGGATTCGTCGCGGTAAAGCCATTCGACACCGAAAACGATGGCGGATTTGGAGCCGCCTTCAACTACTCGTCGGGAACGTCGGTTCTGCTCTCGCGCATCTGGCAGGACCAGTTCGAAAGCAAGCTCGATGCCCTGGCCTATCCCAGTCAGGCGCTCTTCGCGCCGCTTGGTATGCAGTCGGCGGTTTTCGAGGCCGATGCACGCGGAACGTTCGTCGGTTCTTCCTATCTCTACGCGACCGCGCGCGACTGGGCCCGGTTTGGCCAGTTTCTCTTGCAGCGTGGTGTCTGGGAAGGCCGTTCGCTGTTGCCGGTCGGGTTTGTTGACTGGATGACGGACGCTCACCCGGCTTCGGGCGGTATCTACGGCAAGGGGCATTTGTGGCTGCGCGCGCCGAACGCGTGGCTGCCGGGCGAAAACCCCGAACTGCCCGAAGACGCCTTTTTTCTGTCCGGCCATGACGGCCAGTCGGTCAGCGTTGTTCCGTCGCGGGGTCTGGTGGTGGTCCGTCTTGGCCTGACACCGACCGACAAAGCCTACAAGGTCGGGTTTCTGGTGCACGAACTGATCGACCTGTTGGACGAGCAGTAGCTACTTTCTCGGCTTGCGCAGGCCGGTCTCAACCAGCATGCCGCGGCGCTTGGCCTCGTAGTAGTAGCCTGCCGAGTAGAGGCGCACCGCCCTGTCGTGGCTGCCATCGGCCAGCAGCCAGGCGCCGCGCAGATACTTGACGCCGAATTTCAGGTTGGTTTCGGCGTCGTACAGCCCCTCGTTCGAGCCGCGATATCCCATGGTGCGCGCAGTTTCCGGATTGATCTGCATCAGCCCGTAGTGGACGCCATTGCGCGCCTTCGGATTGTAGGTGCTCTCGCGCTTGACCACGCGATGCACCAGCGCCTCGGGCACGTTGTACTCATGGGCATAACGCGAAACCATCGCATGGATCGGGTCCTGCGCCGCTGCGGGCTCAGCCTGCAGCGTAAGCGGTTTGACAGCGGGCAGAGGCAGCGCGACGTGCGCAACGGGTTTGCTGATCGAGCATCCGCCCAGTGCGCCCAGTGCGCCCAGCGCCGCAAGCGCGGCACATGTCCTGATTATTGTCTTGACGGCCATGACTGGTCCCCGATTGCGTCCGCCGTTAGGCGGGCATTCGGGCCAAAATCGGGCAGCCGGCGAGGTTTGGTCAATCCTGGCGCATGGCCAAGCGGATGCCGAAGGCTGCAAGCGCGCCTCCGGTCAGCCACCCGATTGTCCGCCTGGCTCGCTCCCCAAGACGAATCCGGCTCGACACATTGTCGGCGACCGCGACGAAAACGAGATCGACGGCAAGGAAAACCAGATTCGTGGCCACGGCGAGCACGGCCACCTGTGCGCCGAGCGGCAGGCCGAGATCTGCAGTCAACACCGATGCGAAGACCACAGGCAACGAGGTGAAGAAGGCGTAGGTGCGCGGATTGAGGACGACCAGCAGAAAGCCTGATGCAAGCGGCCCGCGTTTCGGAGATGTCGCCGGCCCGGCGCTGTCGGGCTTGTCCTCGGTTCGGGCGGATCGGATCGTCGCAATGCCGAGCCATACCAGATAGGCGGCACCGGCATATTTGATGACGGTCAGTGCGGCGGGAAGTGTGCTTGCCAGGGCGACGAGGCCGAGACCCGCGATGGCGATCGCAGGATAGGCGCCGAGATGCAGCCCGAGGGCGGTCATGAAGCCGGCTCGCCGTCCGCGCGTCGCGGAGTTCTTGGCCAGCATGATGAAATTCGGCCCGGGTTCGAGCGCACAAGAAAGCGCGATGATCAGGAAAAGCGCGAGGCTTATGGACAGTTCGACCACCGAGATTCACCTCCGTTTGTACTTTTGGATTATGCTTTTATCGAGATAGTCTTCAATGATTGGCTTCAAACGATACATCGCACTGTCGAATTCGCCCAGTTCGTCTTTTTGCGCTTCCTCGACAAACTCCTCCGCAGTGCGCGGTGGCTTCCGCTGCTCGGCGCGCCAGACGACAATGGCTCGCCGCAGGATGCGGGCGTGTTCCCTGGCGCCCATATTCTCCATCGCATCGGCGGTTTCCTCCCATGGATAGTCATCCAGGTTCAGAAAATACTGCAGATGCCCGCCATTGTAGACTTCACTGAAGTAGCGAAACACGAGCAACTCCTCGCGGAAGTCGGGGTCGACATCGGCGAGCTCGCTCATTCCGTGTTCGTCGATGAACTGGTTCCAGTAGTGCCTGTCTTCGTTGCTTCCGGAGAACAGGCCAAGAAACGCGGTCAGGATCAGCTTGAGCATCATGGAGCACTGCCCGATTGAAATGCGAATATACAACCTATAGGCGAAACGAGTTGTAAATGCAATCGGCCTTGACAGGCCGCCCGTTCGAGCTGAATCGCTCTAGTGGCCTATTGCGGCTGATAACCCCCCGGTGTCGGTGTCGTGACGATCACGGCTTCGCCGGCCTTCACCGAGGTCTGGTCGCAATGCTCCAACTGCTCAAGCGTGCCGTCGAGGCGGCGGATTTCGGTGCGACCGCATTCCCCGTCGCCGCCGCCTTCAAGCCCCTTTGGCGCGATTTTGCGATGGCAGGACAGGATGGCGCATTCCATGTCCTCGCCGAAGCGCAGCACGCGCCTTGTGCCGTCGCCACCCCTGAATTCGCCACCGCCACCCGATCCGTCGCGGATCGAGAATTCCTCGACGACGATCGGATAGCGCATTTCGAGGATTTCCGGATCTGTCATGCGGGTGTTGGTCATGTGCGTGTGAACGCCTGACGCGCCGCCAAACCCGCGGCCCGAATTCATCCGGCCCGCCGGCGCGCCCGAGCAGATCGTCTCGTAGTTCTGGTAGCGCGCATTGCCATAGGTCAGATTGTTCATCGTGCCCTGGGCATTGGCCAGCGCGCCAAGCGCATAGAGCAGGCAATTGGTGACATGCTGACTGGTCTCGGTGTTGCCGGCGACCACGGCAGCCGGATATTGCGGCTTCAGCATCGAGGCGTCCGGGATGACGATGTTGATCGGCCGCAGGCAGCCGGCATTCATCGGGATGTTGGCTTCGACCATCAGCCGGAACACGTAGAGCACGGCGGCACGGGCGACCGGCTCGGGCGCGTTGAAGTTGTTCTCGGCCATTGGCGAGGTGCCGGTGAAGTCGACCGTCGCCTCGCGCTTCGCCTTGTCGACGGTGATCCGGACCTTGATGACCTGGCCATTGTCGGTCGGGTATTCGGCGGCGCAGTCGGCCAGCGCGTCGATGACGCGGCGCACGCTCTCCTCGGCATTGTCCTGCACGTGGTTCATGTAGGCTTGGACGACGGGCAGGGTGAAATGCGCGACCATCTTGCGCAGTTCGGCCACGCCTTTCTCGTTGGCCGCGATCTGGGCGCGCATGTCGGCCAGGTTCTGTTGCGGATTACGGGCCGGCCAGGGATGATCGCTCATCAGGCGAATGAATGCTTTCTCGCGCAGCAGGCCGTCTTCGACCAGCTTGAAGTTGTCGATCAGCACGCCTTCCTGGTCGACATGGGTGGCGCGGGGCGTTGCCGATCCGGGCGCCATGCCGCCGACATCGGCGTGGTGGCCGCGCGAGGCGACAAAGAACAGGATGTCCTTGCCGGCTTCGTCAAAGACCGGTGTAACGACTGTGATGTCGGGCAGATGGGTGCCGCCATTGTAAGGCGCGTTCAGGGCATAGACGTCGCCCGGTTTCATGTCCGGGTTCTGGCGGATGATCGATTCCACCGACCGGTCCATGGAGCCCAGATGCACCGGCATGTGCGGCGCGTTGGCGACCAGCGCACCGTCGGCGTCGAACACGGCGCAGGAGAAATCGAGCCGTTCCTTGATGTTGACCGACGAGGCGGTGTTCTGAAGCGTCACGCCCATCTGCTCGGCGATCGACATGAACAGGTTGTTGAACACTTCGAGCATGACCGGATCGGCATGGGTGCCGATCGGTGCGTTGCGCTGCTTTTCGACATGGCGCGTCATGACGATCTGGTTGCGCCCGGTGACCGCTGCCTGCCAACCCGGTTCGACGACGATGGTCTGGTTGTCCTCGATGATGATCGCGGGACCGGTCACGCGATCGCCCGGCGCGAGCGGGGAAGGGGCTTTCGAGGTGCGCAGATAGAGACCGGCCTCCTGCCACTCTCCGCCGGTGAAGATTTGCTGCGCCGCCTCGGCCTCGCGGTCGCGGGGATCGTCATCCAGGTTGTTGACAGCGCCGCGATAGTTGCCGCCGCGTTCCGACGCTTCGATGCCGACGGCTTCGACAATCAGCTTGCGCGACGGATCGACAAAGCCGAACTGCGCCAGATGCGCCGTCTCGAAATCGCGCGCAGCCTGTTCGATATCGCTGCCGTCATAGCCTGTCTCGATCGTGGTGTCGGTGCCGTCGTAGCGGATATGCAGGATTGGCGCCGTGTCGATGTCGTCGGCGTCGATGCCCTGGTGCTTGAGTTCGGCGACCGCATTGGCGGACAATTCTTCGATCAGCGCGCCGATGGCCGGGCGGTTCTCGTCGGAAAGCGCAGCCACCAGCGCGTGCTGGCGCGATGCGTAGGTCTTGGAAAGCCCGATGCCATAGGCCGACAACAGTCCGGAATAGGGGTGGATCAGCACCGCTTTCATGCCGAGCGCGTCGGCGACGAGACAGGCGTGCTGGCCGCCGGCCCCGCCGAAGCAGTTCAGCGCATAGCCGGTCACGTCGTAACCGCGCTGTACGGAGATCTTCTTGATGGCGTTCGCCATGTTCTCCACGGCGATGGTGACGAAGCCCTCGGCGACTTCTTCCGCCGACCGCCCGTCGCCGACCTTTTCGGCGAGCGCGGCAAACCTTGCGCGCACGGTTTCGGCGTCCAGCGCCTCGTTCTGGCCGGGACCGAAGATAGCCGGGAAATGCTCAGGATCGAGCTTGCCGGTCATGACGTTGGCGTCGGTGACGGTCAGCGGCCCGCCGCGCCGATAGGCCGCCGGGCCGGGATTGGCGCCCGCCGAGTCCGGTCCGACCTGGAAGCGGCCGGCCTCGTAATGCAGGATCGAACCGCCGCCGGCAGCAACCGTGTGGATGCGCATCATCGGCGCGCGGATGCGCACGCCCGCGACCTCGGTGTCGAAGGCGCGCTCATAGGAGCCGGCAAAATGCGCGACATCGGTGGAGGTGCCGCCCATGTCGAAACCGATGACTTCGCCGAAGCCTTCGGCCTTCGCGGTTTCGACCATCCCGACCACGCCGCCTGCCGGGCCCGACAGGATGGCGTCCTTGCCCTGGAACAGATGTGCGGCCGTCAAGCCGCCGGACGACATCATGAATTGCAGCCTCGGCCCCTCGACGCTTTCGTCGATACCGAGTTCACTGGCGACCTGGTCGACATAGCGGCGCAGGATCGGCGACAGATAGGCGTCGACCACTGTCGTGTCGCCGCGCCCGACCAGTTTCGCGAGTGGTGACACCTTGTGGCTGACCGAAATCTGGGTGAACCCGATCGTAATGGCCATCTCCTCGGCTGCCAATTCGTGCGCGGGATGCGACCAGGCATGCATGAAGGCGACCGCCACGGCGTGGATTCCGGAATCATAGGCGGCACGCACCTCGGTTTCGACCGCGGCGAGGTCGACCGGCGTCTCGACGGTACCGTCGGCGAGCACGCGCTCGGGTACCTCGATGACCCGCTCGTAGAGCAGTTCCGGCAGGATGATTTCCTTGGCGAAGATGTCCGGCCGCGCCTGATACGCGATGCGCAGCGCGTCGCGAAAACCTTTGGTGATCAGCAACAGCGTGCGGTCGCCCTTGCGCTCCAGAAGCGCGTTGGTGGCCACCGTCGTGCCCATGCGCACGGTGCCGATGCGGTCTGCCGGCACCTGCGCGCCTGGCTTCACGCCGAGCAGGTCGCGGATGCCCTGAACGGCGGCGTCGCGATAGGCCTCGGGGTTTTCCGAGAGCAGCTTGTAGGGATGGACCGTGCCTGCCGGGTCGACGCCGAGCACATCGGTGAATGTGCCGCCCCGGTCGATCCAGAAATCCCACCGCTCGCTCTTTGCCATCGGGCCGCTCCTGTTGAATTTGGAAAACGTTGACAAAATGTCGATATATTGTCAATGACGATAATTCACCGAGACCGGGAGAACAGCATGAGTGCGGACTTCGTCGTATCGTCGGCGCATCTCGCCAAGTCGGGCATGCCGGAAGTATCGGAACTGGAATTCGCGCTGACCATGTCGAACCACGCCTACCATCGCTGGATGGTGCGTTGTGCGGCGGCGGCCGGGGCACCGGGACTATCGCCGTTGGAGGTGCTGGTCCTGCATCTGGTTTTCCATCGCGACCGGCCCAAAACGCTTGCCGACATCTGTCTGGTGCTGAATGTCGAGGATACGCATCTCGTGTCCTATGCGGTCAAGAAACTGGCCGGGCAGGAACTGGTGTCGACGGGCCGGGACGGCAAGGAAAAGACGGTTTCGATCACCGGGCGCGGGTCTGCGGTCTGCACCCGCTATGGCGAACTGCGCGAGCAATTGCTGATCTCGGCCATGCAGGAATTCGGTTTCGATGGCGCCGACGTGTCGCGTCTGGCGGCATTGCTGAGGGCGTTTTCCGGTTCTTACGATCAGGCGGCGCGCTCCGCCGCCGCCATGTAGTTCAGAACTCGGCGCCGTCCGGCAGATTGCCGGTGTAACCGCGGCAAATGAGCTGGCGACCGGCTTTTGCGACTTCCGCTGGTACCGGCTGTTCGGTCTGGAACCCCATTTGCGGATAGGCCTTCATGCGCCAGACATCGCCCACCATCTCCGATATCAGATCGGCCATGCCGTGCCGCTCGGTCGGTTGCTGCTCGAAACCATGCAGCGGTGCGGAGACGATGGCGTCGATGGCCGGCCACTGCTGCTCGATTGTCGCCAGACAGCGCCGTTGGGTTTGCGGCTTGGTCACCGCGATCACTGTCCGCATGCCGGCGCACATCGCCTTCGTGAAGCGGATATTCTCGCCAATGTTGGTCGCCCGCTCTTCCAGCAGGATCGCTTCGCTGGGAACACCGGCTGCGATTGCCCGCTCGGCAAACGCTTCAGCTTCGCTCGTTTCATAAAGGCCCTTGGTCCAATTCCCCGCAGCACCGGTAAACACGATCACCGGCGCAAACCCCGCAAGCTGCAGTTCGGCGCACCAGTCGGCGACGCGCAAATCATAGCTGCCCAGCCCTATGATCGCGTCGGCCGGGCGCGGTGTCTCGTAGATGCAGTGATACTCCCACAGGATTTCAGCTGCGGCGACGTCGCTTGCATCGGGCTCGAGCGGTGCGTTCATCGGCGTTCGGCGATCCGCGTCTTGCGCCCCAGCCATACGACGACCACCACGGCGATGGCGAACGCGGCTGTGCGCGCGGTTATCGTTTCACCCAGCAGCAGTGCCGACAATCCCACGGTGACAAACACCTGGAAAAGCTGGACCTGGCCGACACGCGCGATCCCGCCGATCGCCAAACCGGCATTCCAGGCGAAGAACCCCAGGAACATCGAGCCGAGGCCAGTATATATGAAGGCGATCAGCGGCACTGCGGGCGCGTGCCAGTAAGCGGGCTCCCACAGCCACCATGTTCCCGCCAGCGATATCGGTGCCGTCAGCACCAGCGCCCAGCAAATCACTTCCCATCCGGGCATGGTCGCCGACAGCCGGCCGGAGATCACATAGCCGAGCGACGCGCAGAGACCGGCCAGCGTCAGCCAGCCCACGCCCGCAGTCAGTTGCACTTCGGAACCGCCGAGCACGAACCAGATGACGAGCGCGGTCCCGGCGACCGCGCAAAGCCAGAATAGCGGCGAGGGCCGTTCACCCGCCACGAGCGCGGCGAAAACCGCAGTGCCGAGCGGCAGGATGCCGAGCACCACGCCGCCATGGCTTGCGTCGACCGTCTGCATGCCAAGCGCCATGAAGCCGGGAAATCCGAACACCAGCAGCATGCCGGCGAACAGAAACTGTGGCAGCGACCTCAAGGGGAGCCGCCTGCGCAGCAGCAGCAGGCAAGGGATGGCCACAGCTGTCGCGATCGCCGCGCGCCCGAGCGTGATGAACCACGGCGCATAGACCTCCAGCGCCAGCACGGTCGCTGGCAGGGTGGCCCCGAAAATGGTGACGCCGGCAATGCCGAGCGCATATCCGACGGGGATGTTCTTGGGTCTTGCGGTCATGAGAAAAAGCAACGGCAGGCTGAGCGGGCCGCACACTTGCACGCTGCGCGGCGGCTTGGCAATCGCCCTTACAAATGCCCCAACGATCCAATATGAAGGGGTCATGTCGATCTGGGTGCGAATCTCCGAATTCATCACCGGCAAGGCCACCACCGCGCTGTCGGGGCTGGTCGAGTCGGTGCGCACGGCGTTTGCCGGCGATCCGGCGACGCGCCGCCGGGTCGCGTTTTCGATTGCCATGATCGCGCTGTCGGCCAAGATGGCCAAGGCCGACGGCATTGTCACCAATGACGAGGTCGCGGCCTTTCGCGAGATATTCGAAATCCCGTCGGCGGAAGCGCGGCGCGTTTCCGGCCTCTACAATCTCGCCAAGCAGGATGTCGCCGGTTACCAGGCCTATGCCCAGCAGATTGCCGGATTGTGCGGTTCGGGCGAGGCGGATTGCCCGCTTCTGATCGACGTGATCGACGGACTGTTCCACATCGCCAAGGCCGATGGCGTCATGCATCGCACCGAACTGAATTTCCTCGCCGATATCGCGACGATCTTCGGCATTTCCGGCAAGGAGTTTGAGCGCATCACCGCCCGCCATGTCGACGCGGGCCATCGCGATCCCTACCGGATTCTTGGCATTCGCCGCGACGACGATCACGCCACGGCGCGGCGCCGATACCATGAGCTGATCCGCGCCAATCATCCCGACCAGCTCATCGCGCGCGGGCTGCCCGAGGAGTTCATCAAGATCGCCAACGACCGCGTCGCAGCGATCAACGATGCCTGGGAGGTGGTCGAGCCGGAGCTGCGGCGCGGATGAACGCCAGCCTGTTCGATCCCGATTATGCGGATGCCGTATTGCGCGCCTCGCCGAGTTTCGATGAACGGCGTGACGGTAAGGCTGCTGACATTCTGCTGCTGCATTATACCGGCCTCAGGGACGGCGCATCGGCCGAGGACTGGCTGTGCGATCCGCAAAGCAGCGTTTCCTGCCACTACATTGTGCATGAAGACGGCCGCGTGGTGCAGATGGTCGCCGAGGCCGCGCGGGCCTGGCACGCCGGTGTGTCGGTCTGGCAGGGCGAGACCGACATCAATTCGCACTCGATCGGCATCGAGATCGTCAATGGCGGCCATGATCATGGCATGCCGGATTTCCCCGAAAAGCAGATCGACGCGGTGATCGCGCTGGCGCGCGACATCGTCGGACGCAACGCCATTGCGCCCGCGCGCGTGCTTGCCCATTCCGATGTCGCGCCCGGTCGAAAGGCCGATCCCGGCGAGAAGTTTCCGTGGGCGCGGTTCGCCGCCGCCGGCATCGGCCACTGGGTCGAACCGGCGCCGCTCGGCGGCGGGCGTTATCTGACCATGGGCGAGGCCGGTCAGCCGGTGGAGGCGCTGCAATCCATGCTGGCGCTTTATGGCTACGGCATCGAGGTGAATGGGGTATTCAACGGCGCGACCGCGACGGTCGTGACGGCCTTCCAGCGCCATTTCAGGCCGCAGCGTGTCGATGGTGTCGCGGATGTCTCGACCATCGACACGCTGCATCGTCTGCTTGCCGCATTGCCGCAGTTCCGGAAAGGGCAGAACAGCGCTGCCGGGTGATCGGACCGGAGAGCTTTCGCGTAAGCGCTACAGGACCGCAAACCGGAGGATCGTGATCGTGACAATCCTGCGTCTCGTACTTGCCGTACTGGGTGCGGGCTTTGCCGCGCTGATCGTGTGGGCTGTCCTTTATGGAGACTTCGCCGCCGCCGGTGCGTGGCTGTTCGGCAATCCTTGGGGGCTGGTGACTTTGGCCGATCTTTATCTCGGCTTTGTTTTGTCCGCCGTCGTCATCGCGGTTCTTGAACGTAACTGGTATGCCGTGCTGTGGATCGCCCCGATACCATTCCTCGGTAATGTCTGGACGGTAGTCTGGTTCACTTTCCGACTTCCGCGTCTGGTTGCGAATTCACGGCCTTGAGGCGGTAACAAGACCCCGTCCTTGACAGTGGGTGTGTTGATTCCGTCATAATTGGCGAGGAGCTGGGGCGGGACGCCAGCGAATCGGGAGCGAAGTCGATGGCGGTGCAGATACTTGTTGCGGACGATCATCCGCTGTTTCGCGACGCCATCAAGTCGGCGATAGCGGTGCCGCTTGGCGGTGAAACCGAGCCGCCGGCCGTTACGGAAGCCGAGGACTTCAACTCGGCGATGAAGGCGCTGGACGAAACGCCGGACATTGACCTTGTGCTGCTCGACTTGTCGATGCCTGGATCGAGTGGGCTTTCCGCGCTGGTTTCGGTGCGCGCCGCGCATCCTGCCGTTCCGGTAATCGTGGTCTCGGGTATGGACGACGCTTCAACGGTCCGCCGTTCGATTGAACTCGGCGCGTCGGGCTTCATATCCAAATCGGCGCGGACTGAAGCGATCCGCAAAGGTGTCGCCGATGTTCTGGCCGGCGAGATCACAATTCCTCTTGGCATGGATCTCGGCAGCGAACATGATGCCGAGATCAACGATCTGATCCAGCGTATCCGCACCCTGACGCCGCAGCAGGCGCGCGTTCTCGGGATGCTCGGCGAGGGGCTCCTGAACAAGCAGATCGCTTACGATCTCGGCGTCTCGGAAGCGACCATCAAGGCGCATGTTTCGGCGGTCCTGCAGAAGCTGAATGTCGACAGCCGCACCCAGGCGGTAATCCTGCTGTCAAAGATCGGCGCCGACATGCTGCGCGATGAGCACGACACGGACTAAGCCTCACTGCCTTTCGGGTTTCGTTTCGCCAGCATCACCGTGTGGTTGCCACACTCCGCATCGCTTTCGACGAAGGCGATCAGACGAAACCGGCCGACATCGAGGATCCGCTTATACTCTTCCTGGGCAAGACTGGCGTGGAACACCCGTTCATTGCCGACCTGCCCCGATGTTTCGCTCGCACACGGACCGACCGTTGCCAGAAACGCGCCGCCGTCACCGACATGACCCAGCAACCGGGGCAACGCGCGGCGTTGCTCGTCCTGCGTCAAGTGAAACAGGCTGTTCCAGGCGACTAACGCGTCGTATGTCTCGCCGAGCGCAAGATTGATCATGTCGTGCAAACGCCAGTCGCCGTCGGGAAACTTGCTGCGCGCGATCGCCAGCATCTCCGGCACGAAGTCGATGCCAGTGACGCGGTAGCCGCCATCGATCAGATAGCGGGCAACCGGATCGCCGGTTCCGCAACCGATATCGGCGATACGGCCATTGTCGGGAACATGCGCCAGAAACGCGTCCAGCCGCTTGCGCTCAAACAGGCCCTTGGAACGCGCTGCATCGAATGCCGCCGCCTGGCGGCCATAGGTCGCGCGCACCGCGTCGCGGTATGATCGCATCCGATGCGTCCTCAGTTATCGGTGGCTGTCATTCGGCTGCGGCGATCCGATTTGGCGTGACGGTCGCCAGAAGGGCGCGCAGCGCCGCCGGTTTCAGCGGCTTGTTGAGGATATGGATGTCGGCTTCGGACGCGGCTGCCCGCAATGGCGCAGAGCGGTCGGCGGTCGCCAGGATCGCGAACATCTCCGCCGACAGCCGGTCGCGTACCTCGGCGATCACGTCGAGGCCGTTCAACCCCTCGTCAAGGTGATAATCGGCGACGATAGCATCAGGGACACTGCCGGACTTGCGGATTTCGGCAAACAGTTTCTGCTTGTTCGGCGCGTCGATCACGGAAGCGCCCCAGCCCTCCAGCAGCGCGCGCATGCCGGTCAGGATGCTTTCCTCGTTGTCGATGCAAGCGACTGTCAGGCCAGCCAATGCCAGCTTGGCCGAAGTCGTCCGTCCGGCGCGCGCCGGGCGCGGCAGCAGCACGGCGTTCGAGCGCGGTATCCGGACCGAGAAGCTGGTGCCGACGTTGGTCTTGGAGTCCATCTCGATCTTCAGTTCCAGCACGCGTGAAATGCGGTCGACGATGGATAGCCCCAGTCCGAGACCCGACGCGATACGCGCGCCTTCCGACAGGCGTTCGAATTCCCGGAAAACTGCCTTGGCCTTGCGCGCGGAGATGCCGATCCCGGTGTCGTGGACGACGATCAGCGCATCGTCGCCGCTGCGCCGCACACCAACCAGCACCTTGCCGGTCTTGGTGTATTTCACCGCATTGGAAACAAGGTTCTGGATCAGGCGGCGAAGCAGGATGCGGTCAGACTCAACAACGATGGACGAGGGCACCACCACAAAATCGAGCTTCTTCTCGTCGGCCAGCGGTTGGAAGTCGGTCTTCACGTGACCGAGCAATTCGCCCAGCGAGAAGATTGTCGGGTTCGGGGTCATCGCGCCGGTGTCGAGGCGCGAGATGTCGAGCACCGCGCCGATGATGTTCTCGACCGCCTGCAGCGAGGAATCGATCTTGTGTGCGAAGTCGCGCACTTCCGGTTCCTTGCCTGACGTTCGCTCCACCAGCGAGGAGGTGTAGAGGCGCGCCGCATTGAGCGGCTGCGAGATGTCGTGGCCGGCGGCGGCCAGGAACCGCGTCTTCCCCAGATTGGCCTCCTCGGCGAGTGCCTGCGCCGCAGCCAGTTCACGGTTGACGGCGGTCAGTTCGGCGGTGCGCGCCATCACTCGCTGTTCCAGCCCTTCCTTGGCCTTTTTCAGCGCCTCATCGGCCTCCACACGGCCGGTGATGTCGGTGAAGGTGACGACGTGGCCGCCGTCCGGCATCGGGTTGGAGCGGATTTCCAGGATCCGGCCGCTGCGCCGCATCGGCAGTTGCCAGGCACGCCTGAAGGAAGAGATGTTCTCGACGATCTGGATCGCTGTCTCCTCCGAGACCTGACTGTCGGTCACCAGCCGTTCGGCGATCATTTTGAGAGGATAACCGAACTGTCCCATCTCGCTCGGCAGCCCCAGGAGCGTGCGGAACTGGCTGTTCCAGTTGGTCAGCCGCAGGTTCTTGTCGAAGACCGACAAGCCCTGGTCCATCTGGTTGAGCGCCAACTGCAAGAGGTCGCGGTTCTGTTGCAGCGCTTCCGATGCGTCGTCGAGGAGTTGAACCGTGTCGCGCGACGATGTGCCGTCTTTCTCGAACAAAAGCGACAACACCAGCCGGGCCGACGACGAGCCAACCGCACTGGCGAGGATCTGCTCGGCGTAGCGCGCGACCTGCACATCCGTAATCTCGCGCCCGTCGAGCGTGCGTCCCTCGCGCTCCTCAAAGGCGCGAAACGCCCGCTCGGTACGCTCCCGGCCCACATAGCGGCTGAGCGTCGCTTTCATGTCGTTGATGGTGATCGTTGTGCGGAAGCGGCGGATGCGTACGCCCTGCGGTTCTTCGCTTGGTACGAAGGTGATCGCTTGCAAACGCTCCAGCGGCGTCTGGTCGCGTGACATCGAGCCGACCACGATCATCGCGATATTGGTCAGCAGGCTCCAGAACACGCCATGCGCCAGCGGTTCCAGCTCAAGGCCGAACAGCGCCTGAGGCCGCAGTTCCGCGATGCCGAACAGACCGTCGCGGATCAGTTGGTGATCGGCGCCGAGCAGCGTCGGCAGCAGCAGCGAATAGGTCCAGACCGCAAAGCCGCAGCCCATGCCGAGCAGCGCGCCGCGGGCATTGGCGCCGCGCCAGAACAGGCCGATCAACAGCGCCGGGGTGAACTGCGCCAGCGCGGCAAAGGACAGCAGCCCAATCGAGGCCAGCTGCGCACTGCCGACCGCGATCCGGTAGTAGGCAAAGGCGGCGATGAGCAGGAGCAGGATGGCCACCCGGCGGATGTTGAGGATGACATTCGTCCAGTCGCCCTGCGAGGTGCGCACATGGCTGCCGAGCCGCCAGACGAGAAGCGGCATCACCAAGTCGTTGGAGATCATCACGGCCAGCGCCACAGAGGCGACGATCACCATCGCGGTCGCCGCCGACATACCGCCGGCGAAGGTCAGGAAAGCGAGCAGGTCTTGCCCGGCGGCAAGCGGCAGCGCCAGCACGTAGGAGTCCGGCGCGACCTCCGGGCCGAGATAGAGCATGCCGGCGACCGCAAGCGGCAGCACGAACAGGTTGATCACCACCAGGTAGAGCGGGAACAGCCATGCGGCTCGCCGCAGCTCAGCCGGCGAGCGATTTTCCACCACCGTCACGTGGAACTGCCGCGGCAGCACCAGAATGGCGGAGGAACTCAGTAGTGTGAGCACGAACCATGTGCCCGGCGACAGCCCGTTTTGCAGCGACGTGACGATGCGGGGATCTTCTCGAAACGCGGTGGCGATGGCCGAGGCGCCGTCGAAGAGGAAGAAGACGACGGTTATTCCGAGCGCCAGGAAGACGACGATCTTGACCAGCGATTCCAGCGCCACGGCGAGGATCAGCCCGTCCTGGTGCTCGGTCGCATCGGCGTGGCGGGTGCCGAACAGCACGGCGAATGCGGTCAGGAACAGCGCCACGAGAAGCGCGATGTCGATCGGAAAACGGCCGCCATCGTCGCCGTTGCCGAACACACTGTAGTGGTCGGCCAGAAGCGTCACCGAATCGGAGATCGCTTTGAGCTGCAGCGCGATGTAAGGCACCGTGCCGACGACGGCGATGACGGCGGCGAGTGCCGCGACCCACACATTCTTGCCGAAGCGCGAAGCCAGGAAATCGGCGATCGAGGTGATCTTCTCGGCTTTCGACAGCCGGACGATTTTCTCCACCAGCCGGTAGCCGAGCGTGAAGACGAGGATCGGGCCGAGATAAATGGCGAAGAATTCGAAGCCGCGTTGCGCGGCCACGCCGACCGAGCCGAAGAAGGTCCATGACGTACAATAGACGGCGAGGCTGAGCGCATAGATGTTGGGCCGCGGCCGGTTCGACTTGGCGCGGTTCGCCTTGCGGTCGCCATATGCGGCAACAGCGAACAGCAGCGCCAGATAACCAAGCGCCACGACAAAGATCAGGCCGCCCTGCATTCATCCTCCCGGGCTGTCCGGCATTTGTACAACCATGCCGGTTTCTTTCCAACTCCCATCAAATTGTCGCGCTTTCAAGCCATTAACTTGGCGACAGCATTGCTGTATCCGGGTTGCGGGGGGCGAATTTCCGCCACCGGTACGATCGGAGAGGACATCAGCATGCTCAACGAGTTCAAAGAATTCATCGCCAAGGGCAATGTCATGGACCTTGCCGTCGGTGTGATAATCGGCGGCGCGTTCGCCACGATCGTCTCCTCGCTGACGAACGACGTCATCATGCCGGTCGTCGGCGCGATCTTCGGCGGTCTCGACTTCTCCAACTTCTTCCTGCCGCTTGCCGCCAATGTAGACGCGGCATCGCTGGAGGCGGCAAGGGAGCAGGGCGCGGTGCTCGCCTATGGCGCGTTCGTCACGGCGGTGCTGAACTTCCTGATCCTTGCCTGGATCATCTTTCTGATGGTCAGGGCGGTCAATAACATGCGGCGCAAGGAAGAGGCCGCACCGCCGCCGCCAGCCGCGCCGCCGGCCGACATCGTGCTGCTGACGGAGATCCGCGATCTCCTGAAGAAGTAACAGACGCTTGATCGACGCCGGCGGACTGGATAATTCCCTCGTCATGACAATGGACGATCCAGATTCCGGCGGCCCCCGCCTGCGCAAGTGCGTTGCAAACGCGCCGGTCAGCGGGATCATGGAGGTCATCGAACACGCCGGCGCGACACCGGACCTGATTCCGCTGTGGGTCGGCGAGGGCGACTTGCCGACACCGGAATTCATCGCCCGCCCGGCCGCCGAGGCGCTGATGGCGGGCGAGACCTTCTACACCTGGCAGCAGGGAACACCGGAACTCCGCTCGGCGCTGGCGCGCTACTTTCACCGCCATTTCGGCGTCGATGCCGGGCCGCAGGACTTCATCGTCACCGGATCCGGCATGCAGGCGGTGCAACTATCGGTACAGGCGGTGGCCGGGGCAGGCGACGAATGCATCTATCTGGCGCCGGCATGGCCGAACATCGCCGCCGCCGTGGAGATCGGCGGCGCCGACGCGGTGCCGGTGGCGCTCGATTTTGCGGAAACCGGCTGGTCGCTCGACATCGGCCGGCTGGAGGCGGCGGTGACGCCGCGCACAAGGGCGCTGTTCGTCAACACGCCGTCCAACCCGACCGGCTGGACCGCCGATCACGATACTTTGCGGGCGATCCTCGATCTGGCGCGGCGGCACGGACTGTGGATCATCGCCGACGAGATCTATGCGATGTACTGGTTCGGCGACGGCGCGCGGGCGCCGTCCTTCCTCGATGTCGCAGACCCGCAAGACCGGATCCTCTATGTTAATACGTTTTCCAAAAACTGGGCGATGACCGGCTGGCGGATTGGCTGGATCAAGGCCGATCCGGCGCTGATCCCGGTGTTCGAAAACCTGGTCCAGAACTCGACGTCGGGCGTGCCGCAATTCCTGCAGCGCGGCGCCGCGGCGGCGCTCGACAAGGGCGACGAATTGGTGACGGGCCAGCGCGAACGGGCCCGGTCGGCGCTCGACATAGTATCCGGCGCGTTGTCGGCAACCGGCCGGGTACGGTTCGCGCGACCGGCAGGCGCGTTCTACCTGTTTTTCGCCGTCGACGGTGCGACGGATTCGATGGCGGCGGCCAAGCGCATCGCCGCCGAGGCCGGGGTCGGACTGGCGCCCGGAAGCGCCTTTGGGCCGGAAGGCGAGGGATTCTTCCGGCTGTGTTTCAACCGCGATCTCGACCAGATCCGGCGGGCCGCCGACCGCCTCGCGATCTGGCTGGCGCGCGAAAACCGCACCCCGTAATCCGCCGGAGACCGACCAGATGAACGCGACATTTAAAATCCGCGACAGCCAGGCCGGCGATATCGAAGCGCTGGACCGTCTTTATCCCGATGCCTTTCCCGAAGAGGATCTGGTTCCCCTGGTGCACGCACTACTGGCAGGCGACCAACCGGTGTTGTCGCTTGTTGCGACCAGTGGCGGTGAAGTTGTTGGCCACGTGGTGTTTACCCGCTGCGCTGTCCCGGAATGCGGCGGCCGCGCCGCGCTTCTCGGCCCGCTCGCGGTCGCGCCTGCGCGGCAGAAGGCCGGCATTGGTTCGGCGCTCATCCGCGCTGGCCATGAGAAGCTTGCAGCGGAGGATGTGACGCAAGTTCTGGTACTTGGCGATCCGGCCTATTACAGCCGCCACGGATTTGCGCCGGAGCGTGCCGTTGCGCCGCCTTATCCGTTGCCGGACGAGTGGGATGGCGCATGGCAATCGCTCGCCTTGGGTGGTGGGCCGGCGCTGGAGGGCACGCTGGACGTGCCGGCATCCTGGAGGCATCCCGAATACTGGGGGGCATAGACTCGACTGAGGCGTCCGTCTAGCCGGTGGCTCGTACCTGGTTACTGCGGTGCTGCGCGATCCTTTCGCCGGGCTAAAAATGCTGTCTGGCCCATTTCAGGCGCGCGTACCGAACAGCTTGAACCGGCTGACGCCGCCATCCGGAAAGATGTTCAGCTTGACGTGCGTGATCGGGCCGCGCGCGGCGCCGAGCCCGGTGAATTCGTGCACCCGGTCGGCGTGCAGCGTCTGACGGCCCATCAGCGGCGTCCAGAACATCGAGGCGGTGACCAGCATCGCGTCGGCATCCGGCCCGGCTTCAAGCGCATTCGGCAAAAAGGCGGCATCGATGGAGCAGCTTTCGGGGAAGTTGCCCTTGTAATAGGCCGTGTCAATGATGGCGCGCTCGGCAATGCCCGCCGCGCCCAACGCCACGATGATCCAGTCATTGCCCGGCTCGCGGCGGCGCCGCGTCTCCCAGCCGTCGCCCATGTCCTTCGGCACAGTCGGGGTGAGCAGCCGGTGATAGTTGCCGTAATGCGCGTCGCTGAAACCGACGATGCGCGCGCCATTCATGATCGAGGCGAGATCGGTCTCGCCGCTATCGCCAATGTCGGGCGCATGGGCGACACCGTAGACCCTGAGCCGCGCCACCCCACCATCCGGGAAGATGTTGAGCCGGAGATGCGTCCACACTTCATTGCTGTCGCAAGCGGCGAAATGGTGGCTGTCGGCGCCGAGCGGCATGATCGGCAGGATCGGCTGCCAAACCGTGTTGCCGTCCGGCGCGGCATCGGCGGGCAGGCGGCAACCCTCGATTGAGCAGGCCGGCGGGAAATTGCCGGTAAAGTGGCTGGTGTCGATATCGAAGCCCCTGATCACCGCCGGCGCGGCCAGCTTGACGACTGCATGGTCGTGGCCTTCGCCGCGCTTGCGGCGCGATTCCCATCCATCCATCCACTTGCCGTTCTCGTCATACTTGTCGGGGATGAAGACAGGCGCGGTGTCGGCCAGCATGCGCGGCGCTTCGGCGAAGAAATCGTCGGTTGCCGACACCACGGTCGCGCCGAGCCCCGCCGATGCGAGATTGGCGTAGCGGTTGGCGAAGGATGGCATCTGGCCGGTTTGGTCGCTCATGAGAATTTACACCTTGCAAAGAGCCGCGAACTGTCTGATTCCACGCATGAAGCGGGCTTCACCGAGCCAATATCACGGCTCCGCACGCGATGACAGAAGGAGACGATGCAATGGCCGTACTGGTTACCGGCGGCGCCGGCTACATTGGCAGTCACATGGTCTGGGCGCTGATCGACGCGGGTGAGGACGTGGTGGTGCTCGACCGGTTGTCCACCGGCTTCGAGTGGGCGATCGCGCCAGAGGCAAAACTCGTGGTCGGCGATGTTGGTGACAAGGAACTGGTGACGCGTATCATCAATGAGCATGGCGTCGACGCGATCATCCATTTCGCCGGCTCGATCATCGTGCCGGAATCGGTCGCCGATCCGCTGATGTATTACGACAACAACACGGCCCGCTCGCGCACCCTGATCGAAGCCGCCGTTGCCGCGGGCGTGAAGAATTTCGTGTTCTCCTCTACCGCGGCCGTCTATGGCTCGGTCGGCTCGGATCCGGTGCGCGAGGACAATCCGCAAAATCCGGAATCGCCCTATGGCATGTCGAAACTGATGACCGAGATCATTCTGCGCGACGTCGCCGCCGCGCATGATTTCCGCTATGCCGCGCTGCGTTACTTCAACGTCGCCGGCGCCGATCCGAAGGGCCGGACAGGCCAGTCGACGGCCGGCGCGACGCATCTGATCAAAGTCGCCTGCGAGGCAGTGCTGGGGCGGCGCGACGGTCTGGACGTGTTCGGCACCGATTATCCGACGCCGGACGGGACCGGGGTGCGCGACTATATCCATGTCACCGATCTGGCGAACGCGCACCTGCTGGCGCTCAAGCATTTGCGCGAGACCGGTGAAAGCCTGGTCGCCAATTGCGGCTATGGGCGCGGCTACTCGGTGCTCGAAGTGCTGGATTGCGTTGGTCGGGTGAGCGGCAAGACGCTCGATATCCGCTATTCCGGCCGTCGCGACGGCGATGCGGCGGCGGTGGTGGCGAACTCCGACCGCGCCCGCGAGGTGCTGGCCTGGGTGCCCAGCCACGACAATCTGGACGAGATCGTTTCCTCGGCGCTCAATTGGGAAGAGGCGCTGTCGCGCCGCAACAGTGCGCGGGCGGCATCGTCGGACTAGATACTTCGAGGGTTAAGTCTAGGCCGGGGCGGTTGGGCCGTTGAGCAGTTCGACGGCGGCATCGGCGCACAGCGGTCTGCCGTAATAGAAGCCCTGGCCGGTGGTGCAACCGAGCCGGATCAGGGTTTCTGCCTGCGCCGCGGTTTCGATACCCTCCGCGATCACGGAAAGGTCGAGACCCTCGCACATCGTCAGGATGGCTTGCACGATGTGTTCCGAGCGCTTGTCGCGGTCGATCTCCGACACGAAGAAGCGATCGATCTTGACCTTGTCGAAGGCGAAATCGCGCAACCGGCCGAGGCTCGACTGGCCGGTGCCGAAATCGTCCAGCGCGACACTGATGCCGGCCTCACGCAGATCGGTGATGATGCGCACGGCGGTCTCTGGGTCCGACATCATCGCTGTCTCGGTGATCTCGACGACGAGTTGTTCGGGCGCAAAGCCCATCTGGTCCATGATGCGGATAATCGCTCGGCCGGTGGCCCTGTCGACCAGTTGCACCGGCGACAGGTTGATCGACATGAACACGTCGCGACGCCAGTTCTGCGCGCTCTTGATGGCCTTGCGAAACAACAGGCGCTGGATGGAGTCGATGAACCCGGCCTGTTCGGCAAGCGGAATGAAGGTGCTTGGCGAGATCGGCCCCAGATCCGGGTCGGCCCAGCGCGCCAGCAACTCGAAGCCGATAATCGCGCCATCGGCAAGATTGACGATCGGCTGAAAAAACGGCTGGACGTCTTCTGCGGCCACCGCCTTGCGCAGGCCTTGTTCGATGTGGGTGCGGCGGCGCATCTCCGCTTCGATCTCGTGCGTGTAGACCTGCACGCGGCCGGAGCCGGCCTGCTTGGCACGGTAGAGGGCGGTCTCGCATCGGTCGAGCAGTTCGTCGAAGGTCTCCCCGGCAAAGGGGTATTGGCAGAATCCGAAGGACGCGGTCATCCGCACGGTGCGTTCGCCAAGATCGAACGGCGCGGCGAAGACGTCGGCCAGAAGCGCGCCCATCTCCTCGGCGTCCTGCTCGAAGAAACAGGTCGGCAGCAGCATGCCGAACTTGTCGCCGGCGATGCGCACCAGCGTGGCGTTTTCTGGAAGTGCGGCTGTGATGCGCAGGGCCACCTGCGCGAGAATTTCGTCGCCGGCGGTGCGGCCGAACAGGTCGTTGACCGGCCTGAACCGGTCGATGTTGAAAGTACCCATTGAGAACGGCGCCGGATCGTCTGCGCGCTCGGCGATCAGCCGCTCGGCCTGTGTCTTGAGGCGGCGGAGATTGCCGATACCCGTCAACGGATCGGTCAGGGAATTTCGGCTATCTTCTTCGAAGCGGATCAAGCGCTCCGACAAGTCCACATCACCGTTCGGGAGCATGCCCAATCCGGCTCCGGCGTATGTCATGCGGCAATAACCCCCTTTGTCCGCTGACGGGGACCGTAGCGGCGGCTGATTAATACAAAGTGATCGCGGCGTTGTGTTTTATTCGACAATCCAAGTGATCCCGCCGGCAAGCCGGCGCGGCCGGTCCCTCTTGCCGCGAATCGGCGCGCCCGCTAACGGTTTTCCATGTCAAAACAGGTTCCGCCGCCCAAAAAGGGCCCCGGCAAGGAAATCGAGCCGATCGATCTGAAATCGGCGCTTGAGGAGCGCTACCTTGCCTATGCGCTGTCGACAATCATGCATCGGGCGCTGCCGGATGCGCGCGACGGCCTGAAGCCGGTGCATCGCCGCATCCTGCATGCGATGCGGCTTTTGAAGCTCGATCCGCAGCAGGCCTACAAGAAGTGCGCCCGCATCGTCGGCGATGTCATGGGTAAGTTCCATCCGCATGGCGACCAGGCGATTTACGATGCGTTGGTGCGCCTGAGCCAGGATTTCGCGGTGCGCTATCCACTGGTCGACGGGCAGGGCAACTTCGGCAACATCGACGGCGATAACGCGGCCGCCATGCGCTACACCGAAGCGCGCATGACCGAGGTGGCGACGTTGATCCTGGAGGGGATCACCGAGGACGCGGTCGATTTCCGCCTGACCTACAATGAGGAGGACGAGGAACCGGTCGTTTTGCCGGGCGCGTTTCCGAACCTGCTCGCCAACGGATCGTCAGGGATCGCCGTCGGCATGGCGACTTCGATTCCGCCGCACAATGCCGCCGAAATCTGCGACGCCGCGTTGCACCTGATCAAGCACCCCAACGCCTCGATGGAAAAGCTCGTCGAGATGGTGCCCGGCCCGGACCTGCCGACCGGCGGCATCATCGTCGAGCCCAAGGCGTCGATCCTGGAGGCCTATTCGACCGGGCGCGGCGCATTTCGCGTACGCGCACGCTGGGAAAAGGAGGAGACGGGCCGGGGCGGCTATGTCATCGTCGTAACCGAAATCCCCTACCAGGTGCAGAAATCGCGGCTGATCGAGAAAATCGCCGAATTGCTGCTCGCCCGGAAGATTCCGTTGCTGGAGGACGTTCGCGACGAGAGCGCCGACGATATCCGTATCGTACTGGAACCGAAATCGCGCACCGTCGATCCGCACATCCTGATGGAATCGCTGTTCAAGCTGACAGAGCTTGAAACCCGCATCTCGCTCAACATGAACGTGCTGTCGGGCGGCATCGTGCCGAAGGTGATGAATCTGCGCGAGGTTCTTCGCGAATGGCTCGACCACCGCCGCGAGGTGCTGATCCGGCGCTCGCGCCACCGGCTAGCCAATATAGAGAAGCGCCTCGAGGTGCTTGGCGGCTTCCTGATCGCCTACCTCAACATCGACGAGGTAATCCGGATCATCCGGTTCGAGGACGAGCCGAAGGCCAAGCTGATCGCGCGGTTCGAACTGACCGAGAACCAGGCCGAGGCGATCCTCAATCTCAGGCTGCGCGCCCTCAACAAGCTGCAGGAAGTCGAGATCCGCCGTGAGTTCGACGAACTGACTGCCGAGAAGGACGGTATCGAGAAGTTGCTGGCCTCCGAAGAGCAGCAGTGGAAGACCATCGCCTGGGAAATCGGCGAGGTGCGGAGTACGTTTTCGAAGGACACCGAGATCGGCGCGCGGCGCACCAGCTTCGGCGAGGCCGGCGAGATCGACTTCGAAGCGGTCCAGCAGGCAATGATCGAAAAGGAGCCGGTCACCGTCGTCGTTTCCGAGAAGGGCTGGATGCGCGCCATGAAGGGGCATCTCGCCGACTTTTCATCGCTTTCCTTCAAGGAGGGCGACAAGCTGAAGCGCGCCTTCCACGCGGTGACCACCGACAAGCTTCTGGTGTTTACCACCGGCGGCAAATTCTACACGCTTGGCGTCGACCGGTTACCGGGCGGACGTGGCCATGGCGAACCGATCCGCATCATGGTCGACATGGACAACGACCAGGACATTGTTTCCGCCTTCGCGCACCGACCAAAGGGCCGCCTGTTGGTCACGTCGGCGGCCGGGAACGGCTTTATCGTCGCCGAGGCCGATATCGTCGCCAACACCCGCAAGGGCAAGCAGGTGATGAACGTCAAGCTGCCCGACGAGGCCAAGCTTTGCGTGCGCCTGCCGGATGGCGAGGGTGCGCCCGATGCGGTCGCCGTCGTCGGCGAGAACCGCAAACTGCTCGTTTTCCCGTTCGAGCAGGTGCCCGAGATGGCGCGCGGCAAGGGCGTGCGGTTGCAGAAATACAAGGATGGCGGCATCGCCGACATCCGTGTCTTCAGGCTCGACGACGGCCTGATCTGGCAGGATGCATCGGGGCGCAATTTCGCCCGTTCACGCGCCGAACTGGCGGAGTGGATGGGTGTGCGCGCCGGCGCCGGGCGAATGGTGCCGAAGGGCTTCCCGAGGAATGGTAAATTCGGGTGGCGACAGTAACCGCGTCGCCACCTGCATTCCTGTGTGCGCTTTGTTGAGAGTTACAACTGGCCGGTTTGCTGAAAGTACTTATGCAGCACCGCGAGCATACACAACTCCTCACGGTGCCGGTCCTGGAACTGCCGATAAAAGGCGTTGGCCTCGGCGATGATTGCTTCAGCCTCGTCTTGGTTGTCATTATAAAAGGAGATTTTCTCCGTAAGGTCGGCAAAGTCGTCGCGCAGCTCGACGTAGTGCACACCCGGTTTGAGACGCCCCTCCATAAACCAAGTTTCGTAGCGCGGCTTGGGCATCAGGCAAAGCGAGTTTGAGCTCATAATCCATTTCAGATTGGTGGCGACGTCGCGGCCTTCGATGGAGATGATGAAGCGGTGAGCCAGGTGTTCTCGTACTGAAATGAACGGCTTATAACTGACCGTGTCGCTTTCAACCGATGTGTGCCCGATATCGCAGGACGGATGGGCGTAATGGTGCGCGATCAGTGCGCGCCGCTTGTCATTGTTCAGTCTCCCTCGCCATACCGCCATCGGCCGCTTGTCGCGAAAACTCATTCTGTCGGTTTGAACACGAAGTCCGAAGTGCCTGAGCTGGTTGAGTTTGAAAACAACCGAATTTCTGTTGTCGCCGCCGATGGGGCGGCTCTTGACCAATGCTGGCTCCGGCGGAACCGTTGTCAAGTCTCCGAATATGTAATTGATTCTCCGCGCTCGACCGAAATGCTTGGCCGGGATTTTCAGGTCGAAATAGTAATAAGAACGTCGACGCTCGATGCGTGAAATCGGCTGCGCATCCGCTGCGGGCTCGCAACGCGGCATATGGTTGTAGTACGTTACGCGATCAGCGAGTTCCCCGCCTCCTCTCTCGATCTCCGCAATCTGCGGGCCGAGCCTCTTGAGCCGGTTCTCATAGAAGCTGTAACGCAAGCTGTCGAGAAAAACGCCACGTGCATAGAAGGAAACGCGCTTGAAAGCGCGAGCGAAAAGCTCTTGAGTATCCAAACGGAATCGCCCGACTTGTTCCGAATTGACCCTGTAATAAGCATGCACAACATAAGAGGGGCAAGA
This sequence comes from Oricola sp., assembly GCF_965230365.1. Lineage (GTDB taxonomy): Bacteria > Pseudomonadota > Alphaproteobacteria > Rhizobiales > Rhizobiaceae > Oricola. The sequence continues at coordinate 3,162,915 of NZ_OZ246003.1, read as the reverse complement.
ATATAGTAAGACGAACACCGTTTTGCAGTGCTTTCACGACCGCCAACGCCGCCGATTCATGAACCATTAATCATTCGAATTGACTCGGCCTTAGTCATTTTCCGTTAACGCTCGGCTTTCGGCGCGGCTTGCGCCGCGTCTCGGTCTGTTCGCGTCCAGGGTTGTCATGCGTATTCTTCTTGTCGCCGTGCTGGCGACGGCCATTGCCGGTTGCACGGGATCTTCCGGCGTCGACGTACTCAAGATCGAACCCTCGAGCGAGATCACGAGTTCGATCGGCGGACGCCCGGTGCCGTCTGCGCCTATTGGCGGTGATGACCGTCTGGTCGGTACAGAGCGCCAGGGCGTGATCGCCGCGCAGGTGGCCTTCGCTCCGCCGGAGGCCTCGATCAGCCGTTCGAAGAGCAAGCAACCCAAGGTCTACCGACAGCGCTTCGGCGACGCGAAACCGGTGCGGTTCAAGGGGGGCGCGCCGCATCCGTTCCAGGTCCACGGTGTCGACGTGTCGCGCTGGCAGGGCGATATCAACTGGCATGTGCTGCGCCGCCAGGGCGCGAACTTTGCCTATATCAAGGCGACCGAAGGCGGTGACCATCTGGACCCAATGTTCAAACGCAACTGGAATGCTGCTGCCAATGCCGGCATTCCGCGCGGCGCCTATCACTTCTTCTATTGGTGCCGCCCGGGGCACGAACAGTCGGCCTGGTTCATCCGAAACGTGCCGAAGGCCAAAGGTGCGTTGCCGCCGGTCCTCGATGTCGAATGGAATTCCTATTCGCGTTCCTGCCCAAAAAGGCCGTCGCGCGCCGTCGTCCTCAAGAAGATGCAGGTGTTTCTGGACGACCTTGAGCAGCATTACGGTCAGAAACCGGTCATTTACACAACGCCCGATTTCTACCGTGACAATCTGCGCGGTCAGTTCACGGGACACTCTTTCTGGCTGCGTTCCGTCAAGGCACATCCGTCCGAGCTTTATCCGGGCCGCAAGTGGGCCTTCTGGCAGTATTCCGGCACCGGCCTGTCAAAAGGTGTCGAGGGGCATATTGATTTGAACGTGTTCAATGGTACGGAGCAGGGCTGGCACGACTGGCTCTCGCGACGGACCCATTGACAGACACAATCTACGTAATCGAGCACTGGAAACTCGCCGAACCCGACTATGGCCGCCGTCATCTGATTGCGCGCGGCTTCGACATTCGGGTCGCCGAGCCGTGGAAGGGCGAAGCGTTGCCCGAACTGACCGGCGACGAAGCGGGCGTCATGTTGATGGGCGGCCCGCAATATGTGACCGAACTGGACGAAGCGCCTTATCTGGCCGACGAAATGCGCTTTGCCGAAGCCGCAATGGTGCGCGGCGTTCCAGTGGTCGGCATCTGCCTCGGCTCCCAGATGATCGCCCATATTCTCGGTGCGGCGGTGGGTTTCCATCGCGATGGACACATGACCATGGGGTTTTATGAGCTGGCCGTCACCGAGGCGGGCAGGGGGCTGATGCCCGCCGGCCTGAAGGTGCTATCGGGCAATGCCCAGGGGTGGGACATGCCGTCCGGCGTAACACCGCTGGCACATGGCGAAATCTTTCCCAACCAAGCGTTTCAGGCCGGCGCTTCGACGATTGCGCTGCAATTCCATCCGGAAGTGACGCAGCCGATCCTCCACCAGTGGCACGACGAGTTCGGCGGGATGATCGGCGAGCCGGGTACGCATCCGGTTGACGAGCAATGGGCCGCGTTCGCTGAGCACGATCCGGCGCTGAAGGCGTGGTACGCCGGTTTTCTGGACAACTGGTTCGGTCAGGCCCAGCGCGCCGCGTAACAGGCGACTTCCGGGTCGAACCAGTTGCGCGAGAATTCCTCGATCAGGCCGGTGTCGCCCCACGACCGGCGCTCGATATAGCCGAGCATGGCGCCGTGCCGGAAATGGCCGCCGTCCGGCGCGAAGTCCGGGCAAGGCGCGACCGAGACCTTGTCCTCGGTCCGCGCAATGGTAAAGCCCAGCGTCTCCCGGTAGAAAAGATACATGGATTCGGCGATGTCGCGCGGGCTGAGCTGGCCGGCATGGCGCGCGTCGAACCAGATTTCCTCCAAAGCCGCGGCAGACCCGTCCAGAAACCGCAGCCGTCGCACCCGCCAGGCGTGGTCGGAGCGGCCATCGCTCAGCGCCGGCAGATAATCGGGATTGGGGCACAGGTCGAGCGACAGGATACGTGCGGTCGGCAAGCCGCCGCCGCCCTTCAGTTCCAGACGCAGGAACTCGTAGATCCCGCCTGTCTTGGTGCGATGGCGCACATAGGTGCCCGAACCCTGGATGCGCTCCAGCAGACCGCGCTCCTCAAGGAGCGCCAGCGCTTTGCGCAGCGTGCCGATGGCAACGCCAAGCTTCTTGGCCAGTGCCGCCTCCGTCGGCAGGCGCGCGCCGTCCGGCCAGACACCGGCAGCGATCTCGCGGCTGATCGCTTCGGATATCTGCAGGTAAAGCGGCAGGCTGCCGCTGCGCATCTCTTCCGGGGTCACGTCATGCACCGGCGGAACTCCTCGACAGTGAGGTGAGCATATCTGCTTTCAAATGTCATCGCAGCCAAATTCATTCACTATTGATATACATCAAGGCGCGTGCTATTTCTGCAGTGGGCGACCGGCCTCGCCCGGATAATCACGGGAGACAATCGACATGACCGTAGTCCCGGTCAAGAGCGCCGATCTCGACGCTTCCGAAATCGCATGGTTCGCGCCGATCTGTTCCGATGACTACCGCCACCTTGGGGTGCCGGAAGGCGATTTACGGTCGTCCTTTGAGCATACCAGCGACATCGTTCGGACCGCCGACCGGCTCGGTTACCGCAACATTCTCTGCCCCTCGTCCTATCAGGTCGGGCAGGACACCTGGAGTTTCGTTTCAGCGATGGCGCCGCTGACCGAGCAGATCAACCTGTTGGCGGCGATCCGCTGCGGCGAGATCCACCCGGCCATGCTGGCGCGCGCGGTCGCGACCGTTGATCACATGCTCAAGGGGCGGCTGATCCTCAACGTGATCTCGTCGAACTTCCCCGGCGAAGAGGCCAGCGCCGAGTATCGCTACAAGCGCTCCACCGAGGTCGTGCAGATCCTGCGTCAGGCCTGGACGCGCGACGAGATCGACTTCGAAGGCGAAATCTACCAGTTAAAAGGGCTTTCGACCGATCCGGTCCGGCCGTATCAGCAGAATGGCGGCCCGCTTCTTTACTTCGGCGGCTACGCGCCGGACGCGGTCGAGTTGTGCGGCCGGTTCTGCGACGTCTATCTGATGTGGCCGGAACCCGAGGAGCAGCTTGCCGAGCGCATGCGCACGGTCAATGCCCGGGCCGAAGCGCATGGCCGCGTGATCGACTACGGCCTGCGGGTGCATGTGGTCGTGCGCGACACCGAGGCGGAAGCGCGTGAATATGCCGACGAACTGGTCTCCCAGCTTGAGGACGAGAAGGGGTCTGAGATCCGCGGTCGCGCCCTTGACGCGAAAACGCTCGGCGTTTCGCTGCAGGCGGCCAATCGCGAGAACGCCGATGACCACGGCTATGTCGAGCCGCATCTGTGGACCGGTGTCGGCCGGGCGCGCTCGGGCTGCGGTGCGGCGCTTGTCGGTTCTGTCGACCAAGTGCTCACCAAGATCGAGCGCTATCGCAAGATGGGTATTCGCGCATTCATCTTTTCGGGGTATCCGCACAAGGATGAATGCGAAATATTTGGCGAGAAGGTTTTGCCGCAACTGAAAACATGCTCGATGCCCGTGGCCTATGGGCGCGTACCGGCCGAGACACCGGCGACGCCGCTTGGCGTGGGAGTGCGCCGCTGATGGCCATCCCGACGGTTGATCTGGGTCTTGGCGTGCCCTCCATGAGCCGGCTCGTTTATGGCGTGTGGCGTCTGGCCGACGATACGGACACCTCGGATGCGCACATCCAGCGCAAGGTGGATCTGTGCCTCGACCAGGGCATAACCACATTCGATCATGCCGATATCTACGGCGACTACCGGTGCGAGGAACTGTTCGGGCGGGCGCTAACGGCCCGCAACGATCTGAAATCGCGCATCCAGTTGATCACCAAATGCGACATTATGCTGATGTCGGAAAAGTATCCCGACCGGCGCGTAAAGCATTATGACACCTCGGCGGCTCACATTCGCGCCAGCGTAGAGGCATCTCTGCAGCGTCTTGGAGTCGATACGATCGACCTGATGCTGGTGCACCGTCCGGATCCGTTGATGGACCATCACGAAACTGGCGCGGCGCTCGATGCACTGGTCGACGATGGGCTGGCGCGCGGGATTGGCGTGTCGAACTTTATGCCCTGGGATGTCGATCTTCTGCAATCGGCGATGCAACACCAGCTACTGACCAACCAGATCGAACTCAGCCTGCTGGCGCGGGACGGTTTCACCAACGGCCAGATTGCGCAGTTGCAGGCCGCCGGCCGGCCGCCAATGGCGTGGTCGCCGCTGGCAGGCGGCGCATTGTTCGGGCCGAGCGGCTCCGCGCACGATGCCTTGCGCGAACGCCTCGTCGATCTCGCTTCCGCCGATGGCGTTGGGGCGGATGCGGTTGCGCTGGCCTGGCTATTGGCCCATCCGGCCGGGATCATGCCGGTCGCCGGAACGAACAACGTCGGCCGCATCGCGGCCCTATCTGACTGCTTGAAGGTCAAGCTCGATCGCGAAACCTGGTACGAACTCTGGACGCTTGCCGCCGGCAAGGAAGTTCCTTAGGCCGGAAAACACCTTGAGGAAGGCGGAAACGATGAACGCGGATGCTCATGTCAATCTGGAAACGCTCAATCACGCGGCGCTCAAACAGGCCATGGGGTGTTTCGCGACCGGCGTGACCGTGGTGTCCGCCTGCTTCGATGGCGTCGATCACGCCATGACCTGCAACTCCTTCAACACCGTCTCGCTCGACCCGCCGATGGTTCTCTGGAGCATTCGCAAAGTGTCGCACAGCCACCACGCGTTCACCGAAGGCGGCGGCTATACGGTGTCCATCCTCGCCGAGACACAGCGCGACCTGGCGATGAAGTTCGCCCGCGGATCGCTGGAGGAGCGGTTCGCCGGCGTGCCGACAACCCGGCTCTCGACCGGGCGCTTGATGCTGACCGGCGCCGTGGCCTGGTTCGACTGCGCGATCGAAAAGGTTGTCGAGGCCGGCGATCACGATGTGCTGATCGGCCGCGTGCTCACCTTCGCGTCAAACGGTCAGACGCCGCTTGGCTACCTGCGCGGGAGTCTCATCGATCTCGTCGAATAACGTGCGGTAGCTGTGCGGCGGCGGGCCGTCTTCGCGTAGCAATTGCCACAGGCTGTGGGCAAACAGCGCAACGATCAGGATTGCGCCGCCGGTGAGCGCAAGCGGTGTGGGGCTCTCGTCGAACAGCAACCACACCCAGACCGGGGCAAGCACGGTTTCCAGCAGATAGAACATTGCCGCTTCCGGCGCCGGGATGAATTTTGGCGCGGTGGCCAGGCACCAGAACGACACCGGGATCAGGATCGCGCCGTTCACGATAAGCCACCAGGGCGCGTTAACGGACGCAGCCGTCAGTTCCCCGGCATCGACCATCATCACCGCGGCAAGGCTTACAGCGAGCAGACCGCCCATCAGTGGCGCGAAGCCCATGTCACGGCCGCTTGCGCGCGACAGGGTGATGGCGTTCGCTATGAGAAACGACGCCGCCAGCGCGGCGATATCGCCGAAAAGGTTGCCGCTGCCAAGTCCGTCGCCGACAATCAGGCCGACCGCGCCGATCATCACCGCCATGGTCAACAATGTCTGGATGGGCGGCCGCTCGCCGAACAGCAGCCAGCCGATTGCGGCGGCGAACATGCCGTTGAAAGCCAGAATGAACACGACGTTCGCCGCGTTGGTGTTGAACACCGCGGCGACGAAGGCGATGCCCCCCAGCCCGTAAAGACCGGCGACAGCCACGCCGGTGCGGCCGGGCAAGAGCGTCACCGGCCGGCCCTGCCACAAGCCTGCAAGGCCCCAGATAACCAGTCCCGCGCCAAAGGCGAGGCCGTAACGGATGAACTGCACTGGCCAGATTTCGCCGCCGGCGAGCCGCAGGACCGGTATGTCGAATGTCAGGACCAGCGCGCCGCAGAAGGCCAGCAGCAGCCCTTTTTGATGGTTCGTCATGAAAGCAAATAAAAAGCCCTAGTCCCCGAACACTTCCCATCCGGTCGCGGTCAGGTGCTCCTGGGGCCGGAAGCGGGTCTTGTACTCCATCTTGGCCGATCCATCGACCCAGTAACCGAGATAGACATGCGGCAAGCCGTCGGACTGTGCCCGCGCGATGTGGTCGAGGATCATCCAGGTTCCAAGCGAGCGATGCTGCTGATCCGGATCGAAGAAGGAGTAGACCATCGAGTAGCCATCGGACATGCGGTCAGACAGAGCGACCCCAAGCAGTGGACCGTTGCTCGAACCGGTCACAAAACTGTCGGCGTCGCGCTGCCGGTACTCGATGATCTTGGTCTGGACATGGGTGTCCTCGACCATCATCGCATAGTCCAGCACGGTCATTTCCGACATGCCGCCCTTGCGATGGCGCGCATCGAGATAGCGACGGAACAGCGAATACTGCTCGCTGGTCGGCTCCGCGGCATGTTCGACGCCAATCAGGTCCCGATTGACCTTGGAGATTCGCTTGAGGTTCTTGGACGGCGTGAACCGGTCTGCCACGATGCGCACCGATACGCAGGCACGGCAGGCCTCGCAGGCGGGCCGGTAGGCAATGTTCTGGCTGCGCCGAAAACCGCCCTGCGTTAGCAGGTCGTTCATCTGCGGCGCCTTGTCGCCGACAAGATGCGTGAAAACCTTGCGCTCGAACTGCCCGTCAAGATACGGGCAGGGCGACGGCGAGGTCAGAAAAAACTGCGGCGATTTCGGTGAATGCTGGGTCATTCGGCTTTCTCGCGAGCGACGACAGCTTTGGCGAGAAAGCGGAAAAGGTCAATACGGTCGGAGCGCCGGCGGGAGCACTCTAGAGCACATTGTCGCGGACCACGACCGTACCGAGCGCCAGATCGTGCAGTGTCCGCTTGTGTTCGAGCACCAGCGGGGCCAGCAGCAGCGGAAAGAATATGACCGTCTGCGCCCAGAACAGCACTGCATGCACCACGGCTGTCAGGAAGTCGATGCGCCGTCCGTCATAGCGTTCCAGCCGGATTCCGGTGATCCGCATGCCCACGGTCGCCTGCGCCGGCCCGCCCAGCGTCCAGCCGATATAGGTCAACGCCACCAGCGGGCCGAGGATGAAGTAGAGCAGCCAGGCCGCGCCCAGCGTTGCGAAACCGAGCAGAAAGACCACCGGGATGGCGAGCACCAGCAGGATGAACACCATCGCGTAATCGACCAGAAACGCCATGATCCGACGCGTGCGGACCCCCTGGAAGAGGCGCCAGTCGTCAAAACGGTCGGTCTCGTATGTGTAGGTCTGCGCGTCAGCCATGCCTCACCCTTTCTGGGTTCGAGGTGGTGAGTAGCCTGTCGGTTTTCAAGTTTCAGCCCTTCTCCTGCAGGATTTCCGCCGCCCGTGGCGCGAAATATGTCAGGATTCCGTCGCAGCCCGCGCGCTTGAAGGCGAGCAGGCTCTCCATCATCACGCGCTCGCCGTCGAGCCAGCCATTCGCGGCGGCAGCCTCGATCATCGCGTACTCGCCGGACACCTGATAGGCGAATGTCGGCACCTGGAACGTGTCTTTCACGCGGCGACAGATATCGAGATAAGGCAAGCCCGGTTTCACCATGACCATATCGGCGCCTTCGAGGAGATCGGCCTCGGTTTCGCGCATCGCCTCGTCGGTGTTGGCGGGATCGATGTAGTAGGTCTTCTTGTCACCCTTCAGCACGCCGGCGGTACCGATCGCCTCGCGGTAGGGACCGTAATAGGCCGACGCGAACTTGGTCGCATAGGACATGATGGCCACGTCTTGGAAGCCGGCGTCGTCCAGGGCATCGCGAATCGCTCCGACGCGTCCATCCATCATGTCGGACGGTGCGATGATGTCGGCGCCGGCCATGGCCTGGCCAACCGCCGCCTTGGCGATCTTTTCCACAGATTCGTCATTGACGATGATCCCGCCTTCCAGCACGCCGTCATGCCCGTGATCGGTGAACGGATCGAGCGCCGCGTCGGTAATGATGCCGATGTCGGGTACCGCCGCCTTGATGGCTCTCGTCGCGTGGTTGATCAGATTGTCCGCATCCAGGCTGTGGCTGCCGGTCCGGTCGCGTTTCTCGATCGGTATGTTGGGGAACGTGGCGATTGCGGGAATCCCCAGTTCCCGGGCTCTCTGCGCCGCCGCAATGGCACGGTCCACGGTCAGCCGCTCAACGCCGGGCATGGCGTCGATGGGCTCTACGGCATCCTGGCCTTCGATCAGAAAAATCGGCCAGATCAAATCGCTGACGGTCAGGTCGTTTTCACGGACGAGCCTTCGTGACCAGTCATCCCGGCGCATTCTTCTTAGGCGTTTGCTTCCGGTTATCTCGTCCACGCTTCTGTGCATGCGTTTCTTTGCCCTTCGCCGGTTGTCGACTATCTGATTTTGCCTAGCATGGTGGGTCGGGATAGGCCATTGGCATTGCGGGGCGGAGAATGCGAGCGGACGAGGAAATGGCGACGCTCAGCGATCAACTGCGGGAAGTAGGACCAACTGCGGCCCAGACGGCGCTCGTCTGGCTCCTTAGGGTCATGTCTGTCGTCACGATGGTTTCAGGGCTCAACTACTGGGTTCAACTGACCGGGATCGACAACGCCCTGATGCCGCGCTTCGATCTGTTGCCGTTGCACTGGCAGGTGCCGGGCGTCATCCTGGCCATTCTGCTTCCATGCGCGGCGATGGGCATGTGGATGCTGACGAGTTGGGGCATCGTACTCTGGTGCGCCGCGATGCTGCTGGAAATCGCGATCTACGGGATTTGGTCCGACAGCTATGTCTGGCGGCCCTATCTGGTTGCCGGCCATGTCGTGAAGTTGCTTGTCCTCGCGGCCATTCTTGCTGTCGTTTTGATGCAAAGGTTTCGTGCCAGAACAAGTGATCATTAACGTTGTTGCAGATCAGTTTTGCCGTAAGCTGTTGTTAACGATGGCGTTTAAGTCGAATTTTAGTTGGATTGGCTAGTTTGCCTGCAACGGTGAGAAAAACATCACCGGCACAACAGAGAGGCAAACTGATCATGATGAATGCGACCAATATGGTGGGCGCTGCCCGTGCCGATTCGTCTTCCAAGGAAGTCAGGGATCTTTATCTGGAGTCCCTGCAGCTGGTTGAGCGGTTGCACCGCCGTCTGCTGGATGTCGTCAAGGACGAATTCGACCGTGCAGGCCGCAGCGATATCAATGCCGTGCAAGCCCTGCTGCTGTTCAACATTGGTGACAATGTTCTGACGGCGGGCGAACTGCGTTCGCGCGGCTTCTATCTCGGTTCGAACGTGTCCTACAATCTCAAGAAGCTGGTCGAACTCGGCTTCATCGATCACAAGAAATCCCAGTCGGATCGCCGTTCGGTCCGGGTGAGCCTGACCGAGAAGGGCAAGGATGTGGCCGATATCGTCGCCGAGCTCTACGATCGTCACATCCTGTCGATCGAAGCCGTTGGCGGTATTGGAACCAACGAATTCCAGGCGATGAACCGTGCTATGCAGCGCCTTGACCGGTTCTGGAACGACACGATCCTCTATCGGCTTTGATCCGATGAGACCGGATTGAGAAAGGGCGCGGCATCCAACTTTGCGCCCTTTCTGCGGATTTGGTCCGCTTAGCTGGCGTTATTCCGCCGGTTGCCGGCTGCGGCCGCGAATCGTCAAGGCGGGTATGAGACGCGGCACCTGCTCGGCGTATTCCTCGAATCCATGCCGGGTCCGGCGCATATGCGCTTCGGTCAGCGGTATAGAGACGCCGGTAATCGCGGCAATCAGCAAGACTGGCCCGGCAAAAACCACCAGCCCGCCGCCAAGCGCACAAGCGCTTGTCGCCAGCCCGCACCACAACACGATTTCTCCAAAGTAGTTCGGGTGTCTCGATCGCGCCCAAAGCCCGGTCCGTGCGATCATGCCGGCGCTACTAGCGCGCGTCGATTGACGGGCTCGGTGCAACTGAAGGTCAGCCACCCACTCGATCGTCAGCCCGGTGGCATAGATGGTCAGGCCGACCCAGAAGAGGACCGGCGAAACAGCGCCGGAAGAGCCGCCGGACAGCGCGCCATGCACGGGCGCTGCAATGATCCATTGCAGCACGCCTTGCAAGAGGAAGATCGTGAACAGGCTTTTCCACCAGAAGCCGGGCCCGCCATGCGTGCGCATGTATGCATAGCGGCCGTCTTCGCCCGACGAGTGCCGATGCCGGCGGATCAGATGCGCCGCAAGGCGGAAAGCCCAAAGCGTGACCGCGGCGAAGAAAATCCACTGCAGTGGAGTAATGGTTTCCAGCCGGAACACGTGGATTGCGGCGATCACCGCAAAGCCGGGCCCCCAGTAGTAATCGATGACGCCAGCATCGCGTAACCAAACATGAATTAGCCATAATGCTGTGAATGCTCCGAGCGTCGGGGCGAGGGTTTGCAAGAGGGCGACAGTCATTCGTAGAGCGCAGCTCTCTGGATCGCGGAACCGTGATCATGGTTTCCGCTTTGTTAAGTTGACGGTGCTAGCGATCCGGCGAATAACAACCGGGTAGCACCCTTGCTGACGGATACGCAGGTGAATGATGAGCGGATTTAAAAAAGCCAGCCGGCGGCAGTTTCTCAAGGGTGCAGGCGCCTTCGGCGCCATGTTGGCGGGAACGGCCCATGCCGGCGCCCAGGACTCGCTGATCGAGATCCTGCGATCGCCGCGCCGCGGCAACTGGGACGATCAGTTCGACGCCGTGGGAACGCGTGCGCCTGCGGTGCGCACCCGGCAGCCGATCCTGAGCCCGGCAACGGTTTCCTATGTCGAGCAGGCGATTGCCGACTATCGCGGCATCGTGGTGCGCGGCGGCTGGCCGCGTATCGACCTGACCGAGCAGTTGCGTGTGGGATCCTCCAGCCCGGCCGTCCGGCAGTTGCGGCAGCGGTTGGCGGTATCCGGCGACCTGTCGCACAACGCTGGCGACAGCCCGGTCTATGACACCTTTCTCGATGCCGCGGTAAAGCGCTTTCAGGAACGCCACGGTGTTCCGGCCGACGGGATCATCGGCGAGGTGACGCTGGCGGCCCTCAACGTTTCGGCGGAGACGCGGCTGGGCCAACTCGAGACCAATCTGGTCCGCCTGCAGTCGATGTCCGGCTTCCTCGGCGACCGCTATGTGATGGTGAACATACCGGCCGCAGAGATCGAGGCGGTGGAGAACGGTCGCGTGGCGCAGAACCACAAGGCTATCGTCGGCAAGGTTGACCGGCAGACGCCGATCCTCAATTCGCAGATCCACGAGGTCATTCTCAATCCCTATTGGACCGCGCCGAAATCGATCATCGAGAAGGACATCATTCCGGTCGTGCGCGAGGATCCGACCTATCTGGCGCGCAACTCCATCCGGCTGTTCGACCCGCAGGGCAACGAAGTTCCGCCGGAGATCGTCGACTGGACGACCGACGAGGCGCTGCGACTGCGCTTCCGCCAGGATCCGGGCAAGATCAACGCCATGTCCTCGACGAAGATCAATTTCCACAATCCGCATGCCGTCTACATGCACGATACGCCGGAGCGCAGCCTGTTTGGCCAGTTGCTGCGCTTTGAATCCTCTGGCTGCGTGCGCGTGCACAATGTGCGCGAACTGACGATATGGCTACTTCGCGATACGCCGGGATGGTCGCGCAACCAGATCGAGGCGGTCGTTGCCGGCGGTGAGAACACCGAAGTCCCGCTTACCGTCGCCGTGCCGGTCTACTTCGTCTATGTCAGCGCCTGGTCGACAGGCGACCGCGTGGTCCATTTCCGCGATGACATCTACGGCCTGGACGGCGTCGACGAGTTGCAGCTTACCTCGACAACGACACTTTGAATGCCAGGGCCTGCCGGCCCGCGCAATCTGTCGGGTAACGCCAGATTCTCTTCGCGATCAGACATGGCAACGGCGTTGCATCCGTGATATTGCCGCGCCAATTCGATCATCGCGCTCAAAGAAGGACTGACCGATGTCACAGAACAGTGCGGCGGAAAACGCCGCTTATTCCGACGCTTTCTTCTCGCAGCCACTGGCGGAGAGAGATCCGGAGATTTTCGACGCCATCCGCAAGGAACTGGGACGCCAGCGCCACGAAATCGAGCTGATCGCTTCGGAAAACATCGTCTCGCGCGCCGTTCTGGAAGCGCAGGGCTCGGTGATGACCAACAAGTATGCGGAGGGGTATCCCGGCAAGCGCTACTATGGCGGCTGCCAGTTCGTCGATATCGCCGAGGAGTTGGCGATTGAGCGCGCCAAGAAGCTGTTCGGCAGCAACTTCGCGAATGTTCAGCCGAATTCCGGCAGTCAGATGAACCAGGCGGTTTTCCTGGCCTTGCTGCAGCCGGGTGACACCTTCATGGGGCTCGACCTGAATTCGGGCGGCCATCTGACGCACGGCTCGCCGGTCAATATGTCCGGCAAGTGGTTCAACGTCGTCTCCTACGGCGTGCGCGAAGAGGATCACCTGCTCGACATGAACGATGTCGCGGCCAAGGCCGAAGAGCACAAGCCGAAGCTGATCATCGCAGGTGGCACTGCCTATTCGCGGATCTGGGACTGGAAGCGGTTCCGCGAAATCGCCGATTCCGTCGGCGCCTATCTGATGGTCGACATGGCGCACATCGCCGGCCTCGTCGCGGGCGGCGTCCATCCGTCGCCGGTGCCCTATGCTCACGCCGTCACCTCGACAACCCACAAGTCGTTGCGCGGTCCGCGCGGCGGTCTCATCCTCAGCAATGACGAGGCGATCGCCAAGAAGATCAATTCCGCGGTGTTCCCCGGCCTCCAGGGTGGCCCGTTGATGCACGCCATCGCCGGCAAGGCCGTCGCGTTCGGTGAAGCCCTGCAGCCGGAATTCAAATCCTATGCGAAATCGGTTGCCGATAACGCCAAGGCGCTGGCAGAGAGCCTGAAAGAGCAGGGGCTCGATATCGTGTCTGGCGGTACCGACAACCACCTGATGCTCGCCGACCTGCGGCCCAAGAGAGTCACCGGCAAGGCCGCCGAAGCGGCGCTCGGACGCGCCTACATCACCTGCAACAAGAACGGTGTGCCGTTCGATCCCGAAAAGCCATTCGTGACCTCCGGTATTCGCCTTGGCACGCCGGCCGGCACGACCCGCGGCTTCGGCCCGGCCGAGTTCCGCGACATCGGGCGCATGATCGCACAGGTGCTGGACGGTCTGCGCGAAGCCGGCCCCGATGGCGACAACGCTGCGGTCGAGGAGGCGGTCAAGAAAGATGTGGTCGCGCTGACCGAGCGCTTCCCGATCTACGGCTACATGGGCTAACAGTCGGGCATGCGTTGCCCTTTCTGCCAGTCGCATGACACCCAGGTGAAGGACAGCCGGCCCGCCGAGGATGGGTCGGTCATCCGCCGCCGCCGCGTTTGCCCGGATTGCGGCGGCCGCTTCACCACGTTCGAGCGCGTGCAGTTGCGCGATCTCTTCGTGGTCAAGAAGAATGGCCGCAAGGTGCCGTTCGACCGTGACAAGCTGGCGCGGTCCTTCGAGATCGCACTGCGCAAGCGGCCCATAGATCCCGAGCGTGTCGAACGCGCGGTCTCGGGGATCGTGCGGCAGCTGGAAAGCTCGGGTGAACAGGATATCGCCGCCGATACGATCGGCACCCTTGTCATGGAAGCGCTGAAGGGAATGGACGACGTCGCCTATGTGCGCTTTGCCTCCGTCTACAAGAACTTCCGCGACCCGCAGGACTTTCAGGATCTGCTTGGTGAACTCGGCGGCAATTTGCCCGTCGATGACGAGGATCCGGTCGCGCCCGCGGGCGAATAGGGCCGGCTTAGCGCGATGAACAGCAATATCACGGAAACCGATCGCCGCTTCATGGCGGCCTGTATCCGTTATTCGCGCCGTCAACTCGGACTGACCGGCACCAATCCATCAGTCGGTACGCTGATCGTCCGCGACGACGGGCAGGGGCCTTTCATCGTCGGGCGCGGCATCACGGCACGCGGCGGCCGGCCGCATGCCGAACCGATCGCCCTTGCCGAGGCAGGCGACCTGGCCCGCGGCGCGACCGCCTATGTGTCGCTTGAACCATGCGCGCACCATGGCCGCACCCCGCCCTGTGCCGACGCGCTGGTTGCCGCCGGCATTGCGCGGGTGGTCGTTGCACTGACCGATCCGGATGACCGGGTGTCTGGTCGCGGCTTTGAAATCCTGCGCGCCGGCGGAATCGAAGTGGTGCAAGGCGCGCTGCCCGACATGGGGCTTTCGGTGCTGAGCGGCTATCTCACGCGATCTTTCAAGAAACGCTGCCAAGTGACTCTGAAGCTGGCTGTTTCAGCTGATGGGATGATTGGCCGCGCGGCTGCGGGGCAAGTGCCGATCACAGGTGACGAGGCGCGCGCGCAAAGCCATGTGCTGCGCGCCGAACACGATGCGATCCTTGTCGGTATCGGTACCGCGATCGAGGACAATCCCGAACTGACCTGCCGCCTGCCGGGGCTCGACAGTCGTTCGCCGCTGCGTGTGGTGCTCGACAGCCACGCAAGGCTGCCGTTGTCGTCGCGCCTTGTTCAGTCGATCGGAGCAGCGCCGCTCGCGGTTGCCACTGTTGAGCCGGAGGGTACTGCCGCACAAGCCCTAGCCGGCACCGGCGTTCAAATGATCGCCTGCGAGGAATACGATGGGTGCATCGCGCTGCCCGAGCTTCTTGAAGATCTCGCCTCGCGGGGCATCACCCGACTGCTGGTCGAGGGTGGCGCAGCGGTCGCGCGGTCATTCCTCGACGAAGACCTTGCCGATACGGTAGTGCTGTTTGAAAGCGATGTCGTCGTCGGCGCCAACGGGATAGCCGCACCGTTTACGCGGTCGACGCTGCTGGGCAGGTACGACGAAGCCGCAGTCTGGAACTTCGGCGGCGACCGCTGTTATGAGTTTCGCCGGAGGGACTGATGTTTACTGGCATTGTGACTGATGTCGGCGCTGTCGCCGACGTTTCGGAACGCGACGAAGGCAGGCGGCTGCGGATCGAGACGGCCTATGATCCGCAGACGATCGACATCGGGGCCTCGATCGCTTGTGCCGGCGTGTGCCTGACGGTGGTCGAAAAGGCCGAGACCGGTTCCAACAGCTCTTGGTTCGAAGTCGAAGCGTGGGAGGAAGCGCTGCGCCTGACGACGGCGTCTGGCTGGAAAAAAGGCACGCGCATCAATCTGGAACGCGCCATGAAGGCCGGCGACGAATTCGGCGGTCACATGGTGTCCGGCCATGTCGATGGAAAGGCAGTCATCGTGTCGCGCGAGGGGGAGGGCGAGGCGGTTCGTTTCGTACTTGAGGCACCCGCCGATTTGTCGCGGTACATCGTGCCCAAGGGATCGGTCACGCTCGATGGCACATCGTTGACGGTCAATGGCGTCGAGGGTGATCGTTTCGACGTGTTGCTGATCCGTCATTCGCTGGAAGTCACCACCTGGAGCGACCGCCACGAGGGCGACGCGGTGAACCTCGAAATCGATCAGGTCGCTCGCTATGTCGAGCGCTATGTTGCCGCATTCGGGGATACCCGCTAGGGCCACCGCGCATTTCATGTTAGCGGGGACGGCCGGCAGCGGTGCAGGTCTTGCCGCCCTTGCGACCGCAAACGCCTTGCGGCTTCGGGCAAAGAGGCGTAGGCCACGCCACGAAGACGCAGCTTTGGAGTGGACCGCAAATGGCCGAAGAGTCACCGCATCTGTTGATCGTGGAAGCACGGTTTTACGATGATCTCGCAGATGCGCTTCTTGAGGGCGCCAAGAAGGCACTTGCCGATGCCGGCGCGACGTGCGACGTCGTGACCGTTCCCGGCGCGCTTGAGGTGCCGGCGGCGATCTCCATGGCGCTCGACGGCGCTGTGAATTACGACGGCTATATTGCGCTCGGCGCGGTCATCCGCGGTGAAACCTATCATTTCGAGATTGTCGCCAACGAATCCTCGCGCGGCCTGACGGACCTTGCTGTCAACGAGGGCGCGGCCATCGGCAATGGCATCCTGACCGTCGAGGACGAAGACCAGGCCTGGGTGCGCGCGCGCGCTGACCGCAAGGACAAGGGAGGCGATGCCGCACGCGCGGCGCTGACGATGATCGCCCTGCGGACGAAGCTGGGTGCCGATGACTAACCCTGCAACCCAGAAGAAGCCGCAGAAACCCGCAAACAAGCGCGGCGCGGCCCGGCTTGCCGCGGTCCAGGCGCTCTACCAGATGGATGTCGCCGGTAGCGGCGTGCTGGAGACGGCAGCCGAATACGAGACCTATCGGCTGGGCAAGGAAATCGACGGCGAACAGTACCGCGAGGCCGATGCGGCCTGGTTCCGCTCCGTTCTGTCGGGTGTTGTCGGCCAGCAGAAGCGGCTGGACCCGATCGTGCGCGATGCGCTGACCGACGACTGGCCGCTTTCGCGCCTGGATTCGACGTTGCGCGCAATCCTGCGGGCCGGGGCTTACGAACTGACGCGCGCCGGCGATTTGCCCCCGGCGGTGGTGATATCCGAATATGTCGATATCGCCCGGGCGTTTTACGAAGATGGTGAGGAACCAAGGCTTGTCAACGCCGTCCTCGACCGTGTGGCAAAGACGATCCGGAACGGGTAAGGGACGCGGCAAGGCATGAGCACAGGGCAGGCGATCAACGAAGCGTCCGCGCGGCGAGCCGCAGTCACGCTGTCGGTGTCTCAGGCCATTGTCGGTTCGGTAGCACCAATTTCCATTACGCTTGGCGGCTTGGCCGGTCACTACCTGCTTGGCGCCGACAAGGCGCTCGCCACCGCGCCTGTCACCGGCTTCAATATCGGCGTCGCGATCGGCGCCCTCCCGGCCGCCATGCTGATGCGCGCAGTTGGCCGCCGCAACGGATTCATGACAGGTGCCATGCTGTCGTCGCTTGGTGCCGCGATTGCCGCCGCCGCTTTGTTCACGTTCAATTTCTGGCTCTTTGCCTTTGGACTGGTCGTCATCGGTACCGGCGGTGCCTTTGTGCAGCAGTATCGTTTCGCCGCAGCGGACAATGCGCCGCCGCACTTTCGCGCCAAGGCGATATCCTGGGTTCTCGGCGGCGGCGTGTTTGC
Organism: Oricola sp.; assembly: GCF_965230365.1. Classification (GTDB taxonomy): domain Bacteria; phylum Pseudomonadota; class Alphaproteobacteria; order Rhizobiales; family Rhizobiaceae; genus Oricola. The sequence goes on along the minus strand of NZ_OZ246003.1, from coordinate 3,145,674 downwards.
CGCCGTCATCGGTCCGCAAATCGTCATGTGGACCAGCGATCTGTTCGAGCCGGTGATGTTTGCCGGCGCCTTCGTGTCGGCGATCGGGCTCGGTCTGCTCGGCATTATCGTGCTGTCGACATTGCACATTGCCCGTGATCAACCGACCCACCAGGAGACGTCGTCGGAGCCGGCCCGTCCGTTGTCCGAAATACTGCTGCAGCCGCGTTTTCTGGTCGCATTCGCCTGCGGCGTCGGGTCCTATGCGCTGATGAGTTTTGTCATGACCGGCGCGCCGCTGGCGATGGTAGCCTGCGGTTTTTCGACCGACGATGCGGCGCTCGGCATCTCCTTCCATGTGATGGCAATGTTCGCGCCAAGTTTCGTAACGGGGCAACTGATCGCCCGTTTCGGCAAGGAGCGGATCGTCGCCATCGGCATGATCATGCTGGTCGGCTGTGCCATTGTGGCGTTGTCCGGCATCGCGCTGTGGCAGTTTTGGGCCGCCCTGGTTCTGCTCGGCGTTGGCTGGAATTTCGGTTTCATCGGCTCGACGGCCATGCTGGCCGAGACCTATCGCCTGAGCGAGAAGAACAAGGTGCAGGGCGTACACGACTTCCTGCTGTTTTCCACGGTTGCCTTTGCCTCGCTGATGGCCGGTTTCACGCTCAACACCTTCGGCTGGAACATGTTGAACTGGACGGTGTTCCCGGTGGTGGCCTTCTGCCTCGTCCTGCTCGGTCTTTTGGCCTTTTCGTCGCGCCGTGGGGCGGTCGCGCAACCGGGCGAGTGACCCAACGGCGGCAATTGCGCCTTTCGTGGCGATAAGCCGGTTAACAGGACCTTAGTCGCCTTGACCTCGGCTTGGCGCTTAAACTACTTAATCGCCGGATCGAGCGCGCCGCGGGCGCGCTCGACACGTCTTCAGGGCCGGGAGGAGTTTCGGGCCTGCCAACCGAGGGAATTCATAATGGTACTTCTTGCAGTCATCGCATGCGGCCTGCTGTCGGTCGTGTATGCGGTCTGGGCCACGCAGTCCGTCCTGGCGGCTGACCAGGGCAACGCACGCATGCAGGAAATCGCGGGCGCGATCCGCGAAGGAGCGCAAGCTTATCTTAACCGCCAGTACACGACGATCGCGATCGTCGGCGTTGTGGTGTTCATCATTGCCTGGCTGCTTCTGTCCTGGGCCGCCGCGATCGGCTTCGCGATCGGCGCGGTGCTTTCGGGCGTGGCCGGCTATATCGGCATGTTCGTTTCGGTGCGCGCCAATGTACGCACGGCGCAGGCCGCATCCCACAGCCTGAGTGCCGGTCTTGAGATCGCATTCAAATCGGGCGCCATCACCGGCATGCTGGTGGCGGGTCTCGCGCTGCTCGGCGTCTCCGTCTACTACTACTATCTGACCACGGTGCTCGGCATGGATCCGTCCGACCGCACTGTTATCGACGCCCTGGTGGCGCTCGGCTTCGGCGCATCGCTGATTTCGATCTTCGCACGTCTCGGCGGCGGTATCTTCACCAAGGGTGCGGATGTCGGCGGCGACCTTGTCGGTAAAGTCGAGGCTGGCATTCCCGAAGACGACCCGCGCAACCCGGCAACCATCGCCGACAATGTCGGCGACAATGTCGGCGACTGCGCCGGCATGGCCGCCGACCTGTTCGAGACCTACGCCGTGACCGTGGTCGCGACGATGGTTCTCGGCGCGATCTTCTTTGCCGGCACGGGTGTTCTTGCGACTGTTATGCTTTACCCGCTGGCCATCGGCGCCGCCTGCCTGGTTACCTCGATCGCCGGTACGTTCTTTGTGCGTCTCGGCACCAATGGTTCGATCATGGGTGCGCTCTACAAGGGTCTGATCGCCACCGGCGTGTTGTCGATCATCGGTCTTGGCGCGGCGACGTCGCTGACCATCGGCTGGGGCGAAATCGGCGTGGTCGACGGTCAGTCAATCACCGGCTGGAACCTGTTCATCTGCGGCATTGTCGGTCTGATTGTCACCGGCCTGATCGTGATCATCACCGAATACTACACCGGCACAAACAAGCGTCCGGTCAACTCGATCAGCCAGGCGTCGGTTACCGGTCATGGCACCAATGTCATTCAGGGTCTCGCGATCTCGCTTGAATCGACGGCGCTGCCGGCAATCGTGATCGTCGCGGGTATTATCAGCACCTACCAACTCGCCGGTCTGTTTGGAACCGGTATCGCGGTTACCGCCATGCTTGGTCTCGCCGGCATGATCGTCGCGCTGGACGCCTTCGGCCCGGTTACCGACAATGCCGGCGGCATTGCAGAGATGGCGGGTCTCGATCCGGAAGTCCGCAAGTCGACGGACGCGCTGGACGCTGTCGGCAACACGACCAAGGCCGTCACCAAAGGCTACGCGATCGGTTCGGCCGGTCTTGGCGCGCTGGTGCTGTTTGCCGCCTACTCGAACGACCTGGCTTACTTCGCCGCCAACTCCGACACCTACAGCTACTTCGCCGGCATGGAAGACATCTCCTTCTCGCTGTCGAACCCGTATGTGGTGGCCGGCCTGATCTTCGGCGGTCTGATCCCGTATCTGTTCGGCGGCATCGCGATGACCGCTGTCGGCCGTGCCGGTGGCGCGGTCGTCGAGGAGGTCCGCCGTCAGTTCCGCGAGAAGCCCGGCATCATGGAAGGCAAGGACCGTCCGGACTATGCCCGCGCTGTCGACATGCTGACCCGTGCGGCCATTCGCGAGATGATCATCCCGTCGCTGCTGCCAGTCCTGGCGCCGCTCGTCGTTTACTTCGGCGTCCTGCTGATCTCCGGCTCCAAGGCGTCGGCGTTTGCCGCTGTCGGCGCAATGCTGCTCGGCGTGATCGTCAACGGTCTGTTCGTCGCCATCTCGATGACGTCGGGCGGCGGTGCTTGGGACAACGCCAAGAAGTCCTTCGAGGACGGCTTTGTCGATAAGGACGGCGTCAAGCACGAAAAGGGATCGGAAGCGCACAAGGCATCGGTCACCGGTGACACGGTGGGCGATCCCTACAAGGACACGGCTGGACCGGCCGTGAACCCGGCGATCAAGATCACCAATATTGTCGCGCTGCTGCTGTTGGCCGTGCTGGCGCACTGATCGCTGCGCGATATCGAAACGAAAACCCGCGGTGGCAACACCGCGGGTTTTTTCTGTCTGCCTGATCGATCCTGCCGGCACGCTGGCAGCAAGCGCCGTTGGACGCGCCGGCGTCGTCAGCGCCCGAGGATACGTCCGGGTCCGGCGTTCACCGTGCCGCTGAAGACCTGCGCCAGGAAGGTCTGGTCCTTGCCGCCCGTCGGTGTGGTTCGCGTGATGAAGTCGAACACGCGCCCGTCTCTCAGCCCGTAGTCGGCGATGCGCTGGACGGTGTTTTCATCGTCGAAATAAACCGCCAGGATACGCTGGTCCACGAGGCGGGTTTTCAGGAACGCGGCGTTGCGTTGTCGCGTCTGCGAGATGTAGTAGAACACCTCGGTATCGAAATCCTCGGTCGTGGTGGGTGTGCCGAGCGCCAGCAACACCTGCTCGCGGCTTGAACCGGGCGGTACAAGCTGCAGGGTCTGCTCGTCGATCACATAGCCCTGCTTGTAGACTTCCTTCGTGTCGAGAGCGCCGACTGCCGAGCAACCTGACAGGGCCGCAATCGACAAGGCAAGCGAAACAGCGACCGCCGGACGCAGAGTTTTCTTGATTTTGTTGGGCGTCACCCTCATCTCCGTTATCTGCAAGGCACTGGCCTTGTCACCCTTGGCTCGGTACCCCGGCTTTCGATTGGTTGCAAGGTGACCGGGCGAGCGCGATTATCGATGAAAAATGCGTGTGCACAATGATTATGTCACTGTTTCGGCGGACGCCGAAAAACCGTAACCGCCAAATCGTCGACTCTGTACACGCCGCGATTACCGACGCGGCGCGGCAGCCGGTCTTGTTCAGCGACTGGGGAATTCCGGATACGCCGATTGGCCGCTACGAGAGCATATCTCTGCACATGATTCTTTTCTTGCACCGCACGCGAGAAGGCGAAGACGCGCTTTCCGGGCTTTCCCAGGACGTGCTCGACCAGTTTTTTCGCGATGTCGACCATTCGATTCGCGAACTGGGCGTTGGCGATCCCGGCGTTCCGAAGCGGATGAAGAAACTGGCGCGCATGTTTTACGGCCGCATGGGCAACTACTGGCAGGCGCTCGATGACAACGATTCCAGTGCATTCGCCGAGACGGTCTCGCGCAATATCGCGGCGCATGATGCGAATGCGGTCGCCGCAGGCGAAATCGCCTCCTATGCGCTGCGCGTCCGCGACCACTTTGCCAGCCAGACCGATGCCGACATTCTGGCGGGCAAGCTTTCGTTTCCGGCGGCGTTTGCGGGGGAACGGTGATGGCGATGGACAAGAATCGCAAAAGCCCGGTTTCCAGGCCGGTTACCGTCTCGGTTTTGCCGACAAACGGGTTCGACTTGCGCATCGATGCCGATGAAGCCGAACGGACGGCGCTGGCTGAGGCGCACGGTCTGTCGCAGGCCGCGGCGTTTCATGCCGATCTGGTGTTGAAGCGCTGGCGCAAGGACGGCGTGAAAGTTGCCGGAAGCCTGACGGCACGGATCACGCAGCAATGCGTGGTCACGCTTGCACCGATCGAGACTGTGATTGAAACGACTGTCGATGCGGTGTTTCTACCGGAGGGATCGTCATTGGAGCGCCCGCTTGACGACGATGGCGCACTTCTTGTCGATCCGGACGGTCCCGATGCCCCGGAGACTTTTGTGGGTGGCGTGCTAGACGCCGGCGCTGTGGCAGAGGAGTTCTTCGAACTGGAGATCGACCCCTATCCCCGCGCCGAGGGTGCCGCCCTCGATATCGAAAGCGACAACGAGGATGGTGACGGCAGGGCGAACCCGTTTGCCGGCCTCGCGGCGCTGCGCGACAAGCTCTGATAGGCCGGTTCCGGCTAAATAATCGGTTGTGACCACCGGCAAAATGGCTATGTTCTGCCCGCCGCAGGTGACGCCGAAACCAGAAAACGACGGGAACAGGCTCGAGTGATAACGGTATCGATTGATGCGATGGGCGGGGATTTCGGACCGGCCGTTGTCATTCCGGGCGCCGCCACGTCGCTGGAGCGCCACCCCGATCTGCGGTTTGCAATCTTCGGCCAGGAAGACATGGTTCTGCCGCATCTCGACCGGCACCCTGCGTTGCGCGCCGCCTCTGATTTCGTGCATTGCGATATTGCCGTGAAGATGGACGACAAGCCGAGCCAGGCATTGCGCCACGGGCGCTGGAAATCGTCCATGTGGAAGTCGATCGAGGCGGTCAAGACCGGGGCCGCGGATGTCTGCGTGTCGGCTGGCAACACCGGCGCGCTGATGGCGATGTCGAAATTCTGCCTGCGCACGATGGCGGACATCGAGCGGCCCGCGATCGCTGCGATCTGGCCGACGCTGCGCGGCGAAAGCATTGTGCTCGATGTGGGCGCGACCATTGGCGCGGACGCCCAGCAGCTTGTCGATTTTTCTGTAATGGGCGCGGCGATGGCGCGCGCATTGATTGAGGTAAAGAAACCGACCGTCGGCCTGCTGAATGTCGGCGTCGAGGAAATCAAGGGCCAGGAAGAAGTCAAGGAAGCGGGCCGCCTGCTGCGTCAGGCCGGCCTCTCGACGCTCGACTATCGCGGATTTGTCGAAGGCGACGATCTCGGCAAGGGCACGGTCGACGTCGTCGTGACCGAAGGCTTCTCCGGCAATATCGCCTTGAAAACGGCCGAAGGGACCGCCCGGCAGATTGCCGAGTACCTTCGCGCCGCGATGGGCCGCACGCTGACGGCGCGGATCGGATATCTTCTGGCGCGCGGCGCCTTCAATCGCCTGCGCGACAAGATGGATCCGCGCAAGGTCAATGGTGGGGTGTTCCTCGGCCTCAACGGGATCGTCATCAAAAGCCACGGGGGCACCGACGCGGAGGGTTTTTCCGCCGCCGTCGATGTTGGCTACGACATGGTTCGCAACAGCCTTCTTTCGAAAATCGACACCGACCTGAGATACTTTCACGGCCGCCGCTCGGCGCAGCACGCGGAGGCAGGCCAGCCAGTTGCACGTGCAGGACAAAAAAAATGATCAGATCCGCCGTAAGGGGAATCGGACGTGCATTGCCCGAGCGGGCGATGTCGAATGCGGAATTCGAGACAATCGTCGAAACTTCCGACGAATGGATCGTTCAGCGGACCGGTATCCGTCAGCGCTACATCGCCAACGAGAACGAAACGACAGCATCGCTGGGCGAAGCGGCTGCGCGCAATGCGCTGGACTCCGCCGGGCTCACGCCTGCCGACATCGACCTGATTGTGCTCGCGACGTCAACGCCCAACAACACGTTCCCGGCGACCGCGGTGGAAATCCAGCATCGGCTCGGCATGCACCATGGCGCTGCGTTCGATGTCCAGGCGGTGTGCACCGGTTTCATTTACGCGATCACGACCGCCGATCTTTATATTCGCGGCGGTATGGCGCGCCGCGTGTTGGTCATCGGCGCCGAGACGTTCTCCCGTATCCTCGACTGGACCGACCGCACGACGTGCGTGCTGTTCGGCGACGGTGCCGGGGCGGTTGTGCTGGAGGCGGTTGAAGGCGTCGGACTGACGTCTGACACAGGTATTCTGGCGGCCAAGCTGCGTTCTGACGGCGATCATCGCGAGAAGCTCTATGTCGACGGCGGACCATCGAGCACGCAAACGGTCGGGCATCTGCGCATGCAGGGCAGGGAGGTCTTCAAGCATGCAGTCGGCATGATCACCGATGTCATTGAGGATTCCTTTTCGGTTGCCGGCATCACATCGGACCAGATCGACTGGTTCGTGCCGCACCAGGCCAACCGGAGGATCATCGATGCGTCGGCCCGAAAGCTCGGCATTCCCGGGGACAAGGTCGTTATGACCGTCGACCGGCACGGCAACACCTCGGCGGCTTCGGTTCCCCTGGCGCTTTCGGTTGCGGTCGAGGACGGCCGCATCAAGAGCGGGGATTTGATTTTGCTGGAGGCGATGGGCGGCGGATTTACCTGGGGCGCGGTCCTTCTCAGATGGTAAAAACGGCCATTGTTGCTCGCATTGCTTGACCCGGCGCGGGTCACACGGTAGCTTTCTGTTGTTAATCAGTGCGTTGAGGGAAGCCGGATCACCATGGGAGGCAAAACGCTAACGCGTGCGGATCTGGCTGAAGCGGTGTATCGAAAGGTAGGGCTTTCGCGCAGCGAGTCGGCGGCACTGGTTGAGATGATCATCGATGAGATTTGTGATGCGGTGGTTCGCGGCGAGTCCGTGAAGCTGTCGTCATTCGCCACCTTCCAGGTGCGCGACAAGGCAGAGCGCATTGGCCGCAACCCAAAGACCGGCGAGGAAGTTCCGATTTCGCCGCGCCGCGTCATGACCTTCAAGGCGTCGAACGTGCTGAAGCAGAAGATCGCCGATGCGCATGTTCAACGCCAGGGTGGCAGCAAGGAACCGTCGTCCGACGGCTAATCAGACGATTCTGTGGACGCGTGCCTTACCGGAAACTTGCGACGGGTTTTCGGGGTTCTGGCCTGTATAATGAACACCATGTAGCGTTTGTTTCGATTCGGTTGACGAAACGGTAACCAGATGGAAAAAGGCCCCGACGCATTTCGAACGATCAGCGAAGTCGCTGACGAACTGGATTTGCCACAGCATGTATTGAGATTTTGGGAGACCCGCTTCTCGCAAATCAAGCCGATGAAGCGAGGCGGCGGTCGCCGGTATTACCGGCCAACGGATGTCGACATGCTGCGCGGCGTCAAGCACCTGCTCTACGAGGAAGGCTATACGATCAAGGGCGTACAGAAGCTGCTCCGGGAAAACGGGGTGCAGTTCGCGGTCGCTATCGGTTCCGGCGACATGACGGCCTTTGAAGAGATGGCGCGCAAGAACGCCGAGCTGGCGCGGGCCTCCGAGGCCGCAAGCGCAGGGGCCGCGCAGATTGCCCTGGAAGCCGACGGTAATGTTCTGGTTGGCGAACCGAAGGCGCGCAGCCGGGGCATTTTCGGACTGGGTCATTCGGGCGAGGATGCCGACGATACGAATGGTGCGCAGCCGATAACGCGGGAAAACCGCGCATTGTTACAGGAAACACTCTTCGATCTGCTGGAGTGCAAGCGGCTTCTCGATCAGGCGCGTTGAGCCGGAAGCATTCCGTCAAAGTGCACTGCACAAACAGAGAAGGCGGTGGCTTGCGCCGCCGCCTCCCTGCATCTTGACGAAACACCCTGCCTGTTCAACGCACCGCCCGGAGGCACCGCGCCGGCACTGGGCAGGAAACTCCGCCCGATGTTTTGGCTTGGACATCCTCAGAGAGCCATCCTCACCCGCAACCAGAAGGTCGTGAAACCCGCAAGCCACGCCGACGTTTCGGTATAATCCGCCGTTCGCCGGTCTACCGGATGCACCATCCGCGTCACGTACCGCATCGGATGCTCCCATGTGCCTCGGTCCGTCACCGGCTTTCCCGCGAACGAGCCACCGACCACTTACCGCATGGGCTGTCCCTTGAACCTGATCCGATCATCCGCTTGGCGGGCAGTTCCCGGTTCAGAGCGACAGTAAAGATAGTATTGAACGGTGTTATTCGCGTGTCGACAGCGACATCGACGTTGTCCCCGAAGTCCACAACGTCGCCTTGCCTGTGCATAACCTGCGATGGAAGGAATTGGTCGGAGCGGCGGGATTCGAACCCACGACCCCTTGACCCCCAGTCAAGTGCGCTACCGGGCTGCGCTACGCTCCGAACCGCGGCAAGCTATAGTCGCCGCGACCAATCAGTACAAGTGATTTTCGGCGGATCAGGGCGCGCTCTGCACAACAGCGGACTGCGATGCCGCGCGGGCTGGCGCTTTCGGCTCGCGCGCCGTCTGCGCCTCCAGTGCGATACAGCCCCAAACGATCCCGAGCAGAACATAGAAATGTCGCCAGTGATCGGTGTCGATGATCATGCCGAGTGCCACGTGGCCGACAAACACGACAAATGCGCATTGCAGAAAGGCCTGCCAAGGGCGTTTGCGAAACAGGATGCGCAGGCCACCGGCGATCGTCGCCACTACCAACGTCAGGTAGGCCGCAAAGCCCAGCCAGGAATAGTCGAACAGCGCTTTCAGCCAGATGTTGTGCGTGTCTTCGCCATAGGTCTTGCCGAACTCCAGCGGCCCGATGCCGAGCGGATGCTCCATGGCGGAAAGCAATCCAAACCAATGCCGGCCGAAGCGTCCGTAGCGACCCGCGTCGTAGTCCTGCACCAACTGCGCGCGTTCGACGAACAGATCGCGCACCGTTTCGAACTGCAGGGCGATCGCCAAGCCGGCGGCCAAGGTCGCTAGGGTCAGGGTTGCGAGCAACAACAGCCGCAGCCGGAAACGTCCCGACCGGTTCGACAGCGCGACGGTAAAAACCAGCATGGCCACGCATGCCGCCATCAGCGCCCACCCGCCGCGCGAGAACGACAGGAAAATCGCCAATGACAGAACCGCGAGCGCGGTCGCCGGACCGGCAAGACGTGCGGCGCGGTCGGTCAGCAAGCGGTGCAGACTGTAAATCGCGGGAAGAACGAGATAGGGCGCAAACACATTCGGATCTTCGAAAACACCACGGGCACGACCGTGCAATGTGAACTGCTCAGAGCCCGGCAGAAGGCTCAGATAGCCGGCGATTCCAAGCAAGCCGGTGAGCGTCGCCGCTGCGGTCCAGCCGCCGAAAACCAGACGAAGGTTGCGGTCGTCCGTCGCGATCACGGCGGCGAGAAAGACGGCTGTCAGCCCGAGGAACATCGAGACTGCAAGGTAGAGCGGCGCATCGCCCCAGTCGGTCATCTGGAACATCGAGATGACACCGCCGAGATTGAACCCGGCCAGCAGGAGCAGCACAAAGACAGCGCTGCGCGGCACAACCAGGCCGAAGACCACCCAAATGCCGATCAGTGCGGCCATGTAGATTTCGTAGGGTGCCGGTTCGGCCAGGACGAAGCCGCTCAGGAAAACGCCGAACCACAACGCACAGCCACGGACAAGCGAGATCAGCTTGCGGCTGGCGGCAACGTCAAGGCTGGCGGTCGTCGCGGTCAATAGGCGTTATCCGTGTTGAGCAGCCGGATCGGCGTCAAGAACAGTATCTTCAGGTCGAACCAGATCGACCAGTTCTCAATATAGTACAGATCGTACTCGGTGCGCTTGCGGATCTTGTCGTCGTTGTCGATCTCGCCGCGCCAGCCATTGATCTGGGCCCAACCGGTGACACCCGGCTTGACCCGGTGGCGCGCGAAATAGCCGTCCACAACGTCGCCGTAAAGGCGGTCCTGGGACTGCGCGGACACGGCGTGCGGGCGCGGCCCGACCAGCGACAGTTCGCCGCGCAACACGTTGAAGAATTGTGGCAATTCGTCGAGCGAAGTCTTGCGGATCAATCGGCCAACCTTGGTCACTCGCGGATCATTCCTGGTCACGGCATTGCGTGCCGTCGGGTCGCACTGCTCGACATACATCGAGCGGAACTTGAACACCTCGATCATCTCGTTGTTGAAGCCGTGCCGCTTTTGCTTGAACAGCACCGGCCCCTTGCTATCGAGCCGGATGGCGATCGCGGTCGCCGCCATGACCGGCGCGAATACCACGATGCCGAACAGCGAAAAGCAGATATCGAAGAGGCGTTTGACCACCGAATCCCAGTCGCGGATCGGCTTGTCGAAAATATCGAGCATCGGTACGGAACCGACATAGGAGTAGGTGCGAGGCCGGAAGCGCAGCTTGTTGGAGTGCGCCGACAGGCGGATGTCGACCGGCAAGACCCAAAGCCGTTTCAGCATTGCGAGCACGCGATCCTCGGCATCGAACGGCAGGCAGACGATGAACATGTCGATACTCGAGTGGCGCGTGAACACCACAAGATCGGCGATGTTGCCGAGTTTCGGGTAACCGGCAACGACCGGCGGCGAACGCTCGTCGTCGCGATCATCGAAGATTCCGCAAATGCGGATATCGCTGTCGTGTTGCCGCTCAAGGTCGCGGATGAGCTTTTCTGCCGGCTTGCCGCCGCCCACGATCACCGCCCGACGCTCCATTGTTCCATTCTTGGTCCACCGGCGGATACGCAGCGAAAGCAGGAAACGGGTTGCCAGCAGAAACACCAACCCGCCGATGAACCACGAACCTGACCAGAAGCGGCTGAAATCCTCGGATAATTTCAGGAGAAATGCCGTCAGCGCCATGATCGCAAAGGTGCCGGCCCAAACCAGCGCAATGCGCGGAAACCACTGCAGCGGCCGCCGCAACGCCCGCATCTGGTATCCGTCAAGCATCTCGGCGAGAAGGACGAACAATGCGGAGCCGCCGGCGATGGCAATCGGGTAGTGCCATGATGGGACCGTCCCGAGATAGGAGAACATGGCGGCGATCGCGATTGACGCCAGACCGAGAAATTCGCCCAGACGCAGTAGCCCGCTGACCATGATCGGGGAAATGCGGTTAGGCTTGTATTCTGCCGCAATCCGCTCGACCAGGTCGCCAAGCGTCCCTTCATGGGCGGTTGGATTAAGCCCGTCGGCGTAGTTGCGGACCTTATCGGTCGAATAGCGTAAGTGCGGATCTATCTTGTTCATCTTGCACCGGTGCTCCCCATGCTGCGCACCATATGGGCAATGAACTAAAAAACGCTTGATTATTGACGCTGCGAAAGCAGGTCAGTTGTCTGTAGTGGTTAATGCTTTGCGATAGGCGTCGAGTGCGCGTTCGGCCATCGCGGCGGCCGAGAAACGCTGTCGCATCGCCTCGCCGTCGGGCATCAGTCGGCGCAAGCCTTCGGCGTCGCTGATTGCCATCCGCATCATGTCCGCAAGACTGTCGACTTCGGGCTTAGCGAGTGCCCGGCTTTGCGGGCCGAAGATTTCGGGAATCCCGCCGACATCGGTTGCAATGACCGGAAGTCCGGCACCCAGCGCTTCCAGAACCGTGTAGGGCAGGGCCTCGGCACGCGACGGCATGACGAATGTGCGTGCCAGCGCGAAGGCGCGACGTGCGGGCATGGGCGAGTGAAACGTCACCGCCCCCCCGAGACCGAGTTCGTCGGCCAGCGCGCGGATTGCCTCGCGGTCCGGGCCGTCGCCGACAATGACGGCGCGCGTGTCGCGCTCGCTCTCGCTGCGCAGCGTGGCAACCGCCCGCACGAAAAGGTCCGGCCCTTTCAGCATCCGCAATTCGCCGAGAAACAGGAAGTCCGCGGCATCCGGCAACGGCTCTACCGGCTGGAATTCCTCGTCGCAAAGTCCGTTGTGATTGATAATCCACCGGCAGCGCGGCTCGCCGATCTTGCCGGCATAGGTGCGCTGTTCGTAGTCGGCGACGAAGAGGATGCAGTCGGTGACCCGTTCCAGCATCCGCTCGACCCGGAAGTAGATCCGGCCAGCGGTCGAGCCCGGGTCGTAGTGCAGACTGCCGCCATGCGGCGAATAGAGACGGGCTACGCGAGACCTGTCTGCCCGTACAAGTGAACCGGCCGCGCGGGCGAAAACGCCACCCTTCGCGCCATGCCCGTGCAGGACATCCGGTTGCAATTCATTGAAGCATTTCAGAAGCTTGCGCGCGCCAAGCAAGTCGCGCGGACCAACCTCCCGTTGCATTGGTATTCGTTTGACGCCGAGCGCAAGCTGCTGCTCCAACTCGCGAACCATCGTTTCGTTGTAGCCGTCCGCCCCCGCGATATCGCAGACCACGCCGACCTTGTGGCCCAGAGCCTGGTGAGCGATTGCCATGTCGTGCACGTGGCGAAACAATCCGCCCATCGGCGCCCGGAGCACATGGATAATGCGTAGGCTGTCTTGGTCCGGCATCGGTCTCGTCGGTCAGCATCTCAGAACAGGCGCTCGCGCACAAAGACGGTGTCTCCCGGCAGCAACGGATCGCTGATCAGAACCCGCCCGGTCATCACCTGTCCGTTGATCTGGCGTGTGATGTCGACATTGGCCTGGTTGGCACGCGCAGAAAATCCACCCGCGGCGGCGATCGCGTTCTGTACGGTCATGCCCGGCGTATAGGCGTATTGTCCGGCGGCGCCGACCTCACCCATGATGTAGATCGAACGGTAGGCCTCGATCTCGACGGAGACGTCGGGATTGCGCAAGAAACCGTTGCGCAACTGGCTGGCGAGGATCTCCTCCAATTGCTGAACCGTGCGACCGCGCGCCGGCACGGATCCGACCAGCGGGAAGGCGATGTAACCGGATTTGCCAACCGCATAGGTGTTCGACAGGTCCTCCTGATCGAACACGGTCACGCGTATCTGGTCGCCCGCATCAAGCAAATAGGGCTTGTTGATTGCCTCGTGAAATGCGGCCGGGGCCGGGCGGTATCCGGTGCAGCCGGCAGCAAGGGCAAGCGCCAGCGCACTTGCTGCAAAAGACAATCGCCTGCGCGAAGACCGGTTCATGAAGTATCCCTAATTCCATCCGGCGCTCGGGCCGGCGGCACTGTTATCGGTCTGTTAGGGTTAATGCGCGGTAAAGCGCCGTGAACGAATTCCACCATTGTGTTCTTGCGGGCGGGAATTTGCCGAAAACCAGCCGGGATGGCGGTTTACCCTAAAGAAACCATACCCGTTTACTTTGTTGGCGTTGTTATGAGTGCGGAGCCAGGAATGTCCCGATCGGACTACACGACGCAGGACGCTGATATCGATCTTGGGCGCTTGTTTGGCGCGCTTTGGCGCGACAAGCTGCGCATCCTTCTTGGCGCCTTGCTGTTGACGGCCGTTGTGTTCGTGCTTCTCAGCCTGGTCACGCCGAAATACCAATCCGATGCGCGCGTACTCATAGAGACGAGCGAATCCGTCTTTACGCGTCCCGACCGCAATCAGGCCGAGCCGGGCGAGGCATCGCTGCTCGATCAGGAAGGGGTGGCAAGCCAGGTCGAAATCCTGACGTCGACGGATCTGTTGATGCAGGTAGCAGAGGATCTGGAGCTTGCCCGCAACGAGGAATTCAACGACGCGCTGTCGATGTCGAGCCTGAAGGCAGGCCTGGTCGCGCTCGGCCTGATTTCCGACCCGGCCGAGATCGCCGTCGAAAAGCGGGTCCTCGACAGTGTTCGCGATCGCCTGGAGGTTTTCGCCGTCCCCGACTCGCGCGTCATCGTCATCGAGTTCCGGTCGAGCGACAAGGAACTCGCCGCGCGTTTCGCGAACGCGCTCGCTGAAGCCTATCTTGCGCTTGAAAGCCGGGCCGAACTGGAAAACACCGGTGCGGCCGCGACCTATCTGGCCGGCGAAATCCGCGAACTTCAGGACAGCGTGCGCGAGGCCGAGGCCGCAGTGGCGGCGTTTCGGGCTTCGTCCGATCTGCTGATCGGGCAGAACGACGAGGTTCTGGCAACCCAGCAACTGACGGAGCTGGCGTCCGAATTGTCGCGGGTCAAGGCGGACCGGTCGAGCGCCGAGGCGCGCGCGCGCACAGTGCGTGTCGCGCTGGACAGCGGCGCATCGATCGATGCGCTGCCCGAGGTTGTGGAATCGCCGTTGATCGCGCGGTTGCGTGAACGCGAGATCGCGCTCAAGGCGGAGATTGCCGAACTCTCAACGACCCTTTTGCCCGGGCATCCACGCATTCAGGCGTTGCGATCGCAGACCGGTGACTTGTCGCGCCAGATCGAGACCGAGGCGCGCAAAATCCTGATCGGCCTACAAAACGAGGCCGAGATAGCGCGGCTGCGCGAGCGTGAGTTGAATGGCGACCTGAACGAACTCAAGGCGGCGTCGGCATCGGCCAGCGAACGGTCGGTCGAACTCAACGCGCTGGAGCGCGAGGCGGACGCGCAGCGTGCGCTGCTGGAGTCCTATCTGGTCCGGTTCCGCGAAGCCCGCTCGCGCGATGAGGGGCAATATGCGCCGGCCAACGCGCGTTTGATTTCCCGTGCCGTCGTGCCTTCCGAACCGGCGTTTCCCCGCATGGTGCCGATGGTCGGGGCGACCTTCTTTGTGTCGCTCATCGTCATGATGCTGGCGACGCTGGTGCGCGAGCTGTTTTCCGGCCGCGCCTTCGTTCCCGCCGCAGCTGCCGTGACAGCGCCGGCCGTCGCGGCGGCGGCCGAGAAACCGGAGGCCGCGACACCCGCAGAACCGCCAACGGTCGTTCCTGCTCCGGTGCCGGAGCCGGTTGCCACTGACGAGCCAGCGCCGAGAGCCCCTGCCGCCGCGGTGCAGCCCGAACCCGAAACGCCGCAGCAGGACGAAGCCGGCGATGAAAGCTACAGCGTCGCCGCACTTGTCGACACGCTGATCAACACCGGCGCCGACCGGGCGATCATCATTTCGCCGGAAGGCGATGTTGGCGCGGCAGCCTCGGTCGCCGTGGTCCGAACACTCGCCAACTACAATCTGCGCGCCATCCTCATCGACCTGACCGGCGCGGGCGCGGCGTCAAAACTGATGATCGAAGACCCGGACTGCCCGGGTATCACCGACCTGCTGTGTGCATCATCGTCCTATTCGGACGTCATCTATCCCGACACGGTCACCGACGCGCATATCATCCCGACGGGCACCGCCGATCAGGTCCGCGCGATGCGTGCGGCCGACCGGCTGCCGATCATTCTCGACGCGCTGGTCTCGGCCTACGACATCGTCATCGTCGAATGCGGGCCGACCAACGCGGCCGGCCTGAAGCGGCTGGCGGGCGAGGGCACCCAAGTCGTCCTTTCCGTCGTCGACCCGTCGGCGCCTGAAATCGTCGAGACGGCCGACGACCTCGTCGGCAGCGGCTATGAGGACCTGATGCTGGTGCTGGCCGAACAAATCGACACCGACCCGCAGGACCCCAATCCCCGCAGCGCCCAGGCGCGCTAGAGCGTCTCAGCGTGCCGGCGAGCGTATCGCGCGTAGCCGTTTGACCATCGGCCAGATGAGCTTGTTGGTCTTGACCGCGCGGACCAGCGCCGAGCGCGCGCGTTTGCGGGCGGCAAAGACGTGGCCGGCCGGACCCAGCGGGATCACGGTGTCGCTTTGCAGCGTTTCGATCTCGCACCATCCGCGCTTGTAGGGTTCATCGCCGATACCGAAATCGAAAACCTCTAGCCCGCGCTCGGCGGCCTCGCGGATCGCCAGGAAGAACAGCATGTCGCCAGGCCCGATTTCGCCGTATTGCGCGTCGAAAGTGCCGAATTCCACTGTGATGCGGCCATCGACGATGGTGCAGCCGATGATTGCGATCGCTTCGCCGCCGACTTCCAGAAGCTTCAGTTCGTGGCTGCGCGGTTCGTTCTCGCAACCATCCTGGAACAGGCTGCAAAAAAAGCCCTGCATCTGTTCGCCGGCAAAGACGTCGTGGATGCCGGCTTCCTCGAACCGTCTTGCCTTGAGTTCGAAGAAGCGGTCCAGCACGGCGGGGACGTCGTCCTGTCCGACATGGCCGACAAACCGGTAGCCGCCGTGTTCGGCAAGCCGCCGCTCCTGGTTGCGGAAACGCTTCCTGCGCCGCTTGGCGCTGTGCCGCTTGAGCACCTCATCGAAACCGCCTTCCAGCGAAAGGGCTAGCGCCGGGTTCGGGCTGGTGGCCGAGCCAGCGAATGCAAACGGATTGCGGACACCGGCAAGCGACGGTAGCTGGCGCTCCAAGGAGATGGCGCTTGCGCCGAGGCCGGCTGCCCGCAGCGAACCCGCGATTGCCGGCTCGCCCATTGCGGCGATGGCCGCGACGTCGCGCGGCGCGCCAATCGGGAAATTGCCATTGGCGTGGCGGCCACCCGGATAAGCGAGAATACTGCCGGGAATCCGTTCCAGCGGCAGGATGACCGGTCCCATGCCTTCCGCCCTGAGCACGACGAAGACAGGTTCGCCCGGAGCGTGCAGGAACCAGGAACGCAAGAAGACAGGATGCTGGTAGCCAGAATAGACCGCGTCGGCCTGCAACATGGCGAGCGCGCGCATCGCATGCTCACGGCCGCGCAGGACTTCGCAGTGCAGCGCGTTGACCCCCAGGCCAAGCCCCGAGGCGTTTTCCGTAAAGGAAGCAATGTCAACCATGTTTCAATCCTTTCCGGTTAGCCTAACATGACGAAGTTTCGAATTTCCTTAGCTTCGTCGGGCACTCACAAGCACAAAGACCAAGAAACAGATGGCGGCGCTCACCACATTCCTTCGCAAGGCCTACATGATCGGCGCGCGCTACACCGGTGTGTCGAGCCTGCTCAGTCCGGTACTTGGCGGTGTCGGAGCGATCCTGATGTTGCACCACGTCAGCCCGAGGCAGTCGGGCTGCGGCCTGAACGCGCATCTTTGCGTGACACCGGATTTCCTGCAGCGGCTGCTGGAAGGTTTGCGCGACGATGGCGTGGTTTTCGTATCGATGGACGAGGCAGCCGATAGGCTGAGCGCCGGCCATGGCGACGAGCATTTCATCGCCGTTACCCTCGACGATGGCTATCGGGACAATCTGCAATATGCCGCGCCGGTCTTCCGGGCGCTGGATGTGCCTTACACGATCCATGTCTGTCCCGGCCTGATCGACGGCGCCGCTGATCTGTGGTGGGAACTGCTGGAAAGGGTGGTCGACGACCACGACGCCGTAACCTACGAGACCGCGGACGGGCCAAAGACGCTGGATTGCCGCTCGGTGCGCCAGAAACACTACAGTTATTGCGTGTTGATGGAACACGCCACGCAGGCGCTCGACGAGGATGCGCAACGCGTCTTCGTCCGGCGGCTCAGCGAAACCTACGGCATCGACCGCGACGAGCACCGCCGCACCCAGCTCATGGGTTGGGACGAGATCGCGTCGCTGGCGACCGACCGGCTGGCGGCGATCGGCGCGCACACGGTCAATCACTACCAGTTGCGCCGGCTGGAGCGCGACCGAGCGCTTTCCGAATGCGTGCGGTCGGCCGACATTCTGGAAGAGCGGCTCGGCGAGCGGCCGCGCCATTTCGCCTTTCCCTATGGCAAGCAGAACGCTGCTGGCGCGCGTGAAGTGGAACTGGCGCGTGAAGCGGGTTTCACGACCGCCGTCACCACCCGCCACGGTGTGTTGCTGCCCGGCCATGCGGAGCGCATGCACGCACTGCCGCGCATTTCGGTCAATGGCTACTATCAGCGTGTCGGCTATGTGCAGACCATGCTGACCGGCATTACCGTACCGGCGGCCAACTACGGACGCCGGCTGGTCACCGTCTAGTCTTGCTTCTCGCTGCGTTTGCGCGGCGGCCGCACCATCCAACTGATCACGAACATCGCCGGCAGCACCCACAGCACGCCGGAAAAGCCGAAGAAGGCGAGGTGGATGTACCAGGGGCTTTCGGCCAACCGGTAGGTGGCGACCGTGGTCGCGACCAGCGCGTAGATCACAACCAGCGCCACCAGTACGATCATTCCGATGAAACTCTTGAGCCGGACCGGCATTCGCACGTCTCCCTGACAGGTCACGCTTCATGCCGCCAATTGCCGCGCGATGCAAATCGGCCTGCTGCGTCATCTGGCCGCTTCCAATCCGCGCGAGCGGGCGATATCTCCTGCGGGTTCAGAAACGGAAACCGGGACATGGCGGCAACAACATTCGGATCGCAAAAGGCGGTGGCGGCGTTTTCGGCGCAGCGGCGCGAACAGGAGCTGCGCCATCGGGCGCAGGTTCGCGGCTGGCTCTACATCGTGCTGCTGGTGCTGCTGGCGCTGGTTGTCGTCGGCGGCGCGACGCGGCTGACCGATTCCGGCCTTTCGATCACCGAGTGGAAGCCGATCCATGGCGTCATCCCGCCGATCGGCGAGGCCGAGTGGCAGGAGGAACTGGAAAAATACCGCCAGATCCCCGAATACCAGCAGATCAACAAGGGCATGTCGCTCGACGAGTTCAAGTTCATCTTCTGGTGGGAGTGGGGCCACCGGCTGCTGGCGCGCGGCGTCGGCCTGGTGTTCGCGCTGCCGCTCGCCTTTTTCTGGGTGGCCGGGCGCCTCGACCGCCGGCTGAAGCTGCCGTTGCTCGGCCTGTTGGCGCTGGGCGGCCTGCAGGGCTTCATCGGCTGGTGGATGGTGATGTCCGGCCTGTCGGAGCGCGTCGATGTTAGCCAGTACCGGCTGGCCGTGCACCTCACTTTGGCAAGCCTGATCTTTGCCGGGGTCGTCGCCGTGGCGCGCTGGATCGCGCCGCATTCCGGCGAGGCGAAACCGGTAGCCGGGGCGGACCGGGCGGCGCTCGGCCTTGCGGTCATCGTGCTGGTGCAGATCTATCTCGGCGCGCTGGTCGCCGGTCTGGATGCCGGCCTCGTCTTCAACGAATGGCCGACCATGGATGGCGGCTTCTTCCCGGCGTCGCAATGGGACGCCGCGCTCGGCATCCGCAACCTGTTCGACAATCACGCCATCGTCCAGTTCATTCACCGCACCTTTGCCTATGTGGTCTGGGCCGCTGCACTCTTTCACGCCGTCAAACTGTGGCGGCTCGCGCCCGGTTCGACCCATGCGCGCCGCGCCGGCGTGCTGTTCGCGCTGGTCTCCGCACAGGCGGTCGTCGGCATCGTCACGCTGCTCGCCTATGTGCCGATGAACTGGGCGCTGATCCACCAGGCGACCGCGCTTGTGGTGCTTGGCTTCGCGGTGGCGCATTGGCGCGGTCTGGCCGGCCCGCTGCCGCTGGCCGACGGCTCGCCGCATCGGATCGATGGGTGAGGGCGCGTTTTATCGCCGCCGCGCCTCATTCCCTGAGGCCGGATCGTTCATAGAACTGGAAGACGGGCGGTCAAAGCATCGCAACGTCTAAAAGGTATAGCGATCCTCGGACCGCCCGCTCGGTGTTCTTGCAGCTTCGGTCGGCGGCCCGGATCGTTTTGTCCGGGAAAACAAGACTGCGCGCGCCGCTTCATGCCGCCCTGCCGTGGGGGTTCATCACCCAGCAACACACCTCTGTATTACCCAGCAGGCACCGTCCCACTCCCCATCAGCCGGTGTGCACGACAGACTTCCGTGAGCAGGCGGGAGTGATCATAGGGGAGGTTCGGGTGCGGTGGATAAGCGGGACACGTCGAAACCGGCCGGTTTCGCGGAAGTGTCTGGTTTGATGCGGAAATTTACCTGCGGACCGGCGGACGCCGTCGGTTGGTTTCCCAACACCGGGTCGCGTTTCAGGATATCAATGCAATCTTACGCGGGATGAACGGGCGCTATGGCCGTCGATTGACGCGCCGGACTTTTTTGGCCGTGCGTGCCGGCGGGGTATCGGCCCCGGCCTGTTCGGCTTCCCGCGCCAGCCGCATTTCCTTGAGGCGCGCCGTTTTCTCGCGGCGCTTCGACGCTTCCGAATCGATCATCTCACGCGCCGCGATGTCGGTTGACGCCTGTTTCGATTCGGCCCTTGTGGGCTTGAACAAGGTTTGCCTGTCGACCGGCTTCATCAGGCTCTCGTCTGGGGACGCCCCGTTACGCGCGGCTTGCGCTTCGGCCCGGGCAGCAATCCCTCGCGCTGCGCGTGCTTGCGGGCAGCCTTGCGGCTGCGGCGCACGGCTTCCTGTTTTTCGCGCGAACGCTTTTCGGACGGCTTCTCGTAGGAACGGCGCGCCTTCATCTCGCGAAACATTCCCTCGCGCTGCATCTTCTTCTTCAAAACGCGAAGCGCCTGATCGACATTGTTGTCTCTGACAAGAACCTGCATTTGTTTCCTTCCATGATTACAGTCGGCTGGCCGCCGGCGCTGTCGCGCCGGGGCCTCCGGAAAACGTCCGGATATCGAAAAACGCTGACGGCGGCACAGCCGGTTTCAACCACGGCCGATCGACAGATCATCGCGCCGCCGCGCCGCCGCGCTGCGTCAGACTGCCTGCAGATTACCCGCGGAAGTGCGGCCGTCGCGGCCGGTTTCCAGTTCGAAACCGATCTTCTGGCCCTCGACCAGGCCGCTCATGCCAGCGCGTTCCAGCGCGGTGACGTGAACGAAAACGTCCTTGCTGCCGTCCTCCGGCTGGATGAATCCGAAGCCCTTCTGGCTGTTGTAGAATTTGACTGTTCCAGTCTGCATGTCAGTATTTCCTAAGCATAGCTTGCCGGCCCGCGGCGTGCGGACGCGATCCATATCGATAATTTGGAAAGAAGATGACGGGTCGAAGGCGTATAACGCCGCGCAAGCCACGACTGGCCCAAAGAAACGATCCTCTTTCGTTACGCCGAATTGGCTGCCTTATCAAGGCGCATATTGGCCGCAAGGCCGCAAATGTTCCCCGAATACAGAACACGCCGGATGCAGCAAATGTACCCTTCCGGCCTTTGCGAGCCACAGTCGGGGACAAAAAAAGCGGGCATCCGCCCGCTTCCCTCGTTCACCGGGATTAAAAAGGTGCCAGTACATCCGTGGTCACCCAGTACTCGACCGGATCTCAACGGGCCGCTTCGCGCAAACCTCGCAACACATCTGGAGGGAGCCTTGCGCGGCGGCGGCGCGTTGACAGACATATGGGTACTGCGGCGGCGGAAACAAGGCCGGCGGGGATAAAGGTCGCAAACGCCCCGGACGCCGGACCCGGAGCCCGCTATTTGCCGATCATGATGTCGAGGTTCTGCACCGCCGCTCCCGACGCGCCCTTGCCTAGATTGTCGTAGACGGCGATGAGCACGGCTTGCGCCCGGTCGTCATTGGCGAACACGTGCAGGCGCATGCGGTCGGAGCCGGCCATCGTCTCCGGATCGAGCGCCGGCGTACGCTCCAGCTTTTCCAGCGGCGCGACGTCGACGAAGCTGTTTGCAAGCCCGGCATAATGATCGGCGATTGCGGCGTGCAAGTCGGCGCCTTTCGGCGGATTGGCGAGCGCGCCCAATTGCAGCGGCAGCATGGCGACCATGCCCTGCGCGAAATCGCCGACGACCGGCACCATCAGCGGATCGCGGGTCAGAAGGGCGTTGGCCTTCAGTTCCGGCAGGTGCTTGTGATTGAGCGTCAACCCGTAGGGCATGTATTTTGGCGCATCCTCGCCCTGCGCCTCGTAGTCGGCGATCATCGCCTTGCCACCGCCCGAGTAACCGGTGATGCCGGTAAAGACGACCGGGAAATCGGCCGGCAGCAGACCGCCGGCGACGAGCGGGCGCAACATGGCGATCGGCCCCTGCGGCCAGCAGCCGGGATTGGCGACGAAACGCGCATCGCCGATCAGGCCGGCCTGTTCGGCGGTCATCTCGGCGAAACCGTAGACCCAGCCTTCGGCGGTGCGGAACGCCGTCGAAGCGTCGATTACGCGGGTACCGTGATCCTGCACCATGGCGACCGCCTCGCGCGAGGCGTCGTCCGGCAGGCACAGGATGGCGATGTCGGCCGCGCGCAGAAGGTCCTCGCGCAGCGCCGCATTGCGCCGTTCGGCCTCCGGAATCGACAGGACGTCGAGATCGTCGCGCGCCGCGATGCGCTGACGGATCTGCAGCCCGGTGGTGCCGTGTTCGCCGTCGATGAAGAGTTTTGGTTTCATTGGTCTATTTTTCAGTCAGTTATGCGTGTTTCTTCAAGTCGCGTCACAAGGCGCGACGTTCCGCCAGCAGGCCGAGATAGTGCTGCGCCACCGTTGCGCCGGCGATCGCCGTGATATCGGCATGATCATAGGCAGGCGCAACCTCGACGATGTCGGCGCCGACGATGTTCAGCCCGCCGAGCTTGCGCAGAACCGACAGCATCTTCGCAGAAGACGGGCCGCCGGCGACCGGCGTGCCGGTGCCCGGCGCATAGGCCGGGTCGAGGCAGTCGATGTCGAACGTGACGTAGCAGGGCATGTCGCCGACGCGGCGCTGGATCGCCTCGGCGATCTCGGCGGCCTTCATCTCGTCGATCTCGTGGCCATAGAGCATGGCGATGCCGCAGTCTTCCGGCGCGTGGGTGCGGATGCCGATCTGGATCGAATGCGCCGGGCCGATGACGTCGTCGCGCACGGCGCGGCCGACAAACGAGCCGTGATCGATGCGCCGACCGTCATCGAACCATGTGTCCTGATGGGCGTCGAATTGCACCAGCGCCAGCTTGCCGTGGCGCGCCGCATGCGCCTTGAGAAGCGGCCAGGTGACATAGTGGTCGCCGCCGAGCGACACCAGAAACGCGCCGGACCTGATGATCTTCGCCGCCTCGCGCTCGATGGTCGCCGGGGTCTTGCGGTGGTCGCCATAATCGAGCAGGCAGTCGCCATAGTCGATCACCGCCATGGTCTCGAACAGGTCGCGCTCGAATGGATATTGCGGGTCGTTGTCGAAGATCGCCGACGCTCGCCGGATCGCCTGCGGGCCGAAGCGGGCGCCGGGCCGGTTCGATACGGCGGCATCGAACGGGATGCCCCAGACGACGGCGTCGGCGCCGCGCAAATTCTTGGTGAACTTGCGGCGCATGAAGGACAGCGCCCCGGCATGGGTCGGGTCGCTGGCCGCCCCGGTCAGCCCGCGTGCGGTGAAGGCGTGGTCGATGGATTTCGATGGCATGGCGCAAGCCTCCCGTTCGTGTCGGCAACTACCGCATTTTCCCGCGCGCTTCCATGGTGAATGCAGCCTAGAAAACCGGCTCGCCCATCGCCGCCAGCAGTTTGTGCGCGCCCTTGGAGACCGAGCGGCGGCGGTCGTCGGCAAGCGCCCGCACGCGCGCCACGATCTGCGGCTTCAGCGTGGCGTCGGTTTTCGTCCAGGTCTCCAGCGTCTTCATGCTCATGTTGAGCGCGATCCAATCGTCTTCGCAAAGAAGGTTGCGGACGACGACCGCCTTGGCCCTGGCTCGCTGGGCGTCGGTCAGCCGGCGGTCGTGTTCGAGGAAGATCTGCGCCAGCGTCCATTTGGCCGAGGGCTGGTCGATCTCGGCGACTTCATCAAGCAATCTGTCGGCGTATTCGGCGAACAGGTCGGGGCGTTCGCGGAACACCCGCCGGCAGGCATTCGACGTGCGCAGCCGCACCAATTCGTCGTCGCTGCCATAGCAGTCATAGAGATCGGCCATGCGGGCCCGGTCGGCGAGAACTTCGGCGACGACTTCGAGGGTTCGGCCAAGCGAATTGGGTTTGCCGCCGGCGAGCATGAGGCGAAACGGTTGCATGGCTCAACAAGAGCACGAACCAGGGTGGAAACAAAGCGGGGCGGCTTTACCGCCCCGAAGGCTCCTGACATTTGCGGGCAGTCGCCTCAGTCGAACATGCCGATCCATTCCAGTGTCGTCGGGACCATCTTCTCGTCCAGCGTCGCCGGGCCGGAGAATGCGTCCCAGACGTGGTCGGTCTCGAAAACGACCAGCCGCTCTTTGCCGTCGTGATAGTCGATCAAAAGCTGGCCGGACGCCGGCTGAGGCGCGACGACCGTGTCCTTGGAGCCGACGATGACCTGCAACGGACCGTCATAGCCGGCGAGTGCGGCCGCGGTGCTTGTGACGGCGAACTCGTGGTAGAAGGCCGCATTGAGCACGGTTTCCGGGCCCCAGGGCAATGTGGCGGTGATCGGCGTGTCCGCGTCGCTGGCAAGCGCGGCGGTCACGTTCTCGGCACCGAGAATGCCGATATAGGTCTGCATCGGATTGACCACCGGCGCCCACAGCGTCACCGACTTGACCTCCGGGCGCTCTTCGGCGGCGTGGCCGGCGACCAGCCCGCCCTGGCTCCAGCCGACAATGGCGATGTTCGAGCCGTCGACTTCCGGGTTCTCCTTCAGCCAGTCGATCGCCGCAACCGCGTCGGTCACCTGGCCGGAGAAGGTCGTGTCGGCCCATTCGCCGCCGCTTTCGCCGGAACCGCGAAAATCGATCCTCAGGCTGGCATAGCCTGCTTCGGCGAGCAGCCGAGCGGTGCGCGAAAACACGCCTTCCTCGGTGTCCTTGACCGGCAGTTCGTCGCGCGATCCGGTAAAACCATGCAGCAGCAGCACCACCGGCGCGGCGTCGCCGGCCGGCGTTTCCAGCGTTCCGACGACGGTCTGGCCCGCGACCTCGAAGGTCACCTCGGTTTCAGCGGCGCTCAGCGGCGTCAGCGTGGCGGCAAGCGCCAGCGCGGCGGCCGGGATCAGAAGTGTTCTTTTATGCATTTTCGTATTCCCCTCAATTAAGCGCTTTGATTGTTGCCTGAACCGAAGGGGGTGTCCATCGCCTGCCGATACCGGGATCGCCAACAGGCAAAAAAAGCCCCGGCCGGGGCCGGGGCTGCATGGTACGGCGAAACGCGTGGTTTCGCTTAGCGTTTGGAGAACTGGAACGACCGGCGGGCTTTCGCCTTGCCGTATTTCTTGCGTTCCACGACGCGGCTGTCGCGGGTCAGGAAGCCGCCCTTCTTGAGCACGCTGCGCAGCGACGGCTCGTAGTAGGTCAGCGCCTTGGAGATGCCGTGGCGCACGGCACCGGCTTGGCCGGACAGGCCGCCGCCGGCAACGGTGGCGTCGATGTCGTACTGGCCGGCGCGGTTGGCGGCGACGATCGGCTGCTGCAGGATCATCTGCAGGACCGGACGGGCGAAGTATTCGGTGAAGTCCTTGCCGCCGACGGTGATGCGGCCGGTGCCCGGCTTGATCCAGACGCGGGCAACCGCATCCTTGCGCTTGCCGGTGGCATAGGCGCGGCCCTGGGCGTCGAGCTTCTGGACATGCACCGGTGCTTCCGGCGCGTCGTCTGCGGCGACGGCGGCTGCTTCGCCGAGTTCTTCGAGAGAGTTCAATTCAGCCATGGTCGTCAGGCCACTTTCTTGTTCTTGGAGTTGAGGGCGGCGATGTCCAGCGCTTCGGGCTGCTGGGCTTCGTGCGGGTGTTCGGTGCCGGCATAAACACGCAGGTTCTTCATCTGGCGGCGTCCGAGCGGGCCGCGCGGGATCATGCGCTCAACCGCCTTTTCGACGACACGCTCCGGGAACCGGCCGTCGAGCAACTGTTCGGCGGTGCGTTCCTTGATGCCGCCCGGATGGCCGGTGTGCCAGTAGTAAACCTTGTTGGCGCGCTTGCGGCCGGTGAACACCACCTTGTCGGCATTGATGACGATGACATTGTCGCCGTCATCGACATGCGGGGTGTAGGTGGGCTTGTGCTTGCCGCGCAGGCGCGTGGCGACGATGGAAGCGAGGCGGCCGACGACGAGACCTTCAGCGTCGATCAGCACCCATTTCTTCTGCACGTCCGCAGGTTTCTGCGAAAAAGTCCGCATCGGGTTGTTCCTTGTTTCTGATCCCCGGCGGCCGGGCCGTTCGGGGCTTTTCTTGTTGCTTGAATTGCGGACCGCATCGGCGGGAAGCCGCAAAAATAATGGCGCGCCAGAGCCTGTCTGACGCGCGTGACGGCCTCTTAGGCGGGATTCTTAAAGCAGTCAAGTCGTGTTTTGAATGCGGCCTAGAAGAATAGTATAAAAATCAATAGGTTATGAAGGCGGTATTATTTTACCGCTTTCTTTGATCGGCTACGCCGCCTGTTTCAGCGGCAGCGCCATCATCATCGCGGCGATTTCGTCGAGATCGTCACAAGAGATGGGGCAGGCGGCGTTCTGCGACATCGAGTGGTTGGCCTCGCTCTTCATCGCAACCGCCAGGTCCGCAGTGGAGACGTTGGCGCAGACATCCGGCAACTGCTGGTCGATTCCGCAGGCTTGCAGCAGCGCCGAATAGACCTGCGGCAGCTCGTCGGCTCGTGCCGCGCCGCCGAGCGCCTGTGCGGCGAGCGCATAGTTGTGCGCGCCATCCGGGCGGCGCACCAGCCAGGGAAGCGTGACGTCGAGCGCCAGCCCGGTCGCCAGGCCGTGATGAATGCGCGACAGCGAGCCGAGCGCATGGCTGATATTGTGGCCCATATGGGTGTTGCAGTTGTGCAGCGCGAGACCCGCCACCATGCTGCCCCACAAGACGCGCCCGCGCGCCTGAATGTCCGTGCCGTCGGCGACGGCGCGCGGCAGGGCGTCGGCCAAAATGCCGAGCGCCTGGATGCCATACATCAGCCCTGAGGCGTTGGTCTTGCGCGCGGTCGACGCTTCCAACGCGTGCGCGACAGCGTCGATGCCTGTCCAGGCCGTCAGATGCGCCGGCAGGCTCACGGTCAGTTCCGGGTCGAGGACCGCATGCGCGAACATCATCGCCTCGTCCCAGTACCAGTTCTTGGTGCCGTCACCGGCGGAAACGACCGAGGTGCGCGTCACTTCCGAGCCGGTGCCGGCAGTGGTGGGCACGGCGATGGCGGGCAAGCGGTCCGCCGGCAAGGCGCGCGCGCTCAGCGCGTAGTCCGCCGCCGGATTGCCACTGCGCGCGATGGCCGCGACCAGCTTGGCGGCGTCCATGGCCGCACCGCCGCCAATGCCGACGACAACCTGCGCATTCATGCGTCGTGCGTGGTCGGCGAGGCTGTCGATCAGCGCCTCCTTCGGTTCGCCCGCGACATCGGCGGCGACCTCGCAGCCGATGCCGGCCATGTCGAACGCGCGCGCGATGCGGTCGGTGACGCCCAGTTCCGCCAGTATGGCGTCGGCGACGACCAGCACCGGCCCATCCGCCAGTTGTGCGGCTATCGCGGGCAATTCCGCGACACGGCCCGCGCCGAAACTCACCGTGGGAACCCGGCCCATATCGAAATGCTGCATCCCGACCCTCCAAACGGCGCCGGCCGGACAGTGCGGGACGGCGTACCTTCCAAGATTGAAGAGCGCCCATTCTCATTGCCGGGCCGTGCCGGCCCACCCGAACGGCGACGCGTCGTGTCGAATTGCAAACAAAAGGCGGGTTGGAGGGCTGCTGGCGGGCCCGTGGACCTTGGTCCTACCGCGGCGGCACGGAGTAGGTCAGCGAGCCCTGGGCGATGATGTTGTCTTCGTGATCGGTGATCAGCGCGTCGACCACGGCAAGCCTCTGGCCGCACTTCAGAAGCCGGCATGTGCAGAAAAGCGGCCCCGGTTTGGCCTTGCGCATGAAGTTCAGATGCACGCTCGTCGTAACGCTCAGCGCCTTCAGCCCGACATGCGCCATGATGACGAAATAGGCGCTGATATCGGCGAAGGTGAAAAGCGCCGGGCCGGAGACCGTGCCGCCGGGCCTGAGGTGCCGGTCGGTCGTGTCGAGCCGCATCACGATCTGGCCGGGCGCAAGATCGTGGATCGAGAACACCCGCCCGTCCTGGTGAATCTGCGGAAACTCGGTCTCGGCGAATGCCTCGAGTTCCGCTGCGGTGACGATCGGTTCGAGTTTTTCGGCCATGGGGTTCCCAAATCCCTTCGAGGTTCTTCTTGCCCGCGGCTTTGCAGCGCTGCTAGGTTCCGCGTCAAGCCGACCATAGCCGGAGAAAGAATATGTGCGCCACACCCGCGCTGGTGGAAAACCCACTCGTCACCCGCGACCTCAATGGTCTGGTGCTTCGCCTGACCCTTTCCAACCCGCCCGCCAATGCGCTGTCGATTGCGATGATGGAAGCGCTGTCGGCGGCACTGGAACTGGCGCGCACCGACGATGCGGTGCGGGTGATCGTGATCGCGGCCGCCGGCAAGGTGTTCTGCGCCGGCCACGACCTGAAGGAACTGACGGCGCATCGCGGCGACGAGGATCGCGGCCGTTCGTTCTTCGACAAGACCATGCGCATGTGTTCCGAACTGATGCAGATGATTGTCACCCACCCGAAGCCGGTGATCGCCGAAGTGGACGGGCTGGCGACGGCGGCCGGCTGCCAGTTGGTGGCGTCCTGCGATCTGGCGATCTGCACCGACACGTCGGGCTTCTGCACGCCGGGCGTCAATATCGGCCTGTTCTGCTCCACGCCGATGGTGGCGCTGTCGCGCAATGTGCATCGCAAACAGGCGATGGAGATGCTTTTGACCGGCGAGACCATCGACGCTTCTACGGCGCGCGAGTTCGGCTTGGTCAACCGCATCGTGCCGAAGGAGTATCTTGGCCAGGTTGTGCAGAAATATGCCGAGACGATTGCGGCCAAGTCGCCGCTGGTGCTGAAGACCGGCAAGGAGGCATTCTATCGGCAAGCCGAGATGAGCCTGCAGGAAGCTTATGATTATTGCGCCGAGGTGATGGTCGGCAACATGCTCTATCGCGATGCCGAGGAGGGGATCGGCGCCTTTCTCGACAAGCGCAAGGCCCACTGGACGGGGGAATGAGGTCCGCCTAACCGACCGCCGCAAGCCGGTCGCCGGCAGCGCCGACGAGCGCGGGCCGATGTCCCGGCGCAGGCTCTCCTGACAGAATGCCGTCAGCGGGCCACTGATATTGTGTTCCCACAAACCAAGGGGAACGCATCCGATGATCTATCACGAACACACACGCTCGATCGACGCCACGCCGGAAGAGGTCTGGTCCGTGCTCGGTCGCTTCATGCATATCGACGAGTTCGCGCCTGAGGTGAAATCGGTCGACGCGCTGACGGACGGCGCCGACGGCAGGGGATCGAAGCGGCGGTGCCACTTCGAAAACGGCACATCGCTGGTGGAAGAGGTGATAGATTGGCAGGCCAATCGCGGTTACACGGTCCGCCTCTCCGAAATGGCCGCGATGCCGCTGCGCGAGGCCAATGCCGGCATCGCGATCGAGCCGCTTGCCCGGGGGCGGTCGAAAGTGCGGCGGGGCATGCAGTACCGCGTCAAATACGGGCCGCTCGGGTAGCTCATGGGCCAAACCATGATGAAGGCGATGATGGGCAAGGTCATCGACGACAATCTGAAGGGCCTGGCCGACAAGGTCGTCGCGAACCGGCATTCGGCTTGACCGCACAGCTTGCAAAATCTCTCGCCAGACAGCTGCGTAATCTGCCTGTCGTTGATATCCGTCATGGTTCGATTTACCGCACTGTGAGAAATTGCCGGAGAGGTGCCGCCGCATCCATCTGGCGGACGATCAGACGGCACCGCATCACTTCGACGGCAATTGCATCAGCTTGGTGGGAGACTGCAGGCATGACCCGGTTTGACGTGCGCATGGGACTGACCCGAAGAGAACTTCTGCAAGGTGTGGCGGCGGCGGGATTGACCGCCTCGGTTCCCGGGCTCGCCCGGGCCGGTTCCTCGGACATCAAACGTATCCTGACCAATTCGCACTGGGGCGCTTTCGAGGCGACGGTGAAAGGTGGGCGGATCACCGATGTCACGCCGTTTTCGGCCGATCCCGTGCCGTCGCCGATGGTCTACAACTTCCCGGAGCTGGTGCATGACCGGACCCGGGTCGCGCAACCCATGGTGCGGGAAGGGTGGCTGAAATCGCGTGAGCGCTCCAATGGTATGGAGCGCGGTCGCGAGCCGTTCGTCCCGGTCGATTGGGACACGGCGCTCGGACTGGTGGCCGACGAACAGCAGCGCGTCCGCGAACTCTACGGCGCCGAGGGTATCTTCGCCGGTTCCTACGGATGGGGCAGCGCCGGGCGGCTGCATTACGCCAGCATCCTGACCAACCGGTTCTTCGCCAAGGGCGGCGGCTATGTCGACAGTGTCGGAAACTACTCCTACGGCGCCGGCATGATGCTGCTGCCGCATGTGTTGGGCTCCAACCAGGCAATTGGCGGTCCGGTGACATCCTGGTCGGTGATCGAGGCACACACCAACCTGGTCGTTCTCTTCGGCGGCGCCGCCTTCAAGAACGGCCAGATCAGCTGGGGCGGAACCGGCGCGCACACGACCGAACCGGCGATGCGCGCGGCACGCGCCGCCGGTGTCGAATTCATCGCAGTCAATCCAGTACAGGAGGAGGACGCGCGCGCTATCGATGCCGAGTGGTTGCGCATCCGCCCGAACACGGACACCGCGCTGATGCTGGCGCTGGCACAGGAACTGGTCGCGACCGGCCGCGCCGACGAGGCATTTCTCGATCGCTACACCGTGGGCTGGCCGCAGGTGCGGGCCTATCTTGCCGGCGCAAACGATGGCGTGCCGAAAACCCCGGAGTGGGCGGCGGCAATCACCGAAATAGATGCCGGCCGCATTCGAGCGCTGGCAGGGCAAATGGCGGACAGCCGCACGATGATCATGACATCGTGGTCGCTGCAGCGCGCCGATCACGGCGAGCAGACCTGGTGGGCCACAATTCTGCTGGCCAGCGTGCTTGGGCAAATCGGCCTTCCGGGCGGCGGCTTTGGCTTTTCCTACACATCGACCAACGGCATCGGCTCGCCGGTGACGCGGCACGCCATCCCTGTCGCCGCGCGGGGCCGCAACCCGCTCAGGCGCTCCATCCCGGTCGCCCGGATCGCCGACATGCTGCTTTCGCCCGGCGAGACCTTCCAGTTCAACGGCGAGGACAGGACCTATCCGGAAATCCACTATGTCCACTGGGCCGGCGGCAACCCGTTCCACCACCATCAGGACCTGGCCCGGCTGACCCGGGCCTGGGCTGTGCCGGACACCATCGTCGTGCACGAACCATGGTGGACGCCGACGGCGCGGCGTGCCGACATCGTACTGCCCGCCACCACGACACTGGAGCGCAACGATATCGGCGCCTCGCATCGCGACCGCTGGCTGATCGCCATGAAGCAGGTCATCGACCCGGTCGGCCAAGCCCGCAACGACTTCGACATCTATGCCGATCTTGCCGAGCGGCAGGGCTTCCGATCCGAGTTCACCGAGGATCGCGACGAGATGGGCTGGCTCAGGCATCTGTGGGAAAAGGGGCGCGAGCGGCTCGCCCTCGACGATGTCGCCCTGCCGGATTTCGACACGTTCTGGGAGGCAGGTGCGGTAGAACTGCCGGTGGGAGATGCGGGTTACGTGTTCCTCGCCGACTATCGCGGCGATCCGGAGGGGTTCTCGCTGCGCACGCCATCGGGCCGGATCGAGCTTTTCTCGGAGACCATCGCCGGCTTCGGTTATGATTGCTGTCCCGGCCATCCCGCATGGCTGGAGCCGCGCGCGTGGCTTGGCGCGCGCGACGGCGCGCAGTTGCACCTGATTTCGAGCCATCCGAAGTGGCGGTTGCACAGCCAGATGGACAACGCCCCGCTTGCCAAGGCAGCGAAGATCAACGGGCGCGAGCCCATCATGATCAATCCTGAGGACGCCGCCGCGCGCGGTATCGCAGCCGGTGACATTGTGGAAGTCTTCAACGAGCGCGGCCGGATGCTGGCCGGCGCCAATGTCACCGATCACGTCCGTCCCGGTGTCGTTGTGGTCTACGAAGGCGCGTGGGTCGACCACGATCGCGACCTTGGCTTCGACCGCCACGGCAATCCGAACATGGTGATCGAGGACCAGGGTACATCGCGGCTCGGCCAAGGCTGTGCGGCCCAGACCTGCCTCGTGTCATTGCGCCGCTTCGGAACCGATGCGCCGGCGGTGACGATCTATGACCCGCCGGCGATTGTTGGCTAGCACAAAAGGAGGCCCGTTCCGTGATCCATATCCCGTCCCGCCCGGCGCTCTGGACGCGCCGCAAGTTGATCCGCACTGCCGGTGTTCAGATACTGGCAGCACCGGCTTTGATCTTGTCGGCAAGGCATCCGGTTCTCGCACAGGGCCGCGACCCGATGCGCGCGATGAAATGCACCGAGGATCAGTGCGGCTATACCTACGATCCGCGCATCGGCGATCCCGAGGGCGGCATTCCGCCCGGCGTCTCTTTCGATGATCTGCCGGCCGACTGGGTTTGCCCCGAATGCGGCAACGAACTGCGCTATTGGTGAGCACGCCGGGTCTCGTCTTTGTGGACAAAAGAGGATTGTCTTTCGGCGGCTGGTCCCCTAGTGTGTTCGCTCTTTGTTCACGGAGGCAAAAGCCATGGCGTTCGACCCGCGCATCACCATGATCACGCTCGGCGTAGCCGATATCGCGGCCTCGAGCGCGTTTTACGAGCGCATTGGATTTACGAAGTCTTCGGCTTCCAATGACGCCGTCACATTCTTTTGCCTCAAAGGCACGGTGCTCGGCCTGTTCGGGCGCGATGCGCTGGCCGCCGATGCAGGCGTCGACGCGACCGGATCGGGATTCAGAGCCGTGTCGCTGGCGCACAATCTCGACAGCGAGGCCGATGTGGATGCGGCGTTCGAACACGCGCTTGCCTGCGGAGCCAGGGAAGTCAAGCGGCCGGAGAAGGTGTTCTGGGGCGGTTACTCCGGCTATTTTGCCGATCCCGACGGACATCTTTGGGAACTGGCCTTCAATCCATTCGCGGCGAATGATACCGACGGGTTCATGCAACTGCCGGAGTAGACGCTTCATGTCGGATACGGACTTCTGCTGGCGCGCCGAGATGGCATGCCGCGCCGCCTGGCCGGCGGACGAGGAGGTGGCAGTCGCGGGATTGGCTCTGCGCCGCTCGGGCGGCACGATCCGCCGCACCAACTCGGCCAATGCGCTGCGCGGCGCGCCGGCGCTCGACGACACGACGATCGACCGGATTGAGGAGTTTTATCGCGGCCATGGTCAGGGGCCGCGTATCCGGCTGATGAGCATCGACGGCCTTGCCGCCGATCTGCTGGAAGCGCGT
This sequence comes from Oricola sp., assembly GCF_965230365.1. Lineage (GTDB taxonomy): Bacteria > Pseudomonadota > Alphaproteobacteria > Rhizobiales > Rhizobiaceae > Oricola. The sequence goes on along the minus strand of NZ_OZ246003.1, from coordinate 3,112,315 downwards.
GGCTATGAAGCAAATGGACATACGCTGACCCTGCATGCGGGATTGGACGAACGGCATGACGGTTTGGGCGAGGAGGCATCGAAGTCCAGCGGCCCAACGGATGCGTGGCTTGCGGCGCGCGACCGCATCGCTGTTTCCGACGGCACGACCTTTCGCCGGATGCTGTCGTTGATTGAGAGCGAGACGCTGTTTTCGGCAAGTTTCGAGGAGGGCGAGATCGTGTCCATTGCCTATGGCGTGATCCATGATGGCCTGCTTGTCATCGAGTCGGTTGCCACGCAGGCGCACAGCCGCGGGCGTGGCCTGGGCAAGCGCACGGTCGGCGCGCTCATGCGCTGGGCTCGCGAAAACGGTGTCCGCAGCGCGGTGCTGCAGGTGGTCGGTTCCAACGAGCCGGCGCTCGCACTCTACCGTTCACTCGGTTTCGACCGCCAGCTCTTTGACTACCGATACCTTGCGCTTGCGGCCTGACCGTATAGCGACTAGACGCGCGGTGCGGCGATGCGAAGCAGGATGTCGATGAAGATCACCCATAGTTGCCATGTCGACGCGCCGATGGAGACCGTTTTCGACGCCATCGCTCATATCGACAAGTTCCGCAGGGCCGCGCCGCAAGTGGTCGGTGTGGAGTATCTGTCGCAGAACCGCCGTGGCGTTGGCGCCCGCTTCCGCGAAATCCGCAAGATGGGCAAGCGCCAGGCGGCCACAGAAATCGAGGTGACCGAATACGACCCGCCCAAACGGGTGCGGCTGGTCTCCGAGGCCGGCGGCGCGGTCTGGGACACGGTGTTTTCGGTCAGACCGGAATTCGGCGGCACGCTGCTTTCGATGGAGATGACGGCTACCGCGCGCAATCTCGTGCCGCGCATCATGCTACCGTTCATGAAGGGCGGCATCTCCGAGGCGATCGCCAACGATCTCGAGGCGGTCAAACACTGGTGCGAGGCCAATGCGGACGCAGACAAGTCCGCGTAAATCTAAACAGTCTCACGTTCAGCCGAAGTCATCTCGATTAACGGTGAGCTCTGCGGTTAACTCGAGTTCCCGACGCCCGTTGTGAAGAACGAGAATAGTCTCGAACTCCACGAGTAGTTGGTCGGGAACATTGTCTATCCCATCATCCGCGTGGAGGAAAACATCAATACGACAGATTGGCGGAGGTTCCGAGCGATTCTCCCACCCGGCGACAGGGACCGGTGGATCTATCACTCCCGTTTCCATGTGATCGAATTGATTCGAATCTACAACGACCTGCATAACAGATATCGATGATCGAAATGGAGTACCTGAAATTCGGACCTCGCGAAGGTCGAATGCGCTCCGACCCCAGTTGGCAATTCTTAGCTCAATATCTCCGATTTCGATATTGTCGTGATGTCTGGCAGACATTGTCGGAGGGGCGTCGCCGATTAGGTAGTCGGTCTGTCGCCGCATCTCGCTGAACTGCCGGTAAACGACACACGCTGTAATCAGAGCTGCTGCTCCCGCGGCCCATCCGCTCAGAGCACCGATCCACTCTCGAACGCAGTTCCGTTCAGCCGGGCCACAAAAAGTGAAGTCGGGACCGATGGTGCCCTGCAGCAACGCCCCGACAATCAATGCGAACGTCACTAGGACCGCGGTAATCGCCCAGTAACTAGTCCGGCGTTTCAACATCTGTTTCCTGTAGCATAGCCATTCGAACCCGGGCGACTAAAATCGCCTTGCCGCAACCGCGCGCAATCTCGTACCGCGCCTCATGCTACCCTTCATGAAGCGCGGCATTTCCAAAGCAATCGCCAACGACTTGCAGGCGGTGAAACAGTGGTGTGAGGCAAACCCGCCGGAAGACAAGCCTGATACGGAGTGATAAGGAGCGGTCATGGATCATGACGCTTATACCGACGCTTACATCGGCGGCATTCTCAATTCGGTGCGCACGATTGCCATTGTCGGGGCGTCGGCCAACCAGGTTCGGCCGAGTTTCTTCGTCACCCGGTACCTGATCGACAAGGGCTACACGGTGCATCCGATCAATCCGGGGCAGGCGGGACGCCAGATCCTCGGCCGCGAGGTCTATGCCAGCCTTGCCGATCTGCCGGAAGCGGTCGACATGATCGACATCTTTCGCGCCTCGTCCGCAGTGCCGGCGATTACCGACGAGATTCTGGCGATGCCGGTCCTGCCCAAGGTCGTCTGGATGCAACTGACGGTGCGCGACGATGCCTCTGCCGCGCGGCTGGAAGAGCGGGGTGTCAGCGTCGTCATGAACCGCTGCCCGAAGATCGAATATGGCCGCCTGTCCGGTGAAATCCGCTGGAACGGGGTAAACTCGGCGGTGATCTCGGCCCGCCGGCCGCAGCTTCGCTCCGGCTACCAGAGTTTTGGAATTCGCCGCTGAATTGAAACGCGTTTTCCGGATGCGGTGACTATGCGCAACAATCCTCTTTGACAGGCTGGCCTAAGCCCGCCACAAGGAATGCCGAGTTTACTCAGGAGGAACATTTCATGGCACAACGCGTACCGGGTTTCGAGACCCTTGCAATCCATGCGGGCGCGCAGCCTGATCCAGCGACCGGGGCCCGGATCACGCCAATTTTCCAGACCACGGCCTATGTCTTCAACGACACCGAACACGCCGCATCGCTGTTCGGCCTGCAGGCCTTCGGCAACATCTACACCCGTATCATGAACCCGACCCAGGCGGTTCTGGAAGAGCGGCTGGCCGCGCTGGAAGGCGGCACGGCCGCTCTTGCCGTTGCGTCCGGCCACGCCGCGCAGATGATCGCGCTGCACACGCTGATGACGTCCGGCGACAATTTCGTTTCCGCGCGTCAGCTCTATGGCGGTTCGATCAACCAGTTCGGCCATTCGTTCAAGAATTTCGGTTGGGAAGTGCGCTGGGCCGACGCCAAGGATCCGGCGAGCTTCGCCAGCCAGATCGACGCGCGCACCAAGGCGGTTTTCGTCGAGAGCTTTGCCAACCCGGCCGGCTATGTCACCGACATCGCTGCGATTGCCAAGGTCGCCCACGACGCCGGCGTGCCGCTGATTGTCGACAACACCATGGCCTCGCCCTACCTGCTTCGGCCGATCGAGCACGGCGCCGACATTGTCGTCCACTCGCTGACTAAGTTCCTTGGCGGTCACGGCAACTCGATGGGCGGCGTCATTGTCGACGGCGGCACCTTCGACTGGTCGGCTTCCGACAAGTTCCCGATGCTGTCGCAGCCGCGCGACGAATATGCTGGCGTGGTGCTGCACGAGACCTTCGGCAACTTCGCTTTCGCCATCGCCTGCCGGGTGCTCGGCCTGCGCGATCTCGGCCCGGCGATCGCGCCGATGAACGCCTTCAACATCCTGACCGGCATCGAAACGCTGCCGCTGCGCATGCAGCGTCATTGCGACAACGCGCTGGCCGTGGCTGAGCATCTCAAGGCACACCCGAAGGTCGACTGGGTCGAGTATTCCGGCCTTGCCGACCATCCGAACCACGCCATGCAAGAAAAGCTCAGCCCGAACGGCGCCGGAGCGGTGTTCACCTTCGGCGTCAAGGGCGGCTACGAGGCCGGCGTCAAGTTCGTCGAAAGCCTGGAGATCATCTCCCACCTCGCCAATATCGGCGATACGCGGACGCTGGTCATTCATCCGGCTTCGACCACGCACCGCCAGTTGTCGGACGAACAGCGCGCTGCCGCTGGCGCCGGCAACGATGTGGTGCGCCTGTCGATCGGCATCGAAAACGTTGCCGATATCATCGCCGACATCGACCAGGCGCTCGACAAGACCGGCTGAGCCAGCTGCGTCTTCACAATCGGTGGCGGGTCCGCCCGCCATTGACATACCGCAATTCGCCGCGCCTGCGCATCGGCTAGCCTCTACCCTGTCAAACCGGTGGAGGTCCCGATGCCGAACGTCTCCAGAGCGATCATCCTAGCCGCAGCGGCGTCGCTCGCCGCCACGCCGGCGCTTGCCCAGTCCTCCGATCCGGCTTGGCTGGACGAATTGTCCAACCAGTTGGCGGTCGAGAAGGATTGCGCGGTCGAATACTATATCAACATCCAGGAAGGACAGCTCGGCGCACGCCAGACCTATGAGGCGCGCGCCCAGTGCCGCGACGGTCGCCAGTTCGATGGGTTCCGCACCGAGCCGGAAATCCTGTTCACCATCGAGCAGTGCGGCGTGCAGGTCTGCTAGCAGAGCCCCCGCCAACATTCAGCCCGGCAGCACCGGCACCCGTTCCAACCCGTGGAAGTGGTAGATGTCGGCGTAGCGAAACGGCCCGTCGATCTTCAGCTCCGGCATGCGCTGGTACAACGCCGGTAGCGCCACCTGCATTTCCAAGCGGGCGAGCGGCGCGCCGATGCAAAAATGGATGCCGGCCCCGAAGGTGACGTTCTGGTTGTTCGGCCGGCTCGGATCGAACACCTCCGGCCGGGCAAAGCGGCGCGGGTCGCGGTTGGCCGCGCCCAGCATCAGGCCGATCCGGTCACCCGTCTTCAGCGCAATCTCGCGGCCCTCGGCCTCCAACACCATGTCTTCCAGCGCATAGCGGGTGAACATGTGCAGCGGCGCGTCATGGCGCAGGCATTCCTCCACCGTCGCTTCCGCCGCCTTGTCGTCGGCAAACAGTGCGGCCGGATCGATGCCGCTCTCGGTGACTGACTTCATCGCGTTGCCCATCTGGTGGACGGTCGCCTCGTGGCCGGCATTGAGCAGCAGCACCACGGTCGAGACCAGTTCGTCGAGCGTCAGCGTCTCGCCGTCCTCCTCGGCGGCGATCAGCGCCGTCAACAGATCGTCGCCGGGCGTCTTGCGGTGGCGGGCGATGTGATCGCGCAGGAATAAGTCGAAATCGCGCGACGCCGCGTCGGCGGCCTTCTTGTCGGCTTCGGACGGCGCCAGCACATACATGCGGCAAATGGCGTGCGACCATTCAAGCAGGCGCGGGCCCTCGGAAGCCGGCACGCCGAGCATGCCGCAGATCGTCACCAGCGGGATCGGCGTCGCGTAGTCGACCAGAAGTTCGAACGGCTTGTCGGGCGCAAAGCTGTCGATCAGTTTGTTGGCGAGCGTCGCGATCTGCGGGCGCAGCCGTTCGACCTGGCGCGACACGAAGGCCTTGTTGATCAGCTTGCGCAGCTTGGTGTGGCCGGGCGGTTCGAGGTTGAGAAGCGAGTGCGCCTCCACCGCGTCGAAATTGGCGAGCCCCGGTTCGGGCGGCGCCATGCCGAGTTCCTCGCGGCTGGCGACATGCAGGATCTGGCGGCCGAAGCGGCGGTCGCGCAGCAGCGCGTTGACCGTATCGAAGCCGAAGAAACACCAATGGCCGTATTGCTCCCAGACGCATGCCGGCGCGACGCGGTGCAATTCGGCATAGGCGGCATAGGGGTTCTGGACGAAGTCCGGGTCGTGTGGCTCAAGGCTCAGGCGGTCGCCGGAAAGGGCAAAGGAAGCGGGAATATCAATTTTCAACATGGCCGCTTCCTAGCAGCAGGTGGCCGCGATGCAAATGCCGGGCACTCCATGCCCCTAGCGGTAGAGCACGACCGGGATCCTGCAGGAGCGCACCATTTCCGATGTCGTCGAGCCGATGATCAGGCTGCGGATGCGGTTGTGGCCGTAGGCGCCCATCACCAGCATGTCGACGCCGTCCTCGTCGATGATCGAGGCGATGGCCTTCGCCGGCTCGCCGGCGAGCAGGCGGGGGCGGACGGTGTAGCCGGCGCCTTCCAGGATCCGCCTGCCGTCGTCGAGGCGCTTGGTGGTCTCGGCACTTTCCGCGCCGACGGTCACCAGCTGGCATTCCAGCCCGGCATAAAGCGGGCTGCGGGCGACGTGATCGATCGCCTTCATGCTGCTTGCGCCGCCGTCATAGGCGATCATGAAGCTCTCGATCGGCTTGAAGGCGCGCGAGGTCACGAAGACGGGCTTCGTCGCCGCGCGCACCACTCGTTCCAGATTGGAGCCGAGATGCAATTTGGCGAAATCGGCTGCCTCGCCGCGCTTGCCGATCACCAGCATCTCCGACTGCGCCTCGAATTCGCTCGCCGTTTCCGACACGTCGCCGATGCGAAGCAGGGTGGAGACATCGGCGACGCCGGCTTCGGCGAGACGCGCTCTGGCGTCGTCCAGAATGGCGCGGCCGCGCATCTGGGCGAGCTTGGCGCGGGTTTCGTCAAGCGCGCTGAGTTCCTTCAATAGTGCCGAGCGCGCACCGAGCGCGATGCTGCCGGAGAGATCGGCAGGTTCGCTGCCGGTGTCGCGGCGGCCGATGACGTGCAACAACGCGATATCCGATTGCGTGCGCCCGGCGATCCAGGCCGCGTGGTCGCAGACAGCCGCCGCATAGACCGAGCCGTCAATGAGGGCTGTGATTGTCGATGTCATGTCCGAAGTCTCCCCTCAGTGGCCCATCAGGCGTTCCATCGCGCCCGGCTTGTCGTGGATGCCAAGCCGGTCGACGATGGTCTCGCTGGCCGCGTTGAGGCCGACGATTTCGACATCCGCGCCATCGCGGCGGAACTTGAGCACGATCATGTCGAGCGCCGCAACGCTGGAAATATCCCAGATATGGGCGCGGCTGACGTCGATGACGACCTTCTCCAGCGCTTCCTTGAAGTCGAAGGCCGCCGTGAACGCCTCGGTCGAGGCGAAGAAAAGCTGCCCTTCGACACGGTAGCGCCGCTCACGCCCGTCCTCGGAGAGTTCGGAGGTGACGCGGAAGATCTGCGCGATCTTCCAGGCGAAGAACAGGCCGGACAGCAGCACGCCGACGCCGACGCCGATCGCCAGATTGTGGGTGAGGACGACGCAGGCCACCGTCGCCAGCATGACGATGGACGACGACCGCGGATGGGTTCGAAGCGACTGGACCGACGACCATGAGAAGGTGCCAATCGACACCATGATCATGATGGCGACGAGCGCGGCCATCGGAATGGCGCTGACCAGATCGCCGAGCACGACCACCAGGAACAACAGCCCGATGCCGGCGGTGAAGGTGGACAGCCGGCCCCGGCCGCCCGACTTCACATTGATGATCGACTGGCCGATCATCGCGCAGCCCGCCATGCCGCCGATGAAGCCGGTTGCGGTGTTGGCGATGCCCTGGCCGATGCATTCCTGGTTGCGGTCGGAAGGGGTGTCGGTCAGGTCGTCGACGATCTGCTCGGTCATCAGCGATTCCAGCAGGCCCACGGCGGCGACGGCGGCCGAATAGGGCAGGATGATCATCAGCGTTTCGAGATTGAGCGGGATGTCCGGGATCAGGAAGATCGGCAGCGTGGACGGCAGTTCGCCCATGTCGCCGACAGTGCGGACCTCAAGGCCGAGCGCCATCGCGACCGCCGTCAGGACGACGATGCAGACCAGCGGCGAGGGGACCGCCCGGGTGAGATAGGGGAACAGGTAGATGATCGCCAGGCCCGCGGCGACCATCGGATAGGTCAGCAGCGGCACGCCGATCAGTTCCGGCACCTGGGCGAGGAAGATCAGGATCGCCAGCGCGTTTACGAAGCCGGTCAAGACCGAGCGCGAGACGAAGCGCATCACCGATCCGAGCTTCAGAAGTCCCGCGCCGATCTGCAGCAGCCCGGCCAGCACGGTGGCGGCGAGCAGGTATTCCAGCCCGTGATCGCGCACCAGCGTCACCATCAGCACGGCGGTTGCCGCCGTTGCCGCCGAAATCATCCCCGGCCGTCCGCCGACAAATGCGATCAGCACGGCAATCGAAAAGGAGGCGTAAAGGCCGACCTTGGGATCGACGCCGGCGATGATGGAAAAGGCGATGGCTTCGGGAATGAGCGCGAGCGCGACAACCAGCCCGGAGAGCAGGTCTCCGCGCACATTGCCGAACCATTGTGCCCGGTAGGCGGCAAGTGAAGGCATGAAGAAGGGTTTCCGTGCGATTGCTGCGCCATACGGAGCGTGGCACAGGGGAGCTTGAGCAGAACGATTGTCCGGCAGAACGGCGGCCGGGAACACCCGGTGTGACACCGGGTCCTGGATGACTGTGCCCACCTAGCCCGAACCCGCCCGGCAGGCAACCGCCAAGACGCATGGCAGCCATGCGGGGGCCGGCGTTGAACGCGCGTGCGCCACCATCGCCGCGCCTCGTTTCCGAGACCGGATTGTTCATATTCTGGAAGACGGGCGGTCGAAGCATCGCAACGTCTTTTGAGTATAGCGATCCTCGGACCGCCCGCTCGGTGGTCTTGCAGCTTCGGTCGGCGGCCCGGAACGAAGTCCGGGAAAACAAGACTGCGCGCGCCGCTTCATGCCGCCCTGCCGTGGGGGTTCATCACCCAGGTGAGTGACCTGACACCGCCGCAGGCCCTTCGAGTTCCGCACTCGAAACGTTCCACTGGATCGTTTCGCCCGCTTGCGCGATACGTGCTTCACCTACGGGCGTTCGTCGTTCCAATCGACAACTCGTTGCCGATGGACCGACCTGCGGGCGAGCACTCCTCACCCCAGCAGGCACCGTCCCTCTTCCGGGCGGTCGGTTCTAGACCCGGCTTCCAAAAGAAGGCGGGAGTGATGGTAAGCGAGGTTTTGGGGCGGTGGACAAGTTTTTGCGAAAACGCCGGAATTCCGGGAATTGCGGCGGACTCGATCCAACGGCCCGGAGCGGGATGCCGGCGATTAGCCCGCATCAGATAGTGAAGGTCGTCATCCTAGGGCTTGACCAACGACAAGCGAAGCGCCGTCGTCGCGTTGGGATCCATTCCGTGCTCGCGGCGACCTCACCATGCGATACCGGAATAAAGTTCGTTCCATTCCGGGTTGATCGATTCGATCAGGTCGACCTTCCATTGCCTGCGCCAGCGCTTCAGCGACTTCTCGCGCTGGATAGCGTCGGTGATGTCGTCGTAATCCTCGTACCAGACCAGCCGGACAGCGCCGTAGCGAGCGGTGAAGTTCTTGGTGTTGATGCGCTGTTTGTGATCGTAGACGCGTTGCGAGAGGTCGGCGGTCACGCCGGTATAGATCGTGCCGTCCTTCTTGCTGGCGAGCATGTAGACATAGCCGCCCATCGCTCCAGCTTCATGGAATGGATCCTAGGGTCAAGCCCTAGGATGACGGAGTAGAGTATTAAGCTTAAAAGTTGACTTTGGTCACATGTAAAATTTCAAGAAACATAGCGTGAAACATAAAATTAAAATAATATCTAATAATGCCTACTTATATTTTAAAATGGGATTGGAAAACTATCTATTATATCACCTATTCGACGAAACTCGAATGACCTATACAATTTCTCTATTCTTTTTAAAAATACCTCATCACTATTCAACTTTTGGACGAAGCCATCTATACTAAACTCAGAGTACTTCTCCCCAAGACGTTCTTGGGTATCGTTAATTATCGACGCTATAGTTTCTGCGTTTATTGGGGTTGATTGTGTGTCAATTGAGGATTCGTTATTTTGTTCCAAATGACGAATTCTATTCTGCAGATCTAATATTACCTTATCTGATCCGGTTGCTGAGGCTTGCATTACTTTTCGAGTAACTGCTTGAGTTACCGGATTTGAGACTTCAAAATCGTCAGATATTGCGATTCGGCATTGCTCTCGAAGTTTTTTCTTAGCGTCTTCGATGCTTGCCCAGTCCTTTTTATCGAAGAATATTACGCTATGGCCAACATTGTCGAATGGCAGTTTTGTGCCTGTAGATGCTAAATGAACCGTGGCCTTCGCGGCTGCGTGACGTATTCCCAGCTCGTAAAAGGCATTTGGGTTTAGTTCCGACAAATCGGCGATTACAAGATCGCAATCGTTTATATCGGTAATTACTTTATCGGTGATCATACCCGGTCGGCTATCTTCGTCTGCCCGCCAGATATCTAAGTCCAATTCAGTTTCGACCGCAGGGCGAATAATCCCCTTCAATAGGAAATCGGCGTCCCGCCTAGTTTCGCTTCCAACGGATCCGATTGGGCCGATTACGAAGCATGTTTTCTTAGGGCTGTCAGTCATCTGAAAAAACTAAGTTCCCGCATCAATTCTTCTGATGCGGGAAGATATGCTAATGCTTTTTGTGCTCGCTAGCTACACCCTGACGTCGCGCCGCAGGTGTCGCACTTCAGGCAGGTGCCATTCCTGACCATGGTGAAGTTGGAGCATTCCGTGCACATGTCGCCGGTGTAACCCTGCGCCATCGCCCGCATGCGGCGGTCGGCCTGTAGCGCCTTCTCGTCGGCCTTGGCGTCGCGCTCGGCAGCCGGTGACAGGCCGGTGGCCGCGGCTTCGGCGGCTTCCGTGTCGGCGTCGTTTTCTGCCGCAAACTGGGCCTGCCGTTCCTCGTAGTCGCGCTTGAAGGCTGACGGCTCATCCAGCGGTTCGGCCTTCGGCGCCAGGCTGGTGCGCGCGGTGGCCGCCGCAATCGCCGTCACCGTGTTGGTGTTCGACGCGGTCGGCGCGACCGGCTTGCCGGGGGCTGATGCCGCCGATCCCACAGGCTCGCCGCCGGACTGGCTGCCGGTGACGACGGACAGCTTGTGGCCGCGCGTCCAGCCGGTGGAGACGGGTTGCGTCTTGCCGTCGGCGATGCCGCGGCCCATCGGGGTCGTCGAGAACTCCGACTGGTCGACATGGGCTAGGTCGTGGCGGGCGAGGTAGGACACCGCCAGTTCGCGGAACACATAGTCGAGGATCGACGTCGCCGACTTGATGGCGTCGTTGCCCTGGACCATGCCGGCCGGCTCGAACTTGGTGAAGACGAAGGCGTCGACATACTCTTCCAGCGGCACGCCATATTGCAGCCCCAGCGAAACGGATATGGCGAAGTTGTTGATCAGCGCCCTGAGCGTGGAGCCTTCCTTGTTCATGTCGAGGAAGATCTCGCCGAGCCGGCCATCGTCATATTCGCCGGTGCGAAGGAAGATGGTGTGGCCGCCGATCTTGGCCTTCTGGGTGTAGCCCTTGCGCCGGGTCGGCAGTTTCTCCTGCTCGCGCACCACCTTCTCGATGATCCGCTCGACGATGCGCTCGGTCACCTCGACGGCACGCGCGGCCGCCGGCGCCTGGACGATCGCCTCGATGGCGTCGTCCTCGTCCTCCTCGTCCTCGATCAGCGAGGCGTTGAGCGGCTGCGACAGCTTGGAACCGTCGCGGTAGAGCGCGTTGGCCTTGAGCGCCAGTTTCCACGACAACATGTAGGCCGACTTGCAGTCGTCGACAGTGGCGTCGTTGGGCATGTTGATCGTCTTGGAGATGGCGCCGGAAATGAAGGGCTGGGCAGCGGCCATCATGCGGATGTGGCTGTCGGTCGACAGGTAGCGCTTGCCGACCTTGCCGCACGGATTGGCGCAGTCGAAGACGGCATAGTGCTCTTCCTTCAGATGCGGCGCGCCTTCCAGCGTCATGGCGCCGCAAATGTGGATGTTGGCGGCCTCGATATCGGCCTTCGAAAAGCCGATGGCGGCCAAAAGGTCGAAGTTCATGTCGTCGAGCTGCTCGTCGGTCAGGCCGAGCGTCTCGCGGCAGAACTCTTCGCCGAGCGTCCACTTGTTGAAGGCGAACTTGATGTCGAAGGCGCTTTTGAGCGCGCCGTTGACGGCCTCGATCTTCTCGTCGGTGAAGCCCTTGGCCCTCAGCGCGCCCGGATTGACCGCCGGCGCCTGGTTCATGTTGCCGTGGCCGACCGCATAGGCCTCGATCTCGGCGATCTCCGCCTCGCCATAGCCGAGCGTGCGCAGCGCGGCGGGAACGGCGCGGTTGATGATCTTGAAATAGCCGCCGCCGGCCAGCTTCTTGAACTTCACCAGCGCGAAATCGGGCTCGATGCCGGTGGTGTCGCAGTCCATGACGAGACCGATCGTGCCGGTCGGCGCGATGACGGTCGCCTGCGCGTTGCGGTAGCCGTTCTTCTCGCCAAGCTCGATCGCCTTGTCCCAGGCGGCCTTCGCATGTTCGATCATCGCCGGATCGGGACAGTCGGCGGCCTTCAGCGGCACCGGGTTGACCGACAGGCTCTCATAGCCCTGGCCTTCGCCATAGGCCGCGCGGCGGTGGTTGCGCATGACGCGCAGCATGTTCTTGGCGTTCGGCTTGTAGCCGGGGAAGGGGCCAAGCTCGCCGGCCATCTCGGCCGACGTGGCATAGGAAATGCCGGTCATGATGGCGGTCAGCGCGCCGCAGATGGCGCGGCCTTCATCCGAGTCGTACGGGATGCCCGAGGTCATCAGAAGCCCGCCGATATTGGCGTAGCCGAGACCGAGCGTGCGGTACTTGTAGGACAGTTCCGCGATCTTCTTCGACGGGAACTGCGCCATCATCACCGAGACTTCGAGCACGATGGTCCACAGCCGCACCGTGTGCTCATAGGCATCGATGGCGAATGCGCCGGTCGCCGCATCGCGGTACTGCAACAGGTTGATCGAGGCGAGGTTGCAGGCCGTGTCGTCGAGGAACATGTATTCCGAGCACGGATTGGATGCACGGATGCGACCCTCAGACGGGCAGGTGTGCCAGTCGTTCATCGCCGTGTTGAAGTGGATGCCCGGATCGGCCGACGCCCAGGCGGCATACCCGACGCGCTCCCACAGGTCGCGCGCCTTGACGGTGCGCGCCACCTTGCCGTCGATGCGGTTGATCAGGTTCCAGTCGCCATCGGCCTCGACGGCGCGCAGGAACTCGTCGCGCACCGAGATCGAGTTGTTGGAGTTCTGGCCGGATACTGTGAGGTAGGCTTCCGAATCCCAGTCCGTGTCATAGGTCTTGAACTCGATATCGGTGTAGCCCTGGCGGGCGAACTGGATCACCCGCTTGATATAGTTCTCCGGCACCAGCGCCTTCTTGGCGGCGCGGATCTCGCGCTTCAGCGCCGGGTTGCGGGCCGGGTCGAAACATTCGTCATTGTCGGCCTCGCAATTGACGCAGGCCTTCATGACGGCGGTCATGTGCTTCTTGACGGTCTTGGAGCCGGTGACCAGAGCGGCGACCTTCTGCTCCTCGTTGACCTTCCAGTCGATGTAACCCTCGATATCGGGGTGGTCGACGTCGACGACGACCATCTTGGCGGCGCGGCGCGTGGTGCCGCCCGACTTGATGGCGCCGGCGGCCCGGTCGCCGATTTTCAGGAAACTCATCAGGCCCGACGACTTGCCGCCGCCCGACAGCCGCTCGCCTTCGCCGCGCAGTTCGGAGAAGTTGGAGCCGGTGCCCGAGCCGTATTTGAACAGACGCGCCTCGCGCACCCACAGATCCATGATACCGCCGTCATTGACCAGATCGTCGCCGACCGACTGGATGAAGCAGGCATGCGGCTGCGGGTGCTCATAGGCGGATTTCGATTTCACCAGCTTGCCGGTGAAGGGATCGACATAGAAATGGCCCTGGCCGGGGCCGTCGATGCCGTAGGCCCAGTGCAGGCCGGTGTTGAACCACTGCGGCGAGTTTGGCGCGACGCGCTGGGTGGCGAGCATGTAGGCGATCTCGTCGCGGAAGGCCAAAGCGTCTTCCTCGGTTTCGAAATAGCCGCCCTTCCAGCCCCAATAGGTCCAGGTGCCGGCAAGCCGGTCGAACACCTGACGTGCATCCGTCTCCGAGCCGTAGCGCTCGTCCTCGGGCAGTTCGGCCAGCGCTTCTTCGTCGGCGACCGCACGCCACAGCCAGGACGGGACGGAGTTCTCCTCGACACGCTTCAGACGAGCGGGTACGCCCGCCTTGCGGAAATATTTCTGCGCCAGGATGTCGGCGGCAACCTGCGAATACTGCTCCGGCACATCGATGTCTTCCAGCCGGAAAACGATCGAGCCGTTCGGGTTCCTGATCTCGCTGGTCGCCTTGCGAAACGCGATTTCCGCGTACGGGGACTGACCTTCCTTGGTGAAGCGGCGTTCAATGCGCATGCTAACCCCTATCCATCTATATATAGTGTTTTGTCCCCAGCCGCCCATAGGCCCGGACAAAGTCCACACAACCCCATTCGGCCCGTTGACACGGTCCGTCCCGCTTGGCCCCCGGCTCACCTTCGCGCACACCGGCGCTTGAAAAGCCAGAAACCTCAACTGTTACTGATTGCCGCCCGGTTCTTGCGGTGAATCGCTCCGGACAGGAGGATCACACTATCTTGTGGTTATGCTGGTTGCAAACACTAAATATAGAATTAACAAGCCAGCAGAACCCCAATTTCCGGGGGACGCACCCCTACCCAGACACACACGATCCCGTGTCCTGCGATGCACGAAAAATCGCGGTCGCAAGGCCGACATCCCGAACGAAAATGAAAAGCACCGGCAGAAGAAAAACATTCCGGCACGGCGACTCCTGTCACGTGACGTTCATAAAAAGCGACTCGCCCAATACGGTCAAGAGATAGATTTCCGCAAAACCGTTAACGCAATATGTTGTGCATGCCGATGTGGATGCCGGGGATAAACACCCCGATGGGATTGCGCCGGCACAAAGCCCGGAATTCCGGGATTTGCCGCTGTTGAGCGCAACCTGCAGTTTTCTTACGCAGCGTCATCGCGATTTTTACGACTTGTCGCCCCTCAGAATTCTTAACGAATGAGCGTTAGCGTCCGATTACCGCGAATTTCCTTTCGGCCACGGGAATGATTCTCCCGGATTGCGGCCCGCGCGGATGTCTCATCGAACAGTGCTGAATTGACGTTAAGACCGGCGCGTCCGCTGACCGGTCCGAGGGGAGAATTTTCATGAAGGACCGGCTTGCAGGCCTTTCGCTGACCTCGAAACTCGCGGCCGTCATGGTCGTCGCCAATATTCTCGGTATCGCCGCTCTTGCGGCCTTTTCCTGGAGCAATGAGACATCGGCTTACCTGGCCGCTGCAGAAGACCGGTGGTTGAAGGAAAGCGAACAGTTCGCCTCGATCGCCGCCGGCGGGATCAGATGGAACAAGCCGGACGTGGTGCGCGACGCATATACGCTGCATCGCGGCGATGCCTCACTCAACCTTGTCGGCTTCCTTGCGCTCAACAAGAACGGCGAAACCGTCGACAGCTGGGTCGCAGAGGGTGCCGGCGACGCGGCGCAGGGCGCACCTGCCGCCGAGGTGATCGATGCGGCCAATCAAAGCGAATCGCCGCAGACGGTCAGTGAAGCTTCCGG
This sequence comes from Oricola sp., assembly GCF_965230365.1. Classification (GTDB taxonomy): domain Bacteria; phylum Pseudomonadota; class Alphaproteobacteria; order Rhizobiales; family Rhizobiaceae; genus Oricola. Next base: position 3,097,256 of record NZ_OZ246003.1, on the reverse strand, counting down.
CGCGGTCTCCATCGTGGTGCCGCTTGCCAAAGACAAGCTCGGCAAAATCCCCGGCCATGTTGTCACGACATGGACGACTGCGCCGATCTACGTCCAGGCGCGCAACAACGCACTGATCCTGCTGGCCATCCAGTCGGTGGTCATCGTGCTGTCGCTGAGCCTGTTCCTGTTTGCGCTGCGCCGCCTGATCGGCACGCCGCTCAAGGCCATCACCACCAGTATCGAAACCATGCAGGCGGGCGACTACGGAAGCGAAGTCGCCTATCAGCAAAATGGCGACGAGATCGGCTTCGTGGCGCGCGCGCTCGACACGTTCCGCAAGGACACGATTGCCAAGCAGGCCGAGAGCGAGGCTGCGGAAAACGAACGCCGCGCCTTCGATACTGAACGCCAGCACAATGCAGAACGCTCGGAAGCAATCGCACAGGCGCAGACCGACGCGGTGTCCGAAATCGGCCGCGCGCTGGAAGTCGTCGCCGGCGGCGACTTCACGGCACGGCTGTCCGGGCTTGGCGAGGACTACGAGAAGATCGAGCGCGACTTCAATCGCATGGTCGAGGCGGTTGCCTCCACACTGGTCGATATCCGGTCGACATCGCTCGGCGTCGACGGAGCATCGGGTGAACTCGCCAAGTCGGCCGATACGCTGGCCAAGCGCACCGAGCAGACCGCCGCCGCGCTGGAGGAAACGGCTGCGTCGCTGCACGAGATGACAAGCCGCGTGCGCCAGTCTTCGGAACAGACGGCGGAAGCCGAAACAATGGTGGTCAAGGCCAAGAACGACACCGCGGCGTCCGCCGAGGTGATGCGCAACGCCATCGGCGCGATGGACCGCATCCAGGACTCGTCGTCGAAGATCGGCCAGATCATCTCGGTCATCGACGAGATCGCCTTCCAGACCAACCTTCTGGCGCTCAATGCCGGGGTCGAGGCCGCGCGCGCCGGCGATGCCGGCAAGGGTTTCGCGGTCGTCGCCCACGAGGTGCGCGAACTGGCGCAGCGTTCGGCCAACGCCGCCAAGGAGATCTCGCAGCTGATCGGCGCATCGAGCGAACAGGTCAATTCAGGCGTCAAGCTGGTCAACGAGACGGGCGATGCACTGCTGCAGATCGAAAGCCAGATCAGCGACATCAACGAGCGCATCCAGGCGACGGCGGCTTCTTACCGCGAACAGTCGACCGGGCTTGAGGAGATCAACTCTGCCGTCGTCAGCATGGACCAGACGACGCAGCAGAACGCGGCGATGTTCGAGGAAACCAATGCGGCCTGCCAGGACCTCCAGGCACAAAGCGAAGTGCTGAAGGACGCGATCAGCCGCTTCACGGTTCCGCATGCCGCCGAAGACACGCCGGCCCGCCAGGCGCCGGCACCCAGTTCCGCACCCAGGACGGCCGGCCCGGTGCCCGTCGTCAGCGGAAACACGGCCTTGGCCGTACAGCAGGACGATTGGGAAGAGTTCTAGAACGCTCTGCCGATCGCAATTCCCCAGTCGAGAACGAAACCTGGTGAGGAGACACCATGATCAACACGACCATCAAGCATATCCTGGCTGCATCCGTAGTGGCATGCGCATGCGGACAGGCGGTTGCCGCGGACGAACACGTTCCGGCAGTGACCGAATACGTGAATGAAAATGTCATGCCGTGGCTGACAGATCCGATCGTCGTCAATGCCGTCAAGGCGCAGAACGACAAGAATGCCGGCATCTCGCAGGCCGATATCGATGCGCTCGACCAGAAGTGGCGCGCCGGCGTCGATGGCGGCGACACCACGCTGATCGAGGACGTGCTGGCCAACGAACTTTCCGATTTCCTGCGTTCCAGGCAGGCTGAGTCGGGCGGCACCATCACCGAAGTGTTCGTGATGGACAACAAGGGCCTGAATGTCGGCCAGAGCGACGTTACCTCCGACTACTGGCAGGGCGACGAAGGCAAGTGGCAGAAGACCTACGGCATGGGCCCGTCGGCAGTGTTCGTCGACGAGGTCGAGAAGGACGAGTCGACGCAGACCCTCCAGTCGCAGGCCAGCGTGACGATTGCCGACGAAGCCGGCAACCCGATTGGCGCCATCACCATCGGCATCGATCTGTCCAGCATCTGATCGATAGCCCACGGCACCCTTTTTGAGGCCCGCGCATGCGCGGGCCTCTTTTATGGCGACTGCCTTGCGCGGTGGCGGTAGGCGAGACAGGCCGCGATGATATAAAAGACGGCGCTGAGTGCGAACCATGCGCCCGGAAAATTGAGGACCGGCATCGGCCGGGCGACTTCCCACAGCACCAGCGCTGCAGCGAACGGGCCAATGACGACCGCGAGCGCATTGACCGCGTTCAAGACACCCTGCAACTGTCCCTGACGGGTTTCGTCGACACTTTGCGAACAGATCGCCACCAGCGTCGGGTTGGCGATACCGTTGCCCAGGATATGCAACCCGATCAATGGGTAGGCGAGCCAGCCGCTGTCGGCGAACACGAACAGGCCGAGTGCGACCGCGCTCACGGCAAATCCGCAAAACACCGCCGTCCATTCGCCCAGCCGGCGCACTGCGGGCCCGACAAGAAAGCCTTGCACGGCAAATGACGCGATGCCGACGAAGGCGAGCGACCATGCCGCCGCGCGGATGTCCCATCCAAACCGGAAATCGGCATACAAGACCCAGTTGCTTTCAAGCCCTCGCTGGCCGATGGCGGTGACAAACAACGCGATCAGAAGCGGCAGGATGGCCGGGAAGGCGGCGATTCGCCTGACCGCACGGAACGGGTTGGCCTCGCTGCGGACGATCGTGCGGCGATGTTCGCGTTTCAGCGTCTCGGGTAGAAACACCAGTCCGAACAGGACGTTGAACGTGGCCATCGCGGCGGCTGCAAAGAACGGCAGACGGATGTCGACAGAGCCGAGTGCGCCGCCGACCAACGGCCCGAGAATGAAGCCGAGGCCGAACGCCGCGCCGATATAGCCAAAATTGCGCGCCCGCGTCTCCGGGCTGGATATGTCGGCCATGGCCGCGTTGGCGGTTGTGGCGGTGGCCCCGAAGATACCGCCGACTATGCGGGCGGCGGCGAGCCAGATCAGGTCCGGCGCAAACGCTGTCAGCATGTAATCGACGCCGAGGCCGGCAAGCGAGATCAACAGCACCGGACGGCGGCCGAAACGGTCGGACAGCATGCCGACCAGTGGCGAGAAGGCGAACTGCATCACCGCGAACGCGGTGGCGATCACCGCATAGGCCGCCGCCGCCTCGGCCACCGAGCCGCCGCCCATCGTCTGGACGAGCTTTGGCAGCACCGGCCAGGCGAGGCCGACGCCCAGCATGTTGATGACAACTGTCAGCAGGATGAAAATGACCGCCGAACCATTGCCCGGCTTCGCGGGCGGCGGGGCGGCCGTGTTTGCCACGGAGCAAACCTAGCCGTGGTGGTCCTTGGCGATCGGCTCCTGGTAGGAGAAGCCCATGTCCCAGGGAAAATAGATCCAGGTGTCCTGGCTGACCTCGGTGACGAAGGTGTCGACCAGCGGCCGGCCCTTGGGTTTGGCATAAACGGTGGCGAAATGCGCCTTGGGCAGCATCGCGCGCACCAGGCCGGCAGTCTTGCCGGTGTCCGTCAGGTCGTCGACAATCAGGATGCCTTCGCCGTCATCGGTGCTGAGCGAGGCGCTTACCTCCTTCAGTACCTGGATGTCGCCCTGCGTCGCGTAGTCGTGGTAGCTGGCCACGCAAACCGTCTCGACGATGCGGATGCCGAGCTCGCGCGAGATGATCGCCGCCGGCACCAGCCCGCCGCGGGTAATGCAGACAATGCCCCGCCAGCCATTGCCGACACCCGATATCCGCCAGGCAAGCGCCCGGGCATCGCGGTGGAACTGGTCCCAGGAAACGGGAAAGGCTTTTTCAGGCAGCGACATGATCGGTCCCGGCGGTCATTTCTAAGGTGGCGAAGCTGATAGCCCCATTGGACCCGCGCGGCAAGCGCCGCCGCAGGGGAAATCGGTGAGGAAACTGTGGAGACCGCTCAGCCGTCGAGGCCGGCGATCATCTGGCGGACCGCTTCCGTGGCTTCATCGAGCCGCGCCTCCTCGGCGCCGCGCAGCACGATCTCGGTCCAGAACTTGCCCTTGTCGTGTTTCGGATAGGAGCCGATGGCGATATCGGTGAAGCGGTCCTGGACGGCGGCGAGCGGTTCGCCGATCGTGCCTTCGCCATGCGGGCAGTGAACGGCGCGCGACATCAGCTTGCGGCCGGTGCGCAGCGTCGGCACCACAGTGTCGAGCATCGCCTGGAATACCGCCGGCACGCCGGCCATCACATGCACGTTGCCGATCATGAAGCCGGGCGCGATCGAGACCGGATTGTCGATATGCACCGCACCTTCCGGCATCCGCGCCATACGCTTGCGCGCGTCGGTGAATTCCAGCCCGCGCTCGGCATAGACGGCGGCGAGCATCTGCATGGCGCGCGGCTCGTGATCGCATGGCAGGCCGAACGCCTTGGACACGGCGTCGGCGGTGATGTCGTCATGGGTCGGGCCGATGCCGCCCGACGTGAAGACATAGGTGTAGCGGGCGCGCAGCGCGTTGACCGCCTCGATGATCGCCTCCTCGTCGTCAGAGACGATGCGCACCTCTTTCAGGTCGACGCCGATCGCCGTCATCAATGCGGCCAGATGCCCGGCATTCTTCTCGCGGATACGGCCCGACAGGATCTCGTCGCCGATCACCAGCATGGCGGCGGTGACGACCGACAGGTCGGCGGCGGTCTCTTCGGGCGTGGCGGCGGTTTCGGTCATCGCGCCATTCATACGGCGGAAGCCTGGCCTTGTGAAGAAACCGAAACAGCAAAGACGGCCTGTATGCAGTGGTCTCATTTGACGATACGGCTTCCATCGTGGCGCGAAACGCACGATCGCTGTCCAAGCGCAAAGTAGATCAGCACATCAAGGTTGGCGCGATCCGCAATTATTCTGGCACGTTTCGTACTGGCGGAGAACAAGTTCTACCTGTTTGTTTGCTCTCAATGTCCAGCGAAGCAACGGGGATCAAATGATGCGAGCACAAGAAGCTCTTGACAGTCTTAAACCCGCTGATTGGGCGGCCACCGATGCCGTGGAGCGGCTGGCACTGATTGAAAAAATCCAGGGCAATCTGCTGCGCCACGCCGATGAGCTTGGCGCGGTGGATGCCAAAATGAAGAACGAGCACGCAGGGGAAGGCGCTGTGTCTGGTGCCGAGGGGATCGCAAGCACGGTCAACGCCATGGGCAACACGCTCATGGGCATCCGGCATCTTTACGAGGCTCTGGTAGGTGGAGAGCTGCCGAAGGCAAACGGCATCAAGAAAATCGGTGACAATCTCTATGAAGTCGATGTGTTCCCGATCCACAAGAAAGACAAGCTGCTCGCCGGCAAAGCCATAGGTCTGCTCCATATTGCAGGCGAGCCGAAACAGGTAGACCCGCTGGACAAGCCCGCGGGCGTGATCGCCGTGTCGGGTGCGGGCAACTATAGTTCCTCCATCGAAATGGCCATGGCGCTGTTCCTAGAGAACAAGGCCGTCATCCATAAGCCGCACCAGTTGAACGAGGCTACCGACGAAGTCTGGGCCAAGATTTTTGCGCCGCTGATCGAGCGCAAGGCGCTAGCCTTCATTGATGGCGATCAAGGTCGCGACATGTCGGCGCTAGAAGGGCTGGAGGCCATTTACTTTACAGGCTCTACCGGCGTGGCCCACGCCATTCAAAGTGCGGCTTCTGCTCCCCTGGTCTCAGAATGTGGCGGCAACAACCCTTGCATTATCGTGCCGGGCGCGTGGACCGAGAAAGAGATGAAGCACTGGGCGATCCAGATTGCCTCGGTCGGTAAACTCAATGGCGGCGCGGTTTGTGGGCGGCCGCAGACGATCATCACTTCGAAAAACTGGCCACAGCGCGAAGAGTTTATCACCGCCTTGCGCAAGGCCATTCAGGAAGAGACCTTCGGCACGGCGACCTACTATCCCGGTGTGCAAAAAACCAAAGAACAGTTCCTCGAAAACCAACCCACAGCGGAGGTGCTCAAGCCTGAAGGCGGCGCCCATCCTAACAGCGACTTCGTCTTTATTCCCGGTATTGGTGAGGATGATTTTGCCGTCCACAATGAAGCTTTCTGCCAGGTTTTCAGCGAATTGCCCTTGGATACAGAAAACGACGCCAGCGACTTCCTGACCAAGGCCACAGCGTTTTGCAACGACACACTGCTCGGCTCGCTCGGTTGTATGATGCTGGTGGACAATGACACCCTCAAAGCCAATGAAGACAGGGTTCATCAAGCCGTGCGCGAGTTGAACTATGGCGGGATTGCGGTGAACAATGTGCCGCCGAATATCTGGCTCAATGGCTATCTGACATGGGGCGGCTGTGGCGAAACGACCGAGGACTTCATCTCAGGCGTTGGCAATTTCGGCAATGCGCTGAATTTCGAGAACATCGTGAAATCCGTCATCATTGACGATTTCAGCGCACAGACCTTTGCGCTGACCAATCGCCGGCAAATCGACCACATGCTCACAAACGCAGCGTTGTTCTCGGTCGATCAAAGTTGGGGGCGGTTTGCCAAACTAGCCGGGCAAATGGTCATCGACGGTATTGGAGGCAAGGATTTCTAGGGAGGCAAGACAACCCATGAATACGAAAATCAGGACGGCAGCACCTTTGGCGCTCTGATCCAGAATGTGGGCGTTGGTGTGGCTGATGTGCAAAGCCAGCAGCGCGATCACGCGCACGTCTCGCTGGTCCAGGCACCAAACCAGATCAACAAGCTGATTGGGTTGGGAGCCCAGCTTCCTGAAGAACAGGCTCTCGCACGACGAGTAGAGACGCGATGACGGTTGGCCAGTGATGGCCAGCGAGAACCCCAATGCTCGGAACATGGGAAAGCAGAACGGCTGGTGGCGTAAGTGCCAAAGCAGTCAGGATAGAAGGACAGTTTCAATGAGCAAAGCCGCGATCAGTATCATGGCCTACGGGATTTATGCCCTTGGCGCGGGTGTGACATTCCTCTTGGTGCCCAACATGGCCCTGCCGATCTACGGGATGGAGCCCGCTGCCGACCACTGGATTACAACCGTGGCGATCCTGACGCTGGGCCTCGCCTATTATTACATTACTGCGGCCCGCACCGAAAACCGAGGCTTCTTCCACATGAGCTGGAAGGGCCGCACCTGGTTTTTCACCGCAACCCTAGCGACTGTTCTCTTGGGCAAGGCGCCCGTGGGCATGCTGCTTGTCGGGTCGACCGACCTCATTATGGCGTTGTGGACCGTTTGGGCCATCCGCCAGGATGAAAGAACATCTTGAAAGGAAACGACATGACTAAGACCATTCTGATCACTGGTTGCAGCAGCGGCATTGGCCGCATGACCGCAAAGTTCTTTCAGGAGAAGGGCTGGAACGTAATCGCGACGGTCCGCGACAAGCCGGAAGAAGACACCGAGTTGAACGCCCTCGACAATGTTCTTGTTACCGCACTGGATGTGACCAAGTTGGACACGATCGAAGCTGCCATGGCGGCCGGGATCGAGCGCTTTGGCGCAATCGATGTTCTTTTGAACAACGCAGGTTACGGAGCTTACGGCATTCTGGAAGCGACACCTGAGCACAAAATCCGTATGCAGTTTGACGTAAACGTCATCGGCCCGCTGCTCTGCACAAAGGTCGTTCTGCCTCATATGCGCGCCCGCGGCGAAGGAACAATTATCAACATCTCTTCCATGGGCGGCAAGGTCACCTTCCCACTGGGCACGCTTTATCACGGCTCGAAATTCGCCGTAGAAGGGATGAGCGAAGCTCTGTCTTTCGAGCTTGCCGCCATCGGGGTCAAAGTGAAGATGATCGAACCCGGCATGATCAACACCAACTTTGCCGAAACCACGGGAAGCTTGTTGGATATCGATCCGAGCCAGGAAGACTATACGCCTTTCCTTGAAAAAGTCCTGGCGGGAATGCAGCAAGCGGGCAGCCAGCATTCAGAACCGATCATCGTCGCCGAAGCGGTCTGGAAAGCTGCAACGGACGGGACGGACCAGATGCGCTACATTGCCGGCCCGGATGCAGAGCAGCTCATTTCGGCGCGCAAGGCGATGGAGGATCCCGAATACCTGGCTATGGTGCGGAGCAATATGGGGCTGTGAAGTCGTAGTCGGCGGATTGTATCGGGCCCGCTTCCGGGCGGGCCAGCCGTGACTCGTTGAATAGCCAATCACGGTGCTTCTTGAATACTCCGCCATAGATCATTGCCGCTGGGTGCAACTGGCGAAGGCTCCATTAACCGCCTTGGAACGACCAAATTGCCGCCTTCGGCATTCGTCGACCTTGCCCTTGTTTGCATCGACAAGAAATCGGTCGTGTGCTTACAGCCGGACAAAACACAATCTAGTTCTCGGTAGGATTGGTTTCATGAATGTGTTCAAGCTACTGGTTTGTATTTTGGCTGCAATTCCGCTGACGACCGGAACGATTGAGTTCTATCAGGGTGTAGCTTCGCAGCAGGCATTGGGGGCTGATCTCGGCGATGGATTCAGCGATCCTGCGTTGAACAATATTTTCAGGTTCTTTGCGGCGATTTGGGTGGGATTTGGTGTTTTCCTGATTATCTTTGTTCGCAATCTGGAGAGATACTCAGTGCCAATGACGGCCGCTCTGGCAATCGTTGTCATCGGTGGTGTCGGGCGAATAATGTCAGTAGTAGAATTCGGTTTGCCTGAAAAGCAAGACACATCGATATGGGTAGTCATTTGTGTTGAGGTTGTAATTGTTCCTGCAATGCTGGTCTGGTTTGTTCGCGCAGACAAGACAGGACATTAGAAGAAGTAACTCCTTAAAGAGGCTCTGCATCCCGCAATTGGACATCTGTTGATATAGTTGCCCCGTACGTCTTGGGCGAGTTAAGGCGAAGGTCCTTGCTCGATGACGGGATGCGTCTAGCGAAAATGAGCTCAAACTGCGTCACCATTCCAGTTCGATCTGGTACGGGCGGCGGGACTTGAACCCGCACGGCCAAAGGCCTCCGGATTTTAAGTCCGGTATGTCTACCATTCCATCACGCCCGCGCCGATCTTCGGTTTATCCGTCACACAGGATTTTGCAACTCGACCAACGAACTTCCACGGTAAAACGAGGTGTGACGGATGTGTGCCGTACCGCAACACAGCGACCCCGTGCGAAAGTAAAAATGCCGGAAAACCGGGCGCATGAACGGACGGAAATTCCTGGGCCTGTGGCTGTGCCGGTTTGGGTCCGGCAGGGGGCACCAGATCAGCTCCTTTGCCCTGATTTTGCTGTCTTTTTCGACTTTACTCGCACCGGGTTCCAAGGTGCGGGCCGCCGGCCGGCACTGAGCCGGCCCGACCTAGATGTATGAAGATGAACGCGTGCTTGCGTGATACGATCATTGCGTCATCCGGGCTACGGGCTCTACGTCATCCGCTTACTCAACCTGTTGCGAGACGCGCGACGAGACTCAAGGGCCCTTTGTTCGTGGATGAAATGATGACTCAAAGCGAAAGGCGCAACGCCCGGAATAAGCGGCGTTCCAGTGGAAATGGCCGGATTTCGGACGCGCGCTACCCGCGCAGAGATGAGATGAATGGCGAACAAGCAAACGCGGCAACCCGCCGGTACGGCCGCATGAACTGTCGACTCTCAGCAGTGTTCTTGCGTCACGTTATTCGAAGATGCTTCCGTTCATCGAGTTAAAGCGCAGGAATCCGTGCAAATGAGCATTTGTAATGTTTCAGCGGCTTGCCGGTTTCAACGTCGAGGAATATGCAAGCTGCGGGAGACGTCGAAAACACTGGAAGAGTAGAGCTGCCGCATGCAGAAAAGCTCGCGCCGAAACCGGCAGACGACCGCTGTTATCCTGCACAATCAAAAGCTGGTTTACGTTGTGACAGAAAAGGTCGCATCGACGACCCTCTACTACGCCATGCTGCAAACAGCTGGAATGGAAGAAACCTCTCAGAATCCGAGGCGCTGGCTGCGTTCTGCCGCCGCCAGAAAGCGCGTTCGCGACAGCGGCGTCGATATCCGAAAAATCGATCCGCAGGAGATTTCCCGGTTGCGCGTCGAGCTGGCGGATTACTTCTGGTTCTGCGCCAAGCGCGATCCGTTCCGGCGCGTGATATCGGGCTACAAGGACAAGATCCACAAAACCATTCGCAACGGCGATTTCGCAACGTACCTGCTTGCGGAGGCGAGAGGGTTTGGCGCCAGCTTCGTTTCATCGAAGAACCGGCGGGATTGCCGGCTCGATGCACTGCACCGGTCGGTCGACCTAGCGCGCTTCATGGTGCTGATCGAGCGCTTGGGGGTCGGTTTCGACGTGCATTTCGAGCAGCAGGTTCGCATAACCCGGTTCGGCGAGGTCGACTACGATTTCGTTGTTTCGGTGGAAGATTTCGACAAGGATATCGAGACGTTGCATCAGATCCTCGCCGGCCGCTCTATCGACTTGAAGGTGCCGGAGGTGAGGCTCAATCAGGCCCGCCTACCGAGCCGGCCGATCACATTGCCTGAGGATTTCCGGGAGAAAGTCGTCGAACTCTACGCGCCGGATTTTGAGGCGTTCGATTACGATCCTGAGGCGCGTATCCGCCTCTGACGGCCAGGCGGCTCAGCTGTCAGCGAGCAACCGGGCGGCTGCGTTGCGCCCGTGGACGGCGACGTCGGGATCGCGGGTGATCAGGGCGGCGACGATTGCGCCGTCGATCAGAAGATTCAGCTCGTGCGTCAGTCCTTCCGGATCATCGGGTCGCGCTTCGCGGGCCAATTCCGTAATCTTGTCGAGCACGATCTTCTTGTGCTTGAGCGTCAACAGGCGGAGCCGGTCGTTTTCCTTGTCGTGTTCGCCCACCGCATTGATGAACGGGCATCCGTAGAAATGCTCTTCGGCAAACCACTTCTTCAACACGTCGAACAGATGTTCCAGCTTGTCGCGCGCATCGCCGGGCAGGGCATCTACCTCCTCGGAGAACCAGTCGCGCCAGGTTGAGCCCTCTCGCTCCAGCACGGCTTCGACAAGCCCCTCCTTGGAGCCGAACGCCTTGTAAAGCGTGGTCTTCGCCGTACCGGCCGCCGCGACGATCGCGTCGACGCCGGTGGCGTTGATGCCATAGCGGCAGAACAGATCGCTGGCGGCAAGCAACAGCCGCTCGCGCGCCGCCCCCGGATAGCGGGCGATGTTGATCGCAGGCGCGGAAGATGGATCGGCGGACACGGGCAGCCTCGGGGGTAAACAGAACGATCATTATCCCTTAGAGGCCCGGCCGGATTATTTCAATGCGGGGGCCGGGTGTACTCCGGGTTCACTCCCGGATTCTGCTGGCGCGCAAACAGGCATCGCCCATTCGTTAAGCAAACCCGGGAAATCGATCTCTCGCTGGGTGAACAAGAGAGATGCGTGAAATCAATGCGTTACGCCTGCTCGCACGAGTTGGCACGCCATCTGCAGGAGGGGAAACAGAACGGTATGTTTTCTGATTGAGGGATATGCATTGAAAGGCGCGCATCTAGCTGTGGAGACGGTCAGCCACACCTACCGGCGGGGTCGTCAGCAGGCCTTGGCCGGCATCGACCTTGAAGTGAATCCCGGCGAGGCGCTTGCGCTTGTAGGCCGCTCTGGCTGCGGCAAGTCGACATTGCTGCACATCATGTCGGGCCTGATCGCGCCAAGCGCGGGCAAAGTCTATGTCGACGGGCTCAAGGTCGAGGAACCATCTCCCAAATGGGTCGTGATGTTCCAGCAGCCGTCGCTCTATCCCTGGATGACGGTAGCCCAGAATGTCGCGTTGGGTCTGCGCTTTACCGGCCGTTCGGGCGAGATTGCCACGCGCGTGCCGGAAATGCTGCGGCTGGTCGAACTGTCGGACTATGCCGACCGCAACGTGCAGGACCTGTCTGGCGGCCAGCAGCAGCGCGTTGCGCTGGCGCGCTCATTGGCGCCGAGCCCCAAAATCCTGTTTCTCGACGAACCTTTTTCGGCGCTCGACGCTTTCACGCGCAGCAGCCTGCAGCGCGACGTCCGCCGCATCGCAAAGGAACTCGGCATCACGCTGGTCCTTGTGACCCATGACCTCGCTGAAGCAGTCATCATGGCCGAGCGGGCGGTGGTTCTGTCGGCCAATCCGGGCCGTGTGCGCGACATCGTGCCGATCGACCTCGACAATCGCGACGACCTGCGGACGCCTGAATATGCGCGCGCGCGTGCCCGGCTTGCTGCGGCCTACGAAACCGCCGCTGGCCTCGATCTCGCGCCGGGCGCCGCACCTGCCATGCCGCTTCGCGTCGTCGAACCAGAACAGCCGCGCGGCGCCGCCTGATCACGCCAACCTATCAAAAGGACCAGCACAGAGAGGACGACCAGATGACCGACACGCCAAAGAACCGCCCCGACAGCATGGATTTGGACGACGAGTACTTCCCCAACGATTTCACGCGCCGCCAGACGCTCGACATGTTCGCCGCCGGCGGTCTGATGGCCGCACTCGGACCGCTGATCGGCGCGATGAGCACGCCCGCCTTTGCGTCCGCCAGCGATGAAGTCGTGCGCACCGGCTATCTGCCGATCACCGACGCGACCGCTTTGCTTGTTGCACACGGCATGAACTTCTTCGAGGACGAGGGCCTCAAGGCCGAGCGCCCGACGCTGATCCGCGGTTGGTCGCCGCTGGTCGAGGGTTTCGTCTCCGGCAAGTTCAACCTGGTGCATTTCCTCAAGCCGATCCCGGTCTGGATGCGCTACAACAACAACATCCCGGTCAAGCTGATGTCCTGGGCGCACACCAACGGTTCCGGCCTCGTGGTTGGCGGTCACACCGATGTGACCGACTTCAGCGGGCTCGGCGGCAAGCAGGTCGCTGTGCCTTTCTGGTATTCGATGCACAATATCGTGTTGCAATATGCGCTGCGCGAGTCCGGTGTCGTGCCGGTCATCAAGGGCGAAGGCGAAGCGCTCGCCGCCAATGAATGCAACCTGCAAATCCTGCCGCCGCCAGAAATGCCGGCCGCGCTCGCCTCACGCAAGATCGACGCCTACATCGTCGCCGAACCGTTCAACGCGCTCGGCGAGATCAAGGCCGGCGCGCGCATGCTGCGCTTCACCGGCGATATCTGGAAGAACCATCCGTGCTGCGTGATCTGCATGCACGAGCAGGCGACCACCGAGAAGAAAGAGTGGACGCAGAAGGTCATGAACGCCGTCGTGCGGGCTCAGATCTATGCCTCCAACAACAAGAAGGAGGTTGCCCGGCTGATGTCGAAGGACGGCGAGGGTTTTCTGCCGATGCCGGCAGCTGTCGTCGAACGCGCCATGACGCTCTACACCGACGAGGAAAGCTACACGGAATCCCAGGCCATCAAGCACGGCGCATCCTGGGGCAATGGTCGCATCGACTTCCAGCCCTGGCCCTATCCGTCAGCGACCAGGATGATCGTCGAGGAGATGAACAGGACGCTTGTCGGCGGCGACACGACCTTCCTCAAGGAGCTTGATCCGGACTTCGTCGCCAACGACCTCGTCGATTACGAGTTCGTCAGGAACGCGCTCGAGAAGTATCCGGAATGGAAGGACGATCCGTCGGTCAATCCGGGCGATCCGTTCAATCGCGAAGAGGTTCTCGAACTGTGAGTACCGATATCGCCGCCGATCCGGCCGCCATGGCTGCTGGGACGGAGCATGACCGCGCGGGACCGATCAAACTGCTGATGAGCGTCGGCTATGCCGTGCTTGGCATGGCCCTGCTGCTGCTGTTCTGGTGGATCGGCGGGCTGATGGTCCAGAACAACCCGGCGACCATGGCGTTTGCGGATTTCGCGCCGGCGCCGGCGCTCGACCGGCTCGCCGACATGCTGGCGAGTGGCGAGGCGGCGGCGATGACCGTGCCGAGCCTGGAGCGGGTGCTCATGGGCATGGCGATCGCCATTGCCATCGGCGTGCCGATCGGCATTCTGGTCGGCCGCGTCGCGGTGCTGCGCGAGATCACCAACATCCCGTTCCAGTTCCTGCGCATGATCTCGCCGCTTTCATGGATGCCGATCGCCGTCATGGCGTTCGCCACCTGGGAGGGCGCCATCGTCTTCCTGATCGCCGTGGCCGCGGTCTGGCCGATCCTGTTTTCCACGGCGGCGGGACTGCGGCGGATCGATCCGTCCTGGTTCAAGGTCGCCCGCAATCTCGGCGCGCGCCCCTGGCACATGCTGCTGGTTATCATCCTGCCGGCGATCAGCCAGGACATCCTGACCGGCATTCGTCTGGCGCTGGGTGTCGCGTGGATCGTGCTGGTACCCGCCGAATATCTCGGCGTCACCTCCGGCCTTGGCTACGCCATCAACGATGCCCGCGACACGCTCGAATACGACCGCCTGGCCGCAACCGTCGTGATCATCGGCGTCATCGGCTTCCTGCTCGATTTCGCCTGCCAGCAGGCGATTTCGAAACTCAGTTGGCACCGCGAGGACTGACGCGGGCCGCAACACGTCAAACTTGGACAACAAAACTTGGACAACAAGAGGAGAACCGAAATGTCCAGCCAACCAGCAACTGCCCTGACCGGCTGTCTTGCGCCGATCGACAAGTCCGGCCTCGACGGTCTGATCGAGAAGGGTAAACAGGACCCGAAAGCGGTCAAGACACTGAAATGCAAGACCGTCGCCGAAGGCCGGTTCCGCCACGCCAACTACATTCGCGATCTGGAGCCTTACATCGTCGACGAGCCGCCGGGCCTGCTCGGTGACGACACCGCGCCGAACCCGTCGGAAGCGTCGCTCGCCGCACTCGGTTCGTGCATAGCCGTCGGCCTGCACGCCAACGCCGTGCACCGGGGCATCACCATCAATTCGCTCGAGGTCGAGTTGGAGGGCGATCTCAACATCACCGCCGTCTGGGGCACCGGCGACGTGTCGGAAAAGCCGGTCGGCTTCACCGATGTGCGCATCCTCGTCCACATGGACGCCGACGCGCCGCAGCAGACCATCGACGAGTTGATCGACCATGTCTGCAAGTGGTCGCCGGTTTTCAACACCTTCTCGCGGCCCGTGAACATGGAAGCGAAATCCGTCTGATCCATCGGCCGCGCCCCATCGCGGGGCGCGGCCGCGACCGTGACATATCCGCCCAGGAGACCCGAAATGAACGTCGTTGCCCAATTCAACACCGCCGATTTCGACGAGATCGCCCGCATTGCGTCCACCGATCTGACGTCGCGCGCGCCGCAGATCGACGAGGAGCGTGTCTATCCCGAGGATATCATGCGCGCGTTCGGCGCCGCCGGCGCCTATGCGACGCATGTCTCGGGCATCGACGGCAACACCGAACTGGGTGACGCGATCAAGGCGATGGCAGCGGCCTCCGAGGTCTGCTTGTCGACCGGTTTTTGCGTCTGGTGCCAGAGCACGCTCGCCTGGTACATCTCCTCGTCCGACAGTGACTTCCTCAAGAGGGAAGTGCTGCCGAAGGTGATCAAGGGCCAGTCGCTCGGCGGTACCGGCATGTCCAATCCGCTGAAAGCGATCGGCGAGATCGAACCGATGCGTCTGAAGGGCGAGAAGGTCGAGGGCGGCTATCGGGTCAAGGGCATTCTCCCCTGGGTCTCCAACCTTGTCTCCGACGGCTATTTCGGAACCCTGTTCAATGTCGAGATCGAGGGCCAGGACAGCCCGCAGCGCGTCATGGCGATCATCCATGCCGGCTGGGAGGGCATCAAGCTCAGGCTCGACCACGATTTCGTCGCCATGGGCGGCACGGCGACCTGCAATGTGCAGTTCCGCGATGTTTTCGTGCCCGACGAATTCGTGCTCAGCGCGCCCGCCGAACCCTATATCAAGCGCATTCGTGGCGGTTTCATCCTGCTGCAATGCGGCATGGCGGCCGGCATGATCCGCAACTGCATCGACTTGATGAAGCAGGTCGAGGGGCCGCTCGGCCACATAAACAGTTACCTGGAGGTTCAACCCGCCGATATCGAAGCGCAGTATCAGGCGCTTGTCGGCGAAGTGCTGGAATTGGCCAAGACCCCCTATGACCCGTCGGACGCCTATTTCCGGCGTGTGCTGGAGGCCCGGCTGAAAGGCGGGGAACTGTCCGTTACCGCCGCGCATTGGGCACAGTTGCATTGCGGCGCGCGTGGCTATGTCAGCCAGGGCGCGGCGCAGCGGCGTCTGCGCGAAGCCTATTTCATCGCCATCGTTACGCCGGCAACCAAGCATCTGCGCAAACTGATCGCCGAGCTCGACGCGGCCTGACGGCGGCAACGGATTTTCGAGAAAGCCCTTTCCCAAGACTGACCCAAAGGAGACTGCACATGAGCGAATCCACCCTGATAAGCCCGGCCGAGCTTGCCGTCCTGATCGAGAAAGAGCCCTGCGTCCTGATCGACACGCGCGACGGCGAAAGCTACGCCGCCGGTCATCTGCCGGGCGCGGTGAACATGCACGACATCTTCACCTTCCTGGCCACGTCATCGGCGGAAGGCATGCATGAATTGACCGAGAAGTTCGCCGCCGAGTTCGGCGCTGCCGGTCTGTCCGGCAACGAGACCGCAATCATCTACGAGCAGTCGATGAACACCGGCTTCGGCCAGTCTTGCCGCGGCTTTTTCCTGCTGCAGTTTCTCGGCTATCCGAAGATCAAGGTTCTGCATGGTGGCTATCAGGCATGGACCGCCGAGGAGATGCCGGTTTCCACCGACGCTGTCATGCCGACCCCGAAGGAATTCCCGGTTACCGACACCGGCCACAGCCTGATGCTCGATGTCGCCGACATGCAAAAGGCGATTGGCGACGAAGCGATCGTCAAGCTGGATGTGCGCGATGTGGACGAGTGGATCGCCGATTCCTCGTCGCCCTACGGCAAGGATTTCTGCCCGCGCAAGGGCCGCCTTCCGGGTGCCAAGTGGATCGAGTGGTACCGGATGATGAAGCCGTCGCCGGAAGGCCCGATGTTCAAGTCCAAGGACGAGATCATGGCCGAATGCGCCACGGCCGGCATCACCAAGTCCACGCCGGTCTATATTTACTGTTTCAAGGGTGCGCGCGCGTCCAACACCTTCCTGGCGTTGAAGGAGGCTGGTGTCGAGGATGTCCGCATCTATTTCGGCTCGTGGAACGAATGGTCGCGCGACCCGGCGCTGCCGATCGAGGAGGGCCTGCCGTACTGACGGCAGTCTCCTGGGGAGGGCCGGGGCGGCACAAGCGGCCGCCCCGGCGAAACCGAGTGCGGACCGAGACATGAGCGACCCGATCATCATCATTGGCGCCGGCCAGGCCGGGATCAAGGCAGCCGAAACACTGCGCACGGCCGGCTATGACCGTGAGATCCGCCTGATCGGCGAGGAGCGTTGGCCGCCCTATCAGCGTCCGCCGCTCTCCAAAGCCTATCTGAAAGGCGAGATGGAGACCGAACGGCTCTTCCTGAAGGCATCGGGATTTTTCGACGATGCCGGCGTGACGTTGATGACCGGCGCGCGCGCCGCCTCGCTCGATCCCGCCGGCCGCACGATTACACTGGAGGACGGGCAGGTGCTTTCATGGTCGAGTTTGTTGCTTGCCACCGGCACGCGTGCCCGCAGCCTGCCGCTGCCGGGCGCGGAATTGCCTGGTGTGTTCTCGCTGCGCGGGATCGACGATACCAGCGCGATCGCCGAAGCACTCGAAGCCGCACAAACGGTCGCCATCATCGGCGGCGGTTATATTGGCATGGAGTTCGCCGCCGTCGCGCGCGGCATGGGCAAGTCGGTTGCGGTCGTCGAGACGCAGGATCGCGTGCTGAAACGCTCGGTCGCGCCGCAGATTTCGACATTCTTCCAGGATTTGCACCGGGCGCATGGCGTGCGCGTCGTGCTCGGCGAGGGAGTGGCGCGCATCGCCGGTGAAACGCGGGCCGAAGGCGTCGAACTGGTTTCGGGCGAAACGATAGCCGCCGACCTTGTGTTGATGGCGGTCGGCGCCGTGCCGGTCACCGAACTTGCGGGCAGCGCCGGCCTTGTCGTCGAGCGCGGCATCGTCGTTGACGAGGCATGCCGCACCAGCGTGCCGGGTGTCTTCGCCGCCGGCGATTGCACGGAATTCCCGTCGCGCCGCTACGGTCGCCGGATCGGCCTGGAAAGCGTCCAGAACGCCGCCGATCAGGGCAAGGCCGCCGCGTTGTCGATGCTGGGCGAGGCGGTCGCCTACGATCCGGTGCCTTGGTTCTGGTCGGATCAGTATGACGTCAAGCTGCAGATTGCCGGATTGTCCACGGGCTATGACCGGACAGAGATGGCTGGCGATCCGGGCAGCGGACGCTTTGCGCTGAAATACTACTCCGGCGACCGGCTGCTCGCCGTAGACGCCGTCAACGATCCGCGCTCGCACATGATGGCGCGCAAGCAACTCGCCGCGGCTGACCAGGCGGTGGCGGCATGAACCGGCAGTTTCACGACAACCAATAAATCGCGAAAGGAGAATGCAGATGAACGTGGTAAGCGCAACGCCTGCGGTGCTGATGTCGAAGGTCGAGATGACCGAACTGATCATGGCCGCCAAATTCATCCAGAAAAAGAGCTGGAAAGAGATCTCGGCCGCCGCCGGCATGTCCGAGGTGTTCGTTGTCTCGGCCTGCCTCGGCCAGAACGCGCTGCCGGCCGAAGCCGCCGCCAAGGTGGCTGGCTTTCTCGATCTGGGCAACCGCGCCAAGGATGTCGAGATCGCGCTGCAGCTCCCGCCGAAAAAGGGCCAGGAAGCCGAAACTGTCTCCAAGGATCCGCTGATCTACCGCTTCCACGAGATCATCTATGTCTATGGCGACACGATTAAGGAACTGATCCATGAGGAGTTCGGTGACGGCATCATGAGTGCCATCGACTTCGACCTGAAGATCGACCGCATCGAGAACCCCAAGGGCGACCGCGTCAAGGTGTCGATGACCGGCAAGTTTCTGAAATACAATCAGTGGTGAGCCGCGTCGCCCGTGAGTGTTCGCGGGCGCGCCATATGGCGAATGGCGTATGCTGGCATCCGCCGTTCGCCTGCGAATTCGAGGATTGCGCAAAATTTCCGCTGCGAGGGCAGCCGCTTGCCGCGTATTTGTGCGATGCACAACTGGTTGCATTGCCCAACCGGCGATAAAGTCGGGATCTGGTTGGATGTAACTTGGACCGGTTTGGCCGATATGAGGAGATCATAGGGGCGGTTCAATGACCGAAGACGTCTGGAAGGTCGTGGTAATCGATCAGAATGCAGACCGTGCACGGGTACTCCTCGACGGTTTGCATCAGGCCGGGATCGTCGATGTCGTTCTGATCCAGGACACAGTGGATGTCTTTTCCCGCGTCGTCAGCTATGAGCCCGACATTATCCTTATCGATCTGGAGAATCCCCGCCGTGACACGGTGGAACAGATGCTGCGCATGTCCGAGCAAGTGCGCCGCCCGGTCGTCATGTTCGCCGACGAAAGCGCACCGGAACTGACGCGCCGCGTCGTGCAGTCCGGTGTCTCGGCCTACATCGTCGACGGTCTGCACGAGACGCGCCTGCGCTCGATCATCGAGGTCGCCATCGCCCGCTTTGAGCAATTCGCCTCGCTGGACAACAGGGTTGCCGCTTTGCAGCAGCAACTGGATGATCGCAAGGTCATCGAGAAGGCCAAGGGTATCCTGATGAAATCCCGCTCGATCAGCGAGGAGGACGCGCATGCGCTCCTGCGCCGCAGCGCGATGAACGAGAAGAAGAAGCTCGTCGATGTGGCGGGTCTGGTAATCGCCGCCAGCCGGCTCGGCATTTAGGATGAGCGCCACGCTGATCTTTGGCATTGCACAATAGCTGGGCAGGGCTGATCGATTGGCGCGCAGCTGCCGATTTTCTGCGAGAACCAGACCTACAGGCAATTTACTGAAATTATTGAATAAATGTCTTAGCTCACCTGCTGGCACGAATTCTGCATGGTGTTGGGCAGGTTCTTGGCGTCCGCTCAACGGGGAGCGCAATCCAGCCGGAGCCCGATAGTCGGCCCAATGACGCGCCGACGAAGCACAGCCGCTTCGTTTCACCGGTCACCACCGGTGCGAAGCGGTTTTTTTATTGTCTTCGCTGCGTCGCCAGACGGCGGGCGTCAGTAAGAAAAATGGAGAGTGCTGATGAGCATGGACAAAGACCCGTTTGATCCGAATGTGGATCTCTGGAACGAGTGTTCCGAGCGAGGAGCCCACGAAAACGACCCGCCGCGCAGTATCGCCGATGTGCTGAAGGCGCCGGAAAAGGTCGAGCGCGAAAACAACGCGTTTCTGGCCAAGCGGTCGCTCGATTTCAACTCCGAGGATCCCGGCGCGACCATGTACCGGGCGTTGGAGAGTTCGCTTCTGCACTCCATCTTCAAGACTGACGTCAATCGCCGCAAATTCCTCAAGGGTGTCGGCGCGGCGACTGCGGCGTCGGTCATCGGCTCGATGGTCCCGTTCGAGGCGCTCGCTTCCATGGCCAAGGACGCCATGAAGAACGTCGAGAAGAAGGATTTGAAGATCGGTTTCGTGCCGATCACCTGCGCGACGCCGATCATCGCCGGTCATGCGCTCGGCTTCTATGACAAGTACGGATTGAACGTCGACATCATCAAGACTGCCGGTTGGGCCGTTGCGCGCGACAAGTGCATGAACGGCGAATATGACGCCTCCCACCTGCTGGCGCCGATGCCGGCTGCCATGTCGCTCGGGCTCGGCTCGGCGTCGCAGGACTGGCGCATGGTGACCAACGTCAACACCAACGGTCAGGCGATCGTTCTCGCCAACAAGCACAAGGACAAGCAGAACCCGAAGGACTGGAAGGGCTTCAAGTTTGCCGTTCCCTTCGAGTACTCTATGCACAACCTGCTGTTGCGGCTCTATGTGGCTGAGCACGGCATCGATCCCGACAAGGACATTCAGATCCGCGTCGTTCCGCCGCCGGAGATGGTGGCCAACCTTCGCGCCGAGAACGTCGACGGCTATCTGGCGCCCGATCCGTTCAATCAGCGCGCCGTCTATGACGGTGTCGGCTTCATCCACAAGCTGACAAAGGAAATCTGGGACCAGCATCCATGTTGCTGCTTCGGAATTTCGCAGAAGTTCATCGACGAGAATCCGAACACCTTCATCGTGTTGTTGACCGCCATTCTCGACGCAACCTACACGGCCGAGAAGGCCGACCAGAGGGGGCGGTTTGCGGAGTCCATGGCGCCGAGAAACTATCTCAACCAGCCGGAGGCCGTGCTCAAGCAGATCCTGACCGGCGTCTATCCGGACGGTCTGGGAAACATCAAGAAGGTGCCGGACCGGATCTCCTTCATGCCGTATCCGACACAGTCGATGGGCACCTGGATTCTCTCGCAACTCCGGCGCTGGGACTACATCAAGTCTGACATCGACTACAAATCGATCTCCGATGAGATCTTCATGTCGGCGGAGACCGAGAAAAACATGAAGGACATGGCAGCCGCGAACTCCGACCTGGATTGGAAGGATATCCCGGAAGTCAAATATCCGGCCTACGACGTGTACGGGAAGACCTACGATCCTGACGCGATCCAGGAATACATCACCAGCTTCGACATCACCCGGGCCTGACCGCCAGGGTGGCGCTCGGGCGCTTTCGACAGTGCGTGACACCCGGCCCGTCTGAGGCCGGGTGTCGCCGGTCGTGACCGAACAGGATCAGCGGAAAGATCATCGATGAAAACGAACAACGTGATGGCGGGACTGTTGTCGGTCGCGCTTCTGGTCGTGTTCCTGGGCTTTTGGCATGTCCAGACGACGACGGTCCGGCACGATGCCGATGCGACGAGCATGTCGCCGGCGCAAATGGAAACCCTGACCGCCCAAGGCATGTCCGAGGCGGATATCGACGCCTATTCGGCGCAGGGCCTTGTCTTCGACCAGATCGACCAGATCGCCGGGCTGGGCCTGACCTACGACGAGATCGAGGCGGCCGGCGGCATTCAGTCCTTCGGCTTTACCACCGGTGGCGCGGCCGAGGAGGCGGAAACCGGCTTTCCGAGCCCTTCGCAGGTCTGGCGCGAGGCATCGGAGCAGATTTTCGACCCGTTTTATGACCGTGGCCCCAACGACAAGGGCATCGGCATCCAGCTTCAATATTCGCTGGCCCGCGTCTTGACCGGGTTCGTGCTGGCGATTGCCGTGGCGGTTCCGCTCGGTTTCCTGATCGGCATGTCGCCATTGTGGAACGCGGCGATCAATCCGTATGTGCAGGTGCTCAAGCCGATCTCGCCCTTGGCGTGGCTGCCTGTCGCGCTGTTCCTGATCAAGGATTCCGAGAAGGCGTCTATCTTCGTCATCTTCATCTGTTCGATCTGGCCGATGCTGATCAACACGGCCTTCGGGGTGGCGAATGTGAAGCCGGACTGGCTCAACATCGCCAGGACGCTGGAGCTTTCCAAGCTGAAGACGGCGTTTCGCGTCATCCTCCCGGCCGCGGCACCGACCATCCTGACCGGAATGCGCATCTCCATTGGTATCGCCTGGCTGGTGATTGTTGCTGCCGAAATGGTCATCGGCGGTGTCGGCATCGGCTACTTCGTCTGGAACGAATGGAACGGCCTCAACCTGGCCAGCATGATTTTCGCCATCGTCGTCATCGGCGTCGTCGGGCTGGTTCTGGACATGGCGCTCGGCCAGGCGCTCCGTGTCATCGAATACAAGGAATGATCTCCATATGTCGGAATATGTCGTCAAATCCGATTTGCTGGGAAAAAGCTTCCCCGGGCCGAAACGCGGCGAAGAGAACATCGTTTTCGAGAATGTGAACTTTCGCCTGAAACGTGGCGAGTTCGTCACCTGTATCGGCCATTCGGGCTGCGGCAAGTCGACGATCCTCAATATCCTCGCCGGACTGGAAAAGCCCACAAGCGGCGGCGTACTGGTTGACGGCAAGGAGGTTGCCGGTCCGGGGCTGGACCGCGCGGTCGTCTTTCAGAACCACAGCCTGCTGCCATGGCTTTCGGCTCAGGACAACGTCGATTTCGCGGTCCGGGCAAAGTGGCCGAAATGGGATTCAGCGCAGGTCCGGGACCATTCGCGCAAGTACCTGTCGCGCGCCAGCCTGACCGAAGGGCTCGATCGCAAACCGCACGCGCTGTCCGGCGGCATGCGCCAGCGCGTCGGCATAGCGCGTGCATTCGCCCTAGAGACGGAGGTTCTGCTGATGGACGAGCCGTTCGGGGCGCTTGATGCGCTGACGCGCGGTTCGATCCAGGACGAGTTGATCAAGATCTGGTCGGAGACGCGCAAAACCGTATTCATGATCACCCATGACGTCGACGAGGCGATCCTGCTCTCCGACCGCATCTTCCTGATGACCAATGGCCCGAAGGCCAACATCGCCGAAGCCGTTGTCGTGGACATTCCAAGGCCGCGCAACCGGGGCGATATCATTCACCATCCCGGCTACTACGATATCCGCAATCACATCATCGATTTTCTCGTGCAGCGCTCCAAGGAACTCTCCGGAGCGGCGAGGAGCGTGCCCCTCGAGGAGGTCAAGACGTCGCAAAGCTTGGTCTATCCGCCCGACGTGAACCCGATCCGGAGCGCAGGCGACGCCGGTCCCGACCGGAAGCTGGCATGACGAGGCGGCGGCGATGAAGCGGGCGGCGGTCATGATGGTCGTCGCCATCGGCCTTTCGCTGCCCGTTCCCGGGCCGGCACAGGCAGATATGCTACCGACGCTTCGGACACACATGGCACAGCTTGGTACGCTTATGAACCGGCTGTTTCGCGAGATCGACGAACCGGACATGGCGTCCGATCTGATCGGCGTTACCCAAGAAATGGAGGCGTTGCTGTTGCGGGCGGCCGAGTTCCCGCCGCCCAAGATGCGCGACGACCCCGATCCGGAGCGCCGGGCTACGGGTATTCGCGGCTTCCGCGCCTGTCTGGCCAAGGCGCGTCGGGCGCTTACGGAGTTGCGGCAAGCTCTGGCCGCCGAAACCAGCAGTGTTCCGAAAGACCGGCTCTTGTATCTGGATCAGGTGCGCCGCGACTGCCATTCGTCATTCGCTTGACCTTGCCGGCGCGGCAGCGCGGCGCTCGCTCGGGATAACCAGAACGAAAATCGGGCCGGCAGGAAGCTGCCGGCCCGGTCTTGAAACGTGAAGGACTGTGCCGCACCCGTGGTCAGGCGCGGCCCTTCCACGGTACGAGGATACCCTCGACGCGGCGCATAAGCATGTCGATGCCGAAGCCGATGATGCCGATCAGAACGATACCCATGATGACGATATCGGTAAGCTGGAACTTCGAGGCGGCGATGATCATCATGCCGGCGCCCTTTTGCGCGGCGACGAGTTCGGCCGCCACGACGGTGCCCCAGCAGACGCCCATGGCCACACGCGCGCCGGTAAAGATCTCCGGCAGCGAGTTGGGCACGATCACGTGCCAGAGGATCTGCCGGCGCGACGCGCCCAGCGAATAGGCGGCGTGCACCTTGGTGATGTTGACGCCCGACACGCCGGCTCGTGCCGCAATGGCCATGATCCAGAGGGCGGCCAGGAACAGCAGCACGATCTTGCCGGTCTCCCAGATGCCGAACCAAATGATGACGAGCGGGATCAGCGCCAGTGGCGGCACCGGTCGCATGAATTCGACGATCGGGTCGAACCAGCCCCGGAACCATCCCGAAAGGCCCATCGCGTAGCCAAGCGGAATGCCAATCAGCGTGCCGAAGAAGAAGCCCGCGACGACGCGGAACAGCGACCAGCCCAGATGCTCCCACAGCGTGAAGTTCTGGTAGCCGTCCGAGGCGATCTCGATGAACCGGCCGACCACATCTTCCGGCGACGGCATCCAGATAGGCTCCATCTGCAGCCCCTTGGAAGGCGAGAAGCTGAGCGAGCCCTTTGGCGTCATCGTGACCGCTCCGTTGGCCGTGCGCACGGTTGCGCCCGGTTCGATCGGCTTGCCGTCGATCTCGATCACGGCGTAACCGTCCTCGCGGCCGCCATCGTCGTTGCGGCTTGCCCTGATCAGCACCGAGCGCCACGCGGCGACTGTCGCGGTGTCGGCCTTGGCGAATCCGTCGCCGGCCTCGATTTCGGGATCATCCACCTTGGCGCCGACCTTATGCACGACCACCGCGATATCCGCGGTGTCCATTTCGCCGGCGGCGTTGCGCGCCGTGTAGGTGAAACCCGTGTCGCCGACAAACGGTCCGGGCACATGCACCGGAACCAGCCTGGAGCCTGTAAATGCTCCCCAGATCAGGAAAATGACGACAAGCGACAGGATCGACGCCCAGCGGTTTGAGCGCACCGCGCTCTCGTCGCCGAAGGTAACGGTCTTCAGGCTGGTGAGGTCGTGGTAGGGCTCCATGCGCCTTTGAACCAGCGTTACGGCGACCCAGGCACCGACAAACAGCGCCACATAAATGAATAGGATGACGATGCCGGTCATGCCGCGTTCTCCGTGCGCCCCATGATTTCCTCTTCCATTTCCCAGATCATCGACAGGATCTCGTCGCGGGTCTCGGAGAAACCGTCCGATTTCTTGACCTCGCGCAGATCAGCGTTGACGCCGATATCGGCGAAGGGAAGGGTGTATTCGCGATGGATGCGCCCCGGGCGCGGCGCCATGACCACCAGCCTTTCGCCGAGCAGCAGCGCCTCTTCAACCGAGTGGGTGATCAGGATTACCGTTTTGCCGGTCTCTTTCCAGAGTTTCAGCACAAGGCCCTGCATCTTCTCGCGCGTCAGCGCATCGAGCGCGCCGAGCGGCTCGTCCATCAGGATCACGTCGGGATCGTTGGCGAGGCAGCGTGCCAGCGCGACGCGCTGCTGCATGCCGCCGGACAGTTCATAGACCGCCTTGTCCTTGAAGTCCTGCAACCCGACCGTTTCCAACAGATGGTCGGTAATGCGGTCGCGCTCGGTCTTGGCCATGCCTTTCATGCGCGGACCGAAATCGACATTGTGGCGCACGCTCATCCATTCAAACAGCGCGCCTTTCTGAAACACCATGCCGCGTTCGGCGTCCGGCCCGGTGACCACATGCCCGTTCATGCGCACTTCGCCCTCGGTCGGGGCGAGAAAGCCGGCGACGATGTTCAACAGCGTTGTCTTGCCGCAGCCCGACGGGCCGAGCACGCTCATCAGTTCGCCCTCTTTGAGGTTCAGCGTAACGTCCTGAAGGGCCTGAACGTGGGTGCCGTTCGGCAGGTCGAACCGCATGGACAGTTTATCGATGGCTAGGCCGGTCATCCGTTCTTCCCGATCAAAGTTTGGTGTCTGGATGGAATTGGGGCGCCGGTTTGTCGCCGACGCCCCTGTAGACTACATCGAGTTTGCGGATTCGAGGTAACTCGCATCAACGGCGGAGGCGTATGACTCGAGCGTCTCCGGTACCGAGCCGGCGTCCTTGAACACCTTGGCCACGCCGCCCATGAAGCTCTGGGCACCGCCGCCGAGCCATTTCTCGCCGAGCTGTTCGTCGATCCCCGGGAAGGAGAACGTGCCGATCGTCGCAGCCGCGGCATCGAGATCCATGCCGGCGTCCTTGGCGATGACGGCGAGCATCTCGTCCTTGTTCTCACCGGCATTCCACATGGCGTTCATGTCGGCGGTGACTTTGAGGAACTTGCTGAGCAGTTCCGATTCCTCGGCAGCGAAATCAGCCGGCGCGGATGTCACGTCGAAAACGAGAATGCCGATTTCTTCCTTTTCGGCACCGGTCAGCAGCACATTGCCGTGCTCCATCATCCGGCGCAGCGCGCCACCCCAGCCGCATACCATGTCGAGGTTGCCCTGCGCGAAGGCGGCCGCACCGTCAGCCGGCGCCATGTCGACGATCTCCATGGAGGAGATGTCGACACCGAAATGGTTCATCTGCTCAAGGAAACCGAAATGCGCGGCGGTACCGATTGGCACACCGACTTTCTTGCCTGCCAGTTCACTGGCGCTGTCCTTGTCGATTTCGAGCGCTTCGGCGACGACGCAGTTGTCGTTTTCGGAGTAGCTGACCGCAACATCGACGAGCTTAAGGTCCTGGCCGGCCGATGTGGCGACCACGAAGGGCGGCAAGCCCTGGCTGACGGAGATCTGGACATCGCCCGAAGCCATTGCCGCCGACATCGCGGTGCCTGCGTCGAACGAAACCCAATTGACCTTGACGCCAAGTTCTTCGTCATAGATGCCCTTGGCCTTGGCGTACTGGAAAGGCATCGGCCATTCCAGGAAGTAGGCTACGGTGATTTCATCCATCGCCGAAGCCGATTGGGTCGCCATAGCCAGCATGGCGCCGGCGGCAACCGATTTAATGATCTTGTTCATGCATTCTCTCCCTTTTTTGCATAACATTGCCCGCGAAGTTGCTTGATGGATATTGTTGTTGTCCGTTGGGTTATTGCAATGCCGCGTGCGCAAGACGGTGAAATGGTTGCGCCGGATTTTCGATTTGCCAAGTGCGTATCGGCGTTGGACTTAACCGATTGCGGCAACTGGCCCTATTGGAAGCCCAATTTCCATGCAGTTCTGAGCATCTCGGGTGAC
Source organism: Oricola sp. (assembly GCF_965230365.1). GTDB lineage: Bacteria > Pseudomonadota > Alphaproteobacteria > Rhizobiales > Rhizobiaceae > Oricola. The sequence continues at coordinate 3,069,733 of NZ_OZ246003.1, read as the reverse complement.
GGAATAAGCAAACCGGCCCACTGTCTCGGTAATCGCCACGGGAAGTCCTGCCATGAACATAACGCCATCTATCAATGATTTGTCACATGTCGTAGAGGCCGACAAGGCCAATGTCTGGCACCATCTGATCCAGCATAAGCCATTTGAAACCGGCGATCCGCGGATCATCGTCGAAGGGCGCGGAATGCGTGTCTGGGACCAGGGCGGCAAAGAGTACATCGATGCCGTTTCCGGTGGCGTGTGGACCGTTAATGTCGGCTATGGACGCGAAACCATCGCCGACGCGGTTCGCGAACAACTCGTCAAACTCTGCTATTTCGCACAGACAGCCGGCTCGATCCCCGGGGCGCTATTCGCTGAAAAACTGGTCGAAAAAATGCCCGGCCTGAGCCGCGTCTACTACACGAATTCCGGATCCGAGGCCAATGAGAAGGTCTTCAAGATGGTCCGCCAGATCGCCCACAAGCGTTACGGCGGCAAGAAGACCAAGATCCTTTACCGCGACCGCGACTATCACGGCTCGACCCTGGCGGCGATGTCGGCTGGCGGCCAAGACGAGCGCAACGCCCAATATGGCCCATTCGCGCCGGAGTTCGTGCGCGTGCCGCATTGCCTGGAATACCGCAAGCATGAATTGGGCTTGGAGCATCTTTCAGGCGCTGAATTCGGTCGCGCCGCAGCCGATGCGATCGAGGAAGTCATCCTGCGCGAAGGCCCGGAAACTGTCGGCCTCCTGTGCCTGGAGCCGATCACGGCGGGCGGCGGCGTTATCACCCCGCCGGATGGTTACTGGGAGCGGGTGCAGGAAATCTGCACCAAATACGAAATCCTGCTTCACATCGACGAGGTCGTCTGCGGCGTCGGGCGAACCGGAACCTGGTTCGGCTACCAGCACTACGGCATCAAGCCGGATTTCGTGACCATGGCCAAGGGCGTGGCTTCGGGCTATGCGGCGATCGCCTGCATGGTGACCACCGAGGATGTGTTCTCCTTGTTCAAGGACGATGCGTCCGATCCCATGAGCTACTTCCGCGACATCTCCACCTTTGGCGGCTGCACGGCCGGTCCGGCTGCCGCTCTGGAGAACATGCGTATCGTCGAGGAGGAGAATCTGCTCGACAATTGTACCGCGATGGGCGAGCGCCTGACTGCAAATCTCCAGGCGCTGATGGCAAAGCATAACGTCATCGGCGACGTACGAGGCAAGGGACTGTTCCAGGGTTGCGAACTGGTCGCCGACCGAGACACCAAGGAGCCGGTCGCGGAGAAATTGGCGCAGAAGGTTGTCGCCGAATGCGGCGCCGAGGGCGTGATCATCGGCGTGACCAACCGCTCGATCCCCGGGCGCAACAACACGCTGTGCTTCAGCCCTGCGCTGATCGCCACGGCCCAGGATATCGACGATATTACCGGTGCGGTCGACACGGCGCTGACGCGGGTGTTCAGCTGAGGCTCTTAATGAGTGATGCCGAAGCGCGCTTTCGGTGCGCCTCGGTTTTGCCTATAAACCGGTTCGATGAGCATCCCGGTAGAAAGCTTCCTGCTTGATCCGAACGGTGACGGCACGCTGCAGCAACAGATCCAGCGTGTCGTGGCCGAGGGGATTCTTTCTAACCATTTCCCGGCCGGCGCGCGCTTGCCCTCGAGCCGCAAGCTGGCCGATCATCTTGGCGTCAGCCGTATCACGGTAACGCTCGCCTATACCGATCTCGTCGCGTCCGATTATCTGATTGCGCGGGGACGCTCCGGCTATTTCGTGTCGGACAATGCGCCGCGCAACCCGCGCTTTCGCATGGCGCAGGCCGAGCCGCCTTCGGCGGTCGACTGGACGCGGATTCTCGGCCGCCGCTATACCGGCCACGAAATCCTGTCGCGCCCGGCCAATTGGCGGAGCTATCCCTATCCGTTCATCTACGGCCAGGCCGATGCGCGCCTGTTCGATCACCAAAACTGGCGCAGCTGCGCGTTGCAGACCCTCGGTCAGCGCGATTTCGACACGCTGATGCTCGACACCTATGAGCGCGACGATCCGAAACTGGTCGAATACATCCAGCGCCATATCCTGCCGCGGCGCGGCATCCGCGCGGAGGTCGACCAGATCCTGATCACCATGGGCGCGCAAAATGCGCTTTGGATGGCGGCGCAACTGCTGCTCACCCAACGCCGGACGGCGGTGCACGAAAATCCGTGCTATCCCGGTCTGCGGCAAATCCTCGATCATACGCGCTGCGCGACCGTTTCCGCCGATGTCGACCGGCACGGCCTCGATCCGGAAAGCCTGCCGGGTCATGTCGATGTCGTGTTTACCACCGCCAGCCACCAGTGCCCGACCAGCGTGACCATGCCGCTCGACCGCCGCCGCGCGCTTTTAAACATGGCCTCAGAGCGCGGTTTTGTGATCGTAGAGGATGATTACGAGTTCGAGATTTCCTTCAGCGCGTCGACAACGCCGGCGCTCAAGGCGATGGATGACGGCGGCTCCGTGATCTATGTCGGCTCGTTCTCCAAATCGCTGTTTCCCGGCCTGCGCCTCGGCTATGTGGTCGCGAGCGAAGAATTCATCCGCGAGGCGCGCGCATTGCGCGGTCTAGTGCTGCGGCATCCGCCCGGTCACATGCAGCGCACAGCGGCTTACTTTCTGTCGCTCGGTTACTACGACAGCCAGGTCAGCAGGATGGCGCGAGCCTATGAGCGCCGTCGCACCGAGATGACCGCGGCGATGCAGCGCCATGAACTCGCCAGCCACACCATTGGTGCCAATGGCGGTTCGAGCTTCTGGATGCGCGCGCCAGACGGCCTGGACACGTCGAGGCTGGCGCGCGATCTGCTTTCCGACGGGGTCGTCATCGAGCCGGGGCGCGTGTTCTTCGGCGTTGACGAGGATGATCGGCGGTTTTTCCGGCTCAGCTATTCTTCCATCGAATCGGCGCGAATTTCGGAGGGCATTCGTCTGATTGCCGAGCGTGTCCGCGAATCTGGCCCTAGATAGCTCCGGATTCTGGCCCTATTGCGCCCGGCAAATCCCCGCTTAAGAGTTGCGCGAAGAGGCTCAGCCGAGTGGCCGGCAGAGATATGTTCCGGGGAGATCGCATCATGAAAATGACGACCGAAGAGGCCTTCGTAAAAACCCTGCAAATGCATGGGATCGAGCATGCGTTCGGGATTATCGGGTCGGCGATGATGCCGATTTCCGACTTGTTCCCGAAGGCCGGTATCCATTTCTGGGACTGCGCGCATGAGGGTTCGGCGGGTATGATGTCCGACGGCTACACCCGCGCCACCGGCAAGATGTCGATGATGATCGCCCAAAACGGGCCCGGCATCACCAACTTTGTGACCGCGGTCAAAACAGCCTACTGGAACCACACGCCACTGCTGCTGGTCACGCCGCAGGCGGCCAACAAGACCATCGGGCAGGGCGGTTTCCAGGAAGTCGAGCAGATGAAGCTCTTCGAGGACATGGTCGCCTACCAGGAAGAGGTACGCGATCCTTCGCGTGTCTGCGAAGTGCTGGCCCGCGTGATCTCCAAGGCAAAACGTCTTTCGGGACCGGCGCAGCTAAACATTCCGCGGGATTTCTGGACCCAGGTGATTGATGTCGAAATCCCCGAGCCGGTGGAATTCGAGCTGTCCTCCGGCGGCGAGAATTCAGTCGCTGGCGCTGCCACGCTGTTGTCGGAAGCCAAGTTCCCGATGATCCTGAACGGTGCTGGCGTTGTTCTGTCGGCTGGCGGCATCGAAGCCTCCATGGCGCTCGCCGAGCGTCTCGATGCTCCGGTATGCGTCGGCTACCAGCACAACGACGCATTCCCCGGCTCGCACCGGCTGTTTGCCGGTCCGCTCGGCTACAACGGCTCGAAAGCCGGTATGGAACTGATCAAGCAGGCCGATGTCGTGCTGGCGCTCGGTACGCGTTTGAACCCGTTCTCTACCTTGCCGGGTTACGGCATGGAGTACTGGCCCAAGGACGCCAAGATTATCCAGGTCGACATCAACGCTGACCGGATTGGCCTGACCAAGAAGGTCTCGGTCGGCATCATCGGCGACGCCGCCAAGGTGGCGACCGGCATACTCGAGAAGCTCTCGGCCGATGCCGGCGATACGGGCCGGGCCGAGCGCAAGAACCTGATCTCCACCACAAAGTCGACATGGGCGCAGCAGCTTTCGTCGATGGATCACGAGGACGACGATCCGGGCACTACCTGGAACGAGCGTGCGCGCGCCGCCAAGCCGAAGTGGATGAGCCCGCGCATGGCATGGCGGGCGATCCAGGCAGCCCTGCCGCGCGAGGCGATCATTTCTTCGGACATCGGCAACAACTGCGCGATCGGCAACGCCTATCCGGCATTCGAGCGCGGCCGCAAGTACCTTGCACCGGGCCTGTTCGGGCCGTGCGGCTACGGCCTGCCGGCGATTGTCGGCGCCAAAATCGGCTGCCCGGACACGCCGGTTGTCGGTTTTGCCGGCGACGGTGCTTTCGGTATCGCGGTGAACGAACTGACGGCAATCGGCCGCGGGGAGTGGCCGGCCATCACCCAGATCGTGTTCCGCAATTATCAATGGGGCGCCGAGAAGCGCAATTCGACCCTGTGGTTCGACGACAACTTCGTCGGTACCGAACTTGACGAGCAGGTGTCTTATGCCGGGATCGCCAAGGCTTGCGGCCTGCAGGGTGTTATCGCCCGGACCATGGATGAGCTGACAGCAGCGCTCGACAAGGCCATCGAAGACCAGATGAAGCATGGCAAGACCACGCTCATCGAGGCGATGATCAACCAGGAGCTGGGCGAGCCGTTCCGCCGCGATGCGATGAAGAAACCGGTGCAGGTCGCGGGGATCGATGCGGCTGATATGCGCCCGCAAGCTGGCGCCTGACGATAAAGACCCGGGGGCGGCGATGGCGGACATACTCGTACTCAACGCCGGTTCGTCCTCGGTCAAGTTCGCGGTCTTTGATGGCGATTTGAACGAAACGCTATCCGGCGCTTCCACCGATATCGGCGGCGGTGGCGAGTTGAAAATCGGCGGCGAGGCGCGGGCTGTGGAGCTGCGCGACCACGAGGCAGCGTTGCGCGGCATTCTCGATGCACTCGCCGAAAAGGGGATCGCCCTTGCTTCGCTGGCTGCCGCCGGCCATCGCGTCGTGCATGGCGGGCAGCTTTTCTCCGCACCGTCACGGATTACGCCGGATGTCGAAGCCGGCATCGAGGCTTGTTGTCCGCTCGCCCCCTTGCACAATCCGAACGCGCTTGCCGCGATCCGCGCCTTGGCCAGCATCGCGCCCGGCTTGCCGCAAAGCGCCAGCTTCGACACGGCCTTCCATGCCGCCAACCCGCCGATTGCGCGCCGCTATGCGATTGCTTCGGAGCTGCATGAGGCCGGCCTGCAGCGCTATGGGTTCCACGGATTGAGTTATGCGTCGCTGGTCGAAACGCTGCGCGACGACCTGCCGAAACGCCTGCTTGCGCTGCATCTTGGAAATGGCGCGAGCCTGTGCGCGATCCTTGATGGCAAGAGCATGGCCACCAGCATGGGCTACTCGCCGCTCGACGGGCTGACGATGGGATCGCGCTGCGGCGCCATCGATCCGGCAGTCGCCTTGCGGCTGGCGCGCGAGCACGGTGTAGACGGGGCCGAACAACTGCTGAACGCGAAGAGCGGCCTGCTGGCTCTGGCCGGCGACAACGACATGGCCGCATTGCTCGGCCGCGACGACGAGGCGGCGCGCTTCGCCGTCGACCACTTCTGCTATTGGACGGCGCGCCACGCCGGATCGGCCATAGTCGCCATGGGTGGCGTCGACGCATACGCCTTTACCGGCGGTATCGGTGAAAACGCTGAGGCGGTGCGGACGCGCATCCTGGAACATCTGGCAACGTTCGGCGACAAGCCGGTGCATGTTGTGTCGGCGCGCGAGGAGCGGCAGATCGCGCGCGACGCGCTGAGCGTTTTGCAGGGCGGTAGCTGAGCCCGAGCGACTCCGGCTGGCGTGTATTCCAACATCAGACGTTGCGGCAGTTCCTGAAACCCGAAGTCAAACGGCGAGTCGCTGTGAAAATTGAATTGACAATTTCATGAAAGACATGAAATTGCGTCCGATAATTTCATTTTGTCGGATGCCGCAATGCCCGAATTGACGCTTGGTGTCGAAGAATTGCTCGAGGCGAACGAGCCTGTCGATGCCGACGCGACGCTCGGCGCCGACTTGCGCGCACTGCGCAAGGCGCGCGGCATGACGCTCGAGGATCTGGCCCAGGCGCTCGACCGTTCCGTCGGCTGGATCAGCCAGGTCGAGCGCGACATCTCGACCCCGCGTATTCGCGACCTGCAGCAGATCGCCCGAGTCCTGGATGTTCCGCTATCGCTGTTTTTCGGCAGCCCGGCGGCGACCGAGGAGGAACGCGGCATCATAGTGCGCGCCAATGCGCGCCGGGTCGTTGGCGTTGATGATAGCGGCTTGATGGAAACGTTGTTGTCGCCCGACCTGACTGACGATTTCGAGGTCGTGCATTCGACCTTCCGGCCCGGTTCGCGGCGCGAGGAAAACGTCCGTCGCGACACACAGGAACTGGCCTATCTCGTGTCGGGCCGCCTCGATGTCTGGATCGACGACCGCCCGTTCGCGATCGACGCGGGCGACAGTTTCCGTATCCGCGGCCAGAACTACCGCTGGTCCAATCCCTACGATCAGCCGGCCATTGCGGTCTGGATCATCTCACCACCCGTTTACTGAAAGGGCACAAATGTCGGATATCCCCTCAACAGCGCGCGTCGTCATCATCGGCGGTGGTGTGGTCGGTGTTTCAACGCTTTACCATCTCGCCAAGGAGGGTTGGTCGGACTGCGTTCTTCTCGAAAAGAACGAACTGACTGCCGGCTCGACCTGGCACGCCGCCGGCAACTGCCCGAACTTCGCCGGTTCCTGGGCGGTCATGAACATGCAGCGTCATGGCCTGAAAATGTACCGGACGCTCGGCGACGACATGGATTATCCGATCAATTACCATGTCTCCGGGTCCATCCGCCTGGCGCACACTAAGGAGCGCATGCAGGAGTTCGCTCACGTCGCCTCCATGGCACGTGCGCAAGGGCTCGAAATGACCATGTGCAGCCCGCAGGAACTGAAGGCGCATCATCCCTTTATGGAAACCCACGACCTGCTCGGCGGGTTGTGGGATCCGCTCGACGGCGACATCGACCCCGCCCAGTTGACACAGGCGCTTGCCAAGGGTGCGCGCGATCTGGGTGCGAAGATTCTGCGCTTCACGCCAGCAATCGGCGTCGATCGCCAGGGTGATGAGTGGGTCGTGAAGACCGAGAAAGGCGACATCCGCTGCGAGAAGGTGGTCAATGCCGCTGGCTACTACGCCCAGCGCATTGGCGAATGGTTCCGTCCGTTCGGCGGTCGCCGGGTTCCCGCCGTCGTCATGAGCCACCAGTACTTTCTCACCGAGGAAATTCCCGACCTCGCCGCATGGACCGCCGAGGCCGGTCACAAGCTGCCGATCGTGCGCGATGTCGACATCTCCTACTATCTGCGCCAGGACAAGAACGGTCTCAATCTCGGCCCCTACGAGCGCAATTGCCGCGCCCACTGGGTGACCCCCGAAGACCCGATGCCGGATGATTTCAGCTTCCAGCTTTATCCGGATGACCTCGACCGCCTGGAGTTCTACATCGAAGACGCAATGGCGCGCGTGCCGATCCTCGGCGAAGCAGGCGTCGGCCGTGTGATCAACGGCCCGATTCCCTATGCGCCTGACGGCTTGCCGCAAATCGGCCCGATGCCCGGTGTCGCCAACGCTTACGAGGCGCACAGTTTCACCTTCGGCATCGCGCAGGGCGGTGGCGCCGGCAAAGTGATGGCCGAGTGGATCGTTCATGGCGAAACCGAATGGGACATGTGGGACTGCGACCCGCGTCGTTACACGGCCCACGCCGACCACGAATTCACCCTCGCCAAGGCCATGGAGACCTATGGACACGAATACGCGATGCACTTCCCGCATCACGAATGGCCGGCCGGTCGCGGCAAGAAACTGTCGCCGGTGCACGACAAGATCCTAGCCGCAGGCGCACAGCTCGGTGTTTACAATGGCTGGGAGCGCGCCAACTGGTTTGCCCGCGAGGGTGACGATACCTCGGAAGCCGCTACCGAAACCTGGGATCGCGAAGGGCCCTGGGCGCAGCGTGTACGTGAGGAAGTGGCTGCGGTGCGCGACGGCGTTGGCGTCCTGGACCTCTGCGGTTTCTCGCGTTTCGGCCTGAATGGCGATGGCGCGGCGGAGTGGCTGCGTGGCCGCATCTGCGGCGCCTTGCCGAAGGTCGGGCGCATGACGCTCGGCTATTTCGCCGATACCCGCGGTCATCTGCTGACCGAGATGTCGATCCTGCGGCACGGCGATGATCAGTTCACCTTGATCACCGCCGCCGCGGCGCAGTGGCACGATTTCGAACTGCTGCAACGGGCGCTTCCCGCCGACGGCTCGCTCACACTCGTTGACCGTACCGAAGAGATGTCGACTTTGATCGTCTGCGGCCCCAAATCGCGCGAGCTGTTCGAGAGTTTGAGCGATGACGCCGATCTGTCTCTGTCCTGGCTGAGCGTGCAGTCGGCGACTGTTGCCGGCAAGCCCGTAATGCTGCCGCGCGTTTGCTTTGCCGGTGAGCTGGGCTGGGAAATCCATGCCGCCATATCCGATATGCCAGAAATCTACGATGCGGTCATGGCCGCCGGTGCCGTGCCGTTCGGCATGTATGCGCTCGACTCGATGCGCTTGGAGAAGGGCTACCGCACCTGGAAGGGCGATCTTTCGAGCGAGTACACTATGCTGGAGGCCGGCCTCGAGCGCTTCGTCAAGCTCGACAAGCCGCAGGATTACCCGGGCAAGGTTGCGCTGCTCAACGAGAAGCAACAGGGCCGCAAACGCGCCTTCGTCTCGATGGTCGTGGAAGGCAATCCGCAGGACGCCCGTTCCATGTCGACGTTGCTGCATGATGGCGGGCCCGTCGGCGAGGTGACGAGCGGCGGCTACGGCTATCGCGTCGATGCCTCCATTGCGTTCGGAATCGTCCGTGCCGACCTGGCTGTGCCCGGTACCGAACTGGCCGTCGAAATCTTTGGTGAAGCATACAAGGCAGTGGTTCAGGAAGAACAACCGCTGTGGGATCCGCAGAACGAACGCATTCGAGCCTAGCGCTCCAAGGAGCGCACAATACGGGAGGTAAGTCATGGTGGATATGGAACGTATTAGCCGCCGTGGCGGCGGACGTGCAGCCAGGGTTGCGGCACGCGCCGCGCCCCTGGAGGCCAACATGCGACCAGTGCGTCCGGGCATGCCGGGCGGCCTGTACAAGCCCCTTAAGGATGAGGATATCGTTCGGATACACGAAGCCGCGCTCGACGCGCTCGAGCAGATCGGCTTGAAGGGCGCACCCGTCACCGGCGTAGAGATCCTGACCGCTACCGGCTGTGTTGTGGGTGAAGACGGTCGTATCCGCTTCCCACGCTCGGTGGTCGCTGAGATGCTCGAAAAGGCAGCCAAATCGGTGACCCTTCCCGGCCGCGATCCGGCTTTCGATCTGGAGCTTTCGGGAACGCGCGTTCACTACGGAACAGCGGGCGCGGCGGTCCATATCGTCGATATCGACACCGGCGAATATCGCGACAGTACCACTCAGGACCTCTATGACGCGGCGAGGGTCGTACAGAAGCTGGACAACGTCCACTTCTTCCAGCGGCCGATGGTATGTCGCGATATCGAAGACAATTACGACCTCGACATCAACACGATCTACGCGTCCTGCGCCGGCACGACCAAGCACATCGGCACCAGCTTCGTAGAACCTTCGCACCTCGAGGGTTGCCTGAAGCTGATCCATGAGATCGCCGGCGGCGAGGAGGCTTTCCGGGCCCGGCCCTTCGTCTCCAATACCAACTGTTTCGTCGTCCCGCCGCTGACCTTTGCCGAAGAGAGCTGCCAGGTCATGGAGATCTGCGTGCGCGCCGGCATGCCGGTGCTTCTGCTGTCGGCGGGGCAGGCGGGTGCGACCGCACCGGCCCCGATCGCCACTGCGATCGTACAGGCGGTGGCCGAATGCCTGGCAGGCGTGGTCTATGTCAACGCGATCCAACCCGGAGCACCGGCGGTCTTCGGTACCTGGCCCTTCGTATCCGACCTGCGCACCGGCGCCATGTCGGGTGGATCCGGCGAACAGGCGCTGCTGTCGGCGGCGTGCGCCCAGATGCACCATTTCTACGGATTGCCTGGCGGGGCGGCAGCCGGCATATCCGATTCCAAGCTGCCCGACATGCAGGCCGGCTGGGAGCAGGCGATCAGCAATGTCATGGTTGGACTGTCCGGCCTCAACATGGTCTATGAAGCGGTCGGCATGCATGCCTCGCTGCTCGGCTTCTGCATGGAATCGCTGGTGCTCGGCAATGACATGCTGGGCCAAGTGCAGCGTTGCGTGCGCGGTATCGATATCACCGACGAAAGCGTCAGTATCGATGTCATCCGGTCGGTATGCCTGGACGGTCCCGGTCACTATCTCGGCCATGATCAGACACTGCGCCTGATGCAGCGCGAATACATCTATCCAGAGTTTGCCGATCGCTCGTCTCCCAAGGAATGGGTTGAGAAAGGCAGGCCGGAACTGCTGGTCAAGGCCAAAGACAAGCTGCGTGCGATATTGTCGACAGACAGCCACCTGATCGCACCCGAACTCGACGAACGGCTGCGCGGTGCCTACAATCTCGTTCCGTTACGTCGCAATTAGGAGAAGGGGCCTCGCATGGCCAGGCAGACGCACGGCGGGGGAGACGACATGGATGACAGCCCGCAACAATCGCTGCAGTTCGACATTCTCGTCGCAGACGGTTTCGTGCTGTCGGAATTCGCCGCGGTGATCGATTGCCTGCGGATCGCCAATCGCGTTTCGCCGCAGCCCGTGTTCGCCTGGCGCTACCTGTCGGCGGGCGGTGGGTCGGTGACAAGCAGCAGCATGGCGACGGTCGAAACAGAGCCGCATGACATGCAGCCCGATGCCGAATATGCGATCGCGATCGGCAATTTCGATCCGGACTGCCCGCAGTTGGCGCTTGGGCGTGTCATTGCCGCCTATACAGGCCGGCAGGCTCGGGTGATCCTGCTTGCCGAAGCGGCAAGCCGCTACATACGCGACTATGGCGGCCCGACCGCCGATTTGACCACTCACTGGGAAAACGCCGAATTCATGATCGAGCGCTATGCCGGCATGGAAACCGGCCAGTCGCTGGCCGCGGAGAAGGGATCGGTGCTGACCTGCGCCGGCATGGGTGCGACCTACGACATCATTCTCAACGTTATCGGCAAGCACACCACCATGGCAATCCGACAGCGGGTCGCCGACGTGCTGCTGCACGAGACAATCCGCGATTTCCAGTCCATGCAACCGATCGCCGGCGCGCAGGTCCGGTTGTCCGGCGACAAGGGGGTCGACCGCTGCATCGCGCTAATGAAAGCGCATATCGAGGAACCGATCTCGGTACAGGAGCTCGCCGCCAAGCTGGGTATCACCGTGCGCTCGATGGAACGTTGGTTCCGGTCGGTGCTGAACACGACGCCCGGCCGCTTTTACCGGGAGATGCGCCTCAACCGGGCGATGAATCTGCTGTTGAACACTTCGATGAGCGTGCAGGAGATCGGGCTGGCCTGCGGCTTTTGCGGCGGCTTCACCCACGTGTTCAAGTCGACATACGGTGTGACGCCGAACGAATTGCGCAAGTCGCGTCACGGCAGATCGGGCGATGCTTCACCGGCTGTGGCGAGCGATGCGAAAAATGACGGATTTGATCGCTCGAAACCATCGCAGCGGTGGTTAAAGGCGCAATCAGAATTGCGATCCGGAGCGAATTGAAATGGCGAACATCCCCGGCACGGCACGTGTCGTCGTCATCGGAGGCGGCGTCATCGGCTGCTCCGTTGCCTACCACCTGGCCAAGAAAGGCTGGAACGACATCGTGCTGCTGGAGCGCAAGCAGCTCACATCGGGAACGACTTGGCACGCCGCCGGGCTGATCGCGCAACTTCGCGCGACCAAGAACATGACCAAGCTTGCGAAATACAGCCAGGAGCTTTACGGCTCGCTCGAGGCCGAAACCGGCGTCGCCACGGGGTTTCGCCGCAACGGTTCGATTACCGTTGCGCTCACGGAAGCCCGCCACGAGGAAATTCTCAGGCAGGCGTCGATGGCACGCGCTTTCGGCGTTGATGTCGAGGCAATCGGCCCGAACGACATCAAGAACCGCTACGATCACATCAACATCGAGGGCGTCGTCGGCGGGGTCTTTCTCGACAAGGACGGGCAGGGCGATCCCGCCAACATCGCTCTGGCACTCGCCAAGGGTGCACGGCAGGGCGGCGCGCGGGTCATTGAACAAACCGAAGTGACCGCCATCCACCGGCAGGGCCGCCGGGTGACCGGTGTCGACTGGCGGAAGGGCGAGGAAGCGGGAACGATCGCCTGCGACATGATCGTCAACTGCGCCGGCATGTGGGGCCACGCCGTCGGCCGCATGGCGGGTGTCAACGTGCCCCTGCATGCCTGCGAGCACTTTTACATCGTCACGGAAAACATCCCCGGCTTGGCACAACTTCCGGTGCTGCGGGTGCCCGACGAATGCGCCTATTACAAGGAGGATGCCGGCAAAATCCTGCTCGGCGCCTTCGAACCGAATGCCAAGCCTTGGGGCATGGACGGTATTCCAGCCGATTTCGAGTTTGACCAGTTGCCCGAGGACTTCGATCACTTCGAGCCGATCCTGGAAGCGGCCGTCAACCGCATGCCGATCCTCGCCGAAGCCGGCATCCACACGTTTTTCAACGGGCCGGAGAGCTTCACGCCGGACGATGCCTATCACCTGGGCCTGGCGCCGGAGTTGGACAATGTCTGGGTCGCTGCCGGCTTCAACTCGATTGGCATCCAGTCGGCCGGCGGCGCCGGCATGGCGCTGGCGGAATGGATGGAAAGCGGCGAGAAGCCCTTCGATCTGGGCGATGTCGACGTCTCGCGCATGCAGCCGTTCCAGGGCAACAAGACCTATCTCTTCGAGCGCTCCAGGGAAACGCTTGGCCTGCTTTATGCCGACCACTACCCTTACCGCCAGAAAGCGACCGCCCGCGGCGTCCGCCGCTCTGTTCTGCACGAGCAGCTGAAAGGGCGTGGCGCGGTGTTTGGCGAGCTTGCGGGATGGGAACGCGCCAACTGGTTTGCCGATGCCGGTCAGGAACGCGAGTACCGCTACAGCTGGAAGCGGCAGAACTGGTTCGACAATTCCGCGCGCGAACATGCGTCGATCCGCGAGAATGTCGGCCTTTACGACATGTCCTCCTTCGGCAAGATCCGCGTCGAGGGGCCGGACGCCGAAGCCTTCCTGAACTATGTGGCAGGCGGCAACTACTCGGTGCCGCTCGGCAAGATCGTCTATTCGCAGTTTTTGAATTCGCGTGGTGGCATCGAGGCCGATGTGACGATCACCCGGTTGAGCGAAACCGCCTATCTGGTCGTCACGCCGGCGGCTACTCGGCTTGCCGACCAGACCTGGATGATGCGCCATGCCGGCGGTTTCAACATTGTCATCACCGACATGACTTGCGCCGAGGCGGTGATCGCGGTCATGGGCCCGAATGCACGCCGCCTGTTGCAGTCGGTCTCGCCCGACGACTTTTCCAACGACGCCAATCCGTTCGGCACGGCCCGCGAGATCGAGATCGGCATGGGCCTGGCGCGCGTTCATCGCGTCACCTATGTCGGCGAACTCGGCTGGGAAGTCTACGTGTCGTCCGACATGGCGGCCTATGTGTTCGAGACGCTCGATGCGGCTCGCGAGGCGCATGGCGGGCGGTTGTGCGGCATGCACATGATGGACAGTTGCCGCATCGAGAAGGGGTTCCGCCACTTCGGCCACGACATCACCTGCGAGGACCATATCCTCGAGGCGGGCCTGGGTTTCGCGGTCAAGAAGGACAAGCCGGATTTCATCGGCCGCGATGCGGTGCTGCGCAAGCAGGACGAGGGCCTGCAGGCGCGTCTTGTGCAGTTCAAGCTGACCGACCCCGAGCCGTTGCTCTACCACGCCGAGCCGATCCTGCGCGATGGCGAGGTGGTGGGCTACCTGACCTCCGGCAATTACGGTCACACTTTGGGTGGCGCAATCGGGCTCGGCTATGTGCCGTGCCCGGGCGAGGCTGCGTCCGACATGCTGGCCTCGACCTATGAGATCGAGGTTGCAGGCGCCCGTGTCCGCGCCGAGGCATCGCTCAAGCCGATGTATGATCCGAAGTCGGAGCGCGTGAAGGTCTAGTCGCTTTTACGTCCTTTCGCATTGCATGGACGCTGGGTGACCCTTCCATTCGCCTTTCGTGATCGGGCATAGTGCCTTCGAAACATTGGGGGAGCGACCGGATGAAAACCCAGGTCGGTATTATCGGCGGCGGCCCGTCAGGGCTGCTGCTTTCGCAACTTCTGCATCTCGAGGGCATCGATACGGTCGTGCTGGAAAAACACAGCCGCGAATATGTGCTCGGGCGCATCCGCGCGGGTGTCCTGGAACACGGCTTTGCCAAGCTGATGCGCGAGGCGCAATGCGGCGAGCGCATGGACCGCGAGGGCGAGATCCATGACGGCTTCTACATCGCCAGTGGCGGCGAGCGCCTGCGTGTCGACCTTGCCGCCCATACCGGCGGCAATTCTGTCATCGTTTACGGCCAGACCGAAGTGACACGTGACCTTTACAAAGCGCGTGACAGGGCCGGCGGGACCGTGATCCACAATGCCGAGGACGTGCGCCCGCACGACATCGACACGACGAGCCCCTGGCTGACCTATCGCGATGGCGACGAAATCCGCCGCATCGACTGCGACTTTATCGTTGGCGCCGACGGCTTTCACGGCGTCAGCCGCAAAGCCATCCCGAACGATGTGCTGCGCGAGTTTGAGCGGGTCTACCCCTTCGGATGGCTCGGCGTTTTGTCGCGCACTCCGCCGGTATCACCGGAACTGGTCTATGCCCGTCACGCGCGTGGTTTCGCGCTGTGTTCGCTGCGCTCGCAGGTGCTCAGCCGCTACTATATCCAGGTGCCGCTGACAGACACCGTCGAGGACTGGTCGGACGAGGCATTTTGGGCGGAATTGAAGCGGCGCCTTCCCGAAGATGTCGCAGGCGCGCTGGTCACCGGCCCGTCGATCGAAAAATCGATCGCGCCGCTGCGCAGCTTCGTCGCCGAGCCGATGCGCTACGGCAATCTGTTCCTGGCGGGCGACGCCGCCCATATCGTGCCGCCGACCGGTGCGCGCGGCCTCAACAGCGCCGCCTCGGACATCCACTACCTGTACCATGCCTTTGTCGATCACTACCGCGATGGCGACGACACCGGCCTGGACACCTATTCGCAAAAGGCGCTGGCGCGGGTCTGGAAGGCGCAGCGCTTCTCCTGGTGGATGACGACGCTGCTGCACAGTTTCCCCGAACGCAGCACCTATGACGCGAAGCTGCAGCAGACCGAGCTCGATTACTTGTTCTCGTCGGATAGCGCGTTGGCGTCGCTGGCCGAAAACTATGTCGGCCTGCCCTACTGACGGAGGATTTGCTCCTCTCGGCCGATCAACAGAAAAGGGCGGGATTGCTCCCGCCCAATCGTCATGTCGCCCGTATTGAACTGTGCGTTACAGCTCGTCCGGATAGGACAGTGGCGCCCGCAGATTGGTCAGATCGAAGGTCCGCGCGCCGTAATTGTCCTGCATTTGCAACGTGTCCGAGCCGCCGAATGCCATTCGGAACCCAGCCATGATCGTGTGCACCCAAACACTTTCATCTAAACCGATCGCTTGCGTGCTGTCGTTGTCGAGATAGTCGCCTTGATAGCCGACGAACCAGGAAAACGGATTATTGTCGAACTTCTGTTCGTAGTTTGCGGCAAACTGTATCCAGACAAGTTCCTCATTGTCGCCGATGTCGGCGTCATCCGAGTACCCGGCTGCTATCGCGCCTTCCACGCGCTTGTTCGGATCGAAGAAGTGGCGCATGCCGGCGCGGCCGAAAATCAACGATCGGGGGCCATCGTCCGAGTTGCCGAGTGAGCCGGCATAACCCGCCTGAGCGAAGAACGTGTTGTCTCCGCTGAACATTGCCGCTTCCGCGCCGATGAATCCGTGTACCCCCGAACTATCTTCGTTCAGAAATGCGGTGCCCGACAATCCGGTGAATGCACCATATGCCAAGTTGTCCCTGCGGTGGATCAGGTGACCAGCGATGGCGCCATGGATCGAGTGGCTGTCGTCAGGACGATCCTCGTCAAGTTCCAAATGATAGTCGAGCAGCGTTTCGAGCTGAATGGCATAGCCGTTGCCGAAATCGTAATGCGCCCGGCCGTTCGACCCGAAGCCGAAGTCGGTTTCGCAGAAGTCGTTCGTCGAGTCGCTAAACGAAACGGGCACGCAGGTAGCGCCAGTACTGCGCTGATAATTGGTCGGCACCACCAAAGCGCCCCAGACCGCCAGGTTACCCGTCAACGGATTTGGCGCCATGCGAACCGCAAGCTCATCGGCCGCGTTTGCCACGCCGGCCCCGGAAACAACAATAGCGCTGAAAGCAACTGCGGCCCAAATCCTTCGAGTGGCTTTCATACCTTAATACCGTCCCGTAGATTGCATACCTTAAGATCTTCCCGATTCCGGGTGGCCTCGACCAAGCATCTGTTGTGCTGCCGTCACGCCGTCGAAAGAAGCTGGCGATTTGTTACCATTTCCTAGAGGAAATACAACTATATTTCGCCTCAATTTATGCAAAATCAAAACAATCGCAAACCAGTGTTGCGGAAAAAGCACGATTTTGAATTTCAGAAACGGAGAATGCTATTCCGGGTTGAAGATGAGTATATGTAACAATGTTGTAAGTTCTGCCCGCTCCGGGATCTGACGTCCGGATAGGCACCAAAGCGGTATGAGGGGTATTCAAGACCGCAAGATCCCGCACGCTTCGCGAGAACGTTGGCGGGCCGGTTCGCCGTGCCCCGATTCTGCGAGCCGCATCCGGCACAAAAAGGGCGGGATTGCTCCCGCCCTTTGCTCCCGTCCCCCGGAACCGTGTGTGGATTACAACTCGTCCGGATAGGACAGCGGTGCCCGCAGATTGGTCAGATCGAAGGTGCGTGCACCGTAATTGTCCTGCTGCTGCAGCGTGTCAGTGGCGCCGAAGGTCATGCGGAAGCCGGCGAGAACCGTGTGCACCCAGACGCTCGCGTCGCCGCTGGCGAAGGGGCTGTCCGGGACATCAAGGTAGTCGCCCTGGTAGCCGACGAACCATGAAAACGGATTGTCGTCGAACTTCTGCTCGTAATTGGCCGCAAACTGCACCCATGTGAGTTCTTCGCTGTTGCCCGATTCCGCTTCGCTCGAGAAGCCGCCGGCGATGCTGCCCTCCAGTCGCTGGTTCGGGCTAAAGAAGTGCCGTGCGCCGGCCCGTCCGAAAATCAGGTTCTCGACCTGGTCCTCGCCGGCGATCGCGCCGGCATAGCCGATCTGGCCGAAAAAGGTGTTGTTGCCCTGCATCATCGCGGCCTCCAAGCCGGCGATGCCGTGAACCGAGCGTTCCTCCTGGTCCAGATGACCGGTACCGGAAAGGCCAAGAAAGGCGCCATAGGCCATGTTTCCGCTTCGGCGGATCAGGTGACCGGCAACGGCGGCGTGGACGGCGTGTTCTTCGTCGGTTGAGTCGTCATCGTCCAATTCCAGATGATAGTCGAGCAGGCTCTCGAGCTGGAACCCGTAGCCATTGTCGAATTCGTAATACACCCGCGCATCGCTGCCGAAGCCGAAATCGCCCTCGCAGAAATGAGAGGGACCGAAATCCGTACATGCCGGTTCGAATTCATTGCTGTATCCGGAAGGGATCACGCCGGCGCCCCAAACCGAGATATTGCCGGACATCTGGTTCGGCGCCATGCGTGCCTCGATCTCGTCGGCCGCATTCGCCGCACCGGAAAACGCAACCGTGCCCAATACAAGTGCGCCCGTGATGGTCTTGAAAGCTCGCATGCCTGAATCCCTTCCCAGTTTTCAGGTGGCCGGATCAAGAAAGATCGTCTTAAGCCGCCGATATCCTCAAATGAGACTGGCAATGTCTTACCATAACGTTTGGTAATATCAATTTGATATCTCTGTTGTGAGATCCTATCGGATAATAATTGGAAGATATGTTGCATAAATGGCACGCAAATTGTGATCGGGCAGAGAGTGCCAATAGAAACAAGGCGGGAACAGGCTGCGAGACTGTCTTGGTCGATACTGTAGAGACCAATGGCTGTAAACGAGAACGTAAGCTTGCCTGAAAACGAGGCGAGGGGTCCTCGAACCTCGAAAACACGGCATATATATCGGACGTTTAGCGGTTTCTGCTTTCTGGCTGCGTCGCCAAAGAGACCGACATGGTGTATTGGAATTGACGCATCAAAAAAAGGGCGGGATCGCTCCCGCCTCTCCTTGATCTCGCGTCTGTTGCCGCAAGCGCTACAGCTCGTCCGGGTAGGAGAGCGGTGCCCGCAGATTGGTCAGATCGAAGGTGCGTGCACCGTAATTGTCCTGCTGCTGCAGCGTGTCCGTCTCGCCGAAGGTCATGCGGAAGCCAGCCAGGACCGTGTGCACCCAGACGCTTTCGTCGGCGTCGATTTCCGGTAAGTCATTGTCCAGGTAGTCGCCCTGGTAGCCGACAAACCAGGAGAACGGATTGTCATCGAACTTTTGCTCGTAGTTGGCCGTGAATTGCCACCACAAGAGATCCTCGGTTTCATCGAGTCCCGGGTCTGAATCATCCGAATAACCGACGGCAACGGCTCCCTCGAGGCGCCTGTTCGGGCTGAGGAAATGGCGCATGCCGGCGCGGCCGAAAAACAGATTGTCGACGGCGTCTTCACGCGTGATCGGTGTCGCAAGCCCCACTTGGCCGAAGAAGGTGTTGGCGCCACTGAACATCGCTGCTTCGGCGCCGATCAGGCCATGGACGGATCGATCGTCATCGTCCAGATGTGCGGTACCCGTCAGTCCGGCAAAAGCGCCAAGGGCGATCTCGCCGCTGCGATGGATCAGATGGCCGGCCACGGCTCCGTGGATTGCGTGCCTTTCGTCGTCGCCGTCATCGTCCAGTTCCAGATGGTAGTCGAGCAGCGTTTCGAGTTGCACGGCATAACCGTTGCCGAAATCGTAATGCACCCGGGCATCGCTGCCGAAACCGAAATCGCTTTCGCAAAACTCATCGATGCCGTCATCTGTCGGGTCGCATGTGTCTTCGTCTTCATTTTGGTAGCCGCTCGGAATCACACCTGCGCCCCAGACGGATATGTTGCCCGACACCGCGTTTGGCGCCATGCGCTCGTCCAGCCGGTCCGCGGCGTTCGCCGTGCTGAAACCGGCGATGGTTATTGCAGCGATAGCGAAAGCGCTCGCGTAAGAGTGAAGCATGCTCATGTTTGTCCCCATTCCTTGTCGTTCGACCCCCGGACCACGCAAGCGGCAAACCGGAAAAGAATCACGCGTCTGGGTAAGCAATAATTCGCCCTGCAGGGTGTTCAATCGTGATATATCACACTTGCAAGTATAAAGCATTCATTACGGATGTGCGTTGCTATTTTGCAACACAAATTATAGTTCCCGGAAACTGCGAATTTTGCCGAAAGGACGGGAATCGGAGACGAAATCTTGCCGGAAAACACCTGCAGGAGAGCGTTTTTATTGCGTTATTCCAGAGGGTTGGCGGCTCGGGGTCGATCTGGTTTGAGCGTTCCGTAACGCGGTGCGGCCCCTTGATGGTCAGCTCGCTCCAGAATTCCGTTGCGGCATACGGAGAATTTGCAAAAAAAGGGCGGGATCGCTCCCGCCCTTCCGACTCTTTTGCGTGGTATGACCGATTACATCTGGTCCGGATAGGACAGGGGAGCCCGCAGATTGGTCAGGTCGAAGGTCCGCGCGCCATTGTTGTCCTGGCCTTGCAGCGTGTCGTTGCCGCCGATTGCCATGCGCAGGCCGATTTTGGCAGTGTGGATGAAGGCGTGCCGATCCCGCTCATATTCGTCGGCGTAACGCTCCGGCGTTGCCACATAGTCGCCCTGGTAGCCCACATAGACGGAGAACGGGTTGTCGTCGAACTTCTTCTCGAAGTTGGCGGTGGCTTGCAGCCAGATCAGCCCTTCTCCTATCGCGGTTCTTTCGCCGGTGGCGGTGTAGCCGCCGGCAAACGCGGTCTCCAGACGGGAGTTCGGATCGTTGAAGAAGCGGATGCCCCCGCGTGCGAAGACGAGGTCATTGACCTGGTCCTCGCCGGCGATTGCGCCGACATAACCGGCCTGGCCGAAGAAGGTTTTGGTGTCCTGGAAGCTCGCCGCTTCGCCACCGACCATGGCATGCACCGCGCGCTCCTCCTGGTCCAGCATCGCGGTTGCCGAAACGCCGGCAAACACGCCAACGGCAGTGGCGCCGGCGCGGCGGATCAGGTGGCCGGCTGCTGCGCCATAAATCGAGAACTCATCCGGGCTGTCGTCATCGGAATCAAGTTCGCCGTGATAGTCGAACAGGCTTTCCAACTGCACGGCATAACCATTGTCGAAGGCGTGATGGAAACGCGCATCGCTTCCGAAACCGAATGTGCCGGCGCACAAGTTTGTCAGGTAGTACTCTCCGTCCGAGTTGCAGGTTTCTGCAGGCATCGGGTACTCTTGGTCGATGTACTCGTCGTGATGGTAGCCGGTCGGGATCACGCCGCCGCCCCAAACCGAAAAGTTGGCGGAAGTCCCGCTCGGCGCCATGCGCGCGTCAAGTCCGTTGTCCGCCATGGCGCTGCCTGCCAACACCGTGGTGGCCGCTGCCGTAATCAATACCTGTTTGAGATTTGCCCTTGACCGCATGGCCCCCGCTCCTTTGCAAAATGCCTATAAGAAATAGCTAGTGAAAATAATCTGGCTAAAAACCATGATTCGTTTCCATCACCATGCGTAAACCATCAGTTACGGCAATCAAGCCCATTTGATTGATGCGCCAAAATATTGCGGGAAATAAAATGCCTGTTGCGCTTATGCAACATGTGCGAGAGGCAGGCAGACGGAGCGCCTGCGGTCCGATGGTGGGTTGGCCAATCGTGGCTGCGTATGGGCGCGCTTCCCGTTCCGCAACAGGCTGCGGATCGGTCGCTTCTGCCTGAGGCGGAAGTGCTCGATACAGATCAAGCGTATCTGGTCGCGGGCGCGATAGTAATCGTCGAGGTCCCGCTCGATCACCGACGCCCACCCGCACTGTTCACTGCGCGACCTACGGCAGCATTGATCGGCGTCGGGCAGGCCTTTGGCGGTTTTCGTTGAATGCCTTTCCGAACGCATTGTCATTCTCGCCGGCTGGCCAGGCAATCGCCTCGGCTTCCCGCTTCATGCACTCATTGAGCGCCAGGTGCAGGGCTTTCAGCCTTTGCGTGTTCTGGTCGAAGCCCGCGATCTCATGGGTGATCGCAAAGAGTGGCCCGGCATGCCGGTCGCGTTCGATCCGGTAGGCGGCGCTGCCCAGGCCCCGAACCAGCGATCCTGCAAGGCGATGGGCATCAAGGAACGCATCGGTGATGCCGTGCGCCGTCGCTGGATCCTTGAAGTAGCCGGCATCGCCGACCAGCGCCCAACCTGGGCCGGTGGCTTCGCGGATATGCCCGGGTGCGCCGCGAAACAACAGTGGCCGCTCCGCAGGAGGCGTCCGGCGAACGTGCTCGGCAAGCTCGCCGTCCAGGTCATCGAGCGTTGCCGCGATTGCCTGCTGCGGATCGCCCTTCAACCGCTGGTCTGTGTGCTTTGGCTGGCATCCGGCGAAGACGCAGTGCAGTCCGTTGTTGGTCGGGATTGCACCGCCGGCTGTGCCGGCCCCGAAGTACCAGCGATAGCCTGTGTTCACGATTCCCGGAAAGTAGCCGAACAGGGTAGCGGCACAGGTTTCCGCACGCGCGATTTCGGCCGCCCCGACATCGGCGGCGACACGGGAGCGCCGCCCGTCCGCGCCAATCACGATACCGGCGCGCACGCTTTGCTGGCGGCCTGAACGGTCGCTCAAAACTGCTCCGATGATGCGGTTCTCGGGATCGCGCAAGGTGCGCAGAAAGGTGATCCCCGTCTTGAGTTCGGCGCCAGCATTGGTTGCTGCCTCGCCGAGTAGTGGATCCAGCACGAAGCGACGCGGAGCTATGAGGCCGAGCGCATTGCCGACCGGTTTGATCGGAATCGCGATGCGCTCCGGCCCGTAGTGAAACGACGATTGACGAACCACCGGCGTACCGGCAGCCATCAGCGGGTCGAGCAACCCCCATGCGTCGAGCAGCATCACCGCAGGGCGCATCAAGGCGTGCGTGGACAGCGTGTCGCCGATCTTGTCCTCCCGGTCGACGATCAGCACCCGCCAGCCGGCGCGGGCCAGCAGCATGCCGGTCGCCGCGCCGGCGACGCGCGCGCCGACGATCAGAGCGTCATATTCCGTTCGTGAGCAGATACCAGCCATCGTTCGACTCCCTTCACGCGGCCAGCGGCTTGGCCAGCCAGTTGCACATGTGGTCAGCGAGCGCCGTCGAATCGCCCTCGCCACCTGAGATGAACTGCGAGCGGGCGGTCCGCAGGAACGGCAGTCCCATCGCATAAAGCCCGTTGCCGACTACGCCGCCGTCATGGACAAGCCGTCCTTTGCCATCGACAACGGGAAGGTTCAGCCAGCGGTAGTCGGGCCGGAAGCCGGACGCCCAGATCACGCTGCGTACCGATCCATCGGTCAGATCGAGCTTCAGGCGCGGCTCGGCCGGTTGGCGCGTCGGCGCAAACCGATGCGGTTGTTCGATCAGCGCATCCAGGCCGTGTTCGACCGCCCAGGCGTCGCAACGGTCAAGCAGGCGGTTCATCTTGAGGTCAGCGGCGGTGCAGTGGTTGGCAAGGCTGCCGGAAAACCAGGCCGAGCCGCCGGCGATCGAGGCCAGCCGGCCGGTGATCTCGACGCCGAGATCCTGCAGCGCGTTGAGATCGACTTGCTGGTGCGAGGGGGCGCCGATCAGTTGTGGTGACGGGCGCCGGCGCACGCGTGCCAGATCGTCGACGTCGCGATGCGACTCGTCGAACATGCCGGTAATCTCCATCCACACCATGATGTCGGCGTCGCGATATTTGCGCGGCATGCGAACATGGTTGCCGACCGCGAGCGTGACCTGCCTGCCGGCCAGTTGCAGTTCGCGCGCGAGCTGCACACCCGAGGCCGCCGCGCCAACGATCAGCACTCCGCCATCGGGGATGTCCGACAGGCGTTTGTAGGAAAGCGGCGTGTGCTGCACGATGTCGACTGGGATGGCGTCGGCGAAAGCCGGAACGTTCGCGATAGCGTTGGTGCCAGTCGCCATGATCACGCTGCGGCAGTCAATCGCACCCTGGTCGGTCTGCACCCGATATCCGTCGCCGAACGCGTCAAGTGCGACGACCTTGGTTTCGGTCATCAGCGGCGTGGCGTTCCTGTGCGCGCAGGCGTCAAACATCGAAATGAGGTCACTCACACGGAGAAAGCCGTCCTGGTCGGCGCCCCGATAGGGCACTCCCGGCAAGCCGTTCAGCCAGTTGGGCGAAAGGAGACGAAGGCTGTCCCAGCGCTCGTTGCGCCAGCTGTTGCCGGCCTGTCCGCGCTCGACCACGATATGGTCGACGCCACGTTCTGCCAGTTTCTGGCTCATCGCCAGGCCCTGGTGGCCGGCGCCTATGATAACTGCGGTCGTGCGTTTCATTGTCTCGTCCATGAACTGTTGGCGCGCGCGACAAATCCGTCACGCGCGGGCCGGTCACTTGGCCGTGGGAAAGGGTGGCAGGCGGCAGCTATTTGGGGAGGCTTGGCTGCCGCCTGGCCGTGCAGGTGTTCAGTACCTGCGGTGGCGGAAGGGAATCGATGCCATGTATTTGACATCGGCCCGGGTGATGCCGAGATCGCGCAGTTCGCGCTCCGACATCCTCATGAGTTGTGCGTACTCCTTCTGGTCCGCGAAATGGCGGCGGACCGCTTTAAAGAAGCCGACAGGATGTCTCATCTTCTTGTTTCCTTCTCTGCCGGACGGCGCTTCCTTTCAGGCAACCGTCACGTGAACGTTGGTCGGATTGGTGATGATGTCGAACACCGCGGAGCGCTTCTGCGACTGTGCAACGACGGCCGCGATTTCTTCCTTGGTGGCATCGGCATCGATGTCGAAGTTGACGCGGATCGCGCTGAAGCCGTTGCGGATATCGGGGTCGATCCCGAGGATGCCGAACAGGTTCATGTCGCCCTCCAGCGAAGCCTTGACCGAGCGCAGCTGAATGCCGCGGTTCTGTGCCACCGAAGCGACACCTGCGGTCAGGCAGCCGGCCAGCGACGTCAGCATGATCTCGACCGGAGTCGCGCCGTCGTCGGGCGCTGCGAACTCGGCCGGATGGTCCATTTCGACCGTGAACGGACGAACATGGGATTTCTCTTCGCCGAGGCCGAAGAAGGACTCGATGGTCGAGCGGCTGTGCACGCCTTTGATCCATTCGCAGGTCGCGCGCCATTTGAACTGCGCGGCGGCCGGCATGTCGGTCAGTGCTTCGCGTGCGCCGAGCAGGGCTTCAACATTGACGCCGTTGTCGACAACTTTCATTCCGGTGTTTGCAGACATTGTTTGTCTCCCATTGTCTGTTGGACTGGTTGGCGGCGGGTTCAGACGCGTCATTGCGCTGGCCTGCCGATGGGGAGACGAATAAGGCGGGTCGGGCCGCCAAGCTTGAAGATGTCTTGGTGATTGTCTGGAGAATTTGTCCAGAAAACCTGAATATGTGGAGGTATCGTGCCTCTGGGGAACCGAAGTCTAGCCGTTGGCAGGCGTGCCTCGCGCCGAACCGAGCCGCGCGCCGGCGCCAAGAATATCGCCACGATGGACGGCGATGCCGCGTTCCAGCGATTGGGCGATGCGCCCGGCGCGGTCGTTGAAAAACACCGCGGCTGCTTGCGGGCAGGTGTCCGAGGCCGTGGCGCTGAACAGTTCCAGCCAACGGTCGAAATGTTGCGCAGATATGTTGCCGATAGCGGCATGTGCCTGCATCGGCGTGCCTTTGTAGCGACCGCTCAGGAGCGCTACCGACGACCAGAAGTCGCAAAGCTTGCGAAGATGATCGTCCCACTCCTCAACGATCGCTTCGAAGACCGGCCCAAGCAGTTTGTCCTTCCTGACCCGGGAATAAAACTCATGCACGAGGCGCTCGATCATCGCCTCGGTGATACCTGCGGCTACGCCGGGAGAGGGGAGATTTTCTGTTTTGCTCATCGATTCATCAGCTGAACCATGCCAGCATCGCCAACATGATCCACAACGGCGCCGGCGCTGCAATCCAGATAAGCCCGACGGCGAGTATTCGCAGCAGACCGGTGCCTGCGGGTTGGGCGGCGGTGTGTTCTGCGGACGTGATCATGCCTGCAACTCCAGAATCAGCACGTAGACGGTAAGGGCGAAGAAGACGCCGTAGCCTGCAAGCATGGCGAGCCGCGCCGAGGCAACCAACGTGTCACCCACGGCATCCGGCTGCGGCTTCGGAAGGTCGCGACCCTCGCGCTCCAGCCCAAGCGCCAGCCAGCAGAACGCAACAAAGAATGCGGCAGTGCCGAGTTCGGCGGCGACGACCGCCAGTTCGAGTATCATCTGATTGCTCCGTGGTTCGGGATTCTGCAAGGGTGAGTAAAGATGCATTTAAGATGTATGTTTTATGTTATTGCCCGCCTTGATAAGATATGTCAAGAATGAATCTTATTTCTTGAGGGCTGCGGGCCGCCAATGCAATTGACCAAGTTTTCCGACTATGCGCTGCGCGTGTTGATGTATGTTGACGGGGCGGACGACCGGCTCGTCACCATCGACGAGATCGCGGGAGCATATGGCGTGTCGCGCGCGCACCTGATGAAGGTCGTCAATGCGCTTACGCGAACTGGGTACTTAGCCTCTGTGCGTGGCCGAAACGGTGGGCTGCGGTTGTCGCGTCCTGCCGAGGAAATCCGGCTTGGCGATGTCATTCGCAAAACCGAACCGGACATGGCGCTCGTGGAGTGCTTCGGTGGCGAGAGCAATTGCGCCATTACCGGGTGTTGTCGTCTGCCAAACGCGCTGCATGCTGCTCTGGAGGCGTTTATTGCCGAACTCGACCGCCACACCCTGGCGGACGTGTCACTCAGCCGGAATGACTTCGCACAAAGACTGGCCCTTGCGGACTGATCGGCACCTCGCGGGAAGTTGGAAAGACACTGCCCTTCGATTGTTTTCCGAATCGCAAATGTTAACGCAGCGAAATAGGTAAAAAGTCGCACCTGACGCTACGACATAGACACCTCAAAGGTGGTGGTCTGTGTTTTCGCAGAGGATAAATTCCGCTTCAACTGTTTCCCTCGGAGGCAAATATCGCTGCTGAGTTTGATTTGCCTCTCGAAATCAATTCGGTTGAGATTTTCCTTTTGATATATGCGCTTATATGGGTTTTTGAATGTGTCGAGCTCGTCTGACCAAGTCCCGGACTACACAGGAAGTCTACGCAAGCACATGCGTTCGTGCACACTTACAGTCCACCTCCTCTCCCAAGTGCAAGAAAGTCGAATCCGGCTTCATGAATCCTTAAACATACTTCCCCGATTTTTTACTCGGTCCAAATATTGATGGCATGCGCGTCCGGAGACTGAACGCGCAGCGGCATGATGCCGCGCGGGCCTTCAATCTGGAGAAATCAGGCATCCTTATCAGCGCTTCATTCATGCGCGGATTCGGCATGCATATCGGGAAGGGGAACGGGATTGTTGAATTCATTCATGGGCAAGGCGGGCGAAGCTTCCGCTGTTTTGTCGGCGATCGCGAAGTCCTTCGCCATTATCGAGTTTGACCTGAGTGGCGAAATTCTCGATGCCAACGACAACTTCTGCGCGGCTATGGGGTATGGCCGTGACGAGATCGTCGGCAAGCATCACTCGATGTTTGTTGAACCGGATTATGCCGCCAGCGAAGAGTACCGCAAGTTTTGGGAAATGCTCGGGCGCGGCCAGTATGAAAGCCGCGAATACAAACGCTTCGCAAAGGGCGGTCGGGAAATCTGGATCCAGGCGTCCTACAATCCGGTTTGCGGCAGGAACGGCGAGCCGTACAAGATTGTGAAGTTTGCGACCGATATCACAGAGGCCAAACTACGGGCCGCAGAGGACGAGAGCAAGATCACCGCGGTGACGCGCTCCCAGGCGGTGATCGAGTTCGATCCTCAAGGAACGATCCTGGACGCCAACGAGAACTTTTGCACGACACTTGGTTACGACATGTCGGAAATCCGGGGCAAGCATCACTCGATGTTTGTCGATCCGGCCGACGCGAAAAGCGCTGAGTACCAGGCGTTCTGGGACAAGCTTCGTTCAGGCGACTTCGAGGCTGCGGAGTTCAAGCGTATCGGCAAGACCGGCAAGGAAGTATGGATCCAGGCATCCTACAATCCCGTCTTTGACATGGACGGCCGCATCACCAAGATCGTCAAGTTTGCCACCGACATCACAGGCCGGGTCAACGCGGTGAATTCCATCGGCAACGGGCTTAGGCGCATGGCGGATGGCGATCTTGAGCGCCTCATCGACGAGCCGTTTATCCCGGCACTGGAAAAGTTGCGCATCGACTTCAATGAGTCGGTAAACCGGTTGCGCGACGCGCTCAGGCAGGCCGGATTGAACGCCGATACGATCGACAGCAGTTCGGCGGAAATCCGCACGGCGGCAGACAACCTTTCGCAACGCACTGAAAAACAGGCAGCCTCGGTCGAGGAAACCGCCGCGGCTGTTGAGGAACTGACGGCCTCGGTCAAGGAAACCGCCGAGAGCGCGGTCGAGGCCGGCGATCTGGTCGGCAAGACGCGCAAATCGGCGGAGCGCTCCGGCGTGGTGGTCGGCCAGGCTGTCGAGGCAATGACCGAAATCCAAAACTTCTCGAACAAGATCGGCGACATCATCGGGATCATCGACGAGATCGCCTTTCAGACGAACCTCCTGGCCCTGAACGCCGGGGTTGAGGCTGCAAGGGCGGGCGAGGCGGGCAAGGGCTTTGCGGTCGTCGCGCAGGAAGTCCGTGAACTGGCGCAGCGCTCGGCAGGTGCGGCCAAGGAGATAAAGACGTTGATCGAGGCCTCCGCCCAACAGGTCAAGACCGGCTCGGACTTGGTCGGCGAAACCGGCAAGACGCTCGATGCGATCGTCACCGAAGTCCAGCAGGTCAGCGAGCATGTCGGTTCGATCGTAGAAGCGGTCAAGGAACAGTCCGGCACGTTGCAGGGCATCAACCGGTCCGTCTCCGAAGTCGACAAGGGCACGCAGCAGAACGCCGCCATGGTCGAGGAATCGACAGCGGCCAGCCACAGCCTCGCCAACGAAGCGCGGTCGCTCAACCAGTTGCTGCAGCATTTCAGGCTTGGCGTGGCTGCCGGCAAATCTGGTGATGCGCCGCCGGCGCGGCCGGTCCCCGTCAAACAGGCGGCTGCAATGCCCAAGCCGCTCCCGGTTTCCGGCAATACGGCGCTCAAGGCGGATGATTGGGAAGAGTTCTAGCATTGGATAGGCCTGACGCTCCCTGCCGCTGGGCACAGCACGGCAAGCGGCGTCCTCGCGGCGCCGCTTGCTGTAGTTCTACGCACTGGTAATGTCAGCCGCGCCCGTGCATGGTGTCGCCGAATTCCGGAGACAAACATGCCATCTGACAACAAACCCTTTTCAGAACCAAAGCCTTGGACCGAATGTGCCCGCGACCTGGTCAATGTTGCCATGGGCCGGCGGCCGGCCGACATGGTCGTGCGCAACGGCAAATGGGTCAACGTCCATTCAGGCGAGGTGATACCGGCGACCGATCTGGCCATCATCGACGGACGTTTCGCCTATTGCGGGCCTGATGCGTCGCACTGCATCGGCGACGGCACCCGCGTCGTCGACGCGCGCGGCCGCTATCTGGTGCCCGGCCTCTGCGACGGCCACATGCATGTCGAAAGCGGCATGCTGACGGTCACCGAATTTGTCCGCGCCGTTGCCCCGCACGGCACCACCTCCATGTTCGTCGACCCGCATGAGATTGCCAATGTGCTCGGCCTCGACGGCGTTCGCATGATGCATGACGAGGCGATGGGCATGCCGACCAACGTCTTCGTGCAGATGCCGTCCTGCGTCCCGTCGGCGCCAGGGCTGGAACATGCCGGCGCATCGCTCGGGCCGCAGGAGATCGCCGAGGCGATGGCCTGGCCGAACATCATCGGCCTTGGCGAGGTGATGAACTTTCCCGGTGTCGCCGCCAACGACCAGACGATGGCTGGTGCCATCGAAGCTACCGTAAAGGCCGGCAAGACGGTCGGTGGTCATTACGCCTCGCCGGATCTGGGTCTGCCGTTCCACGGCTATGTTGCCGGCGGCCCGGCCGACGACCACGAAGGCACGCGCGCCGAGGACGCGATTGCCCGTGTGCGGCAAGGCATGAAGGCCATGTTGAGGCTCGGATCGGCTTGGTACGACGTCGCCGAGCAGATCAAGGCGGTCACCGAGCAGGGCATAGATCCGCGCAACTTCATCTTGTGCACAGACGATTCCCATTCCGGAACGCTGGTCCGCGACGGCCACATGGACCGGGTCGTGCGTCACGCTATCGGCCAGGGCCTGTCGCCAATCTGCGCTATCCAGATGGCGACCGTCAACACCGCCCAACATTTCGGGCTCGAACGCGAACTGGGCTCCATCGCCCCTGGCCGGCGGGCCGATTTCCTGATTGTCTCGGATCTGGCCGCGCTTGCGATCGACGAGGTCTATGCGCGCGGCGTGCAGCTCGCCCGCGATGGTAAGCTGACCGCCGACATTCCGGTCTGGGATTATCCCGACACGGCCAAAAACACGGTGCGGCTGAGCCGCGAAATTGCCGCCTCCGATTTCGCCATCGCGGCGCCGGCAGGTACGGCGGAAGTCGATGTTCGTGTCATCGGCGTCATCGAAAATCAGGCGCCGACGCGGGCGCTTGAAGCACGGCTGCCGGTCTCCGGCGGCATCGTCGGCATGGACCGCGTCAACGATGTCTGCCAGATCGCCCTGGTCGAGCGCCACCGTGGCACCGGCGCTGTCTCCAACGCCTTCGTCTCCGGCTTCGGCTACACGCAGGATTGTGCCATGGCCTCGACCGTCGCTCATGACAGCCACCACATGATCGTCGTCGGCACCAACCGCAACGACATGGCAATCGCTGCCAACCGGCTGGGCGAGATCGGCGGCGGCGTGGTAATGATCTCCAAGGGCGAGGAACTGGCGCTGATCGAAATGCCGATCGCCGGGCTGATGTCGGACGAGCGTGCCGAGATTGTCGCCGCCAAGGCTGATGTGCTGGGCGCGGCGATGCGCGAGATGGGATGCACGCTCAACAATGCCTACATGCAGCACTCGCTGCTGGCGCTGGTGGTGATCCCGGAACTCAGGATCTCCGATGTCGGTCTCGTCGATGTCAGGACATTCGAGAAGGTCGACGTGTTCGTGTAGAAGCCGGGAAGGGGCTTCGATTGCCCGCCTGATGCCGCGGCATTGCCCGCGCGCGCCGCCCGTGCCAAGGGAGTGGCGTTCCACCGTCCCGTCCCGAAAGCGATTCTGCTGTGAAGCTCACCGCGCTGCTGCCGTTCCTGCTGCTGCTTTTCGTCGGCACGGCCTGCAGTTCCATGATCGTGCCGTTCATGGGGTTTTTCCTGGTCGAGGGGCTGGGCCGCGATCCCTGGACGATCAGCGTCTATTCGGCGCTGGCCGTCTGCCTGACGGTCACCGTCAACCGGCTGTTTGCGCGCCGGATCGATGCCGGTTCGCCGGTGTCACCGCTGATCGGAATGGCGCTTGGCGGCTATCTCGCCGCCACCCTGGCGCTGTCGGTGTCGCCCGCCCTGTGGACGGTGATGACGATCGGCGTGCTCGGCTTCGGCTTCAGTTCAAGCGCGATATCGACCATGTTCAGTCTCGGCGGTGTGTTAGCCGAGCGCCGGGAAATCGAGCGCAGCAGCTTCAATGCGTGGATGCGCGCGACCACATCGACCGCCTGGATGGTCGGACCGGCGCTGTCCTTTTTCGTCGCCGACCGTTTCGGCGAGGCGTCCGTGTTCAAGCTCTGCGCCGTGCTGGCGCTGGTCTGGCTGGTGTTGTGGCGTGTTGCCTTGCCGCGCGACATCACCGCCGAAGCGCCGCCCAGGGCGGGAGCGGACGGCGAAACCGAGCGTTTCAACACCGGGCTATGGCTGTCGGTCGCCTTCGTGTTTTGCCTGTCGACGGCGCATTCGCTGACTTTTGCCGCCTTGCCGCTGTTTTATGTCCGTGAGGTCGGCTTGCCGGGTTACGCGCCGGGCACCGCCTTCTCCATCAAGACATTCGTCGAGGTGTTTGCGATCTTTTCGACGCCGTTTCTGATCGCCCGCTTCGGGCTGTGGCGGTCGCTGATGGCAACGACGCTGCTTGCCGTCGTCACCATACAGGTTCTGGCCGCTGTCTCCTCTTTCCCGCAGATGCTGGCCGGTGCGGCGCTGGAGGGCCTCTATTACGGGCTTTACGCCAGCCTCGGCATCTCGTTTGTGCAGTCCTTTGCCGCCGGCCGCCCGGCCCGCGCCACGGCGATCTACTGGAACGCCATGATGGTAACGGGCATCCTGGCTGGCCCGGCGGTCGGCGTGATCGCCCAACTGCGCGATTTCGCAACCGTCATCCAGGTTGCCTCAGCCGTTGCCGCTTGCGCTGCGCTCATCCTGTTCCTTGGCGGCTGGCAGACGCGGAGGCGTTCGGCTACTGCCGCGTAACGCGCCGGATCTCGCTCATTGAATGTGTCGGAGGTTGATCGAAGTCATTTCTGCGATTTGATTGATGATCTAAATATGACAAATGTTGTCAACAAAGGAGACCGCCGCCATGATCCGCAAAGGCATCGTAATCGTTGTTCCGATTTTCGCGGTGTCGTTTGCGGCGCTTGCGGCGGTTGGCCAGTCGGCAACGACGCCTGAACCTGCGGTCCCGCTCGGCACGCTTGAAGCGCTGGGCGAGGCGCTGTTCTTCGACACCGACCTGTCGGCCGGCCGCACCCAGGCCTGCGCCACCTGCCACGATCCCGCCTTCGGCTTCGCCGATCCGCGCGGCATGGCCTCGACAGGTGATGACGGCGTGTCGCTTGGCGATCGCAATGCGCCGACGGCAGCCTATGCGGCGTTCTCGCCAACCTTCCACAAGAACAGCGACGGCGAGTGGATCGGCGGCCAATTCCTCGATGGCCGGGCCGCCACATTGGAGGACCAGGCCGGCGGTCCGCCGCTCAATCCAATTGAGATGGCGATGCCCGACAAGGCGTCCGTGGTCGCGCGGCTTGCCGAAAAGCCGGATTATGAAGCCGCTTTCGCCGCACTGTTCGGCCCGGACACGCTGGGTGATGCCGAGGCCGGCTACGCCGCCATGACCAGTGCCATCGCCGCTTTCGAGCGAACGGATGTCTTCGCGCCGTTTGATTCCAGATATGACCGGTTTCTCGCCGGCGAGGTGCAACTGACAGACCAGGAGGAACTAGGCCGGTTGCTGTTCTTTTCCGAACAGTTCACCAACTGCAACCAGTGCCACCAGCTTTCGCGCAGCGCCATCGATCCGCGCGAGACCTTCACCGACTACCGGTTCCACAATATAGGCACGCCGGAAAACCTGGCGCTTCGCGATCTCAACGGCGTTGCCGCCGGCACCATTGATGACGGGCTTCTGGCCAATCCGCTCGTTGATGATCCGGCCGAGCGCGGCAAGTTCCGCACGCCGACCCTGCGCAATGTCGCGGTGACCGGGCCCTATATGCACAATGGCGTGTTCGAGGATCTGCGCACGGTGGTCCTGTTCTACAACAAGTACAACACCCGCAACCCGGAGCGCCTGATCAATCCGGAGACCGGCGAACCGTTTCGCGCCGCACCCGTGCCGGACACGATTTCGGAGGAAGAACTGACGCATGGCCCGGCGCTCGACGATCAGCGCATCGACGCGCTGGTGGCCTTCCTGAAGACGCTGACCGACGCCCGTTACGAGTACCTTCTGGAAGAGTAGGGACCGCTCACAGCCCTTCCTGACGCGCCTCATAGCGCGTCCGCGCTGCCGCCACCCTGTCTTCGTTGGCGACCGCCCAGCGCCCGAGCGCATGCACCGGCACCAGCAGCGACTGGCCGAGTTCGGTCAGCGAATAGTCGACGCGCGGCGGGATCACCGGCGTGACGACGCGTTCCACGATGCCGTTCCGTTCAAGGTCGCGCAGCACCGAGGTCAGCACCTTCTGGCTGATCGTGCCGATCTCGCGCTTCAGTTCGGAAAACCGTTTCGGCCGCTCCGACAGGCGGATCAGCACCAGCATGCTCCATTTCGACGAGATCGCGCTGAGCAGGTCGCCGACCGGGCGGCACAGCTGGCCCAGCTCGTTTATGTGTTCGGGGGCAGGTTTCTCCATGGTAACTCCGGTGACGAAAAAGTGCCGTCTTGTGCGCGGTTTCGCACCGTCTATATGGTTTCCCGGTATCAAAAAGCGACGCCGGTATCAAATCCATACCACGGTTTCCCTATTTGATCGAATGGCCGCCCGCCGAGCGCTGAAGACCGGAAATTCTCATGTGACCGACCCGCAATTCCCGTTGCGGGAACGGGATCGTGCGCGCCCGGCGGCGGCCACAACCGGACACGAGACAGCACAGCCACAGGACAACCGGCGCGCCGCAGGCCGCCATATCGAACCACAGGAGACGCAATCATGACCCTCAAGCTCAACGTCGTCATCGCCTCGACCCGCCCCGGTCGCATCGGCCCGAAAATCGCCGGCTGGGTGGCGGATTTTGCAAGCCAAAACAGCGACTTCGAGGTCGAGCTGGTCGATCTCGCAGAATTCGACCTGCCGCTGCTCGACGAGACCGGCCATCCGCGCGCCCAGGCCTACGAGCACGAACACACAAAGCGCTGGAGCTCCAGTGCCGCGTCGGCCGACGCCTTCGTCTTCGTCACGCCCGAATACGACTATTTCGCCCCGGCATCGCTGGTCAACGCGCTGCAGGTGCTGGCCGCCGAATGGTCCTACAAGCCGGCCGGCCTCGTCGGCTATGGCGGCATTTCCGGCGGGTTGCGCGCCATCCAGGGCGAGAAGCTGTTGTTGGCCAATCTCGGCATGATGCCGATCCCGCAGGAGGTGCCGGTGCCGATGGTCTGGGATTATCTGGGTGAAGACGGTGTGTTCACACCGAGCGAACCGATCGCCGACGGCACCAGGGGCATGCTCGCAGAACTTCATAAATGGGCCGGCGCGCTTGCGCCGCTGCGCAAGCAAGAACAGGAGCGCAAGGCCGCGTGACCGGCACATCGAAGGGCAGGGCGCCCCGCCTCCCGGAGCCGGGGGGCGGGGCGTTTTCCGATCACGCTGATTCTGGATTGATTACCAACACATCTTTCTTCGGCGTGGAGGCTGAAGCCCGCGCTGGCGAATACGCCCGCGATAGGTTTCGCGAAATTCGGCGGAGTGATCGGCGTCAATGGCCGTATCGATCCGCTTGACGCAACGCTGTTCGCCGCGTCCGGAGTGGAAACCACGATGCCATTCCCCTTCGCGAGAAGCGAGCTGGTCAAGATCGCCCAGTTCGAAGCAGCGCCAAGCTCCTTCGTCAGGCAATCCCTTGTTGGACGTGCCGCCGAACTGCCAGACGAGAGTGGTCCAGCTACGAAGCCCGGGCCCAAGGATATGGGGGCAGAATTCGCGCGGCAGGTCGTTGCAGAGTCCGGTGACCTGTTTGTGGTTGATGATTGCGTCCCTAAGGAGCGCGATTTTCTCTTCTAACGTCATGTTTCGGTATCCTTTCCACCGAATGCGACCACATCGCACTTGTCCCGGAACAGGAGAGACGTTAGAATTCAAATGCCAAGGGAGGTTCTAAGCCTACCTTTTCCGAGTGACCTGCGTGCGAGTGATCTAACGAGCTTTGCAGGTCATTTTGATTCCGAGACCGGTGCCGGGTGGCAGCCCGTCGCCGG
Organism: Oricola sp.; assembly: GCF_965230365.1. Lineage (GTDB taxonomy): Bacteria > Pseudomonadota > Alphaproteobacteria > Rhizobiales > Rhizobiaceae > Oricola. Next base: position 3,034,621 of record NZ_OZ246003.1, on the reverse strand, counting down.
TCTCGGATTCCTTCACAGACGCGTCTGCGAATCACCCCTCAGAATACGGCATCGCCCCCGAAGCGCGTCAAGCATTGCGGGTGTTCCATTCCATTACAGGTTGTGGATAATGCACCGTAAGTGGAGGGCGCATGGATCGAGTCGTAAGAGCCAGATTTTTCCAAGTCGAGAATGTAAGCGCACATGATGCCACGTTCTTTGACTGCCTTACCCGTCTTTGGGAGCATGGGCGGCGAGAGACATATCAAGAGATATTTGGCGGGATAAGGGTCCGGTTGGAGCGCTTCTCGCCAGAGATAGACGCAGATGGATTTGTGGAAGGCGAGTTTGTTCGCCAGCAGCAGGAAAACGTCCCGCCAATAGCCCAAGACGAACTGCCTCTAGAGGGGACTGATGATCCCGTCGGCCACCGGTGCGCATTTCGCTACCTTCCTGCGATCAACGCGTTATTACTTGAATCCAGAAGAGAGACCTTAACGCCGATGCGTATAGATGCCTTCGTTAAGGCGCGGATACAGCGACATAAGGGTTTCTTTATTTCGCCTATTCTGTCGGAAACTGCTCTTGAGCGTCTCCGAAACGGCACTCCGCGCAAGGTGCGGATGCGTGTAGCTCGACCAAACGAGTTGGCTCAAGTCGAAGGTGATCCGCTAGATATCGAAGATAATCTGGCGAGATTTCAGGAGTTTTTAGGCGGGCCAAATATCGAAGTTTCCGCCGGTTTTCCCAAAGGCCACCATGAGGGGCGGCTTAATCTGGGTAATCTGAACGAACTGGTTAGATGGGCGACGAACCGGCGCGGGAATGTCGAACATCTTAGCGTCAAGATACTGGAAGAGGCTGAACCAATCGACATATTCAGTGAACAGATCAAGGTCATGGATGAGCTTGAGCTGGATAACCGGGATGTGGAGCGGCACTATGCCACCCGGCGCGACTATCTCCGTCAAGCGTTTCGAGATTATCGGCCTGTAATAGAGAGGATTTATGGACGAGGTGACTGATTTGCCGCGGAGGATATCGGCCGCTAGCGGAACCTTCCTTTCGCTAGCGCCGGTAATACACGCGCTGCTCGCGGCTCTAGCGGGTACAGCGGTAATCACTGTGCTGTCAGGCAACGAGTCGCTAAATTACGAATATATCTATTCCGGTGTTTTTGATCTGATTTCGCTATTTACCGGCTTTCTTGGCACCTTTTATGTCTTTGTCGTTACCAAGGGGAATAGGTTCTTGCAGGCCATACAACGAACGCCCACTTTCGCAGCTATGGTCCACCTGCTGAAGTTTACAATCGTTTGGTCAGTAGGAATGATTGTGTGTTCATATGTGCTGGTCATTCTTAATCCGAAGGATTTGGAGTTCCTCTCGGTTGAACAGGCGTTTGTTTTCTTTTGGGTTTTTAATGTAACGCTGATAGTTTACAATTTTACGCGCTGTGTTCGGCAGTTCGGGATTGCTACCGACATAACCAAAGGTGAGCGGGATGTCTGATACACTCTTTGGTTTGTGCGCTCTCAATGGCTCTACCTTAACCGCATCGGCCGCCACACCACGATGTCCGGCTTTCGGTCGCGGTCATATTCCGACGCCGTGATGCGGCAGTCGGTCGACCCGCATTCGCCGCAGCGAAACGGCAATCGCTCGATCTCGCGCGCCGGATTGACGAATTGCACGACATCGGCCGCCATGAAGCGCGCGACATGGCCGCAGCCGCGGCACGCTACGGCGAGGATCATGCCGTGGCGGGCGGCCTGGCGCAAAGATCTGATCGGTCCTGGCATCGCCCGCACCTATCGAACAAACAGCGAACATCGTCAATCGTCGCGTAGCGGCAGGGTGGCCGCCCTGACGCTTCTTTCTATCGGGCGGAAAGATCCCGCCCAAATACGCAACACAGAAAAATGCAATCCACCGCCCCAAAGCTCCCTTGGACTCTGTCCGGTCCTCTCGCGGAAGCCCGGCGTGCACACCGGCTCACAGGGGGAGGAACGGTGCCTGGTGGGGTGAGGAGTGTCCGACCGCAGGTCGGTCCATCGGCAACGAGTTGTCGATTAGAGCGACGAACGCCCGGATCGAAAGTGAAGGGCCGGCGGTCAAACACACGGTGACTCACCTGGGTGATGAACCCCCAAGCCGGGGTGGCATGAAGCGGCGCCATATCTCCCCCCGCAAGGGGGGGGAGATAGGCAACCGTACCCGTTGCACAAGTTTTTAACGCACTTCGGCGTTTATCCAACGAATTCAATCGCATCGGCCGCGCGCGCAGAAAAACTTATGCACCGCATCCGGGCCTCCCATATGATTGTCCCGCCTTCTTTTGGAAGCCGGGTCTAGAACCGACCACCCGGAAGAGGGACGGTGCCTGCCGGGGTGAGGAGTGCTCGCCCGCAGGTCGGTCCATCGGCAACGAGTTGTCGATTGGAACGACGAACGCCCGGATCGAAAGCGAAGGGCCTGCGGCGGTGTCAGGTCACTCACCTGGGTGATGAACCCCCACGGCAGGGCGGCATGAAGCGGCGCGCGCAGTCTTGTTTTCCCGGACAGAGTTCCGGGCCGCCGACCGAAGCTGCAAGACCACCGAACGGGCGGTCCGAGGATCGCTATACTCAAAAGACGTTGCGATGCTTTGACCGCCCGTCTTCCAGAATATGAACAATCCGGCCCGCTATCCGGGCGCGGGATCGATGACATGTGCCTGCATGGCGCCTGCAAGGGGATAGAGGATTGCTTTCGCCGGAAAGAACCGACACTAACCCTCGCCATGACCGAGTTCGTTACCGCCGTTGCCGACGCCACCGCTGCCATGCGGAGCCTGTTTGCCGAAACGCCGCTGCAGGAAAACATTTTCCTTGCCGGGAAACATGGCTGCCGCGTCTTCTTGAAGCGCGAGGACCTGTCGCCCGTGCGGTCCTACAAGATCCGCGGCGCGCTCAATTTCATTCGCAAGCGGCTGGCCGAGGGCAATGACGGGCCGTTCGTTTGCGCCTCGGCCGGCAATCACGCCCAGGGGCTGGCCTATGTCTGCCGGCATTTCGGAAAGTCGGGCGTCGTTTTCATGCCGGTCACCACGCCGCAGCAGAAGATCGACAAGACCCGCGCATTTGGCGGCGACAATGTCGAGATCCGCCTTGTTGGCGACTATTTCGACGATTGCAACAGCGCCGCGCTGGACTATGCCGCAGAGGCCGGGGCCACCTTCGTTCCGCCCTTCGACCATGCCGATATCATCGAGGGTCAGGCCTCTGTCGCGGCAGAAGCACTGGCGCAAGCCCCCGCCGGCGTCACCTTCGACCGGGTCGTTGTCGCCGTTGGCGGCGGCGGGATCGCCTCCGGCCTGACCCGCTATTTCGCCGATACGGGCGAGGATGCCGCCTTCACGCTGGTCGAGCCGGCCGGCGCGCCGAGCCTGCACACCAGCCTGAAGGAAGGCGAGCGGGTGCGGCTGCCGCGCTTCGACAATTTCGTCGACGGTGCGGCCGTCGGCCAGATCGGGGCCGCGACATGGGACATCCTGAAGCGCTATTCGCCCGAAGATGTCGATCTCGTCTCCGAAGACCGGCTGTGCACCACCATCATCGAGATGCTGAACATCGAGGGTGTCGTGCTGGAGCCGGCCGGCGCGCTGACCATCGACGCGCTGAAGGACCTGCCGGCGCGCACGCTGAAGGGCCGCAACGTGTTGTGCATCGCGTCCGGCGGTAATTTCGATTTCGAGCGGTTGCCGGAGGTTAAGGAGCGGGCGTTGCGCGCCGGCGGGCTGAAGAAGTATTTCGTCATCCGCATGCCGCAGCGGCCCGGCGCGCTGCGCGATTTCCTCGATCTGCTCGGCCCCGACGAGGACATCACCCGCTTCGAATACCTGAAGAAATCGGCGCGCAATTTCGGCTCGGTCCTGATCGGTATCGAGACCTCTAACCCGGCGAACTTCGCCGGCCTGATGGCGCGCATGAACGACGCCGGCATCACCTGGCAGGACATCTCCGACAGCGAACTGATCGCCGGTCTGCTGGTTTAGAGCGTATCTCGGTTGTCGGATCGTCAGTAGTCGTTGCGCTGACTGTCCGGTTCGTCTTCCACCTGGTAGGCGCCGCCATTGGTTTCCACGAGCTTGCGGATCGTGTCATGGCGTTGCGGCGGTATACGGCCGGCCCGCGACAAGAGGATGGCGATCGGCCGGGTTCCCTCGAACTCGGAGAACACGATCACCAGAATAGCGGTCACCGGCACCGAGAGGAGCGCGCCCGAAATGCCCCACAGCGAACCCCAACTGGTCAGCGAGACCAGAATGACGAAAGGGCTCAGATTGAGCTGCCGGCCCATCAGGCTCGGCTCCAGGAAGCTACCGACGAAGATCTGGCAGATCGTCAACCCGAAAAAACAGGTGGCGATCATCGTCCAGTCGCCCTCGAACTGAACGATGGCTATCGCCGTCGGGAAAAGCACGCCGCCCATCGAGCCGACATAGGGGATGTAGTTCAACAGTGCGATCAGCACTGCCCAGAACGCGGCAAAATCGAGGCCGATAAACACCATCACGACATAGCTGATCAGGCCGAGGACCAGATTGACGAAGGTTTTGGCCGCCAGATAGTCGCCGATACGGTCGTTGATGGTGGTGACGATCTGGCCGATCAGCGCGCTGTCGGCGGGATCGGACGACAACCGGCTGAGCTTGCGCGCAAAGACCTGCCGCTCGGCCAGCGCGAAACCGGTATAGACGATGACGACGAACAGCCCGCCGACAAGAACCGAGATCGACGTGACCGTCGAACTGACCAGCGATTGCAGGCGGATTTCGCCGAACACGTCACGGCGGATCGTCGCCCAGGTCGGTTCGGTCTCGAAACCGAACTGCACCGCCAGCCCCTGGATGATGCGCAGCAGCGATGCCTGGTATTGCGGGATCAGCGCGATGACCTGGTTGATGTTGGAGATGATCAGGAACACGAAGGCCGAGACGATGAACGCGATGGCCAGGATGGAGATCGTGAACCGCAGCGGTCCGGGGATCAGCGGACCGACGACCGGCAATTGGCCCATGCGGCGCGCCAGCGCGGTCACGATATAGGCGATGATGATACTGGCGATCACCGGCACGAATACGTTCTGGCCGATATAGAGGATCCAGCCGACCATGATCGCGAGCGCAAGGCCGTAGACCAGGTTCCGGAAGCGATCGTGGGTCTGCATTGTTTCCCGTGCTCAGACTGCCGAACGATAATGGCAGCTTTCATTCGGAGTTTTCAACCGTGCCGCCGCCAGCCGTTGCAGTGCAGCAGAGCCGGTGTGGCCAAGTCAAGCGCCATCGCGGCAGCGTCGGACTAGATACTGTTGACGAATTCCGTGATCGCCGTCGCAAACGCGGCATTGTTGGAGGGCGACATGATGTCGCCGGCGATAACGTGATTATAGGCATCGCCGGAGGCTTCGGCCCTCAGCACCGAAACCGGACCGCCCCAACGCTCCATTGTGGTCTCGGTTGCCACTGGGTCAACAATCTGGTCCTCCGGGTGGAAGATGAAAAGTGCCGGGACATCGACATCGCCGAGCGCGACCGTACGGACATGGCGCACCAGCGCCGCCATCGGCAGCACTGCGACGGTCGGGTAGCGCGTCGTCCAGTTTTTGGCATGCCGGTCGTTGACCGGTTCGAAACTGCGTTGCCGACCGCCAATGACCGGGATGAAGTCGCGCGCAAACGGCAGCGTCAGTAAACCCGCCAGACGCGAGCGAATGGCAAAATTGGGCGACACGAAGACGATGCCGTCGATCCTGTCCTTCAATTCGGGATGCGCTGCAGCCAGCGCAGCAAGCGTCCCGCCGGTCGAAGTGGAGACCAGCACCACCTTGTCGCCGATACGGTTGCCGATCTCGATCGCCTCGGCAGTGTCGTTGAGCCAGTCATTGACCGACGCGCTCGCCATGGCGGGGCCATCGCGGCCGTGACCGGTCAGCCGGGTGTAGAAGATGTTGGCTTGAAGTGCCTCGGCCGCCATGTCGGGCACGGGTCTGATTTCAGCCTTGGCGGCGGAGAAGCCGTGCAGGTAGACCAGCGCGATCGGGGTCTTGGCCCGCGATTCCGGAAACGCCCAGACGATCTCCTTCTCGGCGCTATCCCGCAGATCGGGCACCGATGCTTCGCTGTTCTCCAGGTACCGGTCGAGGTCTTCGTCGACCGCCGTTGCACTGAAACGCAGGGTCAGATCGACTGGTTCGCGCGGCCCGAGCACGAAAGTAATGGCGCCCGCCGCCAACAGGATGAGAATGAGATAGAGCAGCGATCGGATCCACGAACGTCGTTTGGGGCTCTTTGCGGCTGTCATGATGCTATCCGTCCGGTTGCGCAGATTGCCGGTACGCCGAACCGCGCCGCCGAATCCCTCGAAAAGTTCCCTCTGCGTGATGGTAGACGCCGGGGCGGGTGAACGCAATTGGCGGTGACGCTGCCGCACTGGGAAAGCCGGCCATGGCGGAACGCACCGGCGCGCCTTTCGCGCGCCGGTCTAGGATCGATCAGCTTAAAGCGCCAGACGGTATTTGGCGAAGCCTTCACTGCCTTCGCCCGCCGGCTCGATGGTCACGGCCTTGACGTCGGAGATGTACTCCGCGCCGCGCGGACCGGTTTCGAAGATCGCCGTCGTGTCGGCTTGCGGCGCAAACCGCCAGTTGGCGTCGGCCGACGGGTTGATCGTGCCCTGGTCGACAATGTAGCGGACGATGACGTCGCGGTTGGTGTCCGGCGCGACAAGGATGATCTTGTCGGCGGAAACGCCCGGGAAATTGCCGCCGCCGCCGGCCCGGTAGTTGTTCGTCGCGATGACGAATTTCTGCTGCGGATCGATCGGCTCACCGCCAAACTTCAAGTTCTTGATGCGACTGGAATCGGCATTCTCGATCTCGCCCTTGGCCGTGTACTTACGCGGCTGCGACAGGTCGATCTCGTAGGTGACGCCGTCGATCACGTCGAAATTGTAGGACGGGAAGTCGTCGGCGATCAGTGGCTGATCGGCTTTGCCGGTCTCCACTTGGTTGAAGATCCCGGCCGACATCTCAAGCCATTCCTTGACGTCGGCGCCGCTGATGACCATGGCGCGCACCGTGTTCGGATACAGATAGAGATCGGCGACATTCTTGATCGCCACGTCGCCAGCCGAAACTTCGGTATAATATTCGGGGCCGCCGCGGCCGCCGGCCTTGAAGGGAGCGGCTGCCGAAAGCACCGGAAGGCCGTCCCATTCCGTGCCTTTCATCAGATCGTCGACATACCAGGTTTGCGCCTGGCTGACGATCTGCACCGACGGGTCGTCGGCGACGAGCGCAAAGTAGGAATGCAGTGGCGCCGATGTCTTGCCGACGGCGGTGCGCACATAGGCAAGCGTCGCCTCGTGAACGTCGCTGACGCTGTCGAGCACTTCCTGCTTGCTCTCCACCAGAGGCGCGATCTTGCGGTTCTCGCCCCGTTTGTAGATCGGGCGCGCCTCGGAGGTGAAGTCGATCAGACGCCAGCCATTGCCATCCTTCTCGAGCATCAGGTCTATCAAGCCGAGATGCGAGCCCCAGAAGCCGCCCATGACAGCCGGTTTGCCGTGGATCGTACCTCTGACATGATCGACAGCGGCAAAGCCCTCATACTTCGGGCCGGGAAAATCGAGGTGGCTGTGGCCGGTCATCACCGCGTCGATGCCGTCGACTGCGGCCAGCGGCACCGAGGCGTTTTCCATGCCGTCTACGTGGTTGGCGTCGCCGATGCCCGAATGCGACAGCGCGATGATTATGTCGGCGCCATCTTCCTTCATCTGCGGGATCCAGGCCTTGGCCGTTTCAACGATGTCGCGGGTCTGCGCCTTGCCGGTCAGGTGACGCTGGTCCCACTGCATGATCTGCGGTGGCACGAAACCGATCAACCCGACATTGACCTGATGTTCGGTGCCGTCACCGGTCTTCACGGTCTTCTTCATGATGACGTAGGGCTTGAGGAACAGATCGTCCTCGCGCGGATTAGCGGCCAGCATGCCCTTGGCGACATTGGCGCAGACGAACGGGAAGTTTGCGCCGTTCAGCACCTTGAACATGAAATCGAGGCCGTAGTTGAACTCGTGATTGCCGAGGGTCGCGCAGTCGTAGCCGAGCGTGTTCATCGCGGAGATGACCGGGTGCATTTCGCCATCGTTCATGCCGCGCTCATAGGCGATGTAGTCGCCCATCGGATTGCCCTGCAGGAAATCGCCATTGTCGACGAGCATCGCGTTGGTCGCTTCGGCGCGGATCGAATCGATAATCGACGCGGTGCGCGCAAGACCCATGGTGTCGTTCGGGCGGTCGCCATAATAGTCATACGGGAAGACGTGAACGTGGATGTCCGTCGTTTCCATGAGACGGAGATGTGCCTGGTTGGCCGCCGCACGAGCGGAAAACGGATGCAGCATGATCAGGGCACTTGTCGCGGCGGCGCCGGCGAGCAGCGAACGTCGCGTGATTGGATGTAGTGATGCAGGATGGGCAATGTCGTTTCGCATGGTCAGCTCCTTGTGAACCGCTGGATACCAACCCCCGAAAGATTGCAAATAGATAACGGATCGATGTCAAGTCGGTTACAGTCCACGCATTGACAAGAAACCGGATGGCACAGATGTTGCCGCCAACGGAGGATTGAGATGGCAGGCTTTTTCAGCCGCATGTTTGGCGGTGCCGCAAATGCGAATGAACCGGCGTCCGGCCAGCCGGACGAGGTTTATGAAGGGATCGAGATTCATGCCCTTCCGCAAAAGGAGGGCAGCCAGTGGCGGGTCGCCGGCTTGCTGCGCAAGCCTGGTGAGGACGGCGCGATCGAACGCCGGTTCATGCGTGCCGACATGTTGCCGGACGAAGCTTCGGCACGGACGACCGCGCTGGGGAAGGCACGATTGATCATCGACCAGAACGGTCCCGGACTGTGGACCGGCGAAGACCGGATGGTGTGACCGCGCTTGACGGGCCGCGAGCAGCGACTTAGGCAGAACCGCGTTCCCGTCCACCGCAATTCGAGAGATCCATGCAGGCGATTGACTATCTGGCGGCGCCGGCGCTGGCAGTGACGCCCGTCGCTGCGCCGCTCAATGGCGCGGTGACCCCGCCCGGTTCCAAATCCATCACCAACCGCGTGCTGCTGCTGGCCGCGCTCGCCAAGGGCTCAAGCCGCATCACCGGCGCGCTGAAGAGCGATGACACCAGGCTGATGGCGGCCGCTTTGCGCGCCATGGGTGTCGCCGTCGACGAGCCGGACGACACTACATTCTCGGTCGCCGGCTCGGGACGGCTGACGCAACCCGACGCATCGCTGTTTCTTGGCAATGCCGGCACGGCGACGCGGTTTCTCACCGCTGCCGTCGCGTGCATCGACGGCACGACCGTGGTTGATGGCGACGAGCATATGCGCAAGCGGCCGATCGGCCCGCTTGTCGAGGCGCTGCGGTCCATGGGCGGCGACGCTGAGACGGCAACCGGCTGCCCGCCTGTGACGGTCAATGGCAATGGCATCATCCCCGGCGGCCGGGTGGAGATCGATGGCGGGCTGTCCAGTCAATATGTTTCGGCCATCCTGATGGTCGCGCCGCTGGCACGCGACGTGGTCGAGATTGCGTTGACCGGACCGAAGATCGGCGCGCGCGGCTATATCGACCTGACGATCGAAGCCATGCGGGCCTTCGGCGCCCGTGTGTCGCAGGACGGGGATGCCACCTGGCGGGTCGAGCCGGGCGGTTACGTCGCCACCGATCACCACGTCGAGCCGGATGCGTCAGCGGCGACCTATCTCTGGGCAGCGGAAAAACTGACCGGCGGCTCCATCGATATCGGCACCGCAGCTGTAGCGTTCACCCAGCCGGACGCGGCCGCACATGTGGCGATGGCGCGCTTTCCCGCCATGGATGCGGTGATTGACGGATCTCAGATGCAGGACGCCATACCGACGCTGGCCGTGCTTGCCGCCTACAATGCCACACCTGTGCGCTTTACCGGCATCGCCAATCTGCGCGTTAAGGAGTGTGACCGCATCCAGGCGCTGTCGGAAGGCCTCAACCGCATCCGGCCGGGGCTTGCCGTCGAAGAGGGTGATGACTTGGTCGTTCACGCAGACCCGTCTCTGGCCGGCGCCACGGTTGACGCCCGCATTGAGACGTTCGCCGATCACCGGATCGCGATGTGTTTTGCGCTGGCCGGTCTCATGACCGCCGGGATCGTCATTCTCGATCCGGGTTGTGTGTCGAAGACCTATCCCGGCTACTGGGATGCGCTTGCGTCGCTCGGTGTCGGGCTTGCGCCGGTTTCGGCCTGAGGGCTTAGTGTCCTGAGGCCGATGAGAACACCTGAATGACGATAACGCCGGAGACGATCAGGATCATCCCGATTATGGCAGCGGTATCTATTCTCTGCCCGAACAAAAGCCAGCCAACCAGCGTGATCAGTGCGACACCGGCGCCGGCCCAGATCGCATAAGCAACGCCGACCGGGATCGTGCGCAAGGTGAGCGCCAGGAAGTAAAATGCCAGCCCGTAGCCGACGACGACCGCCGCCGACGGCAGCAGCTTCGTGAAGCCGTCCGACAATTTGAGGCAAGACGTCGCGAAGACCTCGGCGACAATGGCTATCGCAAGCGCGAAATAGGTGTTCATCGTTTCGCGTTATCAGGCAGTATCCGGTGAGACAAGATCGACATCGATGCCGACATTCGGCCGTTCGATGATTTCGCGCAAGGCGAATGACGAATTGATCTTGACCACATGCGGCAGCGACGAAAGCCAGTCGCGGTGGACGCGCTCATAGTCGTCCAGATCCTTGGCGGAGACGCGCAGGATATAGTCGTACTCGCCGCTCATCAGATAGCAGACTATGACGTTCGGACATCGCTTGACCGCTTCCTCGAACTCGCGAAGCGTTTTCTGGAACTGGCCCGACAGCGAGATGTGGACGACCACGGTCATCGTGTAGCCGAGTTCGCGATTTGAGACCCGCGCGTGGTAGCCGCGCACGACGCCCGCGCCCTCCAGGATATCGAGCCGTCGCGAACAGGCGGACGGCGACAGGCCGACGGCTTCCGCAAGGGCCGCGTTGGAAATCCGGCCGTTCTTCTGAAGGTTCCTCAAGATCGATAGATCGATCGAATCGAGTTCCATGTCTGCAACAATTCCCAGATTTTTGCCTACTTTGCGCAACAATAGTCGAAGAAGGGGGTGTTTGCATATGCACTTTGCAAGGACATTCGATCAAAACTGCGTCATGATTTTGATTGTGTTTGACGCGATAGGTCAGGGAGACGAAGCAATGCGCGTGGGATGCCCCAAGGAAATCAAGAACCATGAGTATCGTGTCGGGCTGACGCCCGGTTCCGTTCGCGAATATGTCGCCAACGGCCACGATGTGATCGTCGAAACGCAGGCTGGCGCCGGTATCGGCGCCGATGACGCCGCCTATGCGGCCGCCGGCGCGAAGGTCGTCCAGACCGCCAAGGAAGTCTTCGACCAGTCCGACATGGTCGTGAAGGTCAAGGAACCGCAGCCCTCGGAGTGGGTGATGCTGCGCGAAGACCAGATCCTCTACACCTATCTCCACCTCGCTCCCGATCCGAATCAGACCAAGGGCCTCGTGGAGAGCGGTTGCACGGCTGTCGCTTACGAAACCGTGACCGACGACCGCGGCGGCCTGCCGCTGCTGGCGCCGATGTCGGAAGTCGCCGGCCGTCTGGCCATCCAGGCTTCGGCCACCGCGCTCCAGAAGGCGCATGGCGGTCGTGGCATCCTGCTCGGCGGCGTGCCGGGCGTGCTGCCGGCCAAGGTTGCCGTCATCGGTGGCGGCGTTGTTGGCCTGAATTCGGCGAAGATGGCAGTTGGCCTCGGTGCGGAAGTAACGATCATCGACCGTTCGCTGCCGCGCCTGCGTGAGCTCGACAACATCTTCAACGGCCGCGTACGCACTCGCTACTCGACTGTCGAGGCGCTGGAGGAGGAAGTCTTCTCCGCCGATGCCGTGATCGGTGCGGTTCTGATCCCTGGCGCGGCTGCGCCGAAACTGGTGTCGCGCGAAATGCTCGGCGGCATGAAGAAGGGCGCTGTGCTGTGCGATGTCGCAATCGACCAGGGCGGCTGCTTCGAGACGTCGCGTGCGACGACCCATTCCGAGCCAACCTATGAAGTCGACGGTGTCGTCCACTACTGCGTCGCCAACATGCCCGGCGCCGTGCCGATCACCTCGGCCAATGCGCTCAACAACGCTACGCTGTACTATGGTCTCATGCTGGCCAACAAGGGCATCAAAGCGCTAGTCGACGAACCGAACCTGCGCAACGGTCTTAATGTCCATCGTGGCCGGATCACCAACAAGGCTGTCGCCGACGCGCTCGGCTACGAGCTGGCACAGCCGCAGGACGCGCTGAAGGTCGCTTGACGGCCTCAACAGCGCAAGGGCCGGCCGCAAGGGGCAGCGGCCGGCCCTCTTCATTATCGAAGGATGACGAAATCGGTGACGCGGCGCAGCGTCACGCGCCGGTTACGCCAGTTGGCATGCGGCGTTGGGACAAGCAACTCAGTCTCGCCATATCCGACGGTCTGCAGCGAACGGCGCGGCACGCCGAAAGAGCCGACAAGAACCTGGGCAAGCGATGCCGCCCGGCGCTCGGACAACCTCTGGTTGGCGGAGTACGAGCCAACGGCGTCGGTATGCCCCTCGATCAGGAACGTCTCGTACGGGCTGTTGTTGAGGATCCGGTTCAAAGCGATACCGATCTCTTCGACCTTCCAGTGCTGCGACGCCGGGATCCGCGCCGATCCGAAGGCGAAATTGATTGACTGGATGTCGATCGACGGTGCCATGTGGCGTATGCGGCGGTTGCGCTTTAACTGCTGGATCGTCTGGCGCGCGTCAGGCATCGCCTTGAAGCGAGGCGCGGCTTGAAGCTTGCGCTGGATCATGGCTGCGCTGGGCGAGTTGTCGGCAATCGCCAGGGACGGCATGGCAGGCACGAGCGCCGTCGCACCGGCGGCGGCGAGCGAAGTGAGAAACGAACGGCGGTTCATTGCAGTTTCCTTTCAAGAACGGTTGCCGCCGTCATATCGATATCGCGATGAACCGGGCTTGAACGCGCCGTTCAGGCCGCTGTCACTCCTTGTTCGGCCAACCGATGGAGGTCGGCCTTTGCGAGTGGAACCACCTGACCGGGCGCTTGCCGATAGGGCCGGAAACCGAGCTTCTGGTAGAGCGGCAAGGCGGCGGGATGGTCCAGCGTGCAGGTGTTGACCGTTATCCGCGCCGGTTCATTGGCCCAGCACGCATCGATCGCTGACATCAAGAGCCAGCGGCCCAGTCCGCGCCCAGATGCATGGGGCATGAGGCCGAAATAGGCGAGATCGGTGACGTCGGCCTTGGCGCGGTCGATCTCGAAAAAGCCCGCTGGCGCGCCGTCCAGATAGACCACGAAGATGTCGGTTGTCTCCGCGTGGATGCGCCCGGCCAGAGTTTCGTCATCCATGCGCAGCCGGCTTTCCCAGTGCCACGGATGACCGACCTGAAACTGCAGGTAGCGGTAGAACGCCAGCGGCGGCTCTTCGGCGTGCAGGATGACGGCGTTGACCCCGAGCGGCAGCGCCGCTCGCATGGCGGGGCGCGCCGTCATCTCCAGAAAGGTCACGGTGGTGTCGAGCGGAGTGGGTTTTCTGGCCATCAGGCGTTCGGCGCTCCTGCCGGTCCGGCTTCGACCGGCGTGTCATCGCGCGAACCCCACTCCGACCATGACCCGTCATAGAGCTTGTGACCGGAAGTTCCGAGCGACTCCAGCGCAAGCGTGATCACGGCGGCGGTGACGCCGGACCCGCAGGTCGTCACCACAGGCTTGGCGAGATCGATGCCGGCGGCTTGAAGCGTCGTGCGCAATCCGTCGAGGTCTTTCAGATAGCCGTTTTCCGACAGTGACATTACCGGCACATTGCGGGCGCCCGGCATGTGACCGGCCCGCATGCCAGGGCGCGGTTCAGCCTCTTCGCCCGTAAACCGGCCGGGCGCGCGGGCATCGGCGATCTGCAGGGAGCGGTCGTCGACAATCGCGCGCATCTCATCAAACATCGCGACGCGCGCAGCATCATAGTGCGGTACGAAGGCGGTCGGTGCGATCCTTGGCGGTTCGGCGGTGATGGCGCGGCCGGCAGCCTTCCAGTTGTCGAAGCCGCCATCCAACACGAACACGGTCTCCGCTCCCATCAGCCGGAACATCCACCACACCCGCGGCGCAGTAAACATGCCCGGGCCGTCATAGATGACGATCGTGTCGTCGCGCGAAATCCCCATGGCGCTGACATGCTGTTCGAAAACCAGCGGCGAGGGCAGGGCGTGCGGCAGGCTGCTGTCCGGGTCGATGACCAGATCCTGGTCGAAGAAGACGGCGCCTGGGATATGCGCCGCATCGTACTCGGCGCGCGCATCGCGACCCTGCGCAGGCAGATACCAAGACGCATCGACAATCGACAGGCCGGGATCGTCGAGATGGTCTGCGAGCCAATCCGGTTGGACGACGTAGGGGCTTTGTTTACTCACGGTTCGGTCCTTCCATTCCGCGGCTTGGCGCGGGTGCTGCGCGCACAGGACAGGAATCGCAACGCAGGCGCAAGGGTTCGCCGGTCAGTCGCGTACATTGTCGGTGCGCTTGTGCCAGTCGGCGATCGATTCATCGGGATAGCGTTCGAAGGTCTTGTCGGACGGATGGACATGCGGTTCGACCCAGGCCGGTTTGAAGGCGAGCATCATATGCGTATTCTCGCCCGGCGTCGGCAGGTTGCTGTCGATGGCAGAGGCGAAGGGATGGATCAACTCGGGCCAGCGGCTGTCATAGACCCACAGCGCGCTTCCGCATCTGGCGCAAAACCGTCGCTCGCAGCCGGATCTATTCCCGTCTTCGGCGCGGGTGCGATAGATGGCAATGTTCTGTCCACCCTCGATTTCCAACGTCTCCGACTTGCCCATGATGTTGATGGCGTAGCCGCTGCCGCCGGCAGTTTTGCGGCAGATAGAGCAGTAGCAACGCTGATACGGGACGGGATGCGGGCTCTCGCAGGAAAAGCGCACCGCGCCGCAATGACAGGATCCCTCAAGGCGCATTTGGTTCTCCTAGTTGGCGGGTGCCGGGCCGAAACGAATGCGGAAGCGCCGGTTCTCACGGCCCTTCTTCTCGATCTTGCCAATATGGATGTCGCCGACTTCCTTTGTCTCGGAGACATGGGTTCCGCCGCAGGGCTGCGTATCGATCGCTCCGCTATTTCCAATGCCGACAAGCCTGATGTGCCCGGTGCCGATCGGCGGGCGGACATTCTTTGATTTCACCAAGTCCGGATTGGCGGCGAGTTCGTCATCGGTGATCCATTTGACGAAGATCGGATGATTCTCCTCGACCAGGCGCATCAGTTCCGCGCTGACCGACGCCTTGTCGAAGCCGAGTTCGGGAATGTCGAAATCGACCCGGCTTTCGTTCTCGCTGACCGCTGCACCGGTGATCGGGAAGGGGCAAATCACTGTCAGCAAGTGGCAGGCTGTGTGCATGCGCATCAGTTTATAGCGGCGGTCCCAATCGATATGCAGCACCAACCGCTCGCCAATATCCGGCGTTGGCTGGCCCTCGGTGGGCACATGGATGATCTCGTCATTGGTATCGCCGCATACGGTTGCCGCGATCTCGATGCGGGTGCCGTCAGCGCGCTCCATAAAGCCTGTGTCGCCGGGCTGGCCGCCGGATGTGCCGTAAAAGCACGTCTGGTCGAGAATGATGCCGCCGCGATCGTTGATGGCAGTGACAATGCCTTCGGCCACCGAGAGATAGGCGTCGTCACGAAAGAGCGTTTTGGTCATCGCTGGGTACTCTTGTTCAAATCAGAATAGTCCATATTTCAGCGTGTTTGGCACCGATGCAACGGCCGAAACATGATGTAACCGCAGACTGTGGCACTGCTTTACAAGCGGAAGGCCGAGGTCGATAGTGGTCTCCAAGGGGCGCACGGGACACTGGAGAAACGTGGCATGCGGCATACCCTGGCTCAATATCTCCCCGTTATCTACCTGATTGTTCTGGTCGCGCTGCTGGCGGTGGTGTTCGCGCGATATTATGTCACCGGTACCGGATTCGCCGGGCTCTCCGGGCCCGGGGAAGACGGGGCCGCCCGCGTGCTTCTGGCCAGCCGCAGCGAAAAAATGAGCGTGCCGGACCAGGGCATGGAGTTGGGATATGGCTGGGATTCGCGCTTCGGCATCCTGATCCCGGCCCGCTGCGTCGAGTTCGCGCCGGTCAGCCTGACCGGCCAGACCACCAGCGTGCGGCTCAGCGATGTTTCCGACAAGTCGGAAATCATGGAGTCGCTCGGGGTCAGTGCCTCGGTCGCTGTAAACTCCGTCTTCGCAAAGGGCAGCGCCAAGGCATCCTTTGCGCGCAATTCCACGGTCAGCGGCTCGAGCCAGACGATCCTGCTCGATGCGATGGTGCTGAACGGCACAATTTTCGCCGGCCCGGTTCGGCCGACAGAACCGTCGCGCACCGCCTATCCCTATGTCGATCCGGCCGAGAACACGACGCTTGCGTCGGCCGACGCCCAGCCCGCCACCCGCCGCGACGGCCTCGCCCAAAGCGGGCTCAGCCTGAAACCCTGGGCGGTCAGGCTGCTGCGCGAAAACCGGGCAGGTTTCCGCCGGGCGTGCGGCGACGCCTTCATTGCCTCGATCGACACCGGCGCGTCGCTGGTGGCCACCTTCACCATCAAATCCTCCAACAAGGCGGTCGCCGACAAGGCCAAGGCCGCCATCAAGGGGAACTACGGCGCGGTCGCGGCATCGGCGGAGGCATCAATGCAGCGCTCGAGCGACATCTCCACGGCCAGCACCGAGATCCGCGTCATGCAGGTCGGCGGTTCGAGCGGCGCCATACCGGTCACCCAGGAAGGCCTGCAGGCCAAGCTCGGCAATCTGGCGCTTGAGGCAGCGCGGGCGCCGATCTTCCAGACCATGACGGTTTCCTCCTATGAGGGGCTGGTCAACTGGCCCGCCGACCAGACGTTGGCGACCGACCGCGACGACGCCGAGGTGATCGCCGACTATTACTGGTTCCTAGCGTCCTTCTACGATTCCATCGAGGACGTGCTGGAGAATTCCGACGATTATTCGTTCGCGACCGGCCTTGTGCCGAGCGAGCTTCGGGACCTGCAGGACCAGGTCGTGCGGCTGCGCGCCTCGATCCGGTCGAAGGTCGGGACGCTGGCCGGCGGTGAGACGGAAGAGGTCGCGACGGTTGCTGCGATCTCGGTTCCGGGCGGTGTCGGGCTGGCGCTGCCGGAAACCGTGTTCGCCGCGCCGCCGGCCGATACGGACGAATCGGCGGAGGAGTTTGGAGAGGAGGCGTTTTCCGCATTCGCCGGAGCGCTGCGCGGCGCCGCGCAACTGGAGAATCCGAATATCCTGCGCCTCAACCTGCCGATGCCGAAATCGGTGGCTGGCGACCTGACCGACGAGGCCGAACTGCGCCGTGCCGCCGTTGCCCATCATGTCGGCCGGCAGGCGAAACGCATGTGTCGCCTCGACCCCGCCGACAATGAATGTCTGACCAATGCCGAGCTTTCGGACCTTGAGGCGTTGATTCCGTTCAGCCGCCTGGAGCGGCCGGACGGCGCGATGCTCCAGAACATCGGTGACGGTACCTGCATCGAGGCGCGCGCGGCCACGAACAGCCCGCTATTTTCGGCGCGCTGCCGCCCGGTCATGACCGCCGGCACGGGCCGGTTCACGCACACCGACAGATATGGCGGCGCCTTCGGCCCGACCGATACCGGCCGCTGCGCCTATCTACACGGAAACCAGGTATACAGCGTCAGGTGCGACGACGTGGTACCGCATGGCTGGGGCTGGTTCCACTTTGCGTTTGACACCACCGCCCGCTCGATCTCGCTCGATGACATGTGCTTGGAAAGCGCTGGGCCGGGCAGGGCGATAAAGGCGGCCCAATGCGCAAAGGGCGGCCCGCATGTCGGCCAACAATGGCGTATCGTCCGGTCTTCGGATGGCTGAGCGGTGATCGCCGGTTTCGCGCGGCTGGTCCTGACCGGCGCGGTCCTGTGGGCGGCAACGCCCGCCGGGGCCTATACGAAGAACAAGGGTGGGATGGCCGTCCAGCAATCCACACCGCCACCGCCGCCGGTTCCCGTAACACCGCCGGAACGTAAAGCCGGCGACAAGAGGCCGCCGGTCGCCTCGCCGCCGTCGACCCCGCGCGACAAGAAAAGGCCGAACCTAAGGGCCGGCGGCCCGGACGCATCGATCGAGGTGACCTTCTTCGACATCGGCCAGGGCAGTTGCGCGATGGTGACATGTCCGCGCGATGGACCGGTGCCGGATGGACCAGGCGGCGGGCGCTACGCGCCGATCCTGATCGACTGCGGAACCAGTGCAGCTGCCGCGACCGCCGATGTCGATTTCGTGCGCGACACGCTAGCCGAGGCGGTCAACCGACCGGGAAGCGGCCGTCCGCGGCTGGTGGTCAGCCATCCCGATACCGACCATTACAACATGATCGCCCAGGTGATGGCCGGCGAGTCGCAGCCGCGCGCCGCCTGGCTCGGCGGCAACTGGGGACCAACGCGGCACAGACCGCTTTCCTCCAATGGGTCCAGGGCGCTACCACGGCCGGCGGTAATCATCACGTGTATCGCGGTTTTCCCCAAAACAGCTTCAATTGCGGCACCGCCAACCCGGTCGGCCAGCTCGGCGCCAGCCCGATGCTGCAATGCGGCGCCGCACGGCTGTCCGTGCTGACAGTCAACCGGGGAACCAGTTCGAATGCCAAGAGCCTGGTCCTCAATATTGGCTATGGGGGAAACTCGGTCACGATCGCCGGCGACGCACAGGGCGTCACCCAGAACGCGGCCGTCGCCAACTGCCAGGCTCAGACGGCGCACACGACGATCCTGTCGGCATCGCATCACGGCGCGCGCAGCTACCAAAGCAACAACCTCGCCTGGGCGCAGGCGACCCGGCCGCGCTATGTCGTCTTTCAGGCAGGTCAGCATGCAGGCCACGCCCATCCGCGGGTTGATGCCTGGGTGACCTATTTGCAGGACCATCACACGCACCCGCGGATTACCCCGCCGAATGGCGACGGCTCGCAGGACATCATCCTGTTCGGATACTCCGACACCAACGCACCCGGCGGGACCGGCATCCGGCCGACCAACCGCTATCTGTTGAACACCCGCACCGTCGGCTCGATCCGTTTCCGCTGGACACGAAATAACGTTGATCCGGATGTCGCCTGCCGGTTCGATGGGGACGCGTTCAACGCTTGCGTTGCAGGCATCCAGCCGAATGGCGAGATGATCAGGCCGCAGCTCCCGGGTGCGGCACAACTGGCCGGTCCGGACGATCCTGACGATGCCGGTGCGGACGATCCAGGGTAGGGGCGGATGGCCGACGGGCAAAGGGTTCCGAACTTTGGCGAGCGCGGGCGGAGGCCGCATAATCGCTTGCACTGCAGCAAAAAAGATTGTCAGATGACGTTACGGCATGTTTTCTGATGGAACCGCAGGCTTGTGGCAACCCCTTGTGGATGGGCAAGGGCGAAACGCTCGGCAAGCTCATCAGGATCGGGCACCTGGGGCCGAAGGGGCAGGTCTTGCGCGCGCAGATCGCGACTGCCGGAGGCGGGACTCAGATGACGATCGCGGGCATCGACGGGGTCTGTGCAGTGCACCGGGCGGATTGATCACCGGGCAGCCGGTCAATGTATATGCAGATGTGTAACGTTGGTGATGGGAATTTTCACGAGTTGATAGAAGAGGGAAACTATCATGAAAACTCGAAATCTGAATTGGCGCTGCGGTGTATCGGCATTGATGGCGGCGGCGGTAATCGCTGCCCAACCGGCACTCGCGCAAGAATCACCGGCCACCGGCGGCACGCTGGTGGTCGCGAATGACACTGAACCGCGCAACCTGAATCCGGCAATTGTTGCGTCCAATGGCGTCTTTTTTGTCGCGTCCAAGATCGTCGAGCCGCTCGCGGAAATGGACTATGAGACCGGCCTCAAGCCGTTGCTTGCTGAAAGCTGGAGTGCGTCGGACGATGGACTGTCGTTCACGGTCAATGTCCGCAAAGGCGTGACATGGTCGGACGGCGAGCCACTCACCTCCGCCGATGTCGCCTTCTCCGCCATGCAGGTCTGGAAGGTGAAGCAGAACATCGGGCGGCAGATCTTCAAAAACCTCACGTCTGTGGAAACGCCGGATGAGCACACTGCCATCTTCAAGTTCTTGAAGCCGACGCCCGGCCAGTTGATCGAGAATGCGCTTCCGGCGGTAACGGCGGTGCTTCCGGCACATCTGCTGGAGGGCGAGGATCTTGGCGAAACAGCCTACAATGCGGCACCGGTCGGAACCGGGCCGTTTGTGTTCGCCGAGCATGAGCCGGGGCAGTTCTACCGCCTGACGCGCAACGAAAACTACTGGCAGGACGGCAAGCCGTATCTTGATGAAATCGTCTATCGCGTGCTTCCGGATCCCGGCGCGAAGGCCGCCGCATTGGAAACCGGCGACCTGCATCTGACGGCCTTCTCGGCCGTGCCGCTCACCGACATGGAGCGCCTCGACGCGATCGACGGCATCAGCGTGATCACCAAGGGTTATGAGGGCATTACCTACAACGTCACGCTCGATATCAATCACCGGCGCGAGGAACTGGCCAATCCGCTCGTCCGCAAGGCCATTGCCCATGCCATCGACCAGGAGTTCCTGATCGACGTGGTGTTCCTGGGCTACGCAACGGCGGCGACCGGTCCGGTTCCGCCGACCGCTGCGGACTTCTACACTGAGACCGAAGCGACCTATCCGTTCGATCCGGCGCACGCCGAAGAGCTCCTCGACGAGGCCGGCTATCCGCGTGGCGCTGACGGCAACCGGTTCTCCTTGCGGCTGAGGCCGGCTCCCTGGTTCCAGCAGACCCGCGACACCGGCAGCTATGTGCGCCAGGCGCTGGCAGCGGTAGGGATCGACGTTGAGATCGTGACCGCCGATCCGGGCGGGCATATCAAGGCGGTTTATACCGAGCACGACTTCGACCTTGCGGTGGGATCGCCGGTTTGGCGGAACGACCCGGCCATCTCGACCACGATCCTCTATCAGGGCGGGTTGGATGCAGGCGTTCCCTTCGCCAACCAATGGGGATACGATAGCGCCGAGATGAACGCTCTGATCGCAAAGGGTATCTCGACCCTCGACACGGCTGAACGCACACAGGTCTACCGTGACTTCCAGGAGCTTGCCCAGGAGGACCTGCCGATTATCTTCCTGACGCATTTCACGTTCCTGTCCGTCGCCCGGGATGAAGTTCGGAACGTTTCGAACAATCCGCGCTGGGCGACATCCGGTTGGGCCGATACATGGATCAAGGCCGACTAAGTGGACGTTGATGCCTCTGGCGACGACGACTCGCTAAAGCCGCGCCAGCCGGTCAACCGGTTGGCGCGCACTTCAGCATTTCTGGCTGGGCGGGTGCTGCAGGCGCTGCCGGTGCTGCTTATCGTGGCCGTCGGCGTCTTTGTGCTGCTCGAAATGTCTGAAGGTGATGCGGTCGATGCCTATCTGGCGGGTATCGGCGCCGGAGACGCCGGATTTGCCGCATCGCTGCGCGAGCAATACGGACTGCAAGACAGCGTGGCGACCCGGTTCCTGACCTATCTGACGTCGCTGGCTCAATTCGATCTCGGCTATTCCATCGCCTTTTCCAAAGGCGTAGCCGCCGTGATCGCCGAGCGGCTTCCCAACACGCTTTTGATGATGGTCTCCGCAATCTTGCTGTCGGCGTCGATGGGCATCCTGCTTGGCGGGATCGCTGCGCTGCGCAAGGGCGGCGTTGTCGACACCTGCGTCACCATCGGCGCGCTTGTCCTCAACGCGACACCCGGATTCTGGCTCGGGCTGCTGGCGATCGTTCTGTTCGCTGTCAAACTGCGCTGGTTTCCAATCGGCGGCCTATCCACTTTGGGGGCAGACTATGGCGTTGTGCAATCGACACTTGATACGGCCCGCCATCTGGTCCTCCCGGTGACCACGCTCGCGATGACATATCTGGCGCTCTATGTCCGGCTGATGCGCGGCGCCATGATCGAGGTGGCAAAGAGCGGGTGGGTCAGGGCTGCTAGGTCGCGCGGCGTGCCGAAACGCAGCGTGACCGTCAACCACATGGCAAGACCGGCCCTGCTTCCGGTGGTGACCATGATCGGCCTGCAGTCCGGAACCCTTCTCGGCGGATCCGTGGTGATCGAAACGGTGTTCTCGATCCCGGGGCTCGGCGCGCTCGCCTATGAAGCGGTCAACCAGCGCGACCTGCAACTGCTCGCCGGCATTCTGCTGGCGGGAACCCTTCTCGTGGTCGTCATGAACATACTCATCGATCTGGCCTATAGCGGGCTCGATCCGCGTGTGCGCCTCACAGAGCGGAACCAGAGATGACGTCAGCAAAGCGCGTATTTACCGGCCTCGGCGGTATCGTCGGCGGAGCGATCCTCGTGGCGCTTGCCCTTGTCGCGCTTGCCGCCCCGTTGCTGGCGCCATCGGATCCGTTGAACATGGTCGCTCGCCCGCTGACCGCGCCACTCAGCGACCCCAGGTTCCTGTTCGGCACCGATCACCTCGGCCGGGATGTGTTTGCGGGCCTCGTCCACGGCGCGCGGGTTTCGATGGTCGTCGGCGCGGCGGCCGCAGCCGCGGCCATATGCATCGGTGTTCTTGTCGGCACGACAGCCGGTTTCGCCGGCCGTCTGGCGGACAATATCCTGATGCGGATCACCGAAGCATTTCAGACGGTGCCGACGTTCCTGCTTGCGTTGGCCCTGGTGAGCATCCTGGGCGCATCCGCGGTCAATGTGGTCATCGCCATCGCGATTTCCGCCTGGCCGCCGACGGCCCGCCTGGTCCGCGCCGAAGTGCTGCGGCTGAGAGGCTCCGATTATGTGGACGCTGCCAGGCTGGCTGGCCGTTCCTCTATTGCAATCGCCTTTCTCGAGGTCTTGCCCGGCGCGTTGCATCCGGTCGTCGCGCTGATCGGCATCACGGTTGGCGAGGCGATCCTGGTCGAAAGCGCGCTTGCCTTCCTCGGCCTGTCCGATCCGAATCTCGTCAGCTGGGGGTCGATGATCGCCAATGGCCGGGCACAGCTTCGGACCGCGCCTTATCTGGTGATCATCCCCGGCATCGCCATCGCCGTAACCGTGCTCGCCGTGTCCCTGAGCGGGGATTACCTGGCCAGACGCCTCGGCATTACGGAGGTGACATGAACGGCAGCGTTCTCCGCCTCGACAACCTGGCCGTCGGCTTCGGCGGCAACGGGCTGGCCGTCGACAATGTTTCGCTGGAACTTGTCGGCGGACAGGTTCTCGCACTCGCGGGCGAGAGCGGGTCGGGCAAGAGCACGATCCTGAACGCCATTGCAGGGCTGTTGCCCGCCAACGCGGCCATTTCCGGGGATCTGCGACTTTCCGGCCGTTCCGGCAACATTCTTGCAGGTGGCGCCGACCGCTCCGGCATTGCCGGACATGAGATCGCGATGATCTTCCAAAACCCCGCTGCGAGCCTCAATCCGGTGATGACCATCGGTGCGCAGCTCGATGAAGTCGCCATGGCGCTTTTGAACCTGACGCGTTCGCAAGCTCGCGACAACACGAGGCGGCTTCTCGAAACGGTCGGCCTGCCGCCGGCGGGGCGGAATGGACGCGATTGGGCGGCGGCCTATCCGCATCAGCTCTCCGGCGGCCAGAAACAGCGGGTCGCCATCGCCGCCGCACTTGTCGGCGAACCGCGCATATTGCTGGCCGATGAGCCGACAACCGCGCTTGACGCGAGCGTGCAGGCGCAGATCCTCGACCTGTTGCTGCATCTGGTCGATGAGCGCGGGATATCGGTCATTTTCGTCACCCACGATCTGGCCGTGGCGGGCGCCATCGCCGACGAGATGATGGTGTTGAAGGACGGGCGGCTGATCGAAAGCGGATCCGCGCGGGATGTCACCGCCGCGCCGCAGACCGACTACGCGAAGATGCTGGCCGCCGCCTCGCTTCCGTTTGTTCACGACGCGCCGGCGGCAGTCTCCGGATCCGGTCCCGCCGCAGGGCAGGGCGTGCTGTGGCTTGATGATCTCTACAGGCAGTTCGCGGTCCGGGGAGGGGGATCTGTGCAGGCATTGCGGGGCGTCTCGCTGGACCTCGCGCCGGGCGAGATCGTCGGCCTGATCGGCGAATCCGGATCGGGCAAGTCGACACTCGGCCGGATCGCCTGCGGGCTGGAACGCGCCGATCGGGGCGCGCTGCATGTCGACGGCAAGACGCTTGACTTCCGGGCGCAGCGCTCAACCGTCCAGATGGTCTTCCAGGACCCTTTGGCGAGTTTCAACCCGCGCCAGACCATCAACCGGGCCCTGTCCCACCCGCTCCGCTGTCTTGGCGGGATCAAGGGATCGGAAGCGACCCGGCAGACCGAACGGCTGCTGGACAGCGTCGGTCTCGACCCGGCCTTCGGCAATCGCCGGCCGAACGAGCTCTCCGGCGGTCAGTTGCAGCGTGCGGCGATCGCACGGGCCTTGGCCGCGAAGCCGGAATTTCTGGTCTGCGACGAGGCTGTCGCCTCGCTCGATGTTTCAATCCAGGCGCAAATCCTCGACCTGCTCGAGGACCTGAAGAACCGCGATGGCCTCGGGATCCTGTTCATCAGCCATGATATCGGCGTCGTGCAGCGGATCGCTGACCGCACGCTTGTCGTGCACCATGGCCTGATTGTCGAACAGGGCAGCACGCACACGCTCGTTGGCGCGCCGCAAACGGACTACACCCGGCAGCTTCTTGCGGCGGTGCCCCGCCATGACCGGCCCTGGCGGGAGATGCGCGCCAGAAGGGGCGGAGAGTTTGTCTTGCGCAGTTCGGTTGACGAATAAATCGTCAGGGCGTCAAATGTCATCCCTGACAGCGGCCGAATGGCGGGGAAACACCGTGAGGCGCTTATCGTATCGGAAACGGAACGGAGAAGCCGACAGTACCGTAAACACCGTCGCTCAGGCTCGGTTCTGATTCCTGCTGGTATCCGGCTCCAATTGTCATCGATAGCTTGCCGATCGGAATGTTTCCGACAAAGGCCCCATAGCGCTTGGTGTCACCTGAATCTTCGCTGTCGAGATAGGTGAATTCTGCGCCGTAGGTAAACGTCGATGTCTTGTAGCCGGTTTTGACGTGCGCATATCGCTGTTCGAACGCGGTCGACAGGGAGCCATAGCTTTGCGCATAGAATGCATTGGATCTCGTGGTTTCAAACGAGTACTGGAAAAGCGCGCCGATTTCGCTTCCGTCGGTCGGGCCGCCTCCCGGCGATTCGTTGTTGTTGACGAAGTGAACGCCGGCTTGCAGTGACACATAATAATCGGGTGCCGCCCAAAGGTAACCTGCGGCGAGCGACCCATACGCAGCATCGGTTCTCGAGGTGTTCCCGTCAACCCAGCCGCCGCCCAGGTAACCCGAGACGATCCAACCGGATTGCCCTAAATCACCGTCAAGGGCTGTCGTGAAACCGGCACCGATACCACCGCTGGTCTGATCATTTTGGTTGTTGGCGAGATCTCCTCCCCAGTAGATCACCGTGCCGACGGGGTTGTACTCCGATTGGTCACCCTGAACGATGTCCCCCGAGAATGCGGTCCCTGAGGCAAGCGGAACAGCCAAAGCGACAAGCCCGAACCGGAACCAGCTTCGTGTCATTTTCTGCATCGACCTTACTGCGGGCGTCGCCCGCACCCCATTTTGGTTCCGTTGTCGGGACATGTCTAAAAGACGCGTCCCTGCTGTTCGATTCTGCTCACCTGCGTGTCGCCGGAAAGAGTGTGATCCATCCACATCGCCGGAACTATTGATTAACCGGCAAAATACCTAACTAATAGGCAAGTCGTAACGGCGGGCCGACCTTCCCGTCATCCGCCCCTTCCGAAGAATCCTCTCCCAGATCGCCCGAAGGCACTTCATCGAATACGTCGCTTTCCAAGCCGGAACGCGGCAGTGACGCTAGAAACAGTTCCGAATCGCCAAAATAAAGCCGCAACCCGCCAACGGCTCGGAAATGGTTGCGCGCGCCGAATGCGTTTTCACCAAGGGTTGTCAACCCGCTGATCGCCTCGATGCCCGGCGTGAACGTGAAACGGTCGGTTTTGTCATTGGGCAAGCTGGCATGTGCAAGGGTAGCCGAACCGACACCAATCAGCGCGGCTGCGGCGGTCAACGCCCTCACTGCACTTTTCAGCAATCCGGTTCCGGTTCTTCCGGCGACCGCTGACAGGTCGTCGACGGGCGTATAGGTCCCGGCGGGCACGGAACTGACTGCCCGTACCGAAAGCACGGCTCTCGACAAACAGTCATCGCTTTCGTTGGCGATTGCAGTGCGGACTGGTACCAACAGCGCGTCGACATATTCGTCGTCAGTCACTCCGGCGCTTTTGACAAACAACAGCGCCGATTCATCCGCCTGCCAAAGTACGGACGTGAAAGCCTGACGTTGGGATTTGTCCATCGAAAGAACAAGGCGGAGAAGCCGTGACGCGCGATCGAACACACCCGTTGGATCGAGCAAAATCGTCCGGCTCTGGAAGCGGCGCACGAAACTTTCGAGGCTCTTGGGTGCGTTGAGCGCCTTCTTCGTGTGCCGGACTACCCGGACATCCAAGGCCGGATCAACCGTCACAGCCGCTGAACGAAGGTAGCATTCTTGGTCGGAATTCAGCAATCCCTGCGCCGCATGGATCGTCAGGAGTTTGCCTCCGCGACCATCGTCATCCAATCCTGCAAGAAAGAACAATCCGCATCGTTCATCCTGCAGCTTCTCAGCGAGTTCCGCACGTTTCATGGACGCCCCCGGTAGATTCGCAGCGAAAATAACGCCGCCCCGCGACGTAATACAGAACATTGACGCAGAGAAAGCAAGCGGTGCCCGCTATATGTACTTCTCTCTCAACAGGAGGAGCGTTTCTCGCCGTTTTGCGTTGCGTTTGGACATTGCCCGCCTGAGTGCTGTTTCCCAGAACGGTTTCCAATCGCGCGAGGTTTTCGTCCAAGACCATTCAAGCGCCCTCGATCGGCTCTCCGCGATGATGGCGCGCCGCAGTTCCAGATTGCGGTGGAGTTCCGACGCCGCGTCAGCGAAACGGTCGGGCTGTGGATCGCGGATGATGAAGCGCTGTTGCAAGTCGCCAAACACTTCCGGAACGATCCCAACATCCGTGGATATCACAGGAACGCCGCTCGCCATCGCCTCCAGAACGGGGTTGGGCGTGCCTTCCATTGCCGATGTGCAAACGAAAAGATCCAACTGCGCATAGAAGTCCGGCATCTCATCGAACGGGATGCGATTTACATGGGGGTCGGCGATCCGTTCCTCGACCTCAATCCCCCGCTTTCGCAGGATATCGGACATGGGCTTGAAGATGCGGTCAAAACCCTTCACGTCAAAACCGAGCTTGTCGCGGCCCCATTGGCTGTTACCTGCCCAGCCGATCTTGAATGTACCGTGATTCTCCTGCGGCCTGCCGGAGGGCGAGAAGCGGTCGATGTCCACACCGTCGGGTATCACCATGTCGGGCTCCGGCAGACCGTCAATCCCGTTATAGACCTGCATCAGTTTGTTCGACGAGACGGAGTAGCCGTCGGTCAGCGCAAATCCGGTGCGCCGTGAAAGCAGCTCTTCAGGTTCAGAAAACAGGTGATCGTAGACTGAGGTCGTGAAGGCGCAGCTGTTTATCCCGCGCACGAGGCTCTCAAAGCTGATACCGAGGCGGTTGGCGGCCTCGCGCACCGTGTGCGGATGGAAGAGAAAGAACAGGTCCTCGCGCCAGAAAAGGTGGCACAGGTCGACATTGGTGCGAAGCACCGTCTCGAAGAAGACATGCGGCTCGTCGACGAAATCCTTGGCATAGAGGCGGTCGATGCGAACGCCGTCGATGCTTCTCGAAATGTTGATTGCAATGTTGTCGAAGGACCAGGACGGCCTGTCCGGGCACAGCAACACATGGAGCGGCCTTTGTAGACTGTCCTGCAATTTCCCCACCTGCCGCAAGGTCTCGCCTTGCACGAGACTTGTGCTAGACCCCTGAACGGCAACGACTTACCGCCAAGCTGACGGGGAATGCAATCCACTATGTTGATCGACAGGTTTCTTGGTTGGCTTACGGGGCGGAGATCAACTTCGAACGGTAGCCGAAAGCAGAAGTTTCTTGTCATCTGCCACGGCGGCGATGCGCAGGGAATGCGTGTATTGACGAACATCTGCGTATGCCTGGAGCACTGCAAGGTCTCCTATGTGGTGCTTGATCTGGCACTAGGCAGCGCCTGGCCGGAACTGAACGGGTTCAGCTCGGTTGTTCTGTCGACTGATCGAATTGGCGGCCTTGACGGGGGTAAGTCGCTTGAGCTTCAGGAGTTCTGCAATGCCGGTGGGGGCCTCGCGGTTGTCCATCGGGCCTGGTCGCCGGAAATTGCGGAACTGATCGGGCTTGGTGCCGCGGACACGGCGCCCGCTTTGGTCGAGGCCAAGGGATTTCATTGCCACGCAGAGGTGATCCCTCTCGCTACCGGCCTGTATTTCAATAACGAGGCCTGGATCCATGGTCGCTATGACATCGACGCTGGCGCGCTTTCGGCCGATTGCGAGATCCTGGTCAGCGATACCCAAGGATACCCGCTCTGCTGGAAGCGCGAGGTAGGTGGCACGCGCGTGGTGTTTTGGAACACCAACCTTCTGCAATCGCGGCGAATGCGCGGGTTCCTCGTTCAAACCATCTTCGACACGGTGGAAATCGGGGTGCGTGCACTGGCCGGGTTCGCCATGCTGCATATCGACGATTACCCGCCATCAGAATCGATCGCGCGCCAGGAGCCAGCCGTCACCGAGTATGGCCTTTCAGCGAACGACTTCATCCGTGACGTGTGGCTGGTGGACATGCTCGATCTGCGCGCGCGGTACGGACTCAAGTACTCGTGGTACATGATTGCAGATTATGCGGATCCTGACGGCGTGGATTTCGAGGTCGACAGCGCGCTACAGGAATCCCGGTTTGCCGACAGGATAAACGAGCTTTCGCGCGTTCCTTCCGACGACGAGATCGGGTTCCATGGCTACAACCATACGCCGATGCTGGAGCGGTACTGGCCGGACCCGGCGGCGACGCGCAAGAAGCTCGAACGCGCGCGGAGCCTTTGGAGCGCTGCCGCAGAGTTGCCCTTGCCTGTGTCTTGGGTGCCGGCGAGCAACTGGTACAACGCTGCCCAGATTAGAGAAGTGGCGCGGGTTTTCCCGGAGATCTCGGCCGTGTGCAGCAGCTACACCTCCGGAAGTCTGCTGCTGGGCCAGTTCCGAGAGTTCGGAACTGAAGCATGGGAACCCTCGATGCTCTGCTTGCCTCGCGAGACCTACGGCCATGTGCAGGACGCGATCACGCGGCTGGCGATGGCCTCCCAAGTCGCGTCATTGGGAATCTGGACACACTTTCTGCATCCGGACGATATCTTCGACCGTCCGGGTGATGGCGGCGAAGGATCGCGCAACCCACTGGCGCAGAACTGGAAGAGACCAAATGCGGACAACCAGCCCGGCTTGTACCAGTCCTTCGAATGCTGGATCGATGAAGTGACAAGGGCGTATCCATGGCTGGATTTCCTGACCACGTCAGAAGCCACCGAAACCTATCGCAAGCATGCAGCGCGGAAGATGGATGTGGAAACCACGGGTGACGGAGTTCGCATTTCGACGTCCTCTCCAGGGTTGTTCTACGTCAACAGCAGCAAGCAGGTGACGCTGTCCGCCGAAGCCCCATGTGAGATCGTCAGTCAGACAGAGACCGCATCAGGCATGCTTAGCGCGGTACAGTGTCTGCCGGGCATCAACCGCATAGAAGTGATACAGCGCCGGAGCTGAAGCTCACCCGGCTTTCTGCAACTTGGCGCTTGAAGCGGACAGGGACTTGGAAAGCCGGGCGGCTGCCGGAGATGCTCATCGGCATTTGCGGAAACGGTCGGGCTTGCCAAGTGCCAAGGCCGAAGTTCCACGATTCGATCGGTCCATGCGGACACGCGAATAAGCGAAGCGCCAGGTGTTCGAGGATATGCGGCCGGGCTTCAGGAATTGCAAAGACGCCGAAAGGTCAAACCAGAATGCTCGATCGATGACGACGTTAGGATGGCCCATATAGTTTTCCGGTTTGGAGCGCAGGATCTCCAGTTTTCCGGCCGATTGGCGTAATTGGGCGTTGTTGAGGGCTGTCGCGGTGACGCGCGTTCGTCAGGCCCCGGATCGCGTGCGCCCAAGCAACACCAGCGAGGTCAGGATCACGCCGATCACGCCGCTTGTTTCCATGGCGGCCGCCAGCCCGAACCATTCCGCGACAATGCCGAGACCAAGCGCGCCGAGTGCCGCCGACCCAATGCCGGTTGTCAGCCAGATGCCCCCGATCCGTCCGCGAATGCGATCATCGACCGATAGGTTGATGGCGGTGACAATCGATACCGCGGTTACAGACGAGCACAATCCCAGTACAAAGACCGCCACAGCGGTGAGCGCCCAGATCGTGCTGCTTCCGACCGCGATAACGGCGGCCATGCCGAGATAACTGCAGATAAGCGCGACCGGCGGTAATCCGTGCGTCTGGCGATGGCTGAACATGACGCGCTGGAAGCCGCCAATCAGCGCGCCGGCGCCCGCGCATGATGCCAGCACCGCCAATCCCTCGGCGCCCCGATCGAAGCCGGCACCCGCGACTACCGGCAGGATTTCCATCACGGCGCGTGCCAGCATCCCGAACACTGCGCTTAACAAAAGCGCCTGCCGGATCAGCGCGTTCTCGCGCGCAAGTGTCACGCCCTCCATGATCGAGGAGAAGATGCTCTGGCGCGGCCCGTCCATTCCTTCGCGGCAGCGCGGATTAAGCAGGGCAAGGACCACGAAGTTGGGCAGAAACAGCGCCACTTGCAGCGCGAGTGCGCCGCCAATTCCAAGCGTGCTGATGGCTAGCCCACCGAGCGCCGGCCCGGTCACGCGCGCCATGTTCAGATTGACCGAACTGAGCGCCATGACCGAACTCAGGTGCCGCAGGTCGGCCAGCAACGGCGCGGTGGCCATGCGCATAGGATTGAAGGCCGCGCTGATCGTGCCGACCATGAACGCAATCGCACAGATTGCGAAGGAGGTCAGGAGACCGTTCGACCAGGTTGCAAGCAGCGCCAGCGAGGAGATCAGGAACAGGATCTGCAGGATGCGGCATGCACGGATTAGATCGACGCGGTCGGTCATCGCTCCGAACAGGACGCTCAGGCATAGAGTCGGGATAAAGCCGATGAAGGAGACGAGGCCCACCAGCGATGGCGATCCGCTCACATGCCAGGCAACCCAGCCGAGCGTCATCCGCTGCATCCAGATGCCGTTCAGGGTGAAGATATTTCCGATGAAGAACAGCCGGAAACCGGGCTGCGCGAGTGCCGAACCAGCCATTGAGCCTTGGTAGCGTGCCGGTTGCAGGCGCGTCACCCGACCATATGTCGATACGGAATGTCTATTTGGCATTGCCCGTTTGGGCAGCAAACCCGTTCCTCATGATCATGTGAGCACTTGGAAATTGATCCAGCCCCAGAGCTTGAGAGACAACTGCGTAGCAGGATGGAAAGGGACAACCAATGACCGAGCCTATTGTTGTCTGGGGCGCGGGCGCGATCGGCGGCACGATCGGCGCTTATCTCGCGCGTGCCGGGCACGATGTCCTGATGGTTGACGTCGTTGAGGACCATGTCGAGCAGATGCAGGCCAGCGGCATCGGGATCGAAGGCCCCGTCAATGCGTTTACGGTTCCGGTGCGCGCGACGACGCCGGACGTACTGGAAGGCCGTTTCGCCCGGATCCTGCTTGCCGTCAAATCCCAGCACACGCCGGCCGCGCTTGCGGCGCTGACCCCGCATCTGGCGGACAATGGCTACGTGGTTTCGGTTCAAAACGGACTTAACGAGAACCTGATCGCCGACGCTGTCGGCGCGGAACGGACCATCGGCAGCTTCATCAATTTCGGCGCCGACTTTATCGGGCCGGGCAGGATCCTCTATGGCGGGCGCGGCGCGTTCGTGCTGGGCGAGATTGACGGCCGGATCACCGCGCGCATCCGCAGCCTTCAGGGCCTGCTCAGCACCTTTGAACCGGATGTGCAGGTATCCGACAACGTCTTCGGATATCTTTGGGCCAAGCTCGCCTTCACCGCGGTGCTGATCGCCCAGACCATATCCAACGAACCGACGGAGGAGTTCCTTGACAATCCGCGCTGGCGGCCACTGATCTACCGGATGGTCCACGAGGTGGCCGCGGTGGCCAGCGCGGACGGCGTGTCGCTCATGTCGTTTCAAGCCTTTGATCCGTCCGAGTTCCTGACCGGCGACGAAGGGCGCATGAAGGCCGCGATTGACGGTTATGCCGAGTCGCGCCGCGGGTCGCAGAAGCTCTACAGCGGCATCTGGCGCGACATCATGGTGCGAAAGAGGCCGACCGAGGTGTCCAACCATGGCGAACCGGTCATCCGCGCTGCGCGGCGAAACGGGGTCGATGTCGGCACCTATGGGCGGTCGTTGCAGATGATCCGCGATGTCGAGGCTGGCAGGAAAATGCTGGGCGAGGAGCTTGCGGAGGAGCTTCTCTTTACTGCGCGCGCCTCCGGCAAACAGGCAAAGTGAGCCGCCGACTTGCTTGATCGATCCTAGCGTAATGATAATGGCATCTCTTGCGCAAAACTCATTGCGTCATGAAGACCAAGCTGTTGATCGCCAACCGCTTACCGCTAGCGTGTCAGCCAGTAAAAAACCATGGGCCGCCCGGCCTGACGCTTCTCGACATGGACCTGCAATGACCGAATTGTTTTCCCCGTTCTCCCTGAGGGGTACAACCTATTCGAACCGCATCGCCGTCTCGCCCATGGCTCAGTACAAGGGCGAAAACGGGGCCGCGACGCGATGGCACGACCAACATCTCGGCTCGTTCGCTGTTTCGGGACCCGGTCTCGTCATAATGGAAAGCACCTCGGTTGAACGCGAAGGGTGGGGGTCCAATGTCTGTCTCGCCCTGCATTCGGACCGGCATGAAGCAGCGATCCGGCAGGTGCTGGAAAACATCCGATCCTACTCCGACACGCCATTTGGCATTCAGTTCGGTCATTCGGGGCGCAAGGGTTCTGGAAAGACACCGTCCGATGGGCGCGGACCTTTGCTGCCGCAGGATGGCGGCTGGCCGGTCTGGGCTCCGTCCGCGATCCCGTTTTCGCCGTCCTATCCGGTGCCGGAAGCGCTTGATTGTGCCGGGCTTACGCGGGTCCGGGAAGCCTACCGCCAGGCGGGCGAGCGGGCGGCGCGCCTCGGTCTGTCGCTGGTCGAGCTGCATGGTGCGCATGGTTACCTGCTGCACACATTCCTGTCGCCGCTCTCCAACCAGCGGACCGACGACTATGGCGGGTCGACGGCGAAGCGCGCGGCCTTTGTGGCCGAGATTGTCGCGCTGGTGCGCGCGGAACTGTCGGATGACATGATGCTGGGCATTCGCCTCAACGCGCATGATTTTGCCGATGGCGGCATGACATTCGACGACACTTTGGAGACGGCGCGCATTCTGAAGGAGGCAGGGCTCGACTATGTCTGTGTTTCGGCCGGGGCGATCACGTCAGAAGCAAAGATTCAGTCGGCGCCCGGTTACCTTGTGCCCTATGCGAGCGACATAAAGAAGAAGACCGGACTAGCGGCCTTCGTGACCGGCATGATCCTCGAAGCTCATCAGGCCGAAGAAGTTATAGCGGGTGGTCACGCTGACATGCTGGAGATCGCCCGCGGCTTTCTCGACGACCCGCGTTGGGTGTGGCATGCGGCCGAGGCGCTCGGCGAGCCGCTCGATATCCCGATGCAGTACTGGATGGCGAAGCCTGAAAGATGGCCCGGCGCGCAGATCCTCAGGGGCAGCAAGGAAGCGGCAGAGTAAGCTGTTTCCGAACGGATTGAACCTGCGGAAAGGCTCCTGCGGCATGTCGGGAGCCTGCGATGGTGCGGAAGGGTCCTCCGGCTGTGGCTCAGCGCTCATGGCGGTTGCCGCCGGACGCGACAATCTGGTCGAAGGCACTCGCCGTTGGCGCATCGTGGGGCACTTCGCATTCATACCTCACGGTTAAACAAAAGTCATCGGCCCGGCTGCCTTCTACGCCGAGTGACCTCAGTTCCGATCACATTTCACACAAACTGATTTGTCTGTCCTGTACTCAGAAAACACTAGGAAAACAGGTCGTTACGGTGCTCGAGTGAAAGTCTCGACGCGTCAGTTGACGTGTTTTCTCAATAGGACGGTTTCGCTATCCGTTGGTACGGGGAGCGCCTGCGGACGACCTGGCTCATGAGAAAACGTAATCCTGCTGTGATCGCAGTGAAGTGGAAGACTGACGAACCGCTTTGTAGTTTTTTCTTAACGGCACACAGGCCCTGTTCAGTTCGCGTCTCTGCCGGGGATGGGGAGGCTCATTGCTAGACGTGTTCGTTTTATCCAGGTGGCCTCGAAGAGAGGCGGCAAAGCCTGGCGGAACCAATATGGAGTCAATTTCGATGCTCAAACATCTTCTAAATGGACGGCGCAAACTGATCACGGCCGGGCTTGCCCTGACCACGTCCGTGGTCCCATTCTCGATGGCTTCCGCCGAAGAGGTTCTCAAGGCGGTTCTGTCTGCGCGGCTGGGCGTCCTTGATCCGATCGCCACCACGTCGTACGCGACCAGAACCTTCGCATACATGGTTTATGACACGCTGATCTCGATGGATGCAGACGGTAACTTCCATCCGCAGATGGCTGAGGGCTGGACTGTCTCGGATGACGGTCTGACCTACGATTTCACGCTGCGTGACGGCCTCAAGTTCTCCGACGGCGCCGATGTGACTGCGGAAGATGTTGTCGCATCGATCAAACGTTGGGGTGAGCGCGACAGTTTCGGCAAGCGCATGATGGCCAAGACCAAGGATGTTTCGGTCACCGGCGAAAAGTCCTTCCGGATCGCCCTGAGCGAGCCGTTCGGTCACGTGATCGAGGCGCTTGGCAAGCCGTCGAGCAATGTGCCGGTCATCATGCCGGCCCGCATCGCGTCGGTCACGCCCGCCAAGGAAGCGGTGACCGAAATCATCGGCTCCGGTCCGTTTGTCTTCGTCTCGGAGGACTGGTCGCCGGGCGATATCGCGGTATTCGAGAAGAGCCCGACCTACGTGCCGCGCGACGAGCCGACAAATGGCCTGTCCGGCGGCAAGGTGGTCAATTTCGACCGGGTCGAGTTTCTCACGATCCCGGATGCTGCAACGCAGATCGCGGCGCTGCAGGCAGGCGAGATCGACTATATTCAGTCGACCGCGCATGACTTCGTGCCCATCCTCGAGGCCGATCCCAATGTGAATGTCCTACACTTCGGCGGTATCGACCAGACGCTCCTGTCGGTGGTGGTCAATCATCTGACACCGCCTTTCGACAACAAGAAGATCCGTCAGGCGCTGCAGGCACTGGCCATGACCGAGCAATACATGGCCGGTCTGGGCCTCGGTGAGGCGCAGTGGACCAAGGACTGCTTCTCGTTCTTCATGTGCGATACCACTTATGGCAACGACGCCGGTGTGGCGGATCTGCCGAAACGCGGCATCGAAAGCGCGAAGAAGCTGCTGACGGAAGCCGGATACAATGGCGAACTCGTGCGGATCCTGCTCGCGTCTTCGGTCAATGACATCAACCAGGCTGGCCAGGTGCTTGAGGGGCTGATGAAGCAGGCGGGCTTCAACGTGGAAGTGCAGGCGGCCGACTGGCCGACCGTCGCCAAGGCGCGATGGAGCAAGGAGCCGGTCGAAAACGGCGGCTGGAGCCTGATGCCGGTCACATGGTCCGGCTATGACATGGTGTCGCCGTTCACGAACTACCGGATCGCGAACAACTGCACCGATGGATATGCCGGCTGGGCCTGCGTCGACAAGATCACCGATCTGATCGCTGCGTTCGAAGCTGAAAGCGATGTCGCGAAACGGCAAGAGATCATGAAGCAGATCCAGGCGCTTGCGCACGACAATGTCCAATTCCTCGTGCTTGGCCAGTACTCGCGCTCGGAATCCTCCCGCAAGGAGATTACCGGCTGGCCGAAGACCGGTTTGCCGATCTTCTGGGGCGCCAAACGTACCGGAGGCTGAACCTCCGCATTCTACCCCTACTTTCCGCGGAGGCAATCAGCCTCCGCGCATTTTTTTTGAAAGGAGGCAGAAATGAGTGACAGTCGCCGAACAGCATTGGTTATCGCCTCTGCGCAGGGCATCGGATTGGCGACCTGCAAACGAATGGCAAGAGACGGTTACGCGCTTTGCATGGTGGACATGAATGAGGAAAAGCTCGCCGCCGCCGCTGAAGAACTGCGCCAAGACGGGGCTGAAGTTGTGGCCCGGGCCGGAAATGCGCTGGAACAGAGCGACATCGCATCAGCGGTCAAGATGGCGATGGACGCCTATGGCCGGATCGATGCGATGGCTTGTGTGGCCGGAGGTGCAGGCGGCATTCCGATGCACCAGATCGATGACATTTCGCAGGATCACTGGGAAAAGGTGGTCAACCTCAATCTGAGCAGCACCTATATCGCCTGCCACCATGTGGTTCCGATCATGCGAAAACAGCGGCACGGGCGCATAGTCTGCCTGTCTTCGA
Source organism: Oricola sp. (assembly GCF_965230365.1). Classification (GTDB taxonomy): domain Bacteria; phylum Pseudomonadota; class Alphaproteobacteria; order Rhizobiales; family Rhizobiaceae; genus Oricola. The sequence continues at coordinate 2,997,842 of NZ_OZ246003.1, read as the reverse complement.
CCGTCGCCAAGGGGCGTTTCGGCCCGGTCGGCACCATGGGCGCGAGGCTGCCATACGCGACGGCTAAGGCCGGCATTCTCGGTTTCGTCAAGCAGTTGGCCAAGGATGTCGGCCGCGACGGGATCACCGTGAACGCGGTTTTGCCCTGGCTGACATTTGGCGGGCCGGGTACCAAGATCGTCGAGGCCTTCAACAGTCTTGATGACGAGTACCAGACGCGCACAATGTCGCTGTCGCCGCAGGGGAGGGCAGTGACAGCCGACGGCGTTGCCGCCGTAATTAACTTCCTTCTCTCGCAGGAAGCCGAGTTCGTATCCGGCGTGGCACTGCCCGTCGACGGCGCCTATCTCAACTGAGGAGTGTGGATTTGAGCCTGGAAGGCAGAAAAATCCTCGTCACCGGTTCGAGTTCCGGGATTGGGCAAGCGACCACCGAGTTGTTGCTCGGCGAAGGCGCCCGTGTAGTCGGCCTGGACCGGCAGGACCCGGCAGTTGATGGCGGAGCATTCACGCACCAGTCGGCGGACGTGACCGATTTCGCAGCTGTCGAAAAGGCGGTTCAGGCCGCAGAACGCGAGATGCGGGGACTGGATGGCGTGGTAAACGCCGCCGGCGTGAGCCTGCGTGCTTCCATAGAAGACACCTCGCCCGACGACTGGGCGCGGATTATGGGCATCAACCTGACCGGCCCCTTTAACGTCTGCAAGGCGTCGGCGCCATTCCTCAAGGCGGCGGACCGGGCAACCATCGTCAACGTGGCTTCGGGCGCGGCATTTCGCCCGTCATTCGATTTCTCGGCATATTGTGCGTCCAAGGGCGGCCTGTTGATGTTCACGCGTGCGTTGGCGTTCGACTTTGCCAAGGACAAGGTGCGGGTAAATGCGGTGTGTCCGGGCGTCGTCGATACCGCGATGATCGAACGAGCCATTTCGATATCGCCGGATCCGGGAGAAGCCGCTGCGCGTTTCAACTCGGTCAGCGCGATGAACCGTATGGCGACACCCCGGGAGATCGCTGAGGTGATCGTGTTTCTGACTTCGGATCGCTCGTCCTATGTGACGGGCTCAGCCTACAGCGTCGATGGTGGCGGGGCGTATTACTGACGGGTGCAGCATGACCAAATCCGTGGACTTTCGGCATGTCGACGCAAAAACGCGCTACAAGCTCCTTGTCGGATCGGTTGTACCGCGCCCGATTGCCCTAGTGACCAGCTGCGATAGCGCGGGCCGCGTCAATGCCGCTCCATTCAGCTTCTTCAACGCGATGTGCAACGATCCGCCGGCGGTCGCGGTCGGCGTCAACTACGACCCGGAACTGCGCATAAAGGATACTGCGGCCAACATCGCCGAGACGGAAGAGTTCTGCGTCAACCTGGTGGACGAGGGTCTGGCGCCGCTGATGAACATCTGCGAGGTCGAGTTTCCCCGCGGCGTGAGCGAAGCGGAGATGGCAGGGCTGAACCTTGAGCCGGGCGATTCGACAGCCGCGCCGATAATCGCTGAAGCGCCGATCGCCATGGAGTGCCGGTTGATACAAACAGTCACTCTGAAACCAGGACGCAACATCATCATCGGCGAGGTTCTTTGCATGCATTTTCGCGACGATCTTCTGGATGGTGAACATCACTACGTGTTGGCCGAAAAGGCTGGGCTGATCGCCCGGATGCATGGCGGTGGAACCTATGCCCGCACCACGGACCTATTTGAGATGCCGCGCCTTACGCCGGAAGAAAAAAAGGCGCGGTTCGATGTCAAAGCGCGCGCTCGTCAGGATATGGGACCGGGCATTGGTCGGAAGTGACCGCAATGCACAAGCTCAGGAGTTTTCCGAAGTAGGAGCCTCGTTCTGGCTTGGTATGCTGACTCAAGCGGCTGCGCCTGGCGGGAGGCCGGAGTCCGGCTCCGCCAATTCGACATGGAGGAAGGTATGACGGTCCACCCAGCACCGGACGGGGCGATATCGAGCAGCTTCAATCCCTACACGCCGGAACTGCGTCTTGATCCGTTTCCTGCTTATGCCGAAATGCGGAAACTGGGCCCGATTGTTTGGCTTGAAGAGCTTGGTGCCTGGGGCGTGTTCCAAGATGCATATTGCCGAGAGATCTTGGGCGATGCGGAGCGATTTGGCAGTGCGGGCGGCGGCGACCTGGCCAATTACTACCGCGAGAAACCCTGGCGCGAGCCCAGCGTCGTCTTCGAGGTCGATCCGCCCGACCACACCCGCACGCGCCGCGTTCTGAGCCGCATCCTGTCGCCCAAGGCGGTTCGCGAACTGGACGCGGTCATTCGGGCAGAGGCGAAATCGGCCATTGCCGCCATTGTCGCCAAAGGCAGTTTCGATGCCGTCGGCGAACTCACTAAGCCCTTTGCCATGAAGATCGTTCCGGACGCGGTCGGATTGGCGCCCGAGGGGCGGGAGAACCTGCTCATCTATAACAAATATCTGGTCAAGGGCCGAAGCTATGGCCGACACGATCCCTGGTCCGAAGAGGAACTGCAGGAAGCGCGCCGCGTGACGAAATGGGTCGAGAAAACCTGCCGCGGCGACAGCGTCAGCGCCAACGGTTTCGGCGCTCAGATCTATGAGGCTCACGACCGTGGCGAGATCAGTGAGCACGAAGCCAACATGTTGATCCGTTCATTTCTCTCGGCTGGGACCGATACAACTTTCGGGACAATCGCCAACGCGATTTACTTCCTGCTCCAAAACCCCGACCAGATGGCGCTGCTGAAAGCCAATCCCGACATGGCGCGCGCAGCCTACGACGAGGGCACGCGCTTCCGTTCAACGGCCCTGCAGGTTGCGCGGGATGCCAGATCCGAGATGGACTTTCATGGCACCAAGCTCGGCCTGCACGACAAGATCATGGTCTACACGGGCTCTGCCAACCGCGATCCGGAACGCTGGGAGGAGCCCGACGCCTACCGTATCGAGCGCGATGTGGCCGGGCATCTGGGATTCGGCGCCGGCATCCACGGCTGTGTTGGCCAAATGATCGCCCGAGCGGAAGCGATGCACCTGATCCGTGAGCTGATCGAGCAGACCGAGACCATCGAACTGCGCGACCGGCCGGTGGAGTGGACGTCCAGGGGCAGGGCCGTTTCGGTGTTGCCGGTGACCGTTACCGCGAAACGCTGAGGACCGCGCGATGCCAAAGGTCACATTTGTTCATCCCGATGGTTGCCGCGAAACGGTCGAAGGCGACAGCGGCGTCTCGATCATGCAACTGGCGACAAGCAAGCGGATAGGTGGGATTATCGGCGAGTGCGGCGGCGCGGCCATGTGCACGACCTGCCATGTCTTCGTCGATCCGGCGCATGTCGAAAGCACGGGAAACCCGAACGAGATCGAAGACGAGATGCTTGAGGTTACTGCGACCGAACGTCAAACGACCAGCCGGCTTGGGTGCCAAATCGTGCTGACCGACCAGATGGATGGTCTGGTCCTGCATCTGCCCGAGACACAATAACAGGAACGAAGCGACATGAACTACACGTGCCCATTGATCGAAATCTCGGGAAAACCACATGCGCGCGGTGTCCAGTACGGCAAGGTGGCTCGCCCGCAAATCGAACGGGGCGTCAGGCACTATGTCGGCCAGCTGGAAAAACTCGGTTTCGGGCGACACAAGATCCATGAGACCGTGCGGGCTTACCTGCCGGTGATGGAGGCTTATGACATTGATTGTGTCGACGAGATGCGCGGGATCGCGGAAGGCGCGGAGTTGCCGCTAGAAGATATCGCGTTCCTCAACGCACGAACAGAGGTGGTGAAGCTGGGCCAGAACCCGCAGCTTCGCGAGAAGGCCGGTCTTGCAGGGCTTTCGGATGAATGCACCAGCGCGCTCGCGTTGCCGGCGGCCACGCGCGATGGCACGGTCATCCAGGGACAGAACTGGGACTGGAAGTTGGAATGCGCGGAATCCACGGTCGTGCTCAAGATCCGTCGCGATGACGGCCCCGATGTCCTGACATTCACCGAAGCGGGCGGGCTCGCGCGGTCCGGCATGAACTCGGCGGGTATCGCGATTACCTCAAATTACCTGGATTGCGAACGCGACTACCGGGAGTTGGGGATACCGCTGCTGCTCACACGCAGAAAGATGCTCGAAGCAACCCATCTGCCGCTGGTGACCCAGATCGTCTACGGAACTAAACGGTCGGGATCAAACAACATCATGGCCAGCCACTGCGGCGGCGTAGGCTACAACCTGGAATGCGCGCCCGATGAGGTGTTTGCGATTTTTGATGACGACGGGCTGATCACTCACGCCAATCATTGGAACGCCCCGGCGGCAAAGGCGAAACTGCGCGACCTCGGAATTGCCAACACGCCGGATACTCTTCTCAGAGACTGCCGGGTCAACCAGATTCTGAGCGCGGAACGTGGATCGATCACCCGCGAGACTTTCAAGAAGGCCTTCCTGGATGACTACCAGCATCCATATAGCGTCTGCCGGCCGCCGCGCGAATCGACCACGATGGCGGCGAGCGCCACGGTCGCTTCCATCATCATGGAACCGGAATTGGGTATCATGGAACTGGCCATCCTGCCGGCGCTGAACCCTGAATACACGACCTACACGCTCGAGATGTCGCACGTCGCGCAGACGAAGGCGGCCGCCGCTGAGTAAACCTCCGGTAGCGACAATCTGCGGCCTGCTGCGCGGAGGCGGGCCCGGACAAAAACGGGAATCCGAGCAGTACAAAAGGTAATGATCGGTTTACACCTGCCGCTGTGACACAGTACAGTGTTTGCTGCAGGAAGGTGCAAGGTGTTCCTTTTGCGAATACCCCATTTTCCAATGGGGAGTTGAACAGGTCTGCGACAACCGGATAACTGACGGTCACAGTCGGCGACCACCGCGATGCTCCGCATCGGAGTAAGGAGAGCATGTCCAAAAAGACGACCTTGCCACCGCTGAATCCCTTGCACGTTTTCGAAGTGGCAAGCCGGCTAGAGAGCTTCACCAAGGCAGCACGTGAACTGAATGTCACGCAATCCGCGGTCAGCCGCCAGATCGCGACACTTGAGGCGAGCCTCAATGTCATGCTGTTCAACAGGGGCAAGGACGGCATTTCCCTGTCGACTTCGGGAGAGTACTACCGACGCGAAATCAGCCAGGCATTCGCCCGTATCCAAAACGCCACCAATGAACTGCGGGACAAGAAACAGTCCGATCCCGTCAGACTGCGGGTTTACAGCACTTTTGCGTCGCGTTGGCTCATCCCACGGCTGTCGAAGTTCAAGAAGAAGTATCCGGAAATCGACCTGCAAATGAACACGGCAACCAAGCCAGTGGATTTCATGCGTGAAGGCACCGACATCGCGATCCAGTTTGGAGAAGGGGAGTGGGCCGGCAGCAAGTCGAAACTGATCTTCCAAGACGAGATCGAACCGGTGTGCAGCCCCGAGTTCCTTGACCAGCATCGTGGGAAGGAACTGCTACAATTGTTGCAAGCGTCGCCGTTGATCCAGGCGCGCCTGCGCACCCGCGATTGGTGCGACTGGCTGGAAGCCGTCGATGTCGACAGCATCAAGTGCAAGTACATGGAGTTTCCCAGCTCACTGCTGGCCTATCAGGCGGCGGCGTCGGGACTTGGTGTCGCAATGGGACAGAAACAGTTGGTGAAGTCGGACGTTGACGAAGGGCGCCTGATGTATCTGTTCAACCGTCCGGTGAAGCGGTCGATGGGATACTATGCGATCTGGCCCGAGACGTTGACGCTGAACACCAAAATGCGCGCATTCCTGAACTGGCTGATCAACGAGGCAAAGAGCGACACCAAGGCCGGATGATGTCGGCCGGACAGAGGTTTACAATCTGCTCAGAATGAATTCGAGGTCTGTCTGCCTTTCCAACTGCCAAAGAGCGTTCAGCAAATCCCTTGCCGATTTGGGCTGCAGGCATCCGGTCGTAAGTTCCATGAACTTGTCCGACAATTGGTCATCGGAAAGTGGCAGGTCGGGGTCGCCGACCCTATGCGGCTGGAAGCGGTGCAATTCGGTCCCGTTGTTCAGCGTGATCCAAATGTTTGCCGCGCGCTGGGTCGGAAACAGCCGGTCGACTTCAGGGTCCAGCTCGACGGTGATGCGGGGCATCATGTCTCGCACGACGGGATCGTTCAGCCGCGCCCCCGAATAGGCATCTAGCCTGATGCTGCCATGCACAAGCCCGCTGGCGACGATGAAGGGGAGGCAGAACTTGGCGCTGCCTGGCGTGTCGGCAATCTGGTTGCCTGTGACATCGACCGTCGCCGAATAACCGCCAACCCGGATGCTTGCGATGTCCATTGCGGCAAACCCGTGCTCGTCCTGCAGGGCCAGCGCGCCGTCAAGGGCTGCGAAGGTGTGGCCGCAGCATCCGTGATTCTTTACGGTCGTTCGCAGGATGTTGAACTGGTCCGGATTTACCAGTGCGGCGTTCCAATCGACGTCCTTCGACATGGCGGCGCCGAAGCCGGTATCACCCTCGAACATATCGCTCGCCGCCACTACACCGTTCTGTGCAAGCGCGGTGGCGACGAAACCGCTATCCGCCGCGTGGCCGGCATGGAGCGGCTTGATTTCCGAGTTGCCGCGGAAAGCATTCTGCAGTCCGGCCGCCATGGTTGTCGAGGTTGCCAGCGCTTCGGCGGTTTCCGAAGGCGTCAGCTCGAACAGAAACGCGACTGCGGCGGTCGCGCCGACCGAGCCGATCGTGCCAGTGTTGTGCCAGTATCGATAATGCGCGGGTCCCATCGCGGCGCCGACCCGGGTGGACGCCTCGTAACCGGCGATAACCGCATTGATCAGGTCGCGGCCGGTCTTGTTCAGCCCCATGGCCGCAGCCAGCGCGGCCGCGATTGTCGGGCTGCCGGGATGGTAGATTGCCGGCGCGAATATGTCGTCGAACTCGACGACATGGGATGCCAGCCCGTTGATCAGCGCCGCCGTCCGCATCGGTGCCCGCCGTCCGCTGAGCGTACGGGCGTTTCCGTGTCCCAATTCGTCCAGCAGCCCCCGCTCCAGTGCCCGCGCCGGCTTGGTCGCCGCACCCGGCAACGCGGCTGAGAACCAGTCGATCACGCATCGTTTGGCCGCATGCACGACGCTGTCGGGCTGTCTGCAAAACGATTGCTCTGTGACGATCCGGGCGAGGCGCGCAGCCACCGTTTCGGCGCTGTTGGTGCTCGCAGACGGATCGACGGCGCTCACGCTAACATTCAACTCGTTTCTCCTTGCGGAACAATATGGGGCGCATTCCACTTTATCAGGCCCCATCCGGAAATGGGTGTTCCGAAAATGAATGCCCAAATGCGCATTCAGCAATTGATGCGTGTTGCGAATTGAGCCTCTATTGGTGCTGGAAAATGCCTGTACCTTCCGCCGAGGGGGCGGGAGCAAAAACGCCGCAGCGGTAAGAAATGCTCCTCTACATAGTCAAGAGAATACTGGCGACCATCCCGGTCATGGTGTTTGTCGCACTGTTCGTTTTCGGGCTGCTCTATCTGGCCCCGGGCGATCCGGCCGAAATGATCGCCGGAGACAATGCCACGCCTGAGCACATTGCGGATGTGCGCGAGACACTCGGGCTGGACCAGCCGGTCTATCAGCGGTTCGGTATCTGGATCGTCCGGGTGGCGCAGGGCGATCTCGGCAATTCGGTGTTCACCGGCAAGTCGGTGTCGGGCCTTATCCTGCAACGATTGGAACCGACGCTCTCGCTTATGGCGCTGACGCTGGTCATCGCGATTTGCACCGCGATACCGGTCGGTGTGCTTGCCGCCAGCAGGGCCGGGTCGTGGCTGGACCGCACCCTGATGGGTGTCGCAGTCCTCGGGTTTTCCGTCCCCGTCTTCGCGACCTCCTATCTGCTGGCCTACATATTCTCGATCAAGCTCAGGTGGCTGCCGGTCCAGGGCTATGCGCCGCTGGCCGATGGCGTATTGCCCTGGCTGTCGCATCTGCTGCTGCCGGCGTTGGCATTGGGCAGCGTCTACATGGCGCTGATTGCGCGCATCACCCGCACATCGATGCTTGAAGTCCTGCACCAGGACTACATCCGAACGGCGCGCGCCAAGGGGCAGTCACGCACCATCATTCTCTTTGTTCATGCCCTGAAAAACGCGTCGGTTTCCATTCTCACGGTTATCGGGCTCGGCATAGCGCTGATGATCGGCGGTGCGGTCGTTACCGAGAGCGTTTTCGCCCTGCCCGGGATCGGGCGGCTGACCGTCGACGCGATCCTGCAGCGCGATTACCCGGTCATTCAGGGCGTGGTGCTGTTTTTCAGCTTTATCTACGTCCTGATCAATCTGGTGGTCGACCTCGCCTACACGCTCATTGACCCGAGGATCAAATACTGATGCCACCACAGGTTTCCAACCTCGGAGACAAAGAAGCCGAGCCCGGCAAGCCGGACCTGCTTGTCGCTCCTGACCTGCCACCGGTGTTTCCCGGATTCGAACCACGCAGTGGCTTCTGGGCCTTGATACGGGCCAACAAGGCCGTGGCGTTCGGGGTGGTCGTTTTTGTCTTCATGTCGCTGGCTGCCTTGTTCGCGCCGTTGATCGTGTCGGCAGACCCGTTTGCGATCTCGCCACTCTCGCGCCTGAAACCGATCAGCTACGAACATCCATTCGGCACCGACATGCTCGGTCGGGATCTGTTTGCGCGGGTCTTCCATGGCGCGCGCGTGTCGCTCACCGTGGGGCTCGCGGTTGCGTTCTTCTCGGCTGTTATTGGCCTCGCGGTCGGGTTGATCTCGGGATATGTACGCTGGCTAGACGGGTTCATCATGCGGACCATGGATGGCCTGATGTCCATCCCCGGCATTTTGCTGGCTATTGCGCTAATGGCGCTTTCGGGTGGCTCGATCCAAAACGTGATCCTGGCCATTACCGTCGTCGAAATACCGCGGGTCGCAAGGCTGATACGTGGCGTCGTTCTCAGCCTGCGCGAGCAGACCTATGTTGAAGCCGCAATCGCCGCCGGATCGTCGTCCTTTACGGTAATCGTGCGCCATATCCTGCCCAACACGCTGGCGCCTTTGACGGTGCAGGCGACCTATGTCTGTGCTGCCGCAATGCTGCTTGAATCCATCTTGTCCTTCATCGGTGCCGGTATCCCGCCCAGCGTTCCGTCATGGGGCAACATCATGGCCGATGGTCGGTCGCTGTGGCAGCTCAAGCCGTCCATGATCTTCATTCCGGCGACGGCGCTATCGATCACGATCCTTGCAATCAACCTCATCGGTGACGGGTTGCGCGACAATCTGGATCCCCGCATGGCAAGGAGGTTCTGATGTCGGAGGTTCTACGTATCGAAGACCTGCAGGTCCACTTCAGAACGCCGCGTGGCGTCAACCGGGCCGTCGAAGGACTATCGCTTCATGTCGACGAAGCCGAGACGCTGGCCATCGTCGGCGAGAGCGGCTCCGGCAAATCCGTCGCCTCCATGTCTATCCTCAAACTGCTCGATCCGGGCATTGCCGGGATGCGCGGTTCGATCAGGTTCCAGGGGCGCGAGCTGACCGGCTTGACCGAGGAGGAGATGCGCGACATTCGCGGCAATGCAATCAGCATGGTCTTCCAGGAGCCGATGACCGCGCTGAACCCGGTCATGACCGTGGGACGGCAGATTGCCGAAGCGCTGACGCTGCACCGGGACATGTCGGCGCGCGAGGCGACCGAAAAAGCCAAGGAAATGTTGGAATTGGTGGGAATTCCCGAACCGGAATCGCGGGTGATGGAGTACCCGCACCAATTGTCCGGCGGGATGCGGCAGCGCGTGATGATCGCTATGGCGCTGGCCTGCGAACCCCGTCTGCTGATTGCGGACGAACCGACGACGGCGCTTGATGTGACCATTCAGGCCCAAATCCTCGACCTGATGAAATCTCTCAGGGATCGCATTGGCGCGTCGATCATCATCGTCACGCACGATCTGGGCGTGGTCGCCGAAGTCGCCGATCGGGTGGTCGTCATGTATGCCGGGCACAAGATCGAAGAAGCGGACGTAAGGTCGCTGTTCCGTGCGCCGCACCATCCCTACACGGTTGGCTTGCTCTCGGCGATGCCGAAGCTTGGCACCTCCAAGACTGAGAAAAACTGGCGTTTGTCGGAAATCCCCGGACAGGTACCAAGTACGGTTGGCAAATTGAACGGCTGCGTCTTTGCCGGCCGCTGCCACAAGGCGCGAGATGAATGCCACCAGCACAAGCCCGCGTTGCGCGACACCGGTGAGGGGAGGCTGTTTGCGTGTCACTTCCCGGAGAACATGGAGCTTTGATATGACCCAGCCGATCCTGGAAGTGAGCGGGTTGCAGAAACATTTCGAACTCGGCGGAGGCTGGCTTAGCCTCGGCAAGAAGCGGGTGGTTGACGCCGTCTCGGGCGTTTCGTTCTCGATCGCACCGGGAGAGACGTTGGCCGTGGTCGGCGAATCCGGTTGCGGAAAATCAACAGTCGGGCGCTGCATCCTGCGGTTGGAGACACCCAGCGGCGGCGAGGTGCTACTGGATGGCGGGCGCATCGACAATTTGCCTCAGAGCAAACTGCGGGAATTGCGAAAGAAGATTCAGGTGGTGTTCCAGGACCCCTTCAGCAGCCTCAATCCGAGACTTAAGATCAGGGATGTGCTTTGCGAACCGCTGCGCAATTTCGGCATTGCTACGGGCAGAGCCGACATGGATGCCCGCGTGTCCGAATTGCTGGCAATGGTCGGTCTACCCGCTGACTCGGCTGATCGCTGGCCGCATGAATTCAGCGGCGGCCAGAGGCAGCGCATCGGCATTGCGCGGGCGCTCGCGGCCGAACCGGAACTGATCATATGCGATGAAGCCGTCTCGGCGCTGGATGTCTCGGTGAAGGCGCAGATCGTGAATCTGCTGAAAGACTTGCAGGAACAGACCGGGGTTTCGCTGCTGTTCATTTCCCACGATCTTGCGATCGTGGAGAACATCGCCCACCGCATTGCCGTAATGTATCTCGGGCAGATCGTGGAAGTCGCGCCCCGCCGCGAGATGCTTGCCAATCCGCGGCACCCTTATAGCCGAGCACTGATGTCCGCCGTCCCCATTCCCGATCCGGAAAAGACCAAGAACCGGATCATCCTGCAGGGCGATTTGCCCAGCCCCGTAGCGCCTCCCGCGGGGTGCAGGTTCAACACCCGTTGTCCGCATGCGCATGATCCATGCTTTTCAAAGCGGCCGGCCATGATGGGACTCGGCGAGGATCACCTTGCGGCTTGCCACCTCAACGCGCTGCCGGACGACGAGAATCCGCTTACGCGCGCGGTCGAGACAGTCGGCAGATAGAGGAGAGCCAACGACATGACTTTACCTTGGCCGGAAGGCGCGCACTGTCTTGTCAACATCACCATCGACTATGATGGCCTGTCGAATGAAACAGGAAAGAATCTGTTACCGGTGGGCCGTCACTCGCATGGACGCTATTCGGCCAAGCGCGGCGTGCCGCGGTTTCTCGAGATTTTCGACAAGCACGACATCACGGTCACGTTCTATGTGCCGGGCTACGATGCCGAATGTTTCCCGGAATCGGTTTTGTCGATCGCCGAAGCCGGGCACGAGATTGGCGCGCATGGCTATCTGCACGAGAGCTTCGATCTGGGCGATGAGGAACCGTTCTATCTCCGGAAAAGCCACCAGATCCTGACCGACCTCCTTGGCAAGGCCCCGATTGGCTGGCGCAATCCGGGCGGCGGCAAGTCTGACCAGACACTCAGGGTATTGCGCGAGCTGGGCTATATCTACGATTCAAGCGAAAAAGGATCGGACTGGCCCTATTTCCCCGTACTGGCCGGCGAGCAGCTGACGGATTTCGTCAACCTGCCGGACAATGTGTCCAGTCTTGATGACGCGCCGTTTTATCGCGAAAGCTTCACGCCGCCTTCGGAAGTGCTCGAGCAGTGGAAGCAGGAGTTCCTGATGGCCTATCAGGAGGGCGCCTATTTCGACCTGATCCTGCATCCGCGCATGGGCTTCGGGTCGGGTGGACCGGCGCGGGCCAAGGTGCTGGATGACCTGATCGCCTACATCAAGTCTTTTCCCGGTGTGCTTTTCCAGCGGCAGGAGGAAACCGCACACTGGTGTTTACAGAACCCGGATGCCTGGCCTTCGCGCCGCAATCCCAGAACGCGAGCCGAGGTCCAGGCATGAACAACTCAGCCGAACCGGCGACCGCAGGCATCGTGGCGCTGACGGTCAATCTGCATGGCACCTCGGTCGAGTTGCGTCAGACCACAGCCGAAGGGCTGGTCGGACGGTATAGCTCGGGCAACTACCTGCCCAATGGCGTGGACCGGTTGTTGCAGCTGTTTTCCGACCGCGCGATCAAGGCGACATTCTTCGTGCCCGGCCTGGAAGCCGAGATGAACCCGGGCCTAGTCCGCGAAATCCAGTCGGCGGGGCACGAGATCGCGGCCAATGGCTATGCGCTGGAAAACCATGCAGAGCTAGGCGACGGGGAGCTTGACGTATTGAAGCGCGCGCATGGCGCGCTTGGCGCGTGCACGGGCGTTGCGCCGACCGGATGGCGCGCGCCGGATGGCTGGTTGTCGGCGCGCACACTGAGTCTTCTGGCTGAACTCGGTTATCGCTATGACAGCAGCTTCCAGGACGATGATTTCCCGTATCGGCTGGATGCTGATGTCGGCGCGGGGATGGTCGAGGTGCCGCAGAACCCGGTTCTGATCGACCAGACGCTCTTTGCCGTGAAGCAGCCAGACCGGCGCGTGCTGAAGAACTGGACCGAGGAGTATAACGGACTGAAGAGCGTCAATGCCTTTGCATGTATGACCCTTCATCCGAGGCAGGATTACGGTGTCGGGCGGCCGCCGCGCATGCGGATCCTGGATGAATTCCTCACGCACACCCAATACGGCCCGAAACCTGCCGTGTTCCGCACCTGTGCGGATGTGATGGCGCTGGTGTCGTGAGGGGCAATGGCAATCTACCCCGTGGAAACGGCAGAGCCGTCGAGCAAGCGGTTCCGGCTGCGGCAGACACTGCGTCAGGCATAATCATTTGTCATCTCTGCCCGACCTTTAGAAGCTTCTTGCCCCTCTGACGATCGCCTAAACTCAAACCAATCGAGATCAACAAGGCTCCGCAATGAACTTTGAACTGACCGAAGAGCAGCGAATCTTCTTCGATACGGTGAAGAAATTCGCGCAGCGCGAACTGTCCGTCGGAGCGCTGCAGCGTGCGCACTCGGATACTTACCCTTGGGATGTCGCGGAAAAGTTCTCTGAAATGGGTCTCCTTGGGATCACGATTCCGGTCGAGAAGGGCGGGGTTGGCGGTTCCCTGATGGATGCCGTGTTGGCAATTCAAGCGGTGGCTTCAGTCTGCCCACGGAGTGCGGACGTGGTGCAGGCGGGCAATTTCGGCCCGCTTCGGACTTTTGCCGAGTATGCAACGCCGGAGCAACGAGAGCGCTTCCTACCGGCCATCCTCGCAGGCAAGACGGTCATGTCGGTCGGCATGTCCGAACCGGAGGCGGGATCGGCGGTGACCGAACTGAAAACAATGGCGGTCAAGGACGGTGATCATTACGTGATCAACGGGACGAAGGTCTTCGGCACGCACAGCTCCGAGGCCGACGTGTTCCTCGTCTATGTGCGCTACGGTCCGGGTACGGATGGCATCGGATCGGTCCTGGTCGAGAAGGGGACGCCCGGCTTCACCGTTGGCAAGTCGTCTGCTTTCATGAGCGGCGAATGCTGGTCGCAACTGTACTTTGAGGATTGCCGGATTCCGGCGGCCAACGTGCTGCTTGGCCCCGGCGGTTTCAAGAAGCAGATTTCCGGGTTCAACGTGGAACGGTTGGGCAACGCATCGCGCGCGGTCGCGGTCGGGCGCTATGCCTTCGAGTTGGCGCGGGAGCACGCCGATTCCCGGCGGCAGTTCGGACGCAATCTGTGCGAGTTCCAGGGACTGCAGTGGAAATTCGCCGACATGGCGGTCAGGCTGGAGGCGGCGCAACTGATGCTGATGCGTGCTGTCGTTAACGCGGAGACCGGCCTGCCTTCGGCGCAGGATACCGCCATGGCTAAGCTCATATGCAATGAAGCGGGCTTCTTTGCCGCCAATGAATCGATGCAGATCCTCGGTGGTCTCGGTTTCAGCGAGGAGAGCCTCGCCCAGTATTGCGTACGACGCACTCGTGGCTGGATGATCGCTGGCGGATCGACAGAGATCCTTAAAAACCGCATCGCTGAGGGCGTGTTCGATCGCCGTTTTTCGCAGCGCCCTTTATTGGCGGTGGCCGCGCAGTAAGGACCGGAAAGTGAAGAACGACCTTAAGGCGCTCACCGCGCCGTCTGCTGTCGCCCTGATTGGTGCCTCCGACAACATCGGCAAGCTCACGGCGCGTCCGCTCGTATTCATGAATCGGCATGGATTTGTAGGCAAGGTGTATCCGGTGAACCCGGTGCGCGAAACGGTTCAGGGTTTGAAGGCGTATCCCAGCGTCGAGGCAATTCCGGACCAGGTCGATCATGCATACATACTCCTGGGTACCGAAGATGTGATCGGCGCGGTCGAGGACTGTGCGCGGGCCGGTGTCCGGGTCGTTTCGGTTCTCGCTAATGGTTTTGCCGACGCCGGACCCGAGGGGGCAGCCCGCCAGGAACGACTGGTCGAGGTGGCGCGCGACGCCGGCATCATGTTGATCGGTCCCAACTCGACCGGCGTGATCGATACACGAAGCGGGTTTTCCTGTACGACAAACGCCGCTTTTCGCGCCGACACCCTGGGGAAGGGCCGTCTGGCGGTGATCTCGCAAAGCGGTAGCCTGATCGGGGCGCTGTATTCGCGCGGACGAGCGAGAGGCGTCGAATTCGCCACGCTGATCTCGGCTGGCAACGAAGCCGGCTGCGGCGTGGGCGAACTGGGCGCGACGCTCCTTGACGATGACGGTATCGACGGGTTCGTGCTGTTCATGGAAACTGTCCGGAACCCGGAAGCGCTTGCCGACTTCGCCCGCCGTGCGCATGCCGCCGGAAAATGCATTGTGGCTTACATGCTCGGCGAATCCGATGAGGGCAAGGCGCTGGCCGTGTCACATACCGGTGCGTTGACCGGCAGCGCCGAAGCGGTGAAGGCCTTTCTGTCCTCCATCGGCATTGCGACCGTCAACCAATTTGAAGCCCTTTTTGAGGCACCGGCCGCGCTGGCTAGAAAACCGCGCCTTTCAGGTCGACCGAAACAGGCTACCGTGGTCTCGACCACGGGCGGCGGTGGCGCCATGGTCATCGACCAGCTCAGCCTGCGCGGCGTCGAGATCGCCGCCTGCAGCACAGCGGCGCGCGAGGCCCTGACAGCGAAAAAAATTCCGCTTGGCCACGGCAAGTTGGTCGATGTCACGATGGCCGGCACCAACTACGATACCATGAAGGCGGTTGTCGCCAGGCTGATCGCCGATCCCGAAACCGGCGTGCTGGTCGTCGCGATCGGGTCTTCGGCCCAGTTCAACCCCGAACTGGCGGTCACGCCGATCGTCGATGCGGTGGCCGAAGGCGGGGACGATGCCGCGCCGGTCTTTGCATTCCCGATCCCGCATGCCGAAGATTCCATCAGGATGCTGGAAGCAGGCGGCGTACCCGCATTCCGGTCGGTGGAAGCGTGCGCCGACACGATTGCCTTGCTGGTCAACGGTCCCGCGCCGCAGCCCGGAGTCAGCGTCGATATTCCCATCGAGGCGAGAGTTTTGGTCGAGCGGGCCGGTAACGGAATGCTGAACGAAGTGGACTCAGGAGCTGTTTTCGCCACCCTTGGTGTTACCAAACCGAATCAGGTGGTTCTGCCACCCGACGAAACAGCACCGGAAACGGGCGACCTGCAATTTCCGTTGGTCGCCAAGCTTGTATCCGGCGATTTGCCGCACAAGACCGAAGCAGGAGCGATCCGAATCGGGATAAAGGACGCCGCCGAACTCGCCAATGCAATTGCCGACATGCGCAACACGGTCTCGGAATTGAAGCCCGATGCGCGGATCGAGGGCGTCCTCGTACAGGAGATGTGCAGCGGCCTCGGCGAGGCGTTGATCGGCTTGACGCGCGATCCGCTGGTTGGACCGGTTGTGACGGTGGCCGCCGGCGGCGTGATGACTGAGATCTACAAGGACATAGCCGTGCGTCCTGCCCCTGTTTCCTTGGAGACGGCAAGAGAGATGATCTCCGAGGTCAAGGGGTTCGCCTTGCTGCGCGGCTACCGCGGAAAGCCGAAGGGTGACACCGGCGCATTGGCGGCGGCGATTGCCGCGGTTTCGTCACTGGCCGGCCTCGATACGGTCGCCGAAGCCGAAATCAATCCGCTGCTGGTTCGCCGTGAGGGCGAGGGGATTGTCCTTCTCGACGGGCTGATCCGCAAGCGGTGAGCGGCAAACGGGGCGTTCCAGTGTGTGAAAGGTTAGATAGTCCGCCTTCGCGGGTGTGTAGCTCAGAAGGTAAAGCAGCTGACTCTTGATCAGCGGGTCCATGGTTCGAGCCCGTGCACACCCACCAAAATCCTTGTCTTGCGCCCCTAGAACTGAGCCAGAGTAGGCCATTTTTTTGTGCGCAAGACACCTTTGCCATCCGACTGGCAACTCCAGCGTCGCATCGCCGCCGCACTCTGAAACCGTCCACAATTCACCGCCTTGATCGCCATCGACATCCGATGGTTCGGCGATGCACGGCTGATATGCTTTCCGCAAACTGTTGGTCCCGAATCGGCCAACAGAGCCTTTCGGTGATTCAGGGGCGATTTCCAGCTTGGAATGCAGTCTCTGTTTGGAGGCTGACCTGCTAACCCGCCGAAACCACGACGCTATCCGACGGCGAAACTGGAGATGGCGTTCTCATGAGGGTGGTTGGCTGGGGAACCTGGGTTCGAACCGCAACTCGCAAATCTCCAACTCGGGTACAAAGGGTAGTCTTACTAAGCCGATACTGGACATTTGTTGGACACCAAGGTCCGAGAAGAATGTAGCTTGTTCAAAACTCTGGCACGCCCAACGGGACTCGAACCCGTGTTTCCGCCGTGAAAGGGCGGCGTCCTAGACCGCTAGACGATGGGCGCGTGTCAGGTTGCGCGTCTATAAAAACATTCGCGCCGGATCGCAAGCCCCGACGCCGCCTCAGGCGAAGTTTTTTCATGCTTCTGTTGTTATTGATAAATCCGGTCCTGGGACGGTGACAGTGGCCAATTCCGCGCGCCAGACGGAACCACTTGTTCCCGGTACCAATCGAACGCCGGGCGTGTGGAGTGCCATGCATGGAGAACCGATTTTTCACTAGCGCTTGCGCTTGCGGCAACGCCAGTTCCAATCGCGCTCGGGGCCGATATCCACATGCACCGACTGGGTGTGACAATAAGTGCCGACGCCGCCGCGACCCGGCATGGATCGCACGAAGGTGGCAAGTTCGTGCTTGCTCACGCCCTCAATCTGGATGTCAGCCGCCGAGCAGTACATGTGCAGCGAGTTTTTGGAGCCGCGCGTCTTCTTGTTTTTCGTCGGGCTGCGGTAGCCGGATGTGATCACGACCTTCTCGCCGTAATGCCGCTCGATTTGCTTGAGTACACGCACCAGTGCCGGCTTCAGGCATTGGACATCCACGCGGTCGTGTTGCACGTTCAACCCGTGCGGTACGACACGGGCTAGGCCCGCGGCTGACGCAACCTGTACCGGCTTCTGGCCGGATTGGCCGGCGTTACGAACGCTGTTTGGGCGCGCGCGCCTGCGGTCGACAAGACTGCCGGTAGCCGAAGCGGCGACAATTGGCCGTTGATCGCCACGCTTGGGATCGATCCGGACAACAGGACCATGAAAACGGGACGATACCGGAGAGGCGTTTGTCGGCATCCGTGCTGCGGTCCTGCGGTCGGCATTGTTGCCGAACAGGGCGAGCAGGTTCCGGTTGCGAGTCGGCTCGCTTGCAGCTGCGGTAGGCTGCGGTTGGGCGACAGGCGTTGGCTGAGGGGCCACCGTATCAATGCGCGCTGTTGCCGCATCGATCGTGCCGGGCACGGGGATCGTTTCGCCTTCAACGTCGAAGTAGCGCGGACCTGAATCTGCCGGTACCGCGCTTGCCACGGTGAGCGGGTCGGGGCGCAGCGTTTCATCGACCGGTTCACCTGGAACCGGAACTGCCGCTTCCGGGGACTGAGGGGTGTTCGCAGCAACGACCGGTTGTCTCGGCACGGATGCGCCTCCGGCGGCCTGCAATTCTTGGGCGGGACGTGGCGCAGGCAGCGGTTGAGCGCCGCTCTGTCGCATAGCTTCCGCCTGCTGGGCAGCGGTCAGCGAGAATGTCGATTCTATTGCGGATCCGACACATCCGGACAGGGTCGTGGCGGCGAGCGCCAGCACAGCCCAACGTGCCGTAATGCGGCCAAATTGATTCGCGCCAGAGACTATCAACGGATCGCCTTTTCCCCTGGCCGGTTGCCAGTTCAACCGTCCACCTAGCCCCACATGGTAAACAAACGATTATACGCTGCAGGCGAGCGTAAACCGACGCTGATCGAGCGTCAATTCGGCAGGATTAGTGATTTTGTTTCAATCGGTTAAGCGCTCACCAAGTACCGGTGTTGGGCATCGATAGCCATGGTTCCTGTGGCGGCAGGGCGTCGCCGTCCTGCAGTAACTCGATGGAAATACCGTCCGGTGACTTGATGAATGCCATATTGCCGTCGCGCGGCGGACGGTTGATCGTGACGCCGCTGTCGCGCAATCGACCGCAGAGTTCGTAGATGTCGTCGACGATATAGGCGAGGTGGCCAAAGTTGCGTCCGCCTGAATATTCCTCGGGATCCCAGTTGTGTGTGAGCTCGACCAACGGAGCGAATTCGGCCTGGGCACGCTGCTTGTCGCCCGGAGCAGCGAGGAAGATCAGGGTGAACCGGCCGGCTTCATTATCGATCCGGCGAACTTCCACCATACCCAGTTTGTTGCAGTAGAAATCGAGCGACGCATCGACATCGGTGACGCGAACCATGGTGTGCAGATAGCGCATGGGAATCTCCTTCGTTGGCGAGTCATAGCGCTCCGTTACGGCATGACAAGACCTCAAAAGCGCGAAAACAAACCTTGCGTGAACCTTAACGAGATGTGCAAAACCCAAGATGTACCTTGTGGCCATTCCGCTTCTCAATGTTATCCTCGGGGTGAGAATCAGTTCCGTGTTTATTGGAAAAAGCGTGCGCAATGGCGGACAAGGGGTCATCGACGGAGAAGGCGGGTCTGGGCACCCCGCTATCGCAAGAAACGGATGTTCTTGAGGTCTCCGGTTCGATCAAGTGGTTTGACGTTTCCAAAGGCTTCGGTTTCATCGTACCCGATGAAGCCGGACTTGGCGACGTCATGCTGCATGTGACCTGCCTCAGGCGGGATGGTTTCCAGACCGCATTGGAAGGCGCGCGCATCGTATGCCAGGCCAAGCAGGGCGACCGAGGTTTGCAGGCGTTTCATGTCGTGTCGATGGACAACTCGACAGCCGTGCATCCGGGCGAAAGTGAACAGAAAACCCACGTGCATGTTACGCCGTCGAGCGGCTTGGAACGGGTGATCGTCAAGTGGTTCAACCGGACCAAAGGGTTCGGTTTCGTCACGCGCGGCGAGGGAACGGAAGACATTTTCGTGCACATGGAGACGCTGCGGCGTTTTGGCCTGACCGAGCTGCGGGCCGGGCAGGTGGTGATTGTCCGGTTCGGGCATGGCGAAAAGGGTCTCATGGCCGCCGAAATCTACCCGGATCTGGGCACACAATTGCCTTCTTCCCATTGATCATGCCACGCTGAATCAAGCGGCGGTGGGACATGAAACGGTTTCAACATTTGCATCTGGTCTTTGCCGGGGTCCTCGCGGTCCTCGTCATCGGGGCGCTGACGACGATCCGTGCGCAGGAGCAGGCATCGGAACCGATGCTGCTCGACCTGCACCCCGAACCGCTCAAACTGATGCGCGGCGACGACCTCATCGCAGAGTTCGATCTGGAAATCGCCGACGATGCGGATGAACGTTCGCGCGGGCTGATGTTCCGCGAAGAATTCCCGCCGAACCGGGCAATGCTGTTCGTGTTCGAGGATGAAAAACCGGTTAGCTTCTGGATGCGCAATACGCCGCGGCCGCTCGATATCGTCTTCGTGGCGGCCGATGGGGAGATCCGCTCGATCGCGCGCGACACCGAACCGTTTTCCGAGGCGCCGATTCCGTCGGGAGCGCCGGTGCGGTATGCACTGGAGGTCAATGCCGGGATCGTGAACTACCTCAAAGTCGATCTGGGCGACCGGCTGTCGCATCCAGCAATTACCGCGGATTGACTAGCGGAATGCAGCGTGCGCGGCGGTCAGCGGAACCGATGCTGTAATCGAATGCGCTCTGCTTTGATTGCCTACTTGCAGTCAGCCGTAGCATCGGATACGGATCGCGCGGAATGTCCCGGTTTTCGGGGATCGGAGCGTAGCGCAGCCTGGTAGCGCATCTGGTTTGGGACCAGAGGGTCGCAGGTTCGAATCCTGCCGCTCCGACCAACCGCCGGAAACCGTCAAGAATGGAGACGAGACGGTGTCAGCACGCATCTACAGCCCGGCAAAAACGGCGATGCAATCGGGCAAAGCGAAAACCGGTTACTGGGTGCTGGAATTCAACCGCGAGACCGCGCGTACAGTCGAGCCGCTGATGGGATACACCTCCTCGGCAGAGCCATTGGCGCAGGTCCGTCTGAAGTTCGAAAGTCGCGACGATGCTGTCGCCTATGCGCGCAAGCACGGCATTGCCGTCAGTGTCGAAGAGCCGAAGGAAAGCAAGCGCCGGCGGATTTCCTATTCGGACAATTTCAAGTTCGACCGCAAGACGCCCTGGACGCACTGATCCGCGCGGTTCGTGCCGGCGCTTGACCATTGCCGCCGCCGCGGCCAAATAAACCCCGACGGACCCGTAGCTCAGCTGGATAGAGCAGGTGACTTCTAATCATCAGGTCGCAGGTTCGAATCCTGCCGGGTTCGCCATGGTCTCTCAGGTCCCAAACAGCCACTCATGTTCCGGGGCGTTGTGGAACTTCCATGTCCGCTTCGGGCCGGCCATGACGTTCAAATAGTAGAGGTCGTAGCCGTGGCAGGCCGCGCAGGGATGATAACCCCTGGGTACCAGCACCACGTCGCCGTCCTCCACCGCCATCGCTTCGTCGAGTGAGCGGTCGTCGGTGTAGACCCGCTGAAAGGCGAAGCCCTGCGGCGGATCGAGCCGGTGGTAATAGGTTTCTTCCAGCAGCGATTCATGTGGCAGGTTGTCAGTGTCGTGCTTGTGCGGCGGGTAGGACGAGGTGTGGCCGCCCGGCGTGATCACCTCGACGACGAGCAGCGAATCCGCCGGCTGGTCTTCGGGCAGGATATTGGTGACGTAGCGCGTGTTCGTACCCTTGCCGCGTGTCTCCTTCGACAGGTTTTCGGGTCGGATGGCGCGAGCCGGGCGCGCGCCGGGCGTGCCGGGCGCCGAGCAGACCGCAAGTTCAAGATCGGTCTCGGCGGTGACGCTCCAATCCAAGCCGGCTGGCACATAAAGCGCCGCCGGTTCGCCTTCGAAGGGCGACGTGCGGCCGCCCAGCGATCCGAAATCCGCGCCCCCGGCTATGGCCGATCCCTTGCCGGTCACCCAGACGAGGCAAACCTCGCGGTTGCCGGTTTCAGCCGTCACCATTTCTCCGGGCGAAAGCCTGTGCATGTCGAAGCCGACATGGGTCCATCCGGCCGATTGCGGGGTCACATGCGATACGCGGCCCTTTTCGCCTTCGGGTCTGACAAGCAGGTTCAGCATGGCGCTACTCCATTTTTCCCGCATCGGAATCCGGTTCACCCGGATCATAGGCGACAAAGAGATTGTAGAAGGCAAAAGCGGCGATACCGCCGATCAGCATGCCCCAGAACGGCGATCCGATGGCGAATTCGAAAACGGACCACGCCGCCGAGAAGCCGACAATGGCGATCCGCCGCCAAAGTGGGCGGTAGAACGGATTGTCGAAATCGAAGAACTTCATTGCATGATTCCTAGCTCGCAATGTCCAGCCCGGTCGACCGCGCCATTTCCTTGAGCGCCGCGAAACCGAGCGACTGGTACTCGAACGGGTCGCGCCGATCGGGATCCTGCTCCGCCTCAATGACCAGCCAGCCGTCATAGCCGTGCTCGGCGGCTATCTTCAAGACCGGTTCGAACGCGACTTCTCCCTCAGGGTCGCCGGGAACCGTGAAGACGCCACGACGTACGCCCTCGAGAAACGAAAGCCGCTCGTCCCAAACCTGGTTACGGATGACGGGGCGAACGTTCTTGCAGTGTATGTGGCCGATGCGATCCATGTAGGCGCGGGCCAGTTCCGCTGGGTCGGAGCCGCCGAAGAGGGCGTGGCCGGTATCCAGCAACAGCCGCGTTGCGGGGCCGGTCACGTCCATGAAGCGTTCGATTTCCCGGCGCGTCTCGACGATCGTGCCCATGTGATGATGATACACGATGTCAATGCCCTGGCTGGCGGTCCATTCGCCGAGCGCCTCCATGGCGTCGCCGAAAGCCTGCCAGCGCGCCGGGTCGAGCACCGGCTTGTCGGCAAGCGCCACTGCGTCATTGCCATGGATCGCGTTCGATGTCTCGGCGACAACACAGACCTTGCAGTCGTTGGCTTTCAGCATGTCGAGATGCGGCTGCATGGCGATTTTCTCAGCCTCGACACTGCGCTCCAGCAGTTCGGTCGAATACCAGCCGGAGACGAAGACAAGACCGTGCGCGGCCAGCACCTTCTTCAGCGCATCGCCGTCATTGGGCATCTTGTGCCCCTTCTCGATACCGTCGAAGCCGATTCGGGCGGTGTCCGAGAGACACTCTTCGAGGCTGATATGGGCGCCGAGCGTCTGATCGTCGTCATTCGACCAGGCAATCGGATTGGTGCCGTAGCGGATCATGATCAGGCTCCTAATCGGCACGCTGGGCGCGGCGTTGCCGGTCGTAGGCCTCGCGTGCCGCGCGGACCTGTGGCCGGGGAGAAACTTCAGGCACCGCGACATCCCACCAGTGACCGCCGGCCTCGGTCGACGGGTAGGGGTCGGTGTCGATGACGATGACGCTCGGCTCGGCCGTGTCGCGGGCGCGCGCCAGGGCGTTCTCCAATTCGGCAATGGTCGATACCTTCGCCGCGTCCGCTCCCATCGAAGCGGCATGGGCGGCGAAGTCGATATGCGACGGATTCGCGTGAACAGCGTGGTCGAGCAGATTGTTGAACTGTTCGCCGCCGGTCGCCATCTGCAACCGGTTGATGCAGCCAAAGCCACGGTTGTCGGTAACCACGACGGTAATCTTGACGCCCATCATCACGGCGGTCGCCAGTTCCGAATTGGCCATCATGTAGGAGCCGTCGCCGACCATGACGATCACGTCGCGATCCGGTTCGGCGAGCTTGATGCCGAGGCCGCCGGCGATCTCGTATCCCATGCAGGAGTAGCCGTATTCCATGTGGTAGGACATCGGCCGCCCGGCCTTCCAGAGCTTGTGCAACTCGCCCGGCATCGTGCCGGCGGCACACATGACGACCGTGTTGTCGCGGGCGGCGCGTTGCACTGCGCCGATTACCTGCATGTCGGTCGGAAGCGCGTTATCGTCGGGCGCCGGCGCGGCGGTCACCGCGTCGGCGGCGGCGAACCAGTCCGCCTTCAGGTTTTCCGCAGGCGGCGCTGCCCGATAACCGTTCAGTTCATCGGCCAGTTGCTCGAGCGCAATGCGCGTATCGGCGATCAACGGAATGGCTGCATGCTTGTGTCCGTCATAGGCCTGAATGTTGATCGCGAGGATCTTGCGGTCGGGATCCTTGAACAGCGCCCATGAACCGGTGGTGAAATCCTGGAACCGGGTGCCGACGCCGATCACGAGATCGGCCGTTTCGGCGACCGTATTGGCGCTCGACGCGCCGGTGACACCGACCGGTCCCATATTGAGCGGATGATCCCAGGGCAGTGCGGACTTGCCGGCCTGGGTCTCGGTGACGGGAATTCCGGTCACCTCGACGAAGCTGCGTAACGCGTCGCAAGCGCCGGAGTAGTGGACGCCGCCGCCGGCGACGATCATCGGGCGACTGGCTGCACGGATTGCGTCAACCGCGGCGGCGAGTTCGCGCATGTCGGGCGCCGGCCGGCGTTGATGCCAGACCCGGTTTTCGAAGAAACTTGCCGGATAATCGTATGCCTCTGTCTGCACGTCCTGGCAGAAGGCGAGCGTCACCGGCCCGCAGTCCGCCGGATCGGTCATGGTGCGTATTGCGCGCGGCAGTGCGGCCAACAGTTGCTCAGGGCGGGTGATGCGGTCGAAGTAGCGGCTGACCGGCCGGAAACAATCATTGGCCGAGACCGTGCCATCGGAAAAACTCTCAACCTGCTGCAGCACCGGGTCGGGGCCGCGCCCCGCGAATACATCGCCCGGCAGGAGCAACACCGGAAGCCGGTTGACATGCGCGAGTGCCGCAGCGGTGACCATGTTGGTCGCGCCTGGCCCTATTGACGACGTCACCGCCATTGCCCGGCGGCGGCGGTTCTGCTTGGCGAAGGCGATAGCCGCATGCGCCATCGTCTGTTCGTTGTGGCCGCGCCAAGTGGGAAAACTGTCACGCACGCCATGCAACGCTTCGCCGAGGCCGGCGACATTGCCGTGGCCGAAGATCGCCCAGCATCCGGCGATGAACGGATCGCCGTCCTCATTATACTGGTTGGAAAGATACCGCACCATGGCCTGTGCGGCTGTCAGCCTGATGGTTTCCATCGTGCCCTTCCTCGGTTATCGCACCTGCGCCCGGGCGCTTGCCGCGTCCCAGACGGCGCAAAGCGCAGCGTAGCGTTCGACCATCGATGCAACGGCCTCGCGGTCGGTTGTATTGCCTGCAAGCCACGCCTTTGCGACATCGGCGAAGATGGTGCGGCCAACGGCGAAGCCCTTGACCAGTTCGTGGCGGGCCGCACATTCGAAGCTGTCGGCAAGCTCCTCTGCGGGTGCTTCGAGACCGAGTACGACAATACCGCGCGTGTGGGCGTCGTATTTCTCGACCGCCGCGCATGCGTTCGCCCATGCGGTATCGGTTTTCATCGGCTCCAGCTTCCACCAGTCGGGATAGACGCCGATCTTGTAGAAACGCTCGATCAGATCTGCGGTCGTGCTGTCGTCGACCGGGCCGATCTTCGACGGGATCACCTCCAGCAAGGTTTCGAGACGGTTGCGGCGTGCGGCCGCGAACAGCCTCTTGACCGTCGCTTCCTGTTGCCGGCGAAGCTCCTCGTCGTCGTCGGGATGGCAGTGGCAAAGCACCTTGACGACGTGCTCGACAGGCCACTCGCCAATGCCGCCAAGATCCTCGCCGAGCTCAGCCTCCAATGAGAGCGGCCTCGACCCGGGCAACTCGGCCGGGCGGCCGATCCAAAGCCCGCTGCCGGCTGCCGCATGGAGCGCGTCGCTCCCAAGCCGGTTGTCGCAAAGGATACCGTAGCCCTCCCGGCCATCCGCGACGGTCAATGCGGCATCGAGGCAGAGCTTCTTGAACATGCCAATCCGGCCATGGTCCGCGCCCGCCGCATCGGCCATCTCCTCGAACTGCAAACGGTGATCAAAGGCGAACACGCGCATGACGGGCCATGCGCCGCTGCGGTTGGTCGACCAGTGGATCTGTTCCAGTTCGCGGTCATGGCGAAGGGCAGGGGTCTTGATGCCGCGCTGCAGGAAAAAACGCAGTTCTTCCCATGACGGGTAGGCCGGCGTGCAGCCGTGACGCGAGACGGCGAAGGCACCGCAGGCATTGGCGTATTTCAGCGCAGTCGGCCAGTCTTCGCCGGTCAGCCAGCCGCGCAGCAGGCCGCTCATGAAACCGTCGCCTGCACCGAGTACATTGAACACCTCGATCGGAAAACCCGGTCCGGTTTCGCCCGCGTCGAGATCGTCCGGTATGCTGCCGTCAAAGGCAACGGCGCCCATCGGGCCGCGCTTGCAGACCAGGGTCGCTGATGAAACAGCACGCACGGCGCGCAATGCGGAGACCGTATCGGTCGAGCCGCCTGCAATGTGGAACTCTTCCTCGGTGCCGACGATCAGGTCGAACATGTGCAGGGTCGATTGCAGCTTCGCGGTAACCTGATCGGACGCGATGAAGCGGCTTTCACCGGCACCGTGTCCGGCCAGCCCCCAGAGATTGGGCCGGTAATCGATATCGAGCGCGGTCTTCTTGCCGCCGTCGCGGGCGAGGCGAAGCGCCTTCAACACGGCGGCCTCGGTCTGCGGATTGGAAAGATGCGTTCCCGTCACGCAGACCGCTCGCGCCCTGGCAATGAATGCGGGATCGATGTCATCCTCGCAGAGTGCCATATCGGCGCAGTTCTCACGGTAGAAGATCAGCGGAAAGCTCTCACGGTCGCGTATGCCGAGCAGCACAAGCGCCGTTAGCCGCTGCGGATCCGTGACCACACCCGATGTCTCGACGCCCTCGCGCTGCAGTTGCTCGACGATGAAGCGCCCCATATGCTCGTTGCCGACGCGTGTGATCAGCGCCGAGCGAAGGCCGAGCCGCGCGCAACCGGCGGCGATATTGGTCGGCGAGCCGCCGAGATACTTGGCAAACGAAGCCATGTCTTCAAGGCGGCCGCCGATCTGTTCGCCATACAAGTCGACGGACGACCGTCCGATGGTAATGACATCGAGTTCGTTGTCGGTTTCAGACATTACATCCCTCCGGGGCGGCAGCCGGGATGTCCGTGCCGCCATTGCGCACGCAAGGTTCATTTCTGGCGCCGGGGCGGATTGCACAACCTGTCATCAGCGGACCTGAAAGCGGCGGCGTTCGGCGACTGCCACCGGCAACGCCGACGCCATCGCGATACCCGCGGAAAGCGAACGGAAGCCGGCAAAGTCGCTCTCGGCGATTTCGATCCAGTGATCCGCGCAGGCCGCCAGGGGCGAAAGCGCGGAATCGGTGATCGCGACAATCGGCACCTGCATGTCGGCGAGCTTGCGCGCCTGTTCCACGGAAGCAGGTGCGTAGGGCGCGAAACTGCATGCAATCGCCGCGTCGGCGCGCGTCGCCATCTGCACCAGTTCCAAATCGGTCCCGTTGGCGGTGTCGACCGTCACGGCGCGGATGTTCAGCTTGCCGAATGCGTAGGACATGTGAGCGGCCATCGGATAGGCGCGACGCTTGGCGATCAGGTAGATCGTTTCGGCTTCGGCCAGGATGCTGACGCAACGCCCGAATTCGACCGGGCTTATGGCGTTCGATAGACTGTCGATGGAACGCCTTGCTGCGTTGAGAAAGCCGTTCAGCAACGCGTCCTCGTGGGAGTCGCCCGCGGTTCCCTGTTCCAGTCGGAGCAGGCGTTCCTCGTAGTTGGATGACCGGTCCTTCAGGCGGTCGCGAAAGACCGACTGGAAGTCCGAGAAGCCCTCGAAACCAAGATGGTGGGCCAATCGAACCAGTGTCGAAGGCTGGACACCCGACGCGCTCGCAATGCTCGCTGCAGTTTCGAGCGCGATCTCATCTGGATGGGCGAGCGCATGCCGGGCTGCCTGCGCGAGCCGTTTCGGCAGGCTGTCCTGGGTTGCGGCGATCCGTTCGCGCAATGCGTCGTAGCTGCGCGGCGCTTCCGGGACCGCCGCTTCCGACACGATGCCATTTGCTTCTTCGTTCATCGAAACTCCATTACACGAATGGAACATGCATTCCATTTGTGGTTCGAACCCGGTGAAACGCGTTCGCTGTTCCGCCCGCGCCTCAACCGAGAATCTCCGACATGGCGACCGGCCGTTGTTCGGTCACGGACTTCAGGGCGGCCTCCGCGATCGCCAGTGCGACGAGGCCGTCATGGCCGTTCGGGGACGGCGGCGTACCGCTGTTGACCGCCTTGACGAATGCCGCGATCTCGGCCGCGTAAGCATCCCGGTAACGCGTCATGAAGAAGTCGTGAAGCGGCGGCTTGGTGTATCCGGTCGCGGTGGCGACTTCGATCGAGACCGGGCGCTGGTTTTCGACCGAAACCGAACCGGCGGCACCAAGAACCTCAAGCCGCTGGTCATATCCGTAGGTGGCGCGCCGCGAGTTGGAAATCGTGCAATGCTTGCCGGACGCGGTCATGAGGATCGCTGACACGCTGTCATGGTCGCCCAGTTCGCCGATCTGCGGGTCGGTGATTGCAGACGCGGTCGCATAGACCGATACAGGTTCCTCGCCGAGGATGAAGCGCGCCATGTCGAAGTCGTGGATCGTCATGTCGCGGAAAATGCCGCCGGATGAAGCGATATAGCTGGCCGGCGGTGCCGCCGGGTCGCGCGAGGTGACCTGCATCATCTCGATGTCGCCGACCTCACCTTCGTCGATTGCTTTCTTGGCGGCGGCGAAATTCGGATCGAACCGCCGATTGAAGCCGATCATCAACGTCGCGCCGGTTTTCCCAACGACGGTCAGGCATTGTCTGACCCGTTCGAGCGAGAGGTCGATCGGCTTTTCGCAGAAGATCGCCTTGCCGGCGCGGGCGAAGCACTCGATCAGGTCGGCGTGGGTATCGGTCGGCGTACAGATTGCGACGGCGTCGATATCGGATGCGATCTCGATGCTGTCGACATCGCTGACGGGACACCCAAATGCGCGCGCGAGCGCGTCGGCTGCCTCCGGGACCGGATCGGCGACGCAGGCGAGCTCCGCGTCGGGGTCGTCCGCAATCGCGCGTGCGTGGACCTTTCCGATCCGTCCGGCGCCGAGCAGTGCAATACGCAAAGCCATCTAGTGTTCCCTGTGTTCTTCTGTTGATCTGTGCAACTGCGTCCCGGTCAGACCGTACCGCCGAGCGACCCCTCGAGTTGCGCCAGTTCCTGTCCGCCCGCCATCATGTCTTGTAGTTGCTCGGCGTCGATTTCGCCGCGTTTTGCCGTGCCAAGCGTGCGGCCGCGGTTCAAAACGGTGAATCTGTCTCCGACTGCGAAGGCGTGGCGCACATTGTGGGTGATGAATACAACACCGATTCCGTTCCTGCGGACCTTGTCGATCGTGGCCAGCACGTTGGATGTCTGGCGAACACCCAGCGCGGATGTCGGTTCGTCGAGGATCAGGACCTTCGCGCCAAAGAAGACGGCGCGCGAGATCGCCACCGTCTGGCGTTCGCCGCCGGAGAGCGTGCCGACGGCTTGGTTCGGTTCGCGCAGATTGATCCCCATTTTCCGCATTTCTTCCATGGTCACCGCATTGGCGGTCTCGAAATCGAAATACTTGAATGGCCCGAAGCCCTTGCGCGGCTCGCGTCCCATCCAGAAATTGCGCGTCACCGACATGAGCGGGATCATCGCAAGATCCTGGTATACGGTCGCAATGCCTGCATCCATGGCTTCGCGCGGGCCGGAGAAAGTCACGTCGCGCCCGCCGACTTTGATGGTTCCACTGGTCGGTTTGTGGACACCCGACATTACCTTGATGAAGGTGGACTTTCCGGCGCCATTGTCGCCAAGCAGGCAGTGACACTCGCCGGGCAGTACGGATACGGACACGCCGGCGAGCGCGATGACCGGGCCGAAGTGTTTCTCGATATCGAGAAGTTCTACCAGAGGCTCGGTCATCTCAGCGCTCTCCCGTGATCATGCGACGGATGTAGGTATTGAGGATCACCGCCAGCAGCAGGATCACGCCGAGGAACACGCGGAACAGCGAACTCTCCACACCGGCGAAAAACAGGCCCTGTTGCACGACGCCGAAGATGAGTGCGCCGAGCGCGGCGCCGATCACCGAGCCGTAGCCGCCGGTCAGCAGTGCGCCGCCGATGACAACGGAGATAATCGCCTCGAATTCCTTGAGCACGCCGCGGTCGGCGGATGCAGATCCGAACTCCATCACCTGGCAGGTCGCGAACACCGTCGCGCAGAAGGCCGTGAACATGAACATCAGGATTTTTACACGCTGGACTGGCACGCCCGAATTCGAGGCAGCGACGGAATCGCCGCCGGCAGCGAAGATCCAGTTGCCGAAGCGGGTCTTGGTAAGGAGGATGTGGCCGAACACGATCAGCGCGATGGCCCAGACCATCAGCATCGGAATGCCGTCTACCACGGGCTCGCCGGCGCGCGGCCCGGCGACAAACTTGTCGATGACGCCGAGATCAGCGAGCCAGACGAACAGTCCCTTCAGGATCTTTCCGCCGAACAACCATGCGATCGGGTCACCTTCCGATACATCCCTTACGCCGCCGATAATCGTCTGGCGCGTGGTGGAAATGGAAATGAAGATCGTGAGGCCGCGCAGGATGTAGAGAAACGCCAGTGTCACGATGAAGGAGGGTAGGCCGGTCTTGATGACGAGAAAGCCGTTGAGTGCGCCGATGGTGATCGCGATGACAAAGGCGGTCAGAATGGCGAACCAGACAGGGAATCCGAGTGTCACGGACATCAAAGCGATGATGATGCCGGAAAAACCGATCATCGAGCCAACCGAGAGGTCGAATTCGCCGGCGATCATCAGCAAGCATGCACCGACAGCGATAATCGCGAACTGGGCGGAGACGACCCCCCAGTTCATGATGCCCTCCGGCGCGAACATCCCACTGGAGCCGGCAACGGCCAGGAAGAAACCAAAGACGACAATGACGCCGCAAATCGCACCAAGCTCCGGCCGCACCAAGGCCTTTCTCAACGGCGATATTTTCTGAAGACGCTCGTCCTTCGCCTCCTCGATTGCCTTGGCGCTCGTATCGTCGGTTGCCATGACAAGCCTCCTTCATGCGACGAACCGTTGTTGGTCGGCGCGGAATCCGTTTGCAGGTGCGGAAAGGGCGACAGCGGCGCGCGCTGCCGCCCCGATTGACGCCTAGCGGTATTCGCCGGCGTATTGCTCGACCAAGCCGATATTGGCTTTGGTCACAAAGCCCGGTCCGGAGTTGATCGAGTTGCCCGGCACCACACCGTAGCGGGTGAGGTTGGTCAGAATGACGACCGGCAGATAGCCCTGCAAGTAGGGCTGCTGGTCGATTCCGAAAGCGATGACATCGCCCTTGATTGCATCGGCGATTTCGCCCGAAAGGTCGAACGTGCCGAAGTGGATCGTACCGGCCTTGCCGCTTTCGTCCAGCGCGGCGATCGTCGGGTGCGCCGAAAGAGGCCCAAGCGTCAGGATGCCGTTGGTGTCCGGGTTCGCCTGCATATAGGCGAGAACCTTCGACTTGATTTCGGCCGGGTCCTGGCCGGAATCAATCATCTGGCTGCCGAGATCGACGCCAAGCGCGTCCGCGTAGCCGCGGCAGCGCTCAACCGAGGCCGGGTTGGTGATGTAATGATTGACGCATAGGAAATTCGTCACGCCAGCGGCCTTTGCCTTTTCGCCAGCGCCCTTGCCGGCGTCATATTCCGGCTGCCCGACATGCATGAGCGCGCCGATCTGCTTCGACTGCTCTTGCGTACCCGAATTGATCGTGATCACCGGAATGCCCTTGCCGACGGCATTGCCCAGCGGCCCTGAAAGGACGTCGAAATCGGCAATGGTGGCAATGATGCCGTCCGGATTGGACGCTGTCGCTTGTTCGATGATGCGGGCCATGTCGGCGAGATCGCCGGTTGGCGGATTGCGGTATTCGACGGTAACGCCCATCTGGCTGCCAGCAACGTCGATAGCGTTCTTGATGGTGTTCCACCAGCTGTCGCTGTCCGGCGCGTGGCTGACGAGTACGTAGCGTTCGCCTTCGGCCTGCGCCGGCATGGCTATACCAGCAACGAGCGCCGCGCCGATTCCCAGTGCCGCGAGTATACGGTTCATCCTCATTCCTCCGCTTTGAATAATTCCTCCGGTCCGGCCCCTAGAGACCAGCTGGATTTCGCTCAGCACATTTCATACTGATCGAAACCGCGTCCTGCTGCCCCGGATCACGTGGAATGTAAACGGAAAAAACAGGTCGCGATGGAATATATATTCCAAAAGAAGTGTGGACGTCAAGCGGGTTTCCGCTAGGGGAAGCGTGGTATTTGCTCGCGTCGCGCTAGCCGCTCGCGCCGACGGTATGAAATTGGCCCGCAACAAAACGCCCGGCCGCGCGAGGCGCGACCGGGCGAAGTATCAGGCTGGTGTTTCCGGCGTCAGGCTGCGGCTGCGGCGTGCAGGCCCTTCTCGATGTCGGCCATCAGGTCGGCGGTGTCTTCGAGGCCGATCTGCAGGCGAATGACCGGGCCGGCGTAATCACGGGCCGAAACGGTACGGTCGCGCAGGTCGACCCAAACGGCAAGGCTTTCGAACCCGCCCCAGGAGGAGCCGAGCCCGAAGATCTCCAGCGCGTTCAGGAAAGCGTGAGCCTGCGCCTTGCCGCCGTCGGCGAGCACGATCCCGAACAGTCCACTCGAGCCGCCGAAATCGCGTTTCCAAAGGGCGTGGCCTGGATGGCTTTCGAGCGCCGGGTGCAGTACCTCAGCGACACCGGGATGGGTCTCCAGCCAGCGGGCGATGTCGAGCGCCGATTGTTGGTGCCGTTCGAGCCGGACGCCCATTGTGCGCAGCCCCCGGAAAATCTGGTAGACATCGTCCGGGCCGGCGCAGGCGCCGAGCGCCAGAAAGGTATCCCAGAGGCGTGGCCAGCATGCTTCGTTTGCCGAAACTGTGCCGAGCAGAACGTCGGAATGACCGCCTGGATACTTGGTCGCGGCGTGGATCGAGATGTCGACACCGAAATCGAGCGGTTTGAAGAACAGCGGCGTGGCCCAGGTGTTGTCGAGCATGGTGACGATACCCGACTTGCGCGCAACCTCGACGATCGCCGGCACATCCTGCATCTCGAAGGTGTTGGAAGCGGGCGACTCAAGGAAAATCACTCTGGTTTCCGGACGGACGAGATCCGCGATGCCGGCACCGATTTCCGGGCGATAATACTCGACGTCGACGCCTAGGCGGCGCAGCATGCCATCGGCAAAGCGCCGCGTCGGGAAATAGATGGTGTCGACGAACAGCGCATGATCGCCGGCCGACAAGAAGCCGAGCAGCGGCACCGTGACCGCGGCCAATCCGGACGGAACGGCGATCGTGCCAGCGCTTCCTTCCAGTTCGTCGATCGCCTTGCATAGTGCTTCGGTCGTCGGCGTGCCGCTTGTTCCATAGGTATAGGGCTGGTCGCGACGGTCTCTGGTTTCAGCATCGGGCGCCAGGACGGTGGAGGCAT
Organism: Oricola sp.; assembly: GCF_965230365.1. Classification (GTDB taxonomy): domain Bacteria; phylum Pseudomonadota; class Alphaproteobacteria; order Rhizobiales; family Rhizobiaceae; genus Oricola. The sequence goes on along the minus strand of NZ_OZ246003.1, from coordinate 2,964,680 downwards.
GGACAACCGGCGGGTTGACGAACCCGAAATAGTCGTGCGGATCGTAGGCCGCTTTTGCAAGCCGTGTGTTGATGCCGATGGATCCCTTGTCCGACCCGCTTGCCATTTCGTTTTCTCCTTGTGACTTCGGTGTCGCGATGCGTTACCGATTTCTTGCGTAAACACAAGGAATTGGATACCCGCTCCGGCACGGACACGGGTGTGATTTGCAGTGGACAAGGGCAGGCAACTGGAAAGTGCAGCGTCGCGCGCGGTGGCAACAGCCGGCGCGGCTGGTCGTCTCGCGGCCCGACAGGCCGTATCGACAAGCAGGCGGCTTGCGATACGTCTCGCGCGCCCGCCGGCGGCTGGCGCACCGCCCGTCTGGTCCATCCACATCACATCCATGGTGATTGCGGGATTGTGCGCGACACTGTTTGCCAGCGCCTTCGATCCCTATGTTCAGCCAGCGGCGCATCAATCGGACGCAGCATTGCTTCGTTTCATGGCCAGCGTAACGGATGTCGCCAAATCCGGTTGGTACATCGTTCCTGCAGTCATTGTCGTGACTGTCATCGGGCTGCTCGATTGGGGGGAACTGCGGCACGGTTCGCGGCGTGTGCTTGCGACGGCTTACGGGCAGGCTGGCTACATTCTGGCCGCGATCGCCATTCCGGGTATCGCGACCAACATCGCCAAGCAGTTTATCGGCCGGGGCAGACCGCGCGTGATGGACGAGTTCGGCGTTTACGCATTTCATCCGTTCCAATTCGATTCGGCGTTTCAGAGTTTTCCGTCCGGCCACTCGACAACTGCAGGTTCGCTCGCGGCGATTCTCATTCTGTGGCATCCGAAGTGGAAATGGCCGGTGCTTGCCGCAATGTTCCTGCTGGCATGTACACGGCTGCCCGCCGGCGCCCATTATCCGGCTGACGTCGTTTGCGGTTTCGCATTCGGGTTTGTCTTGGCTCTTCTCATCGCGCGATGGCTGGCGCGCCGTAGCGCTGTATTCACGCTGCGTGGAAATGCCGCGCTGCCGGTGCTGAAAGCATAACTCTTTGATTACGTCATTATTCACTAGTAAAAAAATGCCATCCAGAGTTTACGTTACGGAAGATTAGCTTGGCGCTATCGCCGGCTCCGTTACAGAATTGTGTCATTTCGCCTTGACGCTTAGCCGTTTTTCGCCTTGTCTTCGAAGTGTGGAGGGAGGCGTCAGTAGTGTGTCGATCAGATACATTGCGTGGTCGCGGCTATACCTATGGTTGCGACAGATGCTCATGCCCGACAGAGTCTATGTGAGCAAACGAGGTTCGATCTATGAAAAACCTGATCCTTACGGGCGCGCTTGGCGTCGCCGCTTTGGCTACAGCGGCGACCGCATCTGCGGCTACGCTCGACGATATCAAGGCGAAAGGATTCGTTCAGTGCGGCGTGAGCCAGGGTCTTCCTGGGTTCTCCAACCCGGATGCCGACGGCAACTGGAGCGGTATGGACGTCGATCTTTGCCGCGGCGTTGCGGCGGCCGTCTTCGGCGACGGCGATGCCGTGAAGTTCACCCCGCTTTCGGCGAAAGAGCGCTTCACCGCTCTGCAGTCGGGCGAAGTGGACCTGCTGTCGCGCAACACGACTTGGACCATGAGCCGCGACACGCAGCTCGGCCTGAACTTTGCGGGCGTCAACTACTATGACGGCCAGGGCTTCATGGTCCGCACCGACATGAACATCAACTCGGCGCTCGAATTGTCCGGCGCTTCGGTCTGCACCAACACCGGCACGACCACCGAGCTGAACGTCGCGGACTACTTCCGCGCCAACAACATGGAATACGAACTGGTCGCCTTCGAGAAGGCCGACGAGGTGGTCGCGGCTTATGACGCCGGCCGCTGCGACGTCTACACCACCGACCAGTCGGGCCTGTATGCGCAGCGCCTGAAGCTGACCAATCCCGGCGAGCACAAGGTTCTCCCGGAAATCATCTCCAAGGAGCCGCTCGGCCCGGTTGTCCGTCAGGGCGACGATCAGTGGTTCAACATCGTCAAGTGGGTCCATATCGCCACCGTCAATGCCGAGGAACTCGGCGTGACGTCGGAAAATGTCGGCGAGATGATGGGCAGCGACAACCCGTCGGTGCGCCGTCTGCTCGGTGCTGAAGGCGAGTTCGGCGCCGGTATCGGCCTCGGTAACGACTGGGCAGCGAACGCGATCAAGGCCATCGGCAACTACGGCGAGATCTTCGAGCGCAATGTCGGCCCGGACACCGATCTCGGCATCGCCCGCGGCGTCAACGCCCTCTGGTCGAAGGGCGGCCTGATGTACGGCCCGCCGGTCCGCTAAGGATCTTCGAGTTTCGCCCGGTTGCAGACCGCAGTCGGGCGAAATCATTTTTTGACAAGTGATATCGTGGCGAGCGGGCTTGACCGGACCGTCATTCCGGTTTCTCCTGATTGTCACCATCGCAATTTCGAATGATTGGGGTGGGCATGGCCGTTAGCGACGTAACACCGTCGGACCCCCGGCATGGATCCGGAGAAGAAGTGCCGCGCGTCGCGCTTCTGAACAATCCGGAAATCCGCGGCTGGCTTTTTCAGATCATCCTTACAGTGCTGATCGTGTATTTGGCCTACACCGGCTGGTCCAACATGAATGCCAACCTGCAAGCCGCAGGAATCGCTTCGGGTTGGGGCTTCCTTGGAACCAATGCCGGTTTCGCGATCAGCCAGTCGCTGCTTGAGTACAGCCAGGCATCGTCGACCTATGGCAGGGTCTATGTCGTCGGCCTGCTGAACACGCTCGTCGTTGCGTTCTTCGGCATCATCCTGGCAACGATCCTCGGCTTCATCGTCGGCATCGCAAGGCTGTCGAAGAACTGGCTCGTCAGCGGACTGGCGACTGTCTATGTCGAGGCACTGCGCAACATTCCGCTCCTGCTGCAGATATTCATCTGGTATTTCGGCGTGCTGCGCCTGCTGCCGCAGCCGCGCGAGGGCCTGGAATTCGGGCCGCTCGGCATGCTCAACAACCGTGGCTATTTCGCACCGAAACCGATCTGGGGCGACGGCGCGGAATACACGCTTTATGCCTTCATAATCGCCTGTATCGCCGCCTACGCCATCTCGCGCTGGGCGCGGATGCGGCAGATGGCGACCGGTCAGACGTTCCCGTCTTTCATGACCGGTCTCGGGCTGATTGTGTTGTTTCCGCTGATCGTGTTCTTCCTTTCGGGATCGCCGCTCAGCTGGGATGTGCCGGAGATGGGCGGTTTTCGGCCGCGCGGCGGCATGACGATCATTCCCGAGTATATCGCCATGCTGGTGGCGCTGGCGACCTACACGGCGTCCTTCATCGCCGAGATCGTGCGCGCCGGGATTTTGGCGGTCAATCGCGGGCAGACGGAAGCCTCGCATGCGCTCGGCCTGCGCAACGGGCCGACACTGCGTCTCGTGATCATCCCGCAGGCGCTGCGGATCATCATTCCGCCGCTGACCAGCCAGTATCTCAACCTGACGAAGAACTCGTCGCTGGCGGTGGCGATCGCCTATCCGGAACTGACATCGGTGTTTGCGGGTACGGCACTGAACCAGACCGGCCAAGCGGTGGAAATCATCTCGCTGACAATGCTGACATATCTGGCGATATCGCTGCTGACCTCGTTGTTCATGAACTGGTATAACAGCCGCGTCGCGCTGGTGGAGAGATAGGTCATGAGCGATATGACAAAAAGCGGTGGCAGATCCTATGTCCGCAGCGAAATGCTGCCGGAACAACCGGCGCCGGTCGCCACGACGGGGATCGTCCACTGGTTGCGCGAGAACCTGTTCTCGTCGATCCCGTACTCGATCCTGACATTGTTCTGCGCTTATGTCCTGTTCGTGATCATCCCACCGGTCATCAGCTTCATGGTGACCGACGCGATCTGGTCGGGCGAGAACCGCGCGGCATGCGCGACCGAGGTGCAGGGCGGAGACCTGCCGAACGGATGGTTCGGCGCCTGCTGGGCCTATGTCGGCGCTTATGCCAACCAGTTCATCTACGGGCGCTATCCGGATGCCGAGCAATGGCGCGTCAACATTGTCGGCCTGCTGTTCTTCGGCGGTCTGGCGCCGCTGTTGATGCCATCGGCACCCTACAAGCGCGAAAACATCATCTTCATGGTGCTGATCTTCCCGCTGGCCGCGCTCATTCTCCTGACCGGTGGCCACTTCGCCGTCGGTGGGCTCTACATCCCGCTGGCCATTCTGACGATCATCGGGCTTGGCGCGGCGTTCGCATTCGCCAAGGGATCGGATTCCGATCCGATGCCGGCGCTTGTATCGACGGCGATACTTTTCGGCTCGCTGTTCGTCCTGTTGTTCATCCTCGGGATCAATTTCGGCATGGAGCATGTCGAAACCGAGGTCTGGGGCGGACTGCTGGTGACGCTGGTGATCGCCGTAACGGGTATCGCGGCGTCGCTGCCACTCGGTATTGCGCTGGCGCTCGGACGGCGCTCGGCGCTGCCGATCGTGCGTTTCTTCTCGATCGTGTTCATCGAGTTCTGGCGCGGCGTCCCGCTGATCACGGTGCTGTTCATGTCGTCGGTGATGCTGCCGCTGTTCCTGCCGGAGGGCGTTACCTTCGACAAGCTGCTGAGAGCCCTGATCGGCGTGGCGCTTTTCTCGTCGGCATATATGGCGGAAGTGGTGCGCGGCGGCCTGCAAGCGTTGCCCAAGGGCCAGTATGAGGGTGCGATGGCGCTCGGTCTCAACTGGGGCCAGATGATGCGGATGATCATCCTGCCGCAGGCGCTCAAGCTGGTCATTCCGGGCATCGTCAACACCTTCATCGGCCTGTTCAAGGATACGACGCTGGTGCTGATCATCGGCCTGTTCGACTTCCTCGGGCAGATCCAGTCGTCTTATTCCGACCCCGCGTGGTCGACGCCGGTGCAGTCGCTGACCGGCTATTTCTTCGCGGCCATCATCTATTTCATTTTCTGCTTCGGCATGTCGCGCTACTCCATGTTCATGGAGCGGCAACTCGACACCGGACACAAACGGTAGGGACAAAAAAACATGTCTGAAAACGCGGTATCCACCGAGGAGATCCAGGCCGATCGCTCCAAGATGATGGTCTCCGAGACCGATGTGGCGATCGAAATCGACGACATGCACAAGTGGTATGGCGATTTCCACGTGCTGCGCGACATCAACCTGAAGGTTATGCGCGGCGAGCGGATCGTCATCTGCGGCCCTTCGGGATCCGGCAAGTCCACCATGATCCGCTGTATCAACCGGCTGGAGGAACACCAGAAGGGCAAGATCCTCGTCGACGGGATCGAACTGACCAACGACCTGAAAAAGATCGATGAAATCCGCCGCGAAGTCGGCATGGTGTTTCAGCATTTCAACCTGTTCCCGCATCTGACGATCCTGGAAAACTGCACGCTGGCGCCGATCTGGGTGCGCAAGATGCCGAAGAAGGAAGCCGAGGAACGGGCGATGCATTTCCTGACGCGGGTCAAGATCCCCGAGCAGGCGCACAAATATCCGGGCCAGCTCTCGGGCGGCCAGCAGCAGCGCGTGGCGATCGCCCGGTCGCTGTGCATGAACCCGCGCATCATGCTGTTCGACGAGCCGACTTCGGCGCTTGATCCGGAGATGATCAAGGAGGTGCTCGACACGATGGTCGGGCTGGCCGAGGAAGGCATGACCATGCTGTGCGTCACCCACGAGATGGGATTCGCGCGCCAGGTCGCCAACCGCGTCATCTTCATGGACCAGGGCCAGATCGTCGAGCAGAACGTGCCGGACGCGTTCTTCGACGATCCGCAACACGAGCGCACCAAGCTGTTCTTGAGCCAGATACTGCATTGATCAGATGCGCGCCCTCAAGTGGCTTGCTGCGGCCGCAATTGCACTGGTCATGGCATTTCTGCTGGGCGCGGTTCCATTACCGTCGCCGCTGATCGGTGCGCGCGCCGAACCATCGGCGGAACCGGTGCGTATCTATGTCCTCTCGAACGGGTTTCATTCCGATATCGCGCTACCGGACCGAGACGGCGAGACGCTGCTGCGGTTCGGGATCGATCCGGCCGATTATCCGGTTGACCACGACGCGGTGCGCTACTGGGCGTTCGGCTGGGGATCGAAGACCGCCTATACCAGCCTGCTCGAAATCACCGATCTGACGCCGGGTATCGCCATTCGCTCGCTGGCCTTCGATGTCAGCGTCATGCATGTGTTGCCGCTCGGCGAGATCGGGCCGCGCGAGGGCATCTACGCCATCGATGTCAGCCCGGCGCAGTATGACCGACTGGTCAGCGGTATCCGTCGCTCCTTCGGAGCCGAGATTCGCCCGATCCCCGATATCTCGCAGGGCTATGGCGACCGCTACTACGAGGGGGAGGGACGTTTCTCGCCGCTCAAGGGCTGCAATGTTTGGACGGGACGGCGGTTGCGCGATGCCGGCATCGGCGTCGGGATGTGGACGGTTTTCGCGCAATCGCTGGAGTTCGGGCTTGGGCGGGTTTCCGCGCTTTAACGTTTCCGGGAAGTCGCTGCGCGCGGATTTTCTCGCCGCAATGGTTCGTTTTTTCTTCCGCATCGAGCGCCAACCCCTTCTCTTGCGATTCATAGCGCTAAGCCGTTGCGCTCCGCGCGGCCAAACCGCTGAAATCGCGCTTTCTCTTCCATGGGGATGAAGGGGGCGCGCGGCATCGCCGCCGCGCCTCGTTTCCTGAAGCCGGTTTATCAAAGACTTTTTCCTGCTCGCGATAAGCTTTCCCGGTCTGGCTGTGCCAGCCGGGGCATCGCGAGTGGAAGACGGGCGGTCAAAGCATCGCAACGTCTAAAAGGTATAGCGATCCTCGGACCGCCCGCTCGGTGGTCTTGCAGCTTCGGTCGGCGGCCCGGATCAAAGTCCGGGAAAACAAGACTGTGCGCGCCGCTTCATGCCGCCCTGCCGTGGGGGTTCATCACCCAGCAATGCACCTCTGCACCGCCCAGCAGGCACCGTCCCTCTCTCCATCAGCCGGTGTGCACGACAGACTTCCGTGAGAAGGCGGGAGTGATGATAGGGGAGGTTTGGGAGCGGTGGATAGAAAAAGAGACACGGGCGCGTCACAGCCCTGAAAACACAAGTAATACCAACATCGAGCGAAAACACTCATACAACGGCATCCCATGCTGTTTCCAAAGCCTGAGGAGCCGGGAAATCACAATCCCGTCCATGTAATAGCGAGGACGAGTTTTTGGTCCGGCAATCTGCTACGGCCAGCTGGAAGCGCTCGACGGCGCGCGCCGTATTCGGTGTCGAGGGGCTCTATTATTTCTTCGACGACGGGATCGCCTTCAGCGACAGCGAAACGGTCTCGCCCGGCGATGTCGTTCGATCAACGGCAAGATCAGCTTCCGGCTGAACTGATATCGGTCATCCGGCCGTCGGAGACGCAGGTCCAATTCTGACGAGCCGTTTCACGCGGAATTCGCCTTAGCCGGGCACCCGGTAGCCGTAGAGCCATTCCAGACTTTCGAGGAATGACGGGCCGCCGCGTGCGGCCATGTAGCGGTTGCGGGCCCAGCGGCCGGGGCCGGACTGGTGGTAGACCCAGCGGTTGAAATCGGTGCGTTTGGCGACGCGTTCCAGCCGCGGCAAGCGCAGCGCCCGGTAAGCCGCAAAAGCGGCTGTCGTGTCATCCGGCTGGCGGGCCATGCAAGCGGCCAGCGCATAGCCGTCCTCGATCGCCATGGCCGCGCCCTGGGCGGAAAACGGCTCCATGCCGTGCGCGGCGTCGCCGATCAGCGCGATTCGGCCGGTGTGCCAGGTCGCGTCCGGGCGAACGCGGAACAACGGCCACAGCGTCCAGCTGGTCGCCTTGGAGATGTTGACGCCCAGCATCTTGCCGCCGCCTTCGATCAACCGGCGCAATTCCTTGGCGACGACCGGCTGGTCCCAACGTGGCTCGCGGCTGGTGCCCGAGGTCACGGCGACGATGTTGAGCGTGTCGGTGTTGCGGATCGGGTAGACGATGACATGGGCGTTGGGCGCCATCCAAGCGGTCACCGAACTGGCGTCGTAACCGGCCGGCGCCGGGCCCATGGCGCGCCAGGCGACACGTCCGGTCGGCGCGGGCTTGCCGGACGCCGGCACCGCGGCACGCACCTTGGACCAGATGCCGTCGGCGCCGATCAGGGTGCCGGCCTGCAGTTCGCGCGTGCCGTCGGCGGTCGCCAGCTTCAGCCGGACCGCATCGTCGCGTTCCTCGATGCCTTCGATGCGGTGCCCGGTCACCAACTCGATATTCGGCTCGGCGACGGCGGCGTCGTAGAGCGCGGTATGCAGCGCGGCGCGATGCACGGCCAGATAGGGCGCGTCCATCCGCTTCAGCCATTCCGGGGTGATCTGCATTTCCAGCACGATTTTGTTGGTCGCCGCATCGCCCAGCCGGATCGAGCGCGGAGCGATGGCGCGGGCCTGGACCGCCTCAAGCACGCCGAGCCTGGCGAGAATGCTGGTGGCGTTGGGCGCTAGCTGGATGCCCGCACCGATTTCGCCGGGTTCCTCGAAAGCCTCGACGATGCGGGTGGGGCGTCCGGACTTGGCCAGCGCGAGCGCCGTTACCAAGCCGGCTATGCCGGCTCCGGCGATGGTGATGTCGGTATTGCTGGAAACTGTACTGCTGGACAAGGTGATCAACCGCGCGGGTCAGGCCGCGTCTTCGACGACCTCGTAGACGCATCCGGCCGGAATGGTCTCATTGGCGGCGAGATCGGGATTGTAGACGTAGAGCGTGGAGCAATACGGGCAGACGATCTCTGTCGCGTCACCCATGTCCAGATAGACATGCGGGTGATCGTAAGGCGGCTGGGCGCCCACGCACATGAATTCCTTTACGCCGATCTCGATCTTCGCGTGGCCGGCGTCGTTGTGGAAATGCGGTATCGAATGGCTGGCCATCTCGGTCCCTGTCTACTGAATTGCCACCGGGGGCTTGCCCCGCATTGCAGCGCACACTAGCTGCGGGGACGCGGAATTGGTAGCCGTTGGGCAACAAAAACTTGACGATTCCCGATCACTGGAAACGCCGATGCCGAAATTCGACAATCTGGGTGTGACGCTGTCCTTCATGGACGAGGGCGATCCGGCCGCAGACCCGATCCTGCTCATTCACGGTTTCGCCTCCTCGATGGCCGTCAACTGGGTCGGACCAGGCTGGGTGAAGACGCTGACCGGCGCCGGTTATCGCGTCATCGCGCTCGACAATCGCGGCCATGGCGACAGCGAAAAACTGCATGACCCCGACGCCTACACGCCCGAAATCATGGCCGGCGACAGCCTGGCGCTGCTGCGGTATCTGGAAATCGGGCAGGCCCATGTGATGGGCTATTCGATGGGCGCGCGCATCAGCGCATTCCTGGCGCTGGCTGCGCCGGGGACGGTTCGGTCGCTGATCTTCGGCGGACTCGGTATCGGCATGGTCGAGGGGCTGGGTAGCTGGGAAGGGATCGAGGCGGCGCTGCTGGCCGACAGCGCGAACGATGCCGCCGATGCGCGCAGCCGGGCGTTTCGCGTGTTCGCAGACCAGACGGGCAGCGACCGGATCGCGCTTGCCGCCTGCATCCGCACATCGCGCAAGAAGCTGACGCCCGAACAGATGGGTTCGATTGCCGCGCCGACGCTGGTGTCCGTCGGCACCAAGGACGATATCGCCGGTTCGCCGCACGAACTGGCGCGGCTGATGCCCGATGCAAGGGCGCTCGATATTGAGGGACGGGACCACATGCTGGCGGTCGGTGACCGGATGTTCAAGGCCGGTGCGTTGGAGTTTCTGGATGCGCTTCAATGAGATTTGATCGAATTGTCAGGATTTCTTATGCGGCGGATTCAGGCTGTCGTGTTTAAACTTGCGGCTGCTTGCCTTACATACCGGCGAAACCGGAAGATCGGTCCAGGAGATCCCGATGGTTCATAACCGCGAGTTGCAATCCCCGGCACAGCTGGAAGCGGTCGATCCGATATGGCACGCGGTGCGCCGCGACGCCGAGGCGTCGATCCGCAACGACCCGGTGCTTGGCGCCTTCATGCATTCGACGATCCTCAACCAGCAGTCGCTGGAGGATGCGGTCATCCATCGCATTTCCGAACGCCTCGATCATCCGGATTTGCGCTCCGACCTGATCCGCCAGTCGTTCCGGCAGATGTTGCAGGACGATCCGGCATGGGGCGAGGTGGTGCGCGTCGACCTGCAGGCGGTCTATGACCGCGACCCGGCCTGCACGCGGTTCATCGAGCCGCTGCTGCATTTCAAGGGCTTTCACGCGATTCAGACGCACCGGCTGGCGCACTGGCTGCTGCGCCAGGGCCGTCTCGACTTCGCGCTCTACCTGCAGAGCCGTGCCTCGGTCATCTACCAGACCGATATCAACCCGGCGGCGCGGATGGGACGCGGCATCTTCCTCGACCATGCCACGGGGCTGGTGGTCGGCGAGACGGCGGCGATCGGCGACAATGTGTCCATCTTGCACTCGGTCACGCTTGGCGGAACCGGCAAGGAAGGCAGCGACCGGCATCCGAAGATCGCCGACGGCGTGCTGATCGGCGCGGGCGCGAAAATCCTCGGCAACATCGTCGTCGGCAAATGCAGCAAGGTGGCGGCCGGTTCGGTGGTGCTGGACGAGGTGCCGCCGATGACCACGGTTGCCGGCGTTCCGGCGCGTATTGTCGGCGATTCGGGATGCATGGAACCGTCGCGCGCCATGGACCAGATGCTCAGGAAGTGAGCCACGCCGGACGCTCGATGGGCGGCCGGTTTCGGATCGTGCCTTGCATAGGCGTGCGGATCGTGGTTTGCGTTCGGCTTGCTATTGCCAATCAACCGATCCAGCGCTGGAGCAATCCGTGACATCCGAAGAACTCTCCAAACTCACACGCTTCTTTCAGCGGACGTTCGACAATGCCAGTCTGGCGGTCAAGGCGCGGCCGCGTATCGCCGACTCCGCCGAACTCTATGCGGGTGAGGAGTTTCTGGGTGTGGTGACGCGGATCGAGGACGAGGGCGAGATTTCCTACGACTTGTCGATGTCGATCCTGGATTTCGACCTCGAAGAAGACTAGGGCGGGAGAAGGCTTTCGCCTAGGAAGGCCGCGCCAGCAGTCCGTCGAGGAAACGCGGCAGGGCCTGGTTGAGCATCTGCCAGTCGCCGAGCAGCCGGGACGGGAAACGGATCTCGGCCACCAACGTATCACCGAAGTGTATGTCCATCGCGCATGGCGCGAGCACGACCTGTTCGTCTGACTGCGTGTCCTGGCAGCGAGCGACGAAACGCTTTCCAGTGTGCATGTCGGGCGCGCTGAAGACGATGCGCTCGCCGATATAGCCATAGTCGGGGGACAGGGCGTGACTTGTCAGGCCATGCGCGGCCGATGTGGCCCCACCACGCATCACCTTCCGGTATACAGCCTCGAAACGGCCCGCCATGTCGTGCGTCGTGCCGCGCGGCAACACCGAAATAAAGACGATGGCGTTGGTTTCCGGCGAGACGTCGTTGAAGGCCGCGGCGAGGTTTGGCCGGAAACCGGACATGGTCGGCCAATGCAGATAGAGTTCGATGCGCCGGGCAGGGCCACGCCGGCGTTGTTCCTCGTCGCGGATCATGTTGGCCGGCAACTGCAGGCCGTCATTGCCGATCGTGACCTCGAAACGCTGCAGCGACGTGGTGTGGCCGGCGTGGACCAGCGTGCGGCCGTAGATCTTGCCGGCAACCAGGATTGCCAGCGACAGCACCGCCAGGACTGCGAACACAACCAGGGCCCGGCGCGCAAGGAAGGGCAGGCCCCGGACGATTTCGTAGCTATCCTGCTTTTGCGTCATCGACGCGTTCATCGGCAAACTGTCCCGAAACGGCACACGTTAATGTGGCATCGCACGTGCATTACACCGCATGTTCATGGTAAACATTCGATTAACCGGGTGGCGTATGTTCGTGTTGTTGTTGCTTTCGGCGGGGGCGGCCGTTGCGGTCTCCATGTTTCATCTGGTGAGCGGCCTTTCCGGCCGCTTGCCAGCATTCGACCGGGAAACGCTGGCGCATTTCGGATTTGTTCGCGCCTTCGCGGTGTTCTGCCTTGTCGGCCCGGTTCTGATTTTCAGGGCCCTGGACGGACGCGCGCGCGACGGCGACGGTGTCCCGATCCGGGACATGACTTTCGGAACCCTGGTCATGCTCGGATGGTGCGCCGCGCTCGGTGTCCTTTCAATCGAGGGTTGCCGGATTGCCTTGCTGCACGCGTGATGGCAAGAGGACGGCCGGCAATCAGGAAACGGGGACGCCGTGATGGCAATCTACACGCTCGATAACAAGGCGCCGACGCTGGAGGGTGCGGGGCCGGCTTTCGTCGCCGCCGATGCCGCCGTCATCGGCAACGTCTCTCTGGGACAGGACAGCGGGATCTGGTTCGGCGCGGTACTGCGCGGCGACAACGAGCCGATCGTCATCGGCCGCCGCAGCAATGTCCAGGAACACAGCGTGCTGCATACCGACATGGGTTTTCCGCTCACGGTCGGCGAGGGCTGCACCATCGGCCACCGGGCGGTGCTGCATGGCTGCACGATCGGCAGGAATTGCCTGATCGGGATCGGCGCGATCATCATGAACGGCGTGACCATCGGCGACAACTGCCTTGTCGGGGCGGGCGCGCTGGTGACGGAGGGCAAATCGTTCCCGCCAAGCAGCCTTATTCTCGGTTCGCCGGCCCGTGTCGCGCGGCAACTCGACGAAACGGCAATCGCGCAACTGCAGTGGTCGGCCGAGAGCTACGTCCAGAACGCCAGGCGATTCGCGGCGGGTCTGGAGATTTCCGGATGATAGAAAAGGCGAAGCCGGCCATTAATGATGGCCGGCTTCAATCCCGGTCGTTGGGGATGGGATGGTTGGGGACCCGACCGGGACCTCGTGAGAACGTTGTGTTGGCCTAGCGGCTCGCGACAATCGTCCTTTCATCGATGATCGACACCCATTTGCCGGCATGTGCCGATGACTGTCGTTTGAGATAGCGATAGCGCGTGTCGCGCCAGTCAAGGACCTCGCCGACAAGGTTGTCGAGAACGAAGTCGCCGTGATCGGTCCTGACGGTCAGGACTGCATGGCCTTCGCCATTGGGTTGCATGACCACGGTGATCAGGAGGTTGGCGGGATGAAAGCCCGCCTGGACCAGTTCATGACGCTTCAGCAGGACGTAGTCCTCGCAGTCGCCGAAATCGACCGGGTATGACCACAGTTCCTCAACGCCCCACATCTCGCGGTCCGTGCGGGGCGCGATGGTGCGGTTGATGCGTGAGTTGATTTCGACCAGTTTGCGCCAGTTGCGATGCGTAAGGCGGTCCGCGCCGCCCGGATTGCCGATGCGCCGGCATTCCTCGGGCACCTGCTGACAGAATTCGTAATGGCCGATCGGCTGGCTGGTGACCCGGCCGAGCTTCATCGGCGCGGCATGCGCGGCAACAGAAGCCGAGGCCAGCGCCACCAGCGATGCCAAGAATAAAAAGCCCCGAAGTCTTTTTGATGTATTGCTCATATGACCATCTCCCCGTTGCGAGGTAAGATGGCACTTATGTTTTTATTTATCGCGAAGTACTGCAGATCGAATTGAATCGAATGCAGTTTTGATTAATCTATATTATGAGTAATATTTGCGTTTAACTTGTCTTAGATTTTGTGAAAATTTTAGCGGCTATGGCGCGGCCGCGTCGATCTGCGCAGAGGCCAATCAAAAAGCCCCGCAGATCGCGGGGCTGGGCAATCGGGAATGGCGCGTGATTTTAGCTGAGATATTCGTTCAGCGTCTCGCGGCGTTGGATAACCGCGAACTCGATGGCAACGCCTTCGTCGAAGTGCCGGACGACCTGTCCGCGCATGTTGCCGAGCGTGACTTGCGAGCCAAGGGCCGGGCGGACGTTCAATTCGACGGCGGCGCCGGAGAGTGAAAGGTCTATGATGCGGCAACGATACTGCCGCCCGTCGTCGAGGGTCAGCACGCCTGCCGAGTTGCGCGGGGCGACGCGTTCGTGGCGGCGGTCTTCGGGAAGATCGAGTTCATGCTTGTTGGCCAGCCAAGTCAGCTGCGCCGCCAGCTTGGCGCGCTTGCGCGGCGTCGTGTTCAGTTCAAGCGCAAAGCCGTCAGACTTGGTGCGGATGATCTTGCCCTCGATTCGACCGATGTGATCGATATACGCAATGACCCGCTCGCCGGCCTTGCCGGCGCCTTCAGTGGCGATCGTTGCGCCGCCGGGCGACATGTCGGTGACTTCACATCTGTGCTCGGAACGGTCGGAAAGCATGAGCCGCCCGTGCAAGCGAACCTTCACCCGCTGAAACTGGCGACGATCATGATCGAATTTTTGTTGCTGTGCCCCGAGCATCGAGTCGTCCGCAAAGATGCAATGTATGGCTGCGAGGATAGGGTTGAGCTGGTTAACGGGACGTTATTTTATCAGTTTATTGCGCGGCAATCCCGGTCATTTCTTGCCGCCATCGAGAACGCGAAACACGCGCGGCGTGCGTGGGGGCGCATCAAATCGCGCAATACGCGACTGACCAGAAGACGCTGTTTGCGACGCCTGGCCCGCAGATCGCCGGTCTATCGGTATCGACGGGCGATTCTGGAGATTGAGCAGCCCGGCGTCGGGATCGATGTAACGGATACCGCGTATTTCCAGCTCGGTGCATTCCGTTCCGAGCCAAAGCGATTCCTTCGGTGACGAGATGATTCCGAGAAGGTCGGGGCCGGTGCCGGCCAACGGAAACAGTGCGAGTTCGAAGTCGCAAGATTGGCCGCCAAAGAACCGGGCTTCCGTGTCCAGCACGGCGATCAGTCCCTGGCGAACCACAGAACCGGCGATTTTCTGCACATTTCTGCGGTCCTTCGGAATGAATGCGACGGCAAGCGATTCGCCGCGCAGTTCGCGGCACTTGAGCGCGCACATTCTGGAACCGACAAGCCGGAAAACTGGGTCTCCCTGATCGTCGCACTTGATCAACATGACACCGGAAAGCAGGTTGCCGAGCGCGGCTGGCGAAATCTCGCGGCGTTCCGGCGCCGCGCGGGCGCCGCGCAGCTCATTCCAGTAACGGTACAGTTTCACCGTTTCCTTGTGACGCATTTCCTTAAAGCCTCCGCCGACGATGCCGGGTGGTTGTCCCATTCTGGAACAGTCCGGTGCGCAAACCGCTCCTGCCGGTGAGGGCAGCATGTCGCGGGCCAGTTTGGAAACGTCGGCGGAATTAAGGTTAATCAAGCCTTACGGTTGCGGTCTCGAGTTGTATCGTGCATAGTCTCCTCAACGGGGCGACCCGTTTCACATCACAGTTTCTTATGATGGATGGGGATCCGTCCAGCCATTCAAGCCAAGGGCTTGAATGGCTTTTTTTTTGGCCGAGATGTCGTCTATTGCCAAGCCGCACGAAATTCCCGCACAGAAGGGCAGGCCGCAGAACATGACGACGCCGGAGAACGAAACAAGCCATGACGAGACGGGGCGCGAAGCCGGGCCGGGCAGCGGGACTGGCCGGACACCGCAACCGGTGTTCAATCTCGCGCCGGTGATCGTCGTCGTTTCGCTCATTTGCGTCGCGGTGCATCTGCTGCGAGGCTGGATTTCGACGAATGCCGAACAATGGCTTTTCGTGCATGCCGCTTTCTTTCCGCTGCGCTACCGCCCGGACATTTTGACACTCGACATGCCGACGCTTTTTTCTCCGGTGACCTATGCCTTCCTGCATGGCGTCTGGACCCATCTCGGTCTCAACCTTGTGTGGCTCGCGGTTTTCGGCTCGCCGGTCGCGTTTCGGATCGGCGGTCTGCGCAGCCTGCTGTTCTGGCTGGTGACCGCCGCATTTGCGGCCCTGACACACCTGATTGTCTATTATGGCAGTCCGGTGCCGGTGATTGGCGCGTCGGGGGCGGTTTCCGGTTTTCTGGGAGCAGCCGCCCGCTATGGGCTGCGCGCCAACCGCGCCGCGCCGAGGCGCGGGTTTGACGGTCCGCTTCTGTCCATCGGTCAGACGTTGAACAGCCGCCGCGTTTTTCCGTTTCTCGCCGTGTGGGTGATCCTCAACATTGCAGTTGGCAGCGGGTTCTTCGGTTTCTTCGGCGAGAGCCCGGGCATTGCGTGGGAAGCTCACCTTGGCGGATTGGCGGCCGGCTTCCTGCTGATCGGCGCTTTCGATCACCGGCGGGCCTGAACCGGCATGGATCATTGCCGGCCGCTTTCTTGCAAAAATCGCAATCACAAAGCATTCTGCCCGTCTGCGAAATGAGGAGTTATCGCCGATGATGGTCAAGAACATACTATCCGACAAGGGGCAGGATGTTTTCACTTTGCCGCTCGACGCTACAGTTACCGATGCGGTGTCCTCGCTTGCCGAACACAATGTCGGGGCCCTGGTTGTTGCCACGGCGGACAAGGTCATCAAGGGTATTATTTCCGAGCGCGATGTCGTGCGGGCGATTTGCCGGACCGGCGCCTCGGTGCTCGATCAGCCGGTATCGCAAATCATGACCAGCGATGTGCAGACCTGCACCGAGGATTCCACGGTTCCCCAGTTGATGGAACTGATGACCAAGGGCCGCTTTCGTCACCTGCCGGTCGAACGGGATGGAAAGCTTGTCGGCGTCGTGTCGATCGGCGACATCGTCAAGCGGCGGATCGAGGAAATCGAACGCGAAGCGGAGGACATCCGTTCCTACATCACGTCCGCGTAGCGATGCCTATGTGAGTTCGCGCAGCCGCTGGAGATCCGGTAGCTGCGCCATCGCGGTCTCGTAGCCGCGATCAATCGCCTCCGACGCGCGATGGAAGTCGGCGAGGCCGATATCCGCCAATCGCGGATAAAGCGAATAGTCGGGCGGGTCGCCGGCGAGGCGGGCGCGCGAAATTCGATCCTGGATAATATTGTACGATTCCACCATCACGCCGGTGATCCCCATCCGTATCGCTGCGCGCGAAGGCTTGTCTGCCTCGGCATGTGCCTTGTCGTCGGTGGCGCGCACATTCATCTCGGCGCGCGGCGCGCCGTGCTTGACCACGCCGGAACGGCCGAAGAGGTCGTGGTTGAGGTTCACCGCAACCACGCGCGGCTGTTCATAAGCGCGGCAGACCGAGACAGGGACCGGATTGACCAGCGCCCCATCGACCAGGATCTTGCCGTTGCATTCGACGGGCTCGAAAATGCCGGGCAGGGAATAGGATGCGCGCATCGCGGCGATCAGTTCGCCATGGGTGAGCCAGATTTCGTGGCCGGTGGCGATCTCGGTGGCGATCGCGACGAAGGTGCGCGGCAGGTCCTCGATGCGCACTTCGCGCATGTGCTCTTCCATCTCGCGGTTGAGGCGCATGCCGCCGAAAAGGCCGCTGCCGGCGAACTGGATATCGAGCAACCCGAGCATGCGGCGGCGGGTCAGCGAGCGGGCGAAGCGCTCGAGTTGATCGAGCTTGCCGGCCAGATAGCAGCCGCCGACCAGCGCGCCGATCGAGGTTCCGGCGATCATCTCGATATTCACGCCGACTTCGTCGAGCGCGCGCAGCACGCCGATATGCGCCCAGCCGCGCGCCGAACCGCCGCCGAGCGCTACCGCGATCCCCGGCTTTCGGTCGTCGGGCAGCGGAGTGTCCGGCTTGCCGGGGGCAGTGTTTTTCTTGCGGGTCAGCGGTTTCAGGGCCATGAGGTTTCGGCGCAGTTTCCAAGCCTGTCGTCGAGGCAAGGGTGCGCCGAATTCGTGTCTATTCCGTGAAATCCGGTGTCAGTGGTCCTTGCCGTACACTTCATCGGGGTCGAAGCGGGGCGTATCGGTCTCGTCGAAGACAAGCTCCGCTTCGCCGTCATCGGCCAGTTTGACAATACGGTAGAAACAACTGCGGCGCCCGGTGTGGCAGCTGGATCCATCGCCTTCGGCGCGCACCTTCAGCACGACGCAATCCTGGTCGCAGTCGATGCGCAGCTCCTTGACGGTCTGGATGTTGCCAGAGGTTTCGCCCTTCTTCCAGACCGACTGGCGGGAACGCGACCAGTAGTGCGCGATCCCCGTTTCGATGGTCAGGCGGAGCGTTTCGGCGTTCATGTGGGCGACCATCAGGACGGTGTTGTCCACCGCATCGACGGTGACGGCCGTAATCAGCCCGTCGGATGAAAACCGCGGGCTGACGATGTTGCCCGTCTCCAGTTCCATTTTTGGCCCGGGCGGGGGGAAAGGGTTAGACATGCGATCCATGCGGAGGCTTTACGTTGCGGCGCAATGCCAATCAAGCGGTCATTCCCGAGCGGATCATCGTCATGAAGCGAACCTGCTCCTCCGGATTGTCGCGGAAGCTGCCTTCGAAAGTGGTGGTCAGCGTCGTCGCGCCGCGCTTGCGGATGCCGCGCATGGCCATGCACATGTGTTCGGCCTCGAGCATGATCGCCAGGCCGCGCGGCTTGAGCGCGTCGCGGATCGCCGTGGCGATCTGCGCGGTGAGCGCCTCCTGCGTCTGAAGGCGCTGGGCGAAGATATCGACCACGCGGGCGATCTTCGACAGGCCGACGACCTTGCCGTCCGGCAGATAAGCAACATGCGCTTTGCCGATGACGGGCACCATGTGGTGCTCGCAATGCGAGTAGAAATGGATGTCCTTGATCAGGACGACATCGTTATAACCGGCCACCTCCTCGAAAGTGCGGCCGAGTTCTTCGGCGGCATTCTGGCCGTACCCGGCATATAACTCGCGATAGGCGTTGACGACGCGCTTGGGCGTATCGACCAGCCCCTCGCGATTCGGATCGTCGCCGGCCCAAAGAAGGAGTGTGCGAACTGCCGCTTCCGCTTCTTCGCGGGTCGGCCGCACGATTTCCTTGGCGGCACCGTCGGCTTCCGAGGCCTTGGGGAACTTTGCGATGATTGCATCCATAATTCAGTGTCTCCCGTAGTCCCGGTCTACGCCGGGACGAGTTGAACGGACCACTTTACGCCAGATTTTGCGGATTTGACCGTCAGGCGCTGCAAGCAGGCAGGAATGCCGGGTTCGGGTATGCCTTGTTCCTGCTCTGTTGTAAAACATATATGATAACGGCGGAGAAAAAACAGTGCCTCGCCGAACAGTGTGTCTGCAGGCCGGAAACGCGGAGCCGGGCGTGATCGACGACATCTACAACTCCAAACTGCTGGAATATGCCGGCAATATCGGCCGCACCGACCGTCTTGGCGAGCCGGACGCAAGCGCCAAGGCGCACTCCAAGCTGTGCGGCTCGACGGTAATCATCGACCTGAAGATGGATGGCGAGCGGGTCAGCGACTACGGGCAGGAGGTCAAGGCATGCGCGCTTGGCCAGGCGGCGTCCTCGATCATGGCGGCGAACATTGTCGGCGCGTCGGCCGACGAACTGCGCACGGTGCGCGAGGAGATGATCGCCATGCTGAAAGCCGACGGGCCGGCGCCGACGGGGCGGTTCGCCGATCTGAAGTATCTCATGCCGGTCAAGGACTACAAGGCGCGCCACGCCTCGACGCTGCTGGTGTTCGACGCCGTGGTCGATGCGCTCGACCAGATCGCCGAGGACAGAGCGAGCGCCGCCTGAGATGTGTCAGCATCACGCGCAAACCCCGGAAACCGCGCCGCCGCGCAGGAGCCGCAACTGGCAGGGCGACTGGCCGCGCACACCCGGCCGGCTAATGGGAACCGGACTGGTGCGGCTCTACCAGCTGACGCTGTCCGGTTTCATCGGCAACACCTGCCGGCATATGCCAACCTGTTCCGAATATGCCTATGAGGCGATCGCACGGCACGGACTGCTGGCGGGAAGCTGGCTGGCCGCCAAGCGCGTGTCGCGTTGCGGGCCGGGTGGAACACACGGCATCGACAACGTTCCCGAACGGCTCGGCCGCAAATAGGGTTGCGCGGACCGCCGGCGGCTTCGCCAGAATTCCGCGACCAGGCCGGCTGTCGAGATTGTTTTTTCATCAACGCCGGGTAACTGTGCGGCTGGACGACGAGATCGGAGAGATCGATTGGCTGAACCAGCTGCTGCAGAAGAGGAATTCGGCGGCGAAGGCTACGACACCGGCATCTACAGCGATGACGGTTCGATCCGCGCCGATTTTCTGGACCGCGTCTCGGGGCAAATCGAAAGCGGCAACGCTGACGGCCTCGCCGCCGCGGTCGAAAACCTGCACGCTTCCGAACTCGGCGATCTTCTGGAAGCGCTCGAAAACGATGCGCGCCGGCAATTGGCCCGGCTGCTTGGCGACCGCTTCGACTTTGCCTCGCTCACCGAGGTCGACGAGGCGATCCGCCTCGATATCGTTGGGGCGTTGCCCAACGAGCAGATCGCCAAGGCCGTCCAGGAAATCGACTCGGACGATGCCGTCTACATCCTGGAAGACCTCGAAGAGGACGACCAGGCCGAGATTCTGGCGAAACTGCCGTTTACCGAACGCATTCGCCTGCGCCGGTCGCTGGACTATCCGGAAGAAAGCGCCGGCCGCCGCATGCAAACCGAATTCGTCGCGGTGCCGCCTTACTGGTCGGTCGGACAGACGATTGACTACATGCGCGATAGCGACGACTTGCCGAACAGCTTTGCGCAGATTTTCGTCATCGACCCGACCTTTCACCTGGTCGGCGCGGTCGATCTCGACCGCATCCTGCGCACCAAGCGGCCGGTCAAGATCGAGGATGTCATGCACGAGACGCGGCATGCCATTCCCGCCGAGATGGACCAGGAGGAAGCGGCGCAACGGTTCGAGCAATACGACCTGCTCTCGGCCGCCGTCGTCGATCAGAACGAAAGGCTGGTCGGCGTCCTGACCATCGACGATGTGGTCGATGTCATCCAGGAGGAGGCGGAAGAAGATCTCAGGCGGCTCGGCGGCGTCGGCGACGAGGAACTGTCGGACTCGGTCATCGAGACGACCAGATCGCGGTTCCTGTGGCTGCTGGTCAACCTCGCGACGGCGGTACTCGCGTCGCTGGTGATCGGATTGTTCGATGCGACGATCTCACAGATGGTCGCGCTTGCGATCCTGATGCCGATCGTCGCCTCGATGGGCGGCAATGCCGGCACCCAGACGATGACTGTCGCGGTGCGCGCGCTGGCGACACGCGATATCGATATTTACAATGCGGCGCGTATCATTCGCCGCGAATTGACGGTGGGCATTCTCAACGGGCTGCTGTTTGCCGCGATTATCGGCGTCGTGGCGGCGGTCTGGTTCCTCGACGTGGGGCTGGGCGGAGTGATCGCGGCGGCAATGGTCGTCAACATGATCTGCGCCGCGCTCGCCGGGATCCTGATCCCGTTGCTGCTCCACCGGGCCGGGGCCGACCCGGCCATCGCATCCAGCGTATTCGTGACGACTGTCACCGATGTGGTTGGTTTCTTTGCGTTTCTCGGCCTTGCGGCATGGTGGTTCGATTTCTGATTCCGGCCAGTTGATGGCTGCCCGGCAGCGCGAAAATTTGACTTTTACGTAAGAGTTCTACAAGAGTCCGCTTGCGACCGACGCAATAGGGGAACGACTCGGAGCAATGCGTGACTACTATACGATCACGGAGCTGACGCGCGAATTCGGTATCTCGACCCGAACGCTTCGCTTCTACGAGGACGAAGGACTGATCCAGCCGGTAAGACGTGGTCGCACGCGTCTGTTCCGGCCTGCCGACCGTGTCCTGGTCAAGCAGATCCTGCGCGGAAAGCGGCTTGGATTCTCGATCGCCGAGATCCGCGAAATCATCCAGATGTACAAGACGCCGCCCGGCGAAGTCGGCCAGTTGAGGACGATCATCACCAAGGCGGCCGAAAAGCGCGAGGAGTTGCGCCAGAAGCGCAAGGACATCGAGGACACGCTGGCGGAACTCGAACAGGTGGAAGAGTCGTGTCTTGGCCGCCTTGCCGAACTGCGCGTGACCTCGTGATTCGGGGCTTGCCGGTCAGATCCAGCGATTGACGCGTTTCTTGTAGTCCCGGTACGCCTTGCCGAAATGCAGTTCGAGGTGGCGTTCTTCGCGTGCAATGGCCAGCCGCTGCGTCGCGTAGGCGGCAAGGAAGGCCAGCACGAAGTACCACGCGATGCCCGAGACGAGCCCGGCACTGATCACCAGCAGCGTATTGCCCAGATAAATCGGGTTGCGCGTGACGGCATAGATGCCTCCGGTGACCAGGTGATCGGCGCGCCTGTGCGGCAGCACGGTCGTTTTTGCCCGGGCGAGATAGCGCATCGCAGCGAGGTCGATCGCAAGGCCGCCACATATCGCCAGCACACCGACGGCAAACAAGATTTCCGCCGCCATTCCGCCGATCCACGGAAGTGGGATAGCCAGATGCAGGAGCCAGCCGGCGACCAGCGCGGCGGCGTAGATCACGGGTGGCCAGGGAAAGGCGCTTGGACGGTCAACAAGGGGATCGTTTTCAGTCATTGGCGTTCTCGGCTTCGAATGCGCAGTCCTGGGTGATCGTGATGATGCGCGGTTCGCTTTCCGGCGTTATTTCACCGCGACTGAGCGGTTCCAGCAAGCCCTCGAGATCGAGCTTCGAAATCGCGCAGCCGCAATAGTTCGTACAAAAGCTGCTGTCGCCCTGCTCTGTGCAACTGCGCTGGCAGGCAGCAAGGTTGTCGTCCACCAATGACCGTTCGGCAGGCGAAACAAGGGAAAACAGATAAATACCGGCAATAAGGACAGGCTGGTGCAGCAAGTAGGTCGCGAGACTGTGGTGTCCAAGAAAGCGCAGCACCCGGACCGGTGGCGTGCTGCCGGCGCTTGTCTCCGACATCCGCGTCAAAAACCCCGCACGCTGCGCAAATCCGGTAGCGGCGATACCGACCAGCACCATGGCGAACCAGGGAAACAGGGGCACGTAGTCATTGGAGCGCGGAAGTGTCGGCGCGAGGCCTGTCCACAACAGCACGGGATGACCGAACGCTTCCGCGCGGAAAAAAAGCGGCAGCGACAGGACGACGGCGGCGCAAACAAGCACGACGACCGGCGAAAGCCGAAGGAAGGCCAGACCGAGCACGCTCGCCAACGCGATGTGGTGCAGGATGCCGAAGAACACAAAAGCGCCGGGCGTGAACCAATAGGTCGCGACCGTGATGACCGCCGCAGCCGCGGCAATCTTGGCAAACCGGCGAATGAACGCCGCGCCTTGCGGGCCGCCGGCATGGGCAAGCACAAGGCTGACACCGACCAGGAACAGGAAGCTCGAGGCAATGGAACGCGCGAACCACTTCAGCGGGCCGGTTGCCGCTGTGCCCTGCGCGAGATAGCCGAAGAACTCGAGGTCCCAGCAGAAGTGATAGACCGCCATCGCGACAAGCGCGACGCCGCGCGCGACGTCGATCGCATCGATGCGAAGCCGTCGGGTGGTGTCCTGCTGGGATGTCATGCGCATCTTGTCCGTTTTCGCCGCGAGGCTATCGGCAAGCTGCCGCCGAGGGAAAGGAAAAAGTTTGCCGCTGACGATGCAACGCGCCTAAGACTTGCCGGGGTCCTGAACGGGGTATCGACATTGTTCTTTCTGATTTCCAAGATCGGCTGGTTGGTGATCCAGCCCCTCGGCTTGATCGGGCTCTGCCTCCTGGCCAGTGCGGTCTTCGCCCTGACGGGCTGGCGCATCTGGGCTGTGGCAGCGGCACTGACGGGGTTGGCCATCCTGGTTGCCAGTGCCCAGACCAATCTCGGCCGATTGGCGCTGCAACCGCTGGAGAACCGGTTTCCGCGGCCAAGTGCCGAACCGGCTGCGGAAGACGTCGCCGGCATCATCGTGCTGGGCGGCGCGTTCGACGGCCACGTCACCCGTTTTCGCGGTGGTTTCGAGCTGGGAGAGGCGGGCGACCGGTTCACAGAAGCGGTGCGACTCGCCAAACGGTACGGCGATGCGCCTGTTGTCGTGACGGGCGGCGATGCATCGCTGATCGGCAAGACGGAAGGGGATGCATCGGTTGCGGTGCGCTTCTTCGGGTCGTTTGGCATCGACCGGCGGCGGCTCATTCTGGAGGCGCATTCGCTCAACACCTACGAGAATGCACAATTGACGGCGGCCATGCTTCCCGAAGGGCGAAGCGGGCGGTGGCTGCTGGTGACCTCCGCCTTTCACATGCCGCGTTCGATGGGCGCGTTTCGCTTGTTCGACGTGGCGGTCATGCCCTGGCCGGTGGACTTCCGAACGGGCGGCGAGGAGCGGTTCTCCATCGGGCGTGACGATCCGCTTGATGCGTTTGGCGAACTCAGCCTCGCAATGCGCGAATGGATCGGGTTGCAGGTCTACGGCATGACCGGGCGGATCGCGAGCACCGAGCGGTAACGCGCCTCATGGCGATGGTGGGAGCGGATGAATCGATGTCTCCGGCGCCTCGATTCACAATCATACTTTTTTCCACATCGGCGGCTCCGTTTTGCGATTGCGATGAAGATTAAGAAAGCGTATACGCCCGCCTGCCGAGCAACGCGGGTTGACCGCGGCGGCAATTGAACAGGGGCAATATCCGAATGGATGACGGTATCCAAAAGTCCTGCTGGGGCACGACCGCCTGGGCAGTGGCAGCCTTTGCATGCGTAATGGCACTTATCTATCTGACAGGTATGCCGAGCGGCGCGGACGTCGCCTCGGTCCTGCCGAAATAATCAGAACATTCTGAAGCTTGACCCCGGCGCGCGATGTCGTTTGACGGCTATCGCGCGTCGGGTACCGCATTCGTCGCATTTCGCCCGTTTGATAGGGTTGCGCACGTTTTGTCGGGGAAGAGTTGATGTTTCTGTCCGTTTTCGAGCTCTACAAGGTTGGTATCGGGCCATCGTCTTCGCACACGATGGGGCCTATGTCGGCGGCGGGACGGTTCCTGGCAGAGGTAAGGGACGGCGAATGGCCGCGGCCGGCAGGTGTCGAGGTTGCCGCCTTGTCGGCATCCCTGCACGGATCGCTGGCGTTTACCGGCGTCGGCCATGCTACCGACCGCGCCGTCATCCTGGGTCTCGACGGACACGAGCCGGACAACATCGATCCGGACGAGATCGACGGTATCCTCTCGCGCATCCGGTCGACCAAGACAGTCTCGCCTTCAGGGCATCCCGGTTATCGCTTCGATCCGGATACCGATCTTGCATTCGACCGCAAGACGCCGCTTCCCGGCCACGCCAACGGCATGAGCTTCTCGGCCCATGACAGCGAC
This sequence comes from Oricola sp., assembly GCF_965230365.1. Taxonomy (GTDB): domain Bacteria; phylum Pseudomonadota; class Alphaproteobacteria; order Rhizobiales; family Rhizobiaceae; genus Oricola. The sequence goes on along the minus strand of NZ_OZ246003.1, from coordinate 2,939,528 downwards.
GGTCATGTGCTGTTGCGCCGTGTCTACTACTCTATTGGCGGCGGTTTCGTCGTGACCGAGGACGAACTGACCCGGCTGAAGGCGGAGACAACGGCCGAGGAACGTCCGAGCGGGGTGCCTTATCCGTTCCGCAACGCGCAGGAAATGCTCGACATGGCGCGCAAGAGCGGTCTTTCGATCGCCCAGATGAAGCGCGCCAACGAGGAGACGTTGCGCGGCCGAGTGGAACTGAACGACGAACTCGACGCGATCTGGGACGCGATGGATGGCTGCATCGAACGCGGCCTGCGCGGCGAAGGAATCATGCCGGGCGGTCTCAAGGTGAAGCGGCGGGCGCGCCAAATTCACGAGCGGCTGCTTGGCGAATGGCAGTCCAACCAGCCGAACCCGATGATCGCCAATGACTGGATGTCCGTCTTTGCGATGGCGGTCAACGAAGAGAATGCGTCGGGCGGCCGCGTCGTCACTGCGCCGACCAATGGCGCGGCAGGCGTGGTGCCCGCTGTGCTGAAATACATGCTCAAGTTCCACGAGATCACCGACCGTGAAGACGTGCGGAACTTCCTGCTCACCTCGGCGGCGATCGGCGGGCTGATCAAGCACAACGCCTCGATTTCCGGCGCCGAGGTCGGCTGCCAGGGCGAGGTCGGAAGCGCGGCGGCGATGGCGGCGGCGGGGTTGGCCGAGGTGCTGGGCGGCACGCCCATGCAGGTGGAGAATGCCGCCGAGATCGCGCTCGAACATCATCTCGGCATGACCTGCGATCCGGTCGGCGGCCTGGTGCAGGTTCCATGTATCGAACGCAACGCGCTTGGCGCGGTCAAGGCGGTGACAGCGGCGTCACTGGCGCTCAAGGGCGACGGAACGCATTTCGTGCCGCTCGATGCCTGTGTGGAAACCATGCGCCAGACAGGGATCGACATGAACGAGCGCTACAAGGAAACCAGCCAGGGCGGCCTTGCCGTCAATGTTGTGGAATGCTGAGCGACAGGCCGGCGACTTCCGCTGCGGCGGCTTGACCTGACACGCCGCCGCCATAAACCCGAAGGATGGCACTGAATATCGTCAAGCTGTGTGTCGGCGTCGACACCGTGGAGGAACTGCGTGGCTATATCGAAACCCGCAGCGCACGCCAGCGTGCAGCTGGCATGACGCCGGAATACTGCCATACGACCAGGATGGTTCCGAAGCGCGCCGACGAGATCGAGGGCGAGGGATCGCTCTACTGGGTGATCAAGGGGCGTATTCAGTGCCGGCAGCGCATCGAGGCCATTCGCCCGTTCGTGGATGGGGAGGGAACGTCGCGCTGCGACATCGTGCTGGAGCCGAAACTCGTCCTTACCCAGTCGCAGCCGCGGCGGCCATTTCAGGGCTGGCGCTATCTGAAGCAGGACGACGCGCCGGCCGATCTGGGCGGCGACGGCGAAGGGCTGGACACGTTGCCCGCCGACATGCGCAGCGAACTGGCAGATCTCGGCTTGATCTGAGACGGTGGCCAGTGCCAGTCTTGGTGCTTGCAAGTCGGTCAGAAAACGCCACATTTTCGCTATGGGCAATTCGATTTCCAAGAAGAACAGTCCGGCGCCGCCTCAGAGCCGATCATCGCGCTCGGAGATTTCGGCTTTTCTTGATGCCGCCAAGGCTGCCGAGAGACCGGGAGGCGGCGCAGGCAGGATCGTGCTGGCGCTCGACGCGACGATGAGCCGCCAACCGACCTGGGATCTGGCTTGCGGCATTCAGGGTCAGATGTTCCAGAGCGTATCCGGTGTCGGGAATCTCCTGATGCAGCTGGTGTATTTTCGCGGTCTCAACGAATGCCGGGCGTCGAAATGGGCGAGCGACGGCGCGTCGCTGGCCGCGATCATGTCGCGGATCGAGTGCCGCGGCGGGCATACCCAGATCCGCAAGGTCCTGAAGCACGCCACAAAGGAACAGGCGCGCGACAGGATCAACGCGCTTGTCTATATCGGTGACGCGATGGAAGAGAGCATCGACGATCTCGTGCAGATGGCCGGTGAACTCGGATTGCGTGGCGTTCCGGTATTCCTGTTTCAGGAAGGCCACGATCCGGTAGCCGAGGCCGCGTTCCGCGAGATCGCGCGGGTTACCAAGGGCGGCTGGTTCCGCTTCGACCGGTCGTCCGCATCGGTTCTTGCAAGATTGTTGTCATCGGTGGCGGTGTATGCGGCGGGCGGCGTGAAGGCGCTGCAGTCGCGCAATTCGCCGTCAGACCGTCTGCTAATTGAGCAGCTTTCCGGCGGAAACGGCAAATGAGTACGTTGATTGTCCTGATCGGCCTGGCTGCCTTTCTCGTGTTGGCGGTGCTTTACTTCATGTCGGCGCCGCCGGCGCGGATCGCCGCCATTCTGCGCGGATCCGGCCCGCTGCTGGTTGCGCTGGCCGGTTTGCTGCTGGCGGTTGCAGGCCGTTTCGGCGCGGGCGCGCCGCTGATCATGCTGGCATTGGCTTGGTGGGGGCGTCAGCGCCGCGCGCAGGCCTATCAGCACACACCGGGCCAACGTTCGACGGTGCGCTCGGCATGGCTGGAGATGGAACTCGATCACGACACGGGCGACATGAACGGACTGGTGCTGGTCGGCCCGTTCGAGGGGCGCGCACTGGACGATCTGAGCGACGCCGAATTGCGGCAACTGGCAATGGCGCTCGCCGATGACCGCGAGAGCGCGGAGTTGCTAGAGGCGTATCTTGACCGCCGATCGCCGGGCTGGCGTGACGACGTGGACCCGGATATTGGCGCGCGGCATTCCGGCCCTTACCACTCGGGCGCCATGACAGAGCAAGAGGCCTACAAGATCCTTGGGCTTGAGCCGGGAGCGACCGTTGCGCAGGTCCGCCAGGCGCATCGTAGCCTGATGCAGCGCGTTCACCCCGATCTCGGGGGCAACGCCTTTTTGGCGCAGCGGGTTAATGAGGCGCGGGACGTTTTGCTGCGTGATCATGCTGATGAAGACCCTTGATACTCTGAACCAAACTCAAGCGTGCATTCGACCGGGTGTCCGGCAGTCTCAGGAATTGTCGTAGGCGAGGCAGGAGTACTTGTACTTCTTCAGCGCCGTGCAGGCCGCCCAGGCTTCCGATTTGGAGCGGAATCCGGCGAACCGGGCGCGGTGATATAACGTCCCGCCCTTGGTGAACTGTTCGATGTACGGGTCGCGGCCGCCGAGAACGGACGCGGCCCTGTTCTGCGCGGTTTGCAGATAGTCGATCGCCTCATTCTCGCTCGGCAACGCGGCGATCTGGATCACCCAGCCGACGCGGCTCGGCGTCGATCCGGTGGAAATCGTGTCGACCGGAACGGACGGACGCGGCACGGCAGCCGCGGCAACCGGAGCAGCAGGCTTCTGCGCTTCGGCGAAAGCAATGGTTTCACGCTGCGCGGGGGCAGGTACGGGAACCTTGTTGGGGGCGAGCGCTGCAACCGTGGTGCCCGGCAGGTCGAAGCGCGTATTGCCGGCGCGCGCGACAAGCTGACCGCGCTTGCGCTTGGAACCCTTGGCGACGTTTGCCGCCAGCAGCTTTTGCATGTGCGCATTGCGCGAGGCGCCGCTCTTGCCGCCCATCACGACAGCGACAATGCTGCGGCCGTTGTCATTGACGGAGGTGACCAGATTGAAGCCGGACGCGCGCGTGTAGCCGGTCTTGATGCCGTCGACGCCGCGAACCTGTCCAAGCAGGCGGTTGTGGTTGCGGAACTGCGCCTTGCCGAACTTGAAACTGCGGGCCTTGAAATAGCGGAACTGCCGCGGGAAATGCTCCTGCAAGGCGATACCAAGCGTGGCCATGTCGCGTGCGGTGGTGATCTGCCGGGAATTCGGCAGGCCGGAGGCGTTGCGGAATGTCGTCTTGGACATGCCAAGCGCGCGCGCCTTTGCCGTCATCATGCGGGCAAAGTTGCTTTCGGTGCCGCCGAGATGCTCGCCGACAGCCGCCGCAACATCATTGGCCGACTTGGTGACGAGGGCGTAGATCGCCTGTTCGGCGGTCAAGCCGCGGCCGGCGGGAATGCCAAGCTTCGACGGCTGCATCGAAGCGGCGTGGCGTGACATGACGATGCGCGTGTTGTTGCGGACCTTGCCTTGCTCCATCGCCTCGAACAGCATGTAGAGCGTCATCATTTTGGTCAGCGAGGCAGGGTAGCGCGGCGAGTCGCCATGGCGGCTGTGCAGGACCTTGCCGCTGTTGGCGTCGATGATGAAGGATGCATATTTCGGATTGGCTTCAGCGGTGCCGGCGATTCCGACCGCGATCATGACCGCCATTACAAAGACTGCGAGAGCTTGCACGAACTGGCTTGCCGGCAGCGACTTGCTGGAAAACACGATGACACACCTACAACTGACAAACGCGGGGCGTCCGCTGGGCGGGCGCGAATGTTCGAAAGCTACCGAAGCGTCGTTACCAAGTGGTTTATGGTGACCAGAAGGTAACCGGGATTCGGCGAAAATGACTCAATTCGTGATCGCAAAGGCGGCGGTTTTCTTGTGCAACGCAGCGATACCCCTTGAAAAATTGTGCAGTGCACACTAAATTAGAGATGTCGGTCCGAACGGGCCGGAAACAGGTAATCCACTCTACCAATCCGCCAAACAGGTGCCGCCATGATGAACACGTTCGAAGACGCCAACAAGATTGGCAAGGAAATGATGGACAACTCGCTGAAGAGCTATGCTGCGATGACGAAGAGTCTGCAGTCGATCGCTTCCGAGGCTTCCGACTACTCCAAGAAGTCCTACGAGCAGAGCACTGCCGCTTTCGAGAAGCTCGCAGCTGCCAAGACCCTGGAAGCCGCCATGGAAGTCCAGACCGAATACGCCAAGACGACCTATGAGGCTTTCGTTGCCGAAGCCACCAAGATGAGCGAACTTTTCGCCGACATGGCCAAGGAAGCCTACAAGCCGTATGAAACGGCGGTTGCCAACGCCACGAAGTAAGGCGAACCATCGGTTCAGAACCCCATCGGGCCCGCGTGAGCGATCACGCGGGCCTTTTGTTTTCGGGGTGCTTGGAAACAATCGCTTGCGCGGTCTCCCGCGGGGCTTAAAATCCAGAGTCGGCATACTAAGTAACGGAGAAGATGCCCATCCCGGGTACGCTGCGACATCCACACAGGGCAACAATGATCGTAACGCCGGCACACATGCAGTCCGAAGACGGACAGGACGACGAGGGCAAGGGTCGCGGCACTGCCGTCATTACGCGCACCAAGCCCAAGGTCAAAAAACCGAGTCTCTATCGCGTGCTTTTGCTGAACGACGATTACACGCCGATGGAGTTCGTGGTTCATGTGCTCGAACGGTTCTTCCAGAAAGACCGTGAGCAGGCGACGCGGATCATGCTGCATGTGCACAACCACGGCGTCGGCGAGTGCGGCATCTACACCTACGAGGTGGCTGAAACGAAAGTGACCCAGGTCATGGATTTCGCCCGCCAGAACCAGCACCCGCTGCAATGCGTGATGGAGAAGAAGTAATGCCGACCTTTACCGCAAGTCTCGAAAAGTCGCTCCATCAGGCACTGACCTATGCAAACGAGCGCGAGCACGAATACGCCACGCTGGAGCATCTGCTGCTGGCGCTGATGGACGATCAGGATGCGAAGGCGGTCATGGACGCCTGCAGTGTCGATGTCGAAGCGCTGCGCAAGACCGTTCTCGAATATGTCGACACCGAACTGGAAAACCTCGTCACCGGCTATGACGAGGACGCCAAACCGACCGCCGGTTTCCAGCGCGTCATTCAGCGCGCGGTTATTCACGTGCAGTCGTCCGGCCGCGAGGAAGTGACCGGCGCGAATGTGCTGGTCGCGATCTTCGCGGAGCGGGAAAGCCATGCAGCCTATTTCCTGCAGGAGCAGGACATGACGCGGTACGACGCGGTCAACTACATCGCGCATGGTATCGCCAAACGCCCCGGCGCGTCGGTGGCGCGGCCGGCAGAAGGCTCCGAGGAGCATGGCGGTTCGGATAGCGGCGCAGGCGACACTGAAGACGGCAAGAAGAAAGCACAAGACGCCTTGTCGGCCTATTGCGTCAACCTCAACGAGAAGGCGCGCATCGGCAAGATCGACCCGCTGATCGGCCGCACAGCGGAGATCAACCGCACGATCCAGATCCTGTGCCGTCGCTCCAAGAACAATCCGCTTTATGTCGGCGATCCCGGCGTCGGCAAGACCGCCATTGCCGAAGGGCTGGCCAAGCGCATCGTGGAAGCCGACGTGCCCGACGTATTGAAGACCTCGACGATCTTCTCGCTCGACATGGGCGCGTTGCTGGCCGGTACGCGTTATCGCGGCGACTTCGAGGAACGGCTCAAGCAGGTGGTCAAGGAACTCGAGGATTTCGAGGGCGCGGTGCTGTTCATCGACGAGATCCATACGGTGATTGGCGCTGGGGCGACTTCGGGCGGGGCGATGGACGCCTCGAACCTTTTGAAGCCCGCCTTGTCGACCGGCGCGATCCGTTGCATCGGATCGACCACCTACAAGGAATACCGGCAGTTCTTCGAAAAGGACCGCGCGCTGGTGCGCCGTTTCCAGAAGATCGACGTCAACGAGCCGACGCTGGAAGACGCCATCGAGATCATGAAGGGCCTGAAGCCTTATTTCGAGGACTTCCACAAGATCAAGTACTCCGACGACGCGATCAAATCGGCGGTCGAGCTTTCTGCACGCTACATCAACGACCGCAAGCTACCCGACAAGGCCATTGATGTTGTCGACGAGACCGGCGCCAGCCAGATGCTGCTGCCGGAGGCGAAGCGGAAAAAGTCCATTGGCGTGAAAGAGATCGAGGAAACGATCGCCACGATGGCGCGCATTCCGCCGAAGACGGTCTCCAAGAATGACGAGGAAGTGCTCGCCAATCTGGAGAAGGAGCTGAAGCGCGTCGTTTACGGGCAGGACCTTGCCATTGAGTCGCTGGCTTCGGCGATCAAGCTGGCGCGCGCCGGCCTGCGCGAGCCGGAGAAGCCGATCGGCGCCTATCTGTTCTCGGGCCCGACGGGTGTCGGCAAGACCGAAGTGGCGCGCCAGCTTGCGGCGTCGCTTGGCGTCGAACTGCTGCGTTTCGACATGTCGGAATACATGGAACGTCACACAGTCTCGCGCCTGATCGGCGCACCGCCCGGCTATGTCGGCTTCGACCAGGGCGGGCTGTTGACCGATGGGGTCGACCAGCATCCGCACTGCGTGTTGCTGCTCGACGAGATCGAGAAGGCGCATCCGGACCTGTTCAATATCCTGTTGCAGGTGATGGACCATGGCAAGCTGACCGACAACAACGGCAAGCAGATCGACTTCCGCAACACGATCATCATCATGACGACGAATGCCGGTGCCTCGGAGATGGCAAAGAATGCCATCGGCTTCGGCAGTTCTAAGCGCGAAGGCGACGATGTGGAGGCGATCAACCGCCTGTTCTCGCCGGAGTTCCGCAACCGTCTCGACTCGATCGTGCCGTTCGGGCCGCTGCCGGTGCCGGTCATCCATCGCGTGGTCGAGAAGTTCGTCATGCAGCTCGAAGCCCAGCTTTCGGATCGTGGTGTCATCTTCGACCTGTCGAAGGAGGCTATCGGCTGGCTTGCCGACAAGGGCTATGACGAGAAGATGGGTGCGCGTCCGCTCGGCCGCGTGATCCAGGAGCACATCAAGAAGCCGTTGGCCGAGGAAGTGCTGTTCGGCAAGCTCAAGAAGGGCGGAACGGTCAAGGTCACCGTCGAGAAGGACGAATTTGGCGAAGAGAAGCTGAAGCTCGAGTCGCTGGCCGAGGAGCCGCGCGAGAAGCCGAAAAAGAAGACGGCGCGCAAGACACCGGCCAACAAGGCATCGGCCGGCAAGACGACGGCCAAGAAGCCGACGCCGCCGGCAAAGGCCAACGCCGCGCCGGACGAGGGCGGCGACGAAGAGCCGCCGGCAGCCAAGTCGAAGCCATCGGTTCCCAAGGTGCCGCGCAAGGGTTCCTGACCACCCGCTGGCAATCTGATCGGGCGCGGGCGGCGATCCGGCCGCCCGCGCTCGTCCACCGGACAATCTCGCAAATCAACCTCAACCGTGTTAGCGGCGTTGCATGGCAAGTCAGATCGAGCGTCCTGACATCGGCAGCCCTGCGCTCTGGTTCGCGCGCGGCATGGCGAACATCATCTCACTGCCGGCGCTGTTCCTGATGGGGGCATTCGTCGGTTTCGCCGGTTTCGCAAAGGAAAGCGGCATCGAGATGCAACATGCCGTTTTCATGACGTTTTTCGTTTGGGCTCTGCCCGCGAAGGTGGTCCTGGTGGCTGCGGTCAATGCCGGTCAGGCGCTGGTGCCGACATTCCTCGCGGTGACACTGTCATCGGCACGGCTGATGCCGATGGTGACGACCTTCGTGCCGGAAGTCCGCGGGCCGAAATCCCGTACCGCGACGTTGCTTATCCTGTCGCATTTCGTCGCCGTGACCGCATGGGTCGTCGCCATGGAGCGCATGCGCCGTGCGCCGCCGGAGCGGCGGACAGTCTATTTCGCCGGGTTTGCCGTCACGCTGACCACGCTGAATGCGACGATCGTGGCGCTGGTCTACATAACATCGGCAGCGCTTCCGGCGCTCGTGCTGGGCGCATTGTTCTTCCTGACGCCGATCTATTTCCTGACATCGTTGTGGGCGACGGCGCGCGACCACATCGTCAAGATCGCGATGCTAACGGGCATGGCGCTCAGTCCGGTCTTTCACCTTGTCGCACCGGAGTTCGACCTGCTGCTTGCCGGCCTGATCGGCGGTGTCGCCGCGTTTGCCATCGGCTCTTTCTGGAAACCGTCCGGAACGCCCTCGCAATGACGTATCAGAGCTTCGATTTCTGGTGGTGGCCCTATCTGTTCATCCTGATCGCAGGCTGGTTGGCGACCGACATTTGGCGGTTCGCCGGTGTCCTGCTGGGGCGCAGGCTGGACGAGACATCGCAGGCTTTCATATTCGTGCGCGCTGTGGCCACATCGCTCGTAGCCGCCGTGATCGCCAAGCTGGTGCTGTTTCCAACCGGCGCGCTTGCCGAAAGCACGATGGGTTTGCGCGCGGCGAGCGCCGCGTTGGGCTTTCTGGCGTTTCTTGCCGCCGGACAGCGTGTCGCTGTCGGCGTCGGCGTGTCGCTGTCCCTGCTGGTGGCGGGAATGCTGCTCGGCTTCTAGGCTGTCAGCGCCTGGCGGATCTTCTCCGCATTGGCGGCGAGCACATCCTGGTCTTCCATATCGCCGGTATGCGGCCGCAGCTTGATCCCGTCGAAACGCGGGATGATGTGGACATGCAGGTGAAAGACGATTTGGCCGCCGGCCGGTTCGTTGAACTGCTGGATGGTCACGCCATCGGCTGAAAACGCGGCCATGACCGCGCGCGACAGTTTCTGGACCGTAGCGGAGACGTGGGCGAGAACAACCGGTTCGGCGTCGAGAATGTTGCGCGCCGGGCTTTTCGGGATCACCAGGCAGTGGCCGTCGCCGCGCGGCATGATGTCCATGAAAGCGAAGGTGTGGTCGTCCTCATAGAGCTTGTGCGACGGAATTTCGCCGCGCAGGATCTTCGCAAAGACGTTGTCGTTGTCGTAGGCTTCGCTCATCGCGGTCTCCCTGTTTCCCGATACGCTCCGATGCTCACTCTTGCTTTTTGAACGGCGCGTGGTCCCGCAAGACTTCGCCGAAGCGTTCGATATCACTGCGTTCGTGTTCGAGGTAGTCCGATATGGCGCGCCGGAAGCCGGGATGGGGAATATAATGCGCGGAGTGCGTGGTGACCGGCAGATAGCCCCGGGCGAGCTTGTGCTCGCCTTGCGCGCCGGCCTCGACAAAGCGCAGCTTGTTGGCGATGGCGAAATCAATGGCCTGGTAGTAGCAGATCTCGAAATGCAGGCAGGGATGGTCTTCGACGCATCCCCAGTGCCGTCCGTAAAGCGTGTCGCCGCCGATAAAGTTGATCGCCCCGGCAACATAGCGGCCGTCGCGCCTGGCCATAACGAGCAGGATGTCGTCGGCCATCTCTTCGGCAACGAGCGAGAAGAACTGCCGGTTGAGGTAGGGTCGGCCCCATTTGCGGCTGCCGGTGTCCATGTAGAATTCGTAGAAGGCGTCCAGCGCCGCCTCGCCGATCGCCGGGCCGGTGAGCCACTCGATTGAGATGCCGTTTTCCGTGGCGGTGCGCCGCTCGCGGCGGATGTTCTTGCGCTTGCGCGAGGCGAGCGTGTCGAGAAAAACGTCGAAACTCTCGAAGCCGTTGTTCTCGAAGTGAAATTGCTGATCAGTCCGGCGCAGGTAGTCGGCTTCGGCGAAGGCGGCCATGTCGGTTTCGGTGGCGAAGGTGACATGGGCCGAAGACACGCCAAGCTTGTCGGCCAGGGTCTTGAGCCCGCCGGCAAGCGCCTGGCGCGCCGCATTCGCATCGATGCGGTCGGATGCCAGCAGGCGCGGTCCGGTCGCGGGCGTGAACGGCACGGAGCATTGCAGCTTGGGGTAGTAACGCCCGCCTGCGCGCTCATAGGCGTCGGCCCAGCCATGGTCGAAGACATACTCGCCCTGGCTGTGCGATTTCAGATAGCAGGGCAGGGCAGCGAGCGCATGTCCTGCCGCGTCTTCGAGGATCAGGTGCTGGCCGAGCCAGCCGGTGTCGGCAACCGCGCAGCCCGAGATTTCCAGCGCAGTGAGGAAGGCGTGGGAAATGAACGGATTGTAGACCGCCGGACCGCCATTGCGGGACGCGCCGGTCATGCGGTCCCAATCCTGGCGAGCCACATCGGCAAGGCTTTCGCGCACCCGAATGACATAGCTGTCATCGACCGCCGCGCCCAAGCGTGTCCGTTCCTGCGTTTGCCGCGTCATGCGAGGTGAGATACCGCGTGTTGCACAGCAAACAAGATAGGCATCATAAGTCCGGATCGAAACCCTCGAAGGTCATCTGATCGGCATGCGTGCGTGTCGCGGCGATGTCTTCCTCGGTGCGCACGGTCCAACTGATCACCGGCAGGCGCCGGCTTTCGCGAACATGGGCGACGAAGGGGTTGGGCAACGCCTTCACGTGATAGGACAGAAAGGCGATGTCGTAGGCGAACGCCTCTTCGTGGCCTTCCAACGCCTTGGTGCCAATGCCTTCGGCGGTCAGGCCGAGAGGCGCCGGCGCGCCGGTCTGGCGCCATGCCGCCAACAGCGAGTGTGCAAAGGACATGACGGCGACAGGTCCGTCATAGCCTTCCAACGCACGCGCGGTGGCCTGCGCCAGTTCCGGGCTGTGGCCGGGATTGCTCTTCATCTCGAGCACCAGAGCGACCCGGCCGTCGACGAGGTCCAGCAGATCGGGAAGCGAGGGAATGCGCTCCTGCGTGTCGCCAAGTTTCAGCGCGAAGAGTTCGGCTGAGTCGCGGGCTGCGACCGGCCCTGTTTCGCTGGTTAGCCGCTCGAGCGTCTTGTCGTGAAACACGATCGCTTCGCCGTCGGCGGACAGTTGCAGGTCCACCTCGATGGAGAAGTTGGCGTCGACGGCGGCTTGCGCCGCGGCCAGCGAATTCTCGTAGCGTACGCGATTGCCGTCGTGCAGCCCGCGATGCGCGATCGGCCGCGCGGTCAGAAAATCGATGTCGGGCACAGTGTCAGTCCTTGATCTGAATAACGGCCTCGATTTCCACCGGTGCATTGAGCGGCAATGACGCCATGCCAACCGCAGCGCGGGCGTGGCGGCCCGCATCGCCGAGTATGTCGACCAGGAAATCGGACGCGCCGTTTGCGACGAGGTGCTGTTCGGTGAAATCGGGCGCGGATGCGACAAAAACCGAGATCTTGACGATGCGCTCGATGCGCGAAAGCTCGTCGAGCGCCGTCTTGGCCTGCGCAAGGATGTTGACGGCGCACCATTTTGCGGCCTCGCGGCCTTCCTCGACGCCGAGATCGCGCCCCAGCAAGCCGCGACCGATCAGCGAGCCGTCGCGCAGTGGCAGCTGTCCGGATGTGTAGAGGGTCGAGCCGGTTATGACCGCAGGAACGTAGTTTGCGGCCGGTGCGGCCGCTTCAGGCAGTTCCACGCCGGCTTCCCGCAGGCGCTGCTCGATAGTCGATGTCATCTGATTACCCATGCATATTTGTGGATCGTGGATCGGATTGACGGTCGTCATGCAACTTTTGCCTCGCTTCCGCCATGAGAAAAATGTAATCGCGGCAAGAAACAGGACCACGATATGACACGCATCTTCATGCGCAGTGTGTTGGGCGCGGCTGTTTGTGTCGCTGCATTGTCGACGCAGCCTGCGGCCGCCCAGAAACTGGCGCCACATCGCGCCGTCTACGATATCGATCTGGATGAAGCGTCCGATCGCTCCGGGATCATCGGGATGAAAGGCCGCATCGTGTACGAGTTCCAGGGCTCGCGATGCGACGGATATACAACCAACTATCGTTTTGTGTCGCGCATCCGCTCAAGCAGCGGCGACCGACTGACAGATCAGCAGACATCGACATACGAGGATGGCGAGGGTGAAACCTTCCGCTTCGTGACCAAGACCTTCGTGGACGAAAGGCTCGATCGCGAGCTTTCGGGTTCAGCTTCGCTGGAGGACGATTCGCTTGTCGTGGAGTTGCGAAAACCGGAGCCTACAGAGTTGGTCCTGGAAACAGCGCTGTTTCCGACAGCGCATATCAACGACCTGCTGGCGCGTGCCGATGCTGGCGAAACCGTCTATGAGAAGCGGATTTTCGACGGATCCGACGATGGCGACAAGACCATGACGACGACAGTCGTGCTCGGACCGGAAAAGACGGGCACCGACGGTGACGCGGAAAACGCCGGGCCCTTGCGCGACAATCCGTTCCGCAATGTGTCGATTTCATACTTCGATGAAAGCAGCGAGACGGATGGCGAGATGCTTCCGGAATACGCGATCTCGTTCAAGCTGTACCGGAACGGCGTGACCCGGGATCTCGTCATGGATTACGGCGATTTCAGCCTGACCGGAGAACTGGCGACGCTGGAGCTGTTCCCGTTGGAAGACTGCCAGTAAGGCGAAGCCCGTTACGACAGCGATTGCCGCGGCGCACTTGCATTAGGCGTCGCGATGCGTTATCGCGCGCGCATTCCACACACGAAGTTTGGTTTGTCGCGGGAGAAATCCGCGCGGACCACCGGTGGCGGGAAACCGCTTTTCGCTTCGTGGAGGTTCAACCGGAAAGGAAAACGAAATGGCCTTGCCTGAATTCAGCATGCGCCAGCTCCTGGAAGCTGGCGTTCACTTCGGACACCAGACACACCGCTGGAATCCGAAAATGTCGCGCTACATCTTCGGTGCGCGCAACAACATTCACATCATCGACCTGTCGCAAACGGTGCCGCTGCTGCACCAGGCGCTGAAAGTCGTCTCCGACACCGTCGCCGGCGGCGGCCGTGTGCTGTTTGTCGGCACCAAGCGCCAGGCTTCGGAAATCGTCGCCGACGCTGCTGGCCGTTCGGCCCAGTATTACGTCAATGCGCGCTGGCTCGGCGGCATGCTGACCAACTGGAAGACGATCTCCAACTCGATTCAGCGGCTTCGCAAGGTCGACGAGATCCTTTCCGCTGAGGCGCAGGGCTTCACCAAGAAGGAACGCCTGAACCTGGATCGCGAGCGCGAGAAACTCGACCGCGCGCTGGGTGGCATCAAGGACATGGGCGGCACGCCCGACCTGATGGTCGTGATCGACACCAACAAGGAATCGATTGCGATCCAGGAAGCCAAGCGTCTGGGTATCCCGGTCGTCGCCATCGTAGACAGCAACTGCGATCCGGATGTGGTCGACTACCCGATCCCCGGCAACGACGACGCCGCTCGTGCAATTGCGCTCTATTGCGATCTCATCTCTCGCGCCGCAATCGACGGTATCGCCCGCCAGCAGGGCGCGGCCGGTGTCGATATCGGCGCGTCCGAGGAAGGTCCGGTCGAGGAAGTTCTCGCCGAAGCAGCCGAAGCGGCTCCGGAAGCGGGCGCAGCCGAAGAAGCGGGCGCACAAGCCTGACCGATTGGGGCTGTGTGGCGCAAACCAGCCGCGCGGTCATCATACCGTTACATGAATCGGCGCAGGGCATGCTGATTGCCCCGCGCGCAATTTTGCCGGACCGGCCGGTCCGGCCATGCCGTATATGAATGAGGCTAACCGATGAGCATTTCCGCATCTCTCGTAAAACAACTCCGCGACATGACCGGCGCGGGCATGATGGACTGCAAAACCGCGCTGACCGAAACGGGCGGCGACTTGGAGGCTGCGGTCGACTGGCTGCGCAAGAAGGGTATCGCCAAGGCCGACAAGAAGTCGGGCCGTACCGCGGCCGAGGGTCTGGTCGGCGTTGCCGCCAACGAAAGCGGCGCGGTTGTTGTGGAAGTCAACGCAGAGACCGATTTTGTCGCGCGTAACGACGCGTTTCAGGATCTCGTTCGCAACGTGGCGTCCGTGGCACTTGGTACCGATGGAACTGTCGAAGCGGTTAGTGCCGCTGCGTATCCCGGTGTCGACAAGTCGATCGCCGATGCGATCACCGATGCCGTTGCTACCATTGGCGAGAACATGACCCTGCGCCGTTCGGCCCGCCTCGATGGCACTGTCGCGACCTATGTTCACAACTCTGTCGCTGACGGGCTCGGCAAGCTGGGTGTCCTGGTCTCCATCGAAACCGAAGGCGACAAGGACGCGGCGCGGGCAATCGGCCGCCAGATCGCCATGCATGTTGCGGCCACGAACCCGATGGCGCTGGATGTCGACGATCTCGACGCGGCCGCCGTGGAACGTGAGCGTTCGATCTTCTCCGATCAGGCGCGAGCTTCCGGCAAGCCGGACAACATCATCGAGAAGATGGTCGAAGGCCGGTTGCGCAAGTTCTATGAGGAAGTCTGCCTGGTGAAGCAGGCCTTCGTGATCAATCCGGATCTGACCGTGGAAAAGGCGCTGGCAGAAGCCGAGAAGGATATCGGCGCGCCTGCCAAGATTGGTGCTTTCGTCCGCTTCGCACTTGGCGAAGGGATCGAAAAGGAAGAGTCGGATTTCGCCGCCGAGGTTGCTGCCGCGGCGAAAGGCTGACGTACCGCTGCGTCAACTTCAGGATTTATTGTTCGACAAGTCGGGCACCGCGTGACAACGCGGTGCCCGTCATGTATCCGGTCTCAAATTCCTCTGCATCGGTCACATCTGCATGTCCGTATATCCGACCTTCAAACGCGTTCTGCTCAAAGTCTCCGGTGAAGCCCTGATGGGCAATCAGGGCTTCGGTATCGATGTCGAGGTGGCCGACCGGATCGCCGGCGACATCAAGGATGCCGTCGACATGGGCGTCCAAGTCGCTGTGGTGATTGGCGGAGGCAATATCTTCCGCGGCGTCGCGGTTGCCTCGAAGGGCGGTGACCGTGTGACCGGCGACCACATGGGCATGCTGGCAACCGTCATCAATTCGTTGGCTTTGCGCACGTCGCTCGTCAAGAAGGGTGTCGACGCCGTCGTTCTTTCCGCCATCGCCATGCCGCAGTTGTGCGAAAGCTTTTCGCAACGAAAGGCGATGTGGAACATCGAACAGGGCCGGGTTGTCATCTGTGCGGGCGGGACGGGAAATCCATACTTCACGACCGACTCGGCAGCCGCGCTGCGGGCCGCCGAGATCGGCGCCGATGCGCTGTTCAAGGGAACGCAGGTCGACGGCATCTACTCTGCCGATCCGATGACGGACGCGGATGCGGTTCGCTTTGACCGGCTGACCCATGACGAAGTGATCGCGCGCGGCCTGTCGATAATGGACGTCGCTGCCGTAGCGTTGACGCGGGAGAATCAAATACCCATTGTTGTCTTCTCGATTCACGAGCGGGGCGGCTTCCAGCAAATCCTGAAAGGTGCTGGAAGATCGACGCTCGTGACCGAAAAGCAGGCGTAAACGGGCTGCGAAAGGAAACAAGAACAATGAGCCAGCAATTCGACTTCGCCGACCTGAGGCGCCGCATGGACGGTGCGATCCACGCATTCCAGGGCGACTTGGCAGGCTTGCGCACGGGCCGGGCTTCACCGAGCCTGCTCGATCCGATCCTGGTTGATGCCTACGGTTCTCAAATGCCGATCAATCAAGTCGCCAACATTACCGTGCCCGAGCCGCGCATGCTGTCGGTTTCGGTCTGGGACAAATCGATGGTTGGCGCTGTTGAAAAGGCAATCCGCGATTCGACGCTTGGTCTCAATCCGATGACCGACGGCACGAATGTGCGCGTGCCGCTGCCGGAACTGAACGAGGAACGCCGGCGTGAACTCGCTAAGATTGCCCACCAATATGCCGAAAACGCACGGATTGCGGCCCGGCA
Source organism: Oricola sp. (assembly GCF_965230365.1). Taxonomy (GTDB): domain Bacteria; phylum Pseudomonadota; class Alphaproteobacteria; order Rhizobiales; family Rhizobiaceae; genus Oricola. Next base: position 2,923,206 of record NZ_OZ246003.1, on the reverse strand, counting down.
TGTCCGCCGCGATGGAATGGATACGCTGAAGCGGTTGGAAAAGGACGGCGAACTGGGCCAGGACGACAGCCGCTCCAAATCCGATGATGTGCAGAAACTGACCGACGAGACGATCTCGCAGATCGACGCGCTTCTCGCGGACAAGGAACAGGAAATCATGCACGTGTAATGGGCGCCGGTCGAATGGCGGCCAGCGACCGCACCAACGGAGAGCCGCCATTGGCAGGCGAAGACGAGAACCGCGAGGACTGTATTCCGCGCCATGTCGGGATCATCATGGACGGCAACGGCCGGTGGGCGGCGTCACGCGGTATGCCTCGGTCATATGGGCACAAGGCGGGCGTAGAGGCGGTTCGCCGCGCGGTTCGTGCCGCCGGCGAGGCCGGGATTCGGTATCTGACGGTATACGCGTTCTCTTCGGAGAACTGGTCGCGTCCTGCTGACGAAGTCCGTGATCTTATGGGGCTGATGAAATTCTTCGTCACCCGCGATCTGGCCGAACTTTGCGCCAACAATGTCCATATTCGCGTCATCGGAGACCGTAGCGGCCTGTCGCAGGATATCCTTGGGCTGATCGAGACGGCAGAGAGCCGGTCGCGCGAGAACACGGGTCTGAAACTGAACATTGCCTTCAACTACGGCTCGCGCGACGAGATCACTCGCGCCGTGGGCCGACTGGTGGAAAGGCAAGTCGCGGCCGGTGCGCAGGCAGCGCCGATTACGGAGGCGGATATTTCCGCGCAACTCGACACGGCGGAGACGCCGGATCCGGATCTGGTCATTCGGACCAGCGGTGAAATGCGTCTTTCCAACTTCCTGTTGTGGCAGGCCGCCTATGCGGAGTTCGTTTTTCTTCCATGCATGTGGCCGGATTTCGACAGTCAGTGGTTACGCACCGCTCTGGACGAATATGCCTCTCGGACGCGCCGGTTCGGCGGCGTAACCGCGGCCAAAGACATCGCGCTATGAACGATCTGCAGATACGGGCGATCACGGGGATCGTCCTGGCTGTGCTGGTGCTCGGCGCGACGCTTGCCGGTGGCTGGATGTTCTCGGTGTTTGCAGCGGCGGTTGCCATGGTCGTTTGGAGCGAGTGGATGGACATCACCTGCCCGAACAGCGACGACCGGCTGCGGCTGCTGGGCTATGTGTTGCTCGGTGCGATCTTCGTTCTCTCCCTGTTTTCTTCGGACGAGCAACTGGTCCTGGGCGGTGCTGCGCTTCTTGCGGCAGCGGTCATCACCGTGCGATCGATCTCTTCGTTGCGCTGGCCGTCGGCTGGGCTGGTGTATGCCGGCGGGACGGTCATCGCATTGATATGCCTGAGAAACTCACCTGCACCGTGGTCCGGCTTAACGGCGATCCTGTTCCTTTATGCGACGGTCTGGGCGACCGATATCGGCGCCTACTTCGCGGGTCGCGCAATTGGCGGGCCGAAGATCGCGCGCCCAATTTCGCCAAACAAGACCTGGGCCGGCTCTGTCGGTGGCGCGACGTCGGCTGTGGTGGCCGGCATTGTCGTGTTCTATTTCGCCGGCTTGCAGAATTATGGCGTGGCGGCCGCGTTGGCGGCGACACTGTCGGTCGTTTCGCAAGCGGGTGACTTTTTCGAATCCTGGATCAAGCGCCGACACGGATTGAAAGATTCCAGCCGTATCCTTCCGGGGCATGGCGGCGTGATGGATCGCGTTGACGGATTGGTGTTCGCGGCCTTGGCTCTATGGTTGCTTGGCGTCGCGTGGGCTGGCATAGCCGATCCGGCGTCGGCTTTTTTTCGCTGACAGATGCGGACATCTCCGGCCTTGTTGCCGCCTGAATTCTAGACGAACTGAAACATGCTTAACCACGGTGATTGCCCATGCTGGATTTCCTGACCGGATTGTTTGCGGCCAACGGCTTCCTGTTCGGCGTACTCGTGCCGTTCCTGTTCGTGCTTTTGATCGTGGTTTTCATCCATGAACTCGGCCACTACCTCGTCGGGCGCTGGTGCGGGATCGGCGCCGAGGTCTTTTCGGTCGGGTTCGGTCCGGAAATCATCGGCTTTACCGACCGGCGCGGAACGCGTTGGCGGCTTTCGGCCATACCGCTCGGCGGTTACGTTCGTTTCGTCGGCGACATGAATGTCGCCTCGGTGCCCGACCGGCACGCCGATGACGATTTGAGCGAAGAAAAACGGGCGGTGGCGTTTCATCACAAGTCGGTTGGCCGCCGTGCTGCTACGGTGTTTGCTGGTCCGGCTGCCAACTTCCTCCTCGCCATCGTGCTGTTTGCGATGATTTTCTCGGCCTTCGGACGGGGTATTGCGGACCCGGTGGTCTCCGATCTTCGCCCCGGCGGCGCCGCCGAGGCGGCCGGACTGTTGCCGGGCGACCGGATCGTCAGCCTCGACGGCAACGCGATCACCCAGTTCAGCGATATCCAGCGCTACGTGTCGGTGCGGGCGGGTGTGCCCATTGATGTCGAAGTCGATCGCGGCGGGGCGTTGGAGCGGTTCACGCTGGTGCCCGAGCGGTTGGAAATCGAGGACCGATTCGGCAACAAGATCGAACAGGGTGTCATCGGCGTGATCAACGACCGGGCCACCGGCGGTTATCGTATCGAGCGATACGGGATCGGCGAATCCCTTGTGCTGGCGACGGCCGAGACCTGGTTCGTCGTGCAGCGTACGGGCAGCTATATCGGCGGGGTTGTTACCGGGCGCGAAAACGCCAACCAGATCGGCGGCCCGATTCGTGTGGCGCAGGTGTCCGGACAGGTGGCGACGCTTGGCATCGTCGCGCTGTTGAACCTTGCCGCGATTCTTTCCGTTTCAATCGGCCTGTTGAATCTGCTTCCGGTTCCGGTCCTGGACGGGGGACACCTGTTGTTTTACCTGTTCGAGGCGATCCGGGGGCGGCCCGTTCCTGAAAAGATGCAGGAGTTTGGCTATGGAATCGGCGTGGTGCTGATCGTCGGACTGATGGTGTTTGCGACCTGGAACGATATTACAATGCTGTTTGACCGCAGTTAGGGCACGTTTTCGGCCGCATTTTCCTTCCGGCATGTGTGCAAGCCGTGACGATTTTGCCACGCTCGGCAGCTTCTTGGAAGTTTTTCACAACAGCCCTTGCGCATGAAAACAAAGACTGTAATACGGTTAAATCAATGGTTTATTGTCGATACCCGGTTTGGGGGACGGACGCGGGAACAGGGGAACGAGCCCAATGAAGCCGGTGCGTTATTTTCTAAGTTCTGTTTCTGCGGCGGCCCTGGCGCTAGCGCCCGCCATCGGGGGTGCCGCTGCCGTTTCGATTGTAGCTATTTCGGTTGCTGAAGCGGCTGTTGTTCGCTCTATCTCGGTATCGGGAAACACGCGTATGACGTCGGCGACCATCGCCGATATCATCGACTATGAGGCCGGCCGAAACTTCACCGATGGGGATCGCGACGAGGCGGTCAAGCGCCTATTTGCGACCGGCATGTTCTCCAATGCACGCGTCACCGTGTCCGGATCGACGCTCGTCGTCCAGGTGTGGGAAAACTCGATCATCAACCAGGTGGTCTTCCGCGGCAATCGCAAGCAGAAAGACGATCGTCTGAAGGCGGTGGTCGAATCGCAGCCTCGCGGTGCCTTCGATCAGGCGACGCTCGACGGCGATGTCGAAGCGATTATCGAATCCTACAGCCGCATCGGGCGTAACGACGTCACGGTCAGCACTGAGGTGGTTGATCTGGGTGAGGGCCGCGTAAATGTGGTGTTCCAGATCCAGGAAGGCGGCCGTTCCAAAATCGCCGAGATCAACATCGTTGGTAACAATGCGTTCAGCGACCGGCGCCTCTACAGCGTGCTTTCGACGAAGCGGTCCAATCCGCTTTCCTGGCTGACGCGCAACGATATCTATGACGATCAACGGCTGGCCGCCGACGAAGAACGTTTGCGCCGCTTCTATTTCAATCACGGTTATGCGGATTTCCGGATCCTGTCTTCCGAAGGCTCCATCGATCCGAACACCGGCAATGTCGTCATTTCGATCACGATCGACGAGGGCGAGCGCTACGCGTTCGGCAATATCGAAATCGACAGCACGATTTCGGGCGTGAGCGCCGAAGACCTGCGTTCGACAGTTGCGGTGCGCACCGGCGCGACTTACAGCGCGAAGGATGTCGAGAAGAGCCTGATCGCAATGTCGGAACGGCTTGCCGAGGCCGGGTTCCCCTTTGCGGAAGTGACACCGATTGGTGACCGCAATTTCGCTACCGGATCGATCGACGTGCGTTTCGTTGTCGACCAGGGCCAGCGGGCGTTTATCGAGCGAATCGAGATTGTCGGCAATACGCGTTCACGCGACTACATCATCCGGCGCGAGTTCGATCTGGCCGAAGGCGATGCATTCAACCAGATCATGCTGCGCCGTGCGCAGAAGCGGCTTGAAGCGCTCGACTTCTTCGAGACGGTCAACATCACGACGCGTCCCGGCTCCGCACCGGACCGGGTTGTCATCGTCGTCAATGCTGTGGACAAGTCGACTGGTGAGTTCGGTATCGGTGCCGGTTATACGACAGACACGACCGGTTCGGGCGGCGTGACGTTTGAGGCCAGCATCTCGGAGCGGAACTTCCTCGGCCGGGGCCAGGCGCTGCGTGTCGGTGCAGGCGGTAGCCAGGACAGCCGTACCTTCAATATCAGTTTCACCGAGCCGTATTTCCTCGGTTATCGATTGGCAGTGACCACGAGAGGTTACCGTCGAACGACCGACTATACCGGTTATGATGTTGCGACGACCGGCGGCTCGGTGGGCATCGGCTTGCCGATCACCGAGGAGCTGTCCGCGAACGTGTCCTATCAGTTCTCGGTTGAAGAGACGGATATCACCAATGCAGCGACGGCGCCGCAGGCGATTCAGGACGAGGTTGGCCCGAGTGGGAGTTCAAGCTGGACGAAGTCGGCCGTGGTCTATGGTGTGACGTTCAATTCGATTGACGATACCCAGGATCCGCATTCCGGTGTTTATCTGCGTGGCCAGCAGGAAGTTGCGGGTCTGGGCGGCGATGCAAAGCATCTTTCCTCGACCTTTTCGGGTCGCTACTACAAGACATTGTCCGACGAAGCTGATCTGGTCGGCAGCGTTCGCGTCGGCGGCGGTCATATCACCGGTCTCGGTCAGGATGTGCGCACAGTTGACCATTTCCGGATCGGACCGAGCCAGATTCGCGGGTTTGCTCAAAACGGCATTGGCCCGACACAGGGTTTGGGAACAGGTATAGGCGAACAGATCGGTGGCAAGACGTACTTCCATGCGTCTGCCGAAGCGCAATTCCCGCTTCCGGCGTTGCCCGAGGATCTTGGCCTCAAAGGCGCGGTGTTTGCTGATACAGCAACGCTGTTCGGGCATGACAATGTCGATGCCGTCAACACCGATATGGCATGGCGCGCATCTGCCGGTGTCAGCTTGATCTGGCATTCGCCGTTCGCTCCGATCCGCTTCGATTACGCTATACCGTTCGCTAAAGAAGACTCGGACGAGGAACAGCGGTTCAACTTCACGGTCTCGACCGCGTTCTGATCCTGCGGCCCGGCCGCGTGTCGGGCCTTTATTGGCGTGAAGGTTTCAGCAGTGGGATTTCTTGAAGCCCGGGCCGATCTGACGCCTGCCGGTATCGCAACAGATTTTGGTGGTGTGCTTTCCGGCGGTAGTGCGCAGGCTCGCATCGAGTGCCTGTCGTCGCTGCATTCAGCACAAGCGGGTTCTCTCGTTTTCATTCAGCCTAAGGCAAAACTCGATGACGCGTCCCGTCTGGGCGGAGTTGCGGCAATCCTCTGCTCTGACGGCGATGTTGAAAACCTGCCGGAAGCGCCGGCGAAGATTGTCGTCGACAATCCCCATCGGGTGTTCGCCGCGGTTGCACGGCGTCTTTATCCTGACAGTCTTGGGCCAGCCAGCGTTTCGGCGTCCGATGGTTACGATCCGCAGTTCGACGGCGCGTTCGTGTCCCGCCTGGCAGTGGTCGAGACCGGCGCCATCATCGAGGCGGGTGCCGCAGTCGGCGATCACGCATCCATCGGCCGCGAAACGCGCGTCGGCGCCAATGCAGTCATAGCCGATCACTGCCAGATCGGGCGTGGCTGCCGGATCGGTGCGAATGCCAGCATCCAATACTCGCTGATCGGCAATGAAGTGATCGTGTTTTCCGGTGTCGTGATCGGTTCGGATGGCTTCGGTTTCCTGCCGGGCCCATCCGGACTGGAGAAGATCCCGCAGATCGGGCGGGTCATCATCCAGGATCGGGTCGAAATCGGGGCCGGATCGACCATCGACCGTGGCGCGCTCGACGATACCGTCATCGGCGAAGGCACAAAGATCGACAACCTGGTGCAGATCGCGCACAACGTCGTTATCGGCCGGCATTGTGTGATTGCCGCGCACGGTGGCATATCCGGCAGCGTGACCGTGGGCGATGCGTGCATGTTTGGCGGACGGGTCGGGATCGCGGATCATCTGAAGATCGGCTCCGGCGTACAAATCGCCGCAGGCAGCGGTGTGATGAACGATATTCCGGATGGCGAGCGGTGGGCCGGGTTGCCTGCGCAGCCATTCAAGGAATTCTTTCGCGAGATGGCGGCATTGCGAAAACTTGTGCGCGCCGATAAGAAGCGCAGCTAACATCAAGAACAGGCGGGTCAATGACCGTTAGCGAAACCTCGGATACCACACTGGAAGCCCTCGAACTTGTCGAGATTCTCAAACTTCTGCCGCATCGCTATCCGTTTCTGCTGATCGATAGGATTGTCGAGATCGACGGCGACCGGTCCGCCATCGGCATCAAGAATGTCACCGCAAACGAGCCGCAGTTCCAAGGACACTTTCCCGGGCAACCGATCATGCCAGGCGTGCTGATGATCGAAGGCATGGCCCAGACGGCGGGTGCCATCGGTATACACAATGCCGGAATGGAAACGCCGGCCATCGTCTATTTTATGACCATCGACAACGCCAAATTCCGCCGGCCCGTCGTACCCGGCGACGTACTGGAGTATCATGTGACGCTGATGAAAAAACGCGGCATGATTTGCCGGTATGCCTGTGTCGCGAAAGTCGGGGACGAGAAGGTCGCCGAAGCCGAACTGTCAGCGATGTTGTCGGCGGAGGGTGCCAAGAAATGACATTGGCGCATCCTGCAACCGGAATTCACGTTCATCCGACGGCTCTTGTCGAGACCGGAGCCGAGTTCGGGGCTGGCGTCATCGTTGGGCCGTTTTGTCATGTCGGACCGAATGTGAAGCTTGGCGCGAATGTCGAGTTGATGAGCCACTGTGTCGTGACCGGCGATACGACGCTTGAAGACAATGTGCGTGTGTTTCCGCATGCCGTGTTGGGCGGTGAACCCCAAAACCTAGCCTATAAGGGCGAGCGGACCACCTTGCGGGTCGGCAAGAACACGGTGATCCGCGAAGGCGTAACGATGCATCTGGGCACGGGCAATGCGCTTGGCGAAACCGTGGTTGGCGAGAACTGCATGTTTCTGGCCTATTCGCATGTGGCGCATGATTGCATCATTGGCGACCATGTCACCTTTGCCAACAACGTCATGATCGGCGGGCACACCCGAATCGACGATCGCGTGATCGTTGGTGGTGGTGCGGCGATCCACCAGTTCTGTCACATCGGCCACCACGCGTTTATCGGTGGCATGGCCGGTGTCGAGCACGATGTCATTCCTTTCGGGCTGGTGATGGGAAACAGGGCGCATCTGGCGGGACTCAATCTGGTCGGAATGAAACGCTCCGGCATGGCCAGGGACGACATCAACGCATTGCGACACGGATTCAAAAAGCTGTTTGCCGACAATGGCGTGTCTTTGCGCGAGAATGCAGCAAAGCTTGCCGAGGACAGCGGTGAGAGTTCGGCCGTACGCGACATCGCGATGTTCGTGCTCACCGACAGTAAGCGCAAATTCACGACTCCGGCAAAACGGAGCCGGGACGATGCCGCTGGCATCGAATGAGGCATGGAATCCGGCGGCGACCGAACAGGAGGCGATGACCGCGTTGCGGTAATCGCGGGCGGTGGCCAGCTTCCGGTTCAGGTGGTGGAGACTTTGCGCCATGCCGGTCGCGCACCCTTCGTCATCGCGATTGAGGGCGAGGCGGACCCGGCACTGCTGCAATTCGAACACGAGACGATCTATCCGGTCCATGTTGGCCGGCTGATGTCCATTCTGGACCGGGTCAAGCCGTCGGCGGTGGTGATGATCGGCGCGGTCAAGGGACGCCCCAGCATACTTCGCGCCATACCGGATTGGCCGACATTGCGGGTTGCCGCGCGGATGTTGCCCAAGCTGCGTAGCGGCGACGATACGTTGTTGCGTAGCGTAGTCGACATGATCGAGGAGGCCGGCTACCCGGTGCGCGGTGTGCACGAGTTTTTGCCGGATCTGCTGGCGAGAAAGGGCAATATCGCCGGACCGAAACCGTCAAAACGCGATCTCGATGCGGTTATGACGGCTGCCAATGGCGCCGTCACCCTCGGCGCGCTGGATGCCGGACAGGCTTGCGTGGCTGTCGGCAGGCGGATTGTCGCCCTGGAAGGGGCCGAAGGCACGGATCTCATGCTGGAGCGTGTGGCCGAACTGAGGAAACTGGGCCGGCTCCCGGCTGGGCGAGGCGGTGTCCTTGTCAAGCTTGCCAAGCCGAACCAGGAAATCCGCGTAGACTTGCCAACGATCGGGATCTCCACGGTCGAGAAAGCAGCCGCCGCAGGATTGCGTGGCATCGCCGTTCACGCCGGCCACGCCCTGATCGCCGACCATGAAAGCGCTTGCGGTGCCGCAAAACAGCTGGACGTTTTCATTTTGGGAATTGATCCCGAAGATTCCGAGTATGCGGGAGAACGCCCGTGAGCTCGACAAGGCCCCTGACACTTGCGGTCGTGGCCGGCGAGCAATCCGGACAAAGCCTCGCCGTTGGACTGGTCGACAGGATCGCCGCGGAAACCGGCGCGATGCCGCACCTTGTCGGCGTCGGCGGAAATGCGCTGAAAGAGCGTGGACTCGAAACGGTCTTCGATCCGTCGGAAATCGCGATCACGGGTATCGCGCCGGTGGTCAAGGCGCTGCCGCGATTGTTGCTACGGATTCGCCAGACCGCACACGCAATTGCCAACGCGCGTCCGGACGCCGTGATTTTCGTCGACAGCCCAGATTTTTCGCACCGCGTGGCGCGCCGCATCCGCGAGAAGCTGGCTGGGGTTCCAATCGTCAAGTATGTCGCGCCAACGGTGTGGGCTTGGCGGCCGGAGCGCGCCAGACGGATGAAGGCAACCTTCGACCGGGTGCTCGCCGTGTTCCCGTTCGAGCCGGACATCATGGCGGCGCTTGGCGGGCCGGAGACGCATTATGTCGGCCACCCGCTCGCCATCGACGAGGGGCTCGCAAAAGCGTGGGCGGGGCGGCACGAGGACGCGGCGGCGAAGACCGGCGACGGGCTCGATCTGCTGGTGTTGCCGGGGTCGCGACGCGGCGAAGTCAGCGCACTGTTGCGCGACTTCGAGCGCACGCTCGACATTTTGCAGCAGCGTGGCCGGACGTTCAGGGTGCACATTCCGACATTGCCCTATCTGACCGACATTCTCACGCGCGAGACGCAGTATTGGCCGGTGCAGCCCAGGATCACGACCAGTGTCGAGGACAAGCTCGGAGCATTTCGCGTCGCCGATGCGGCGCTCGCGGCGTCGGGAACCGTGATCCTGGAATTGGCGCTGGCGGGCGTGCCGGCGGTTAGCTGCTACCGGACCGATGTCCTGATCCGGCCATTCCGGTCGATGATCAAGACGTGGTCGGCAGCGCTGCCGAACATCATTGCCGACCGACCGATCGTACCGGAATTCTATGACGAGATGATCCGCCCGGGCATGCTCGCCCGACATCTCGAAACGCTGGCGGACGCAAACAGCCCGGCGCGTGCGGCGCAGATGGCGGGGTTTGCCGATGTCCGCAAGCTGATGGAAGTTGAGATGTCGCCCGGCGATCTGGCCGCGCGCGTTGTGCTCGATGCAATCAACGGTCCGGCCGGCGAAAAAGCCGGCCGGACCTGAGCTGACTTATTTCCGTTTTGCGATCGGCAGGTAGTCGCGTCGTTCAGCGCCGGTATAGAGCTGGCGCGGACGGCCGATGCGCTGGTGCGGGTCTTCGATCATCTCCTTCCACTGGGCAATCCAGCCGACGGTACGCGCGACCGAGAACAGCACGGTGAACATGTTGGTCGGGAAGCCGAGCGCGCGCAGCGTGATACCGGAATAGAAGTCGATGTTTGGATAGAGTTTCTTCTCGACGAAGTACTCGTCGCTCAGCGCGATCTTTTCCAGTTCCATCGCGACTTCGAGCAGCGGGTCGTCCTTGATGCCGAGTTCGCCGAGCACCTCGTGGGTGGTCTTCTGCATGATCTTGGCGCGCGGATCATAGTTCTTGTAGACCCGGTGACCGAAGCCCATCAGGCGGAACGGGTCATCGCGGTCCTTGGCGCGGGTGACGAATTCCGGGATCCGGTCGGCCGTGCCGATTTCCGCCAGCATGTTGAGCGCTGCCTCGTTGGCGCCGCCATGCGCAGGCCCCCAAAGGCAGGCAATGCCGGCTGCGATGCAGGCAAACGGGTTGGCACCCGACGAACCGGCAAGGCGCACGGTCGAAGTCGAGGCATTTTGCTCGTGGTCGGCATGCAGGATGAAGATGCGGTCCATGGCGCGCGCCAGCACCGGGTTGACCTTGTACTCCTCACAAGGCACCGCAAAGCACATGCGCAGGAAGTTCGAGGCGTAGTCGAGGCCGTTTTGCGGATAAACGAACGGTTGGCCGATATGATACTTGTAGGCCATGGCCGCGATCGTCGGCATCTTGGCGATCATCCGCATTGAGGCGACCATGCGCTGGTGCGGGTCGGAGATGTCGGTTGAATCGTGATAGAAGGCCGACAATGCGCCAACGGTGCCGCACATGACCGCCATCGGGTGTGCGTCGCGCCGGAAGCCGGTGAAGAAGCGGTTCATCTGCTCGTGAACCATGGTGTGACGGGTCACACGGTAGTCGAAATCTTCCTTCTGCGCCTTGGTCGGCAGTTCGCCGTAAAGCAGGAGGTAGCAGACTTCCAGGAAGTCGCCATGTTCGGCGAGCTGCTCAATCGGATAGCCTCGATGCAGCAGCATGCCTTCGTCGCCGTCGATGAAGGTGATCTTGGATTCGCAGGACGCCGTAGAGGTGAAGCCGGGGTCGTAAGTAAAGGCTTCGGTCTGCTTGTAGAGCGACGAGATGTCGATAACACGCGGGCCAATTGTGCCCTCGCGAACGGAAAACTCGTGATCCTCCGATGACAGCGTCAGTTTGGCTTTATCTTCAGACATAGGGTCTCCCTTCGCATCAAGTATTCCGAACAAATAATCGTTCGGTTTTGCAGTGCATCAACGACCGTCTGAACAGCGGTCTGTTGGGCTGCTTGCTAGCCGATTTACCCTATCGTGCCAAGCCAGCCGATAGGCTTATTGTGCGGCGCATTATCCTGACAGGTGCCGGGATTCGTGTCTAAGCGACGCAATCGCGAATGCGCCCGATAGCTTCGTCGCGGCCAAGCACCGCAAGTACGTCGAATACGCCGGGCGACGTGGAACGGCCTGTCAACGCGGCGCGCAGCGGCTGTGCGACCTTACCGAGTTTTAACCCCTCATTTTCCGCAAGGGCCCTGATGGCGGCGTCGAGCGAGGGCACGTCCCATCTCTCGACAGCCTCAAGTGCGGCAATAGAGCGCGCCAGCACTGCGCGCGCGTCGTCGGTGAGGATATTGGCGGCTTTCTCGTCGAAGTCGAGTGGACGGCTTGCAAACAAATATCTCGAACTATCAATGAGTTCTATCATTGTCTTCGCACGTTCTTTCAAACCTGGCATGGCCTGAAGGAGCTGACCGCGTCGCGTATCATCGAGTCTGTCAGATATCCAGGCGCATCCGGGCAGATAGTCGATCAAGTCGGCGAAGCGGTTCACCAGATCGGCATCGTCGGCGGCGCGGATGTAGTGGCCATTCAGCGCTTCGAGCTTGGCGAAATCGAACCGGGCGGCGCCCTTGTTGATATCGGCGATCTCGAACCATGAAATCATATCTTCGGTCGACATAATCTCGTCGTCGCCGTGGCTCCAACCCAGACGGGCCAAGTAGTTGCGCAGCGCCTCGGGCAGATAGCCCATGTCGCGATACGCCTCGACACCGAGCGCCCCATGGCGTTTGGAGAGTTTTGCGCCGTCGGCGCCATGGATCAGCGGAATATGCGCCATCTCGGGCACCGGCCAGCCCATGGCCTGATAGATGATCGTCTGGCGCGCCGCATTGGTGAGGTGGTCATCACCGCGAATGATATGCGTGACCCCCATGTCATGGTCGTCGACGACGACAGCATGCATATAGGTCGGCGAACCGTCGGACCGCAGGACGATGAAATCGTCGAGATCCTTGTTGGGAAAGCGAACGTCGCCCTGAACGTGGTCGCGGACCACGGTTTCGCCGTCGCGCGGCGCCTTGATGCGGATGACCGGAGACACGCCTGATGGCGCTTCCGACGCATCGCGGTCGCGCCAGCGCCCGTCATAACGTGGCGGGCGGCCTTCGGCGCGCGCCTTTTCGCGCATTTCGGCGAGTTCCTCCTGCGAGGCATAGCAGTAGTAGGCCTTGCCGGCATTCAGCAATTCCATGGCGACCGCGCGGTGGCGGTCGGCGCGAGCGAATTGCGAAACCGGATCGCCATCGCATTCGAGGCCCAGCCACTGCAGCCCGGCGATGATGGCATCGACGGCTTCTTGCGACGATCTTTCCCTATCGGTATCCTCAATCCTCAAAAGCATCTTGCCGTTGGTGTGACGGGCGTAAAGCCAGTTGAACAGCGCGGTGCGCGCGCCGCCGATATGCAGGAAGCCGGTCGGGGAGGGGGCGAAACGGGTAACGACCTCGCCAGTCATTCAATGCTCCGATTTGTCGTGAGTGCCGAGCGGCGCAGATGTGGCCGCCTTAAAGTCGCGCCACCTGTAACACACGAACCCGCAAGTGCAAGTTTGGCCGGGCCTGGCCGCGGCTGCCCCAGTAGCAAGCGTGGTGGCGCTCAATGAGCCGGGAACCGGGCGATGCGCCGGAAACGGTGGTCGACGAGCGGGTGTTTTTCAACCCCGAAATCGCAACGCCGAAGACCGATCGGAGCGGTCAGCAAGACGGCGATGCCGATCGGAAGTGGCAAACGCGTCCCGCAGCGACGCGGGCGCGAGTGCGGTTTCGCCGGATTTGGCATGCAGCGTTGCGAACGCTCAGCGCCGCTTTTGCGCGCGAACGGGCAGTCGGAACGGCATTTCTGTTCGTGCCGGTCGCACTGTGCGCAGGTGTCGTCTGGTACTTCCAGATGTCCGACGAACCGGCGGCCTATGGTCTTGTATTATGGCTTGCGGTGCCCGCTGCGTTCCTCGCGCTGGTGCGTGACAGCGCCCGTATCGCGCGTGCGATTGCCGCAGCTCTCGCGCTTGTTGTGGCGGGCACGCTGCTGGCGCAATGGCATGCATCGATGTCGCCGCAGCAAATGCTCGGTTCGGCGGTTACGACACGCCTGACCGGCCGCATTGCAGCGATCGAGGAAAGGGCCAATGGGCGGACGCGGCTGACGGTCGACATTTTGGCGACCGAACGTCCGAAGCTCAGATATGCCCCGGACCGGGTACGCCTGACCGCGTCACGTCTGCCACAGGGGCTGCAAATCGGGGGCGGGATCAAGGGCGTTGCACGCTTGATGCCGATATCCGGCCCGTTTCATCCGGGCGGCTACGATTTCACCATTCACGCTTACTTTGACGGCTATGGCGCCAACGGATTCTTTCTGGGCGAGCCATCGGTCGTGGTTCTGGCGTCAGGAGATGGCGGTTCCGACCGGTTTGCGCTGGGGATCGCGCGATTGCGCCAAGCCATCGGGGCGGAAATCGCGCGCGTGACGGACGGGCGAGGCGGCGCTGTCGCCGTCACGCTGATCACCGGCAACAAGTCCGTTATTCCCGCCGACGTGACCGAAGCGTTGAGAACCTCCGGACTGGCGCACATCCTGTCGATATCCGGATTGCACATGGCGCTGGTCGCGGCGACGGTCATGACCTTGCTGCGAACCGGATTCGCACTCGCGCCCAACTGGTCGGCGCGGCGGCCGGTCAAAAAATATGCAGCGGCTGTCGCGCTGGCGGCCACAGGCTTCTATCTGTTTCTCGCTGGGGCAAGCGTGGCGACGCAAAGATCGTTCATCATGCTTGCGATCATGTTGCTGGCGCTGACATTCGACCGCAGCGCGGTGACCATGCGCAATCTGGCATTGGCTGCGATCGCGGTGGTCATGCTGGCGCCGCACGAAGTGACCGGGCCCGGCTTCCAGATGTCGTTTGCCGCAACCGCGGCCCTGATAGCCGTCTACGCGGCCTGGCGCGATCACAGGCAGGGCAGGCGGTCCGCGAACAGCCACGAGCAACGTGGCCTTGCAGGGCAGGTGGCCCGTCGGGTTCTGCTCTTTGTCGCCGGTCTTGCGGTCACCTCGTTGGTAGCGGGTCTTGCGACCGGTGTATTTGCGTCTTACCACTTCGGGCGGGTCGCACCCTACGGGCTTCTCGCCAATCTGGCGGCGATGCCTCTTGTGTCGCTGCTGGTCATGCCGCTCGCCGTTGTCTCCGTGATGGCCATGCCCTTCGGCATGCATGCGGTTCCGTTGCAACTGATGGCCTGGTCGGTTGAGCAGGTCATCGTCATCGCGGAACGCGTTGCCGCGCTCTCGCCGCCCATCGCGACCGGCCAGATGCCGGATCTTGCGCTGTTTCTGTTCGTGCTGGCGCTTGTGTGCACCTGTTTGTTTTCGACGGTCTTGCGCTTTCTGTCGCTCTTGCCCCTGACGGGCGCGATTGTTGTCTGGCAATTGTCCGTCCCGCCAGTGGCAATCGTCTCGGAAGACGCGCGGCAATTCGCCGTCCTTGAGCGCAGCGCTGAAGGGATCAGGCTGCACGTCAACCGCAAACGGCCGAATGCGTTTACCCTCAACCTGTGGAGTGGTGCCTCCGGCGCGCGGACGACGGTTTTGCCGGGGGCCTCCGATGTCATACAGTGCGATGACATGAGCTGCGTCGCATCAGCCGGCTCCGCCGGTACAACGCGGATCGGCTATCTGACCGATCCAGGCCCGCAGGACAATGTGCATCAGGCCCACAAGAACTGGGCGGACAGGCAGGGCGAAGCCTGCCGCACCTTCGATCTGGTCGTCGTCGCCGACGCGCCGTCCTGGCAATACTGTCCGAATGGGCGGCCACTGCTGTCGGCCAGGCAACTGGCGCTTTACGGGGCTGCAGAAATCCACGTCTCAGGCGTCGGAGAAATCGATATCCGGCACGCGCTGGCCGGACCGGAAAGGCCGTGGCTGGAGCACCGCCGCTTTTCGCGCGCGGCGCGCAACCTTGCCGAGCGTCGGCGCAACAGCCGTCAGTAGCGGCGGATCAAGCCGACCAACCGGCCTTGTACCTGCACCCGGTCCGGTCCGAAAATCCGTGTTTCATAAGCGGGATTCGCGGCCTCCAGCGCGATCGACGCGCCCTTGCGCCGGAAGCGCTTCAATGTCGCTTCCTCGTCATCGACAAGCGCGACGATGATATCGCCGGCATTTGCCGTCTCGCCGCGCTTGATGATCGCCGTGTCGCCATTGAAGATGCCGGCATCGATCATCGAATCGCCCTCGACTTCCAGCGCGTAATGTTCGCCGCTGCCGATCATGTCCGGTGGTAGCGACAGAGTGCGTGTTTGGTGTTCAATCGCGGAAATGGGTACGCCGGCGGCGATCTTGCCCATTACGGGGATCGGAATGGATGACCGGGTTGCATCATCATTGGCGCTCTTGACCTCCGGCCTAGGCGCCGCGGCCTGTGCCGGCTTGCCAAGGCTGCCTTCGATGACGCTTGGCGAGAAGCCGCGCCGCTGGGTCGACGGGGTCAGCGTGTCGGGAAGCCGGATCACCTCAAGCGCACGCGCCCGGTTCGGCAGACGGCGGATGAAGCCGCGTTCTTCCAGCGCCGTGATCAAACGGTGAATGCCCGATTTCGATGCTAGGTCGAGCGCTTCCTTCATTTCATCGAATGAAGGGGGAACGCCCGTTTCTCTGAGGCGCTCATTGATGAACATGAGCAGTTCGAGTTGCTTGCGTGTGAGCATTTCCGGCTCCGGAATCGAAAACAAAACCTGAACAGTCTTTATATGTTCCAGTTGTGTTCTGCAACCGTTTAACAAACGTTTAAATCGGCGTCGAATTCAGGGCGAGGGCCTTGACGAGCGTTTCTGCGGCCGCGGCCGGTGCGAACGGAGGACGCCGGACAAGAACGTTTGACTGCGAGAAGACGCGAATCATCGACGAATCTTGGCGCGAGAAAGTCTTGACGCGCAGCGCGCCCGATTTGTCGCGATAGGCGCGGGCGCGCAGGTAGTCTTCGCGCTTGTCGTTTTCGGGCAGCGCGTTGTCGAGGCGGGCCTCGATCCAGCAGGCTGAATTGGGTCGACCGGCGAGGGCCTCGGTAAGCGGCTTCAGGAACAGGTGGCCGCAGACCAGGCTGGAGACGGGGTTGCCGGGCAGGCCCAGAATGCGCATGTCGCCAAGCCGGCCGAGCATCAGCGGCTTGCCGGGCCGCATGGCGATGCGCCAGAAGTCGAGCGCCATGCCGTTGTCGACAAAGACCTGTTGGACGAGATCGTGGTCGCCGACAGAGGCGCCGCCCAGCGTGACCAGGATGTCGGCAGGGGCAGCACGCGCCTTGTCGAGCGCGGCTTCCAGATCGGCGGCGGTGTCGCGGGCGATGCCGAGATCGAGAATGTCGGCGCCTGATTCACGGGCCAGTGCGGCGACGCCATAGCCGTTGGAGGCGATGATCTGGCCCGGTCCGGGCGCGGCGCCGGGCGGCAGCAATTCGTCGCCGGTGGCAAGGATGGCGACCAGCGGGCGGCGAATGACGGGCAATTGCGGATGGTTGGCGGCAGCGGCAAGGCAAAGCGCACCGGCATCGAGTTGCGCGCCGGTTGTGAGCACGGTTTGTCCGGTCTCAAAATCGAGACCGGCAGGGCGGACATAGCGGCCTTGCCTTTCGCTGACATTGGCGGTGACGGCGCCGTTCTCGCCCACGGTGGCGTCTTCCTGGATCAGGATCGTGTCGGCGCCATCGGGCACTACTGCGCCGGTGAAGATGCGCGCGGTTTCGCCGGGACCCACCGTGCCGTTGAAGGGGTGGCCGGCCGCAGCCTGGCCGACAAGGCGCAGTTCAGCAGGCGCCGTGGCTATATCGGCGGCACGCACCGCGTAGCCGTCCATGGCGGATATGGGCTGCGGCGGCTGGGTGCGCCGCGCCGCTAGGTCGGCCGCTAGTATCCGGCCGGCCGCTTCCTCCAGCGGCACGGTCTGCGTGGGCAGCGGCGCGGTGTCTGAAAGCAGGCGCTCTCGGGCTTCCGAGACCGGGATCAGGCCGTTCTTCAAGAAGCGCTCCGTTTCCAGTCGCCCGATTTGCCGCCGGACTTGGCCAATAGCCGCAGAGGGCCGATCTCGATACCCTTGTCGATGGCCTTGGCCATGTCGTAGATCGTCAGGCAGGCGACCGAGGCGGCGGTCAGCGCCTCCATCTCGACGCCGGTCTGCCCAGTGACGCGCGCCAGCGCCTCGACGCGGAAACCAGGCAGGTCTTGATCGGGTTCGATATCGACCGACACCTTGGTCAAGAGCAGCGGATGGCAGAGCGGGATCAGTTCGTGGGTGCGCTTGGCCGCCATGATGCCGGCGACCCGTGCCACCGACACGACATCGCCTTTCTTGGCATTGCCCGCAAGAATGGCCTGCAACGTATCAGCAGACGTGCGCACGAAACCCTCGGCGACTGCCTCGCGAACCGTATCCTTCTTGGAGCCGACATCGACCATGTTGGCCGCGCCATCGCTGCCCAGATGGGTCAGATCATCTCCATTGGATGTCATGTCAGGCAGACCGCCGGGCCGGGGTCTCGCCGCCGAGCAGGACGCGCGTGGCGGTGGCGACATCGGGTTGCCGCATCAGGCTCTCGCCCACGAGGACGGTTGAAACGCCGGCGTTGGCGAGCCGGGTGCAATCGCCATGGGTGGAAATACCGCTTTCGCCGACCATCAGGCGATCGCCGCTGGCCATGGGCGCAAGCCGCTCGGTTGTAGCGAGATCGACATTGAATGACCGCAGGTCGCGGTTGTTGATACCGATGAGCGGCGACTGGAGTTGCAGCGCACGTTCCATCTCGGCCTCGTCATGGACCTCGATCAACGCATCCATGCCCAGTTCGAATGCTGCCTCCTCCAGCCGGCGCGCATCGTCATCGCCGACAGCCGCCAGGATGATCAGGATAGCGTCGGCGCCCCAGCTTCGCGCTTCATGCACCTGATAGGTTTCAAACATGAAATCCTTGCGCAAGGCCGGAAGGCGCGTCGCGTTTCTGGCTGCGGTCAGGAATTCCGGAGCGCCCTGGAACGACGGTTTGTCGGTGAGGACCGACAGGCAGGTGGCGCCGCCGTCCTGATAGGCGCGCGCCAGCATGGGCGGGTCGAAGTCCTCGCGGATCAGACCCTTTGACGGGCTCGCTTTCTTGATCTCGGCTATGAGGCCGAGAGCCCCGGCATCCCGACTTTGCTTGAGCGCCGACAGGAAACCGCGCGGCGGTTCCACGTCGGCGCAAATGGACAGAAGTTCGGCAAGTGGCACGGCGGCTTGCGCAGTGGCGATTTCCTCGCGCTTATAGACCTCGATCCGCTTCAGGATATCCGTCATCTCGATCTACTCCACACCCTCTTGGGACAAGCGGGCGACATT
Organism: Oricola sp.; assembly: GCF_965230365.1. Lineage (GTDB taxonomy): Bacteria > Pseudomonadota > Alphaproteobacteria > Rhizobiales > Rhizobiaceae > Oricola. The sequence goes on along the minus strand of NZ_OZ246003.1, from coordinate 2,904,331 downwards.
CTCCGCCACTGCTTCGGCATGGCCTTCGTCGATGGACCGAAAGGCCAATTCAAGGCCATCGTCGACGGTCGCGGCCATCCCGGCAACAACCAGTCCAGCGGCCGCGTTCAGGCAGGCGATGTCGCGGTAGGCGTTGCGCGCGCCCCTCAGGACCTGCCGAAGCGCTGCCGCATTGTATTTCGGATCGCCGCCTTTCAGCGCTTCCATGCCGACGCGCGCAATTCCGTGGTCTTCCGGCTTTATCGTGAAAGTCGTGACGGACCCGTCTTTCAACTCGGCGACCTGAGTCTCGCCTGCGGTGGTGATCTCGTCCAGCCCGTCGCCATGGACGACCCACACATGCTCCGATCCCATCTCCTTGAGCACATGGGCGACCGGCTCCACCCATTCGAGCGCAAACACGCCTACGAGCTGCCGGTTGACACCGGCCGGATTCGACAGTGGTCCAAGCAAGTTGAAGATCGTTCTGGTGCCGAGTTCGACGCGGCTGGGGCCGACATGCCGCATCGCAGAATGATGCATCGGCGCGAACATGAAGCCGAGGCCGCCCTCGCGAATGCAGCGTTCGATTGTTTTGGGCGACGCCTCGAGGTCGAGGCCCAGTTCGCTCAGCGCCTCTGCCGAGCCGGACTTCGATGAAAGCGATCGGTTGCCGTGCTTGGCGATCGTGGCGCCGGCGCCCGCTGCGATGAAAGCCGCACATGTCGACACATTGTAGCTTCCCGAATTGTCGCCGCCGGTTCCAACGATGTCGATGGCGTTGTCCGGCGCATCCACGCGGGTCATCTTCTCGCGCATCACGATGACTGCGCCGACGATCTCGTCCACGGTTTCGCCGCGAACGCGTAGCGCCATCAAGAAACCCCCGATCTGCGATGGCGTGGCGCCGCCGGACATCATGACGTCGAACGCATCGCGCGCTTCGGCAGCGGTTAGCGGCGCGCCGGTCGCTGCCTTGGCGATGAATGGTCTGAGGTCGGCCATCGCGTCGTCCGTTACTGCAGGGTGAGGGCGCGGTCGATGGCGCTCTGATAAACCTGGACCCGATACTCCATCTGCAGTTTTGCGACCAACTGATCCAACAGATCATCGGACATCGCCGATTCAAGGGTTGGCCTGAGTTCGGAGGGCAGTGCTTCGACGCCTCCGAGCGCCTGCGCGACCGTGGTGACCTGGAACACGTTGTAGGTGTTGGCGGCGGGAGCTTTGACCAGACCGTTGTGATCGGAGCCGCCGTCGAACACCTCCGCAGTGCCGTCACGCCCGAAATCCGGATCATCGCTGTTTCGCTGCAGGCCATACTTGGCGAGCACCGCGTAGCCCTCGGATTCGCCGATGTCGGGGATTGCCGATCCTGTCCCGATCCGTGACAGCAGTTCCTCTGCAAGTGCCCTGACACGATTGTCAGTTTCGTCGGCGATCCAGTCCTCGGCAACGCGGTCGCGAACTTCTTCAAACGTGCGGTCGCGCGATGGCGTCACATCGGTCACCTCGTACCAGATGAAACCGCTATTGCCGGCGTTGATCGGTGGGTTCTCGACGCCTTGCTCAGCTTCGAATGCGGCGGAGACCAATTCGGCCTGCTCGGGGATCGAGCTAACCGCAGCCCCCGCCGTATCGAGGCCCTGTGCGTCGATCGCCGCGATCTCAAGCGGTTGCAGCTTCTGCGCGTTGGACGCTTCCCGCAGCGATTGCCCGCCGGCGCGAGCGTCCTCATAGGCATCGTGCACATCAAGGAGCACGTCATTGGCTTCGACCAGCGCCAGTTCCCGCCGGATATCGTCCTTGACTTCGTCATAGGATTTTACCGTGGCGGAGTTAATCGCGGTGACACGAACGATGATCGAGCCGAATGCTCCTTCCACGACCTCACTGATATCGCCTGCGTTCGGAACGGCGAATGCCGCATCGGCTACGGCCGGGTCGGGGAGATCGGATTTTCGAACGGTGCCGATGGACGCATCGGCCAAGGTTCTTCCGGTTTCAACGACTGCGTCTTCGAAGGACTGGCCGCCGAGGATACGTTCATGGGCGGCGACCGCATCGGCTTCCTGCTGGAAGACCAACTGCTCGATCGTGCGGGTTTCCTCGCTGGTGTAACGATCCTGGTTCGCCTCGTAGTCGGCACGCATGTCGTCTTCGGAAACAGATTCCTCGTCGAGGATCTCTTCCGGCGCCAGTCGGACGAACTCGATCGCGCGATACTCGGGCGCGCGGTAGCGGCTCTTGTTGGCGTCGAAATAGGTTCGCAGTGCCGATTCCTCAGGCTGGGCGACCGGTTCAATCGCCTGATCGTTGAGCGCGATGTAAGAAACGTCGCGCGTCTCGCCGGAATGCTGGGCGATGGCATCGAGCAGGGTGGCGGGCGCCGTCAGACCATCGGCCACGGCTTCGACCAACTGCTGACGGATCGCGACCGCCTGTCGGTTTTCGATGTACTCGTCCTCGGTCATCCCGACGTTGCGGAGCACGAAAGAGAAATTCTGCCGGCTGAACTGGCCGTTGGCGCCGTGAAAAGCAGGGTCTTCGGCTATCAGCGCGGCGATACGATCCTTCGAAAGGCCGAGATTCATGATTCTCGATTGTTCATCAAGCACTGCGCCTGCCGCCAGCTGACCGAGTATCTGCTGGTCGATGCCGAAAAGCCGGGCCTGTTCACGGCTGATGCGCTGGCCGAACTGGCGCGACAGGACCGAGACCTGCCGATCGTAGGCAAGGCGATAGTCCAGCACCGAGACGCTGGTCTCTCCCGCGGTCACGACGGCCTCGCCGGGGCCACCAGAGAAAATCTGGCCGGACACGCCCCAGACGGCGAAACTGACCAGCAACAACAGAAGAAGCGCCTTGGCGACCCAGGATCGCGAGGATTTGCGCAGAGCGTCAAGCATGTAATGTGAACCTGATTTATTGTCCGGCGTGTTTTAGGAGCGGATTCGAGGCGACGCAAGCGCATGCCAGGCCTTTTCCTCGCGGGGCGCAGAGGCTAACACGGCGAAACACAACTCTAGGGGAGTACGCATGACACCGGGTGTGAAGCCGCTGATCGCGGGCAACTGGAAAATGAACGGGACGTCCGACGCACTGGATGAACTTGCCGGGATTTGCCAAGGCTTGCCGCAGCCGCGTGGCGAAGAGATGGATGCAGCGATCTGTGTTCCCTTTACGCTGATCGAACGCGCAGCAAACGCCGCTTCTGGGCATATCGTCGCCATTGGGGCGCAGGACTGTCACGCGGCTGCCAGCGGCGCTCACACCGGCGATGTTTCCGCCGAGATGCTTAAGGATGCCGGCGCACAGGCGGTCATTGTCGGGCATTCCGAGCGCCGTGCCGATCACGGCGAGCTGGACGCGGACATTGCGGCAAAGGCTGCGGCTGCCTGGCGCGCAGGGATGACCGCAATCATCTGCGTCGGCGAGACCCGCGAGGAACGGGAAGCCGGCAAGGCAGAAGACGTTGTTGGCGTGCAACTCGCGGGATCGGCCCCCGACGGAGCCACTGCAGCCAACACGGTGATCGCTTATGAACCGGTTTGGGCGATCGGCACCGGCCTCGTTCCATCGGCGGATGATATCGCGGCCATGCACGCATTCATCCGCAACGCGCTCGTCAAACGTTTCGACAGCGAAGGCGACGGGATGCGCATCCTCTATGGCGGATCGATGAAGCCGACAAACGCAGGGGAAATCCTGGCCATCCCCAATGTCGACGGTGGGCTTATCGGCGGAGCAAGCTTGAAAGCGGCAGACTTCCTCGCCATCTGTGAAGCACCCAAGGGATGATTTGCCAAAGGGTACTTCTCTTTGACGCGCGAACCGTGTAGGGACGCGCGTCAAATCCAAAAATCAGAAAACGCCATGCAAACCGTATTGATCGTTATCCACCTCATGATCGTTATCGCACTTGTTGCGGTCGTCCTTCTTCAGCGTTCGGAAGGCGGCGCGCTCGGAATCGGCGGCGGCGGTGGCGGCGGATTCATGTCGGCGCGCGGTGCGGCCGACACATTGACCCGCACGACTTCGATCCTCGCAGCGGGCTTCTTTGCGACATCCATTGCGCTTGGCCTGCTTGCGCGCTACGGCGAAAGCCCCACCGACATCCTCGACCGTGTGCCCGCACAGGTTCAACAGGATAACGGCGGCGAAAGCAGCGGCGGCGGCGTTCTCGATCAACTGGGCGGACAGGACGGAGCTCCGGCGAGCGGAAGCCCGGCTCCCATCGTTCCCAACAACTGAGTTCAACGACACGCAGAAAAGCGCCGAATGTGGGTAACTCGCATCGGCGTTTTTTTTCTTTGCGGAATCGCATCGGAGCGGCTATCGGTCAGGTCCCATGGCACGGTATGTATTCATCACTGGTGGCGTGGTTTCCTCTCTCGGAAAAGGCATCGCTTCCGCCGCTCTCGGCGCGCTTTTGCAGGCGCGCGGATATAGCGTTCGTCTGAAAAAACTCGACCCCTATCTGAACGTCGATCCAGGAACGATGTCGCCTTATCAGCACGGCGAAGTCTTCGTGACCGACGATGGCGCAGAGACCGATCTCGACCTCGGGCACTACGAGCGCTTCACAGGCCGATCCGCGAACCAGAACGACAACATCACGACCGGCCGAATCTACCAGAACATCATCGCCAAGGAACGGCGTGGCGACTATCTCGGCGCTACGGTGCAGGTGATCCCGCATGTTACCGATGAGATCAAGAACTTCGTCATCGACGGCAATGAGGGTTACGATTTCGTATTGTGCGAAATTGGCGGCACCGTGGGCGATATCGAGGCGATGCCGTTCATGGAGGCGATCCGGCAACTGGGCAACGACCTGCCGCGCGGCAACGCGGTCTATGTGCATCTGACGCTGATGCCCTACATTCCGGCAGCCGGCGAATTGAAGACGAAGCCAACGCAGCATTCCGTCAAGGAGTTGCGGTCGATCGGTATCGCGCCCGACATCCTGCTAGTGCGGGCCGATCGCGATATCCCTGAGTCGGAGCGCAAGAAGCTCTCGCTCTTCTGCAATGTCCGCGAATCGGCCGTCATCCAAGCACTCGACGTGTCGACGATCTACGACGTGCCGAAGGCTTATCACGACGAGGGGCTGGACGAGGAAGTGCTGGCCGCCTTCGGTATCGATCCGGCGCCGCAGCCGCGCATGGCGGTATGGGACGACGTTTCGGGGCGCATTCACAATCCGGAAGGCGAGGTGACCATCGCCGTCGTCGGCAAGTATACGGGCCTTAAAGACGCCTACAAATCACTGATCGAAGCGCTTTATCACGGTGGCATGGCCAACCGGGTGCGTGTCAACATCGAGTGGATCGAATCCGAGATCTTCGAGGGTGAGGACCCGTCGCCTTATCTGGAAAAGGTGCACGGCATTCTCGTGCCGGGCGGATTCGGCGAACGTGGCTCGGAAGGCAAGATCCTTGCCGCGCGCTTTGCCAGGGAACGTGAGGTCCCGTATTTCGGGATCTGTTTCGGCATGCAGATGGCGGTGTTGGAGGCGGCACGCTCGCTGGCGGGAATCGCCGAAGCCGGGTCGACCGAGTTCGGTCCGGCGAAGGAGCCGGTCGTCGGTCTCATGACCGAATGGCTGAAGGGCAACATGCTGGAAAAACGGACCCAGGCCGGCGACCTTGGCGGAACGATGCGCTTGGGCGCCTACAAGGCGGTTCTCAAGGAAGAGACGCGCATCGCCGGAATATATGGCGACACCGATATTTCGGAACGCCACAGGCATCGCTACGAGGTCAATATCGACTATCGCGAACGGCTCGAGGAATGCGGTCTGGTGTTCTCCGGCCTGTCGCCCGATGGTGTGCTGCCGGAGACGATCGAATATGCCAACCACCCCTGGTTCATAGGCGTGCAGTATCACCCGGAACTGAAGTCACGGCCATTCGAGCCGCATCCGCTGTTCAGCAGCTTCATCGCGGCGGCGCTGGAACAGAGCCGGCTGGTCTAAGACGTGCCGGTGACCTCCACCACCAGTGCTGCGTGGTCGCTGGCGTGGGGCCGGTGAAAGCCGACACCTGGCAGGCGATCGCCGCCATAGCGGGGACTGTCGTAGCCCATGCCCTCGCGGATCAGTTCGGGCGTTGCGTCCGACCATTCTGCGGCCAGCGCAGGTGACACGAGGATCGTGTCGGGGCGGCTGTAGCGTTCGGTTTCTTCGAGATGAAACGACCAGCGTCTGCCCTCGGGGACGCGCTCCAGCAGATCGACCGAAAAGCCGTCGAGCAGACACCGGATGGCCGGCGGCGAACGCCCATGTTCGTTGAGGTCGCCGACAATCAGCCAACGTCCGGTCTCCGGATCAGGAAAATCGCGCTCGATCAGCCGGCGCACCGCGGCGGCTTCGGTTTGCCGGATTGCGAAAGCCAGTTCGGGCTCGGGGTAGGGCGCCTTGAAGTGGCAGACATAGAACGACAGCCCGACGATCTCGACGGCGAGACAATCGCGGCGAAAGACCGGCAGCTGCGGGTCGACGCCGGACGGTGCGCACAGTCCTATGTCGGCCGGCCGCAAGGTGGCGTGGCTGCGCGCGCGCTCGACCGGTATGCGGCTGATGATGGCGACGTCGTAGCCATGGCCGTCATTGCCGGGTTCGCAGACGCGGTAGGGATAGGGACCGGCACCGGCGGGAAGAAGAAACCGGTCGTGGAAATAGTCGAGCGTCTCCAGGTCGAAGACCTCCTGCAGGGCGACGATGTCGGCATCGGCGTCGCGGATGACGGCCGCGGTCATCTTGCGGTCGATCGTGTCGAGCGCGCGCTCGGCCGCGCTGGCCGGCACGTTGCCGGGGCGATCTCTCGCGCCGCGCAGGCGGTCGCACTTGCCGCCGTGTATCAGGCGCATGTTTTGAACGTTGAACGTGGCGATCCGCATGGCTGTCGCAAGTGGAGACCCGACGGGGTCGAATTGCAAGTGACGCTTCGTCACAGCGGCCGGATCAAATGTCGACGTCGTGGAATTTGACCTCGGGCTGTTGCATGCGGCGGCGCGACCTGTATCCAGTGTGTGACGATTGTCTTGCGGCGCGGTGTTCAGCGCCGGGTAACAAGGATAGCCGCGATGAAATGCGTGTTCGTACAACTGAGATGCAAACCGGGCACGACCTATCAGGTCGCAGACCGGATCTACGAGCGGGAGTTTGCCTCGGAAATCTACTCGACCAGCGGCGAATACGATCTGCTCTTGAAGATCTATGTCGAGGAAGAGGCCGATGTCGGCAAATACATCAACGACAAGATCCTCGATATCGATGGCATCACACGGTCACTGACGACCATGACCTTCCGTGCGTTCTAGAGCGTTTCCCGGTTAGATTGAATCGCTTGAACGCCGGGATTTTGTGCGGTGACAAGGAGCGGAAAGCGACGCGGGTCGACACCCGTTAGCTTTTCGCGACGCCGTCAGCCGTGCAAAAGACCAAGTTCAGGCGGTTTGCGGTTGTTTGATACGATCAAGGCAATGACCTCCGGCTTGAGGCTGCTTTCCGCCCCGGCTTCGTCGAAATCCTCGACCGATGCTTGGGGCATCGCTCTGCGGTCTTCTCCTGGCCGGTTGCGAAAACCATCTCTCATCAAGCTGCTTCTATCTAACCCGGAAACGCTCTAGAAACTGCTGGTGCGCGTCGGGCAACGCCCGGCATGATGCGGCAGGAACTAACGGATACGCCAGAAGTCGCGCGAGGCCTTGCGCAGGATTTTTCCCACGGTGGTTTTCGCCGAAACATCCCGCATAGCCGTAAACTCGGCACCCATGCGCCGCAGCCTGCCCTCGCGCGCTTCCACCTGTCGGCGATCGTGTCCGAGAATCATGAATATTATCAATGAATTATCGCCCTCGAAGCCGCCGCGTACGGGGTCGAAGGTGGTCAAGGGCACCAACCAGCCGGCATCAAGGCCTTTGCGGCACCGTGCGAGAAATCGGTCGAGCGAGGCCGGCATGCGGGTGACGACGCATCGCGCGCAGTACTCCTTGCGCTCATCCATCCGCTGCCGGCTCTGAAAGGCAAATGCGGTACTCCAGGTCGGACGGAAATTCGGATCGATCAGATACGACCGACCACCGCGGTTCAAGATATCGAAGCCGCAGATGCCACGGAAGCCGAGTGCAGCGCCGACTTCGGCGGTGGCGCGCGCGAGCGCCGCGACGCCATCGGGTACGTTGCGTTTGGATTCGTAAAGGTTGCCGGCGAATACACCGCTGCGCATGGTCACTTGTTGGGTCGCACCCAGATACTCCACGGTGCCGTCAGGCGCGACGGCACACTGGGTCGCCCAGTTTCCGTCTGCATCGACATACTGTTCGGCGATCAGTTTCGGCACATTGACGAATCGCTTGGCCGCACGTTCGAGATGGGTTTTCTTTCTGCAGACCATAACTCCTTCGCCTCCCGCGTTCAGTGCATCGGTCGCGACCTTGAGCACGATCGGGAGCGACAGGCTGAGGATCGCTTCCGAACTTGGCGAAACCAGTATTTGGCGAGGAGGCCAACAGTCTGGACCGACATGCTCCGCGAAAGCATGCTTGTTGTTCAGTTTCCTGAGGAGTGCCGGATTGACCAGCGATTGCACATCGTCAAGCACGCCAATTGGCAAGGGATAGTAGTAAGCCGGGATTTCGCCGTTATCGGCGCGCCGTCGAACTATCGCCAGGTAATCCTGTGCGTCGCCATATTCCTCGATGTTGGAACCGATCGCGACCCCGGCATCGCGCATCGCCGACAAACCGGCTTCGGATAGAAAGGATCGATGTGCGAGCATCGGCAATTGCCCGGCGCAACTCAGCAGGGTTCCGGCTCCTGCTTCCGCACCTGCATTTCCGCCCGGAATCCAGTCGCGATCCGATGCAAACATGCGCGCGGCAATGAAAACCCCGGGAGCATAAAAATCGGATAGGGTTTGCAAGCCTCTATTACTTCCCAATCGCTGTACGGACACTTGTGCAGGTGTCTATACGGAACAGTCGGACGGACGCGAAGCTTTTTTACAATGGGAAGATCTTGCAGGGTTCGAAGAGGTTGGAATCTAACGCTTCGCACAGACAACTTGGTTGTCAAAGCGTTTCCTTGCGCTTTGCAGCGCATCCTGCATCGAAGTCGAGAAAGAGACACGGGGCAGGCTGGTTCCCCAAGTCTTATAGTAGCCGGCGATCTTTCCGGTAGAGTTGTCGAGCGATATCACCGGCAGGCCGATTGCCGATGACAGCAGCACACCGTGCAGCCGGTCGGTAACGACCAATTCGTGCTTGGCGAGCCTTTTTATCGCATGTTCCACCTTTGCGGCTGCAACGGCGTCCTGCACCTTCAGTCGTCCGAAACCGTTCGGTATCGATGACGGCAGTCTGCCGAGCCTGTTCCAGATCTTGAGGGACGGAATGTCACCCCAGTCCCAGGATGCCGGCAGCTGTTCTTCCGGTTCCGAAGTGTGGCGCTTTACTTCAGGATCGCGCCTGAGGAGAAACGTAGTTCCGCTGCCCCCAGCGGCTTGCTCGAAAGACAGCAGGTGACAAAGATCCGGGCAAAGCGGTACTTCGCGGCCGATGCGATCTTCGATGGCGGATTTGCTCACTTCATCGCGCGCAAAGACAAGCATATCGGGATGGCGCCTGAGATAGTCGAGGGTTCCAGTGGCGGCTTGCTTGGTGCCATCCGGAACGTCTGCCATGCTTTGCGGAAGGATCACGATCTTTCTGCCGTGCAGCGACTCCAAAATTCGGCGCCGCATTCTGTCATGCTTGCTGTAGATCGCTCCGAGATTTCCGCCGCCCTTAAAGTAGATGGTTCCGCTCGGCACCCTGCGCAGGCATTCGCGCTTGCTGAAATTGCGCAGTGAAGAGACATAAGCGGGAGGGCCGCCGCACAATTCTTCCAGGAGTTTGCGTGTGCCGAGCCAGATCGCGCAGTCGCCCGGATTCAGATAGTTTGGATAGTCGATCAGCGCATAGGGTTCTTTGCGCGTGTGTGGCTGCACCGCATCGACGATTATGGAACGTAGTGCATTCATACCAGAGGTTCCAAAACGCTGTTGAAACGGTGAGATTTCGCGGATGTCAACGCTGTTTCCTAAGCGTTATAGGTGCGAGACCGTAGTTGCAAGAATTTGAGAGAACTTCATTATTCAGTATAAAGCGCTCTTTCTCACGTCGCCTTGCATGACTGCCGACCATGTGTTTCACGCATGGCTGCGCGCGGGGCACGACGTGGCCGGGGTGTGGACGCAAGACGTCAAAGGAATGCGTACCCGGACAAGTGGTCGTATCGCCGCCTATGCAGATGGCATCCGGCCCATCGGGGACCACATTCGTCGCCGGAAAATACCGGTCTCGAAAGTCCGGAGGATGCGTGACGTTCCGGATGTTGCAGACCGGGTGGCTGCGACCGGGGCAAATACGCTGATATCCGTGTATACCGGGCTGATCGTTCCGCAAGAGGTCATCGATCTGTTCGGGCGCCGCGCGGTCAACTTTCATCCTGCACTGCTACCGCACTACAAGGGTCCAACGCCCAGAGTGGGCATGGTCTTCGACGGGCGGGGTGACGAGTTCGGCGGAATGACAATGCACGCGATATCGGCGGGCATCGATGAGGGGCCTATCATTGCGCAACGCAGATTGCCTTGGACGGAAAGCGGGCACTTCACGACCTGGGAAATCGCACAGTCGCGTGTCGCCGCTGGCTTTGTCCAGCACGAACTGCAAAACTATCTGGACGGCAGACTGCAGTCAGTTCCCCAGGAGCCGGGCAGCGGAAGTTACCGAAGAAGAAACAGTTACGAGTTCGCGGTAAGTGAGAAAACACCGCTTGCCGCCGTTCGGAAGTATTTCGACTGTGTGCCGGGCTACGAGTTTTTCACCAGGCTGGACCGGCCTGGCAAGAGGAGCCAATTTCTGACGACCGGCTTGGCGTCGGTCCTAGGCGCACCGACCGGGAAACCACCTGTTGTCGGCCGCTTCGTTATTGAGATGGACATTCTCGACGCACGCGTTCGGCTGTACCGACGAAACCTTGCGCAACGGGCGTCGAACCATCCTGCCTGGCGCCTGCTCGTTTCAAGACTGTCGAATAGCGGATCGGTAAATTCGACCGGCTAGTGGTCGTCGAGACGCCGGGAGATGCCGGCATACAGCACAAGCTTTCTTCCTGCCGCATCGGTCCCTGATGCAAATCCGCGCGAATTGTGCGCTGAACAGTATCCTCTCGAGATGGTCGGCACCGGATGCTTTCGCATACACGAAATCGCCCGCGCCCAGCGTCTGTCGCAGATAGCGGTGCACTTCATCATAGGTTTCGAATGTCCGCAGACGCCCTTCGAATGCCGGGACCAGTTTACGGACGTGTGCCGAGTTTGCCCCGTAGAACAGCACAAGATCGGCAACTTCGAGGGCTTGCCGTGCCGCCTTGATGTATTTTTTCCCGGCCGAGCCGAGGTAATCCGATATTGTGCCGAAGATCATGATTTTCCGCTGGAAGTTTGCCTCCGCAACGATCTCCAGGCTCGTGGGAATCGTCCAGTTCGGACTCTTGTACGTATCGAGCATGAAGGTGATTTCATTCCACTCGTGAATGGAATCCTTGAACAGTTCCGCGCCCGTGCCGTTAAGGGCCATTGCGCACTGGTGAAGCGGAATCCCAAGCGCTGTTCCGCAAGCCACCGCCGCCAGATAGTTCGGTATCCATCGGGATCCGGCGTATCTGGTCTGTATCGTGGCGATCTGGTCGCCGTCGGTGACCGTTATGGCAAGCCTGGCCGGCAATCCGTCGGTGTAGTCGACGACATGGATGTCGGCGGCTTCAGACCTGCCGAATGTTACAACCCGTGCCTTCGACAAATCCCGCATGGCCAGAACGCGCGCATCATCAGCGTTCAGAACCATCAAACCGTCCTCATCCAAAGCCTCGACCAGTTGCCCTTTCGACTTGGCGGTTGTGTCGAGGTCCTTGTGTACCGAGATGTGGTCAAATTCGATTCTGGTGATCACAGCGACGTTGTGGCGGAGGAAATCGGCCGACTGCCGCAAGTCGGCTGCTGATTGACCGCTCACCTCCTGGACCCAAAATTTGGCGTTTACGGGCGAGGTCGCCAGGCCGGAAACGATCGCCGAGAAAACGTTGGCGCCGAAGGCGACGTTGGCCCGCGCCTGCGTGCGCAGACAATGGCCGATCAGGCGGGTTGTGCAGGACTTGCCCGCGCTGCCGGTGACTGCAATCACCTTGTCGAAGTTTGCCCACCGGCGCCTGGCATGGCCGGCCGGTGTCTTCCAGCCGCGCCTGAAAAATCTGAGAATCCCTGCGAAGAAGTCAATCACCCGGTGATGCGTCAACTTGTAGGCTTTCCCTTGGCGTTCGAAGAAGCCTGAGCGTCAAAACACTACCTCAACAGCCGACAACGCCGGCATTCGCGCGTTACGCCGCATTGGTCGCGATAACAGCTTATTCCGCCATTGAGCCTGTGCCAAACACGATCGAGGTGATCCCGCTTCGATGATTTGATGTAGACGAGATCGCCGGCGGTCAGGGTTTCGTCAAGAAAGCGAACAAGATCGGTAATCTTCGAAAAAACCGGAACCTTGTCCATGCATTTGGGCCCTAGTTCGGCAACGTGTTGTCCGTGCGGCCCGTACCACACGACCTGATCAGCCGATTTCGTTGCCAAGTCGGTTGCTTCAATGAGGATGTCGTCGAGATCGTCGGGAACGTATGTAAATGAGCCGAGAATGACGACTCTCCGGGTGGCCTTGGCCTTGGCAACGATGTCCAAACTGGCGGGGACTGTCCAAAACGATCCCTTGTAGGCATCGAGCACAAATGTGATGCCATCCTTCTCGTGCACACTGTCCTTGTTGTTCTCGGGTTCGACTGAGGCAATTGCCGTAGCGGCCTGCTCAAGCGGGATCGCGAGACCGTGCGCGCAGGCCATGGCAGCCAGAATGTTCGGGATCCATTTTTCGCCGATCATCCGGGTGTGAACATCGATATTCGCGCCGCCCGCGCTGACTGTGAGTGACAAGCGGTCGGGCAGTCCTTCCTGCCAGCCCGTGCAACGCACGTCCGCCGCAGAGGAACGGCCATATGTAATTGTCTTTCCGCGGCAACGCTCGCGCATTGCAAGGACGCGTTCATCGTCGGCATTGAGAATGGCGATTCCGTCTTCCGGGAGCACTTCGACGATCTGCCCCTTCGACCTGGCTATGTCATCGCGCGTGCGAATGCCGTCGTTGTGGTCGAAGCCGACATTGGTGACGACCGAGATGGTCGGAGCGATAAAGTCGAGCGCATCGCGCATCGGTTCGGCAGCATGTCCGCTGACCTCCTGTACCCAGTTGCGGACAAGCGGATTCATGCGGGCAAAGCGCTTGATGATAAATTTGGAGATATTGAGCCCGGATCCGACGTGGGTCGGCCCCTGGGTCTTGAGAACCGCGCCGATCAGCCGTGTCGTGGACGTCTTGCCAGCGCTCCCGGTTATCGCGACGATGTTGTCGAATGTCCTGCAACGGCGATGAAACCTGCCCAGCAGGATTTGCGGGTCATAGGGTGAGTAATGGTCGATGTCGTCAATCATGTGCGGTTGTTTTTGCCGGTTTCAAGTTGGCGCCGGAGTATCACCGAATACTGATCATTGGGCCCGTCCACCCCCGAACTTACATAGGTTTGCCGGTTACGCCAGCGGGATATGCGGTTCGACTGTACAGCTGACCGCCGATCTTAGCCGGTATTGTCCGGTCGACAGAATCAGCGGCCAAATGCGCCGAAGACGGGCAATTTCAGACGATACTGCAGCACTTCGCGCGAATGGTCGGCTGAGCGGTCTTTCCAGGGCTCTGTACCGATCATGAAATCGAGATTGTTCATTTTCTGCGCGATCACGACCTTGATGGCCTCAAAGATCAAGAGCCATCCCGGCGAGAACTTGCCCCAGGCCGGATCGAAGGCCATCTTCGAGACATAGAGCGTCGCGCCGTTCCTGAAAGCCAACATGGAAGCGATGCAGGCTCCGCCGCAGGTCATCGATATCGCGAATGCATCGCCGCGCTCGCGCAACGAACCGGATACCGTTCTGAAAAAGGACTCCGTTTCGGCCGGACTGAGCCAATTCTCGCGGCCGTAGCGGTCATGCACCCAAGCGCGTTTTCGCTCGAATATCCATGCGATCGCTGCCTCAAGTTCGGATGTATCGGAAACGATGTCTATCCGCACTTCTCCAAGTTCGGCCAGACGCCGGTGCAAGCGCCGATAAGCAGCACGTGTTCGGGCGCTGCGGCTAAGCAGGTATTCATCCCAGCTTGCGTAGCCTTCGACACGCGCGGCGTAGGCGTTGTAATTGCTCTGCGCATCCGCGCCCAAGCGCGACAACAGACGGTCGGCGTTAGAGCCGGCGAGAACGAATTCGGCTTTCAGCTTACGGACCAGCCAGGCGTTTCTCAGATATCGGCCCACCTGTTGGGCGACCGCTTCCAAGTCTTCGTCGGGCGCGAGTAGCATGTCGTCGTAAAGCGGCGTCTTTGAGTCTAGCCACTTTAGTGTCGATGGGCCGTAGCCATCGCTGCGCTTCATCAACGGGACAATCGCAACCAGCGTTCTTTGCCGCCGGATCGCCAGGATACTCAGGCGATTTCGCGCGTCTGTCCGATGGCGGGCCCATGATTGCGACACAAACGGGTATCGGCAAAAACCGCTCCTGTCGCCGCAGGCAAGGGCGAGAGCATCCCATTCGGGTTCGATCCGATTCAGGGCTTTTGTCGTGCGCAGCACTTCGATCGTCAATTCGTCGGCCATGTCTTCCCAGGTATCACGACTGTCCGCCTTACTCCGTTCGGGGCGCAAGGAACTGCGTATCAGACGTCATCCTGCGCATCGCGGGCTACTTGCCTGCCGCACGGCGGTAGCGCATCTTGCGCTTCCAGCGCTTGTACCGGCGGCGCCAATCATCGAGTGGCAGCCATTGAGTGAGCTTGTTGTTGCGGTCGAACCGACGCAAGGCCGTATCCACGTTTCTCGCCGTCGCACTATTCGGATCGTGTTGTCGCGCCTCGTCCCTTAACGCAAACAAGTGTGCGTTGTCGTCATCGATGACTTCCAACGGAATGTCGTCGACAGGCCGGCGGATGAATGTCGGCGCCTTGTCGAAGGCATCAAGAACGGCGAGGCTGTGCATGACGAAATGGCACTTGCGGCAGTTGCAGCAGTTCGGATCCGCCTTCAGGCAAACGCGCAACTGTTCCATCAGGGCTGGCTGGTCGATAATGTCTCTCAGTTTCGTAAAACGGTCGGCCAGCGTGTGATGAACAACCTTCATCCCGCGCGTGCCATAAAGTGGGTCCAGAATCGGGTTGGAGCCCCAGGGAATGTCAATCGCCATCTCGGAGCCTGACGATGCGATAAACACAGTATCGAGTTCATCGGCGAGAAGATGCCCGACAGCGGCAAGAAAGGCGCCATGATATTCGACCCACCCGACCATTCGGTCAGTGACCTTTCGAATGTCGGTCGTGATGAGGATCTGTTGCAGCCCGTAATGCGCCGAAACACTCGATGCGGCCTGACGTAGGGCTGCGGCGCGGTCCTGCTCGGACAGATCGATATCCGCACCGATGACGGTGATGATCGATGCGATCTCGTTTTGAAGCTCATGCAGCGAGAATGAAGAGTCGATGCCTCCGGAGTAAAACAGGCCGGTGGACTGCGAACCGGTGGGCTGGTCTTCGGCGCGATCGGCGTGAATCGCGATTCGATGAAAATCGCTGTACCAGTCGCACAAGAGGTCCTGGATCCGGTCTGCATTGTCACGCAATTCGCGGCTTACGGCTCCCTCGATAATCAGGTCCGTGCCCAGTTCCATGGCGGGCGCCAGCCCGAGGCACAAAAGGGCGTTTCCGCTTCGGCGCAGGCCGGGGCCGTTCGACTGAAGGAAGGCGCGTCTTTCTGTTTTCTGCCCCAACCGAAACAGGATCTCCGCTCTGGACGGATCATCGCAACGCGGATCGAACGACAGGGTCAGCGGGGGCATTTTTCGGTGGCGATGCGTTACCGAACCGCCGTCTGCAGTGCGCACGGTCGAATGCATTATTCTTGTACCGGCGCTGCGGCTGCCTTGAACTTGCTGCGAGGGGGAATGCCTTGGTGTTCGCTGAACGGTCGGTCAAATAGCCCGCACGAAATGCAATCGGTCATGAGGCCACAATCGTCAGACCAGCATCGCACCTCTGTTTCCCAAGCAAGGGCAATCCGGTCGAGATGCAGTCGCGGGGAACTCTTGAGCAGGATGACCTCGCCTTCGATTGCGGTCTCCTTGATATAGGCGCATGCATCCTCGACACGGGTCTTCTCGACGAAACGATGCGAAGCCCGATCTTCCTCGCTCGCCTTCGAGCGATGCGAGTGTTCGCCGACGAAAATCACTTGATCGCACACTTCGCGGGCCGCGCGGTAGGCGTCGCGATATTTCGCGCGGGCGTTGGTCATGTCCGAGAGCTGCCCGAGAACAATGCGCTTTCTGGGCGCGGAGACCGATTTCATTGTTTGCAGAACGAGCGGCAGGCTGTGCCAGGGCGCCTTGACCGTATCGACAAGGAAAATGGGCCCGCCGCTCGTTCGGACCGGTTCGCAGCGCTGCGACAACGGCGCGATCCCGGAAAGCTGCCGGGCAATCGTCTCTGGCTCGCCACCCAACTCGGCAGCGGCGGCGAAGGCCGCTGCGACCGACACCCAAAAGTGCTCACCAACCAGCGGCAGGGCGATATCCGCGACATTGTCGCCCCAGGCAATCGTGATTTTCAGCGGGTCTGGAAAACGGGACTCTACCGAGACGACGCGGTAGTCGGCCTCGCGTTCTCGTCCGAACGTGACGATCCTGGCCTCGGTGCGCGCGGCCATAGCCATGACCAGATCATCATCGGCGTTGAGAAAGGCGATCCCGTTCGCCGAAAGCGCCTGGACCAGCTTTCCCTTTTCTTCCGCAATCGCCTCCCTGGTCTTGAATGCCGAGAAGTGCTCCAGGGCGATCAGCGTGACGATCGCGACATCGGGACGGATGACCTTCGCCATCCCGTCCATGTCGCCCTTCTTGCCGATTGCCGCTTCGGTGACGAAATAATCGTCTTCCGGACTGGAATTAATGATTGCCGCCGAAATCGACTTTTCCGTATTGAAACCAACCTGCACTCGCACGGTGCCATGTGCCTCTAGGGCACGTGCGAGCAGCGCCGTCGCGGTGCTCTTTCCCGAACTGCCAGTTACCGCTATGAACTTTGCCCTGCTCGCCAGACGGTTGGGGCGAGCCCGCAACCGCAACCGCAAAAGGCTCAAACGTCGTCGAAATCCCCGTGTGCGTGTGCGGAGATATCCCTCTTTCCCCAAGGATGCGATTTGCTGCAAGGTTCTGCCGTAGTTCACTTTTTCTGCTCGGGGATACTAATAAATTACCAGCCACGTACATTCCTCTGCGTTCTGCGGCAAGACATGGCGGTGATTTTCTGGTTTTCATGTTCCGACTTCTTGGGCATGTCGTTCCAGATTATGTGCACTGCAACCAGTTCCGTATGATCGAGATATCTCCCAAACCATCTGAATCAGCTGCGAACCCAGCGCGCGCCGCCTTCTCGACCGAGGTGGTCGACGCGGAACCACGTTTCATGGAACTTGCCGGCGAGCTTGATGGCCTGACCATGCGTTGCGGTCACGCTGCCGCGTTCAGTCGCCATTGCTTCTTGCATGCGAACTGGCGGATCATCGGCAAGATTCCGCGAACCAGCCTGCATGTCGTGGTAATCCGCAGAGATGGACGGGCCGTTGCGGTCGCGCCGATGGTGTTGCGGCGAGACCGCACCGGTTTTTCGCGGTTGGAATGGTTGAACAGTATCGTTCCCGTATATTCGGAATTGCTACTGGACCCCGATCAGCCGCGCGGCACGCTGACCAAGCTGATAAAACGACACTTCAGATCGTTGCCGTTCGTCCGGCGGCTGACGGCCGAAAGGGTACTGGACGGGTCCAGTCTTGCGCATTTGGTGAGTGAATTGGGGGCGAAGTCTACGACGCCGGTTCCGACCTTCTCCTTCAAGCTGTCGGCTTGTGATGGCTGGGAGGCATTCTTCGCCGCAATGTCATCAAACTCCCGGTACTATTATCGCCGGCACCTTCGCGAACTCGAAAAGTTCGGTCCCGTAGCCTTCGAGGTAATCGATGATCGGAGCAGGGTTGAGCGCGAAACGCGGCGTTTGATCGACAAGAAGCGCATTTGGGTGGAAGAGCGTCACGGCAGAACGGGTTGGATTTTCGATCCGTCGACGCCGGACTACCTCACGCGCACCGCCAAGAGCTGCGCCACGGCGCGGGCAGCATGGATTGTCACACTCCGCTGCGGCAACCGGACGCTTGCCGAAACCTTGAACTACCGGCTGAACGGTGTGGATTTTCCCATCCTGATTTCCCAGGACCAGCAATGGAACGACTACTCACCTGGATGGCTGCTGACGATGCAGGTGTTCCGGCAGGCCTTCGATGACGGGATAGACAGGGTCGATCTCATGCGCGGAACGACCCCCCAGAAGAAACGGATGTCGAACGAGACCATCGGTATTCGCGACTACAGTGTCTATCTGGGGCTAGGCCGTCTGCTCTGACGATACCGTTCCGTTCCCGCTGGCAAGTCGCGTCAGGCACCCTCGACCTTTGACCGCGCAAAGGTCTCGGCAATCGCGAGCACCGCCGCGTGGATTGGCCCGGCGGTCAGACTCGGCAGGACCGAACTGTCCACCACAGATAGATTGTCGAGACCGCGTAGCCGCAGATCGGCATCGACGACCGCGTTGTCGTCACGTCCCATGCGGCAAGTACCGGATGGGTGGTGATGGGTGATCGCGGCCCTGGCGATAAACTCGTCCTGCTCGCTGTCGCTCAATTTCGAGCCTGGCAGGATTTCGCGTTCGCGCCAATCGTCCAGCTCCGGCCTGTGTCCAATCTCACGCGCGGCGGCGAGGGCAGCTCGGAACAGCCTGCGGTCGTTTTCAGTCGAAAGGTAACGCGGCTCGATGCTGAGCTGGTCATCGGGTTCGGGGCCCGTAATCCTGATTTCGCCCCGGCTGGTCGGATGCGTAACACCGAAGAGGAACGAGTATGCGGAACCGGGAGCGGGCGCGTCGAAACACTCCGAGACAATCGGCGCGACGCCGCATCCCACCACGATTTCGGGCTTTCCGACCGCGGTGAAGTCGCCGGCGCGCATATAGGTCATGCTTTCGGAGTGTTGCAGTTTCGACGGTGGAACCGTTTGCCTGGCCGCGTAGAGATTGCCTGCGCCAAGGAGGTGGTCCATCAGGTTGCGACCCACATCGGGGCTCGCGATCCTGCAAGGCACGCCAGCGGCGGCGAGCACATCCTCGGGGCCGATACCCGAGCGCATCAACAGCGCCGGGCTTTCCAACGCACCAGCAGAAAGCACGATCTCGTCTGCGGTGATGCGCCTCCCGTCGGCGAGCACGATCGCGGTGACCGCGGAGCTTGCCAAGTCCATCCGGGCGACCCGGGTTCCCGTGAGTATGGTCAGATTGGCGCGTTCGCGCACCTGCGATGTCAGCCATGCGTCCGCCGTGGTCACCCGGCGGCTGTGGCGGATCATAAGCGAATTGGGCGTGACACCGATCATGCGGCCCGTGTTGTGGCCATTCAGGCGCGGTAAGCCCAGTGCCGCGCCCGCCTCGATATAGGCGCGGGCGAGCGGGCTGACCTCGGTATCCGGCAGCCAGACCGGCATTGGCCCGCCCTTGCCGTGAACGCCGTCCCCGCCAAGGCTGTGGTCCTCGATGGCCAGGAAGGCGGGCAGCAGCCCGTCCCACGACCAACGGTCGTCGCCGGCCGCTTCGCGCCATGTTTCGAAATCTTCGGGACAGCCTCGAAAGTGTCCAAGCGCGTGCAACAGGCTCGAGCCGCCGAGCGCCTTTCCGCGCGCCCAGGAGATCGACCGTCCGGCGATTCCGGGTTGCGGCGTCGTGGCGTAGTCCCAGTCATAACTGCGATGCTGGATCGCCGGCCACATCTGCGGCTTCCAGATGTCGGGATCGGTGGGCTCGCCGCCGGCCTCAATCAGAACCACCGGACGCGACTCGTCCTCGGAGAGGCGGGCCGCGAGCAGAGAGCCGGCCGAACCGCCGCCGATGATCGCCAAAGCGAAGTGGCTCATCGACTACACCTGATCGGCGGGGATGACCTTGCCGTCGATTGTCATCGGCTCGCCGTCAAGGCTGACCGAACAGTTGCGCAACGGAATATCGAGATGGCAGGGTGTGTCGCGGTTGCCGCCGGCCTCGGTGTTCGGACCCGATGACCAGAGAAAGTTGCCGGCGAAGCTGCGTGCATCCATGCCGAGTTGCGACTGCGGGTCGTAGAGGCCCAGCACCGTCCAGTGCGCGCGGTTTTCGAGACCCCAGCCGACATGCGCCATCGCATAGGCGCGCGGATCATTGAAGCTTTCCATGAACTTGCGCATGAACTCGGCTTCCGTACGTCCGGCAATGTCGACAATCATTCCCTTCTCGATTGTCACGGTCACCGGTTCACGGGCGTAATGCTTGAACGGCAGCAGGATATCGCCCTCATCGATGACAATGGTGCCTTGCGAACTGCCTTCATTGGGCCAGCGAGCCGAAAACGTGGAGGGCCAGTGATCCCAGCGGCCGGGCTCGTCGGCGAGGCCGTATTGCGTCAGCACCGGGTACTGGCCGAACTCGCATGTGAAGTCGGTGCCGGCCGCGGAGGTGACGTGCATTTTTTTGGCTGCGCCGATCTTTTCGGCCGCCGCAAGCACGCGCTGCTTGTCTTCCGGACGTGGCATCATCCGCATCATGATTTCCGGTGGCTCAACCGCCAGAAGCATTCTGGTACCGCCCTTCAGGACATCTTCCTGTTCCTTGGAGAACAAGAGCTGGAGCGTGTCGATCACCATGTCCGAGGCCTTGAGGCATGCCAAGGCAGCTGCGTTGCCCTCAAGCGGCGTCTTGCCGACATAGCCGGATTTGTCCGGAGAAAGCGCCTTCTCGCCGTTCACCGGCGCCAGGTTCAGTTCGCTGACCACCGCGCCGAGATCCGATGCCGCGAGCTTGGCGATGTTGGCGATCTGGGGATTGGAGTCGTCGCTGGTGAGGATCGTTACCTGTTCGCCGGCTTTCAGGTTGCACATCTCGAGAACCTGCCTCCATCCCTTGAGGAAATCGGCGTCGCTGATGGCCATGAAATCGTCCTTCCGTTTAGTCCTCGCCATCAAAGCGCGCTCTGACTGGCAAGGGAGTAGAAATTGCGCTCGAAGTGAAGAAGCGGCGACGCGGCGGAGCCGAAACGGATCGCCTGCACATTGCCGATGATGATTGAGTGGCTTTCAGTGTCGGATATCGAGGCGATCTCGCAATCGACATTGACCAGCGCGCCATCGAGCGCGGGCGCACCGGTCGCCAGCTTTGTCCATCCATGTGGCTTGAATTTGCATGCGCCGGCGTCGCCGGTCTGGCCGGCAAACCGCATGGCGGTTTCACCTTGGTCGTCCGCCAGAATGTTGACGCAGAAGGCGCCGGCGGACGTGATCGCCTTATGGGCTTCGCCGAACCGGTTCACGCACACCAGCATCGACGGCGGCGTGACCGACATTGAGCATACGGCCGTTGCGGTCAGGCCCCGGCGCTCTTCGCCGTCGCCGGCAGTAATGACATTCACCGTGGCTGCGAGCTTGCTCATGGCGGCCCGAAAGTCGTCCGCCAAGGCGTTTTTCGGCGGCGTATTCATGGCTTGGCTCCGGCTTGCATGGCTTCAAGGAACAGCGCCGCGGAGGCTAGCCGATGATCCGCGCCGCGAGCGCCGACGAGCTGGACACCGACCGGCAGGCCGTTCGGGCCGGTTGCGCCGGGCAGATTGACCAGCGGGACCTGAAGTACGCTCCACAACCGGTTGAAGATGGGATCGCCTGTCGCTGTGCCCTGCGGTGCTTCGCCGGGCGCGGCAAGCGTAAGCACTGCGTCAAAGCGGCCAAGCAGTGCATCCATGAGGTGGCGGATGCCAGGCAGTTCCTCTACGGCGGTCCGGTAGCGATCTCCCGTGACGCGGCCAAGGTCGGTCAACATCGTCCGTGTGACCGGGGTCAACCTGTCCCATTCGTTGCGGATCTCGTAGGCGAGGGAGTGCGTCGCTTCCCAGCCCATTACGGCTTCATGCAGATCGAAGACGCCGTCATACCAAGCCGGCGGAGCCAGCCACGTGATCTCCGCGCCGGCGGTTTCCGCTGTTCGAGCGAGCCTCTCGACCGCTTCGATTGCCTCGGGTTGCGCGTGTTCGAGCCTGGTGCCGGTCAGTACGGCAAGCTTCGGGCGGGAGGGAGGGGCCAGGCCGGTCAGATCGGTCTGGCCCGACAGGGTCGCCGCGCAGTAGGCGGCATCCTCGATGCCGCGCGCGAGTATGCCCAGTGTGTCCAGGCTGTGGCAGAGAACCTTGACGCCGACCGTATTGATCACTCCGAAGGTCGGTTTGAAGCCGGTCACGCCGCAGTAGCTGGCGGGCCGGATGACTGAGCCCGAGGTCTGCGTACCGAAGGCTAGCGGCACCATTCCGGCCGCCACGGCAGCGCACGAGCCGGACGAGGAGCCGCCGGGCGTGTGCAGCGGATTGTGCGGATTACGCGTCTTGTTCGGGCTCAGCATCGCAAGTTCCGTCGACACGGTCTTGCCGAGGATCAACCCTCCGGCGTCCCTGGTCAGTTGCACGGCTGGCGCGTCCCACAGGGGTTGGTGGCCGTCATAGATGGTAGTGCCGTACCCTGTCGGCATGTCGCTGGTTTCGATCACATCCTTGACGCCGACCGGAACACCGGCCAGCGGCCCTTTCGCGCCCTTCCGGTCCAGCTCGTCGGCGGTCTTGCGCGCCTGATCGGGATCGATGTGCTGCCAGGCCATCACCTGCCCATCGACCTCGCCGATGCGTTCCAGGTAAGCCTCGGTTACTGCTCTTGCGCTCAGGCTTCCGGCAGAGACGCGCGTGGCGATTTCACGGGCTGACTGATCGAGGATGCCGCGGTCTTCCATTGCGCTTAGTCCGCCATCGCAGGCCGGCGCTGGCTCCAGGGTGCGGCGACTTCAAGTTGGCGCGCAAGCTGCAACAGCAACTTGTCTTGACCGAACCCCGCGCCGATATGCGAACCGACGGGCAAACCGCCTTCGGTCATGCCCAACGGCACTGACATTGCCGGGCAGCCGGACGAATTGAAGACCGCAGTGAATGGCGAGTGCGACCAGAACAGGTCATAGAACTCGTCGATGCTCTTGCCGCGTCCGGCAAGCTTGCCGAGCAATGGTGCGGGCTCTGCTGCCGCTGGTGTCAGCATGGCATCGTAGTTGGTGAAGAACCTGCCAAGATCGCGCGCGGTCGCGTGCAGTTGCTCGATGGCGGCAAGATAGCCCGTTCCGGGCACGGCAAGTGCTTCGCGCACCCATTCCTGATTGACCGGTTCCAGCTTCGCAATATTGGCGGAGGCTGGGTCGCCGCCAGTCACGCCTGCCGCGACACTGACGCCGACAACGACGCGCCAGGCGGCTTTCAGCTTGAGCGCGTCGTATCCCGCATCCTCGACTTCTTCGATGCGGTGCCCGAGGCTTTCGAGAAGGCGGGCGGTGTCGCGGATCGCATCGGCGACTTCGGGCGCGACCGGACTGCCATCCGGGGCCTTGAGTATCATGGCGATCTTCAGGCGCGGGGGCGGCTGGTCCAATGCTTGCAAGTATTCGCCCGGTGTCGCCGGCGATGCCCACGGATCGCCTTGGTCTGCGCCCGCAGAGATGTCGAGCATCGCGGCATTGTCGCGCACCGACCACGAGATCGCATGCGGAGTGGACATGCCGCCGATCGCTTCGGCCGCCGCGGGGCCAAGCGGGTTTACGAGTCTCGATGGTTTCAATCCGAACAGGCCGCAATGGCTTGCCGGCAGCCGGGTTGAGCCGGCACCGTCGGACGAGTTCGTTAGCGGCACCATTCCTGCGGCCACGGCAGCCGCCGAGCCACCGGAGGAGCCACCGGCAGTCCGCGCCAGATCCCAGGGATTGCGGGTCGGATCGAACGCATCCGGTTCGGCGGTGAAACTCAAGGCGAATTCGGGGGTGTTGGACTTTCCGAGGATCACCAGTCCGCCCTGCTTGTAGCGCGTGGTGATCGTCGCGTCGCGCTTGCTGACGGCGTGGCGCAGGAGTTCGGAACCCGAGGAAAGCGCCATTCCTACGACTTCAATGCCAGTGTTCTTGATCAGCGTCGGAACCCCGGAAAGCGGACCGGCGGGCAGGCCTCGTGCAACTTGTTCGCGCGCCAGGTCGAAGTGGGCGTGGACGACGGCATGGATCGAGGAATTCAGCCGCTCAACTCGGGCAATGGTGTATTCGAGCACCTCGGAGGCGGAAATCCCGCCCCGCGCAATCAGCTGCGCTGTCGCTATTCCATCGAGTTTTGAAAGTTCGTCCATCGGCTCAACCCATCTGTGCCTTGAAGAGGTCGAGATCCCACATGTCTTTGGTAGACGCCAGAAGTCCGTCGCGGATTTCAAACAGGTGCAAGCCGTCAAGCGCGATCGGGCGCGGCGTGCCATCCGCGGCGATGAAGGTGCCGGTCATGTGATAAGGCACGGCGATCTGATCGCCCGCGCGGATATAGCCGCGCCGCTCCCAGGCGACGTCCGGCAACATCCGGAAGAAGCCATCCAGCCCTTTTGCAAGCGCGTCACGCCCTTCACGGCTTTTTGCCATGGCGACTTCCTCGTGCCATCCGTCGGGGTGGTACAATCGGGAGGCTGCAGCCGCGTCGCGCACCGCGTATGCCGCGTAGAATCTATCGATTAGCGCCCGTTGGCTCATCTTTGCACCGGTATCTGGGAAGAAACCCGCCGGCGGTTTGCGCCGGCGGGTAGTTGGTTCACTCGATGCCCGCGATCTTCTTAACTTCGCCCACGAAACCGTCGCGTTTAACTTCATTGTAGAGCCGGGCGCGCAGGGCCGGAGCCGGTGTGGCGTTGACGTTTTCGAAGAGCGCAACGCGACCGGCGAGAGAGCCTGAAGTCATGTCCCAGATGAAGTTCATCAGTTGCTCCTTGACCATCGCGGAAACGCCATGGCCCGGCAGCAGTTCATGCAGGTAGCGACCGATGTCTGGGTTATCGAAGGAGTCCTTGCCGAAGCGCATCACCAGGCCTTGGCCACACATCTCCTGCAGGATGTGGATGATCTTGGGGTAGTTCTCGATCGAATACAGACGTCCAGCGGTCAGCATGCCGACATCCGGGCGCATCACGCCACCCTCGGTCTCGACCGCCATTGCTTCAGCGGCAGTCACGAAGGCGCGCAGGGTCTGCGCGTATTCGATCAACTGGCCAAGCATCAGTTGCACCGCCGGGATGCGTCCGGTGCCGAGATAGTCGAGGACCATCTGGCCGGCGCCGACAAAAAGCTCGGCTTTGACAGCGAGGCGCGTTAGAACGTGCCAGTGGGCAAACACGCAGACCGGTCCGTAGTAACTCATCGCGGTCGGGTCGCCGAGGTTGAACAGGCGTTCTTTCGGTACGAACACGTCATCGAAGATAATGAACTGGTCGGCCTCTTCGCCGATGCTCGATACCGGGTGGTCGAACTTGGAGGCTTTCGGCTCCGACACCATCTCGCGCGAGATCATCTTGATGCCGTCGGTGTCGATCGGGATCGAACCCCAGATGCAGGCTTCCGGCGGCGTTTCCTGCAGGCCGCCGAGATTGGTGAAGAAGATGTCATTGGCCTGCGCCGCGATCGAGCCGACCGTCTTGGCGCCGTAGATGTAGACACCGTCCTTGGTCGCCTTGCGAACCTTCAGGAGGGAGGCTTCCGAAGCCTTGGGAGAGGAGCGGTCGGCCTGCGGCCCGGCAAGGCTTTCCGATGCGGTCAGGTTGTTGTTCTGACCGAATTCCATGTAGCGCTCGATGTTTTCGGCGAAGTCTGGGTCGACCCCGTCGATCATCGATTTCTTCTGCTTGAAGGTCGGCAGATAGGCATAAAGACCGACAACGATAGCTGGCGCGAGATCCGGCGGACGTCCGAAGGTGCCGGCGGTTTTCAGCGACGTGTACTCGATCATCTTGCGACGATCGGCGAGATCTTCCTTGGTGCGCGGGATCTGCCATGACCGGCTAAGCACGGCACCCGCTTTTTCGTCGTAATAGGTTGTCGCTTCCTGATGCTCGGGCGTGAACTGGTCGTCGAACATTTCGGCGAGCGTATCGATGCCCTTGGCAAGAGCAGGTTCATCGTAGACCGAGCCCAGCTTGTTTCCGCCGACCCAGATCTGGCGGTTGTCCTTCAGTGACTCCTTGTATTCCACACCGGTCTTCAGCCTGTGTGGCTTGTTGTCGATCGTTTCCGGTTTTGCCTGTGTCACTTCTGCTCTCCTGTTCGATAGTTCAGGCCGCGCCCCTGGACGAGGTGTATGGCGGGGACCGTTTCAGCTTTCGGCCGTTTCGACGGCTTGCTCTTCCTTCATCTGGCGCACGACTTCGGTCACGCAGCGCATCGCGTCGAGGGCGGCCGGAACGCCGCAGTAGATCGCGGCTTGCAGCACTACCTCGACCATCTCTTCTTCGGTGACGCCGTTGTTCAGCGCGCCGCGCGCGTGGATCTTCACCTCATGGGGACGGTTCAGGGCGGTCAGCATCGCGAGATTGAGAAGCGAGCGGGTCTTGCGCTCCAGGCCCGGGCGCGTCCAAACTTCGCCCCAGCACCATTCGGTGACGAGTTTCTGCAGTGGGGCGGTTAGATTGTCTGCGTTGGCGAGGGAAGGTTCGACATATTCATTGCCCAGCACTTCGCGGCGAACTTGCAGCCCCTTCTCAAATTGTTCACCTTGGAATTCGGGACGGTTCATGTCTCTCTCCGCTGAGCATTTGGCTATCCGGGCGATCCCGATGATCGCCGTTCACAATTGAGCCAAGGTTAGACAGGGTGAGCTTGACCTGTCAACAGATTGTATGACAAGAATACGGTCATACCGAAAGCATGAAGCTGAATGCGTGGCAACGCAAGGGCAGGGGGCGGAGACATGGCGGATATCGGCGAGCCCGCACCGGAACCTTTCGAGCTTTTCGCCCTGCGATACGCGGAAAACGGCGGACGACTGGCTGGCGAGAATTTTCTGAACGCAGCCGACCCGCACGAGACCAGCGCAAACCTCGATTACTTCATCTGGTTGGCACGCCGTGGTTCGGAAGTCTTCGTGATCGATACCGGGTTCGGCACCGATTCGGCGGCACGCAGAGGGCGGACCCTTTTACGGGTTCCCAAGGACGCGCTCGCGCTTGTCGGGATCGACGCAGAGGCGGTGACCGAGGTGATCCTGACACACCTGCATTACGACCATGCTGGCAGCCTTGGCGATTTTCCCGCCGCGCGGTTTCACCTGCAGGTCGGCGAAGCCGCCTATGCCACGGGTCCGTGCATGTGCGAGCCGGGCGCGCGTGGGCCGTTCGATGTGGAAAACATCGTCGACTATGTTCGAAGCCTCTATGCGGGTCGGATCGTCTTTCATGAGGGCGATTACGAACTGGCGCCGGGTCTCAGGCTCTATGAGGTGCCCGGTCACAGCGCCGGCCTGCAAGTCGTGAAGGTGTTCACCAGGCGGGGCTGGGTGCTTGTCGCTTCCGACGCAACCCATCTCTACGCCAACCTGGAACGGCGCGATCCGTTCCCGATTCTGTGGGACGAAGCAGCGATCAGGCGCGGTTTTGAAAGACTGTTCGAATTGTCGCCGTCGCGCGATCACATCATACCCGGTCATGACCCGATGGTCATGCGGGCCTATCCAGCGCCGTCGCCCGAACTGGAGGGCATCGTCGCACGCCTCGATGTCGCGCCGTCGCTCACCTGGGAGGAAATCTGCGCATGAGCGGCGAGCGTCGGCGCGGTGTCCTCGTCACGGGCGCGGCGACAGGATTGGGATTGGCCCTGGCGCGGGAATTCTCGCAGGTCGGAGACCGCGTCTTTATGACGGACATTGACGAACAGGTCGCTTCGGCTGCCGAGCAGCTGTCGGGCGAGGCCGGCGACCCGGTCGGTTGGTTGATCGCCGATTTGGCGCAAGACGGTGCTGCTGTCGCTTTGAAGGAGACGGCGTCGGACGTGCTCGGCGGCATTGATGTCCTGATCAACAATGCCGTGGTTCGAAAGATGGCGGATGTTCCGAGCCTGCCGGACAGCGACTGGGACCGCGCGCTCGAAGTCAATCTTTCCGCGCCGTTCCGCCTGATCAAGGCTTGCTTGCCGGAGATGAAGGCGAGGGGCTGGGGGCGTATCGTCAACATGGCTTCGGTCTACAGCCTGATCGCGCTTGCCGGGCGCGCCGATTACGTGACGACAAAGCACGCGATCATAGGGCTGACGCGGACGGTCGCGCTGGAACTGGCCGAAACCGCGATCACGTGCAACGCAATCTGTCCGGGCTTGATGGCGACCGATTCCGCCCTGAACCGGATCGCTGCGCTTGCCGCCGAAAAGAACATCGACCGCAAGGAGGCCGAGCGGATGTTTCTTTCGACGCGGCAGCCCGGTGGACAATTCATCCCGATTGAAACGGTTACCGCACTGGCGCTGTTCCTGTGCGGTCCGGCGAGCCGGGGTATCAACGGGGCGGCCATTCCGGTCGACAATGGCTGGTCCTTCGCCTGAGGGCGGGGCGGGCGCAATAGGAGTACCAGATGAGCGAAACCGGTTTTGTGGGCCTCGGCAATATGGGCCGACCGATGGCGGCGAACATTTTGCGCGGTGGCGCCAAGCTCGTCGTCAACGACCGCGACCCGGCTGCCGTCGCCGCGCTGGTTGAGGAAGGCGCTGCGGATGCAGGCGGCCTCGCCGCGCTTTGCGGCCGAGCGGAAACGGTCTTCCTTTCCTTGCCAACGCCGGACGTCGTCCTTGCCGTTGGCCGCGAAATCGCCGCCACGCCGGGGGTCGTCAAGCGGGTGGTAGACCTGTCGACAACCGGACCGAAAGTGGAGATGGATCTCGCGGCTGTGCTGGCCGAGGCGGGCATCGCCCTGATCGACAGCCCCGTTTCCGGCGGCGTCGCGGGCGCACGAAAGGGTTCGTTGGCATTGATGGTTGCCGGCCCGATGCCGCATTTTGACGCGGTCGAACCGATGCTTCAGACGCTTGGCAAGGTGATCCGCGTCGCTGACGAACCCGGCAAGGCGCAGGTCATGAAGCTGATCAACAATATCTGCTCGGCGGCGTCATTGGCGATCACCTCGGAAGCGATGGTGATGGGAGCGAAGGCCGGGCTCGATGCCGATGTAATGATCGAGGTGCTGAATGCGAGTTCAGGACGCACATCTGCCAGTGCCGACAAAATCCCGCGCTTCGTTTTGCCGCGCGGATTCGATTTCGGCTTTGCCATCGCGTTGTCGCTGAAAGATATCCGCCTTTGCCTGGAAGAGGCCGAGCGGCTTGGCGTTCAGATGCTGGTCGGCAATGCGGTTCGGATGTTGTTTTCAATCACCCAGGCAGACCTCGGACCCGATGCCGACATGACCGAGATCATCCGCCCGATCGAAAACTGGGCCGGCACGGAGGTGCGTGGTGGCGGTGCCAGGGATGCGGCAGCCTGACATGTCTGTGAGCCGAACGCTAGCCGAGTTCGTCACCACTGCCGATACGCTGCCCGCAGTGGTTCGCGCGGCCGGACGGCGCGCATTGCTCAACATGACGGGCTGTGCGATCGGCGGTGCGGGCGAGCCGGCGATCGATTTGCTGGTCGAGCAGATATCGGCCTTCTCGGGACCCGCGACTGCCAGCCTGATCGGCCGCAACGAGCGCGCCGACATGCTCTGGGCCGCATACATCAACGCGGCGGCGGCCAACATCTTCGACTATGACGACACGCATATTCCGACCGTGATCCATCCCGCGGCCCCGGTCGGGCCGGCTGTTCTGGCGCTGGCCGAGGCGCGGGCGATGCAGGGAAAACCGGTGTCGGGCAGCGCAATGCTTGAAGCGTTCGTCGTCGGAATGGAAGTTGCCTGCCGCCTTGGACTGTCGGTCCACCCCGATCACTATGCGCACGGATGGCATATCACGTCGACGTGCGGAACGTTCGGCGCGGCCATGGCCGCGGGCCGCCTGCTCGGCCTGACGGGTCCGCAACTTGTCGATGCGCTCGGTCACGCCCTGGCGCAGAATGCGGGATCGGTCGAGACGCTTGGAACGATGTCGAAAAGCCTGTCGGTCGGGCAGGCGGCGCGAAGCGGTCTGATGTCGGCTTTGCTGGCCAGGAAGGGTTTCTCCGGACCCGAAGCGCCGCTGGAAGGCCCCCGCGGGTTTCTTGCGCTTCATTGCGATGCGCCCGATCTTCGCGCGTTGACCGGCGAATTGGGATTGCGTTGGGAAGTGTCGAACAATGCATTCAAGCCGTATCCCAGCGGCGTTGTCCTGAACCCGGTGATCGAAGCATGCCTCGCCTTGCAGGCGGAAGGGGTCGAGACGAGCCGGATCGAGACGATCACGCTCACGGGACATCCGCTGCTTCGTCAACGAACGGACAGGCCGGACGTGGCGACTGGCCGTCTCGCGCAGGTTTCGGCGCAGCATGCCGTCGCTGTGTGTCTTTTGCGGGGGCGTGCGGACCTTGCCGCGTTTTCCGATGCGGCGGTTGCCGATCGGGAAGTCCGTGCATTGGGTAGGAAAGTTGCGTTTCGGGACCGGGACTCCTTTGCGCTCGACGCGGTCGAGGTTTCGTTGACCCTTGCCGGCGGTCAAGTGATCAGCCGGCGCGTTGATGCCGCCAGAGGCGGCCTTGACCATCCGATGACCGATCAGGAGCTGAGCGAAAAGCTTCGTTGCCAGATCGTCTGGCGCGGCCTGGAGATAGATGCCGCTGCGCTGATCGACGCGCTCGAGACAATCGAGGAGGCCGAGGATGGATCGGCTTTCCTTCGCCAGACCTACCGATAACGATCAGGAGTTTTACATGGCCCATAAAACGATAGCGGATCCAATCATCACGCTCACCACCGGCCCCGTCGACGCTTACCCGGAAGTGTTGCGTGCGCTGTCTCGTCCGGTGCTCTACGATTACGATCCGGTGTTTCTTGATTTCTACGAGGCCGTGAATGCCAAGGTGCAGCAGGTGTTTCACACCGACTACGCCGCCTCTTGATCCTGCAGGGCGAGCCGGTCCTCGGCCTCGAAGCCGCCGCGGCTTCGCTGATCGCGAAAAACGATGTGGTGCTGAACCTTGTGTCCGGCGTTTACGGCAAGGGCTTCGGCTACTGGGCGGCACGCTATTGCCGCGAGTTGGTGGAACTCGAAGTCCCCTATGATGAGGTACTAACGCCCGAAGCCGTCGCCGACGTACTCAAGAAGCGGCCCGACATTGCCGTGGTCGCGCTTTGCCATCACGACACGCCGTCCGGCACGATCAACCCAGTGAATGAAATTGGCAAGGTCGTGCGCGATGCCGGCAAGCTGCTCATTATCGATTCGGTTTCCGCGTTCGGTGGCGTCGACGTGTTGCCCGAAGTGTGTTCTGCAGACATCTTCGTGACCGGGCCGAACAAGTGCCTCGGTTGCCCGCCGGGCCTTTCGATGCTGCATGTTTCGGAAGCGGCCTGGGAGAAGATGGAGACCAATCCCGACGCGCCAAAGGCTTCGATGTTGTCGATCCTGGACTGGCGCAAGGCGCACCTGGCAAGCCAACCATTCCCGTTCACGCCTTCGGTGTCGGAGATCAATGCGCTGGACGCGGCGCTCGACCTTTACATCGCGGAAGGCGAACAGGCTGTCTGGGATCGCCATGCGCTGACCGCCAAAGCCTGCCGGGCCGGAATTCTGGCGGCGGGTATGAAGCTTTGGGCGGCGCGCGAGGAGATCGCTTCGCCAACCTGTACCGCCGTCGCGACGCCCGACGGAATCGACGAGGGCAATCTCCGTGCACTCATCCGTGAGCGCTACGGCGTGATGCTTTCTTCTGGCCGGGCGGAGACCCTGGGACGGCTCACCCGCATCGGCCATATGGGGCCGACCGCCAAGCCGACCTATGCTGCGGTTGCCGTGGCGGCAATCGCCGGAGGCATGCAGGCGATGGGCGTCAAGGGGATCGATCTTGGAGCGGGTATTGCCGCCTCCATGGCAACAATCGACGCCGCTGTTCGCTGAGTTAGTCCTTTCGCGTCAAGCTTTTGTCGTATAGTAACACGATCATACTGGCCTCCCGAACGTGGTAGGTTCGGGAGGATACAAATCTCACGGGATTAGGATGAACAGCAGAGCGCTTCCGCTGGATTTCAGGGTGAACAAGGCTGCAGCACCGTTACGCCACAGCGTTACGGAGAGCATCCGAAACTCGATCGCGCTTGGCTATTTCACCGCCGGTCAGCGGATCACCGAACGGGATCTGTGCGAGATGACCGGCGTCAGCCGCACCGCTGTGCGCGAAGCGCTTCGCCAGCTCGAGAGCGAGGGGCTGGTTCAGGTGGTTCCACATCGCGGGCCGATCGTCGCGCGGTTGACACCGGAACAGGCGGAAGGCGTCTATCAGGTGCGTGTCGAGTTGGAAGGCTTGGCGTGCGAGCTTTTTTGTCGCAATGCGTCCGACGAGGATATCGAAGCGCTCAAGAAAGCGTTCGAGGTGCTGAAGGGCGTGGACAAGATGACCGATCCGCTGGATCGGCTGACCGCCAAGAACGCCTTTTACGACTGCCTCATATTCGGCGCGCACAACGAGGCGCTGGGTCATACGCTGTCCACGCTCTATGCGCGGATCATGGTCTTGCGCGCGACTTCGATGAGTGCGCCGGGGCGCACCGAGGAAAGCCTGACGGAACTGGAAGAGTTGGTGGCTCTTTTGGCACAACGTCGCGGCAAGGACGCCCGCAAACTTGCCGAACGGCATGTGATAAATGCCGGCAAGGTCGCGATTGACATTCTGCGTGAACGTCTGGCGGAAGAAGAGGCGGCGGCCGGGACGAAATAGGCGCGACCGCGCCAGTCCGTCCGACCGATATGCTGCGTCAGATTCCAGGCGTGGCGCCGCCGTCGACCGTCAACACCGTTCCATGGATATAGGCGGCCGCCGGACTGCACAGGAAGCGCACCGTGTCTGCGACCTGTTCCGGCTCTCCAAAGGTCGCGATGCCATGGGCAATCCTGATCTCCTCGCGCGCGGCCTCAAACGAGATTCCGCGTTCGCTTGCAAGCGCCTCGATGCGCCGCAAGAGCCGGTCGGTGACGATATGGCCGGGGCAGACCGTGTTGATCCGCATCCCCGTACCCTGGGCCCGTTTGGCGATTGCCTTGCTGAAATTGATCAGGGCGGAGTTGACCGAACCGCCGATGGTGAAGTCCGGCTCGGGGGTGTGAGCACCGACGCCGGAGATGTTTACAATCACACCTTTTGACGCCTCGAGGGCCGGCCATGCCGCGCGGCAGAAGCGGACGGTTGCGTGAAACTTCAGGGCAAACCCGTCGAGAAAGTCTTCGTCAGTCAAGGTGAGGAAATCGCCGCGCCTGGTGGCGCCGGCATTGTTGATCAGGGCGTCGATCTGGCCGGTTGCCTGTATTGCTTGCGCAACCGTCGTTTCCACTGCGCCGGGCTCCGCGAGGTCTGCGGCAATGCAAACCGTCTTCGGGGCGCCGGCGGCATGGGCCGCAGCTGCCGTATCGTCAAGCAGCCCGCCGTCGCGCCCGCATAACACCACCGCAAAGCCGTCTTTGGCCAGCCCGATGGCGAAGGCTTTTCCGAGGCCGCGGCTCGCTCCGGTCACGATTGCAGTGCGCATATCTTATTCCTTGTCTGCTTCTGAAATCGGCAACCAACGAGATTTATGACGAAATTTCAATTACATATCGGATTTTCGTCAGAATCAGGACGGATGCGGATTTTTCTGTATTGTATTACGGTATGATAATGTTATCGTATTCCCGTACTGTCAATCAGGGCGTGCGTTTGCATCAAAGGCAAGGCGAGAAACCCTTGCGGTGTCAGAACCCGCCCCAAATCGAAAGTGGCCTGATGCGGATGGGTCTGGTTAGGGGAACGGTTGCCGGGAAGCGCTGCTACAGCGCTTCGCACAGCGTCTCATCTCCAGACACCACGCAGCTCAGCGAGACAGGTCCAGGCAGTTTGCCGGCGCGCCGATCGATCGCGATTTCGGCGCGTGTCGCCCAGTCCTCGCCCGCCTTGCCGCACCAGATCCTCTCAACGGCCATCTCGTCGCCGACATCGTTGAGCCGGAAGATCGTGCCGCTTTCGAGCGCATATCCGAAGCTGAATGAAAGGCTCTCGCCGGGTGCGATCCGGCCGATATCCTCGGAGAACCAGTGGGCGATTGACGCGTTGCAGTCGAGCGCATCGCGGCCCGAGTTTTTTACAGTGATTTCAAGTGATTGCGGACTGTCGGCTTGCGCCGGTGCCGCGCCCGGCCCGAACAAGGCTGCAACAAGAAGAATGCGGGGAAACTGCATCGTAGACCATGGTTTGGAACTTCGCTCACGCGAAATACACCCGGGCCCCAATGGTTAGTCAACAGCAAAGCTAGGAAGGGAATGACCAGATGAAAAAGACGATTGCCGGCACTGTCAGCCGCGTAACGCTCGCCTTGGCCTTGACGGGCTGGGCGGCGACGGCTTCCGCCGGAGATATTGATTCGATCGCCATCCTTACCCCTGAAATGGGCACCGACATGGGGTGGAACCAGCAGGGGGTCGATGCGGCTCGTGCCGCGGCCGAGGCAACTGGCGTCGAGGTCATCGTTGCCGAAAACCTTGGCTACGGCGATGTGCGTCCAACGCTGCGCGAACTCGCCGAAGATGGTGCCGATCTGCTGATCGCGCATGCTTCGGGCTACAACACAGCCGCGCCGGAAATCGGCGAGGAAATGGACTTGCCGGTCGCTATCGTCGACAGCCCGGACAAGCTCGCCGACGGCAAGATTTCCGATTACACCGCGACTGGTTCCGACGGTTCCTATCTTGCCGGACGCCTTGCCGCGAAAATGACCCGCACCGGCGTTGTCGGTATTGTGGTTTCCGGTGAGCCGCCGTCCTGGAACAACATGTCGGTCGCCTTCGCCGAGGGTGTGGCCGCCGAGAACCCGGATGTCGAAGTCCGTTACGCGGTGATCGGCCCGGCTGCCTATGCGGATGCCGCTGGCGGCAAGCGCGTGACCGAAACGGTGATAGCCTCTGGCGCCGACATCATTTTCGGCCAGGGCAACGGCTCCAGCTTCGGCATGCTCCAGGCCGTGGAAACCACGCCGGCCACCGATGGCGGCAAGGCCTACTTCATCGACGTGATCGGCGACAAGACCTCCATCGACAAGGGCTTCCTGCTCTCTTCGGTGATCTGGGATCTCGCACCGCTCTACACGGCGATGGTCGAAGACCTGAAAGCCGGCACCTATGGCAGCCGGAACTACGACATCAAGCTGGCCGATGACAGCCTGCGGCTGCTCAAAACGGACAACATTCCCGCCGAAATCTGGGCGGAAATGGAGGACCTGAAAGGCAAGCTGGTTTCCGGCGAGATCACGGTTGAGCCGAAGTACGACGCCGAGAGCGTCCACGCTCTGGTCAAAACGGTTTCGGCCAACTAAGCCCGACGACCAAGACCTGCGCCCGCTGCCGGCTATCCCGCGGCGGGCGTTGTTGCCAAAAAGGACCGATGGAATGCCGGGAATTGTCGGCGAAGCCGAAGCGCTCGCTTCCGCGCGCGAAGCCCCCATTGTCGCACTGCGCGGCGTGACCAAGCGCTTTCCGGGGGTGATTGCCAACGACAAAGTCAGCTGCGAAGTGTTTCCTGGTGAAGTGCATGTTCTCCTCGGCGAAAACGGCGCGGGAAAATCCACGCTGGTCGGCATGCTTTCCGGGCTGCAGCAGCCCGATGGCGGCAAGATAGAAATCGACGGTGCGCAAGTGCGGGTCACGTCGCCGCGCCAGGCGCTGGACATGGGCGTCGGCACCGTTTTCCAGCACTCGATGCTGGTGCCGAGCCTGAGCGTGGTAGACAACTTCGCGCTCGGCGGATCATGGTGGACGCGGCCCGACCGCCAGGGACTTGCGGAGCGGATTCGCGGGACCGCCGATCACCTCGGTCTGCGGGTCGATCCCTTCGCACTCGTCTCGTCGCTGTCGCTGGGCGAACGCCAGCAGGTGGAGATCCTGCGCGCGCTCATGCGGGGCAGCCGCTGCCTGATTCTCGATGAGGCAACCGCAATGCTGACGCCGCACGAAGCCGTGGGGCTCGGCGAACTGATGCGGCGTCTGGTGGCTGACGGGCTGGCGATCATCTTCATTACCCACAAGCTCAACGAAGCGATTGCCTATGGCGACCGCATCACGGTTCTGCGGCTCGGAAAGAATGCAGGGGCAATCGCGCCGGAAGAGCTGCGAACGCACTCGGCGGCAGAAAACACCGATCGCATCATCGCGCTGATGTTCGGAAAGAGCGCGGCGTCAAACGACGGGGCAGCCCGCGCCGCTCGCGAGTTCGGACCGGTCGTGCTGGAGGTCTCCGGCCTGAACGCAACGACCGGCCGGGTCGATGTCCGCGATGTATCGCTGACGATCCGGGCGGGCGAGATCCTCGGTATTGCCGGGATCGACGGCAATGGGCAGAGGGAATTGGCCGAGGCCCTTTCCGGGCAGATCGCTTCGAGCGGATCGGTCAAGCTGAACGGGCGCGAAATCGGCGATTTGAATGTCGGGGGACGGCGCAGCGCAGGGCTCAGATATGTCACGGACGACAGGCTCGGCGAGGGGACCGTCGGGGCATTTCCGGTCGCCACCAACTTCCTGCTGAAGGAAATCGGCGCCTCTCCGTTCTGGCAGCGAGGTATCGAGAAACCGCACGCAATCCGCGAGCAGGCCGAGGAACATGTCCGAAATTTCGATATCCGCACACCGAATGTGCGGACGCCGGTCGGCAAGCTGTCGGGCGGCAACATCCAGAAAGTGTTGCTGGCGCGCGAACTGACAGGCGCGGCCGAGGCCGTGATCTTCGCCAAGCCGACATACGGACTGGACGTCAACAACATCCGCGCCACGCGCGAGCGCATTCGCGGCGCGATCGAGGCCGGCAAGGCGGTGCTGCTGATCTCGACCGACCTCGATGAAATCCTTGAGTTGGCGGACCGGATTTCGGTGATTGACCGGGGCGCGTTGCGCGGAACAATCGAGAACAATGAAGATGCCCGCGATGCTGTCGGCCGTCTGATGAGCGCCGGAGGCGATGAATGAGCGGGGCACAAACCATGACGGCACCGGCTGACAGGCCCGAGCGCGAATGGCTCTGGCGGTTGGCGCTGCTGATCGGCCCGCTGGTCGCGGCGTTGGCAATCGGCGGCCTGATCCTGCTGGCGATGGGTGTCAATCCGTTCAACTACTACGCCTATGTGTTCGAGCGGGCGATCCTTCGGCCCTCCGGGCTGGAAGCAACCCTGACCCGGATGGGACCGTTGCTGCTGATCGCGGCGAGCCTGATCGTCGCGTTTCGGGCCGGCATCTGGAACCTCGGCGGCGACGGGCAGTTTCTGCTGGCCGCCGTCATCGTCGCTGCGGTCACCCCGCTCCTTTACACAGCCGGCGTGCCGATCTGGCTGACGCTGGCCATCGGGCTGGTGATTGGCGCAATCGTCGGGGCGTTGTGGTCCATCTTGCCGGCACTCTTGAAGGCCTGGCAGGGGATCAACGAGATCATCACGACGCTGATGATGAGTTTTCTCGGGGTTTCGTTCGCCAATGTGCTCGTCAAGCTGGCGTTCCTCGATCCCGCGACGACGACGCCGCAGACCCGCACGCTGCCGGTTGACGGGCGGTTGCCGCGCCTGTTCGACACCACGGTCTCGTCGGGCCTGATCATCGGGCTTGTCGTCGTGGTGGCGGTGCATCTCATGATGACGCGCAGTTCGTTCGGCATGCGGCTCAGGGTCGTCGGCGCCAATCCGCGCGCCGCGATCCATGCCGGCCTGTCGGTCCCCCGACTGACCATCGCGGTTTTCGCCATCTCGGCGGCGCTTGCAGGCCTTGCCGGCGCGGTCGATATCACGGGCACGCAGGGCAATGTGCGCGCCGACTGGAACCCCGCCTACAGCCTGACGGTGGTGCCGCTGGTCTTCCTGGCTCGCCTCAACGGCTTTGGCTCCATCGCCTATGTGTTCCTGTTTTCCGCGCTGACGATCGGGGCCGAAAGCGCGGCCCGGCGGCTCGGCGTGCCGAGCTTCTTTTCGCTGGTGATCGTCGCGCTGCTGCTGATCACGCTCGGCCTCGCCGAGTATTCGGATACCCGCCGCAAGGCGGGAAAACTGCACTGAGGGGCCGGGACAATGTCGCTTCTGACCGAGAGTTTTCTGATTGCGCTGTTCCTTGGCGCGGTTGCCGCCGGCGTGCCGCTGCTGCTGGCGGGGCTCGGCGAGCAGCTCTCCGAAAAGGCCGGCGTGCTCAATATCGGCCTCGAAGGCATGATCCTGGCGGGTGCCTATGGCGGTTTTCTGGTTGCCTGGGTTTCCGGCAGCATGGGGCTCGGTTTCGTCGGTGGGGCTGGCGCGGGCGCGCTGGTCGCCGCCTTCATGGTGGTGTTCTGCGTCTTTCTCGGCCTCAACCAGATCGTCATCGGCATCGCGCTGACGCTGGCTGTCGAGGGGCTGACGGCCATCCTGCATTTCGTCCAGTTCTCGCGCACCTATCCGCGCCTCGACGGCATGGAGAGCTGGGCGATCTGGCCGCTGTCGGAACTGCCGGTCGCCGGGCCGATGTTCTTCGATCACAATCCGGTGGTCTATCTGTCGGTCCTTCTGGTTGCGGTGTTTGCCTGGATCTATCGCTCGACGCATCTGGGCCTTTCGCTGCAGGCGGCAGGCGACAAGCCGGCCGCACTCGATGCGGCGGGCGTCGACGTGACACGCACGCGCGGCCTGGCCGTGCTGA
Source organism: Oricola sp. (assembly GCF_965230365.1). GTDB lineage: Bacteria > Pseudomonadota > Alphaproteobacteria > Rhizobiales > Rhizobiaceae > Oricola. The sequence goes on along the minus strand of NZ_OZ246003.1, from coordinate 2,865,388 downwards.
CGACCGGTGTGCTGGCGGGCGCGGGCGGCGCCTTCATGTCGGTGGCGGTTGCAGGCGTGTTCATCCCGTTCATGAGCCACGGCAACGGTTTTATCGCCATCGTTCTGGCGATGCTGGCGCGTGGCCGGCCGCTCTGGGTGCTGGGCGGGGCGCTGCTGTTCGGGGCCAGCCTGTCGATGACGACCGCGCTGCAGGTCGCCGGCGTCAATGTGCCGACCGACGTGATCCAGATGCTGCCATTTGCGATGGTCATGCTGGTGCTGCTGATCGCCGGCCGCAGGGCGAGCCTGCCGCAAGCGCTTGGCGAAAGCTTCGTGCGCGGCGCGCGTTGAGAAAGGGCGGCGGACGATGTTCACCGACGCCGCCCTTGTGAATGCCTGCCTGCCGCCGGTGCGCATCGTCCGGCGGCGGATTTCGCCCGACAGCAGGCTGCGCGGCGGCGTCATCGCGCTCGGTAATTTCGACGGTTTTCATCGCGGCCACCGGCTGCTGGTCGCACGCGCCCAGGCCGCGGCGCGCGGTCGCCGGCCGGTCGGCGTCATGTCGGTCGAGCCGCACCCGCGCGAGTTCTTCGCACCGCAGGGCACCATGAAGCGGATTGCGCTGCCGGCGCAGAAACATGCGATCGCCTGGCGTCTCGGCCTCGATTTCATCTTCGAACCGCGCTTCGACCGGGCCTTTGCCGCGATCACTCCGGAAGCGTTCGTTGCGGACGTCTTGCATGACGATCTCGGCGTCAGCCACATCGTCACCGGGGCGGATTTCCGCTTCGGCGCCGGGCGTAGCGGCGGCGTCGACGATCTTGCGCGGTTGGCCGCCCGGCATGGCATGACGACCGAGGCGGTTGCGCATTTCGGCAGCTTTTCATCGACTGGCGTGCGTGAGGCGCTGGCGAAGGGCGATCTGCGCGGTGCAAGCCATTCGCTTGGCCGCTACTGGAGCGCCACCATCTGTGAGCCGGTGACGCACCCGGCGCTCGCGCCCGGGCTGGTGCGGCCGCCGCCGGGCCGCTACGAACTGGCCGATCCAATCACCGGCCGCGGCTTCGTCGCCGGCTTGGACGGGGAGGGCCGCATCCTTGCGGGCGAGCCCTGTCCGCCGGAGGCGGTTTTTCTACGCGCGTTGTGAGTTCGGTGTCGATTTTGCATGTCGCCGTTTGTGCGGGACTATTCCGCCTGCCACCCGCTCATCGCCTCGCTTGGCTCCGCACGTCTCCCCCAAGGGAGAAGACGCCAGCCGGCGCCATCCAGGCACGCGTCAGCGTTGCCGCGCACGCCTCGCGAGCGGTTTTCTGCCCCGGCCTCAAACTTCTCGTCCGCCCTTCGCTATAGCTTCGGGCGTTCGTCGCGCGAAAAGCCAAATCGTTGGCTTTTCGTCCGCGCAGCGGAAAGCTCCTCACCGTTGCCGGGGGCCCGACGCGCCCGCCTCGCGAGCGCGTCGCATTCCTTCAGGATGTCGTCGATGGGGATTTCGGATCGTCGCCGCCGGCCCGGCGGATGGCCGATACGCAAGGGGATCTGGATTTTCGTGATCGGTTCGGGATGCGGAACCGGTGCGTTTCCCGGCACGTCCTCGACCGCGCTCGGATTGGGTTCCGCCATCAATCGCGCTTTTCTTCTTGCAAAGCGGATGGCGTGGCCGGGCAGATCGTCGAGCGCAGCTTTCAATGCGCGGACGCGCCGGCAGACATGGGCGGCGTTGATCAGGGTGCGGCCGAGCCCGTCGACCGGCGGCGACGGTTTGGGCGGATCGACGGGCAGCGGCGCGTCGCTGCCGAAAAAGGTGATGCGCGGCACGGCTTTGCGCCGCGGCCGCGGCGGGGCGAAGATCGCCGCATAGCCGATCGGCGGATCGAACAGCGCGAAGGCCGGATTGAGCGACGGCGCTGTTTGTCTTGCCGGCTTTGACGCCCAGGGCGTCCGGCCGACCGGCACCTGCCTGCCCTGGTAGACGATGTTGGTCATCGGCCTTGGGCTGTTGTCCCTCGCGATCAGGCAGGCCACGACCGACGCCGGCACGTCGAGCGCGGCGTCCTCCGATACCGTGGTCAGGTCGAGATCGGCAGCGGTGTCGGCATCGGCAGCGGCGGGCGCATCGGCCTTTGCCGCCGCGATCCCGGCAAACGGCCGGCGCCTGGCCCGCCGGACGTGCAGCTTGACCGCGATGTTGCGCGCGGCGACCGCCAGCAGGCGCCGTGTCGCGCTTTCGGCGGGATAGAGCACCCGCAGGACCGCCCGCCAGATGCATTCCGGCAGCATGTCCGCGCCGCCGACATCCAGACCGGTCTTGATGCACAGGGTCCGCACAATGCGCGACAGCGTGGCGCGGTATTGCGCGATCTCCAGGTCAAACCATTCATCCGAGCCGTAATCCATGCGGGCAAGCATGGCCGAGGGTGAGGTGCGGTGGACAGGTTTTCCAGCCGTTTCGCCCGGCCGGGCCGGAGTTCCGGCAAGCGCATGGGCCGGGACCGCGCGATCTGTCCACCGGAGCGAGCAGGCGAGACCGGATTTGTCAGCCTGCGGCCTGGCGGCGGCGGGGCTGGTTTTCGATGTCGAAGGGTTGTGCGGGCAGTTCGACCAGAACGCGCTCCGGGGGGAAGAACGCGATGGCTTTCGTGCCCTCGCGCAGTCTCGACGTCAGCTTGAAAGTGCCGCCATGCATCGCCATCAGCGCTTGCACGATCGGCAGGCCGAGGCCCGTGCCCTGTTCGGCGCTCTTGATGGCGATCGAACCCTGGCCGAACGCCGACAGCACGACCGGAATCTCGTCTTCGGGAATACCCGGTCCATTGTCCTTGACCGAAACATACTGGCCGCCGGTCGCCGTCCACCCGGTCTTGACCAGGATCTTGCCGCCAGACGGCGTGAACTTGACCGCGTTCGACAAGATGTTGAGCCCGACTTGCCGGACGGATCGCTCGTCGGCGAGCAGGCGCGGCATGTCTGTTTCGGCGATATGCTCGACCGTGATCTGTTTCTGATCGGCCTTCAACTGGACCAGCCCGATGCAGTCGGCGACGACTTGGGCGAGATGCAATGGTTCCTCGATCAGCTCTTGCTTGCCGGCCTCGATCCGGCTCAGATCGAGGATCTCGTTGATCAGCGTCAGCAGATGGGTGCCGGAATTGTGGATGTCCTGGGCATAGGACCGATAGGTTTCGTTCTCCATCGGTCCGAGAACCTCGTTTGCCATGACTTCCGAAAAGCCGAGAATGGCGTTGAGCGGCGTGCGCAACTCGTGGCTCATCGACGCCAGGAACCTCGACTTGGCCAAATTGGCTTCCTCGGCGCGGCGGCGTGCCTCTTCGGAGATCGAGCGCGCCATCTCAAGTTCGGCGATCAGCGCCTTGTTCTCGCTGCGATAGCTCACCGACGCCAGGCTTGCCTTCTGCAGGCGGATGGCGACGAAGGCGAAGAACAAAAACGCGGTCAGCACCGTCGCCGATGCGGCGGTGGCACGGGGATCGCCAATCGGATCGCTGGTGACGATATAGACCGCCACCGGCAGCGAAAACTCGGCGAACACGGACCAGCGGAGTTCGTGGCTGATCGTCGTGCGTGCGGCGATCGCGATCAAAAGGCAAACGGCCTTCAACATCAACTGGTCGGGGGCGGCGCAATCGGTGCAGGAGGTGACGGCGAACCAGGCCCAGAGCACGCCGAGCCCGCCATGCATGGCAAGAAACACGATCAGCCATTTCCTGTCGCCGCGCTCCTTTGGCGAGACATTGAGGAAATGATGCGCCAACAGGCCGAGAGCGCCGATGGCGATGACCATCATCGCGCCCCAGATGATGCTGTAGGCACCGAGACCGAGCGACAGCGCCGCGCCGACGATCATCACGATCATCAGCACGGTCGGGGCGATGGATATCTTGATACTGCGCGCGTAGCGGGCGAGCAGTTCGGTATCGAAACCGGCGTCAGTGATTCCGCGTTCGGCCAGGCGGCTGCGTGTGTTGCGCACAGCGTTGCGGACATCGCTGTTGCGATAGGACTTGCGACGATCGACGATGATCTTGTCCGGAAGCTCTGACCGCGAACTACTCATGACCCAACTGCTTGCACCCGTGTCGGCCGGCCGATACGCGCCCGCCTAGTGAACAAACATTATTGCCAGATCGTTAAGAACTCCCTTCAAAGATCAGACTTCGCTGCTCGCGCCAGTGCACATTGCCGTAGAGACAACCGAAAGGTGATAACCGGCATATTGAGTTGCGCAGGAGAAGCTGCCACAACCGCGGACCGGGCCCGTCGCGGGAGGACAAACGATGAGCGCACACGATTTTTCCGGCTTCAAACTGTTCGATGGCGGACGCGCGCCGAACCCGCGCCGCGTGCGCATGTTCCTCTCCGAGAAGGGGATATCGGTGCCGCTGGTGCCGGTCGACATGGAGGCGCTTGGCCATCGTGGCGAGGAGGTCACCGCGCGCAATCCGCTGCAACGTTTGCCGGTGTTGGAACTGCCCGATGGCCGGGTATTGACGGAATCGATTGCCATTTGCCGCTATTTCGAGGCGCTGTGCCCTGAACCGCCGCTGTTTGGCGGCGACGCATTCGAGCAGGCGGCGGTCGAGATGTGGCAGCGTCGGGCCGAACTGAACTTCCTGTTCACGGTCGCGCAGGCGTTCCGCCACCTGCATCCGGCAATGCGCGAATGGGAAGTGCCGCAGGTCGCCGATTGGGGCGAGGCAAACAAACCGAGGGCGATCGCTTTCGCCGAATTGCTGGATGGCGAACTCGCAAACCGCCGGTTTGTCGCCGGCGACACGTTCTCGGTGGCCGATATCACCGCCGTCATCGCGGCCGATTTCTGCAAGCCGGCACGCATCCGCATTCCCGAGGAGTTCGCGCATTTGCGGCGCTGGTATGACGAGGTGCGCGAGCGGCCCAGCTATCGGGCATGACGGGCGGGCAGGGCAGTCTGCCGGACGCCATCCGCGGCTGCCGCGTCTGCCGTGACGAGCCACGCTTCGGCGCACCGCTGGCGCATGAACCCAATCCGGTCTGCGTCATGTCGCAAACGGCCCGCATTGGCATTTGCGGCCAGGCGCCGGGCATCCGGGTGCATCGTTCGGGGCGTCCCTTCACCGATCCGTCCGGCGACCGGCTGCGCCAATGGATGGGGATCGACGAGGCCGCGTTCTACGACGCATCGCGGCTTGCCATCGTGCCGATGGGCTTCTGCTTTCCGGGCCATGACGCCAAGGGCGGCGATCTGCCGCCGCGCCGCGAATGCCGCGCAACTTGGCACGACGCGGTGTTTGCCGCCATGCCGCAGCTCGAACTGGTCGTGGCGATCGGCCGCTATGCGCAGGCCTATCATCTGGGCGCTGCCGCGAGGCCGACCTTGACCGAGACTGTGCGCGCCTGGCGAGAAAGCTTCGAAGCGCCGTCGGAGGCGGTGCGGGCCGGCCCGCGCATCCTGCCGTTGCCGCATCCGTCGTGGCGCAACAATGCCTGGATCCGGCGCAACCCGTGGTTCGAGGCCGAGCTGCTGCCGGTTTTGCGCGCGGAGGTGCGGCGGTTGATTGTGTGATCTACCCTTGGAAATGGAAAAAATTTGCGTATACCTGTTGTATCCGCGCGTGATGCGCAAAATGATTTCAGGTATCGTTCCATGGACAAGCTCGACCGCCGTATCCTGAGGCTGCTTCAGGAAGACTCCACAATCGCCGTGGCCGATCTCGCCAAGAAGGTCGGATTGTCGACGACGCCGTGCTGGCGGCGGATCCAGAAACTTGAAGAGGACGGCGTAATCCGCAAGCGGGTGGCGCTGCTCGATCCGGGCAAGGTCAACACGCGCGTCACCGTGTTCGTGTCGATCCGCACCAATTCGCATTCCATCGAATGGCTGAAGCGCTTCTCCGAAGTCATTGGCGAGTTTCCGGAGGTCGCCGAGTTCTACAGGATGAGCGGTGACGTGGACTATCTGCTGCGTGTCGTTGTGCCCGACATCGCCGCCTATGACGCATTTTATCAGAGGCTTATCGAGAAGATCGAAATCCGCGACGTTTCATCGGCCTTTGCGATGGAGCAGATCAAGTACACGACGGAACTGCCGCTCGATTACATGGTGCTCGACAAGCCCTGAGCGGTTTTGACTTTTATCAACGCTCCACCCGAAACATATGCTAATTGGCATATGTCAACGGAGGAGCGATCATGACAGGCAGTCGAATTCTGAAATCCGGCATTGCGGCCCTGGCGTTTGCGGCATGCGCGACAGCAGCCTTGGCTGCGGGTGACGATGTCGTCACGCTGGAAAGCGACAGCGCCTTCGGCGATGTGGCGCAGGCCGCCGAAGACGCGATCGTCAATCGCGGCTATGCGATCGACTACCACGGCTTTATCGGCGACATGCTGAAGCGCACGGCCGCCGATGTCGGCGCCACCAAGCAACTCTACAACGATGCAGAATTCTTCACTTTCTGCTCGGCGGTCGTGTCACGCAAGGTGATGGAAGAGGATGCCGCCGACATCGCCTATTGTCCCTATGTGGTGTTCGTCTACGAAGCGGCGGAGACGCCGGGCAAGGTGACGGTCGGATTCCGCAGCCTGCCGGCAGGCGGCGCGCGCGACACCGTCAACACAATGTTGTCGGAGATTATCGAAGAAGCCGCAGGCGGATTCTGATCGTCAGGACTTCACCCTCGCAGCCTTGGCGGCGAGGCGCTGGAGCGTCTTTTCTGCGCGCAACTCGCGCGTGGCGTCGGCGCCGATCCAGCGTTCGGTCTTGTTTGGTGACGCCGCGAGTTTCCCGGCCAGCGCCAGCGCCGGCGCGTGACAGGCGAGCGACCGCTTGCCGATCTGCCGCAAGGCCCAGTTGACGGCCTTGCGCACGAAGTTCCGGCTGTCGGTGGCATGCGCCTCGATCAGCGGCAGCCATTCCAGCACCTCACTGTCGGGGCGCTTCTTCAGGTGGATCGTGCCGGACACGATCATGGCGAAGGCGGCGCGGCGGACGAATTCGCGCTCGTCGGCGGCGAATTCCGGGATCAGTTCGTCGATCAGGCCTGCCGAGCGGAACAGGTCGGCGCTGTGGTCGACGATCTCCCAGGAGTTGAACTGCGCGGCCATGGCGCGCGCCTGGTCAGCGGTGACCTTCTTCGGCTCTTCGGTAAACAGTGCCAGCATGCGGGCTTCGCGGATGCCGGAACGCCAGAGCGCGCCGGCCCGCGCGTGATTGCGGCTTATGGCGCGGGCGATGGGACGCAGCACGGTGTTGGAGATGCCGAGCGCGTTGTCGACGTTGATGCCGTAGCGGCCCATGCCGGCCACGTTGCGGGCGTCGGCAAGCGACTTCAGATGTTCGATGACCTCGGCGGCTGTCCAGTCCGGCGACGGCTCACCCGCCATCGAACGCCTTCAGGCGGGCGAGCAGCGAGGACGTATCCCAGCGGTTGCCGCCCATCGCCTGAACCTCCTTGTAGAACTGATCGACAAGCGCCGTGACCGGCAGCGCCGCGCCGTTGTTGTCGGCCTCCGAGAGCACGATACCGAGATCCTTGCGCATCCAGTCGACGGCGAAACCGTGATCGTACGCGCCGTCGATCATCGTCTTGTGGCGGTTTTCCATCTGCCAGGAGCCGGCGGCGCCCTTGGAGATCACGTCGATCACCTTGTGCATGTCGAGGCCGGCCTTGGTGCCGAAGTCAATGGCTTCGGCCAGCCCTTGAACCAACCCGGCGATGCAGATCTGGTTGACCATCTTGGTCAACTGGCCGGAGCCGGTCGGCCCCATCAGGCCGACCATGCGCGCGAAGCTCTCGATGACCGGCCTGGCGCGATCGAAGACATCAGGATCGCCGCCGCACATCACCGTCAGCACGCCGTTCATCGCGCCGGCTTCACCGCCGGAGACCGGTGCGTCGATGAAGCCGAAGCCGAGACCGTCGGCGGCGGCACGCAATTCGCGCGCGACATCGGCCGATGCGGTGGTGTTGTCGATGAAGATCGAACCCGGCTTCATGGCGGAAAACGCGCCATCCGTCCCGATCGTCACCGCGCGCAGGTCGTCGTCATTGCCGACGCAGGCAAAGACGAAATCGGCGTCCGCCGCCGCACCTGCCGGCGTGTCGGAATGCGCGCCGCCGAACTCGGTGACCCACTTTTCGGCCTTGGATGTCGTCCGGTTGTAGACCGTGACCTCATGACCGCCCGTAACGGCCAGGTGGCCAGCCATGTGGTAGCCCATCACGCCGAGGCCAATGAACGCGGCTTTTGCCATTTGAGACTTCCTTCTCGCTTATTCGCGAGAGAGATAGACCCATAAGGAACCGCGTTCAAACGCTGAATCCGGTTTGACTGCGGCACCACGCCCCCTGTGCAGGGCATGGCGGGTCAACGCAGACCGCGACGGTTCGGCGCGTGGTAGATCCGGCGCAGGCTGCGCCGGTCCTCGCTGCGCAGTTCTTCCGTCGATTCGACGGGGCGGATTTCATAGGGCGCCCGCGCTGCGATCATGAAGGCCCTTGAGAATACGTTCAGCATGGTTCTCTCCATCTGTCATGTTTGCTTGCATGTTGATCGCAGAAGACGTAGGGAAATGCGAGCCAGCAATAATTTCAATATATTGGAAAAACTAACATATGGATTGGCGCGGCATTCCATCGCTCAACAGTTTGCGGGCGTTCTCGGCGGTCGCCGACACGCTCAGTTTTTCGCGCGCGGGCCGTGAATTGAATGTCAGCCATGCGGCTGTCAGCCAGCAGGTGCGCGCGCTGGAGGCGAATCTGGGAGCCCCGCTTGTGACCCGGCAGGGGCGCGGCGTTGCACTCACGGCCGAAGGCAAGGAGCTCGCCACGCGCCTCGAAAAGGCTTTCGTGGAGATCCGCGATGCGGTCGATGCGCTGTCCGATACGGAAGCCGGCCGGCCGCTGCAGGTGACCATGACGCCAACATTTGCGGTCAGCTGGCTGATGCCGCGGATTGGGGATTTCCGCATGGAACATCCCGATATCGAGATGATGCTCAATCCGACGTCCGAAGTGATCGATCTGGCGCCGGGTGGTGTGGATATCGCGATCCGCTATGGAGACGGCAACTGGAAAGGTGTGGATGCTGAAATGCTGTTGCCAACTACATGGGTCGTCGTCGCGTCCACAAGGCTTGTCGGTGACAAGGAATTCACCGCGCCCGAGCAACTCATAGATTATCCATGGCTTCAGGAACTCGGCACCAATGAACTGTCGATGTGGCTCGAGAGGCAGGGCGTGATCGCACCCGGCAAGCTGGATGTTACGCATATGCCTGGCTGGATGATGTTGGAGTCACTCAAGAATGGAGCCGGCATCACCGCTTCGGCGCGGGCGTTTCTCGAGCCTGACATCAAGGCTGGAACGCTGCGGGTCCTGTTCGAGGACGAAGCACGGGGCAGCGGCTATTTCATAGTCACGCGCCCGGGCGTCCTCCGACCGTCGGCGAAGATTTTTTTGTCGTGGCTGCGGCGCCACGGTGCCGATAGTTTCACCGCTTGAGGTGACGTGTCAGAACCACTTCGATCCGGTTCCAGATGTTTTGCAATGTCTGCACGAGAACGAAGTAGAACACGGCCGCCCAGATATAGGCCTGAAAATCATAGGTGCGCGAGAAGGCGCGCCGCGTTTCGCCCATCAGGTCGTAGACCGTGACGAGCGCGACAATCGCCGAGCCCTTCAGCATCAGCACGATCTCGTTGCCGTAGGGCCGCAGCGCGACGACGAGCGCCTGCGGCAGGATGATCTTCCAGAATGTCTGGATGCGGTTGAGACCAAGCGCGCCGGCGCCCTCCCACTGACCGCGCGGCACGCTTTCGATTGCGCCGCGCAGGATCTCGGCCTGATAGGCCGCCGTGTTCAGCACAAACGCGAACAGCGCGCAATTCCAGGCGTCGCGGAAGAAGAACCACAGGCCGACCGCCTTGAGCTGGTCGCTGAACGAGCCAAGCCCGTAATAGATCAGGAAGAGCTGGGCGAGCAGCGGTGTGCCGCGAAACACGTAGACATAGGCGAAGGCAAGCCGGCTGAACAGCGGATTGCGTGACATGCGGCCCAACGCAACCGGCAGCGACAGGATGGCGCCGATGATCAAGGAAATGCCGACAAGCTCGATGGTCACCCACAACCCGGAGATGAACTTCGGTCCGTAGCGTTCGACCTTGTCGATATTCCATTCGCTATACAGGAACCAGATGAGGCCGACCGTCGCGACGCCCCATGACAGCAGCATTAGCCAGCCGGCCACGCGGGACGCGGTCCAGGGCCTGCGCAGATCAGGTGGCGCGCGTTCCCCGATATCCCGGTGCTCGGCGACCGCGGTCATGAGGTCTGCTCCCCGCGTTTGCCATAGGCCTCGATGCGGCCGAGCGCGATCGACGACAGCAGCGCGAGCACGAGATAGAGCAGGAAGGCAATGCCATAGAACAGGAAGGCTTCCTTGGTGTTGCGTCCGGCGACGCCGCTCTGGCGGATGATGTCGGCAAGTCCGATGGCCGAAACCAGTGCCGTATCCTTCAACAGGATCATCCAAAGATTGCCCAAACCGGGCAGCGCGATGCGGATCAGCTGCGGCAGGATGATCATGCGCATGACCGGCCGGTAGCGCAGCCCGAGCGCATAGCCGCCTTCATACTGGCCTTGCGGGATGGCGCGGAAGGCCGACAGGAACACCTCGCTGGCATAGGACGAGAACACCAGGGCAAGCGCGATGATACCGGCCAGGAATGCGTTGATCTCGATATAGCTTTCGAAACCGAGCGCCTTCAACGCCTGCTGGATGCCGATCTGCATCCCGTAATAGACCAGAAACAGTGTCAGCAGTTCCGGAAGGCCGCGAAAGATCGTCGTGTAGATCTCGGCCGAAGTGCGGAGTGCCCATTCTTCGCTCTGCTTGGCGAGCGCGATCAGGAAGCCGAGAAACAGGCCGACCGGCAATGTGGCGAGCGCCAGCGAAACGGTGACGAATACGCCCTGTGCGATTTCGTCGCTCCAGCCCTGATCGCCAAAGCTGAGCAGCGTCAGATAGTTGTCCATCGGCCCCGCATGTCGGTCATTTGCATCGCCAAATGACTTTGGCGAAACCGGCCGGCCAGTGAGGTCGGCCGGAAAAAGTCATGTCAACCGCCGTAAACGTCGACGTCGAAATACTTGTCGTTGATTTCCTTGTAGGTGCCATTGGCGCGGATCGCCTCGATGGCGGCGTTGAACTTTTCGCGCAGTTCATCCTCGCCCTTGCGCAGGGCGATGCCTGCGCCTTCGCCGTTGATCACCGGATCCGGAACCAGCGTACCCAGCAGCTTGCAGCAGGCACCGTCATCCGTCGCCAGCCATTCCGACAGCACAATCACATCGTCGATAACGGCGTCGATGCGGCCATTGGCGATGTCGAGCTTGTACTCGTCGGGGGTCGGGTAAAGCCGCAGTTCGGCCGACGAAAGCTTCTCTTCGGCGTAGTTGGAGTGGGTCGTCGAAGACTGCGCGCCGATCGTCTTGCCGGACAGCGCGGCGTCGCTGGTGTCGGCGATGTCGCTATCCTTCGGGACGGCGAGCGCCGGAGGGGTGTTGTAGTACTTCGCGGTGAAGTCGACCTTTTCCTTGCGTTCCTCGGTGATCGACATCGAGGCGATGATAGCGTCGAACTTGCCGGCGAGCAGGGCCGGAATGATGCCGTCCCAGTCCTGGGTGACGAATTCGCAGTCGGCCTTCATCTCGGCGCAAAGCGCCTTCGCGATGTCGATGTCAAAACCGACCAGGGTGCCATCCGCCTCAAGATTGTTGAAGGGTGGGTAGGCGCCTTCGGTGCCGATCTTGACCTTCATCATATCGGCATGTGCGGTTCCGAACCCCAGCAGGAGTGCGGCCGCCGCCGTCATCAAACCTTTGGTGAAACGCATGTCTGTTTCCTCTTAACGTTATCTGCAGTACAAGGCATTGTAATGCCTGTGAGAACGCCCGCCCTTAGCCGGGTGTAAGCGCGAACTTTCCCACTGTTTCCCGGCCGAATGCAACTCCTAAAAAGGCCGGGGCCTGCAGAATCGCTGAGGTTAGAACCCTTTTTCGACGGGCCGGAGCATGCGGCGGAGGATCGAGTTCTCGTCGATCAGGAAGCTTTTGAGACCGTCGGCGACGTGCAGCGCGACCAGGATAACGAGAATGTAGGCGGTCCAGGCGTGCATCGTTCCGACGATCTGGGCCGCCCGCGGACGCGGCTGCAACGGGATTTCAAGAGGCGGCAGAAAAAACACCCGCAGCGGCTCCGCGCTGAATGGGATCAACAGAAAGCCGGTCACCACAAGCATCAGGACCGAGGCAAGCAGGCACAGCTTGATCAGTCGCGAAGCCACGTTGAGCGTCCGGCGTTGGTCCGCGACCCGCGGAAAGCCGCGGCTGAGCCGCCACACGATGCGCGCGACAAGTACCGGCGCCAGCACGAAACCGAAGCCGATATGGACCGCGACGACCGGATCGTCGTGCAGCAGAAACAGAAACAGCAGTGCGGCCGCCGAAAACCAGTGCAGGATGATCGACACTCTCGCGTATCCGCCGAACCTGTCGGCGACGGTCGGTCGGGCAACGGTCATGGTCAGAAATCCCAGAACTGGTTGAAGGGAATGAAGACTACCGTATCGCCCTCGCGGACAGCGGCAACATCCTCGCCGATTTCGATCAGGCCGTCGGCGGCACGCAGGCCCGAAATCAGCCCCGATCCGTCACGCGGATACTTCATGGCCGTCAAAGCGCCGCCATCCGAGACGTCCAGCCGTCCGCGCAGAAACTCGCGCCGGTCGGGCTTCTTGTTGGCAATCGCGAATCCGGCGCGCACCGGATAGCGGACCGGTTCAAGGTGGACCGCGCCACCGAGCAGCCGCATGGCGGAGCGCACATAGAGCAGAAAGCAGACGAAGGCCGCGACCGGATTGCCGGGCAGGCCGATGACGACGCAATCGGCGATCTGGCCGAACATCATCGGCCGGCCCGGCTTGACGGCGATCTGCCACAGATGCCGGGTGCCGAGCACGTCCAGAACATCGAGCATGTGGTCTTCCTCGCCGCGCGACGCACCGCCGCTGGTCAGGACGAGGTCATGGTCGGCGGCGCTGTGCGATAGGACATCGCGGATACGGTCGGCGCAATCGCGCACGATCCCAAGTTCCGTCACCACGCCGCCCGCCGCCTCGACCAGCGATTTCAGCATCACGCAGTTGGAATCGAACACCTGGCCGTGACGGATGGCGCCGCCCGGCGCGACCAGTTCGTCGCCGGTCGACATGATCGCCACGCGCAACGGCTTGCGCACGGCGACGGTGCCGAGACCGAGAGAGGCGAGCGCGGCGATGTCCTGCGGGCGCAAGGATTGTCCGGCGGTGATGACCGCATCGCCTTCGGCCAGATCCTCGCCGGCGTCGCGGCGGTTCGCACCCGCTCGCAGCCCTTCGGGAATGCGGACGTCGCTGTCGTCGACGACGCAGTCCTCCTGCATCGCGACGGTGTCGGCTCCCGCCGGCATGGCCGCCCCGGTGAAGATGCGCGCGCACTGGCCCGCCGCCAGCTCCAGGTCGCCACTGCTGCCGGCGGCAAGTCGCCCGGCCAGCGCCAGCTTGCCGCCGCGCGCCAGATAGTCCGCATGGGAAAAGGCATAGCCGTCGACCGCGGCGTTGCAATGCAGCGGCACTGGCCGGGCTGCGAAGATATCGACGGCGGCGATCCTGCGATGCGCGGCGGCGAGCGGCACTGTCTCCTCGCCGGTTACCGGCGTCAGTCGTTCGCGCAGAAGCGCAACGACATCGTCATGCCGCATCCGCTCGGCGTCGTTGAGGAAGCAGTCGTCGATCAGGCGGCGCGCGCCGGTGCGGTTGTTCATGCGGCGCTGTCCTTGACCAGTCCGCTGCGCCGCTCGACGAGATCGGCGATGGCGGCGATGTCGTCATGGCCGAACACGGGAAGGTTCGTCGCGGCGTTTTTCGGATCGTCGGTGACGATGGCGACAATGCCAGGATCGGTGTCGCTCAGACGCGCCTTGGTGGTGGACAGGTTGCGCCGCATCTCGATTTTGGCATGGCGCGCGCTCTTGTAGCCCTCGACCAGCACGAGGTCGCATGGGGAAAGCCGGCCGAGGATCTCGTCAAGCGACGGTTCGTCTTCGTCCTGCCGGTTCTCGTGCATCAGCGCCCAGCGGCGCTGCGATACGATCGCCACCTCGGCGGCGCCGGCCTGACGGTGCTGCCAGCTGTCGGTGTTTTCGCGATCGATGTCGAAGGCGTGATGGGCATGCTTGATCGTCGAGACCGTCCACCCCCGGGCGCTCAGTTCGGCGACAAGGGCGGCGGTCATGCGGGTCTTGCCGGAGTTCTTCCATCCGGCGATCCCGAAAATGCGGGGTGTGTCGTTCATGAGGCGGTGATCTGCAGCATGCGCTCGGCTGCGGCAAACTCCTCCGGCGTATTGGCGTTGAAAAACGGGTCCGTTCCGTCGCGGTCCAAGGGAAAGTCGCACATCTCAAGGCGGTGGCGCTTGACCCATGCCATCACCTTGTAGGTGTCGGTCTCTGTCAGCCAGGTTCCCAGGTCGGTGGCCAGTGAAACCGGCCACAATCCAAAGACCGGATGGCGGTTGCCGCCCGAACTCGCCATCGCGATGGTTTCGCCGTCGGCGGCACCGGCCAACAGCCGCAACACCAGATCGAGCGGAAAAAACGGCGTGTCGGCCGCCACGGTCGCGACATGGGTGTAGCCGCGGTTGCGCCCGGCCGCCCAGCACATCGCGGCGTGGACACCGGCCAGCGGACCGGAAAACCCGGTAAAGATATCCGCTATGACAGGCCGTCCCAGGTTTGCAAAGCGCTGCGGATCGCCATTGGCGTTGATCGCCACTTCGGCGACTTGCGGCGCTAGCCGCATCGCCGCGCGTTCGACCAGAGGTACGCCGCCCAAGAGCAGTTGCGACTTGTCGGCACCCATTCGGCGCGATTGCCCGCCGGCCAGCACCGCGCCGGCGATCGTGGCGGGTTCAGTCATCGCCTGCTCCCTTGCGCGCCGACTTGCGGTCCTCGTCTACCACCGTCTGCGGATCGAGATCATATTCGATCCGCTCGGTACCCGACAGCGCGATGAAGCGGCGGCCGCGGGCGCGTCCGATCAGCGTCAGATTGGCCTTGCGGGCGAGTTCCACTCCCCAGGCCGTGAAACCGGAGCGCGAGACGAGGATGGGTATGCCCATCATCACGGTCTTGATGACCATCTCGGAGGTCAGGCGACCGGTCGTGTAGAATATCTTCGAAGCCGGGTCGGCATTGTTGACATGCATCCAGCCGGCGATCTTGTCGACCGCGTTGTGGCGACCGACATCCTCCATGTAGACGAGCGGCCGGTCCTTCTCGCACAGCACGCAGCCGTGAATCGCGCCGGCTTCCAGGTAGAGGCTCGGCGTTGTGTTGATCGCCCTGGTGAGCGCATAGAGCCATGACGTCTTCAGTTGCGCCTCCGCGCTGAGCGACACTGTCTCGAAGCCATCCATGACGTCGCCGAAGACGGTCCCCTGCGCGCAACCGGACGTGCGAACCTTTTTCTGGAGCTTCGCCTCGTAGTCCGTCTCGCGTTCGGTGCGCACGATGACGACATCGAGGTCGGCGTCATAGTCCACGCCGGTGACCGGATTGTCGGGCTCCAGCATGCGCTGGTTGAGCAGGTAGCCGATCGCCAGCAGTTCCGGGTGATCGCCGATCGTCATCATGGTGACGATTTCCTGGCGGTTCAGGAACAGGGTCAGCGGCTTTTCGGTGACGACTCGCGTGTCGATCCCGGCGCCGGTGTGATCGATGCCGGAAACGGCGACCGACAGACCGGGCGCAAGCGGATCGGGAGCGACAACGAGCGTGTCGGCGTCATTCGAACCGGCGATATCTCTGAGCTGCGACATGGCGCGACTATGCTTTTTTCCGAACCCGACCGCAATCGGCAGAAGTTCAGCGCGCGCGTGAAAGCCGGGACGCAAGGACGCTTGCGACAATCGACGCGACGCCGAACAACAACAGCAGGAGACCCAACGCAAGCGGCGAACCATGCGCGCCGACCAGAATGCCGGCGACAATCGAAACTGCCGCGCCGAGGCCGACCTGCGCGGTGCCGAGAAGACCCGAGGCGGCCCCGGCGACCTCCGGGCGCAGGCTGATGGCCGCAGCGGTCGCGTTGGGCAAGGCCATGCCGTTGCCGACACCAATCAGCGCAACGGGCAGGAAGACCGCCAACGGGTTGTCGAAGCCGAACGCCAGGCTCAGCACGATCAATCCCGGTCCGCTGGCGCCGATGATCGTGCCGTCGAGAATCATCCGCTCGAGTCCGCGACGCTCGGAAAACCGGCCCGACAGGAAATTGCCGAAAATGTAGCCAATGGCGACGATGGCGAAGTAGATGCCCGTCATGCCGGGGCCAAGGCCGAAATGTGTCGTCGCCACGGCCGGCCCGCCGCCGAGGTAACTAAAAAACATCGCGGAAACCAGGCTGGTGGCGGCAGCGTAGCTCCAGAACAACGGATCGGCTGCCAGCATCCGATAGGCGGCAAGCTGCTCGCGCAACGGCGTCCCGCGATAGCGGTTCGTTTCAGGAAGGTTGAACAGAACCGTTGCGAGCGAAAACAGCCCGAACACCCCAAGCAGGACGAAGGACATGCGCCAGCCGGCGAACTGGTCGATGAATCCGCCGAGCGCCGGACCGAGCATCGGCGCAACGGCCATGCCCATGACCATGTATCCGATCATGCTTGCCGATTTCTCACGCGGATAGATGTCGCGGACGATGGTACGCGACAGGACAAGGCCGACGGCGCTTCCCGCCTGGATAACGCGGCCCGCCAGGAACACCGGAACCGACTGCGCCCACAGGCACATCGCCGTCCCGATCATGAACATGATGACGCCGGTGAGGATCACCGGCTTGCGGCCGTAAGTGTCGGATAGCGGGCCGGCGACGACCTGCATCGCGGCGACCATGATCAGGTAGAGCGAAAGGCCAAGCTGGACTTGCGCGTAAGGCGCGTCGAAATCCGCCGCTATGCTGGGCATGGATGGTACGAAGACGTTCATCGCCAGCGGGCTGACCGCTGACAACAGAATGAGAGTCAGCAGGCTGGGCCGCGGGCCCGAATGGTTCTGCTCGGCCGACCCGGCCTCGAACCGGGCTGTCATTGCGCGGTTTCTCGCGCGCGGTTGCGGACAATCTGTTCGCGATAGAGCGTGTAGAGGCCGCTCGCCGCGATCAACAGCGTACCGGCATATGTATAGATCGAAGGTTCCTCGCCGAAGACGACAAAGCCGATGCCGATCGCGGCAATGATGCGCACATAGCGAAACGGCGCGACGACCGAGACCTCGCCGTTTCTCACGCCAACCAGCAGGCAATGGAAGCCGGCGACCCCAAGCACCGAGGCCGTCAGCACCATCGCCAGAATGCGGGGCTGCATAGCAGTCCACTCGCCGGTGGTCGTTTGCAGGACTATGGCAGCCAGTCCGACACATATGCTCGCGACAAGCGCGATCATCTCCGTCGAAATGCTCGCGGACGTCGCCCGGGTTCCCAGATCGCGCGCCGCGAAAGCGAAAACCGCCACGACCGCCAGCAGCGAAGCTTGGTCGAATCCCTCCATGCCGGGCCGCACGATAATCAGCATGCCGGCGAAACCGACCGCAACGGCGCTCCAACGGCGCCATCCGACGGGCTCCTTCAGGAACAGCGCGGCGCCTAGCGTCAGCGCGAGCGGTGTGGCTTGCAGAATCGCCGACGCGTTGCTGATGGGGATCAAGGTCAATGCTGTGACAAAGCTGAGAATGCCGACGACCTCGCCAAAGTTCCGTATCAGGACCGGTGCAGAGACCAGGGCGGCGCGGCTGACGCGCTCTTTGCGCTTCCAGCAGATGAGGCCGAAATAGGCGATGCTGATTGCGCTTTGGATGGTCAGGATCTGGCCAACGCCGACATCGGACGAGGCCAGCTTGATGAGCATGTCGGAGAACGCAAACAGCGTCATGGCGATTGCCATGAAGGCAATTGCCATGAGATTGTGGGAGCCTGATGCCGGACTGCCGGAAACCGAAGCTTCGGTTTCCGCCGCGCCGCTGGATCTCGTCAAGGTCATAGTGAGCCCTTCCGGGCCGGATTGAAACGTGCGCCCCAGGTCGCGATCGGGGCGCGGCACTTCTAGCTTGCCGCCATCGCGACGTCACGTGCGGGATTTGTCACCGTATCAATCGGAGCCGTCTCTCGACACCGGGAAGGTGTCACTCGCTCGTAGCGGGATAGACGACAATCGGGTTGATCTCGCCGTCGAAGGTCGGATCGACGGAGTATGCGGTCAGTACGAAGTCCCCATTGCGAAATGTCCACGTTCCCGATGACGCAGCATCGCCCAAGCCGCGCCATTTCGAGAAGCCGGTTATCTCCCTGGTCTCGGGATCAAACAATCCGTTCACGACGGTCGGACTGCTGCCAAAGCCGATGACCGCCATTTCTTCCAGTATGGCATGGTCCTCGTCGCCATAGCGCACATCGACAACCGGTTCCGCGAAATGCAGCGGAACCAGCCCATCGTATTCCTTGTCCATGAACCAGACCGAACCGAAATTGTAGGCTCCGAAGAAGCACGGGACCTCATATAGCTTCGCGGTTCTTTCCGGATCTTCGGCACGATCGTATTCGAGACGATAGGTCAGGGTATGAGCCGCGATCCGGTCAAGGTCTTCTTCGACACGCTCCCACCAGCAGAGTTCGCCGGGATAGGCAGCCTTCGCCACAGCGAGCAGATCGACGGGTTCCCAACCATCGGCAACGGATGCAATTGGCGCTGCCAACAGGGCAACGATCGTCAGGATAGGCGTGTACCGCAAGCGCATTTCCAAGCTCTCCGGTGTTTGATGTCGCAATGATCGATTGCGACAGCTCATGTTCCATGTGTCGATGGCGGTGTCGTGGCCAAACGGGCAGCATCCGCTGCGCCGCGCGAGACCACACGCTCGCGATAGAGCGTATAAATGCCGGTCGCGACAATGATCGACGCGCCCATCATGGTCAATCCATCGGGAAACTCGCCGAAGAACAGGACGCCCAGCACTATCGCCCAGAGCAGGCTGGTGTAGCGAAACGGCGCGACCACGTGGATGTCGCCGTCACGCATGGCGAGGACGACGCACTGGTAACCGACGAACAGACAGGCGGACGCGACGGCCAGTCGCCAGAGGATATCCCAGTTCATCGGTGCCCAGCCGCCAAGCGGCTGAACCAGCAGCATTCCGAAGAGTGTGACAGCGACAGTCGTCAGCATGGTGACCAGCAGCGACGGGATGCGACCAGGAAGCCGACGGGTCGCCAGGTCGCGCGTGGCGGCACAGATCACCGCCAGCACGACGAGCAGACCGTACACCGAGAAACCCTCGAGCCCCGGGCGCAGAACGATCAGGACGCCGGCGAAGCCGATGAGAATGGCCACGAACCTTCTGATACCGACTGGCTCGCCGAGAAACAGCGCCGCGCCGAGAGTTACGACAAGCGGCAGCGCCTGGAGGATGGCCGTTACATTGGAGAGGGGCATGTTGAAAAGGGCGGTCAGAAAGAACACGGTCGCCAGCAATTCGCCGGTAACCCGCAGCGCGATCAGGGGCGATCCGACGCTGCGGAGCGGCATCGGCACGCGTGCGAGGCGGATATATGCGGACAGAAACGCGATCATGATCAGCCCGCGCACGACCATCACCTGACCTGCGTTTATCTCGTCGCTGAGCGATTTCACCAGTGCGTCGTTCAAGGTGAAGCCGGACATGGACGCCGCCATCAGAAGCGAGGCCCGCAGATTGGCCGTCATGGACGCACTTTCCTGGGCAAGAGGGGGAGGTATTATCCCCCGGTAACGCTCATGTGGCGCGATACGGCCGGCCTGTTCGTCCGCCGGTCGATGACGAAATCGTGGCCCTTCGGCTTGCGGCCGATGGCCTCGTCGATGGCCGCGCCGACCAATTCATTGCCTTCTGACGCGCGCAGCGGGTCGCGCAGGTCGGCTGCATCGTCCTGGCCGAGGCACATATAGAGCGTGCCGGTGCAGGTCAGTCGCACGCGGTTGCAGCTCTCGCAGAAATTGTGCGTCATTGGCGTGATGAAACCGAGCCGGCCGCCGGTCTCCGCAATTTCGACATAGCGAGCCGGGCCGCCTGTCTTGAACGGGATGTCGGTCAGCGTGAATTCCCTGGAAAGGTTCGCGCGCAACAGCGACAGCGGCAGGTACCGGTCGGTGCGGTCTTCGTCGATCTCGCCCATCGGCATGGTCTCGATGACCGTCATGTCCATGTCGCGGCCATGCGCCCAGCGCAGCATGTCGGGGATCTCGGCCTCGTTGAAGCCCTTCAGGGCGACAGCGTTGATCTTGATGGCGAGGCCAGCATTCTGGGCGGCGTCGATGCCGTCGAGCACGCGTTTCAAATCGCCCCAGCGGGTGATGGACTTGAACTTGTCGGCATCCAACGTGTCGAGCGAGACGTTGATCCGCCGAACGCCGGCGGCGTGGAGGTCCTTGGCGAAGCGGGTGAGCTGCGAACCGTTGGTGGTCAGCGTCAGTTCTTCGAGCGCGCCGGCCTCGATATGCCGCCCGAGTTGCGCAATGAGGTGCATGATGTTCTTGCGCACCAGCGGCTCGCCGCCGGTCAGCCGGAGTTTGCGTACGCCCTTCTCGATGAAAACCGTGCACAGCCGGTCGAGTTCCTCGAGCGAAAGCAGGTCCTTCTTCGGCAGAAAGGTCATCTGTTCCGACATGCAATAAGTGCAGCGGAAGTCGCAGCGATCTGTCACCGATACCCGCAGATAGGTGATGTCGCGTCCGAACGGATCGGTCATTGTGGCACGGTCGGGAAGAACTATATCGTCGGGCATGGGTGACAAGACTGGTCGTTTCCTGAATATGACAAATGGTTCAATAACCTGAACTGACAAGAGAAAGAAAGTCCGCGCCGTGTCGCGGACGGAGATCCAAATGAGCGAGCAGCCAGTCTGGCCGACGGAATTGCGGGTGTCCAAGGACCGCAGACAATTGACCGTGGCCTTCAACACCGGCGAAACGCACACGCTCAGCTCGGAAATGCTGCGGGTGATGTCACCTTCGGCGGAAGTGCAGGGACATTCGCCTGACCAGCGGATTACCGTCGGCGGCAAGAAGAATGTCGAGATCATGCAGATGAAGCCGGTCGGCAATTATGCGGTGCGCATCGTCTTCGACGACATGCATGACACCGGGATCTTCTCGTGGGCCTATCTGCTCGAAATGGGCCGCGAGAAGGACGAAAAATGGGCGGCGCATCTCGCAGAGCTTGCAGAAAAAGGCCTGGAACGATGAGAGAATTTCCGCCGGTGACAACGGAAGACGCGCTGGAAGCGATCTACGGGTCGCCCGGCGAAGCGTCTGTGCTCAAGGTCGCCGACCGGATCACGGCGGAATACCGGGCGCTCCTGGAAGCCTCGCCATTCTTCGCCCTGGCGACGAGCGGCCCTGAGGGGCTCGACTGCTCACCGCGCGGCGAATTGGGTGGCGCATTCCGCATCCTTGACGACAAGACGCTGGTCATCCCCGACCGGCGCGGCAACAACCGCATCGACAGCCTGCGCAACATCGTGCGCGACAACCGGGTCGCGCTGCTGTTCCTGATCCCGGGTTCGCACACCACGATCCGGCTGAACGGGACCGCGATCGTCACGGTCGACGAGGACCTGCTGGCGAGTTTCGAGCGGGACGGCAAGGCGCCGCGCTCGGCGGTGGTCGTGACCGTCAACGAGGTTTATACGCAGTGTGGACGCGCCGTGCTGCGCGCGAAGCTTTGGGACCCCGCGCATCATGTCGAACCGCAGGCGGTCCCGACCGCCGGCGATGTGCTGAAGGCGCAGTCGAAGGGTGATTTTGACAGCAAGACCTATGACAAGGAGTGGGCTGGCCGCGCCGCCAGGACGATGTGGTAGTCCGGTCAGGTAGAGAAACCGGCGTCAGCTCAGGTTCAACTCCTTGAAGAAGTCGTTGCCCTTGTCATCAATGACGATAAAGGCGGGGAAGTCTTCGACCTCGATGCGCCAGATCGCCTCCATGCCGAGTTCGGGGTATTCAACGACCTCGACCTTCTTGATGCAGTCCTGTGCCAGTCGCGCCGCCGGTCCGCCGATCGAGCCCAGATAGAAACCGCCATGCCTCCCGCAGGCTTCGCGGACGGTGCGCGAGCGGTTGCCCTTGGCGAGCATCACCATGGAGCCGCCGAAGGACTGGAACTGGTCGACATAGGAATCCATGCGGCCGGCCGTCGTCGGCCCGAACGAGCCGGAGGCGAACCCTTCCGGCGTCTTGGCCGGACCGGCGTAGTAGATCGGGTGGTTCTTGAAATAGTCGGGCATCGGCTCGCCGGCTTCCAGCCGGGCGCGGATCTTCGAGTGCGCGAGATCGCGCGCGACGATGATCGAACCGGTCAGGGAAAGGCGCGTCTTTACAGGATGTTTCGACAATTCGCTCAGAATCTGCTGCATCGGCTGATTGAGATCGATCCTGACCACATGCGATGACAGTTTTTCCTCGTCGATATCCGGCATGTATTTCGACGGATCGGCCTCGAGCTGCTCGACGAAGATGCCGTCCCTGGTGATCTTGCCGAGCGCCTGGCGGTCGGCAGAACAGGAAACGCCGATGCCGATCGGCAGCGATGCGCCGTGGCGCGGCAGGCGGATGACGCGCACATCGTGGCAGAAATACTTGCCGCCGAACTGCGCGCCGACGCCGGTCTGCTGCGTCGCCTTGTGGATTTCGGCTTCCATGGCGAGGTCCCGGAAGGCGTGCCCGAGTTCCGAACCCTTGGTCGGCAGGGTGTCGAGGTAACGCGTTGAGGCGAGCTTGACGGTCTTCAGGTTCATCTCGGCGGACGTGCCGCCGATCACGATGGCGAGGTGATAGGGCGGGCAGGCGGCGGTGCCGAGGGTGAGGATCTTTTCCTTCAGGAACTCGACCATGCGATCGTGGGTGAGCAGCGATGGCGTGCCCTGGTAAAGGAACGTCTTGTTGGCCGAGCCGCCGCCCTTGGCGACAAACAGGAACTTGTAGGCGTCTTCGCCTTCCTCGTAGATGTCGATCTGGGCGGGCAGATTGTTGCGCGTGTTCTTCTCCTCGAACATCGACAGTGGCGCGAGCTGCGAATAGCGCAGGTTGCGTTTCGTATATGCATCGAGCACGCCGGCACCGACCGCGTCTTCGTCGCCGCCATCGGTCCACACCCGGCGGCCCTTCTTGCCCATGACGATGGCGGTGCCCGTGTCCTGGCACATCGGCAGCACGCCGCCCGCCGCGATGTTGGCGTTTTTCAGAAGGTCATAGGCGACGAAACGGTCATTGTCGGTCGCTTCGGGATCGTCGAGGATCGAGGCCAGCTGTTTCAGGTGACCGGGGCGAAGCAGGTGGTTGATATCGCCGAAAGCTGTCTCCGACAACATGCGGATGCCTTCCTGTTCGACCACCAGAATGTCTTCGCCGCGAAACGTGTCCGTGCCGACATGCGCATCGGTCAGTTTGCGCCAGGGCGTATCGGCGTCCTTTAGCGGGAACAGATTGTTGAGTTCGGTGGCCATCGATGCCGCTCCTCGACCGGTTGCGCTTGTGCTGGTTTCTTATCGCAATGGCCGACCGAGGCAATGGCGGGCCGGGGCATCTTTCGTCGCAGCCCGGTCAGTCGTCGCGGCTGTCCGTGACATGAACGCTGCAATCTGCCGCGCCGCAGCCGGTACAAGCGATGCGCAACGCAATGCGCCGCAACGGGGTGGCCGCGCCGAACGAAAGCCGCATGGTCCGCAGATTGACCGAGGCCGCCGTGCCGCAACTGCGGCAGATCGCAGTAACGTTGGCGCCTGCGGCTTCCAGTTCGCCAATCGTGCTGTGGTCGGAGAGGGGCGGATTTGTCATGGGTGACGCAAGACTACCCGCGCTTGCGCAGATCGAGCGTGGTCTCCAGCGCGTCCAGCGCCTTTTCGAGCGCGGTCCGGTCTTCGGCGTCGAGCCGGTCGAGTATGCCGGCCTCGCATTGGCGCATCGGCTCGACGAGGTCGCAATAGGCGCGTTGTCCCTTTGCCGTCAGGCTGAGGATCTCGGAGCGGCGGTCATTCGGATCGGTTTCGCGAGTGAGCCAACGCCGCTGCTCGAGCGCGGTGACCGCACGGCTGACCTTCGTCTTGTGCTGGGTCGAGTGCGCGCCGATTTCGGTCGCGGTCGCCGGGCCGATATCTGCCAGCGCGGCCAACACGCGCCATTCCGGCCGGTTCAGCCCGAATGTATCCTTGTAGACGGGGCGGATTTCATTGCCGACGGCCTCGGCGATCCGGTTGAGCCGGTAGGGCAGGAAAGATTCGAGCGTCAGACCCATGCTTGCCTTGTAAGTTACAAAAATGATCGTCACAAACGTAACCAATGAGGACCGCGCCGCAAGGTCGAATTCCGGAGATCGGCGCCGTACGGAGGATACATGGCCAAGTCATTCGCATCGCAGGGCGATCTCGCCGAAAAGCAGATAAGCTTTACCGAGGTCGGCCGCGATCTCTGGGCGTTCACCGCCGAAGGCGATCCGAACTCCGGCGTGATCATCGGCGACGATTCGGTGATGATCGTCGAGGCGCAGGCCACGCCGCGCCTTGCCGGCAAGGTGATCGAGAAGGTGCGCGAGGTCACCGACAAGCCGATCACCCATGTCGTGCTGACGCACTATCACGCGGTGCGCGTACTTGGCGCGTCGGCCTTCGGAGCCGGGCAGATCATCATGTCGGAGAAGGCGAGGGCGATGGTCGCCGAACGCGGCAAGGAGGACTGGGACAGCGAGTTCCAGCGCTTCCCGCGCCTGTTCGAGGGGCATGAAAGCATTCCCGGGCTGACCTGGCCGACAACGACGTTTCACGGCCGCATGAGCATCTATCTCGGACAGCGCCGCGTCGACATCATGCAGGTTGGCCGCGCGCATACCGCCGGCGATGCGGTCATCTATGTGCCGGACGCCAACGTGATGTTTACCGGCGACATCGTCGAGTACCACTCCGCCTGCTATTGCGGCGACGGCCATTTCCATGACTGGCCCGGCACGCTGGAGACGATCCGGCGGTTCAATCTGGACGCGATCGCGCCGGGGCGCGGCGACGCGCTCGTCGGCAGCGAGATGGTCAATGCGGCGCTCGATTCCACCGGCGATTTCGTCCGTTCGACTTACCGGCCGGCGGCCCGCATCGCGCTGCGCGGCGGCAGCCTGAAGGAGGCGTGGGATGCGGTGCGTGCCGAATGCGATCCGAAATTCGGCGACTACGCGATCTACGAGCACTGCCTGCCGTTCAACGTGTCGCGCGCCTATGACGAGGCGCTCGACATCGACACGCCGCGCATCTGGACGGCGCAGCGCGACATCGAGATGTGGGAAGCGTTGCAGGGGTAGGCCGAAAAATGCGCGATCCTTATCTGGCCATGGCGCTCAACAATGCCTGGGCGAACGCAACGCTCTACAGCGCGATTTCCGGCATGTCCGACGCGGATTTCGCGGCGCCGCGGCCGGGTTTCCTCGGTTCGCTCAAAGCGACGCTGAACCACATCCACGTCATCGATCTCTATTACATGGACGCGCTGGAAGGGGGTGGCGTGGGCCGCTCGTTGCGCGATCAGGATGATATCGCCAGTGTCAGCGCGCTTGCCCGCGCGCAGGCGGATGCAGACTTGCGCCTTACGCGGTTCTGCAACGCGCTGACGCCCGCGATTTTGCAAGAAACGTGCCTGACGGACCGGCCGGAAGGCGCGGTGGAAGAGCAGGTCGGCTCCATCTTGCTGCACATCTTTCAGCATCAGGTCCATCATCGCGGGCAGGCCCACACGATGGTCGCCGACGCAGGGATCGATCCGCCGCAACTAGACGAGTTCCACTTGCAGTACATGCGGGCGCCAACGGCTGCCGCCTATTTCGCCGACTGACTTGCGCTTTGGGAGGAGCCGCAGTGAACAAGATTTTCGAAACGCCGCTTTATCCCTATCAGCGGCACCCGGACCAGGACGCGCAAGCGCCGGTGCGCCGCAAGGTTGTGGTCATCGGGGCTGGGCCTGTCGGTCTGGCCGCTGCCATCGATTGCGCGCAGCAGGGTATCGAAGTCGTCGTCATCGACGACAACGACAAGGTCAGCTTCGGTTCGCGGGCGATCTGCTTCGCCAAGCGCCCGCTGGAGATCCTCGACCGCCTCGGCTGCGGTCACGAGATGGTCGAGAAAGGCGTCGAGTGGAAGCTCGGCAAGGTGTTCTTCGATGAGCGCCGGGTCTATGAGTTCAACCTGCTGTCCGAAGAGGGGCATGAGTTTCCAGCCTTTATCAACCTGCAGCAGTACTTTTTCGAGGAGTATCTGGTCGCCCGGCTCAGGCAGTTGCAGGAGGCGGACGCGCCGGTCGAAATTCGCGGCGGCAGCCGGGTCGAGGCGGTTGAGGATGCCGGCGACCATCTGAAACTCAAGATCGGCACACCGGACGGACCCTATACGCTGGAGGCCGACTGGCTGATTGCCTGCGACGGCGCGGGTTCGCCGACGCGCGGCATGCTGGGGCTCGATTTTATCGGCCGGGTTTTCGAGGACAATTTCCTGATCGCCGATGTGATCATGGATGCGGACTTTCCGACCGAGCGCTGGTTCTGGTTCGATCCGCCTTTCAATCGCGGGCAATCGGCGCTGCTGCACAGGCAGCCCGACGGCGTTTGGCGGATCGACCTGCAGCTTGGCTGGGATATCGACAAGGAGCACGAGAAAAAGCCGGAAAACGTGATTCCGCGCCTGAAGGCAATGCTTGGCGAGGGCGTCAATTTCGAACTGGAGTGGGTGTCGATTTACACGTTCCAGTGCCGGCGGATGGACAAGTTCCGGCATGGTCGCGTGCTCTTCGCCGGAGATGCGGCCCACCAGGTGAGCCCGTTCGGGGCGAGGGGCGCAAATTCCGGCCTTCAGGATACCGACAATCTGGTCTGGAAACTGAATCTGGTAATCGAGGGCAGGGCGCCGGACAGTCTGCTCGACAGCTACAGCGAGGAGCGCGTCTTCGGCGCCGACGAGAACATCTTGAACTCCACCCGTTCGACGGACTTCATCACGCCGAAATCGAACATGAGCCGGACTTTCCGCAACGCGGTTCTGGACCTGGCGGAGGACCATGCCTTTGCGAGGCCGCTGGTCAATTCCGGCCGGCTGTCGGTGCCTTGCACGTATGACGGCCTGTCGCTCAACGGCGCGGACGATCTACCCGGCGGACCGGAAAGAACCCGGATCGGCAGTCCGTGTTGCGATGCGCCGCTCGGCGATGGCTACTTGTTACCGAAACTGGGCAACGGTTTCGTCATGCTGACGATCGATGCCGACGCGCCGGACAGCATCGAGGAAGACGGGGTGATCGCGCAGCGTTTCGCGGTCAGTGCCGCCGACGACCCGACCAGCGCGCTTGCGGCGCGATATCTGGGAACCGCGCGGTCCGCAGTCTACCTGATCCGCCCGGACCAGCATGTCGCGGCGCGGTGGACGGGCTTCGACGACGCGGCGATGCGCAAGGCCATCAATACGGCTTGCGGCAAGGAGTGACGGATGGCCGAACTGAACACGAAACCCAATATCGACGAGCCCGACGACTTCTATGCGGAACTACTCGCCGCGCATGACGGGCTCTCCGATGAGGACAGCGCGGCGCTCAACGCAAGGTTGATCCTGCTGCTTGCCAATCATATTGGTGATCGGGTGGTGTTGTCCGAAGCACTGGCCGCTGCGGTCGGCAGTCGTTTGCAATCGACCTCGCGCTGAAGGATGGGAATGTGACCTTGAAGCTCTACGACTACTGGCGTTCCTCTGCCGCCTATCGGGTGCGCATCGCGCTCGGGCTTGCCGACCGGCCTTTCGACCGCGTGAAGGTGGATCTGGTGGCCGGCGAGCACAACAGCGACGACTTTCGGTCGATCAATCCGCTGGCCGCCGTGCCGGCGCTCGAAATCGACGGCAAGGTGTTTACCCAGTCGCTGGCAATCATCGAGTATCTGCACAGCTTGCATCCAGATGCTGGTCTGATGCCCACTGATGCGTTGGCGCAGTACCGCGTGCGCCAGCTCTCCTACGCCGTCGCCATGGACATCCATCCGATCTGCATCCTGCGTGTCGCCAATCACGCCGCCGTGATTGCCGGTGGTGGCGATGAAGTGAAGAGGGCGTGGATGAACAGGTTCATCCGCGAAGGGTTGGTGGCGCTCGAAGGCTTGCTGCAGGAAGACGACGGCGCCGTGTTCTGTTTTGGCGATAGTCCGAGCATGGCCGACTGCTGCCTGGTTCCACAGCTCTACAACGCCGACAGGTGGGGTGCGCGCTATGACGACCTGGCGCGAGTTTCAGCGGTTGCGGAGCGATGCAAGCCGTTAAGCGCCTTTGCCGACGCCCATCCTGATGTAGCGGCGTAAGCGGGCGCTGCCTGATGGTTGATAACCGGCTCAGACTCCGATGGGCCGGATGTTGGCGGTTGCGGGCACGGCAAAGGGTCTGGACATTTTTATCGTCCATGCGTTTGATGCGCGCACCTGGTCAGGCGGGCGATGAGAGACAACCAGTCCAGTCGTCCGGACAGGCCAATATGACGAGGGAGACCAGCATGAAACTCACATCACTCTTGGCCGGCATTGCGCTGGTCGCATCGGCGACAGTTGCCGCTGCCGAAGTCAAAGTCGGCATGATTACCACGCTTTCGGGCGGCGGCGCCGGTCTTGGTATCGACGTTCGCGACGGCTTCATGCTCGCCGTCGAGCAGTCCGGGCGCAGCGACATCGAGGTCGTCATCGAGGACGATCAGCGCAAGCCAGACATTGCCGTGCAGCTTGCCGACAAGATGGTGCAGTCCGAGAAGGTCGATGTCCTGACCGGCATCATCTGGTCGAACCTCGCCATGGCGGTTGTCCCGTCGGTGACGGCGCAGGGCAAATTCTACCTTTCTCCGAATGCCGGTCCTTCGGCACTCGCCGGCAAGGGCTGCCATGCGAACTATTTCAATGTTGCCTGGCAAAACGACAATCTGCACGAGGCCGCCGGCGCCTACGCCAATGGCGCAGGCTACAAGAACAGCTTCATCCTCGCGCCGAACTATCCGGCCGGCAAAGACGCGCTGACCGGTTACAAGCGCTTCTTCGAAGGCGATCTGGCGGGTGAACTCTACACCCAACTCGGACAGACCGACTATGCTGCCGAAATCGCCCAGATCCGCGCATCGGGCGCCGACTCGGTGTTTTTCTTCCTGCCGGGCGGTATGGGCATTTCCTTCCTCAAGCAGTATGCCGACAGTGGTGTCGACCTTCCGGTCGTCGGTCCGGCCTTCAGCTTCGACCAGGGTATCCTGCAGGCGGTGGGTGCGGCTGCACTCGGTGTCGTCAACACCAGCCAGTGGAACAAGGACCTCGACAACCCGGCCAATGCGGCGTTCGTCGAGAGCTTCAAGGCAAAGTACGGCCGCCTGCCGTCGCTCTATGCCAGCCAGGGTTTCGACACCGCCAACCTGCTGATTTCGGCGATGGACAAGGCCGACGTCTCCGATGCGGATGCATTCCGAGCCGCCCTCAAGGCCGCAGATTTCGAGAGCACACGCGGCGATTTCTCGTTCGGATCGAACCACCACCCGATCCAGAACATCTATGCGCGCGAGGTCGTTCAGGAAGGTGACGTGTTCACCAACAAGCTGATCGGCCCGGCGCTCGAAAACCATGCCGACGCCTATGCCGGCGACTGCAAGATGTAATTTCGGACGGGTCTGATCGACCTGATGCATCAATCCGGGCGCGCCGTTTTGCCGGTGCGCCCGCTCCCCGGCCCAATGGCGGGGAAGCCAACGCGATGCCTTCCGTTCGTTTCCGCCACACAAGGAAATTGACATGAGCGCGGTGCTCATTGCCGAGCAGGTCCTGAATGGCCTGCAATTCGGTATCATGCTGTTTTTGATGGCCGCCGGGCTGACGCTGATCTTCGGTGTGATGGGGCTGATCAATCTCGCCCACGGTTCGCTCTACATGATCGGTGCGTTCGCCGCCGCGGCTGTCGCGAGCGCCACCGGATCGTTCTTCATCGGCCTGATTGCCGCGCTGATCGCCGCGGCCGCAGCGGGGGCGCTGGTCGAACTGCTCGTGATCCGCAGGCTCTACGACAAGGATCATCTCGACCAGGTGCTCGCCACGTTTGCGCTGATCCTGGTGTTTTCGGAGGGCACGCGTTGGCTGTTCGGATCGTTCCCGCTGTTCCTCGACATCCCGGCCGTCCTGTCCGGTCCGATCAGCCTGCCGGGCGACATCAAGTACCCGCTCTACCGCATGACACTGATCGCGATCGGGCTTGCGGTGGCGTTCGGGCTCTATCTCCTGATCGCGCGCACCCGCATCGGCATCCAGATCCGCGCCGGCGAGAACGACCGCGAGATGATCGCCGCGCTCGGGGTCGATATCTCGCGGCTTTACACGCTGGTCTTTGCGCTTGGCGCGGCGCTGGCAGGGCTTGCCGGTGCGCTGGTCGGCGCGATCCAGTCGGTACAGGTCGGCATGGGCGAACCGGTGCTGATCCTCGCCTTCGTGGTCATCGTGATCGGCGGCATCGGTTCGGTGAAGGGCGCGCTGGTTGGCGCTATCCTGGTCGGGCTGACGGACACGCTGGGCGGCATCTTCCTGCCGGAACTCTTCAAGCTGTTTCTTGAACCGTCAAGCGCGACATCGGTCGGCTCGTCGCTTGCCTCCATGTCGATCTACATCCTGATGGCGGCGGTGCTGATCTGGCGTCCGACCGGGCTGTTTGGAGCGCGGGCATGATCTCCGAACGTTATGTCAACGCGTTCCTTTTCGCGGCGCTCGTGATCGTGCCGGCATGGGCGTATTTCGCCGACGAGCCGTTCACGATCACGCTTGCGACGCGAGCGGTGATCTTCGCGCTGGCGGCCGTCGGCCTCAACATTGCGCTCGGGATCGGCGGGCTGGTCAGCCTCGGCCATGCCGTCTTCTTCGGTATCGGCGGCTATGCGATGGGGGTGCTCGCCCATCACGCGCAGACCTATGCGCCGCTGATGGAATGGCCGTTCCTGATCGAGGGAACCAAATCCATGCCGGTGATCTGGCTGACGGCGATCCTCGCCTCGTCGATTGCGGCCTTCCTGATCGGCCTCGTAAGCCTGCGCACATCGGGCGTCTATTTTATCATGATCACGCTCGCATTCGGCCAGATGTTCTTCTACTTCACGATCTCGTGGAGTGCTTATGGCGGCGAGGACGGGCTGTCGATCTATGTGCGCAACGGCTTTCCCGGCCTGAACACGCTGGTGCCGTTGCAGTTCTACGGCATCTGCCTGGTGATCCTGCTCGCCGTGCTGTGGTTCAACGCGCGGCTGGCGCGCTCGGCCTTCGGACTTGCGCTCAACGCCGCGCGGCAGGTACCGGAACGGGTGGAGACGGTCGGTCTGAATCCGAAGCGGCTCAGGCTGGCGGCATTCGTCATCTCCGGTGCGATCACCGGCCTTGCCGGCGCGCTGTTTGCCGATCTCAACCGCTTCGTCAGCCCGACCATGTTTAGCTGGCAGACGTCCGGCGAGATCATGATTTTCATCATTATCGGCGGCGTGGGACGGCTGTTCGGCCCGGTCGCCGGCGCAATCCTGTTCGTTCTGCTGGAGCACCTGCTCGGCGGCCTGAGCGATTACTGGCACATCTATCTCGGCCTGTTGTTGCTGTTGATCGTGCTGTTCGGGCGCGGCGGTCTCATCGGCATTGTCGCGGGACGGGAGAAGGCCCATGACTGAAGCGATCCTGGCAACGCAAGGGATTACCAAGAGCTTTGGCGCGCTGAAAGCGAGCGATGACATCACCCTCGACCTGGTGCCTGGCGAGATCCATGCCGTCATCGGCCCGAACGGCGCGGGCAAGTCGACCTTGATCAAGCAGATCTGCGGCGGCCTTAAACCGGACAGCGGCAGCGTAAAACTGCTGGGGCAGGACGTGACAGCGACGACAACGGCGGCGCGCGCCCAGATGGGGCTGGGTCGCACCTTCCAGATTTCGGCGTTGGCGATGGAGGATACCGTCCTTCAAAACGTCATGCTTGGGGCTGTCGGGCGGGCGGGCTCGCCTTGGCATCTGTTCCGCCCTGTGCTCGGCGAACGCCGCCTGCGGGAAATCGCCGAGGATGCCCTGGAGCGCGTCGGCCTGACGGAAGACGCGGCAACCCGGACCGCCGAGTTGAGCCATGGCCAGCGGCGCCAGCTGGAAGTCGCGGTCGCTCTGACGCTTGCGCCGAAAGCCTTCGTCATGGACGAGCCGATGGCCGGGCTCGGCAGCGGTGGGTCGAAACGGCTGACCGGTTTTCTCGATCAGTTGCGCGCGCAAGCGCCAATCCTGCTGGTCGAACATGACATGGACGCGGTATTCGCGCTGGCGGACCGGATCACGGTGCTCGTTTATGGCAAGGTAATCGCGACCGGGAACGTGGATGAAATCCGCGCCAATCCGGCGGTGCGCGAGGCATATCTGGGTGACGAGGCATGACGGTGCTTCTCAGTCTTTCCGATATCGAAGTGACCTACGGCATCAGCCAAGCCCTGTTCGGGGTCGATCTGGAGGTCGGCGAAGGCGAGGTCGTCGCCCTGATGGGCCGCAACGGCATGGGCAAAAGCACGACGGTCAAGGCGATCTGCCGCATGCTGCCGGCGTCGGGAACATTGCGTTTCGGCGGTCACGATCTCGCGCGTCTTCCCAGCCATCGCGCGGCACGGCTCGGCATTGGCTTGGTTCCTGAAGGCCGGCGTTGCTTTCGCGATCTGACGGTGTTTGAGAACCTTGTCGCCACCGCGCGGCCTGGCCACTGGGACGCCGATCGCGTCGCGTCGCTGTTCCCGAG
Organism: Oricola sp.; assembly: GCF_965230365.1. Lineage (GTDB taxonomy): Bacteria > Pseudomonadota > Alphaproteobacteria > Rhizobiales > Rhizobiaceae > Oricola. The sequence goes on along the minus strand of NZ_OZ246003.1, from coordinate 2,832,475 downwards.
GCTTGGCGAGCGGCGCAACCAGCGCGCGGCTTCGCTGTCCGGCGGCGAACAGCAGATGCTGGCGATCGGCCGCGCACTGATGACCAATCCGAAACTCCTGATCCTGGACGAGGCGACGGAGGGGCTTGCGCCGACGGTGCGCAGCGAGATCTGGTCGGCCATCACGACCCTGAAGCGTGAAACGGGACTTGCCATCCTGGTGATCGACAAGTCGATGAAGGAACTGCGCGCCGTCGCCGACCGGGCAGTCATTCTGGAGCGCGGCAAGACCGTGTGGGCCGACGCGATCGAAGCGCTGACGGCCGAAACGACCGAGCAGTACGTGGGGGTCTGATCTGGATGCAGAAACCGTCCGAGCATGTCGATTGACCGCCGTAGCGGATTGTGCCAGCTAATCCTCAAAAGGGAGGAAAATGGTGACCGGCACTGTTCTCATCGAGCAGCATGACGGCTGGTGCGAAATTACGCTCAATCGCCCCGACCGGCTGAATAGCTTCAACGAAGAAATGCATGGCGGACTGCGGACCGCGCTTCAAGACGCGCGGAAGAATGGCGCACGCGGCATATTGCTGACAGGCGCTGGTCGGGGTTTTTGCGCCGGACAGGATCTCAGCGACCGGGATCCCGAGGCGATGGGCGGGCCGCCCGATCTCGGTGAGACCCTGACAACGCTCTACAATCCGACACTCAAGCTCATTCGCGACATGCCGTGCCCCGTCATCTGTGCGGTCAACGGCGTGGCGGCGGGTGCGGGGGCCAACATCGCGTTGGCTTGCGATGTCGTGCTCGCCGCCGAAAGCGCCCGCTTCATCCAGGCCTTCGCCAAGGTCGGACTGATGCCCGACGCCGGCGGTTCCTGGTCGCTTCCCCGGTTGATCGGCGAGGCGCGCGCCAAAGCGCTGGCGTTTACCGCCGAGCCGCTGTCGGCATCGACCGCCGCCGAATGGGGCCTGATCTGGAAATGCCTGCCGGACAGCGAATTGATGGACGAAGCGCGGGCCATGACCGAGCGTCTCGCCGGGGGTGCGACCTTCGGACTGGCCTCCGCCAAGCGGGCGATACAGGCCGCCGCCGACAACACATTCGAAGAGCAACTGGCTCTTGAGGCCGAGTTGCAACGCGCCTGCGGCGTCAGTCCCGACTTTGCCGAGGGCGTAAAGTCGTTTCTGGAGAAGCGCGCCCCGAAATTCACCGGGAAAGCGCCGTGACCGCCGAGGAGGTCGCGCAGAAGTCGGCTGAGGCCATGTGGTCCACCGACGCGGCGTCAAAGTGGCTCGGCATGGAGAAGGTCGAGGTCGCCGAGGGCAAGGCGGTGTTCCGCCTTGAAGTGATGCCGCACCACTGCAACGGGCATGGCATCCTGCATGGCGGCGTGACATTCGCGCTGGCCGATACGGCATTTGCCTTTGCCTGCAACAGCCGCAACCGGATCACCGTGGCGCAGTCCAATGCGATCACATATCTGGCGCCGGGCCGCCTTGGCGACGTCGTTACGGCAACCGCCATAGAACAGCGGCTTGCCGGCCGTACCGGCATCTACGATGTCACGGTGACGCGCGGGGACGGCGAAGTGATTGCCGAATTCCGCGGACAGAGCAGGGCGCTCAGCGGGACCCTCTATGAAGACTAGGGAGCAGGCATGAAGGATCTCACCCCACCGCGCGAAAGTCTGGAGCCGATCGAGATCGCTTCGCGCGACGAAATCGCCGCGCTGCAACTCGAACGGATGCGCTGGTCGCTCGCCCATGCTTACGAGAATGTGCCGTTCTACCGCGCGAGCTTCGACGCGGCGGGTGTGCATCCAGACGACTTGAAGTCGTTGGCCGATCTGGGAAAGTTTCCGTTCACCGGGAAATCCGACCTGCGCGACAACTACCCCTTCGGCTTGTTCGCCGTCCCGCGCGAGCAAATCGTGCGCGTCCACGCCTCGTCGGGAACGACCGGCAAGCCGACTGTCGTCGGCTACACGGCCAATGACATCGACACCTGGGCAACGGTGGTGGCGCGGTCGATGCGGGCGAGCGGCACAAGGCCCGGCGACATCGTCCATGTTGCCTATGGCTACGGGTTGTTTACCGGCGGCCTAGGGGCGCATTACGGCGCCGAGAAGCTCGGTTGCACGGTGGTGCCCGTTTCAGGCGGCATGACGGCACGCCAGGTGACGCTGATCGAGGACTTCCGCCCGACCACCATCATGGTGACCCCGTCCTACATGCTGAATATCCTGGAGGAGTACCGGCGCCAGGGCATCGACCCGTCGCACAGTTCGCTGCAAGTCGGCATCTTCGGGGCCGAGCCGTGGACGGAGGCGATGCGCGCCGAGGTTCAAGAGAGTTTCGACATGCATGCCGTCGATATCTACGGCCTGTCGGAGGTGATGGGCCCGGGCGTGGCGAATGAATGCGTCGAGACCAAGGACGGGCTGCATATCTGGGAAGACCATTTCTACCCCGAGATCATCGACCCGGAGACGGGCGCCGTGCTGCCGGACGGCGAGCTTGGCGAACTCGTCTTCACGACGCTCACCAAGGAGGGGCTGCCTATCATCCGCTACCGGACGCGGGACCTGACCCGCCTGCTGCCGGGCACGGCGCGCTCGATGCGGCGGATGGAGAAGATCACCGGCCGTTCCGACGACATGATCATCCTGCGTGGCGTCAACATCTTCCCGACGCAGATCGAGGAACAAGTGCTCGCGGTCGAAGGCCTCGCGCCTTACTACCAGATCGAACTGGTGCGCGAGAACCGGATGGATCGCATGATGGTGCATGTCGAGCCGGTGCCGGGCGCGGCAGGAGAGGCCAAGGCGCTCGCCGGATCGCTGGCGCACCGCATAAAGGGCGTGATCGGCGTGTCGGTGGAAATCGTCATGCAGGAGCCGTCGGGCGTTGAACGCTCGCAGGGCAAGGCCCGCCGAGTCGTGGATCGCCGCGAGGAGTGATTGCAGTTCAATCGTGCGGATTAGTCGAAGTGAATGGTGGGCGATACTGGGATTGAACCAGTGACCCCTCCCGTGTGAAGGGAGTGCTCTCCCGCTGAGCTAATCGCCCGCCCTGCCGAGACGCGCGGATATAGTCCGCACGCCGCATGTTAGTCAACCGGCTGCGCGCGCCTTTCCGATCAGCGTTTCGGCGAGCGCTGGCGACAGCTCGCTGTAGTGCGAAATCACGTGATCCGGACCGAATTCCGAGACATGGCGGTCGGTGTAGCCGAAGTCGACCGCGACCACGGGAATGCCAGCCGACTGGGCGGTGCGGATGTCGGTCTCGCTGTCGCCGATCATGATGGCGCGGGCCGCATCGCCGCCGGCCATTTCTATGGTACCGAACAGGTGACCGGGGTCGGGTTTGCGGACCGGGAACGTATCCTGGCCGCAGATCGCGGCGAAGGTCGAGTCGATCTCCAGCGCCTTCAATAGCGCGATGGCATTCGCCTCGACCTTGTTGGTGCAGACTGCGGCAATGTAGCCGGCATCCGCAAAGCCGGCGATAACTGACATTACATCCTCATAAGGGCGCGAGAGGCCCGGCATGTTGGTGCGATAGTGGACGAGAAAAATGTCCAGGAGTTCGGCCGACAACTCGGTTGGCAAGTCCCGTTCGGCCGACGCAAAGGCGTCTTCGATCATCGCGCGCGCACCGTGACTGATCGCGCTGCGAAAATCGCTTTCGCTGGAGACCGGCGCCATTTCTGCGCGGTCAAGGGCGTGATTGAGGGCCGCGAGCAGATCGGGCGCCGTGTCGATCAGCGTGCCGTCGAGATCGAAAACGATGATCGGGGGCTTCATGATTGTCTATCCGTTGATGTTGCGGGACGCATATCCGCAGTTGTCCGCGCAGGCAATTGCCGCAACGCAAGAGTTTTTGCATTGCCTGTTGGCGCGCGCGCGGCGGCGTGATAACCGGACCCGGATATCAGGGGTGACGATGTCGGTATCGCAAGACGATTTGAAACTGGCCGCCGCGCAGGTGGCTCTTGGCCATGTCGAACATGGCATGAAGCTCGGAATTGGGACAGGCAGCACGGCCGAAGCCTTCATCGGCTTGTTGGCCGAGAAGGTCGGGCAGGGATTTCAGGTGACCGGCGTTCCGACATCGGAGCGGACGGCGCGGCTGTGTCTCGATCTGGGGATTCCGCTGGCGACGCTGGATGAAGCGCCGCGGCTGGACCTGACGATCGACGGCGCCGACGAGATCGATCCGGGATTGAACCTTATCAAGGGCGGCGGTGGTGCGTTGCTGCGTGAGAAAATCGTCGCGCATGCGTCGAAGCAGTTCGTAGTGATCGCCGACGAGAGCAAGCTCGTCGCTTCGCTCGGAGCGTTTCCGCTTCCCATCGAGGTCAATGCATTTGGTCTGGAAGCGACGCGACTTGCAATCAGCGAAGTCTACGCGCAACTCGGCCTGGAAGGGGAACTGCGGCTGCGCGTGCGCGATGGCGTGCCATTCGAGACGGATGGCGGCCACTATATTCTTGACGCATCTTTCGGCCACATTTCCGACCCAAAGGCGGTATCCGAACTGCTGCATGGCATACCGGGGGTCGTCGAGCACGGGATGTTCATCGGCATGGCGGCCATGGCGATCGTGGCTGGGACCGACTCGGTGCGCACACTCGAGGCATGAACCGATAAAGGCAACGGTCCGGTCCTCCGGACAGATGATTGGAGACAGAAGTTGACTGCAACGATGATTATGCAACCGGCCGGCTGGGCCAAGCTGACGCTTGTGGCGATCGTCGCCGCGACCATTGCAATACCCGGGCAATTGCGTGCGCAGGAGATCTCGGATGATCACAGGGCAGCCGCCCGGACTGCGATTACCGCGTTGCGGGCGACTGATCCGTTCGACGCCATTCTGCCGGTCTCGGCGGAATCGCTGAAAACGCGGTTGATCTCCAACAACCCGGACCTCGAAGGCGAGATCTCGGCGATTGTCGATGAAGAAACCCTGGCGCTCGTGACGCGCCGCGCGATTCTCGAAAACGAGGCGGCGCTGATCTACGCCGAGGTGTTTTCCGAGCAGGAACTCATCCAGATCGCGGAGTTTTACGCCACAGAAGCCGGGCAGAAGCTGATCGACAACGGGCCGATCGTAGCCCGCGAAGTCAGCGGCGCGGCTGGCATCTGGCGGCGCGGCATCGAGCGCGATCTGCTGGACAACGTGATCGCCAAGATGAACGCCTCGGGCCTGCGCGCCAACACTACCGGGGCAGGCGGAGACGGCGCCGGCGAAGCGACGCAGAACTGATCACACAAAGGTTTGATGGTCCGTGAGGCCCGGCGATTACGCCGGGCCTTTTGTTTTGCCGCGCGCTTTACTAAGTCGGGCGGAGTTTCGGGAAAGCCAGGAGAGGTTTGAGATGGCCAGCTATGACTACGATCTGTTCGTGATCGGCGGAGGATCGGGTGGCGTGCGCGCGGCGCGGCTTGCCGGCGCGATGGGAAAACGGGTCGGCCTCGCCGAAGAGTACCGCATGGGCGGAACCTGCGTGATCCGCGGCTGCGTGCCGAAGAAGCTGTTCGTCTATGCTTCCCAGTATTCCGAACACTTCGAGGATGCGCCCGGCTATGGCTGGTCGGTCGGCGAAACGGCTTTCGACTGGCCGACACTGCTCGCCAACAAGGATGCCGAAATCGACCGGCTTGAGGCGATCTACCGCAAGGGCCTGGACACCAACAAGGTCGACATAATCGACAGCCGCGCATCTTTCGTGTCGGCGCACGAGGTTCTGCTGGAAGCCACGGGAAAAACCGTGACCGCCGAAACCATCCTGGTGGCGACCGGTGGCCGGCCAAACCTGCATGAGGCACTGCCCGGCCACGAACACTGCATCACATCCAACGGTGCGTTTCATCTGGAAACCTTGCCGAAATCGATCATTGTCGCCGGCGGTGGTTACATTGCGGTCGAGTTCGCGAACATCTTTCATGGGCTGGGCGTCGACACCACGCTGCTCTACCGCGGCGTGAAAATCCTCAATGGGTTCGACGAGGACGTGCGCGACCATCTGCAGGAAACGATGATCGCAAAGGGCATCAACGTCATCTGCCACCAGGTTTTCGAGAACATCGAGCGGCGCGCCGATGGCCGGCTCGAAGCCTTGCTGTCTGGAGGCGAAACGAAAACCGTCGACCAGGTCATGCTGGCGCTCGGGCGCGTTCCGAACACCGCCGGTCTTGGCCTCGAGCATACCGGTGTCGAGATGGACCGGTCCGGCGCGATCATCGTCGACGACTACTCGCGCACCAATGTCGATCATATCTGGGCGGTGGGCGACGTCACCGACCGGGTGCAACTGACCCCGGTCGCCATTCATGAAGCGATGTGCTTCCTCGAAACAGCGTTCAAGGACAACCCGATAAAGCCGGACTACGAGGCGATTGCGACCGCCGTCTTCTCGCAGCCGGAAATCGGCACGGTGGGCTTGACCGAGGCACAGGCGACCGAGCGCTATGCGGAACTCGAGGTCTACAAGGCGGTCTTCCGTCCGATGCACAACATTCTGCCCGGGCGCAACGAGAAGATGCTGATGAAGCTGATCGTCGACGCGGACAGCCGCGTCGTCGTCGGCGCGCATGTCGTCGGGCCAGGCGCGGGAGAGATGGCGCAGCTTCTTGGCATCGCCTTGAAGGCGCGCTCCACGAAGGACCAGTTTGACGCGACCATGGCCGTCCATCCGACCGCCGCCGAGGAACTGGTAACGATGTATCAGCCCTCGTATCGCGTCCGGAACGGCGAGAAGGCGGCGGCCTGACGGCAACCGCCTATCGCAGAAGCCAATCCGTCAGCCGCGGCCAAAGCGTGTCGGCAAAGCGGCGGCGGAAGAAGCCCAAATGGCCCACAGGGACGCCGCCCGTGTCCTCCGGCCCCAGCCAGAGCTGTTCGACAGGTGCATTGCGATAGAAATCCATCAGACCCGCATTCGCCTTCGGCGTTCCCCAAACGTCGTCGTGCAGTCCGAGTGACAGGATCGGCGTCTCGACCTTGGCGAAGCGGTCGGCCATGTCGAGCGCCGGGTCGTCAAAGAAGTAGCGGGGGCTGCGGCACCATTTGGCCCAGTCGCGGAACACGGTGCCGGGCAAAGGTTCGCCGATGCCGCTCCATGCCGGCGTCTTGCCGAAAATCATCGTCAGCGGCACGCCAATCGCGTTCATCTTGAACAGCACCGACAAGGGCTCGGCGGTGTTGCGCCAATATCCCGACAAGGTGGCGACAGCGGCATAGCGTGAAAAGCGCTCCGACGCCTGGGATACGCCAAGCGCCTGCCCGCCATAGGAATGGCCGATGCCGACCATGGCGCGGGCGCCATCATGGGACTCGATCGCGCGGATGGCTGCGGGAAAGTCGCGTGCGCCCCAATCGATCATGTTGATACGGTCGCGCCAATCCGCCGGTCGTGGCGAGCCCGGCAGGCCGCGATAGTCGAAGGTGAGAACGGCAGCGCAGCCGGCAGCGACGAGATGGCGGGCGAAGTTGGCGTAATAGCCGCGCGGAACCGCCGCAGCGGACGAAATCAGCACAAGCGGGCCCGGTGCATTTCCGTCGCTGTTCTTGAAAACCGTGCCGTTTAATGGAAAACCGTCGTCCGCACGGAATTGGATGGGATCTTCGATGACAGTATCCGGCCCGGCCGGGAATACATCCTGGAAGACCATCAGTGCCATGGTTCTCACCCGTGATCGCTTGAACGATAGCGTTGTACTATTTACGTAAGCGTCAATATCAACTGTAGCAACTCGCCACCGCCGAAATGATTGATCGAAAGACCCAGGACACCATCAAATGGGCCGCCGAGAGCGGTGAGCTGTTTGCTTACTTCGGCTACGGATCATTGGTAAACCGGACGACCCACCGCACCGAGACGCACGGCGCCATCCGCGCGGCCGTGCGCGGCTGGCGGCGTCACTGGCAGGACCGCTCCTACAAGGCAGAGCATGCGATCTCGATGCTGAGCGTGAAGGCGGAGAGCGACGACGAGCACAGCCTGCCGGGGCTCCTGGTGTTCGACCAGATGCAGAACCTGCCGGCTCTCGACGAGCGCGAAGGCGGCTATGACCGCCGGGTCGTGCATGCCAGCGATATCGAGTTGGAGATCGATTTCGGGTTCGAGGGGCCGATCTTCATTTATGAAGCGCGCCCGCCGGTCCATGAAAACCGCCGGCACGGTATCTTGCAAAGTTATCTCGATGCGGTCCTGCAGGGCTATCTGAAGGAATATGGCGAAAACTACGTCCACCGCTTCCTTGTTGATACGCACGCCTTTCACGCGCCGGTCATTCGCGACCGGCACGCCCCGCGCTATTCCCGCCATGTCGAGACCAGCGAGAAGGAGCGCGGTCTGTTCGATGCGCTGCTCGGAGAGCACGGTGTTGAGCACACGGATACGCTCTAGCCTCTGGAAACCGGTTCCCGATTGCCTTATAGGGGCGCATTGTCGCGCCCCTTCGGAAAGAAGCCGCGGCGGAAAATCACGCAAAACCTGAAGCGAGTAAGTACAATGGCACAGACGTGGACACCTGACAGTTGGAGGAACAAGCCAATTCTGCAGGTCCCGACCTATCCGGACGCCAAGGCGCTGGAATCGGTCGAGGCCCGTCTGCGCACCTATCCACCGTTGGTTTTTGCAGGTGAAGCGCGGGCGCTGAAGAACCAGCTGGCGAATGTGTGCGAGGGCAAAGGTTTCCTGTTGCAGGGAGGCGATTGCGCCGAGAGCTTCGCCGAGCATGATGCCGATACGATCCGCGACTTCTTCCGGGTGTTCCTGCAGATGGCGATCGTGCTGACCTTCGGCGGTTCCAAACCGGTGGTCAAGGTCGGCCGCATCGCCGGCCAGTTCGCCAAACCGCGTTCATCCGACGTGGAGAAGAAGGATGGCGTTGAACTGCCGTCCTACCGCGGCGACATCATCAACGGTATCGATTTCAGCGAAGCATCACGCATTCCCGATCCCAATCGCCAGGAGATGGTCTATCGCCAGTCGGCGGCTACATTGAACCTGCTACGCGCCTTCGCTCAGGGCGGTTACGCAAATCTGGAGAACGTGCATCAGTGGATGCTCGGCTTCGTCGGCGACAGCCCGCAGGGCGAGCGCTACGAGGCGCTGGCCGACCGGATTTCCGAGGCCATGGAGTTCATGCGCTCCATCGGGATCACCGCGGACAACTATGCCCGGCTGCGGGAGACAGATTTCTACACCAGCCACGAGGCGCTGCTTCTCGGCTACGAGGAAGCGCTGACCCGCATCGATTCCACCTCGGGCGAATGGTACGCGACGTCCGGCCACATGATCTGGATCGGCGACCGGACCCGCCAAGCCGATCACGCCCATGTGGAATTTGCGCGCGGTGTGAAAAATCCGATCGGCCTGAAATGTGGCCCGTCGCTTGAGGCTGACGACCTGATCAACCTGATCGACATTCTCAACCCTGCCAACGAGGCCGGCCGGCTCACCCTGATCGCGCGCTTCGGCCACGACAAGGTCGAGGAGCATCTGCCGCGGTTGATCCGGGCTGTCGAGCGGGAAGGCAAGAAGGTCGTGTGGTCCTGCGACCCGATGCACGGCAACACGATCACCGCTGGCGGCTACAAGACGCGGCCATTCGAGCGGGTGCTGTCGGAGGTTGAAAGCTTCTTTGCGGTGCATCGTGCAGAAGGCACCTATCCGGGTGGCATCCACATCGAAATGACCGGCAAGAACGTGACCGAATGCACCGGCGGTGCACGCGCAATCAGCGCCGACGATCTGCATGACCGGTATCACACCCACTGCGATCCGCGGCTCAACGCCGACCAGGCGCTTGAGCTCGCTTTCCTGGTGGCCGAGAACCTCAAGAACGGTCGCGGCAATCATGAACAAAAAATCGCGGTCAACGGATAATTCCTGCGGCATGCGGTGTCGCAGCCGATTCACTTCTGATGGCGGGAGGAGTTTTATGCTCCTCCCGTTGTTTGTTTCAGGGAGCAGGTTTGCATGACCACCAGAACGGGCGGTTGCCTCTGCGGCGCGGTAAAGTTCTCGATCAGCGGACCGGTGCGCGAAGTGGTGTTTTGTCACTGCTCGCAATGCCGCCGGCAAACCGGGCACTTCGTTGCCGCATCGGGCTGTGCCGATGCGGACCTTGACATCGATGGCGCTGAATCACTGACCTGGTACGCCGCATCGCCCGATGCGAAACGCGGCTTCTGCAGCAAGTGCGGTTCACTGATGTTCTGGAAGCGCGATGGCAGCGACAAGACTTCCATAATGGCGGGTTCGTTCGACGAACCGTCTACATTGACACCAGGCTATCACATCTGCATGGCCGACAAGCCCAGCTACTATGAGATTGGCGACGGACTGAAGCAGTACGCGACCGATGATCGGGAGGGTCACGCAGACCGTTTCGAATAGGTGAACGCTACGTCGCCCCGGCGGCGCTCGAAATCGGCGGACAACGCGATTATCTTGGCGGTCAAGGAGACAGCCCATGACAGCCATGCCCAGCGTTTTCGTGTCCCACGGCGGACCGAATGTCGTCATCGAGGATACCGAAGCTCGCGACTATCTTTCGTCGCTGGCAAGCCTGCTGCCGCAGCCGAAGGCGATCGTCGTCATGTCGGCGCATTTCGAGACCGACGGGCCGGTGGTCGTCAGCGATCCGAAGCCGGGGATGATCTACGATTTCGGCGGGTTCCAGAAGGAACTCTACGAGATGGTCTACCCGGCGCCGGGCGATCCGGAACTGGCCGGGCGGGTCGCCGGCCTCCTGGGCGGTGCCGGGCTTTCGCCGCGCATCATGCCGGAGCGCGGCTACGACCACGGAACCTGGAATCCCCTGATACTGGCGTATCCCGATGCCGACATCCCGGTGGTGCAGGTCTCCGTCGATCCGAGCCGCGATGCCGCTTATCACTATGCGGTCGGTGCGGCGCTCGCGCAGTTGCGGGAAGAGGGTGTATTGCTGCTCGGTTCCGGCCATATCACCCACAATCTGCGCGCCATTTTCGGGATCATGCGCGGCGGTGAGGCCGTGGACCCGGAGCTGGCTGGCAGGGTGAATGCGTTTACCGAGTGGTTTGCCGAGCAATTCGCGAAAGGGGATCGCGAGGCTGTTCTCGACTGGTCTAACCGTGCGCCTTATGTCGCCGACAATCATCCGACCGACGAGCATCTGATGCCGTTGTTCTTCGCCTATGGAGCTGGTGGCGCGGACACGTGGCCGGAGCGCAGGCACAACTCGCTGCAATTCGGGGTGTTCGCCTGGGACTCCTGGTTCTTCAACTAGGAACGCCGGATATCGAAGCCCATGATCGCGCCCGGCGGAGACGCTGGATCGATCTCGACTCGCGAGACTTCAGCAGCGTCCGGGCCCTGCCAGAGCAGTCGGCACAGCGCGTCCACCTTGTCTTGCGGTCCGCAGATCAGCGCCGCAACGGAGCCGTCTGGCTCGTTGCGCACCCATCCTGTGAGACTGAGCTTGTCGGCCTCCCGACTGGTCCATGCGCGGAACCAGACACCCTGAACGCGGCCGATGACCTTCGCCTTGACGCAGATGTTGGCTGGCTTTTCCGACATGCTGTTCCCGTTCTCGAACCCTTCTTGACCGCTAACTAGAATGACAGCGCACAGGGCGAATTCAAGACACGGCTTGGGGTCGTTGGGTCACGGCCCAAAACCTGCGCGGGTCGATTGCTTGGCGTGGCGACGCGCGCTAATGCTCGGCCATGAGCGACATTCAGGACGTCCTGCGCATCGCTGTTGCGCAACTCAACCCGACCGTTGGCGACATCGCCGGCAACCTTGCCAAGGCGCGCGAGGCGCGGGCGGATGCGGCACGGCACGGCGCCGACCTCGTGCTGTTTACCGAGCTTTTTATCGCCGGTTATCCGCCGGAAGACCTAGTCATGAAACCGGCGTTTCTGGCAGCCTGCGAGAAGGCGGTTCGCGACCTGGCCGCCGACACTGCGGATGGCGGGCCGGGCGTCATCATTGGCGTGCCGCTGGCGCGTGGCGACAAACGCTACAACGCGGTCATGGTGCTCGATGACGGGCAGGTGACCTCGGAATGGTACAAGGTCGACCTTCCGAACTATGGCGAGTTCGACGAAAAGCGGGTCTTCGACGCCGGGCCGATGCGCGGGCCCGTCGATTTTCGCGGTGTTCGTCTTGGCATCCCCGTTTGCGAAGACATTTGGGGCGATAAGGGCGTTTGCGAAACGCTCGCCGAGAGCGGTGCCGAAATCCTCCTCGTGCCGAACGGCTCGCCCTATTACCGCGGCAAGATCGATGTGCGGCATCAGGTGGTGATCAAGCAGATCATCGAAAGCGAAGCGCCGATGATCTACGCCAACATGCTGGGCGGACAGGACGAGCTGGTGTTCGACGGGGCCAGCTTTGCGTTCAACGCCGACCGCAAATTGGCGTTCCAGATGAGCCAGTTCGAGGAACAGGTCGCGGTGACGACATGGAAGCGCGGCGAGGAGGGTTGGTTCTGCTCCGACGGCCCTGTGTCGCGCATTCCGGAAGCCGAGGAGGCCGATTACCGCGCCTGCATGCTTGGTCTGCGCGACTATGTGAACAAGAACGGTTTCAAGAACGTGGTGCTGGGCTTGTCCGGCGGTATCGATTCGGCGATTTGCGCCGCACTTGCCGTCGATGCGCTGGGCGAGGAGCGCTTGCGCGCGGTGATGCTGCCATACACTTACACCTCAGCGGAATCGCTTGCCGATGCCGAGGAGTGCGCCCGGCTGCTCGGCTGTCGCTATGATACTGTACCGATCTTCAAACCGGTCGAAGGCTTTCTGGCGGCGCTCGGCGAATTGTTCGCTGGTACGAACGAGGGGATCACCGAGGAGAATCTGCAGAGCCGGACACGCGGCACCGTCCTGATGGCGATTTCCAACAAGTTCGGTTCGATGGTGGTGACGACCGGCAACAAGAGCGAGATGAGCGTTGGCTATGCGACGCTCTATGGCGACATGAATGGCGGTTTCAACCCGATCAAGGACCTTTACAAGATGCAGGTCTACGGGCTGGCGCGCTGGCGCAATGCGCATACGCCGCCCGGCGCACTCGGGCCCACGGGCATCGTGATCCCGCCCAACATCATCGACAAGGCACCTTCGGCGGAACTGCGTCCCGACCAGACCGACCAGGATTCGCTGCCGCCTTATCCGGTGCTCGACGACATTCTGGAATGTCTGGTGGAACACGAGATGTCGGTCGATGACATCGTGGCGCGCGGCCATGACCGCGAGCTTGTGCACCGCATTGAGCATCTCCTCTACATCGCCGAATACAAGCGCCGACAATCGGCGCCGGGCGTAAAGATCACGCGCCGGAATTTCGGCCGTGACCGGCGCTATCCGATCACCAACAGGTTTCGTGATCGCAGCTGAAGCGGGGGCTGCTTCTTTGGTGTTCAGCCGCTGCCGGTAACAGCGCAAACCGAGCGGGTATTGTATTCACTCTCAAATGAGACATATATGTCTTATGAGCAAAGCACTTCGACTTTCAACCAGAGACGCGATCATCGACGCGGGCTTCGATGTCTTCAGGCGCGACCGCAGTGCGTCTCTTGCCGAAGTCGCCGAGCTTGCCGGTGTCGGTCGGGCGACCTTGCATAGGCACTTCGCCAGCCGCGACGACCTGCTGCGCGCACTGGCGCTTGTCGCGATCAAGGAGATGGACGAAGCCGTCGATGTCGCGTGCGAAAATGCGCAATCCCATACGGAGGCCCTGCGGCTTTCGCTGGCTGCGTTGATTCCGCTTGGCGACCGCTATGGCTTCCTGTCGCTCGAACCGCTCGACGGCGACCCCGAAATCGCCGCCGCCTATCAGCTCCAGATCGACGAGATGCGCGCCGCGGTCGAACAGGCCAAGTGCGAGGGGACATTCGACCGCGCCGTTCCGACGGCGTGGATCACACAGGCCTACGACAATCTGCTCTATGCAGCCTGGGAAAGCGTGCGCGCCGGCGAGGCGACTCACGCGCAGGCGGCAGACCTTGCATGGCGCACTCTTGCCAACGGACTTGGCACCAACGGATCCGGAAAGGCTGAACGATGACGACAGAACAGATCGAGCAGATAGGCGTGGCCTTTGACGACGTCTTCTTCCTGATCGGCGCGGCCATCCTGGCGATCGAGATCGCCAAGGGGCTGTTCGAGCGGTCGCTTCGCGGGCGCGGTTTCATGGACATCGTCGCCAGCATCTCGACGCAGATACCGTCGGTCCTGGCCGAAACCTTCGTGCTGGCATTCGCCTATGTGGGATACGTGCTGGTCGCCGACACCTTCGTGACCTGGACGCTTCCGATCGCCTTCTGGTCGGCAGCGCTCGCCCTGCTGGCCTGCGATTTCGTCTACTACTGGGAGCACCGCCTCGCGCACGAGATCCGGGTGTTGTGGACGCAGCATGCGGTGCATCATTCGTCGCGCTACATGAATGCCAGCGTCGCGGTCCGCTTCGGCCCGCTGGAAGGCGTGATCACGGCGCTCATCCATCTGCCGCTGGTGCTGATCGGGTTTCCGCCGGAGCTCGTCTTCTTCGGCATTCTCGTCGTGCTCGCCTACCAGACCTGGATCCACACCGAACTGATCGGCAAGCTCGGCCCGCTTGATAGGTTTCTCAACACGCCGGCAAACCACCGCGTGCATCATGGCTGCGACGACAAGTATATCGATAAGAACTATGGCGGCATCCTGATCATCTGGGACCGGATCTTCGGCACCTATCAGGAAGAGGAGGAGCGCCCCAATTACGGGCTGAAGCGCGACTTCGACAGCGTCAACCCGGTGGTGGTGTGGTTCTCCGAACTGCCCCAGTTCTTCCGCGACCTGAAAGGCGCACGGTCGCTTGGCGAAGCCTGGATGTATATCTTCGGCCGGCCGGGCTGGGCGCCGAAGAAGCTCGATGAGCGGGAGGGGTAGGTGATCGGGGGGCAGTGTTTCCACGTCGTCCCTATCGCTTCCACGCGACCACCAGCCAGCCCGGAATGGGTGCGCCTTGCTCGTGGCGAACAATGATATCTTCAAATGAAGAAATATCCTTGAAATCATTATCTTGGAGCAGGCGATTCAAGTAATCTCTGTGATGCGCGAAGCGCTGGTTGGGGGTTACGCGCCATGGCTTGCTGTTGAACTTTTCGTCGGCAAGCGTCTCGGAAGAAAAGGCGAAGCAGGCGCCGGGGATGGTGTTGGCGGCAACGCCGGCGAAAAGCGGCTCCAGTGCGCCTACATAGGGCAGCACATCGGTCGCCACGATCAAATCGAAGGGCGCGAATTCCGGGCCCTCGGCATCGCGCCATTCCTCCAGAAAATGCACGGCCTCATTGACATATAATGCGTCGTAGCAGGCCCGTTCGTCGGCCATGTCGACCATCTTCTCCGACAGGTCGACGCCGGTTGCATGGTCGCACAGATGGCCCAGTGTCATCCCGGACAACCCGGTTCCGCAGCCAAGGTCGAGCATGCGGGCGAAACGCGGGACAGGATCGCTGTCAAGGATGTCGGCCAGTTGCATCGGCACCGCATAACCCAACTGTCCGGTGAGAATGTCATCGAAGCGGTCGGCGTGCTGGTCGAACAGCATCGCCACATAAGGGTCGGGCGCCTTTTGCGGGTCGTCGCCCATGCCCATCGACGCCAGCCGAACCGAGGCACCGCAGCGGTCGTCCGGGTCGAGCGCGAGGCAGAAACGGTAGCGCTCGGCGGCTTCATCCGCGCGGCCCGATTTTTCCAGCGCCAGCGCGTCTTCATAGGCCGCGGCCAAGCGGTCGAGGTTTGTCGCCGAGATCATCGTTTCGTAGCTCTTTCTTAACCGGGCCGGCAAAGCGCTGCTTAACCATGGGGTTTAGCCAAATGTCAAAGCCGTTCCGCTACGATACAGCCCAGAGTTGTTTCCGGATCAGGGGAAATCGCGATGGGTGAATTTGGAGTTGCGCAGCCGCTGCCGCGCATAATTGCCGAAAAGACGGTAACCGACGAAGATGTGCTGCTTCTTCGCCGTTCGGTCTATGGCGACGGTGTCGTCAACCGACAGGAAGCTGAGGCGTTGTTCGCGGTCGATCAGGCGGTTTCGGAAAAGCCGGATAGCTGGGTCGAGTTCTTTGTCGAGGCGGTTGCCGACTTCCTCGTCAACCGCGAAACGCCGGTCGGCTATGTCTCCGACGAGAACGCGAAATGGCTCGTTCGTTCGATTGCGAATGACGGCGTCGTCGATCACCGCAGCGAACTGGAGTTGTTGGTCAAGGTGATTGACAAGGCCAAAGGGGTTCCCGCCTCGCTTGCCGCATTCGGCCTCGAGCAGGTGGCACATGCGGTGATCCGCGGTGAAGGCGCGCTGTCGCATGGCCGTGCTTTGCGCGCCGGCGTCATCGGCGAGGACGAGGTGGCATTCCTGCGCCGCGTGCTCTACGCCGTCAGCGGCGACAACGCCATCGGTATCAGCCGCGAGGAAGCCGAAGTCCTTTTCGAAATCAACGACGAAACGTCGGAGGCGGAAAATCACCCGGCCTGGACCGAACTCTTCGTCAAGGCGATCGCCTGCGCGCTGATGCAGGCGTCAGGCTACACGCCGCCGAGCCGCGAGGAGGCGCTGCGTCGTGAAGACTGGCTGGACGACACGTCGGTCAATCTGGGCGGCTTTTTCTCGCGCATGTTCGCCGATGGGCTGCGCGGCTATGCCGATGCACTGCGCCAGACTTCGGGCGTCGAGAATGCATTCGCACGCTCAAACGATGCTTTCGAGCGCGCCAACAGCGCCGCCGAAGCAATCGATGCATCGGAAGCCGACTGGCTCGCCGAGCGTATCGGGCGCGATGGCAAGCTGCACGAAAACGAGCGCGCGCTGCTGGAGTTCATCCGGGACGAGTCGCCCAAGATTCATCCGGCGTTGCGACCGCTCTTCGACAAGGTCGCCTGAGCCGATCAGCCTTCGCGGCGCTGAAGCCGGACCAGTTCGTTTTCGACGCGATCAAGGATTGCAGCGGCCTCTTCATGCGCCTTGCGCAGTTTCTGGACCTGCCCGTGCAGCACGGCGATTGCGTCATTGCGCGGATCGTCGGCCGGTGCTTCGCCGACGCCGTGCAGCAGCCACGGCGTGCTGACATTGAGAATGCCTGCGATCATCGACAGCCGGTTGGCGCGCGGTTCGGACCGGTCGCTCTCCCAGGCTTGCACCGTTGCGGACTTGACCCCAAGCCGGCGCGCAAACTGTGCGGCGGTCATTCCCGACGCATCACGCGCCCGCAGCAGCCGTCCGCCCAGCGTGTCGGCATCGGGCATTTCGGAAAAGATGTTGTGATCTGGCATTGTGTTTCCTCTGGCTTGCCTCAACGGAGCCGATCGGCGTGCCACCGCAGGTGGTCGTCCATGAAGGTCGAGATGAAGTTATAGGAGTGGTCGTAGCCGGGCTGCATGCGGAGCGTCAGCGCAATGCCCGATTTGCGGCATGCCTCATCGAACAGATGCGGCATCAGTCCGCTCTCGAGAAAGCCGTCTGCGGCGCCCTGGTCGACGAGAAGCTCGGGAAAGTGCGCCCCGTCCTCGACCAGGCATGTGGCATCGTGCTGCCGCCATTTCTTTTCGTCGGTGCCGAGATAGAGCGCAAACGCCTTGCGTGCCCATTCGGCTTGCGACGGGGCGACGATTGGCGCAAAAGCCGAACAACTGCGGAAACGGGCCCGGTTCTTCAGGGCAAGCGTCAGCGCGCCGTGCCCGCCCATCGAGTGCCCGAATACCGCCTGCCGGTCCATGTCAGCCGGAAAACTGTCGGCGATCAGGTCCGGCAGTTCCTCGGCGATGTAGGAATACATTCGATAGTGATCGGCCCAGGGCACCTCCGTCGCATCGACATAAAAGCCGGCGCCTTTGCCGATCTGCCAGTCGTCCGGATCGTCAGCCACACCGTCGCCGCGCGGGCTGGTGTCGGGGCAGACGATGATCAGGCCAAGCGCGGCGGCCATCCGCCGGTATTCGCCCTTGTCCATGACATTCTGGTGCGTGCAGGTCAGCCCGGAGAGATACCAGACAACCGGGCAGGGCGCCTTGGCGGCCTGCGGCGGCACGAAAACCGCGAACGTCATCTCACAGCCGGTAGCCTCCGACTGGTGTTTGTAGACGCCTTGGACACCGCCATGTGCCTTTGCTTCGGACACGGTTTCCATCAAATGCTCCTGTTCGATTCTTGCGCGGCCTTGACGGCCCGGCGACAGATGCGGTCCAGCGATTGCAGGAAGGCCGAACGATCGGCGGACGAAAATGCCCGGTTGAAGCCCCGATCCTCGCCGGTCTCGCGCAAGTGCTGTTTGAGGTCGCGCATCGCCACCGCCATGCCAATGGTCTCGGGCGTGTGCTCGCGCCCGCCGGGGCCAAGCACCAGCGCACCTCTTTCCACGCAGCGCGCGGCAAGCGGGATGTCCTGGGTGACGACGATATCGCTTTCAACGCAACGCTCGGCAATCCAGTCGTCCGCCGCGTCCGCCCCGGCGCCGACGACCACATGCGCGATCATCGGATCGCGTGAAGGTCTCAAGCCGCCATTCGAAACGAAGGTGACATGAAGCCCGAGGCGTGAGGCCACCTTGCGGATTTCATCCTTCACCGGGCAGGCGTCGGCGTCGACGTAGATCTCCGGTCCGCGGATTTGCGTCATTAGTCCTTGCGTGAAGAGAGGGGAGTTTCCGATGCCGCCTCTATGCGCCAGCCGTGCCGCAATCTCAAGGGGCGGATGCTATCCGGTGGGGATTTCGAGCAGCGGCCCCAGATGATCGATCCTTTCGTCTATCTCATCGAGCGACGGATTGCTTTCCTCGATCCACCTTTCCAGTTCGTGGAAGGCGCCTTCATCGACCGATCGCATTTGTGGCACTGCCATCGGCACTGCACCTGGCAGTTCTTCCATCGACGGTCCGCTCCAGTTCGGTCCGAAGGTTCGGACCGCATTGTACATCAGCTTGGCTTTGAGGGCGCCGACACCGCCGGTTCGGCAAGCGTCGTGGAACATCCGGTGCGTGGCCTTGGCGGTCTCGGTTTTCGTCACGCAGTAGTGGTCGTGCACCACGGATGCGCGCCGGTAGTCGCCAACAAAAGGCGGGCCGAAACTTGTCCAGAAGAATTGAGGGATTGAGGCGCCATTGACGACGGTGCCGGCCGGTACCGACCATGTCTTGCCTTCCGGGTCAACATAGCCGAACGGATCGGTCAGTTGCATATCCCGGTCGGGCCCGGAGTTGCCAACCCATCTTACATGTACTTCGCCGACGAACTGGCTTGCCATGATCTCACCTGTGTGTTTTCGTGTGTCAGTTTTCGGGTTTATCGAACAATGTCGTGCGCAGTGTTTTTTGTATAGCACGGCGGACGAGCAGAAAAAGAAGTTTGGAGTTTGGGGTGAAAGACCCCTTTTATTGCTCGAACACTGACGGCTTGACAGCATTGGAAGTCAAGACACAGCGGAAACCGCTCTGCCGCTCAAAGGGGCGATCAGGTTACGCGCCTAGCCGCTTCCGGATTGCTCGCGACCACGGAAGCGGAACCCGACGACGAACACCTAGAATTCCACAACCGCGCGGATCGACTTGCCCTCATGCATCAGGTCGAAGCCCTTGTTGATTTCATCAAGGCTGAGCTTGTGCGTGATCATCGGGTCAATCTCGATCTTGCCGTCCATGTACCAGTCGACGATCTTCGGCACGTCGGTGCGGCCGCGCGCGCCGCCAAACGCGGTGCCGCGCCAGGACCGGCCGGTCACAAGCTGGAACGGCCGCGTTGAAATCTCCTGGCCCGCCCCGGCAACGCCGATGATGATCGATTCACCCCAGCCCTTGTGCGCGCATTCCAGCGCGGCGCGCATCACCTTGACGTTGCCGATGCACTCGAAGGAATAGTCGGCGCCGCCGCCGGTCAATTCGACCAGATGGGCGACAAGATCGCTATTGATCTCTGAAGGATTGACGAAGTCGGTCATGCCGAAGCGTTCGCCCCATTCCTTCTTGTCGTTGTTGAGGTCCACGCCCACGATCTGCCGGGCGCCGATCAGGCGCAATCCCTGAATCACATTGAGCCCGATGCCGCCGAGGCCGAACACTACGGCCCGGCAGCCGGGCTCCGCCTTGGCGGTGTTGATCACTGCGCCAATGCCGGTCGTCACGCCACAGCCGATATAGCAGACCTTGTCGAAGGGCGCTTCGGGGTGGATCTTGGCAAGGGCGATTTCCGGTAGCACAGTGAAGTTGGAGAAGGTGGACGTTCCCATGTAGTGGAAAACGGGTTTGCCATCGATGGAGAAGCGGCTGCTGCCATCCGGCATCAGGCCCTGGCCTTGGGTCGTGCGGATTGCCTGGCACAGATTGGTCTTCGGGTTGAGGCAGTACTCGCATTCCCGGCATTCCGGTGTGTAAAGCGGAATAACATGGTCGCCTTTCTTCAGGCTGGTGACGCCGGGGCCTGTATCCACCACGACGCCAGCCCCCTCATGACCGAGAATGGCTGGAAAGATGCCTTCGGGGTCCGCGCCCGACAGCGTGAATTCGTCCGTGTGGCAAATGCCGGTTGCCATGATCTCAACGAGGACTTCGCCCTCTTTTGGGCCTTCCAGATCGACCTCGACCACTTCCAGCGGCTTGCCTGCTTCGAATGCCACGGCTGCACGTGTTTTCATGGCGTGTTCCCTCCCGACTATTCGCCCGACAATTGCAGGAATTGAGCATTGTTTACCCTGCAATGTCGAGTGCAAAGGCTGACGGCGGGCAGAATGCGCGGATCGGTAAAACGGTGGTCGCCGGATTCAGCATTCCTAAAGCCGTAAACGCTATGGTTTCTCCAAACGTAACGGGGGCGTTTCTGGTGTTGGGCAGTGCCGGCTTGTTGGTGTTTGTGGTGTGCTTGCTGTGGCTGGTTTTGTCTGCCCCGGTGGGCCGCATTACCGTTTCGCGCAGCGTAAACATTGCCGCCGAACGCGACCGAATCTGGAGCGCTGTGTATCCGTTTGGACCCGATTTTGGCTGGAATGGCGCGGCTGTATCGGTCACGCAGACTGGAAAGGGCACCGGCCGCGTGGTGACGTCGCACATCGGTCGCGATGACGCGCCCATCGAACGTAGTATCGAGATCTCTAACGAGACCCCGATGGACGGGTTTACGCTGCACTACACCGACGATACTTCGCTGGCCCAGAGCTTCTGGGAAAACTACCGCATGGATGTCCGCCTGGAGCCGAAGGACAACGGCACCACAGATGTTGTGTTGGCCGAGACCGACCGCTACCGCGGCCTGGCCTTCCCGATCTACCGCTTCTTTGCGCTGCGCCGACAGGCGCGAAAGCTGCAGACATGGGCCGAGACGGGGAGGTTCCGGCCGGGCGGCCTGTTCGACCATCCGGCGACGCAGTTTGGCATGGCGGTGCTGTCGGCGCTCATCATCTGGCCCTTTTTTGGCCTCAACGCGAACGGCCTGTTCCTGGCCATCACGTTGACGACAGTTGTCGGGATGCACGAGCTGGGTCATCTGGCGGCTTTCCGCATTGCTGGGCACAAGTCGGTGCGCATGGTCTTCCTGCCGCTGTTGGGCGGCATTGCCATGGGTGGACGGCCCTACGACAAGCGCTTCGAGGTCGGATTCGCCGCATTGATGGGAGCGGGTTTCTCCGCATTTCCGGTGGCGATGCTGATCTGGGCCTCGATGGAGCATCAGCCGGGGATGACGGAGCCGCAGTACCGGACGGTCCTGATCGTCATCATGATCGCCGCGTTTTTCAACCTCGGCAATTTGATGCCGGTATGGAAGTTTGACGGCGGGCAGGTGCTTCGCCAGATTTTTCGAAGCGCCTGGGGCATGGCCGGCGCGTCATTTGCTGTGCTGGCTGTGCTGGTGGTGGTTGGGCGCGTCGCCGGGCTGCCATGGAGTGCGATGGTGGTTGCGGCCAGCGTACTCGCCTTTCTGGGTGTGGTCACCGCCCGGACATCGCATGAGCCCAAGACTGCGCTGACGCCGATGTCGGATAGCGAACGAGTGGCGCTCGGACTGGCTTTTGCCAGTGTGGTCGCGATCCACGCTTTGGCGCTGGCGTGGGCCGCCCGCCAGCTATTTTGATGGGGCTTCCGGCTCTGCCGCGCCGAACACGCTACGGAACGACTGGAGCAATGCCAGGTCGAGGTCGTGCATTGTGACTGGGAGGCCGAGGTCGACAAGACTGGTCACGCCGTGATCGACAATCCCGCATGGCACGATGCCCTGATAATGCGACAAGTCCGGTTCGTGGTTGATGGCGATGCCATGAAACGACACCCATTTGCGCAGCCGCACGCCGATGGCCGCGATCTTGTCCTCGGCTGGCGCGCCAGTGGCCGATAGTGGCTTCTCCGGCCGCACCACCCAAACGCCGACGCGGTCCTCGCGCCGCTCGCCCTTCACGTTGAACGCGTCGAGTGTCTCGATGATCCATTCCTCGAGCGCGGCGACGAAGGCGCGTACGTCTTCCCTGCGCCGCTTCAGATCGAGCATCACATAGGCGACCCGCTGGCCAGGACCGTGATATGTGTATTCGCCGCCGCGTCCTGTCTCAAAGACCGGGAAACGGTCGGGGGCCACGAGGTCGTTCGGGTTGGCGCGGGTTCCGGCGGTATAAAGCGGCGGATGTTCTAGCAGCCAGACGAGTTCGGGTGCCGTGCCGGCGCGGATCGCGGCGACGCGGGCCTCCATCTCGGCGACCGCATGCTCATAGTCGATGAGCCCGTCGGAAACGCGCCACTCCACCGGCGGCGCGCCATCACCGGGCCAGAACAGGTTTCGCTGCGCAATCGCGTTGCGCTCCGCTGGCGCACGGCTGGTAACATGATCGCTCATGGTTCATGATTTGGGGCACCGCCACGCGTGTTGCAAGCCTGGGCCCGCACCACCGCGCCGCTACGCGCGGCCGGTCTGCGCGTGATGAATTTTCTGCCGCTCAGGCTTGTGCGCGCATATGCGATTTGCTACACGCGCCGGGCCGGATTCTCCGGCCTTTCGTCTTTGGCTTGCGGTCGTGGCGGAATTGGTAGACGCGCAGCGTTGAGGTCGCTGTGGGGCAACCCGTGGAAGTTCGAGTCTTCTCGACCGCACCATCGCCGGAAATCGCTTCTTCCATCACGGCACCTGTATTCTATGCCGTGTTTACGCTGTGCACAGCGCGACTAGATCCGCGGTAGCGGGTTGTTCGTCGAGATTGAATAGGATTTCGTACAGCCTGCAGGCATTGCCGCGCTGTGTCGCGGCATGGAGCGCATTGTGCTTGTGGCCGGGCACCGCGATGCTGCGCAACTGCGGCAGAACAGTTCGCATGCGGGCATCGTTCGACGCGTCTTCCGCGTTCCCTTCAGAGAAGATAGCAATACTTTCCCCGGCTCCCGGAGTTCGGCACGCGCACAGCGGGTCGAAGGCAACGATCGTGTCGCCGCCGTCTTGCATCCTGCGAATATCCCACGCATACCGGCCGCCGATGCTGATTGCCCGGTCGGCTCCAATCAGGCTACCCGCGCGCAATGCCGGGAAACCGCCCATGCTCGTTCCATAGGTGATCATTTTGCGATAGCCGCGTTTCGAGGCGAGCGCGGCAACAGCCGCAGCGATGTTTCGCATGCTGTTTCCGAATCCGGGCACGCCCGATTCGAAATGCCGACGCCGTTCGTCGGCAAGCAGCAGGAAGTCGAACTCGCGGTCGTCGATGATCTGCAGGATTTGCCAGATCGGTCCAAACAGCCGGAACTTCGTGCCCGCGAACCCGACGATCAACGTGCTTGCCCCGAGTCCGGCCGAAAAAAGATGAGCCGTAGCGGAGATTTCGGAGCGCACGAAGCGCCGCGGCTCGAAGTCTCGCCCAAAGAAGGACAGGTCCAAACCGCGATACCCGGCCTCCCTGTTGCGAACGGCCCGCGCCACATCCAGCGGCACCATGGTGCGCTCCCGCTCAGCCCATTCCTTCTTGCTGCGGCGGAAGTTAAACACTACGGTGCTGCCTTACCAAGTTCGCCAGCTCACCAATCGTGGCGCATTCGTTTACAGCGCTTTCCTCAAGCTCGACCGCGAATTCGTCTTCGACAGCCATGATGAACTCCATTGTCGTCAGGCTGTCGATGTCGAAGGAATCGATCGGAGCCTGCAGCATTGCGTCCGCCGAACCGGCCGAGCCTTCTGTCGAGTTGATCAGTCCGGTGATGTCGAGGAAGATGTGGACGCATACGGCGGAAACCTCGTCAATCTGCGATCCGGATCCATGCGTGTTCGGGATAGGTGAAGACATAGTCTTTCGATCTCACATTCAGTTCTTCAGCAAAAATCGGGCGATCGAGCGTGGCGACCGCGGATTTGAACGCCTGCCAAACTCCCAAAGTTATCGGCTTGCCCAGGCATAAATGCCGCCCCCGGCCAAAAAACAGGTCCGGGTCGTCGCCATCGGCCGCACGGCCCGATGCGGCATCCATGTACAGCCTGACCCGCTGCCCCTTGTCGACGGTAAGGTCGCCGACCGTCGTTTCGGCAGCGGCGACGCGCTCGATATAGGGCACGCTCGTTGCCGGAAGCAGGTCGGGGAACTCAATGCCGCTCGACATCGCACCATCGTTGCTTCTGAAAACGTGCCAGGCAGACAGCGACAGCGAACCGATCATCGCATCGTGCCCGAGGATGGTCAGGGCCACTGCCAGGTTGCGGTCGATAGCGCCTTCCTCGGAATGACGGTCAAGCGATGCGCCGAGGGCGGTGATGGCGGACTGCATCTTCTTGCGCCGGTTGAGGCTGATCGTCCGGTCGAAAATCTGCGAGATCATCGGGTCCGTTTCGATGCGGGCATGGTCGATGCCGAAAACCAGTCCGAAAACGGCTTTGTAAGCCGGGACAAACACGTCGTCGACTAGATCGACACGGCGGCCCGGGCGAAACGCTTTGGCTACGGCGGCGCCAACGGCGTCGGTGATTTCGGTTCTGTGCATTCTGAGACCGACGCCGAGAACTGCGGCGATATCGTTGCGCAGTTGTTTGTGCGCGCCGCCCTCATTGGCCAGCGGGATGTGAGACAGGGCATTCAGGATGGCGCCGAGCTCGATCCCGGTGCGCTCCATGATTCTTTGGTAAGCCGCGCGGTAGTCGATAACGTGAAATGCATCGGAACGGAAAATCGCCGAGATAAGCTCTGCGTCGAACACACAGATGCAGTCCAACTCCGTATCGTGGCGCCACGGTGTTAGCGATCGGTAGGTCTCGTACCGGTCCTGTTCATGCTGAAGGAGCAGCATCCCGTTATGTGGACAAGCGCCAGCTGCCCCCTGGCGTTTTTCGATGGCCATTACAAAATCTCGCAAATCAATAGAATCCGGCAACCGACCTACCGATTCTCTGGACAGTTCATATCGGCATCTGAGGCTACGTGAAAGGTGCCGAGTTATGAGCAAATGTCTTTACTCAGGCGCAGCCTTTGCCTATGACGCGCGTCTATCAACCACCCGCATCCGTAGGCGGGACTGGAACAGGAGAGCTTTTTCATGGCTGATGCCGTTTCCCTGACATTTCCCGATGGTTCCTCGCGCGCGTACGACGCCGGCACGACGGGCCGCGATGTCGCTGAATCGATTTCCAAATCACTCGCCAAGAAGGCCGTTGCCATCGCTGTTGACGGCGAACTGTTCGATCTGGCCGACCCGGTTCTGCCCGGCGCCATCGAGATCGTCACCCGCGACCATCCGCGCGCCCTGGAACTGATCCGCCACGATGCCGCCCATGTCATGGCCGAGGCCGTGCAAGAGTTGTGGCCGGGCACCCAGGTGACAATCGGTCCGGTCATCGAGAACGGCTTCTACTACGACTTCAAGCGCGTCCATCACAACAGCCGCGAGGACTGGCCGTTCACGCCGGACGACCTGCCGGTGATCGAAAAGAAGATGCGCGAGATCATCAAGCGCAACGACGCTTTCACCAAAGAAGTCTGGTCGCGTGACAAGGCGCGCGATGTGTTCGCCGACATGGGCGAGGCCTACAAGGTGGAACTGGTCGACGCCATCCCCGAGGATCAGGACGTCCGGATCTACAAGCAGGGCGACTGGTTCGATCTTTGCCGTGGCCCGCACATGGACGCGACTGGGCGCATCGGCACCGCCTTCAAGCTGATGAAGGTCGCCGGCGCTTACTGGCGCGGCGATGCGACCAAGCCGATGCTGACCCGCATCTACGGCACCGCCTGGGCCAGCCAGCAGGATCTCGATCAGTATCTGCACATGCTGGAAGAGGCCGAGAAACGCGATCATCGCCGGTTGGGCCGCGAGATGGACCTGTTCCATTTCCAGGAAGAAGGCCCCGGCGTCGTCTTCTGGCATTCCAAGGGCTGGCGGATGTTCCAGACACTGCTCGCCTATATGCGCCGGCGCATCGAGGACACCTATGAGGAGGTCAACGGGCCACAGGTACTCGACAACGCGCTGTGGCAGACGTCCGGCCACTGGGGCTGGTACCGCGACAACATGTTCGCGGTCACCTGTGCCGACGAGGAAGCAGAGGACACACGCGTCTTCGCGCTGAAGCCAATGAACTGTCCCGGCCATGTGCTCATCTTCAAGCACGGGCTGAAATCCTACCGCGAACTGCCGATCCGCATGGCGGAGTTCGGCGCGGTACACCGTTACGAGCCGTCGGGCGCGCTGCATGGTCTGATGCGTGTGCGCGGCTTCACCCAGGACGATGCGCATGTGTTCTGCACCGAAGAACAGCTTGAGGCGGAAATCCTCGCCATCAACGACCTGATGATGTCTGTCTACGAGGATTTCGGCTTCGACCATGTCGTCGTCAAGCTGGCGACCCGACCGGAAAAACGCGTCGGTACCGACGAGATGTGGGATCACGCCGAAGAAATCCTGAAACGCGCGCTCAAGAAGATGGAGGCCGAATCCGGAGGCCGCATCTCGGCTGGTATCAACGAAGGCGAAGGCACTTTCTACGGGCCGAAATTCGAATACACGCTGAAGGACGCGATTGGCCGTGACTGGCAGTGCGGCACGACCCAGGTTGATTTCAACCTGCCTGAGCGCTTCGGCGCGTTCTACATCGATAAGGACTCCGAAAAGCGCGAGCCCGTGATGGTTCACCGCGCTGTGGTCGGATCGCTTGAACGCTTCCTCGGCATCCTGATCGAGAGCCATGCCGGTCATTTCCCGCTCTGGTTCGCGCCCGTTCAGGTGGTCGTCGCTACGATTACGCAGGATGCGGACGGTTATGCCGAAGAGGTTGCGGCGACGCTGAAAGACGCCGGCCTGAAGGTTGTGACCGACCTGCGCAACGAGAAAATCAACTACAAGATCCGTGAGCATTCTCTGGCCAAGGTTCCTGTGATTCTCGTTTGCGGCCGCCGCGAGGCGGAGGAAGGTACGGTCAATGTGCGCCGCCTCGGCTCGCGCGATCAGGAGTCGCGAACCGTCGCTGAAATTACACAATCGCTGACTGAAGAGGCCACGCCGCCGGATATCCGCCGCAAGCGCGCTGCAAAATCGTGATGGTTTGCAACCTGTTGAATCTCGACTTGCGCGATTCTGGAAGGTAAAGCTTGGAGTGCCATTGGCGTGGGAGACAATGGGTAGAACCGTTCGATTTGCAGAGCTGTCATATGCCCGTCCGGACGATCCACCGCTCAAGCGGTGGGTAATCCGGACGATAGAGAACATGTCGGGCCGTGACCGGCTCGCCGATCTCTATGAATACTGGCGCAGCGAGATTTTCGGCAAGAGCGACAGCGTCTTCACCGAAATGTTGAACCTGATAGAGGTGCGCTTCAAGGCGGACGGCCAATGGCCGCCTGCCAATGTTCCCGATACGCCCTTGGTGATGGTCGCCAACCATCCATACGGCATCGGCGACGGTATTGCGTTCTTGTCGCTTGCCGAGCAACTCGGCCGGCCGTTCCGCGTCATCATCAACAACGATTTGCTCAAGGTTCCCGAGATCCGGCCCTATTCGCTGCCGATCTCGTTCGAGGAATCGAAAGCTGCAATCGCGCTCAATCTGCAGACCCGCCGCGAAGCGGTGCGCCTGCTCAAGGAAGGCGTGACGATTGTCATCTTTCCGGCCGGCGGTGTCGCCACGGCGCATAACGGTCTTGGCAAGGCCCGCGACCTGCCATGGAAGATGTTCACCGCGCGGTTGATCCAGGCGGCGCACGCCTCGGTCATCCCGATTTATTTCGAGGGTCAGAACGGACGATTGTTCCATCTGGTCAGCCAGTTCTCGCTGACGCTTCGAACCTCGCTCCTGATCCGCGAATTCCAGCGGCTTTACGGCAAGCAGATCAAGGCATGGATCGGCGAGACGATCACCTGGGACCGCTTGTCGGAATTCAACGACCGCAAGCTGTTGCTCGAACATCTGCACGAGGCCGTGTTCACGCTCGATCCCAATCCGCAACCGGGTGGGCGGCGCGCGTCGTCGAAGGTCTCCGATCGCTACTGAGCGATCTGCTCGGCTGTTTCCGTGTCGATCTTGACAACTGTGTCCCGGCCGGGGCTGATCGTGATGTCGCGCTTGTAGACCTTGTCCTTGTTCTTGGCGATGACCGTGTAGTCCCCCGAAGCCAGGATCATCGTCGGATAGGCGCTGACTTCCTCGGCGATGATTTCCGCCGACGCGCCCAGCACCGACCACGCGGTATCGGCAAGCGGAAAGCCGGATTCACCACGCACCAGATTGAATGAGACCTGCGCTGCGCGGTGTTCCACGAAAGCGGTCGTTGTCTTGCCCGGCTCAACGCGGATATCGGCGCGGATCGTCGCGTTGACGCTGCCGTAATTGGAAACGACATGATAGGTGCCGGCGTTCAGGCGCACGGTGCGGCCCGGGTCGACATCCGGCAGGATAAGCGTGCGTTCGCCGATTTCGTTCTCCTTGGCCTCGTAGATCGAAAACCGCAACTTGTCGCGGCGCATCGGGATATCGTCGGGCAGGACGCCATCGAGACGCAGGCCGCCGGCATTGAGGACCATGGTTTCGTGGCGCGGTTCGTTTCCAAGCGTGATGCGCGTCGTTGCGCCGGCCCTGCCGAAAGCGGCATGCACCAGATAATCGCCGGGTACGAGTTGGATCCTGACCGAACCTCCTTCGGCCGTTGCGACAAGCGGAAGCTTTCCATCATCGCCTGTGATCGAACCGAACACACGCCAAACCATTCCCGACCGTACACGCTCGGTATCCTCCGCCAGATGGGCATCGAGCAGCAGGTCTACAGGCACGGCTCCGGGTGGGATCGAGCCTCTCATTTCCGCCGGCGCGTAGTTCACGATACCGGATGCACCCGTTTCCGGCGCAGCCTGCTCGTCGGTCGCCTCACAGGTTCCCATGGCGAGAAACAGCGCAGCGAGTGCGCCGGCGGTGCGTCGCAATGCCGCCGTAACCGGCGCTGAACAAAAAAAGCCGCTCATGAGACTCGTCTAATCCCAACGGGGTGGTATTTCCAGCCGGTGTGTACCATATCGATCAGCGGTTTAATCAACAAATTAGAGCTGTTCTGTGACGTCCCAAACCTCCGCCATCGAGTATCTGCGCAATCGCAAATCCGTTCCCCTGACAATGATGACCGGACCGGGGCCGGACGAGGCGGAATTGCGCGACATGCTGACGATTGCGTCGCGAAGCCCCGATCACGGCAGGCTCGTTCCCTGGCGTTTTATCATCTATCGCGACGAGGATGGTCGTTCGATCGGCGAGAAGCTCGTCGAACGCGCGGTGGAGCGGCAGGGACCGCTCCCCGATGATCAGCTCGAACGCGAGCGTAACCGGTTGCGGCGCGCGCCAGTCGCAGTCGGCGTGGTATCGACCGCCGCGCCGCATGAGACGATACCGGAATGGGAGCAGTTTCTCGCCGCCGGCGCGGTTGCGATGAACTTGGTGCATGCGGCAAGCGCGCTTGGATTTGCTGCGAACTGGGTCACCGGCTGGTACAGCGATGACGAACGCGGCAGGGCCATTCTCGGCCTGTCGCCGGAGGAGCGCATGGCCGGGATTGTACATATCGGCAATTGCGACCGCGAAATCGCTGAGCGTCCGCGCCCGGATGTCGATACTCTGATTTCTGGCTACAGCGGCGTGTTCGAAAAATGAGCGATATCTTCTACGAGCCCCGTAACGGGCACGGTTTGCCGCGAAACCCCTTCAAGGCGCTGGTCGTACCGCGTCCCATCGGATGGATTTCGACTTGCGCGCTGGACGGCAAGGAGAACCTGGCGCCATATTCGTTCTTCAATGCGGTGTCGGACGATCCTCCGGTCGTGATGTTTTCGTCTGGCGGTCGCAAGGACAGCGCGAGGAATGCGGAGGCGACCGGCGAGTTCGTTTGCAATCTGGTGAGCGCGAACCTGTTGCAGGCGATGAATGTGACGTCGTTCGCGCATCCAGCGGAAGTGTCGGAATTCGAGGCAGCCGGTCTTGAGACTGCGGAAAGCCGGTTGGTCAAGCCGCCCCGGGTTGCCCTGGCGCCGGCCGCGCTTGAGTGCGTGGTTACCCAGATCATGGCAGTCAGGGACCGTTCTGGCGGCGAAACCGGTAACATTCTCGTTTTCGGCGAAGTAGTCGGCATACATATAAGCGAAGCCGTCATGCGTGACGGCTTTGTCGACTTCAAGAGTATCCAGCCGCCGGCTCGGCTCGGCTATATGGACTACGCTACCGACTTTACGGTCCAGACCATCGCCCGGCCGGAACGATAATTGCCGCTTAAGCACCGCGGGCGAAAAAACATGGTGAACGAAGCGTAAACCATTTCGTTCTAGCGTCGATTCCCGAACGAGAATTCGGGGGTTCCGCTTCATGATCGTCCAGCATTTCCTCAAGTGGAGCAAATCGGCCGATGTCGCCAAGCGATCGGCGGCGGCATCGGCGCTGGCGCGGGCATATCTGGATTGTGCCATGGAGATTGATGAACGGTGCGCCGCCGACGCCGCGATGGTGCTGCTGCTGGAAGACCCGTCGCCGAAAGTCCGATTGGCGCTTGCCGAGGCATTGTCGGCCAGCGTCCATGCGCCGGCCCATATCGTGACGGCTCTTGCCTGCGACCAGGCCGAAATCGCAGGCTTGGTGATCGCGCGCTCGCCGGTGTTGCGCGATGAAGACCTGATCAAGCGTATCGCCGTTGCCGGCATCGACATTCAACAACTGATCGCGAACCGTCCAGAGGTGTCCAACCGGCTCGCATTGGCGCTCAGCGAACGCGCCGCCGCGCCAGCGGTGGTTGCGCTGCTGGAAAACCCGAACGCAGGGATTTGCGATCGCTGCCTCACACTGGTTGCGGATCGCCATATCGGCGACGCTGACATTCGTGGCGCGCTTTTGGAGTTTCCGGAACTGCCGGCAGCGCTGCGCCTGAAGATCATGCATGCTTGCAGCGATGCGTTGTCCAGTGCGCCGCTGATCGGCGGCCTTCTTGGCGCCTCAAGAGCCGGTGAAATCGCCAATGATGCCGCCGCTGGCGCGACGGTCCATCTGACCGGTGGTCGCGTGGACGGGGGGATCGACAGTCTGATCGAGGAACTGCGCGTGACTGGCGCGTTGACGACAAAGCTCCTCATCCGGGCGCTGTGCAACGGCAATATCGATTTCGTGGCACATGCCCTCGCAGATCTGTCCGGCCAGCCCTATAAGCGTGTCACCGCGATCCTTGTCGATGAGAGGCAGAACCAGATGCGCGCCTTGCTCCAAGGGGCCGGTCTTGCACGCAGCGTCCACCCGTTGTTCCAGACTGCGATAGCGATCTGGCGCGAGGTTGCAAACGGCCGGCTCAACGCCGGCTCCCAGGAAGTAACCCGGCTGGTGCTCGAAGACATCGAGGCGCGCATGTCCCGCAAGTTGGAGCATGCGAACGACGACATCGTCGCTCTGCTCAGCGCCATTCACATGGACATGCTGCGCGAGAACGCCCGGCGCCACGCCCTCGGTCTTGCTGCTGCCTGATCAGATATCGAGATCGTGCGCGAACTCGGCGTTTTCCTGAATGAACCGGAAGCGGGATTCCGCCTTGGTGCCCATCAGGTCGTCGACCGCGGTGCGCGCGGCTTCGGCATCCTCTTCGGATACCTCCACGCGCAGAAGCGTGCGCACCGAGGGGTCCATTGTCGTTTCCTTCAGCTGCTGGGCTGACATTTCGCCGAGCCCCTTGAAGCGGCTGATTTCGATCTTCGCGCGACCGTTGAATTCGGTACTCAGCAGCTCGTCCTTGTGGGCGTCGTCGCGCGCGTAGAGCGCCTTGCCGCCCTGCGAGATCTTGAACAGCGGCGGAACCGCCAGGAACAGGTGCCGGTTGGCGATAAGGTCCGGCATCTCGGAAAAGAAGAACGTGATCAGGAGCGACGCGATGTGCGCGCCGTCGACATCGGCGTCGGTCATGATGATCACCCGCTCGTAGCGCAGATCGCTGTCGCGGTATTTCGAGCGGGTGCCGCAGCCAAGCGCCTGAACGAGGTCGGCGATCTGCTGATTGGCCATCATCTTGTCGCGGCCGGCGCTGGCGACGTTGAGGATCTTGCCGCGCAAGGGCAGGATCGCCTGGGTCTTGCGGTCGCGCGCCTGTTTGGCCGAGCCGCCGGCCGAGTCGCCCTCAACGATGAAGATCTCCGCACCGGCCGCCGCGTTCTGGCTGCAGTCGGCGAGCTTGCCGGGCAGCCGCAGCTTGCGCACCGCCGACTTGCGGTTGACTTCCTTTTCCTGGCGCCGTTTCAGCCGCTCGTCGGCGCGGTCGATAACCCAGTCGAGCAGGGCGTTGGCCTCCTGCGGCGAGGCCGTCAGCCAGTGATCGAAGGCGTCGCGAAGCGCGTTCTCGACAATCTTCTGGGCTTCCGTGGTCGCCAGCTTGTCCTTCGTCTGGCCGACGAATTCCGGCTCGCGCACGAACACCGACAGCATCGCTGCCGCCGAAATCATCACGTCGTCGGTCTGGATCACCGAGCCGCGCTTGTTGCCGACCAGTTCGGCATAACCTTTCAGGCCGCGCGCCAGGACAGTGCGCAGCCCGGCTTCGTGCGTACCGCCTTCCGGGGTCGGGATCGTGTTGCAGTAGCTGTTCACGAACCCGTCGCCGCCATGCCAGGTGATCGCCCACTCGACGGAGCCATGGCCGCCCGGGCGCTCGCTCTTGCCGGAAAAGATGTTGGCCGTGACGCGTTGTTCCGGGCCGAGGCTGGCTTCCAGATAATCCTTGAGGCCGCCGGGAAAATGAAACACGGCCTTGGCCGGTGTCGTGTCCTTCTCTCCGATCAGTTCGGGATCGCATTGCCAGCGGATCTCCACGCCGCCGAACAGATAGGCCTTGGACCGGGCCATCTTGTAGAGGCGGGCGGGTTCGAATTTCGCGTTCTGCCCGAAGATCTCCGGATCGGGGTGAAACCGCACCTTGGTACCGCGCCGGTTGGCGACGTCGCCGAGTTTCTCCAGCCCGCCGACCGGATGGCCGCGCGAGAAGCGCTGGCGGTAGAGCTTGCGGTCGCGCGCCACTTCGACTTCGAGGTCGTCGGACAGCGCATTGACCACCGAGACGCCGACGCCGTGCAGGCCGCCCGATGTTTCATAGACCTTGGAATCGAATTTGCCGCCGGCGTGCAGCGTGGTCATGATGACCTCCAGCGCCGACTTGTCCTTGTGCTTGGGGTGCGGATCGACCGGAATGCCGCGGCCATTGTCGGTCACCGAGACGAAACCGTCCGCGTCCAGGTGCACTTCAATAAAGGTGGCGTGGCCGGCCACCGCCTCGTCCATCGAGTTGTCGATGACCTCGGCGAACAGATGGTGCAGCGCCTTGTCGTCGGTGCCACCGATATACATCCCCGGCCGCCTGCGGACCGGCTCCAGGCCCTCCAGGATCTCGATGGCCGACGCATCGTAGCCGCCGCTTGCCTGCGGCTCGGGTTTTCGCTGCTGCTTGGGGGCGGCGCGGACGGAGCGCGAGGAAGTCGGGCTGGTCGTCAGGTCGCCGAAGAGATCGTTGTTGTTGTCCATGTTCCGCCAGTTTTCCGGGCATTGAAGGCCGAATCAGTCGCCAATATCGCATGCGCACGATCGAAAGGCGAACGTCCTGCGCAGCCGGTTCCGTCTTCAGTTCCGATTTACCACAGTGCCAACTAGCAGACATTTTAACGACCGGATTACCCGGATTTTTATCGTTATCCGCCATTGTCCACCAAAGTAATAACAGGGGATGCGGGCATTCGCCTTGCGATTGGTGGGGGCTGGTGAGCAAGAAGTACTTGATAATGGGCGGTCTGGCTGTCGTGTTTGGCGGTCTATCAGTTGTTGCTGCCGATTTCTGGTTGAAAAACAACGTCCAGACCATTGTTGAAACCGTGGAAGTCGCCTCCGACAACGACACGCCGACGATTGAGTTCGGCACCATCGTCGTTGCCGCCGAGCCGATGCGCTACGGCGCGTTGATCGACGCCGGCATGGTCACCGAGATTCCCTGGCCCAAGGACAAGACGCCGAACGGCGCCTTTGAGACCGTCGACGGATTGCTCGGAGAAGGTCAGCGCAGCGCGCTCGCCGCCATCGAGCAGAACGAACCGATCCTGCTCGGCAAGGTCACCGATCCAGGCGACCGGTCGACCCTTTCGCGGCGCCTTGAAGAAGGGATGCGGGCGGTCACCATCCGCGTTGACGACATTTCGGGTGTCGGCGGCTTCGTCGTTCCCGGAGACCGGGTGGATATTGCCCTGACGCGGACCTTCGAGATCGAGAGCAAGAACGAGGGCGCCGACGATTATGCGCCGATCGAGACGTCTCCGGCCGGCGACCGCACGTACACGGGTGATCCGGACAGTTTCGTCGCGACAACGATTGTTCTACGCAGCGTCAAGGTTTTGTCCATCGATCAGATCGCCGATGAGCGCCAGGCGGACCCGGTGGTCGTGCGTGCCGTCACTGTCGAGGTCGACGAGCTTGGAGCCAAGGCGCTTTCGGCCGCCAAGCAGGCCGGCACGCTGTCGCTGCATCTGCGCGGCGCCGGCGACACGACCGACGAGTTCCCGATCCCGCCGCTCGGACTGGATGAGGTTCCCACCGCTTCCTACACCCGCGACGCCGGCATGACCGGTTTCGCCAAGATAACCGTGCGTCGCAAGACGGACAGCGAAACCTACGATGTTCGCAACGAGGAGGCGGGGCAATGATCGGCAAAAATACCCGAATAAAAGCGGCCGCACTCCTTGGCGCTTTCGCGTTTGGCGCCATGACCGCCGATATGGCACGCGCCGATGCCAAGGTGCTGCTGGTCAAGGATAACAGCAACCACATGCTGACCGTCGAGAAGGGTAAACCAAAGACGGTTCGCACGCAGACGTCCTTTTACGAGATCGTCGTCGGCGATCCCGAAATCGCCAATGTGCAGCCGCTGACCAACCGTTCGTTCTACGTGCTGGGCATTGCCGCCGGCACCACCGGTATCGCCATGTTCGACGAGAACAAGCGGTTGATCGGCTCGCTCGATGTCGAAGTCAGCGTCGATACGAGCCGGCTGCGCACTGCCATCCGCCAGAACGTGCCGGACGCGGACATCAAGGTAACAACAACCAACGGACAGGTGGTGTTGTCGGGCGAGGCGCCTGACCAGGTGTCCGCCGACCGCGCCGAAAAGATCGCGTCGAAGTTCGCCGGCGAGGACGAGGATATCATCAACTCGGTGAACATCACATCTTCGCAGCAGGTCCAGTTGAATGTCCGCTTTGTCGAGATCAACCGCAATTCCGGTCAAGAACTTGGCTTGAACATCAATCGGGTGGCTTACCGCACCGGCGGTGGCCCAACTGCAGCCGGCGCGGCAACGAGTTCCCTAAATGGCGTCTTCTCCGGTAACATTCTCGGTGGCTTCGTCGCCGGTGGTGTCGATGTCGATATCGCCATCAAGGCGATGGAAGACCGCGGCGTCGCGCGCCGGCTTGCCGAACCCAATCTGATTGCAAGGTCCGGTGAAACCGCGAGTTTCCTGGCTGGTGGCGAATATCCGATCGCAATCACCGACGACGATGGTCGTGTTACCGTCGAGTACAAGAAGTTCGGTGTCGGCCTGGAATTCACGCCTTCGGTCCTGAAGGACGGCCTGATCCAGCTTGAGATCGCGCCCGAGGTGTCTTCGCTGCAGGCCGAAACGCTTGCCAACGGCTTCCCGATCCTGTCGGTGCGCCGCGCCCAGACTTCCGTCGATCTGAAGAGTGGCCAGAGCTTCATGATGGCGGGGCTGTTCCAGGCCGAGAACGAACAGATCCGCCGGAATCTGCCCGGTGCACGGAAGCTGCCGATCATCGGTGCATTGCTTTCCAGCAAGGATTTCCAGCGCAAGGAAACCGATCTGGTGATGATCGTCACGCCGCATCTCGTGCGACCGATC
Organism: Oricola sp.; assembly: GCF_965230365.1. Classification (GTDB taxonomy): domain Bacteria; phylum Pseudomonadota; class Alphaproteobacteria; order Rhizobiales; family Rhizobiaceae; genus Oricola. Next base: position 2,796,127 of record NZ_OZ246003.1, on the reverse strand, counting down.
GAACCCGGTACGCCGAGTTCTACGCCGCTGGATGCGGCGCGGCCGGCAACCGAAGAGGAGAGCGCGCTGCTCAAGATCGAAGAGGTCAAGAGGCGCGGCGCCGCCTCCGATCGCACCAGTGGCCATATCCTGACACTCGAAATCGGCGGCTAGGAGTTCGACCATGCGCAAGATTGCTCTCACGATCGCGCTCGGCTCGCTCGTTGCGGCCACCGGCTGCACGATGACCGAGGACCCCGAACTTGAAGGCCTGACACTGGCCGCAGGCGATGCCATCGCGCACAACAATTCGCTGCAGCGCATCGATCCCTGGGCGCCGGGTGTGCAGGATCCCGATCTCGTCGTTCCCGTCAAGCGTCCTGCCACCAAGGGCGCGGCCAAAAAGGCGCAGGACTACGACAAGGCAATTACCGAGTAACAAAAAGGGTCGGCAATTCCGGACCGATGCCCGGAGAGCCGAGACACGATGGCCGACGCAAAAGTAGAAAACAACCTGATCGCGATCGTCTCCGCCGACAAGGATTTCCTGTCGGCGTCCAAGACGGCATTCTCGTCCTCGGAAGCAATCACGCTGGTCACGATAGAAAAGCCGGTGTCGGAAATCTCCGGAGAAATCCAGGACACCGAGGCCGGTGCGGTGATTATCGACATTGGCGATGGATCGATCGAGGACCTGGAGGCGCTGCAGCGCATCACCCGCCGCCTTGCCGACCGCGTGCCGACGATTGTCGTGGCCGATAGCCACGAAGCCGCGATGGTGCGCATCATCGTGCAATTGCGGGTCGCAGATTTTCTGGTCAAGCCGGTTTCGACGGCCGATCTCGTCCGCTCCTGCATTCGGGCGCTCAAGGGACTGGACAAGAACGATCCCGGTGAGGCCGACATCAGCACCTTCATGCCGGCGGCAGGCGGCGTCGGGAACACGACGATCGCGTTGCAGACCGCGTTTCTGCTGCACGGCTCGGTAACCCGGGCGGCATCCACCTGTGTCGTCGATCTGAACTTCCAGCACGGGTCTTGCGCCGAGTATCTGGACATCGAACCCCGGTTCAACATCGCCGAGGTGGAAAACCAGGTCGAACGCCTCGACCGGCAACTGCTCGATGCGCTTCTGTCCAAGCATGCGTCGGGCCTTGCGGTTCTGGCGGCTCCGAACAGCCCGACCGAGATGCGGTCGTTCGACGCCGATGTCGTGATCCGGATTCTCGATCTCGTCTCGGCCTACTTCGACAATGTGGTCATCGACATGCCGCGAACCTGGTTTCCCTGGACGGAGCTTGTTCTGCGCGGATCGAACCATGTTTACCTGACCGCCGAGATGACAGTGCCGTGCCTGCGTCACACGCAGCGGCTGGTGCACGCCATCCAGACCGAGGTGGGCAAGGACGTCAAACCGGGCGTCATCATCAACCGCTACACCCATGCCGGGCCGGATGGCGGCGTACGCACATCCGATGTCGAGGAACTGCTTGGCGAGCGCTTCGTCGGCGGTATCTCGAACAACTACCGGCTGGTACGCGAGGCCGTCGATCGCGGAGTGCCGCTGCATGACGTCGACGCCAACGCGAATGTCGTGCAGGATCTGAAGCGGATCATTCTTCCCGACGAGATGTCGCTTGAAGGCGTCCGCCGGCGCCGGTTCCTCGGATTCGGCGGCGGCCTGTTCCGCAGGGCGGGCTGACGGCCATGTCGAACCGGTTCACACAGCTCAAGACGCGCGACGTTTCGGAGGCCGCGAAAGCCGCTCCGGCTGCTGAGGAAACGCCTGTTGTCATCCCGAACATACGGGCGGTCAGCAATCCGGCGCCGGTAGCGAGCACGCCGAAGCCGCAGGATCGCACACTCGATGCACGCGTGACGCTGCACCGCAAGCTGCTCGAGGAAATCAACCTTGTCGCGCTCGAGAGCCTGCCGCCGGATCGCATGCGTCAGGAGGTTCAGACATTCGTCCACGAATATGTGCAGTCCGAACGGTTGGCACTGAACGCGGCCGAGGTCGAAACGCTGATCGACGATCTGGTCGACGAAATGGTCGGTCTTGGCCCTCTGGAGCCGCTGCTGAAGGACCCGACGGTCAGCGATATCCTGATCAACGGTCACGAGAACTGCTTCGTCGAACGTGCCGGCAAACTGGTCAAGGAAAACATACCGTTCAAGGACGAGGCGCATCTGCTGCGTGTGGTCAACAAGATCGTCGCGGCGGTCGGTCGGCGCATCGATGAATCGTCGCCGATGTGCGACGCTCGCATGCTGGACGGCTCGCGTTTCAACGCGGCTATCCGCCCCGTTGGTGTTGACGGGCCGTTGGTCTCGATCCGGAAATTCTCCAAGAACAAGCTCGGCCTTCACAAGCTGGTCGAGTTCGGCGCCCTGACGCAGCCGATGGCCGAAGTGCTGGCCGCAGCGGTTTTTGCCCGCATCACCACGATCATCTCGGGTGGCACGGGTACCGGCAAGACGACCATGCTGAACGCGCTTTCGGCGTTTATCTCCGAGGAAGAGCGCCTGATCACCATCGAAGACGCCGCCGAACTGCAACTGCAACAGCCGCATGTGGCGCGCATGGAAACGCGGCCCGCGAACGCCGAAGGCATCGGCGAACTGCGTCAGCGCGATCTGGTCAAGAATGCGCTGCGTATGCGCCCGGACCGGGTGATCCTTGGCGAGTGTCGCGGCGAGGAAGCCTTCGACATGCTGCAGGCCATGAATACTGGCCACGAAGGCTCCATGGCGACCATCCACGCCAACACGCCGCGTGACGCGATCTCCCGTCTCGAGCAGATGCTCGGCATGACCGGCATGCCGATGACGGTAGCCTCAATCCGCAGCCAGATATCGAGCGCGATTGGCCTGATCGTCCAGCTGACCCGCTTGTCCGACGGCAAGCGCAAGGTCACCAGCGTCGCCGAAGTCACCGGGATGGAAGGCGACATCATTCAGATGCAGGAAATCTTCACGTTCCGCCGTACCGGCATGACCGCCGATGGCGGCATCGTCGGCCATTTCGAGGCGACCGGCATTCGCCCCCGGTTCCTGGAGGAATTGCGCGCGATGGGCGTCGAGTTCCCCGGCGACTACTTCGATCCGGCCAACAAGCAGGCGGGTTGAAATGCAGTTTGACGACGTCACGCTCTACGCAGTCTATACCTTCGCTGCGGCTTGCGGGATCATACTGGCCGAAGCGTCCTATCTGATCCTGGCGCGTGGCACCGAAACCCGCCGGACCATCAACCGGCGAATGCGCCTGCAGGAAAGGACAGTCAGCCAGAAGGAAGTCCTGGTCCAGCTGCGCAAGGAGCGCGGGCTGGATGGCACGACCCGGTTCTCGCCGATTGCTATGCTTCGGGTCCTGCGCACCCAGTCGGGCATGACCATGCCGCTCGGGACATTCCTGGCGGTGACCTCAACGATCGCGCTTTTTGTCGGGATCGGCGGCGGGCTCTATGTCAACAAGTTGCAACTCGGGCTTATGCTGGTCGTGGCGCTGCTTCCGGCGATCCCGATCCTGTTCATGCGTTATCTGCGCAAGCGGCGGCACAAGCAGTTCGGAGCCCAGCTTCCCGAAGCACTCGATTTGATCACGCGCGGACTGAAAGCCGGTCATCCGGTGCCGGTCGCCGTGTCGATGGTGTCGCGCGAGATGGGCGATCCTATCGGCACCGAATTCGGTATCGTGTCGGACGAGGTGACCTACGGGTCCGACCTGGTGACGGCGCTGCGCAATCTCTACGACCGGGTGGGGCACGAAGACCTGCCGCTCTTTGTGACCGCGGTGTCGATCCAGTCGACGACTGGCGGCAATCTGCGCGAAATCCTCGATGGCTTGTCGAACGTCATTCGCGAACGCGGCAAGCTGCGCCGCAAGATCAAGGCGATTTCGGTCGAGGGCAGGATGTCGGCCTACATCCTGTCGGCCGTGCCGGTCCTGCTGGTCATGGCGGTCATGGTGCTGATGCCGAGCTACTACGGCGATATCGCCGAGCAGAGCCTGACCTGGTACCTCGCCGGCGGGGCGATTTCCTGGCTGCTTTTGGGCAATGCGATCATGTTCAAGCTGGCAAGTTTCAAGTTCTAGGGAAGATCAGGATGGATCTCGGAAACTGGATTTTACCCGCCGGCCTGCTGATCGCGCTTCTCGGTGTTGCCGGTGTCGTGCTGTCGATGCGCCAGTCACGGTCCGAGCGCCAGCGCCTGCGCGGCCGGTTGCACGTCCGCTTCGACGACCCGGACGAGGTGATTGTCGAGATCGATGAAAAGAAGAACAAAGACAACGAGATAGCCGACAAGGCGGCGCGGCGCGCCGCCGAATTCTACAGTTCCGCCGATCCGGAAAACGTGGTTCGCCTGCGCACCCGGCTGATGCGCGCCGGCTACATGGATCCGAATGCGATCGGCAACTTTTTCCTGATCCGCTTTGCCGGGCTGGGCGCCGGCCTGCTGCTGGCAATAGTCGTCCTCTTCATCTTCCACATCGCTCCGTTCTCCCAACGCGGGATTATGCTGATGGGCGGCATTTCGCTTGGCGGCTATTTTCTTCCGGCGTTCGTGCTTGGCCAAATGGTGAAGAAGAAGACGACTGAATACCGCAACGGGTTTCCGGACTTCATGGACCTGATGATCGTCTGCGCCGATGCCGGGATGAGCCTGGAGGCGTCGATCGAGCGCGTATCGCGCGAAATCCGCGTGACTTATCCGGCGCTTAGCCAGAACCTTGTTCTGGTCTCGCTGGAACTGCGGGCGGGGCGCAGCATCAACGAAACCCTGAAGGCACTCGCCGACCGGCTTGGCGTCGACGAGGTCCGCGCATTCGCAACCTTGCTGCAGCAATCCAAAGAACTGGGAACCAGCCTCTCGACCGCCCTGAAGGTGTTCAGCGACGAGATGCGGCACAAGCGCATGTCGGCAGCAGAGGAAAAGGCCCATGCCTTGCCGGCAAAAATGTCGATCCCGGTAACGGTCTGCATTCTGCCGGTTGTAGTGATGATCGCGATCATCCCGATCATCGTGCGCTACAACATGTAATTTTATCGATTGCGGCGGTGAGATCTTTACCGTGTTAGCCCACGTGGCGTTTACCGGCTCCCATTAAACTACTGGCAAATAATTCGAATATCGGACGGGGACGGGATGCAGAAGTTCACGAAATCGCTGTCGAAATGGATTGCCGGTATCGCGGTCATCAGCGTTCTGGCCGGTTGCCAGACCGCTGGCATCGATACGCAGACCACGTCGGCCTACAAGTCGAGCCGTACCGACAAGAAGCTGGCGCTTGCCGAGAAGCATTTCCTGGCAGGCAATTACGGCTTGGCAGAGAAGAACTACCGCCTGGCGGTGGAAGCGGCACCCGAAAACGGCACCGCTTGGCTCGGCCTCGCCGCATCCTACGACCAATTGGGCCGCTTCGATCTTTCCGACCGCGCCTATGGGCAACTGATCCAGCTCGCCGGCCGGCGCGCCTCGATCCTGAACAACCAGGGTTATTCACATTATCTGCGCGGCGACATAGAAGGCGCCCGCAAGATCCTTGGTGAAGCCAAGACACTGGCGCCCGACAGCGTGATCATTGAAGGCAACTGGAAGCTGGCGGCAGCCGGCTGAAACCTTGCGTTTGCGCCATCGGCGTGATCTATCGCCGCCATCCCAGACGACAGGATGGCGGTAATGCGCGATCAACTTTCAAATCCGGAAAACGGCGTTTCCTCGGACCCGATGCACAGTGCGCAGCAAAACATGCGCAAGGTGCTGCCCAAGCGGTTCTACAAAGAGGTTTCGACCGGCGAGCGTGACGGACGCTTTCACGTGCTGCTGGATGGCAGGGCCGCGAAAACCCCCGGACAAAATCCGCTCGCTCTGGCGACCGGAAGCGCGGCGGATCTGATCGCGGCGGAATTTGAAGCCCAATCCGAAGACATCGATCCTTCGACCATGCCTTGCTATCGGCTTGCAAATACCGGGATCGATGGCGTTGCCGTCGACATGCAGGCCGTCCTCGAGGATGTCCTGCGGTTCTGCGGAACCGATCTGCTATTCTATCGTGCCGACGGCCCGGAGGGTCTGGTTGCCAACCAGCGGACGCATTGGGATCCGGTCATCGACTGGGCTGAGGAACTGGCCGGTGCGCGTTTCATCCTTGCCGAGGGCATAATCCATGCGGCGCAACCGCGTGCCGCGATCGCCGGGATGGGCGTGCATCTGAAGACGATCGACGATCCGATCGAACTGGCTGCGCTGCATTCGATGACGACGCTGACCGGGTCGGCACTGCTGGCAATCGCCGTTTGGAAAGGTCGGATCACGGCGGGCGATGCGTGGACGGCGGCCCATGTCGATGAAGACTGGAACATCGCGCAGTGGGGACAGGACGCCGAGGCCGCAGATAGGCGCGACAAGCGTTGGTCGGAGATGTCAGCCGCCGAGCGGCTGGCAAAGTCCTTGTCGAGGCAAGCCTAGAACAACCCCAAGCCCTTGAGGCTCGCGTGGCCGTTCTTGCCGATGATGACGTGGTCATGCACCGCGATGCCGAGCGACTTCGCGACGTCGGCGATCTTGTGCGTCATCTCGATGTCGGCGCGAGAAGGCGTCGGATCGCCGGACGGATGGTTATGGACCAGGATGATCGCCGTCGAGGCGAGCTCAAGCGCGCGCCGCATGACCTCGCGCGGATAGACCGGCGTGTGGTCGACGGTCCCAACCTGCTGCACCTCGTCTGCGATCAGGGCATTCTTCTTGTCGAGAAACAGGATGCGGAACTGCTCGCGCGTTTCGTGCGCCATGGTCGCCGTGCAATAGGCGATGACCGCGTCCCATGAACCGAGAACCTCGCGCTTGCTGATATCCGTTTTCAACATGCGCCGCGCCGCCTCGGCGATCGTCTTCAGGTCAGCGGCCACTGCGTCCTTGACACCGGGCACCTCGCGGAGCCTTTGCGGGTCGGCGCCGAGCACGCCCGCAAATGATCCGAAACGGGCGATCAGCGCCTTGGCGATTGGCTTGGTGTCTTTTCGCGGAATAGAGCGGAACAACAGAAGTTCCAGCAGTTCGTAATCTGCCAGCGCTTGGGCGCCGCCTTCGGCAAAGCGGCGACGCAACCGTTCGCGGTGGCCGGCATGCGGCTGCGGGGAGGGCGGTGATTTCGGTGTTGTGTCCGACTTGGCCGCAGGGCGCTCCTCATGATGCTGAGGCCTAATGAAAACGCGGCTCTCGTCGAACTCCCCGGGCATCGCGATTCTGTTAGCCGTTCATGAGGGCAGACCCGGCCGATCGAGCCCATTCGGCGAAAGGGTGAAGATCTCGCAGCCGTCCTCGGTCACGCCGATCGTGTGTTCGTACTGTGCCGATAGGCTGCGGTCACGGGTCACCGCTGTCCAGCCGTCGGAGAGAACCTTCACGTGCGGCCGTCCCAGATTGATCATCGGTTCGATGGTGAACATCATGCCCTTGCGCATCTCTACGCCTTCATCCTTGCGCCCGTAGTGCAGGACGTTGGGTGCATCGTGGAACAACTGACCGATGCCGTGGCCGCAGAAATCACGCACCACCGAACAACGTTGAGCTTCCGCATGCTTTTGGATCGCTTCGCCAATGGCACCCATGCGGGCACCGGGCTTGACTGCTTCGATGCCGAGCATCAGGCATTCATGTGTGACCTGCAGCAGGCGTTCGGCGGCGCGCTTGATCTCGCCGACCGGGTACATGCGTGATGAATCCCCGTGCCAGCCATTGAGCACATAGGTGACGTCGATGTTCACGATCTCGCCTTCGCGCAGCGGCTTGTCGCTCGGGAATCCGTGGCAGACCACGTGATTGACCGACGTGCAGCAGGAATGCGTGTAGCCGCGATAATTCAGTGTCGCCGGAATAGCCCCATGATCCATGCCGTATTCGAAGAGGAACCGGTCGACTTCCGCTGTCGTCACGCCGGGTTTGACCATTGGCACGAGCTCATCGAGCGCCATGGCGGTCAGCCGGCTTGCCCGCCGCATACCTTCGAACCCTTCTTCGCCATGCAGGCGAATCTGTCCGGTGTTCTTTATCGGCGCCAGTTCCGCTTCAAGATAGGTTACCATCGATTGCTCCAGGCAAGGTATGTCAAGCCACGATCGGGATCTGGCTGACCGGCACGATTTCCGTATCGGAGATTTGGCACCGAATGGCGAATGCTTCAACCCCGGCGGCTGTCGCCCTTGCAAATGCCTGCCCGTACGCCGGATCGAGATCTTCGCAGATGCGCAGTCGAAAGCAGTCTCCGCGCTGGACGATGTAAAGCATCACCGCGCGATGCGCTTGCGAGACCATGTCTGTCAGTTCTTCAAGATGCTTCACGCCACGAGCGGTCGCCGTGTCGGGGAATTCGGCCAGTCCGGTTTCGCGCATCATGTGCACGTTCTTGACCTCGACATAGGCGCTGCCAAGCGCAGGATCCTCAAGCAGAATGTCGATCCGCGAGTTTCGACCGTATTTCTGCTCCCGCCGCAGCGTTGCGTATTGTGCAAGGTCACTGACAAGGCCGGCGCCAATGGCTTCCTCGGCCAGACGGTTGGGCAGGTTCGTGTTGACGCCGACCATCGTGTTGCCGGCGCCGACGATTTCCAGCGTGTGGCGGTATTTGCGCTTGGGATTGTCCGAAGTCGAAAGCCAGACCGGGAAGCCCGGTGTGTGGAGGCCCATCATCGATCCAGTGTTGGGAACAGCACAGGTGATTTGCTCGCCATCGGGATCGAGCGCAACATCGGCGAGGAAGCGCTTATACCGGCGTATCAGCGTGCCCCGGACAAGTGGTGTCGCAAACTTCATGGTCGTTGCTGTTCCGAGACGCGCTGGCTGTCAGGCGCGAACGCGCACATAGTCGCCGGGTGCGCTGCCGATCGGTTTGAGCTTGCCGCCGCCCGGTTTGCTGCGCGCCGCGACGGTCTCGTCGTCTTGCGACACGATCCAAGTGTGCCAATGTGGCCACCATGACCCTTCAGTCACCTCGGCCTTCTCGACCCAGTCGGCGAAATCGCCCTTGACCTTGGGCCCGGACCAGAACTGGTACTTGTTGCGATGCGGCGGATTGATCACACCGGCGATGTGCCCGGAACCGCCCATCACATAGGTCACTTTGCCGCCAAACAGTTTGCTGCCTTCGAAAACGGAAAGAGCAGGGGCGATGTGATCTTCCTTGGTGGCCAAATTGTAGATCGGAATCTTGACGTCAGCGAGCGAAACAGGCGCTCCGCCGAGATCCATTTCGCCTTGCGCGAGATTGTTCCCGAGATAGCAATTTCGTAGATAGAACAGATGATTAGCGGCAGGCATTCGAGTAGAATCTGCATTCCAGTAGAGCAGATCGAAGGGCATCGGCTCTTTGCCCTTCATATAGTTGTTGACCACATAGGGCCAGATCAGGTCGCCCGAACGCAGCAGGTTGAAGGCCGTCGACATGCGCGAGCCCTCCAGATAACCGTCCCGCTCCATCTGGCGTTCCAGGACGGCGAGTTGATCCTCGTCGACGAAGACCTTGAGGTCGCCGGCATGTTCGAAGTCGACCTGGGTGGTAAACAGTGTCGCCGATGCGATGCGCTTGTCGCCATCGCGGGCAAACCTGGCGAGCGCTGCAGCGAGCAAGGTGCCGCCGACACAGTAGCCGATGGCGTTGACGCGTTTCTCGCCGGTGGCTTTCTCGACCGTATCGAGCGCATACGCGATGCCCTTGTCGATATAATCGTCCCAATCCAGTTGCGCATGCTGCTCATCCGGATTGACCCACGACATCACGAAAACAGTGTGACCCTGATCGACCGCCCAACGCACGAATGATTTGTCCGGGTTGAGATCGAGAATGTAGAACTTGTTGATCCATGGCGGGCAGATCAAGAGCGGTCGTTTCAAGACGTCCGGTGTCGACGGTTCATACTGGATGATCTCCACCAGTTCGTTGCGCGCGATCACGTTGCCGGCGGTGATGGCGATGTTCTTGCCAAGCTGAAACTTCGAATAGTCCGACTGGCGCAGCTTGAGCTCGCCGTGCCCGGCCTCGATGTCTTCGGCCAGCATCTTCATACCGGTTACAAGGTTGGCGCCGTTGGACGCGATCGTCTCCTTGAATATCTCCGGATTGGAGATCATGAAATTGGACGGCGAGAGCGCGTTTGCGAACTGCTTGACGTAGAAACCAGCCTTGTGGCGGGTGTGGGGATCCAACGTTTCAGCATTCTCGACCAGATCGGCTGCCCAGCGGGCGGTGACCAGGTAGGTCTGCTTCAGGAAGCTAAAAAAGGCGTTCTCTTTCCAGTCCTCATCGGAGAATCGCTTGTCGGTGGCTTCCGGCGCGACGGCTTCCGCCAAATCGCGGTCGCCCATGCGTTTGACCGAGTTGGCCCAGATGTCCAGGTAAGACGAGAAGAGGCGGGTTTGCGCCTCGACGGCGCGCTGCGGGTCCGACAGCCAGTACTCCGACACTTTTGACAGCGTTTTGACAACATCCGCCATCGGTTCGGCCAGGGTGTCGGTCTTCTCGCCCGATTCGCGCGGCCCCACCCATGCAGACGCGGCGTGGCCGGCTTCTTCGATCACCCGAGCAAGGTTTCGCGCAAACGCCTCCGGATCCTTGATGAGATAAGCATCGATGGCATTGTGTTGTTCGGTGCCGGATTCGGCATCTTTCTTGTCGCCCATCGCGGTTCCATTGGGTCCAAAGACCCGTTTGTCGTTTCCGAATTCTTGATAATGCCATATTACGAGGCGTTGATGACAATCCGCAAGGCGCTTGTCTAAAGCGTAAGCCGATCCAAACAATTCCAGGGTAAAGAGAAAGTCTCCGGCATTTCATAATGGGACAATCAGCTAGAGCTTTACTGACTTCGGGACTTGCCGCGCTCACTGTCGCCGGTTGCGCCGGCGGCAACGCCATCGACCGTGCGGTTCCCCAGGCGGCGTTTTCGCAGCCGGTAGACTCTTCGCAACAACAATCGGGCGCAACAGCCCAAACCGCGAACGCCAGCGCGCCAAGCGAGGAGCAACGCGAGATACTGCCGCCAACCGCCACGGCGGACCCGGTCTTCTCGGGCTCGGGGCAAATCGCCGATACCGGCCAGTTCCCGAGCCACATTGCGCAACCTCGCGGCGCGACCGAGCAGATGACGGATGAAAAGCGCGATGCGCTGCTGGAACAGATGCAGGCGCTGAGCGTCGCACAACAGCGCGGGCGTATGTCGACGGCCGAGTACCAGCGCCGCGTCGCCGCGTTGCGCCGGCTCGCAAACACACATTCGGCCGACACGATCGAGAAAATCGAAGAGAACGCGGCTTCGCAGTAACCGCAACTCGCTTTTTACCACCGAGCGGCGTATAGCGCGTAAACCGCCGAGGAAAAACCGATGCAAGAGTTTCACAAGGTCCGCAGACTGCCGCCCTACGTGTTCGAACAGGTCAATCGCCTGAAGGCGACCGCGCGCGCCGACGGTCGCGATATCATCGATCTTGGAATGGGAAATCCCGACCTTCCCACCCCGCAGTCGATCGTCGACAAATTGTGCGAGACGGTTCGCGATCCGCGCACGCACCGCTACTCCTCGTCAAAGGGTATTCCCGGCCTGCGGCGCGCCCAGGCGAACTATTATGCGCGCCGTTTTGGCGTAAAACTCAATCCGGATACCCAGGTCATCGCGACGCTGGGTTCGAAGGAAGGTTTCGCCAACATGGCGCAGGCGATTACCGCGCCGGGCGATGTCGTGCTGTGTCCCGATCCGACCTATCCGATCCACGCCTTCGGGTTCATCATGTCCGGCGGGGTCATTCGGTCCATGCCGGTCGCACCGGACGACGGGTTTCTGCCGGCGCTGGAGCGCGCGGTACGCCACTCGATTCCCAAACCGCTGGCCGTCATCCTGAACTACCCGTCGAATCCGACCGCCTATGTGGCCTCAATCGATTTCTACAAGGATGTCGTGGCATTCGCGCGCAAGCACGACATCATCGTGCTGTCCGATCTCGCCTATGCCGAGATCTATTTCGGCGACAATCCGCCGCCCTCGGTGCTGCAGGTCGATGGCGCGATGGATGTGTGCGTTGAGTTCACTTCGATGTCGAAGACCTTCTCGATGCCGGGATGGCGCATCGGGTTTGCGGTCGGCAACGAACGTCTTGTCTCAGCGCTCGGCCGGGTCAAATCCTATCTCGACTACGGCGCGTTCACGCCGATCCAGGTGGCGGCAACGACCGCGCTCAACAGCGACGGATCGGAAATCCGCGAGGTGCGAGAGGTCTACTGCAAGCGGCGCGACACGCTCGTCGACAGCTTTTCGCAGGCCGGTTTCCCGGTGCCGGCGCCCGAAGCGACCATGTTTGCCTGGGCGCCGATCCCCGAACAGTTCAAGCAACTCGGATCGCTCGAGTTCTCGAAACTGCTGATCGAGAAGGCGGATGTCGCCGTTGCGCCAGGTATCGGATTTGGCGAACATGGCGACGACCATGTGCGCATCGCATTGGTGGAAAACGAGCATCGCATCCGCCAGGCGGCGCGGAACATCAGACGTTTCCTTGCATCCGCGTCCCGAAATCTGCACAACGTGGTTTCCATCAACGCCCGTCGCTGACCCGCGGGCGATCAATCGAACAATCGCGCATGAAAGGTCGCCGGATGAGCGAACCGCTCAGAATTGGTATCGCGGGCCTGGGGACGGTCGGTTCGTCCGTCGCCCAGATCCTGAAAAACAAGTCAAACTCGCTCGCTCACCGGTGTGGACGCCCGATCGCGGTGACAGGCGTGAGTGCGCGGGACCGCTCGAAAGACCGCGGTTTCGACATGAGCGGTATTTCCTGGTTCGATACGCCGGAGCAGCTCGCCGCGTCGCCGGACATTGACGTATTTGTCGAACTTGTCGGCGGCGAAAACGGCGCCGCGCTGGAGGGCATCAAGGCCGCAATCGGCTCCGGCCGGCATATCGTCACGGCAAACAAGGCGCTGCTTGCCCGTCACGGGGTGGAGCTTGCGCGCGCCTGCGAAGACAAGGGACTGATCCTCAATTTCGAGGCGGCTGTCGCCGGCGGCATTCCGGTTATCAAGACGATGCGCGAATCGCTTGCCGCCAATGACTGTAGCCGCGTCTATGGCATCCTGAACGGAACGGCCAACTACATTCTCACCCGCATGGAACGGGACGAGATTTCGTTCGACGATTGCCTCGCCGATGCGCAGCGGCTCGGCTATGCGGAAGCCGATCCGACATTCGATGTCGAAGGACAGGACACCGCCCACAAGCTGGCGATCCTGACCAGCATCGCATTTGGAACCGAGGTCGCTGTCGATCAGATTTATGTCGAGGGTATCAGCAACATCTCGTTGTCGGACATTCATGCGGCAAGAGATCTCGGCTACCGGATCAAGCTGCTTGGCGTGGCGCAGCGCACGGCAACAGGTATCGAGCAGCGGGTGCACCCGACCATGGTGCCGCTCGGCTCGATGATCGGGCAGGTCGACAGCGTCACGAACGCAGTCGCCATAGAGGCAGATACCGTCGGATCGCTGCTGCTTTCAGGGCCCGGTGCAGGCGGCAACGCGACCGCTTCGGCCGTGATTGGTGACATCGCCGACATCGCCAAGTCGCGTCCGGGGCATCAGGAAGCGCCTGTCTTCGGTCGTCCGGCGAACGAACTGGAACCCTATCGCCGCGCCGGGATGTCGTCGCACGCCGGTGGCTACTTCATCCGGCTGACGGTCCACGACCGTCTCGGCGTCTTTGCGTCGCTTGCCGGACATATGGCCGAAAACGATATCTCGTTGGAATCGATCGTTCAGCGCAAGGCAAGCAATGGCGATGCGGATGCTGCCAAGACCGTGATTCTGATCACGCACGAATCGACGGAATCGGAAGTGCGCAAGGCGGTAAACGCGATTCTCGACGACGGACACTTGATCGGAAAGCCGCAAGTAATACGCATCGAGCCGGCCGGTTGAGCGGCAATCCCCATACTATTCGATTAGATTTGGGGCGCGATCGATGGGAGGGTCATCTGGCTGTTGCCTTGCCGGTCTTTGTACCGTTTAACCGGTCAAAGACCCAAGCCGTAAGGACGCCACGATGAACACACCCGCCGAGACCACGACGGAAACACCCGGTCTGACACGCGAGTTGTCGATCGAACTCGCGCGCGTTACCGAAAGGGCGGCGGTGGCCGCGGCGCGCCTGCGCGGACGTGGCGACGAGAAAGCCGCCGACCAAGTGGCCGTCGATGCTATGCGAGCGGAACTGAACCGTCTTTCTATTCAGGGGACTGTCGTCATCGGCGAGGGCGAGCGTGACGAAGCGCCAATGCTCTATATCGGCGAGGAGGTCGGCAACGGGATCGGACCGCACGTGGATATCGCGCTCGATCCGCTGGAAGGCACGACGATCTGCGCCAAGAACCTTCCAAATTCGTTGGCGGTGATCGCTATCGCCGAAAAGGGCAGTCTGTTGAATGCCCCCGACGTCTACATGAATAAGATCGCGATCGGCCCGGGCTATGCTCCGGGATTGATCAATATCGAAGATTCCCCCGAAGACAACATCCACGCGCTCGCCAAGGCTAAAGGTGTTCCTGTAACAGAAGTTGCCGCCTGCATCCTCGACCGTCCGAGGCACGCGGCACTGATCGAGGCGGTCCGGCGGACCGGCGCGGCCATCCGCCTGATCGGCGACGGCGACGTTGCCGGCGTCATCGACACCACAGCACCTGAAGAGAGTGGAATCGATATCTATCTGGGAACCGGTGGTGCGCCCGAGGGCGTGCTCGCCGCATCCGCTCTACGCTGTGTTGGCGGCCAGATGCAAGGCAGCCTTATCCTGGATACTGACGAGAAGCTGGCGCGTGCCGAGCGTATGGGAATCGCCGATCCGGGCAAAGTCTACACCCACAACGAGATGGCGCGCGGCGAGGTGCTTTTCGCAGCGACCGGCGTGACGGAAGGTAACATGTTGGCCGGTGTACGCTTCTTCAAGAATTATCTGCAGACCGAGACCATCGTCATGCGGTCGTCGTCGCAGACCGTTCGTGAAATCCGGGCGCGCCACCAAGACACCGACAAGTTCTGACTGCGTTGCGGTTGACGCCGACTGCAACGCCGCCCACAACGCGGCATGGTCAGTCGGCAGTCATTTCTCGGGATCGAACGATCAGTCACGCAGCGCCGCTGGGTCGAGCGCATGTCGCCGGCCCAGACACAGGTAGCGACCGATATTGCGCAACGGCTCGGAATTCACGATTCGCTTGCCCGAATTCTTGCCGGACGCGGCGTATCCGCCGATGACGCGGAAGCGTTTCTTGACCCGACCCTGCGCGCTCTCATGCCGGATCCGCGAACAGTCACCGATTTGCAGCGAGCGGCGGGTCGAATCGCAAAGGCAGTGCAAGACCGGGAACCCGTCGCCATCTTCGGCGACTACGATGTCGATGGCGCATCGTCTGCGGCGCTGCTCGCCCGATATGTGCGATTTTTCGGGATCGAGCCGGAGATTCACATTCCCGACCGGGTGTTCGAGGGTTACGGCCCCAATGTCGCGGCTATTCGCCGGCTGGCCGAGCGTGCATCGTTGATCGTCACCGTCGACTGCGGCACCAACAGTGCCGAAGTGTTTGCCGAGGCGCAGACCGACGGCTCGGATATTGTTGTGATCGATCATCACCAAGTCGGCGGAGCGCTTCCCGAGGTCGTGGCCGTGGTCAATCCCAACCGAGATGATGATTTGTCTGGACTGGGCAATCTGTGCGCGGCTGGTGTCGTGTTCATGACACTGGTCGACGTGTCCCGCCAGCTCAGGGAGGAGGGGGTTTCGCCGCTGCCCGATCTCCTTCAGTTGCTCGACATCGTCGCGTTGGCAACGGTTTGCGACGTTGTCGCGCTAACGGGGTTGAACCGTGCACTCGTTACCAAGGGCACCGTGGTCGCGCGGCACATGTCCAATCCCGGTCTGGCGGCGCTGGCGCGTGTCGCGTCGGTCGGGGAACCGCTGAACCCGTTTCATTTCGGATACCTAATCGGACCCCGCATCAATGCGGGTGGGCGAATTGGGGATGCAGCCTTGGGGGCGAGGCTGTTATGCGAGGACGATGCCCAGAAAGCGCTCGAAATCGCGGGTGAACTGGATCGCCTGAACCGTGAACGGCAGGTCATCGAGACCGAAATGGTAGCCCAAGCGCGCGCTGAGGCTGAGGCCGACGCCATGGATGGCGGCTGGCCGGCTGTAATCGTCACTACAAGCGACAATTGGCATCCAGGCATTGTCGGATTGATCGCCGCGCGCCTGCGCGAACACACCCGCCGGCCATCTTTCGCGATTGCGTTTGGCGCCAACGGGTTGGGAACCGGTTCGGGCCGCTCCATCCCAGGGTTTGACCTTGGCCGCCTCGTACGTGAGGCTGTTAACGCCGGTCATCTGGTCAAGGGCGGCGGCCATGCGATGGCGGCTGGCATCACCGTCGCGCAGGAGAAACTTGGCGGTCTTCGCCGGTTCTTCGAGGAACATGGCAACGATGCGGTCCGGACCCTCGTTGAGGCGGAAACGCTGGCAATCGATTCAGCGCTCTCCGCACGGGCCGCTTCACTCGACATGATCGAGGAACTTCAGCATGCCGGGCCGTATGGCGCCGGCAATCCGGAGCCGGTCTTCGCGCTACCCAACCATCGTGTTCGTTCGTCGAAGATCGTCGGCAATGGCCATCTGAAGGTATCGCTGCAGTCGGCAGATAATGCGCGGCTCGACGCCATCGCATTCAGGGCGGCCGATACCGATCTTGGAAAGTGTTTGGCCGAAGCGCGCGAGCCAATCCATCTCGCGGGCACACTTTCGATCAATCACTGGAACGGCCGCAAAACGCCGCAGATGCGGATAGTAGATGTCGCTGTGCCGGTATGACTCAGAATACTACAGGTGGCGATTCAGGCGCGAGCCGGCCTTGAGGTAAGTCATAGGATTAACGGCTGTCTTTCCCTCCCGGACCTCGTAATGCAGGTGCGGCCCGGTACTGCGGCCGGTGCTGCCGGCCTCGCCCAATTTTTCGCGGGTGGAAACAGACTGGCCTTTCTTGACCGAAATCCGACTGAGATGCGCATAGCGCGTTCTCAGCCCGCCTTTGTGCTTGATCTCCACCATCTTACCGTAGCCACCTTTGCGGCCCGCGAAAACAACAGTCCCGGAACCGGTCGCAAGAATCGGCATGCCAACCGGTGTTGAAAAGTCGATGCCGGCATGGAAGGCCGTGCGCCCAATAATCGGATCTTTCCTTTTTCCGAAGCCGCTGGTGATTTCCCGACCGGGCACCGGGTTGGCAATCGGGAACGACCGGATTTCATCACGCAGTCTGTCGAGCGCGCTGAGCTCCAGGTTGAGCGCCTGAAGGCGGTGTTCAAACTGCTGCGCGAAGGGCTTTGCATCCGCTGCTTCGACCGGGATGAAGGGGCCGCCGGTTCCGGTGTCTTCCGGTTGGCCGGTCTGGACACGCAAACCGGCCTTACGCGCATCGCGCAGGATCTGATGCCGTTTCTCGCGCGCAGAATCGGCAAGTGCGGCAAGCTGGTCGAGTTGTCGCCCCTCGAGCGCGCCAAGTGATTTGCCAAGCCGCGAAAGGGTCACAAGAGGGCGATCGACAGTGCCTGTTTCGGGCGAGTCGGTCGAAACGGGCGCGGGAGACAATCGCGCCGACTTGCCGCTTCCAACGATAGTCGCACCAACAGGCTGTTGCGGACGGAACAATGTTCGGGGCGTCTCGCCGACTGTATCGACCGCCGCAGGGATTGGGATGCGGGTCGGGTCCATTGCAGCGGACTGTCCAACACCGCTGAGCCGCGCCTTGTCGAGAAGCGGAGCGAGCCGTCCGTTCCGTTCCGCCAACACATTCTGCCGATTCAGAAGTTCGGTAACCTTGGTCTCCATGATCTGCTGGTCGAGCAGGCGATAGGATGTGATTCGGTCGACCTGCGAGCGCAGCGCGGCGATGCGGTCCTCATAGGCAAACTGCATGCGCGCCTGTCGGGCTACGGCGGCATTGAGAATGTCGTCGCGCAACATCAGGTAACTGGTTCCGAGCAAGTAGCCGACAGCCATTGCCGCAAAGACCGATCCCGCTACCGCGGCCATCCAAGGGCGGATCGTGAAGTGCTGGAGTTTATCGCCTCGCGCAATGATGATGGTGTGGGGTTCTTTGCGCCTGCCAAAAACCGCTTGCGTGCTCACCTGTGTCCACCGTCAGTCACATTCTCTAGGTGTTACGATTACACTTCATTAGGGTTAATAAACCCCTTTCGCGACCGCAGTTTCCAACTAGCGCGACATCGCCGAAGAGCTGAGTGTGCGATAGAAAAGCGGCGTCAGTCCCGCTGCAGAACGGGCGCGGTCGTTGAACGGCGGCCGGATTTCTCCGTGGAAGTGCCGATGCACGAGTTCGCGGAAACGGTCGGCCGCCCTGATGTTTACCCGCGCACAGAAAAACCGGAACCACTTCGCCCCGACGGCCACATGGGTCTTCTCGTCATTGTAGATGATGTCGAGGATCGCTGCGGTTTCAGCATCGCCTTTGGCGCGCAGCTTCTCCGCCAAACCCGGCGTCACATCAAGACCGCGCGCCTCCAGGACCAGCGGCACGATCGCAAGCCGGGCGACAAGATCGCCTCGGGTGTCGGTCGCGGCCTGCCAAAGGCCGTCATGGGCCGGGAAGTCGCCGTAATCCGCGCCCAGCGCCTGCATGCGTTCGCGCAGCAGGCAGAAGTGGCGCGCTTCGTCATCGGCAACCTGCATCCAGTTTCCAAAGAAGCTCGGCGGTGCGTCGCCATCGGCAAAGCGCGCAACAATATCCAGCGCCAGGTCGATCGCGTTCAATTCGATGTGCGCCAAAGCATGCATCAGCGTCAGGCGGCCGGCCACCGAACCGAGCGAGCGTTTTTTCAGAAGGCGCGGCGCGACCAGATCCGGACGCTCGGGACGGCCCGGCCGCTCCGGCACAGGTGGATCGCCGGGCAGACGCAACGAGAGCGCCTTGCACCGCCACGCAGCCGCTGCCTCGCGCGTGATCCGGCATTTGTTGTCGAGGTCGCTGGACAGGAGCGCCTGAACGGCCGCTGCCCTGAGCGATTTGGCCTTTAGCATTGTATTGACGTTCCGGTCAGGTGAGCCCGCGCGCTTCGGTCAGCACGGCGTCGGCATGGCCTGCGACCTTCACCTTGCGCCAGATCTGAGCGAGCTTACCTTCGCGGTTGATTAGGAACGTCGCGCGTTCGACACCCATATACTTCTTTCCGTACATGTTCTTTTCGACCCAGACGCCATAGGCCTCAATGGCCTGTCTCTCCTCGTCAGCGATAAGGGTAACGCCGAGATCGTGCTTGTCCTTAAACTTTTCGTGCTTGGAAACGCTGTCTGGCGAAACGCCGATGACGACCGCATCAATCGCTTTGAACTCGGACAGTAGCTCCGTGAAGTCGATCGCCTCGCGCGTACACCCGCTGGTGTCGTCTTTCGGGTAAAAGTAGAGAACCACAATTTGGCCTTTGTAATCTGACAGGGCCGTCATGCTCCCGCGATCATCGGGTAGCGAAAAGTCCGGTGCGTTCGATCCGACGGAGGGTTGGCTCATTTGCTTTTCCTTTGAAATATCGTGATGAATCGGCCTAAGGCGGATATAATACGGTAATCAGGAAAATCAGCCGCAATTCGGTCACCTGTTCAAGCCGGGCCGGTGTGGCGGCAGTCGGGTTCGGGCGTAAGGCGAGAGACGTAGCGATCTTTAGGTTCAGCAAAACCAGAAGCAAGATGATGCCTCGGTCACCCGATGACGCTACGGCACGTGACCATGACGGCGAAGGCTGCGAGATTGCACTTGTCGGCGCGAGAATCGGGCGCAAGCGCAAGTGGCTTTTTGGCGGCGTGGTCTTCGTGCTCGCATTCCCGCTGGTTCTCTTGCTGGGCCTGCGGTCCGGCCCGGCGGGATCGGTCGTAAAGGAAGAGGCGCTCACGGCGCTGGCTGCAGTTCTACCCGCTGATACAACTGCGGAAATAGCGGACGCGCATATTGTCCTGGACGGACTCGATGGGATTGCCGTTTCGCTGCGCAATCTCGCCATCCGGCGCAGTGGCGCAGACGCGCCATTGGTGACACTCGACACTGCGGTAATCGGCATCCACACCATGAGTATTCTAGCCGGTCAGCCGAAGGTCGAGTACCTGACCTTCATGAACGGCGTCATCAGCATTCCCGAAACCGCGAACACAAATGCCGCCTGGCCACGGATCGCGCAGCTGAACCAATTCCTCGACGACGCGATGTCCCTGTCCGGCAACGCCATTGATCGCACGAAGGCTGCTGGAATTCCGCAGGGCATCGAATTGTCAAACATCGTCATGAACCGGGCCACGGAGCGTGACGGAAGCATTCTCGCCGTGAGACATGCACGCCTTTGGGGACGAGGGCAGGAACGTCAGCTGCAAGGGGAAGTCGAAGTCCTCGGTAACCTGTCAAGCATCACCGGCGCGTTGTCGAAGGACGCTGCCGGGTCGGTAACACTGCAACTCGATGCCACCGACTTCCCGCTTCCGATCGGGCGTCTGCACACGATGTTCTCGGCAAACGAGGACGATCATCTGCCCGGTGCAGCTAATCCGCCGGTACTGGCTGACGTCGCCATTCTGGCCTCGGAAAACGGCGCAGCGCCACCAAGCGTGACAATGGCGGTCAAGCCGAAGGACTTGACGCTGAAGCTGGAGGACGGGGACTACGTCGCCGTCGAGGGCAATTTCGCATTCGCCTGGGACGCGCCCGCTGCAGTTTTGCGGCTCCAGAATTCGGCGGTGCGCCTGGGCCGTTCTGCGGCGGTCTTGACGGGCGCCATGCGCGATCCGCCGGGTACGGCCGCAGAACAGCCAGCACGGTACGAGTTCCAGCTCGTGGCCAATCGTGGTCGCGCGGATCCGCGCGATTCCCCTTCGAATGCGATTCGCTTCGCCGGACGCGCCGAGGGAGAATGGGTACCAAAAGCCGCTGCGGTTGAATTCAAGCATATCGAACTGGATTCCAGTGCGGGATACGCGGAAGGCACCGGCCGCCTGGATTTCTCGACTTCGGTGCCAACGGCTTTGTTTGCTTCCTCGGTGTCGGATTTCACGGTCGCCGGCCTGAAGCAGTTCTGGCCGGCAACGGTCGCGCGCGCCGCCCGCCGTTGGGTGCTCGACAATCTGGCCGGCGGCCGGGTCACGGAAGGCGAGTTCCTGATCGCCGAGCCTTTGCGCCGCCGTGTGGAGGGGACCGAAACAAGGTTAACCGGAAGCAGCGAGGTTTCGCTTGCCGTCGACGGTGTCCGGTTTGATGTTGCCGGTGATATCCCGCCGGTCCGCGACGCCACGGGCCGCGTGGAGTTCAAGGATGGGACGGCGGTCATAACCCTGGAGGACGGGACTGCATTCATGCCGAGCGGTCGCACAGCGGCCGCGTCCGGTGGCATGCTGGTAATCTATCCGGCGGACGAAAGCGGGCTGGTATTCGCCGACCTGGCGCTGGACGTCTCTGGCGACGCGGACGCGATCGGGGAAATCATCTCTTATAAACCGATTGATGCGCGCTCGTACCGGGACTACCGGCCTGAGGAATTGTCCGGCTATGTCGAGGCGAACGTGGCCATGAAGTTTGTACTCAATCCGATGGACAACAGCCCGCCGCCCGCCTGGGACGTTCATTTGCAATTGCAGGACGCGTCGGTGGAAACGCCTTTCGAAGGACGGCAGTTGGCCGAGATGTCCGGGTCGGTGAAGATCAATCCGCGACGCGCGGAGTTCGATGTGTCCGGTTTGGTCGACGGAATTCCCGCCGATATCGACATGATTATGCCATTCGTGGACGACATCGACGCGCGCCGGGACATCGTGCTGAACCTGTCCGATCCGGACAGGAAAAGAATCGCACCCGGGCTGGAGACGATCCTCTCCGGTACGACGCCTGTCCATGTGGTTGCCGCCGACGAACAGGAAACCTTGTCGATCATGGCGGATCTGACGCCGGCAGAGCTTGCGTTGCCCTGGCTGGGCTGGTCGAAGGGCGTCGGGATCGGTGCGACCACGATTTTCGATCTCGTGATAGGCGAGGCCGAAACGCGCCTCGACAACTTCAATCTTGACGGCGCATCGTTTTCAGCCGACGGCAGCATTACGGTAACGGAGGCAGGCCTCCAGAACGCGAGGTTCGGGACCGTTCGGCTGAATGAGACCGACGACATTGCAGTCACAATCGAACGCAACGGCAAGGGATATGATATCACCGTCACCGGCAAGGCGTTCGATGCTCGCTCCCTGGTGCGCCATCTCCGCGAGACGCTCTCGGCAAAGGACACCGGTGGAGACGAACTGCCGGTCGACATAAGCGCACGTATCGATCGCGTGTCGGGCTTCGGCGACGAAGTTTTGAAAAACCTGAAACTCGACATACGTCACAACGGGAAAGATCTGGTCGCGCTGTCACTTGAGGCGGCAACGACGAGCGGATTTCCGGTGGTGTTCGAACTGAAGGGTGCCGGAAACGACCGCGTGATCGAGGCTGAAACGTTGGATGTCGGAGAACTTTTACGCTTCCTCGATATCTACGGCCAGGTCCGTGGTGGTGTTGGCCGACTTTCGCTCGCTGGGCATGGAAGCGAGACGATGACCGGAAACATCCGGATCCAGGAGTTCCGCGTTTTCGACGAGCCGCGGCTGAAATCACTCGTCTCCAACCGTTCGGCGGACGACACGCAAAGCCTCAACGAAGCCATTCGGCGCGAAATCGATACGTCGGAGGTCGTGTTCGACCTTGCCTCAGCCAACCTGGCTATTTCACCGGCATCGTTCGCGGTACAAAAAGGTGTCGTTCGCGGTCCGTTGGTCGGTTCGACGTTTCAGGGCATGATCTCCGACGCCAGCGACCAGATGCGGATCACCGGAACCTTCCTGCCGGCCTACGGTTTGAACAGCTTGTTTGCCGACATTCCGATTTTCGGGCTGATCCTCGGCAATGGCCGCGACCGCGGTCTGATCGGCGTCACCTTCATGTTGGAAGGCGACCCGCAGAAACCGAAAGTATCGGTCAATCCGCTTTCGGTGATCGCGCCCGGCGTCTTTCGGTCGATCTTCGAATTCCGATAGTTTCAGACCGGTTTCACCAGCACGTGCTTCTTCTTGCCAAGCGACAGCTTGATGAGGCCATCGGCGAGCGCGGTATCGTCGACGGTCATGCGATCATCCGAGACGGACTTGTCGTTGATCCGCACCGCGCCGCCTTTCACGTGCCGACGCATTTCGCCGTTTGACGACGCCAGGCCGGCCTGAACGAAGAGCGCCAGCACGCCGACACCGGCATTCAACTCCGAAGCGGGTAGCTCGACCGTGGGAAGGCTTGCGGCAAGTGCGCCTTCCTCGAAAGCCTTGCGCGCGGTTTCCTCGGCCTGTTCGGCGGCTTCGCGTCCGTGCAGCAGCGCGGTCGCCTCGTTTGCAAGCACCTTCTTGGCCTCGTTGATCTCCGACCCTTCGAGCGCACCAAGCCGTCGGATTTCGTCGACCGGCAGCGTCGTGAAAAGCTTCAGGAATTTCTCGACATCCGCATCTTCGGTATTGCGCCAGTACTGCCAGAAGTCCCAGGGGCTGCATTGGTCGGCATTGAGCCAGATCGCGCCCTGCGCCGTCTTGCCCATCTTCGCGCCGGAGGCGGTGGTCAGAAGCGGCGTCGTCAGCGCGTAAAGCTGATGCGTGCCCATGCGCCGGCCGAGATCGACCCCGTTGACGATGTTGCCCCACTGGTCGGAACCGCCCATCTGCAGGTTGCAACCATAGCGGCGTGCCAGCTCGACATAGTCGTAGGACTGGCAGACCATGTAGTTGAACTCGATGAAGCTCATCTCCTGCTCACGTTCGAGCCGCAGGCGAACCGAATCCATGGTGAGCATGCGGTTGACCGAGAAATGGCGGCCGACATCGCGCAGCATCTCGATGTAACCGAGCTTCAGCAGCCAGTCGGCATTGTCGACCATGATCGCGTCGTTGGCGCCATCACCGAACCGCAGCACCTTCTCGAAAACACCCTTGATGGAGTTCTTGTTGGCCTCGATTTCCTCGACAGTGCGAATAGCGCGGGTTTCGTCCTTGCCGGACGGGTCTCCGACCATGGTCGTGCCGCCGCCCATCAGCGCGATCGGTTTGTTGCCCGACTGCTGCAGCCAGTAGAGCATCATCATCGACAGGAAATTGCCGATATGCAGCGATGGCGCAGTGCAGTCGTAGCCGACATAAGCGATCACGTCGCGCTTGGCGGCCAAGGCGTCGAGGCCTTCGAAATCGGAGCTTTGGTGAATGAAATCGCGCTCATTGAGAACGTTGAGGAAATCGGACTTGTAGGTGGTCATTTGCGCTCGGCCTGCATGAACGGGATCGCGCCCGTGGTCTTACGGGCGGCGCGGCTTTAACACTAATGCGGGCGAATCGACAAGGATCAGACATCCATGGGTTTTCTGCGGGCGCTTGGTTTGATGAGCGGGACGTCGATGGATGGCATCGACGTGGCCTTGGTCGAAACAGACGGCGTAACCATCCGAGCCCGCGGGCCGTCGCTTGCGGTCGACTACGATCCCGGTTTCAGGCAAAAGCTTGCGGCGTGCCTGGATGCGGCGACACAGATGACGACCCGGAGCGAGCGCCCCGGAACGATGGCCGAGGTGGAACGCGAATTGACAGAACGTCACGCCAGGGCAGTCAGCGCGTTTTTCGACCGACATGGTGTCGATTCGGCATCGATCGACGTTCTCGGTTTTCACGGGCAGACGCTGCTACACCGCCCCGAGCGGGCGCTGACGGTCCAGATCGGTGACGGAAGCGAACTTGCAAAGCTGACCGGCGTTCCGGTCGTTTACGACATGCGCGCCAACGACATGTTGCATGGCGGGCAGGGCGCGCCTCTGGTTCCCGCCTATCATGTGGCGCTCGCGGCTGGATTGCCGCGTGATCTGGAACCTGGCTTCGGGCCGGTTGTCTTCGTCAACATTGGCGGGATCGCCAACATCACGCTGATCGCGCCCGGGCGCCCGCCGGTTGCGTTCGATTGCGGGCCAGGCAACGCATTGCTTGACCAATGGGTGGAGCAGCACGCTGGAATTCCGTACGACGATGGCGGCCGTATTTCAGCGGAAGGGAGCGTTGACGAGCGGGTCTTGTCCCGGTATCTCGCCGCGCCCTTTTTCCGGCGCAGCGGACCGAAGTCGCTTGATCGCGGCGATTTTTCGCTCGATCCGCTTGCCGGCATGGAGCTGTCCGATGGCGCCGCCACCCTGGTCCGATTGACCGCGATCTCGATCCTCAAGGCGGCCGAGCACATGCCCGAAGCGCCGAGGCTATGGATCGTTTCGGGTGGTGGTGCGCGCAACGACGCGATCATGGACGCCATGCGCGAGGCGGCGGGCGAGGGAGCCAACATTGTGACCGCCGTCGATGCCGGTTTCAGTGGCGACATGATGGAGGCCGAAGCGTGGGGCTTTCTCGCTGTGCGATCTGTCAGGAAACTGTCACTAAGTTTTCCGTCCACGACTGGTTGCATGTTTTCAGTAACAGGTGGCCTGCGGGCCGATCCATAGGGCAAAAAAGCAGTAGGTTGTCTCCGTGCGGGCGCAATTACTTGCCAATTTTGCCTCGCTCGCTTAAGTGCGGGCCGGCCCCCAGATTAGCCGTACTTGCCGAAGCGAGATCCGGAACACTTTTTGATGCAACGGGGCAAAGGACTGCGCCCCGACATGACCGAACCGCTTATTTCGATCGTTATTCCGTGTAAAAACGAGGCGGCCAACTTGCCGCCGCTCTTCGACGAAATCGGAGATGTCTTGGGTGATCGCCGTTACGAAGTAATTGTCGTCGACGACGGCTCCACGGACGAAACGGCCGATACCTTGGCGCAGCAGGCGGCAGAGCGCCCGTTTCCGGTTCGCCACATTCGCCACGACCGGTCAACCGGCAAGAGCCTGGCGCTGCGTTCCGGCGTGTTTGCGGCGCATGGTGAGGTCGTTGCGACGATCGATGGCGATGGCCAGAACGACCCGCAATACATCATCACACTTGTCGACGCGCTGATCGATGCCGGACCTGGAACCGGAATCGCAGCCGGCCAGCGATTGCGCCGCAAGGACAGCGTTGCCAAGCAATATGCCTCCCGTTTCGCCAATGGCCTCAGAAGCAGCATCCTGAAGGATCAGACTCGCGACACGGCCTGCGGACTGAAGGCGGTTCATACGCACCTGTTCAGAAAGCTGCCGTTCTTCGAAGGCAGCCACCGGTTTTTGCCGGCGCTGGTTATTCAGGAAGGCTATGGCGTCGTACACCGGGACGTTATCGACCGCCCGAGGCTCCATGGCACCACCCATTACGGCATTCTCGATCGCGGCTGGCAGGGTACATTCGACCTGCTTGGTGTTTGGTGGCTGCGTCGCCGCCGCAGGATTGTCCCGAAAGTCACAGAAATCACTCAAGGGTAAGCATTTGTCAGGTCTACAAGAGTGGCTCTATGCGGTCTTCGTCGAACAGTTCGACGCCTGGATCGTTCTCGGTTTCTTTGCGCAAGGCTGTTTCACGATGCGCTTCCTCGTCCAGTGGATCGCTTCCGAACGGGCCCGCCGAAGCGTCGTCCCCGTCGCCTTCTGGTTCTTCTCGCTGTTTGGCGGTGCGTTGTTGTTCGTCTATGCCATTCAGCGCCAGGACCCGGTGTTCATTGCCGGTCAGGGGATGGGGCTGTTCATATACATACGCAACATCTGGCTGATCGCTTCGGAGCGGAAGGCTGCGCTGGCCGAGACCGATTAGCGCCAGTTTCGCAAGGGCAGGGCATTTCCCAATGCGCTATCTCATCCTTATGGTAGTGACGCTGGCCTTCGCGCTGCCCGGTATCTGGGCCGTGCCGCCGGTCGACCGCGATGAAGGCCGCTACGTCCAGGCGACCAAGCAGATGATCGAGACCGGCGACTATATCGACATTCGCCTGCAGGACGTCCCTCGCTACAAGAAGCCGGTCGGGATCTACTGGGCGCAATCGGCGGCGATCCATCTCAGCGGACAAGGCGCCGATGCCCCGCTGTGGGTCTATCGACTGGTGTCCGCACTCGGCGCGCTGATCACGATTGCGGCGGTCGCCTGGACCGGTACGCGGCTCTTCGGCGCTCAGGCCGGATTCATCTCCGCGCTCGCAATGTCCGCAACGTTCGGCGTTGTCTTCGAGGCGCATATCGCCAAGACGGACTCCATGCTGCTTGGGTTCACGACCCTCGCGATGGGCGCGCTTGCGCAGATCTATGTGGCGCGCAAGTCGGACGCCCCTCAACGGCGCGAAACGGTCTGGATTTTTTGGGCGGCGATGGGGCTTGGGGTGCTCGTCAAGGGCCCCATAACGCCGTTGCTGGCGGCGCTGACCGTCGCGGCTCTTCTGATCTTCGACAGGGAGCGCGGATGGTTTCGGGATCTCAAACCCTTGCGCGGGCTGGCTGTGACCGCGGCGATCGCGCTTCCATGGTTTGTTGCCATCACCTGGATTAGCGGCGGATCTTTCTGGCTGGAATCGGTCGGTGTCGATTTGGTGGGCAAGGCGGTCAGCGGACAGGAATCGCATGGAGCGCCGCCCGGTTACTATTCAATCACCTACGGCCTTTACGTTTGGCCATTCGGCCCGCTCTTTCTTGCCGCCGGCCTGGCCGCGCTGAACCATCTTCGCGCCGATCCCCGCCTTCTGTTCATTGCCTGCTGGTATATCCCGTTCTGGCTGCTCTACGAGATGCTGCCGACCAAGCTGCCGCACTACGTGTTGCCGGTCTATCCGGCATTGGCGCTGCTCGTCGGCTGGGCATTTGCGGGCGCGGTCGATCTGTCGCCGGCAGTGCTCCGGCGTTGGCAGCGGTGGCTCTTGTGGTTCTCCGTTGCCGGACAGATCGCGCTCAGCTTGGTGCTCGCGCTCGGGGCGATGGCTGGGCCGGTCTATCTCGGCGACGGTTTTCGCGTGAGCAGTATCTTCGCCGCGATTGCCATTGTCGTCGCCGGCACGTTCGGGGCGCTTGCCATTCGGCGCATGCGGCTGCGCGAAATCGCCTACACACTCGGGGCGGCGGCAATTGCCTATGCGATAGTATTTGCTGATATCGTGCCGTCAATGACCCGAATCTGGATGTCACCGCGCATCGCGTCCGCCGTCGAAATCGCAAGCTCCTGCGAAAGCACGCAACTGGCCTCGGTTCGGTTTCACGAGCCAAGCCTGGTTTTCTTGACCGACACCGAAACTTTGCTGACGAATGTGGAAGGCGCAGCCAATCATCTGATTGGGGATCCGGCATGCGCGCTCGCGCTGGTCCCCCACAACGAGTCGGTGGCGCTAAGAGACCTTGCCGCCGCCGCGGGGCATGACCTGAAAATGGTCGCGCAGATCGAAGGCGTGAACTACTCCAAGGGCCACGACCTAGCGATGCAGTTGTTCAAGGTGGCGAACTGACGGGTCTTGGCGCTGAGCGATTACTTGATCCGCTTGACCGTTTCGGGAACGAGTTCCCCGCGCATGCGCGCGTCGAGATAGTCGGCGCACTCGCCGAGCAGCGTTTCTTCCTGCCCGGAGAAAAAGTGGTTTGCGCCTTCCACGGTCTTCTGGGTTATCAGAATGCCCTTCTGGGTGTGCAGCTTGTCGACTAGGACCTGAACGTCCCTTGCGGGCGCAACCCGGTCTTCAGATCCATGGATGATCAGTCCCGACGATGGGCAAGGCGCGAGAAAGGCGAAATCGTATGTGTTGGGCTGCGGTGCAATCGAGATGAAGCCTTCGATCTCCGGGCGGCGCATCAGAAGTTGCATGCCGATCCACGCGCCGAACGAATAGCCGGCGATCCAGCATGATTTCGAGTCCGGATGCAGCGATTGCACCCAGTCAAGCGCCGCTGCTGCGTCGGACAGTTCGCCTGCGCCGTGGTCGAATTCGCCCTGGCTGCGCCCGATCCCGCGGAAGTTGAAGCGCAAGGTCGTGAAACCGCGCTTCTGGAACATGTAGAACAAGTTGTAGATGATCTGGTTGTTCATCGTTCCGCCGAACTGCGGATGCGGATGCAGGACCATCGCAATCGGTGCGTTCTTTTCGGGCGACGGCTGGTACCGCCCTTCCAGTCGGCCGGCAGGACCGGTAAAGATTACCTCAGGCATTGGTGCTCCCTGTAGAGGCTTTGCACCAGACGTGACTGCGCAGCGTCGGCGCAGTGCGGTCTGTTGACGGCGATAGATGGCGTCATTACAAAGATTAGATGTGTTCCAAGCTCGTTGCATCTCGTGGATGCGAGCCGCTCTCATAAGGGGTTTGGTGCACAAAATTCAAGGAAATTGATAACTTCGACCGCCATGGCCAATGCCGGCATACGTCATTATCTGGACTTCAACGCATCGGCGCCGTTGCTGCCCGAAGCGCGCGCCGCGATTGTCGAAGCGCTCGACGTTTGGGGCAATCCGTCATCCGTACATGCCGACGGGCGCAAGGCCAAGGCGATCGTCCAGAATGCCAGGCGCGCGTTGGCCGCACTGGTCAACACGAAGCAAGAGCATGTCGTGTTCACGTCGAGCGCAACGGAAGCGGCGTCAACGCTGCTGTCGCCGGCCTATTCTTTCGGCCGTTCGCCGCTGCGCGTGTCCAAGCTTTACCGGTGCGGCGCGGAGCATCCCTGTATCCTGAACGGCGGGCGCTTCGACACAGGCGATACAGTTACCCTGCCCATTCACGACAATGGGCTGCTGGATCTGGACAGTCTGGGTGAGGCATTGTCCCGGCACGTCCGGCTGGCCGGGACGCCGCTTGTGGCCGTTCATTGGGCCAACAACGAGACCGGCGTCATCCAACCGGTCGCCGAGATCGCAAGGATCGTCAAGCAGTATGGCGGCATTCTTGTTGTCGATGCGGTTCAGGCGCTCGGTCGCGTCGACATCGATCTGTCGCAAGATGTCGGCGATTTCGTGATCTTGTCGTCGCACAAGATCGGTGGGCCAAAGGGCGCCGGCGCGATCGTCGCCGCGTCCGACATGGTGATGCCGATGCCGCTGATCGCCGGTGGTGGACAGGAACGCGGGCATCGCGGCGGAACGGAGGCTGTACAGGCCATCGCCGGATTCGGAGCGGCAGCTGAGGTCGCAGCGCGGAGCAAGGCCCGTGTCGCCGAGCTGTCTGTAAAGCGCGACCGGTTGGAAGCGGCGATCCTCGAACTTGCGCCGGACGCCGTGATCCACGGCCGCACGGCGCCGCGGCTTGCCAACACAACCTTCTTTTCCATTCCCGGTATCAAGGCGGAGACGGCGCAGATTGCATTCGATCTGGCGGGTATCGCGGTCTCGGCGGGATCGGCCTGCTCATCTGGAAAGGTTGGGCCAAGCCATGTCCTGAAGGCGATGGGAACCGAGAGTGAGGACGGCGCCATACGTGTCTCATTCGGGCTTTCGACGCCCGAGAGCGCGTATTCGGAATTCGAGGCTGCGTCGTCGAAGATCGTTGCGCGTTCAAGGGGCGAAAAAAGGCTCAAGCGGGCTTGATATGTGCCCCTGCATAAAACATATGTCTAAATGTCATATTTTTCACTTTAGAACTTTTCAAAATTGGTCTAAGGCCTATGTGGCGACGTAAAGCGCGCTGTTGGGAAGTGTGAACGGAGACGACAATGCCGGCTGTACAGGAAACGATAGATCAGGTCCGCAAGATCGATGTCGACCAGTACAAGTATGGATTCGAGACGGTCATCGAGACCGAGAAGGCCCCGAAGGGTTTGAACGAAGACATAATCCGGCTGATCTCCGCCAAGAAGCACGAACCGGAATGGATGCTGGAGTGGCGTCTCGATGCCTATCGCCGCTGGCTTGCGATGGACGAGCCGACCTGGGCGCGCGTCGACTATCCGAAGATCGATTTCAACGACATTTACTACTACGCCGCGCCGAAATCGGCGGAGTCGCCGAAGACGATCGATGAGGTCGATCCCGAACTGTTGCGCACCTATGAGAAGCTGGGTATCCCGCTGGCTGAGCAGGAAATCCTGGCAGGCGTCAAGGAACGCAAGGTGGCGGTCGACGCCGTCTTCGATTCCGTTTCGGTCGTCACGACCTTCAAGGAAGAACTCGCCAAGGCCGGCGTGATCTTCATGTCGATTTCGGAAGCGATCCGCGAGTATCCTGACCTCGTGCGCAAGCATCTCGCGTCCGTGGTGCCGGTAACCGACAACTACTACGCCGCGCTGAACTCCGCTGTCTTCACCGACGGGTCGTTCGTCTACGTACCCAAGGGCGTGCGCTGCCCGATGGAACTGTCGACCTATTTCCGCATCAACGAGAAGAATACCGGCCAGTTCGAACGCACCCTGATCGTTGCGGAGGAAGGCGCATATGTCTCCTATTTGGAGGGCTGCACCGCGCCGCAGCGCGACGAAAACCAGTTGCATGCCGCTGTGGTCGAACTGGTCGCGATGGACGACGCCGAGATCAAATATTCGACCGTCCAGAACTGGTACCCGGGCGACGCCGAAGGCAAGGGCGGCATCTACAACTTCGTCACCAAGCGTGGCGACTGCCGAGGCGCGAACTCCAAGATCTCCTGGACCCAGGTTGAGACCGGTTCGGCCATCACCTGGAAATACCCGTCCTGCATCCTGCGCGGCGATGGCAGCCGCGGCGAGTTCTACTCGATTGCCGTGTCCAACGGCGCCCAGCAGGTCGACAGCGGCACCAAGATGATCCATCTCGGCAAAAACACATCGAGCCGGATCATCTCCAAGGGCAT
The DNA here is from genome assembly GCF_965230365.1 of Oricola sp. Taxonomy (GTDB): domain Bacteria; phylum Pseudomonadota; class Alphaproteobacteria; order Rhizobiales; family Rhizobiaceae; genus Oricola. The sequence continues at coordinate 2,764,351 of NZ_OZ246003.1, read as the reverse complement.
CTCGGCCGGTCGCTCCAACAACACCTATCGCGGCCGCGTTTCAGCGCACCGCAAGGCGGCGAATGCGCGCAACTTCACCCAGTGCGACTCGCTTCTGATCGGCAATGACTGTGGCGCCCACACCGTGCCCTATATCGAGGCCAACAACGCGACAGCACAGTTCGAACACGAGGCGACCACCTCGAAGATCTCCGAGGATCAGTTGTTCTACTGCCTGCAGCGCGGCATTCCCGAGGAAGAGGCGATCGCGCTGATCGTCAACGGCTTCGTCAAGGAAGTGATCCAGGAACTGCCGATGGAATTCGCCGTCGAGGCGCAGAAGCTGATCGGCATCTCGCTGGAGGGAAGTGTTGGCTAATGGCCGGCAAACCCGTCATCAATCTGGACGATCTCGATCTCGTCAAACGCGGCAATGGCGCGTCGTTTGAGGCCGAGATCAGTTCATTCGGCCCGCAGATCGGCTCGACCGGTCTCGGTTGCATGCTGCATGTCGTCCAGCCCGGCAGAAAAGCGTTTCCGCGCCATGCCCACCACCAGATCCACGAGCTGTTCATCATTCTTGAAGGCGAGGGCACCTACCGCTTCGGCGACGAGAGCTATCCGGTGAAGGCCGGCGATGTCTGCGCCGCGCCGACCGGCGGGTCGGAGACCGCACACCAGATCCGCAACACCGGAAGCGTTCCGCTGAAATATCTGGGTGTTTCGACCGTTGCGGAAACTGAAGTCGTCGAATACCCCGATTCCGACAAATTTGCGGTAATCAGTCGCTTCGACTGGTCGACCATGAGCGGCGGTGTCCGTTCTATTGGCCGGACCAGGGACAGCCTGGATTACTTCGACGGAGAGGAATGAGATGACATTCGACCTGGTCAACATGACATTCTACGCCATCGTCTGCGGCGCGCTCAGCGCATTCGTGGCGATCTTCCAGCAGCGGCTTCGGCGGATCATCGTCGGCGCGATCGTCGGCATCGTCGCGGCAATCGCGCTGCCTTATCTCAAGATGCTGTTTGGCATCTGATCCGGCGACGAAGCGAAACGTATAATCGGGAAAGGCGGCGATTCATGATCAAGCGAATCTGGCATGGCTACACGACGCCGGAAAATGCGGATCGCTACGAGGCGCTCCTGAAGAGCGAGGTTATCACCGGCATCGAAGGCAAGAACATTCCCGGCTTCAGAAAGATCGACGTTCTGCGCCGGCCGCTCGGCGACGAGGTCGAGTTCATCACGATCATGGATTTCGACTCGATCGATGCGGTCAAGGCGTTTGTCGGCGAGGACTACGAGCGGTGCTACGTGCCTGACGCGGCACGCGAGGTGTTGAAGCGCTTCGACGAAATCTCACAGCATTACGACGTCCGCGAAAGCCGGACGCAGAACTAGGGGTAGACAGGAAATGTTGGAAATCAAAGACTTGCACGCGCGGATCGCCGAGGACGGCACAGAGATCATCCGCGGCCTGAACCTGACGGTAAAACCCGGCGAGGTCGCTGCGATCATGGGGCCGAACGGATCGGGCAAGTCGACCTTGTCCTACATCCTTGCCGGCCGTGATGACTACGAAGTCACCAGCGGCGACATTCTCTACAATGGCGAAAGCGTCCTGGAGATGGATCCGGCCGAGCGCGCCGCCGCCGGCCTGTTTCTCGCCTTCCAGTACCCGGTAGAAATCCCCGGTGTGGCGACCATGCAGTTCCTGAAAGTCGCCATGAATGAGCAGCGCAAGGCGCGCGGCGAAGCTGAGTTGACTACGCCCGACTTCATCCGTCTGGTGCGCGAGGCGGCCGGTAGCCTCGACATCTCGATGGAGATGCTGAAGCGACCACTGAATGTCGGTTTCTCGGGCGGTGAGAAGAAGCGCGCGGAAATCCTGCAAATGAAGCTTTTGGCACCGAAACTCTGCGTCCTCGACGAGACCGATTCCGGCCTCGACATCGATGCGTTGAAAATCGTGGCCGACGGTGTGAACTCGCTGCGCGCACCTGACCGTGCAACCGTGGTGATCACCCACTATCAGCGTCTGCTCGACTACATCGTGCCGGACACAGTCCATGTCCTATCCAAGGGCCGCATCGTCAAAACCGGCGACAAGTCGCTGGCGCTTGAGCTTGAGGCCAACGGCTACGCAAGCATCGTCAACGAAGCGGCTTGAGGCGAAGGAACGATCTGAATGACCCTTCAGTCCAGTCTGCCGCTGACCGCGGCTGAAACCTCGCTCGTCGAACAGTTCACCGAACTGTCGGGATGGCTGCCCGGCAATGCGGATGTGGTCGGCAGACGAGACCGTTCCATCCAGGCGCTCAAGGACGCGGGATTGCCAACACGTCGCGCGGAGGCGTGGCACTACACCGATTTGCGCCGTCTTCTCGTCAACGTGCCGGCGATCGACCATGCGGCGCACGCAGAAGATGCCGAGGGCCTCTTGCCCAGCGCCAAGTGCTTTGTCGTCAAGAATGGCAAGGTTGCGCAATTCGCCAATGTTGACGGTGTTAACGCGACATCGATGGCAGATGCCTTGCGTGCCGATATCTCCGGCGTGTCGATTGGCGATCACGGGGTCCACGACGCGATCGGGATGCTGAATTCATCGTTTCTGACGGACGGATTTCTGCTGTCGATCGCGGATGGCGCACAAATCGGAGAACCGCTCGAACTGCAGGCCTTGCATGGCGGCGGACAGGTTCACGGGCGAAATGCGGTGACCATCGGCGCCGGTGCGCGCGTTACCGTGTTCGACCGGCATGTCGGACCGGATGTCGCCTTGTTTGCGACTGCCGTGACCAACATCGACGTGCGCGCAAATGCCGATGTCCATTGGATCCTGGTGCAGGAGCAGGGCGATCTGGCGACCCATCTCGGACAATTGAACATCACGCTTGGCGAAAACGCCAGGCTGACGCTGTTTGTCATCAACCTGTCGGGCAAGGTGGTCCGTCAGGAGGTCAATGCCGACACAACCGGCGAGGGCGCCGATCTGACCTTCCGCGCGATCAATCTGGTCGGCGACGAAACCCATTGCGATGTAACGCTGTCGCTCGGCCATCTCGTGCCGAATACGACGTCGACCGAAACCGTGCGCAATGTCGTGACCGGCAGGGCGCAGGGCGTGTTCCAGGGTCAGATCAGAGTTGCGCAAATCGCACAGAAGACCGACGCACAGATGGCCTGCAACACGCTGCTGCTGTCGGACGAAGCCAGTTTCTCCGTCAAGCCGGAACTGGAGATTTTCGCGGATGACGTCGTCTGCGCGCATGGCGCGACGGTTGCCGAGATCGACCGCAACCACCTGTTCTATCTGATGGCGCGCGGCGTTCGGGAAAAGGTCGCGCGCGGCCTGCTGATCAAGGCGTTCGTCGCCGAGATTGTCGAGGAACTGGACGACGAAGCGCTGATTGAGGCGCTGGAATCGCGGCTGGAAGACTGGCTCGAGGCGCACGGCTGACCATGGACGCAAAAACGCTGGCATATGATGTCGAGGCGATCCGGGCGGATTTTCCGATCCTGGCGCGCGAGGTGTATGGCAAACCGCTGGTCTATCTCGACAATGGCGCGTCCGCGCAAAAACCGCGCATGGTCATCGATGCGGTAAAGCACGCCTATGAGAACGAATACGCGAATGTTCACCGCGGCCTGCACTTCCTGTCAAACGCTGCGACCGACGCCTATGAGGCGGCGCGCGGCAAGGTGCGTTCGTTCCTGAACGCAGGTTCCGACGATGAGATTGTGTTCACCAAGTCGGCAACCGAAGCGATCAACACCGTGGCCTTTGGCTATGGCATGCCGAATATCGGCGAGGGCGACGAAATCGTCCTGACGATCATGGAGCACCACTCCAACATCGTGCCCTGGCATTTTATTCGTGAACGGCAGGGCGCGAAGCTCGTCTGGGTTCCGGTCGACGACGACGGCGTGTTCGATCTGCAGGCCTTCGAAGCGCGGTTGAGCGAGCGGACAAAGCTGGTCGCTGTCACCCATATGTCGAACGTCCTCGGCACGGTCGTACCGATCAAGGAAATCTGCCGTATTGCCCATGAACGCGACATTCCGGTGCTGGTCGACGGCAGCCAGGGCGCCGTGCACATGCCGGTCGACGTCCAGGAGCTCGATTGCGACTGGTACGTATTTACCGGTCACAAGGTCTACGGCCCATCGGGGATCGGCGTACTCTACGGCAAGAACGAGCGCCTGAAGCAGATGCGTCCGTTCCAGGGCGGGGGCGAGATGATCGAGGAGGTGACGCTGGACGGTGTCACCTACAACGACCCGCCGCATCGCTTTGAGGCCGGAACCCCGCCGATCGTTCAGGCGATCGGCCTTGGCCACGCGCTGGACTATATAGAGCATGTGGGACGCGACGCGATTGCCGCCCACGAGGCCGCGTTGCGGGCCTATGCGCATGAGCAGCTCGGGCGCATCAATTCGCTGCGGATCATCGGCAACGCGCCGGACAAGGGCGCCATCGTGTCCTTCGAACTCGAAGGAATTCATGCGCATGACGTATCGATGCTGATCGACCGTTCCGGCATCGCTGTGCGGGCGGGCACGCATTGCGCGCAGCCGTTGTTGACGCGGTTTGGCGCGACCTCTACGTGCAGAGCGTCGTTCGGCATGTATAATACCCGCGATGAGGTGGACAAGCTCGCCGAAGCGCTGGAAAAGGCGCGCAGCTTCTTCGGATGAAGGAGAGACCGGAATGATGGACGAACAGATCAAGCAGGACGAAGCCCCAGAGATCTCCGCGACCGACATCGGCGGCAGCGCCGATTCCGCAATACCGCGCGACGAGCTGGCCCGGTTGACCGATGACATCGTTGCCGCGCTGAAGACCGTCTACGATCCGGAAATCCCGGCCGACATCTACGAACTCGGCCTGATCTACAAGGTCGATATCGAGGATGACCGTTCGGTCAAGGTCGAGATGACATTGACCGCGCCGGGGTGTCCGGTGGCCGGCGAGATGCCGGGCTGGGTGGAGAATGCGGTGCGGACGGTTGAAGGCGTCATGGATGTCGAGGTGTCGATGGTCTTCGATCCGCCCTGGACGCCGGACCGGATGTCGGAAGAAGCGCAGATCGCGGTTGGTTGGTACTGAGCCACGGCTGTTGTGCGAAACGGTTTGCCACACTAGATTCGGCAATTACCAGTAACGGGAGCGATCCATGTCTCTTGCGATCATGACCATGACCGATGCCGCTGCCGGGCGCATCAGGGATATCGTCGCCAGCAAGGCGGGCGAAAATGCCAAGGGTCTGCGTGTCGGTATCAAGAAGGGCGGCTGTGCCGGTATGGAATACACGGTCGATCTGGTGACCGACGCCGATCCGAAAGACGATCATATCGAGCATGAAGGTGCGCATCTTTGGGTCGACCCGGCGGCGATGCTCTACCTTCTCGGAACTGAAATGGACTTCGAGGTCACGAAACTGCGTACCGGATTTGTGTTCAACAATCCCAACCAGTCGTCGGCCTGCGGCTGCGGCGAATCCGTGGAACTCACCCCGGCCGACCTGAAGCAACTGGCAGAGGCGCGCGGCGCGGCCTGATCGGTTCTTCAGCAGTTCTCACAGAGTGATCTCAGCGATGTGAGATGCGTTGATTGGCGCTCGGTCATCGCCAGTCACATCTCTTTGGCACGGGCCCCGCGTTGGCGGCCCCTGATCGAGGAGATTGAGATGGTTGTAATTACAACGAATGATGCCCGTGGCGGCGAGAACGCACCCAACCACATGATCAGCCGCGGACTGGCTGTCGCAATGGCGATTGCGATGGTTTCGATGTTCGGCGTGCTGTTGTCTGCCTAGGTGAAGCCGGTTCAGCCAGTTACACTTAAAGGCCGTTCATCATGAAGGCGGGGATATCTTCTCCGAACCCGACGGGTACGGGAGAGTTGTCCTCGTCTTTGCGGCCGCGTTTGCGCTTCGGCTTGGGCTCGGAAGTCTGCGGCTCTTCTGCCGCGGCGACCGGAGCCTCTTCCACCGCGCGCGCCTTTTTGGGTTCGCGCTTGCTGTCGCGCCCGCGCGATGACCGGGACCCCCTGCGTCCGCGTCCCGACCCGCGCTCGTCATCTTCGTCGCCTTGAGCTTCGGGAATCGGCGACAACCACTCGATTTCTGTTTTGATCAGGTCCTGAATGGCGTGAAGGTGCTTGGTGTCCGGCTTCGACACCAGCGTGAACGCATTGCCTTCTCGACCTGCGCGACCGGTCCGGCCGATGCGGTGGACATAGTCTTCCGCATGGATCGGAACGTCGAAGTTGAAAACATGGCTGACATCCGGAATGTCAAGACCGCGCGCCGCGACATCCGATGCGACGAGCAGCTGAATCTTATTTTCCTTGAAATTGTGAAGCATCGCCATGCGTGAGCGCTGGTCCATGTCGCCATGCAGTGCGCCAACCGAGAAACCGTGGCGGTCGAGCGAGCGAAACAATTCGGACACGTCGCGCTTGCGGTTACAGAAGATGATTCCGTTCTTGAGGTTATCCTGATCGCGTATCAAATCACGCAATGCGGCGCGTTTCTCGAAATCCTTGTTTGAAACGCCGAGAAGTCGCTGTTCCACAGTCGCCGCTGTTGTCGACGGGCGCGCAACCTCGACGCGCACCGGCGCCTGCAGGAACTGATCGGCAAGGCGCGTTATCTCCGGCGGCATCGTAGCGGAGAAGAAAAGCGTCTGACGCGTGAACGGAATCAATTTGCAGATCCGTTCGATGTCCGGGATGAAGCCCATGTCGAGCATGCGGTCGGCTTCGTCGATGACGAGGATATCGACCCCGGTCAGCAGCAGCTTGCCGCGCTCGAAATGGTCGAGCAGCCGGCCGGGCGTTGCGATCAGCACGTCAGCGCCACGCTCCAGCTTGCGATCCTGGTCTTCGAAGGAAACGCCGCCAATCAAGAGGGCAACGTTGAGTTTGTGATTCGCACCGTATTTGTTGAAATTCTCTTCGACCTGCGCCGCCAGTTCACGGGTTGGTTCCAGAATCAGTGTCCGCGGCATACGCGCCCGGGCGCGCCCGCGTTCCAGGCGCGTGATCATGGGGAGCACGAAGGACGCGGTCTTCCCGGTGCCCGTCTGCGCGATGCCCAGCACATCCTTGCCGGCCAGCGCGTGGGGGATTGCCTTTTCCTGAATCGGCGTCGGCTCGGTGTAGCCAGCGGCTTCCACCGCGTTCAGGACTTTTTGCGAAAGTCCGAGTTCTGAGAATAATACCAAAGGAGTTCTGCGCTTCGTTTGTCGAAAACGTGTTGTTGCATCGCAACAGTTGATGCGCGTTGGCCTATGCGTTTCGTGCGGAATTGTCAACAGAAAGCCCGGAAAACCGGGCATTTGGATCGATTTAGTAACGAAACTGCTCTGCGAGGATGCGTTCGTCCCATGAATGGGATGCATCGAACAATATGGTGGCCGTCCTATCGGTGGCTTCGGCAATGTCGACACAGCGCACCGATTTGACTTCGGTGTGATCGGCCACGGCGTTGACCGGCCGCTTTTCCGGCTCCTGAACGGTGAAACGGACCGTCACGCGATTGGGGAGCAGGGCGCCGCGCCAGCGGCGGGGCCGAAACGGACTAACGGGCGTCAACGCGAAGAGTGGCGCATCGATCGGAATGATAGGCCCTTGTGCGGACAGATTGTAAGCAGTCGACCCGGCTGGCGTCGCCAGAAGTATGCCGTCGCAGATCAGTTCGGTCAGTCGCTGGGTGTCGTCTACGGTAATCGCGATCTTCGCCGCCTGATAGGATTGCCGAAACAGCGACACTTCGTTTATTGCAAGCGCTTCGTGAATCTTGCCGTCCATGTCCTCGGCGCGCATGCGCAGCGGCCTTATCGCTTCGGATACCGCCGCATCGATTCGCTCACGCAGGCCTTCCTCACGAAAGTCGTTCATCAGGAATCCGACCGAACCGCGGTTCATTCCGTAAATGCGTTTGCCGGTGTTCATGAAGTCGTGCAGCGTCTGCAGCATGAAGCCGTCGCCGCCAAGCGCGACAATGACGTCAGCGTTCTCGATGCTTTCCTGGCCGTACCGCGTGGTCAGCAAGGACGCAGACTCACGTGCCTCCGGCGTGTCGGAGGAAACAAAGGCGATCGAGGGTTGCGTCATGGCGTGGGCATGCCTTTCGAATGCGATATTCAATCCGCCTATCACAAGCTTTTGAAATAGTCTCTTTACAGCAATGGTGTATATGATATCTCGCGCCGCACGCCCTTGTAGCTCAGTTGGTAGAGCAACTGATTTGTAATCAGTGGGTCGGGAGTTCGAGTCTCTCCGGGGGCACCAGCGTTTTCAGATAGTTAGCGGAAGACCGCCTGCGCGAACCGTATGCAGGCATGAATAGAGAACCCATTCGCGTCGAACAGCGCCGACTCCGCATCCAACCAGTAACGCCGGTACGCAATCTGCGGCTCGGCCCGGGTCATGACTTCCCTGACATTCGCCGCAGACAGCCCTCCGGAAACTCCGCAAAACGCGCTGGTTGCCGTCAGCGGCGGAACTTTCGACAGCTCTCGGCCCTGGCCGAACGAGTTGTCGAGAAGCCAGTCGACGCGAAGGTCGTCCGGATAGGCATCGCCGCATTGCAGGATGGTTCGAATTCCACGCCTTTGTCCGAACGCGACGGCGTTGTCGACTTCATCTGCTGACGCGTGGCGGCCCAGCTGGTTGACCTGCGCCCGGCTGAAGCCGCTCAGATCGAGTGCGATGTCTTCTCCAGCCAGGATGCGCTGCGCCAACGTCCCGCAAATATGGGCCGACAGGCGGAGACCTGTGCGCCGGAAGGTCTCGACTGCATCGCTTGCCGGGAAACGCGGCGTGCCGACAAGCTCGTCCGACAGAAGAATACCCCACTCGATCCGCCCATTGTATGAAGCCGCCAGACGATTCATGTCAGCGGCCAGTTCCGCTCGGTCGGCACCGGTCAGGGTTATGAATTCCGGCTGTATCATGACGCACCTGCCAAGCGGTTTCGCACCGCCCCGAGATCCGGTACCGCTGCGCGAGCCCCTCTTGTTTCGGTTGCCAGAGCGCCAGCCGCCATCGCGAAATCCAATGCGGCCTCCGGCCATTGACCGCGCGAAAGTTCGGCAAGAAAACCGGCGTTGAAGCAGTCGCCCGCTCCGGTGGTGTCGACGACATCAGCTTGGAGAGCGGCACGGGAGAAACTCGTTAAAGCGCCGTCGCGCCTTGTGGCCATGTAGGTGATGTTGCCACCTCCGGTGCAGCAGACAATTTCCGTTCGAGGCCCGATCAGACTGCGCATCCCGTCCTGATCCGGTTCGTTGCCGGTCAGTTTCCTGAAGCCGATATCGTTGATGAACAGGATGTCTGTCTCCCGCCGGAGCCTTTCAAACTGCTCCAATGTCAGACCCGCCGCGGCATCGACATCCACGCAAATCGTCGCTTGGGCTTCGCCGGCATATGCCGAAATGGTTTGGAAGTCGGCGGCCATCACATAGGCATACCGGGTTTCGGAAATGGCTTCTGAAACGATGGTTTGGGAAATCGGCGCGGCGTCCATCGGCGCGTAGATCAGCGTCTTTTCCCCATCGTCATCGACTGCGATGATGGCATGGGTTCCGCGTGCGGTTTCGACCTCGACCAGCCGATCCGTATCGACACCGAAAGCCGTGTAACTCTCTCGATGTAGCTGCGCCTCTCCACCGGCTGCCACCCGTCCGACCACACGGCTGGGAAGCGCGAAACGCGCGGCGGCGCAGGCTACGTTTGCTGTCGTCCCGCCGGGCACTTCTTCTGTGTACAGGCCCAGCATCTTGCCGCCGCGCACGACGGGATCTTTCAACTCGTAGATGTGGTCGAGTGTGGGATCTCCGAATACAGTCAGCATGTTGAGTTCGCGCCCAGTGAATAAAGTCGTTCATACATGAGTGTCAGCAGGCCCTCGGCGTTCACGCCGGTATGAACCCGGGCGTTCGGTGCTGCGGGACTGTCCGGTCGTTCAGGCATCCATCCGATGCTCTGACCAACGGATCTTGGTCCGGCGGTCTCGATGCGGATATGCATTGGGGTCGATGTAAACAGCTCCGGTTTCATGAGCCAAGCAATGGGGCAGGGATCATGCAAGAGCGGGTCTTCAGCAAAATAGTTGGCAATCATATGCGAAATCGGTTCGGCGGCTGGGCCAGGCAGCCGCGCCAGTGCATTCAGCCACTCTTCCGTGCAGATGGCCTGCGAGGTCACATCGAGGCCAAACAGCTCTATTTCAACATTGCTCTGGAATATCTGGTCGGCTGCGATGGGGTCGGCCCAAAAGTTGAACTCAGCGGCCGGTGTGACGTTCCCCGGGATCGTGACCGATCCCCCCATGATCGCCAACCGCTCGGCGCGAGCAAAGGTTTCCGGCGACAGCGACTGCGCCAATGCCAAGTTTGTCAGAGGGCCGATGGCGACTAATGAAATCGTGTTTTCGTCTTCGTTCGCCAAAATGTCGATTATGGCCTGTGCAGCGGGCCTTTCCAGGAATTCACCTTGTGACGGTGGCAAGTCCACACCGCCCAGACCGTCCGCGCCATGCACGAGATTGGTGCGGGGCATGCTGCCGCCAAGCGGGGCTGCTGCGCCTTTGTAGACCGGAATGTCGCTGCGTCCCGCCAACGCCGCCAGCCGGCGTGCATTTTCAAAGGTCTGGGTAACCGGGCGGTTCCCGGCGACCGCGGTAATGGCCATGACCTCGAGATCCGGGTCGCCCAACGCAAAAAGTATCGCCAGCGCATCGTCAATGCCGGGATCACAGTCGAGAATGATCTTTGTCATCGGCCTGTAGGCGCCTGCGGTAATGGGTCGCTGACCAAGTGCGTTTTCCGTGATGGTGTGCGGTGAAGACGCGCCTGTGTTGGTTGTCCGGTTCTACTGGACATCGTGCTGGTCCCCCCATTATTGACTGCAATCGAACTCAGTGGTACGTACCATATACCCAAAACGCAAGATTGTCTTGTGAATGTAACGCAGTTCCAGGAGGCCGAGCGCATCTGCTCCTTAGCTCGATCAGGGAAAGTCGCATGACCGTGTCACGGTACATGCGGGTCGCCAGTGCGCTGGCCGAGGCTATCGACGCCGGCGGTTTTCTGGAGCGTGAGGCGCTGCCGTCCGAGCGGGCTTTATCGGAAGAATTCGATGTCAGTCGCGAAACGATGCGCAAGGCAATCAAGTTGCTTGAAGCGCGGGGCTATCTGGTATCGCGGCATGGCAGGGGGACATTCGTTGCACCCGAACCGCTGCGGGACATGCAGCGGTCGATAGAAGGGCTGAGCGACGAGGCGGCGCGCAACGGCCGCGCCGTGGATCAAGAAATCCTGTTTTGCGGTCCCATTGCCGCACCGAAGGCAGTGGCGGAGCCATTGAAGCTCGAGGAAAACGCGCTGGTAGCGCGCGTCCGCAGGATCCGCAGGTTAGATGAGGCGCCGATCGGCGTCCACGATTCCTGGCTTTGTGTCGATGATCCGGACAGGTTCACACAGGCTCAATTCGGCGAGTTCGGCAGTCTTTACGGCATCCTCAGAAACGAGTTCGGCATCGTTCTAACCGATGCGGCGGAGAGCATCAGCGCCGTTTCGGCGGAGAACGATGAAGCCGAATGGCTCAACGTGCCGCCGGGCGCGCCCCTGCTTCGCATAGAACGCCTTACGGTCGCCGAAGACCTGCGTCCAATTGAATTCTGCGTGATGAAATATGTCCAGAGCTACAGTTACGACACGGTCGTGCGACGACGAAATATTGGCAACTAGATCAAACCAATGAGGGGTAAAATGAAAAGCATCTTCCTATCCGCAGGTCTCGGGCTCGCTGTCGTGACCGCACCGGCAGCTGCCATGGACAAGCCTGCAGTCGCGTTCTTCGTCAACGGCACGCTTGGCGACAAGTCCTTCTTCGACAGCGCCCAGCGCGGGATGGATCGCCTTGCAAGCGACTTGGGGCTCGAAACCCGCACGGTCGAAGCCGGCTTCGATCCGACGCGTTGGGAATCCGGGATGATCGATCTGGCCGACAGCGGCGAGTACGACATCATCATCACCGGCACCTTCACGATGGTCTCCTATGTCGAGCAGATGGCGCAGGAGTTTCCGGAGATCAAATTCATTCTCTTCGACGGGATCGTCGACTACGCAAAGTGCGGTTGCGAGAATGTGCATTCACTTCTGTTCAAGCAGAACGAGGCATCTTATCTGGCTGGCGCTCTCGCCGGTACATTGACCACGACAGATAGCGACGGTCTCAACCCGGAAGAAACGATCGGCTTCGTCGGCGGCATGGACATCCCGGTTATAAACGACTTCCTCGTCGGCTATCAGGCCGGTGCCCAGTCCGTCTTGCCCGACGTGAATATTCTAAGCCAGTACGCCAACAACTTTGGCGATCCGGCCATCGGCAAGGAAATGGCTCTGGCGCAGTACAGCCAGAACGCGGACATCGTGTTCCAGGTCGCTGGCGGCACCGGGCAGGGGGTCTTGGAAGCGGCCGCTGACGAAGGGCGTCTGGCAATCGGCGTCGATTCCGACCAAGCGGCGATCTTCATGGAATCCAACCCTGAAATCGCCAACCGGATCGTCACTTCGGTGATGAAAAACGTCGATAATGCTCTGGTGAGCGCCATGGAGCGGCATCTCAAAGGAGAAAACATCTTCGGTTTCCCCGAGGCTCAGGGCCTGGAAACCGGTGGTGTCGGCCTCGCCATCAACGACATCACCAAGAAATACGTGTCCGAGGACACGCTGGACATGCTCGACGAACTTTCTGCGAAAATCGTCGATGGCAGCATCGAAGTTCCGACTGCATTCTGATCGGAACTTGATTTGGAGAGCCGTGCTCTGATGGCGCGGCTCTCCGTTGCTGTTGACGGGAAGGCGCGCCATGGCCGGCGAAGAAAAGGTCGTGCTCGAAGCACGAAATCTCTCAAAAACCTACGCAAACGGGACCGTAGCGGTCGACGGCGTTTCGTTCGATCTCAAGCGCGGTGAGATCCATGCGATCGTTGGCGAGAACGGCGCCGGCAAGTCGACGGTCATGAAGATGCTCTATGGCCTGGAGGCCCCGACCAGCGGGGAAATCCGCATTGGCGGTGCACCAGTCGAGTTTGCCGTTCCCCAAGACGCGATTGAGCGCAAGATCGGCTTGGTCCACCAGCATCTAATGCTGGTTGAGAACCTGTCGGTGGCTGAGAACATCGCGCTCGGAAACGAGACCATCAGGGGATTGTTTCTTGACCGCGGCGCGATGGAGGCCAACACCGCAGCTTTGGCCGAAGAATACGGGATGACGCTCGATCCTCGCGCGCAGGTCAAGACGCTGGCAGTCGGCCTTAAGCAACGCATCGAAATCCTGAAGGCCCTCTACAAGGGCGCAGAAATTCTGCTGCTGGATGAGCCGACCTCGGTGCTGACGCCACAGGAGACGCGCGATCTGTTCAGCGCCATTCGCGGCTTGACGGAGCGCGGGATGACGGTCGTTTTCATCACCCACAAGCTGGCGGAAGTCAAAGAGGTAGCAGACCGCGTCACGGTGATGCGCGACGGCAAGCTGACCGGCCAGGTCAAGGCCGCAGACGTCACACCGCTGCAGATCGCCGAAATGATGGTCGGCCGTCCAGTGTCTTACATTGCGGCTCAGCGCAGCAAACCCGACAATCCGCCTCTCATAGATGTTCAGGGGCTTACCGTGATTTCGGCGCGCGGCCGGGCGCGTCTCGATGATGTCTCGTTTCAGATTCGCCCAGGCGAAATCCTTGGGATCGCAGGCGTCGAGGGAAACGGCCAGGCCGCGCTTGGCCAGTCGATGATCGGCCTGCTGGACCCGGCCCTCGGGCACGGACGGATAGGTGGCGAGGTCTTCACCGGCCGCGGCGTGCGACACGCGCGCTCCCTTGGCATCTCGAACATCCCCGAGGATCGAATTCATGACGGTATCGTTCTGGAGCACTCTATCGAGGAGAATTTTGTCGCGGCGCATTACCGGGACGAGCCTTTCTCGCATCGGGGATTTCGCGCGTTGAACAAAATGAGCGAGGCCGCCCGCGATATGATCTCGGGCTTTGAAGTCAAGACAAACTCGGAAAAGGTGTCGATCAGCGCGCTTTCCGGCGGCAATATGCAGAAGGTGGTGCTGGGCCGGGAATTCACGAAAAACCCGCGCTTTCTGATCGCGGCACAGCCGACGCGCGGTGTCGATATTGGTGCTGCCGAAGGGTTACGGCAGCGCTTGGTGGACATCCGCGATTCCGGCGCTGCGGTTCTGCTGATTTCGGCAGACCTTGAAGAGACGATGGCCCTGTCTGACCGCATCGCCGTTCTCTTCAAGGGGGAGATCGTCGCTCATTTCAGGGCCGATGAAGCCGACGAAAATGAAATCGGGCTCTACATGCTCGGCGCGAAACGACAGGCTGACGCATCGGCGGTCATCGCCGGGCCTGAAGAGTGCACAGCATGAGTTCCGTCGTGAGCGGCTGGCAGAGAACAGCCTATGAGTTCGGAAAGACCTTGATCGTCATCGCGATCGGGCTCCTTATCGGGACGATCATCGTGTTTTTCGTCAGCGATGAGCCACGCAAGGTTTATTCCGCGATCCTGACGGGGCCGCTGCCTTCGCTGTCCATCCTGGACGACGGGACCTGGCGCTGGCGTGGCATGAGCCGCTTCGGGACGTTCCTTGAAGACTCAACGACGCTCGCCTTCGTCGGTCTCGCCGTTGCGTTACCCTTCCGCGCCCGGCAATTTTCGTTGGGCGCCGACGGGCAGTTGTTTCTCGGCGCGCTGGCGTCGGCCGCCGTCAGTATATATTTGCCGCTTCCCGGAATGATCCTGCTCCCGCTCGCATTCATCGCGGCGGTGCTGGCCGGCTTCTTCTGGGGTTGGTTGCCGGGCATCATGAAGGCGCGGGCAGGGGCTAATGAAATCGTGACGACGTTGATGCTCAACGTGATCGCGATACAGTTCTTTATCTACATCGTCCTCAACGTCATGCGTGATCCCACGGCGGGTTTCATAGTGACGCACTACTTTCAGGACTCGGCGATCCTCGAGCCCCTGCTCAGGCGCACCAATGTCACTGTGCTGGTTTTCGTGGCGCCGATCGTCTGTTTGGCCGGATATTTTCTGCTGGCCCGAACCAACATCGGATATGAAATCCGCACCGTCGGCCACAATGCGAACTTTGCCCGGCAGATGGGCATGCCGGTGGAGCGCGCGGTGGCACTGTCGATGGCGCTGGGGGGAGCGGTCGCAGGCATGGCGGGCTTCCATATCGCAAATGCGATTTTGAAGCGGCTGCCGACGGACTTCCCCATCGGCCTCGGATTTGAGGGCATAGTGGTTGCGCTTCTGGCGCGCAACGACCCTCGACTGATCATCCCGGCAGCGCTCTTCTACGGCTACCTCCGTGCCGGCGCACAGGTGATGGAGCGTACCACCGACGTTAGCCGAGAAATGGTGCTGGTCGTTCAAGCCATCATCATTCTCCTGATTGTTTCCGAAAAACTCTTGCCGCGACTGGGCAGCATTTTTGGATTGAGAGGCGCCCGATCGTGAGTGTTTTCGATTTCCTACATACGCTGCTGACCGTTTCCTTCTTCGCGGCCATCCTGCGTGCGGCAACGCCGATGGTTTTTGCCGCTCTGGGCGGTCTGATCTCGGAGCTTGCCGGCGTCATCAATGTCGCGCTCGAAGGCATGATGCTGATCGCGGCCTTTGCCGGCGTCGTTGGTTCGGCCTGGGCGGCCGTGCTCTGGCCGGACGCCGGACCGCTGTTCTTTGCGCTGTTCGGCGCTGCGCTCGGCCTTTTCGCCGCCGTGTTTCTCGCCTTGGTCCTGGCCGTTTTCTATCTGGAGTTCGACGCCAATCTGATCATCGCGGGCATAGGTATCAACATTCTCGCCGCCGGGTTGACGGTCTTTCTGCTGTTCACGATATCCGGCGACAAGGGGTCATCAGCCGGCCTGACCAGTTATGCGCTCCCCAGCATTGCTCCCGGATTTCTGGGCGATTTGCCGGTTATTGGTGCGCTCTTGGCAGGCGCCAACGGTGACGGCCACCATATCCTCATCTACGCTGCATTGCTGTCGATCGTCCTGGTCTGGCTTTTCCTGCATAAAACGCGGCTTGGACTTCACCTCAGAGCGGTCGGTGAAAACCCGGAAGCATGTCGAACGGCCGGACTGCCGGTCAAGCGCATCCAGTATTACGCGATCCTGCTCAGCGGTCTTCTTGCCGGCCTCGGCGGAATTTATCTCTCGATGGGATATCTCACGCTGTTCCAGTCCAACATGACTGCCGGTCGCGGCTTTCTCGCACTGGCTGCCATTTTTCTTGGCGCACGATCGGTACTCGGAACAGCAGGCGCCGCAGCCTTCTTCGGACTTGCCAGCGTCTTTGCAGCTCAGCTTGGTCTGCTCGGCGTTCCGACACCGGTCGTTTTCGCGGTCGCACCCGTGCTGACCATTATCGCATTGCTGCTGTTCAGCTGGGTGACAGGACGTCGGGAAAAGACCGCGATATCGCGCGCACTGCAGGCGCTCAGGAAAAGCAAGGGACAGGAACATGCCTAGCACCGGATCGGTGGCCGACAAGATTCACTCGGGTCTACTTGTCGCGGGTATTGGCGACGCGCTCGGCGCGCCGACCGAGCAATACACCATGAGCGAAATTGTCGAGCGGTTTGGTCCGGGACTGATCGAAAGGTTTTATACGCCACCGCCCGACACATTTGCCGGCGCCAATCATGGCAAGATCGCCGAGATTACGGATGACGCCAGTCAGATGTACTATCTCGCGGGCGCATTGGCGCAACATGGGCCGGCCTTCGAGAACAAGGACTGGATCGCCTGTCTGCTCGACTGGCACCACACCTCGCCAAAGGCCGGGTTCATGGGGCCGAGCACAGAGGCAATGGTCTCCGCGCTTCGCAAGGGAGAGGATCCGACACGATTTGGGCTGATAGGCGCGTCCGACAGAAAGATGACCAATGTCGGCGCAACAAATGGCGCGGCCATGCGTGCAGCACCTGTCGGCATGTGTTTTTCCGGTGATATTGCAAAAACCGCCGAATACACCTTGAAAACGTGCCTGCCTTCCCACGATGCGAGTGTCGCAATCGAAGCTGCCTGTTCGATCTCCGGCGGCGTGTCGGCGGCGATGGTCGCGGATTCGCCCGGCGAAGTTATTGACGGGTGCATTCAAGGCGCGCTTGAAGGGCGCAAACTGGCTGCAAAACACGCCAGGCTTGAAGCTGGTCCCAGATTTCAGGCCCGACTGAACAGGGCGCTCGAAATCGCTTCGGCGTGCGAAGACGACACACGGTTTCTTGCATGGCTGGAAGCGGAAATCGGCAATTCGGTATTCGCGGCAGAGTCGGTTCCATGTGCGATCGCGATCCTGGCTTATGCCGATTTCGATCCCTGGCACACGGTCCGGCTCGGTGCGTCGATCGGCAATGACAGCGATTCTATCGCGACCATGGCGGGATCGATTGCCGGAGTCTTCAACGGCTGTAGCGCCATTCCAGATGCGATTGTCCGGGAGTTTATCGCTGCCAATCCGGAGTTCGACCTGCGCCGGTTGGCGATCGACTTGGCGGACGCGTTTCGGGCACGCGTGACCGCGTGATCTTTCGATTGAGTGCATTGATTAACGCTCTGACCTAATCAGCCCACGAAAGAGGCTGGACAGAGGGGGATAGCTGGAGGAGTGCGGTCCGCGCTCCTCCAGCGTATCGATCAAGGAATTGCTCTCCACGTCTTCCCGCGGGCAAACCGGTTTTGCAGGCAGTTTCGCGTAAGGCGGCAGCAGTGACACATCTCATCATTTTTGCAATGACGTTAGGTGAGCGAGTTGCAACATTGGCACATAATTGATTGCAGGAGGATGTATTTCCATCGGCTTTTTCGGCGCTGTGAGCGCGCTTGCGTATTCATTCACGTTCCTGCCGACACCGGTCCTGGCCAGCGGGACGGATGAAAACACCTTCGTCTGCGCACTGGACGGGAATTGCCGTTTTGCGACCCCGGCCGAGAAGGCGGAAGGTACGAGCGATCGAATGCCGGAGCCCACAGCAGGGACGAGATCGGCACAGAACTGTCGGAGAAGCCGATCGTCCGAAAAGTCGATCAAATTCGCTACTTCCCGGTCCCGACAGGGTCTTTCACAGGCCGGGATTCATGGTCACACTACATAACAACACGTCCGAAGCGGCGGTGAAGATCCCCTTCGCGCTATGACGATGCCCCGGCAGGCATTGGCCCCCTTGCAATGTGGCGGGTGATGCTCGGCTGCATGGACGGTTGGACGGCGATGTGGCGATGTTCGACGGACAGTCTCTGCCAGAGAGAACCACAGCCTGCATCGAGTATCAGACGCTCGGCCGCTCGCGCCGCTTCTTCGGGATCACACCTTTGATCCGCGAGGAGGCGCTATCGGGAGAGGCGGGCTGGATCTATCACGAGCCGGACGGACAGTTGAATTCGAGGACGATGCCAAACCCGGGCTAGGCTGCGAAGATCGCTTTTTCGTTTTCACGCGGGGATAGGCCGGCCCGGCCTTTGGAACACTCGGCTGTCAGCCGGCCGACGCGACCAGACCCGGATCGGAGCCCGCGAACAGTTGCTCGGTGATCAGGTAGAAGTTGGAATCAATGGCATAGACAGTACCTTCGGGGACCTGTCGCCAGTTTTCGTCGGTAATCGGTTCGGATGCGATTTCAATGGCTCTGTAGTCCTGCCCGGGGGCAAGGTGAACATGCGTTTTGCCGCAGACATCGCACACAGTGACACTGTCGCGCCGAAGCGTCCACAGGGTGCGCCCGTAGCGCGATCCGACAAGCTGCTCGCCATCGGTCAGCACGATATTCAGGCCGAATTCGTCGGTCATTCCGACCGTCTCGGTCCATTGGACCACCTGGACGAGCGCCTCGCGGACGGTCTTGATCAGGGGGCGTTCGGGATGCCGTACATACCGGCTCAGAATGTAGTAGAAAATGTGCTCGCTGTCGGTCACGCCGTTGATGTTGTTGCGCAGAACCGGGTCGATATGTCCGATCATCAGGTCGCGGACCGCCGGGAAATTCGGGATCATTCCGTTATGGGCGAATGTCCAGCGGCCATGCTGAAAGGGATGCGTATTCTCCAGTGCGGGGCCGCCGATTGTTGCATGCCGAACATGGGCGACAACGGTGTTGGCATAGACCCGCGCCGCAGCCTTGCGGAAGTGTTCGCCGTGGAACGCGGCCCAGGTCTGCCGTTCGACCGATGGCGGGCCGTCGCGGTAATCGGCAACGCCCCAGCCATGGCCATGCACGATGCCCTGCGAATCCATCCGGCTTTGCCGCATCAGCGCGTTTTGCGCCTCGACAAGGCTGCATTCGACTCGGGTGGGCGCGCTGGCCCGCATGGCAAACAATCGGCACAAAGGCCTGTTCTCCGTTGAAGCGCGGCTGAACGCGCAGGTTAGCGGCCCGAACTGGCATTGTACAATATCGAGCCGGTAAAAGACGCCGCTCGGTTTCGTGCCGTCGCAGAAATCAGTGGCGGCCCGACTGAAGGTCTGAAAGAAAGCTGTCGAAACCGCTGCGGGCCTGTTCGTCGGCTATCTCGAGCGTGGCGTAACTCAAGCCGCGGCCGGGCGCGATGAATGCCGCCTCGAAACCTTCGAGGGTCATTTCTTCCGGCTCGTCGGGCACCCCGCCTTCGTCGGGCAGGTGATCGGCCAGCGCATCTTCGATCTGCAGGCGCAGCGACCAGCGGCCGACCCCAACCGGCAATGGGCGTATTTCAAGCACGCCAAAGCCCGACAACGCGGCTTCGTCGTCATTCACATCAAGACCGGCCCGTCCGCCGCTGACGGGTTCTTCGACGAATACGCGATTGGCACTGACCTCGAAGCGCGGCTGCGCGGAGGTCGCGAAGTCGTGCTGCAGCCAGGCAACCAGTCGATCGGGCGGGATGTCTACTTCGAGTTCCATTTTGTCCATCAACGGTTGGTTCCTTGTTTGCGGCGCATACCAGCCCGAAACGGCTTCGAGTTTGTCCGCCCTCGGCCAACAACGCGTTGATCGCGATCAACCATTGCCTGTATCCGATTGACAAACTCGGGAATACGTCCCTTGTTTCGACGCGACGGAACGTCCCGGCAACTGCGGGCGTTTCAACAAGCAATAACAAAAGGGGGAGACCGAATGCCCGACGGCAGCATCGCAATTCTCGGCGTTTTCGTGGCCGACACATCCTACCGGGCCGAACGCCAGCCACGCATGGGCGAGACGATCCTCGGAAAGAGCTTTGTGCTGGGTCCGGGCGGCAAGGGCTCCAACCAGTCGGTGGCGGCTGCGAAAGCCGGCGGCGATGTTACCTTCATCTCGCGAACAGGGGATGATGCCTTTGCCGATATCGCTATGGAGACCTGGACAGCCGCCGGTGTCAAGGCGGCGGTCGAGCGCGATCCGAGCAGTTACACCGGTGCCGCCTACATCTTCGTCGAGGATGCTTCAGGCGACAATGCGATCATCATCAGCCCCGGTGCCGGCGCGACCATCGCGCCCGCCGATATCGACCGCAACGCCGGCGCGATTTCATCGGCGTCGGTTTTCATCACCCAACTCGAGCAGCCGATCGATGCGGCCCACCACGCGCTGGCCATCGCAAGGGCGGGCGGCGCGCAGACGATCCTCAATCCGGCGCCCGCCGCGCCGGTGGACGATGCGATGCTGGCACTGTGCAGCTATGTCACGCCGAACGAAACCGAGGCCGAGGCGATAACAGGCAAGCCGGTCGAGACGATCGATCAGGCGCGCGCGGCAGCGGAGATTTTTCTCCAGAAGGGCGTTGGCACCGCGGTCATCACGCTGGGCGAACGCGGCGCGTTGATCCATGGCAACGGCGTTTCCGAACATGTCCCGCCATTCAACGCCGGACCGGTTGTCGAAACGACCGGCGCGGGCGATGCCTTCAATGGCGGTTTCGCGGTCGCGCTGGCCGAGAACCGCTCGCCGGTCGAGGCGGTTCGGTTCGGTTGCGCGACGGCTGCAATTTCGGTGACGCGGCAGGGCACCGCTCCGTCGATGCCGTCGCGCGACGAGATCGACGCGCTGCTGGCGGGCAGTTGAGCGAGACGCACGGACGGCCGCTTCCAGACCAGCCGGAAAGGCGGTAGGACTTGGCGGGCTTTCAACAGCGGAGTTTGCCATGTGGTTTTCGAGGCCCCTCGCCGAACTGCTGGAAGCGGTCAATCCGTCGCTGGCGGCGGTCATTGTCGGCGGCGGCGCCTAGGCCGGTTACCGGATCGCCGGAGCCACTGGCGAGAACCTGACATTCGGCGCAGGGCTTGGACTTGTCGGCGGTCTGGTCGTGGCGGCGCTGATTTGCGGCCTGATCGCCAACCTGTCGCTGATCGAACAGCATCTCGCGCTTATCGCCGACGACATCGAGGAGATGCGGGCACGTGACGCCGAGCGGGCATCTGAAGACCGGACGTAAGCCGGGCGGCACGCGGCCGCCCGCACTGTTTTAGAACAGGCCGATCAGCTCAGCGGAACGATCTGGATCTCGACGCGCCGGTTTTGGGCGCGACCGGTTTCGCTGGAGTTGTCGGCGATCGGCCGGCTTTCGCCGAAACCGGTTGCCAGCACGCGCTGCTGGTTGACGCCGCGCACCGCCAGATAGTTGGCGACGGAATTGGCGCGGCGCTGCGAAAGCGACTGGTTGTAGTCGTCGGACCCGGTCGAGTCGGTATGACCGTAAACGTCGATCAGCGTCTGGTTGTATTTGCGCAGCACCACGGCTACCGAATCGAGCGTCGGATAGAACGCCGGGATCACCTGGTCCTGATCGACGGCGAAGGTGATGTTGCTCGGCATGTTCAGGATGATGTTGTTGCCGGCGCGCGTCACGCTGACGCCGCTCGCGGCGAGCTGGGCGCGCAATTCGGCTTCCTGGCGGTCCATGAAATTGCCGATGGCCCCGCCAGCCAAAGCGCCGATACCTGCGCCGATCAGGGCATTGCGGCGGTCGTCGCCGCCGGCCGCAAGTCCGGCAAGCGCCCCTACGCCGGCGCCGATGCCGGCGCCTGCCGCCGTGTTGGAAACCTTCTGCTGACCGGTAAACGGATCGATGCTGGTGCAAGCCGATGTGAACGCGAGCGCGCCGGCCATCGCCAGAATAGCTGTCTTTTTCATTGGGTTGGTACCTCTAGACTTCACATGGCGAGCAGCCGCTTCGTGCAACGCCCGATTGAAACTCGTCACTCCTAGCAGAAATAAAGGCCAAATTGGGCCGAAGTGAAAGCCCGTCCGCAGCTTTTTGGAGCGTGTCTTGGTCAGATTGGTTTGCTTGAACGCCGGAGATTTGTGCAGTGACCGGGAGCGGAACGCGAAGCGGGCCAGGAACGTCAGCGTTTTGCAACGGCGCTCACTGCGCAAACGACCCGGACACGCCCTTGCGTCGCCGCAGGACTGTCATGCCGTCGAATCTTGCATCGACCACATAGAGTTGCCCGATCGTCCGGCCGCCGGATTGCGCCTGCGCGATCGTTTCCCAGGCCGAATCGCCGGGCCTGTCCGCCCGGTCTGACACGAGGATAATGCCCGGTTGCCGCGAAAGGATCGCGGCGGCGTAGATCGCGCGCTCGCGCTCGATTTCGCGGCGTACGGCGCGCGTATCCATGTCCGGGTTCTGCCACAATACCTGCATGCCGTAATCGGTCGCCAGCATGGCGCCATGCGGCCCGACATATCGCCCGCCGGCGATCCGTACGAGCGGATGGCTGTCGGCAAAGCTTGGCGAAACGCTGACAAAGGTCTGGCCCGCGTGGTTTGCCTTCAGGTGGTTGGCGAGCACCGGGTCGACGAATTCGCCGCGCCGGTAGACATCCGACACCAGCCAGATGACCGTGCCCACCAGCACGATGGAGACGCTGATCCGCGTCAGCGCAAGAGTGCCGGTCGCAGAGGGCCGGGGTTCCGGAAAGCAGCGCGCTGCAAGCTGGGCCGCGAAGGCCAGCACCAGAAGGCAAAGCGCAGGCAGGGCATGATAGGTGAACGCCTTGCCCATCGCGACGATGCCGGCGAGGTGGCCGCTTGCGGCGAGCGCTGCGGTGATCGCCAGGGGCGACCAGTCGCGCGGGCGGGCGGCCAGCGCGACGGCCAGCAGCAGGACGCCGCCGCATATCAGGAAAAACATGGTCGCATCCGGCGTGCGGACCGGAAGGTAGACGACATCGAGGATTGGATAGAGGAATTCGAGATAGTCCGGGTAGAGCGTCAACACTGCCAGGCCATAGGCGGCGGCAACCGCAGCGCCGAGGAGGTTTTCCGGATGGAAAGGCGGCCGCAGCGAGCGGGTCTTCAGCATCAGACCGGCCACCGGCAGCAATACGGTCGGCAGATAGTACGGTTTGGTCATCACCATGACGGCGCAGGACAGGCCGCCAAGAACGACCATCCAGACCGACAGGCGAAAGGCCGGGCCGATGTGCCAACGCGCCGCCTGCAACACCAGCCACGGCGTGAAGGCGACGATGGCGAAGTGTTCGCGCTGCAGGAACGTGTAGTTCGGCAACAACACGAAAACGGCCACCCACAATGCGAGTAGCGGCGCGGCGGCACCCTTGGGAAGCAATCCGGCGTGTGCGCCGATCACCAGACAGGCCGCAAAGGACAGGAAAAACAGGGCCGAGAACTGGAACAGCAGCAGGGTTTCGCTGGACAGGCCGGTGAAAAACGACAGCGCAGCAGGACCGGTGTAGATCCAGACGGAAAAGGGCGGATTATACTCCAGAATGTCGCGATAGAGCGTTTCGCCTGAAAGCATGCGTTCGGCGACGGTCAGCAGCCAGCTGACATCGGGCGTGATGCCAAGCGAAAGCGGCACTTGCAGCGCGGCCACGTAAAAGATGCCAACGACCGCAATGGACAGGCCGGTTTGCGTATCGGTTTTCAGTTCCATGGCCCGAACAGGAGAATTCGCCTCGATCGTCATCCCCTAGCGTCATTTTCTTAAAATTTAGGGGTATAGGTTCGCGATGACGTCGGGTGCACTCGTGCCGGTACCGCGCCTGCCTTGCGAGCGGTTTTCTGCCCCGGCCTCAAGCGCCTCGTTCGGCCCTTCGCTATGGCTACGGGCGTTCGTCGCGCGAAAAGCCAAATCGTTGGCTTTTCGTCCGCGCAGCGGAAAGCTCCTCACCGTTGCCGGGGGCCCGACGCGCCCGCGCATAACGCGCGAGCGCGTCGCAATCTCTCAGGATGTCGTCGATCTGCAGTTCCGGTCGTCGCCGCCGGCCGGGCGGATGGCCGGTGCGCAAGGGTATCTGGATCTTCGTGACCGGTGCGGTGTGTCCTGGTTGGTTCGCGTCCTTAAGCTTCGCTTCGCTCGCTGACGCGAACCCGACCTGGCTCTGGCTTGAGGTCAGGCTGGAATCAAGCCGCGCCCTTCTTCTTGCGAAGCGGATGGCGTGGCCGGGCAGATCGTCGAGCGCGGCTTTCAGCGCGCGGACGCGCCGGCAGACATGGGCGGCATTGACCAGCGGCCGGCCAAGCGCATCGACGGGCAAGGCTTCAGGTTCACGCGGTGCGACCGGCTGTATCCATTCGGTCAGCAACCCGATGCGCGGCATGGCGGTGTGTTTCGGGCGCGGGGCGGCGAAGATCGCCGCATAATCGATCGGCGGGTCGAACAGCGCGAAGGCCGGATTGCGCGACGGCGCTGTTTGTCTTGCCGGCTTCGGCGGCTTCGGCAGCCAGGGCGTCCGGCCGACCGGCACTTGTTTGCCCCGGTAGACGATGTTGGTCATCGGCCGGGGGCTCTGGTCCTTCACCATCAGGCAGGCCACGACCGACGCCGGCACGTCGAGCGCGGCGTCCTCCGGTACCGTGGTCAGGTCGAGATCGGCGTCGGTGTCGGCAGCGGCGGGCGCATCGGCCTTTGCCGCCGCGATGCCGGCAAACGGCCGGCGTTTGGCCCGCCGGATGTGCAGCTTGACGGCGATGTTGCGCGCCGCGACCGCCAGCAGACGACGGGTGGCGCTTTCGGCCGGATAGAGCACCCGCAGGATCCGTTGCCAGACGGGACGCGGCAACACGTCGGCGCCGCCGGCGTCGAGCCCGGCCATGAAGAACAGGCCGGCGACGATGCGCAGCAGCGCCGCGCGGTGCCGCGCGATTGCCACCTCCCACCATTCATCCGAGCCGTAATCCATGCGGTCCAGCATGGCGGAGGGTGAGGTGCGGTGGATAGGTTTTCCAGTCGTTTCGCCCGGCCGGGCCGGAGTTCCGGGGAGCGCATGGGCCGGGACCGCGCGATCTGTCCACCGCGCCGGATGTTTCGGAGACGAATTCGGCCGATAGATACTGTGTGAGCGGTCGTTTTAACGCGCAATAAACAAGTGCCGGTTGTATATGTCCGTATTACAGCAAGTAAAAAGAGCCATCCATGCCACCTGACGCAGTGTCAACGCAGTGCAAGGCCCGCGCCGGATCGACTGCCCGCCGGCGCAACCTCGCCGCAACGCTGATGGCGCTGGCGCTGGCGGGCGTGGTGCTGGCGTGGTGCAGAATGCTCGGTTACCCGGGGTGGGAGTGGCACCAGAAGCTGACGGTGGAAGTCGAAACCCCAAATGGCGTGGCCGTTGGCAGCGCCGTGACGGAAGTCCATTGGCGCGACGAACTGGATCTGCTTGCTGACGCGCCGCATGTCCATTCGGACGTAACGGGTGAGGCCGTGGTGGTCAATCTTGGCGACGACCAATATCTCTTTGCGCTGCTCAGCGGGGCCGAAAGGCTGGCGCTGCGGGTGTTTTCCGACAGGCGGTGGCCGTCCGATACCGACGGATTGTTGCCCCTGATACGTGACGTCTCGAAGCAGTCGAAGGGTGCGTCGCGCCCGGTCGAGCCGGCGGCCTATCCGCGCCTCGTCACCTTCGGCGATATCGACGATCCGACGAGCGTCCGCCGGGTCGATCCGGACAATCTCGCCGCCTCATTCGGCCACGGCTACCGGCTGAAATCGATCACGCTGGAGATCACCGACGCGCCGGTGACAAACGGAGAACTGGCAAAGCTGTTCCCGTGGCTGGATGGAAACAGGATTGATCCGAATGTTAACGGCGGACGATCTGAGACGCTGCGTTATCCGAACGACAGTCGGCGCGGATATGGGACCTTGAGTGTGGATGAATTCGTCAGGAGCCGACGATGACGAATTCCAAGGATCTGTTTTTGGCCATACTCGCTATCGACGCCTGCAATCGCGGCGCCGCCCGGCAGGCCGAACATGAAGGGCATGGCCAATGCGCTTCGGTGTGACACTGGCCGCCGTGGGCCTGACGGGCGCGATGTTGGCGGGGTGTGGCGAGCGTGTTGAATGGCACCAAAAGCTGACCGTGGAGGTCGAGACGCCGGACGGGATCGTCACCGGCGAAAGCGTCATGCGCATCAATGTTCGCAACGATCCGGAAATCCTCGCGCACCAAGTCACGTTGGTCCGACGTGTTGCCGGGGAAGCCGCGTTTGTCGAACTGAGGCCGGGTTCATACCTCTTTGCGCTGCTTGCAGATGAAGCCAAAAGGGCGCTCTATGCGTTCGAGCTCAACACGATGGCCGAAGGCCACATGGCCGGCTACGTGGCGCTTGAAAAAATGCATGGCGCGCGGGTGCTGCCGCGCGAAAACTATCCTCGCCTGGTGACATTTGGACATGTCGGCAGCCCGCAGACGGTGCGCCGTGTCGACCCGGACAATCTCGCCACCTCATTCGGGCCCGGCTACCGGCTGAAATCGATCACGTTGGAGATCACCGACGCGCCGGTGACCAGGGGCGAGGTGGAGACGGTGCTGGGGTGGCTAGATGAGTACTACGACAAGAAGCTCGATGGCCGCCGTTACGAAACAATTGAAGCAGAAAATCGTTTAGCGAACTCTTTAGCGTCAGGTGCCTTCGATACGGAGCGTAACTAATGAACATGTCGAGCGA
The DNA here is from genome assembly GCF_965230365.1 of Oricola sp. Classification (GTDB taxonomy): domain Bacteria; phylum Pseudomonadota; class Alphaproteobacteria; order Rhizobiales; family Rhizobiaceae; genus Oricola. The sequence goes on along the minus strand of NZ_OZ246003.1, from coordinate 2,737,395 downwards.
TTTATTCTTAGCGATTGTTGCAATGGATGCCTACAATCGAGGTTACAACGCTGGGATTGGTGGAGAGTCGAATGGGCTTGGCGGAACTGGTTCCCAGATCGGCCATGCTCAAGTTGTTAAGCAGAGCGACACGTCGATAGGGTCGACAGATCGAGAAGCCGGCTTCTATGCAATCGCCTACAAAATCACCGACGGGTCGCAAATCGTCGGGCTTGAAGCCGGCGATACGGTGATTTCCTGTCGCAAACAGACGGCATAGGGGTGAGTGTTTGGTGAGCGCGCAGGGGTTCGAACCCTGGACCTACTGATTAAAAGGCGACTTCTGCGTAACGAACATGAACAGCTTGAAACGCGCTGAAACATTCAAGCATCTAAAAAATTTGACTTTTTCTGTTTCTCGCTGTTGATATCTGTTTCAACGAGTTTCGTTGCAACGGAACCCAACTGGAACCCTGGTGCAAAACCCGCCGAATTTATCAGTAGGTCGACAGTGCCGAGAAAGAACCTCACCACCCGCTTTGTCGAAACAGTCAAAGTCGATGTCCGAACCGACTTTTGGGATGACATCGTGCGCGGATTGGTGCTTCGGGTGTCACCGTCCGGCGTGAAATCCTGGACGGCCGTCTATGTCCGCGAGAGTGATGGCGCCAAGCGAAGACTGACGATCGGGCAGTTTCCGGCTATCAAACTGGAGAAAGCGAGAGCCAAGGCCCTGAAGGTGATGTCTTCGGTCTCCGAAGGCGAGGATCCGGCAGGCGAGAAGCGGGCCCGCCGCGAGGCGATGAAGGTTCGCGAACTCGGTCAGCTCTATCTCGAGAAGTACGCCAAACGGCGGAAGCGGACCTGGGAAGAGGATCAGAGAATTCTCGAGAAGGACGTCTATCCGCTAATCGGTGGCCATAGGGCGGTTGCTCTTCGCCGCCGTGACGTGATCGATGTTGTCGAGGCAAAGGCGGAGACAGGACGCGAGCGGCAAGCCGGTGTCGTGCTCGCCGTGGTCAGGAGGATGTTCAATTGGGCGGTCGAGAACGATTATCTCGAGTCGTCACCAGTGCAGGGTGTGAAAGCACCAGGCAAGCCGGTTCGGCGCGATCGAGTGCTCTCCGATGCCGAGTTGAAGGCCGTCTTGCTAGCGCTGCCTGGAGCGCCTTTCAGTGACGCCATGCGGGCGATCGTGCAACTGCTCGCTCTTACCGGACAGCGGTCTGGCGAGGTCTGCGGAATGACCAACTCTGAAATCGATATCGAGCGTGCCATCTGGACTATTCCAGCGCATCGAACGAAGAATGGCCTACAGCACACAGTGCCGTTGTCCGGCCCGGCTGCTGACATCATCGCGGCATGGTTTCCGGAGGACGACGCGCCAAGTGAGACCCCTCTCTTCAGTCGCACCGGCGATCCGATCGAAAGCAACGCTGTTGCCGCGGCAGTTCGCAAGAACCTTCAACTATTTGAAGAACGTTGGATGCCGCACGATCTGCGACGCACCGCCGCCACCGGAATGGCAGAGCTCCGCATTCAGCCGCACATCGTCGAGGCGGCACTCAATCACATCTCCGGCTTCCGGGCCGGCGTCGCCGGGGTCTACAACCGCGCCAGATACGATGCCGAAAAGAGACGAGCGCTTGACGCTTGGGCAAGTCATGTTGATGGGGTCGTCTCCGGCAGAGCGGAGACCACAGCCCAGATTTCTCAGTTGAAACGACGTTTGACAGCCTGAAACAAACCTGAAATACCTTAGCCGACCGAAATGGTCACACCCGTCGCTTATGACAACTGCCCAGGATGGGCACCTAGTTGAAACGTAACGAGCGACGAGGTTGTCATGTCCTACACACTCATATCCATCCAGGATACCTGCCGAAAGCTGAACATCAGCCGCACCGTGCTCTGGCGCCTTGTGAAAAACGGTGAGTTCCCGAGGCCTGTTGCCGTTTCCGGCAAGCGAAAATCCTTTGTCGAGAGCGAGGTCGACGCCTGGATTGCCGCGCGAATTGATGCCCGAGACATGGCCGAAGAAGCGGTCTAGCTGCTCGAGGCGATATCTGTGTCTGAACGAAGGTCAAAGCGACCGTCGGCCGGGTCCGCGCCATTCACGTCGCGCAAACTGCTCTGGCTTGAGACGGTGGCCACCGATGCGAACCTGAACCACGCGTCTGTTCGGGTTGCGGCCGTGTTGGCGCTTCGATACTTGAACTCGACATCAGGGCAAGCATTTCCGTCCCAGTCGAAGTTGGCGGCCGACATCGGCGTCACCGAAATCACGATCCGCCGAGCGTTACCTCCGCTGGTTGAGGCCGGTTACCTGACCAAGAAGCGAGGTGGGTCGGGCCGCGCCAATCGCTACAAGATCGCATTTCCCGATGCACCGGAATTGGCTGCCAAGAGAGACCATAGACCGATCAAAAATGAACGGTCAAAGGCAGACGCAGACCGATCAGAAATGAACGGTCAGGATGCGACATCACCGATCAATAGTGATCGGCGTGACCGTTCACATTTGTACGGCGTGACCGATCAGAATTGTACGCCTAACCCTCATAGAGAACCCAGGACTGAATCCCAGAGGCGGGCTCATATAGAGCCTGCCTCTGGGGAAGACTCCGAGTCCATCTTTGACATTGAGGACTCTCCGAACCCGTATGCGATAGCATCCGGCCGGCACGATGACGACATCCCGTTCTGAAGCCGCCCGGTCGCTCTCCGAGAGCGGCCAACTAGCGCCCCGGGTTTTGCAGAAAAAGCCGGCAGGATTTGCAAAACATCCTCCCAAGATCCGCTGAGGAAAGCGCCGGAATGTCCGTCGAAACTTGCGGGCAGAAAATGCGCGAGTCGATCACAAATCGCGGGTGTTGGTTACACGCGGTCGCAGCTTTGCAGTGACTAAACACCGACGAGTTAAGACAGGGCGCTCGGCCTGCCGCCGCACCCGCGCCCCGCGCGCCACCCGGAGCGCACCCGTCGCCCGCCAGTCCGCCGCCGCCTCGCAGCTCGCGCACCGCCACCCGGCGCGCGCGGCCTCTCGCGTCCGGCCCGCCACCCGCCGCGCACCCGCCCCGGCGCACCGCCCGCCCGAAGTGGCCACCCCGCCCCGGTCAAGGTTCTTCCCGCCGCCCGGCGCCACCGCGGGTGCGGCGCAGCGCAGGATTTTCGCGTGTTTTGGCCTCGGAAAACCCGATTTCCCATTTCCGGGCAGGAGCAAACGTGACGAAACAGGCGAAACCGAACTCGAGGCCGGCGGAACCGCATGCTCATCGACGTCCGGAAACACGAAATCACGGCGGCTCTCTCGTTCCGAGAGCGCGAATTGGGTGAAGAATGTGAGCGAATCAGCCGCAAGATTCCGGTTTTTTCGCCACAAGTGATGTTGTCGCAGGTCTCCATGCGCCGTAATGCGGTTTTTGGCGACCCTTAAAAGCCATTGTTTAGCGTTTAAGACATTGATTTGACTACAAGAAATAGCTGTGTTGCAATTGACGAAACTGATTCGCCATTTTGTGTTTTGAGTCGTGGCAGCAGCATCTCGAGAAGCGCGTCTAGTCCTGCGCCTGGTCGACCAGGTTACCGGTCCTGCAAAGGCGGTGGTCAGTTCGATCGGTGCCGTCAACAGGGCGATCAACAAGGTTACCGGCAGCGCGGCACTGCGGTCGGCCGGCGCTAGCGCCAGGGTAGGCGCCCGTCGCCTTCGCACTGCGACCGGCGGCGGCAGTGGTACCGTTGCCTCCGGCCTTGGTGTCTACGGCGCCGCCCGCGCCGCGCAGAATGTCTACGAATACGAGAAGATGGGCAATGCCGCACAGGCCGTCGGTCTCTGGACCGACGCCCAGCGAGGCGCGCTCGAGGATTACGCGCAGCAGCTCAACCAGGCCTTCCCGTTCACCAACAAGGATATCCTGTCTGCCGCCTATGAGTTGAGCCGGGCCGGGATGACTTTCGAGCAGGTCATGGGCTCGCTTCGGTCCACTCTGAACGTTTCTCTCGCCGGCGATCTAGGCCTCCAAGAGACGGCCGACATCATGACGAACGTCGCGCAGGCCATGCGCCTCCCGATCGAGACGGCCCAAGAGACGGCCGACACGATGAAGCGTGTCGGCGATACGCTGGCGTACGCGGCGACAAACTCCAACACCGACATCCAGCAGATGGGGACGGTGTTCAAATACGTCGCCCCACTCGCGGCGGCTACCGGTATGTCGCTCGAGGAACTGGCTGCCACGTCGATGATCCTAGCCAACAACGGCATCAAGGCCTCGAACGCCGGCACCGGTCTCAGGTTCGCGCTTTCATCGATGCTGAAGCCGACCAAAGAAGCCATGAAAGCATTCGACCGCCTCGGGATCTCGGTGGGCGACTATGTCCAAGGGGCGCGGAAGATCAGCGGCGAGGACGTGGTCCAGCAGCTTGCCATCGATGGGATTGACGCCGCCGGCCTCGAGGGGCGGATCGACGCCATCCTGCAGGACCCGGCGATCAAGAAGGCCCCGGCCAAGCTGGTCGCGGCAATCTCGCAGATGCTGTCAGATGAGCTAGGCGCGGATCAGATTATCGATCAGGAGGCGCTGGCGTCATCGCTCAGCGACACGCTCGCCGTCCTCGGCACCCAGATCGATTTCAAAGGATTGCTTCGGGCGCTACGCAACAATCCCGACGCGGAAGCGCTTCTGCCCACCATCTTCGGGAAGAGGCAGGCGCCGAAGGTCATGGCCCTGCTCGCGCAGGATCTCGACGCTACTCTCGCCAAGCTACGTGACAGCTATGTCGGCGCGGCCGACACGATGTCCGGCTACCGGACGAAGGGCATCGTCGGCGACTGGATGGAATTTGTTGCCGTTGTTGACAACCTGACGATGACGCTTGCCAGCTCGGGTTTACTCGCAGACGCAACTCAAGCCCTCAGTGCTCTCACTACCGCTATTGACAAGCTATCAGATGCCAGCCCCGCGCTTCTCAGCATAGGGGCGAAGGCGATCGCGGCGACCGCTTTACTCGCACCACTCGGCTGGATCGCGAGTGGCGTGGCCAGTGCGCTGTCTACGCTCGCAACGGCGGCCGGCCTGATCTTATCGCCGGTTGGTGCCGCTGCTGTGGTGCTCGGCGCTCTTGCGGCCGTGTTCGTCAAGAACAATTGGGAAGGCATCAAGGAATTCGGCAAGTCGTTTCGCCAGTCCTTCGTAGACAGTCTCACCCCCCAAACCATTGAGCGCTGGCGGTCAATCAAGACTGCGGTGACTGACTTTTTCAAAAGCTCGGATTCACTCAAGATCGCGACCGAGACATGGGCGAACTGGGGCGATGCCATGGGCATTGTAGCGGCTGGCGTCGCTGATGGTATCGAGCAGGTGATCTCGGCGATCGAGAACCTGATCGCGAAGATCCGATCGATTGGCGACATCAAGCTTCCCAGTGTCGACGGCGCAGCCTTGAACCGGAACTATTACGGCAGCTCGGGTACGGGGATGGCGAACACCAGCGGGCCGTTGAACGTCCTGGGGGGCGCCGAGAGCAAGATCAACGGCAAGCGCGCCTCTGGTGGACCGGTCCGCAGAGGGCTTACATATCGCGTCAATGAGCGCGGCATCGAGACCGTTACGCTCGGCACCAACGCGTTCGTTGGGAAGGCTGGACAGTCCGGCCCGACGGTGCAGGAGAACCATTTCCATATTAATGGTTCGGATCCGCATGCGATCGCGGAGGAGATCGGCAGAATCCTTGACGACAAGCTCAGTCGAAGCCGTGAACTCAGCATCGATGGACGCAAGACGGTGGGAGGTTTCTAACGTGGTGTCGGCACTGGACACTCGGACGATCCGACGCATGCGTGGGCTTACTGCGCCCACGCTTTCTCGGTACATGGCGGGACTTCCGCTGGATGCCAGGCCGAAGATGGGACGGCCGACAAACCTCACATTGAAAGATGCGTTGATGATCCTGACAACCGAGAGACTAATGCGGTGCGGTCTCTCTCAGCCGGCCTCCCTAGCTTGCGCATCGTCGGTCGCAGACGCTTTCAGTGAAATCCTGTCGGGACGAAAGGAGGTCGTCTATGCCTTCTTCATCAAGGCCGATTCTGGCCTTTATCACTCGACGACCTGCTTCAACAAAAAAGAGGCGACCGAGGTGTTCGACGCGCAACCCGGGGCGGTAATTCTGCCGCTTCACAAGCTTGCCGCGGAGTTCATGGCCGAGATCGCCGCCGCAACTGGAGGCGTAAATGCCACCTGACATAGAATTTGGGCTCACAATAGATGATTTCGGCCGTGTCATAGTCACGATTGACCCACCGGGGGCAGCAGTCACGTTCGAATTCACGCCACTTGAGATGCGAACCATGGCCGAGAAGCTGTTGCACGCGGCGATGCAAGCCGATGCGACCGTGACGCCGGTCGTGGAAGCCGCGCTTGCAAAGGCGGGGGGGCAAATTCACTGACAAAGCCAATCACACGACATATTCGCTCTTGCGAAGTTAGGATCGAGTCCTTCGACACCGAGGCGCGGACTGTCGAGGTTTGTTGGGCCGCTGGCGCGAAGGTGAAGCGCCGTTCTTGGGAGACGGGCCCGTATATCGAGGAGCTCTCGATGAAGCCGGAACACATCCGGCTCGACAGGATGAACGCCGGGGTGATGAGTTTGCTCGATACGCACGACAATTGGTCGATGGAGCATCGCATCGGCGTCGTGGTCGCCAACAGCGTGCGCTTCGAGGGCAAACAAGCCTTTTGCACGGTCCAGATCAGCCGCAGCGGCCTCGGCGAGCGGCTCCTGAAGGATCTCGAAGACGGAATGGGTTTCCCAGTTTCTGTTGGATACAAGATCCACGCCTACGAGGAAAAAGACCCGGCTGAAGAAGGCAAACTACCCACCCGCCTTCTGACCGACTGGGAACCTTTCGAGATATCGGCCGTGCCAGTGCCGGCCGATCCACTGGCCCAATCCCGCAACGAGATGGAGTTGTCAGAAATGGATGAGGAAGATCTGATTGAAGCGCCACCGCGTCCGGCGTCGCCACTGGTGCGGCGGCGGAAGAAAATCGCGAAAAAGGCCGAACGACAGCAGCTCATTAGCCGCTTCGTTCACGATGATGAGGATCGGAAAGAGCTGCTCGAGACGACACGCGGTATGACCGAATCCGAAGTCCGCGGCGCCATCCTTGAGCACCGAGCGGCAGAGGATGATCGAACGGCGATCCATACTCATATGGAAATACCCGAGCTTCACAATGAGCGAACCACACGCGTTGAGGCGATGACAGAAGCGCTCTACCATCGCTGCAATCCCGCTCACGAGATCACAGAGCGCGCGCGGGACTATGCCGGTCTGACGATCCCTGAACTGGCCAGGATCGCGCTTGAAGCTCGCGGCGAACGGACTAGAGGGCTGTCGAAAAACGAGCTCGTAACGCGGGGACTGCACACCACGTCCGACTTTCCGGAGGTTTTGAGTGCCACGGTCAATAAGACCCTGCAGGCGAGCTATGCGGCGAAGCCCGCTGCCATGAAAATGCTTGGCAGGAGATCCTCAGCCGCTGACTTCAAGGACAAGCACGCCATCCAGCTCTCCGGCGGTCCTGAGCTCGAACCGGTGAACGAGCACGGCGAGTACACGCGAGGAACTTTTGTCGAAGGCAAGGAATCCTATCGGATTCACAAGTCCGGCAAGATCTTCAGTATCACCCGAGAGGCTTTGGTGAACGACTCCCTCGGCGCCTTCGACAGGGTGCCGCGCGAACTGGCGAGGAAATCACGCGATTACGAGGCAAAATTCCTGGTCGAACTTCTGGAGTCCAATCCGGCCATGGGCGATGGAAATGGATTGTTCCACGCGGGCCACAACAATCTTGGCTGGCCGGCGGCTCTGGGCGTCGACGCGCTCAAGGGGGCGTACAAGGCGTTCCGAAAACAGGTCGGCCTAGCCGGCGAGTTGATCGACATCACACCAAAATATCTGCTTGTAGGCGCCGACCTCGAGGTCGATGCGCGGCAGATGCTGATGCAGATCAATCCGACCAAGCAGGAAGATGCCAATCCGCTACGCGAGGAGATAGAGCTCGTCGTAGAGCCGCGGCTTTCGAGCCCGGCCGCATGGTACTTGGTAGCTGATCCGGCGCAGCAAGATGGGCTCGAATACGCCTATCTTGAGGGCGCGGAGGGGCCGCAACTGTTCCATCGTGCCGGCTTCGACGTCGATGGCGTAGAAATCAAGATCAGGTTGGAATTTGGTGCAGGCTTCCTCGACTGGAGAAGCTGGTATCGGAATCCTGGTGCCTGATTGACTTTGCGGTGGCGGTGTTCATGACGCTCCCGCGATCCGGGCCTCGGTGGCAACCGACGCCGAGATAGCGATCGCCCGGCCGTCGTTTGCTCTAGGGCGGGTCATGGTCGCGACAGGTAGTGCGATGAGGAACGAACTTCCCGATCTCCCACAAGGTCTAGGTCCGGGCCAGGTCCGGCAAGCCTTGCGCTGTTCGCCGAGCGAGCTAGAGCGCTGGTCAAGAGATGGCCGTCTTTCGCCAGATGGCACCCGAATCTTCAAGCATCAGGACGGCCGCTATGAGTGGCGTTCTGTACGGGGGCGCGCTTGGCTACCGGCGACTGTTGCCGCCGCAAAGCCACTCCTAAATAATTGGCGCATTCAAGACATGGACGCGGAAGAGGCGCGCCGCGCTGAATGGAAAAAGCGACAAGGCGCCGATCGCCTCTGACCCTCACAGGGTGAGGATTTTAACCCTATTTGGGTTGCGACAAGTCTCTAATTCTGTGGCACGATTCGCCTGCGAAACATGGAGGTGAGCATGAAACCGAAGGCGACTTCAAAAAACCTACCGGAGACGTGCGGGATTCTGATGTGGGATTCGATTAAAGAGGTCCGCATAAGGCCGTCTGAGTACTGCCCTAGCCGCTATGACGCGATTGACGTGTTAACTGGCGAGCTTTTGCTCTCTGGAAGCGCTGAGTTCTTCGAACTCAACGCGATCCCTGTATAGATCTGACCTCGTTAGCGCCGGGGTGCACCAAGTCGGCTCCGGCCGCTTCGATGCCGGCTTGCACACCCTCGAGGAAAGGCGTCATTCCCACCTCGGTTAGAAGCGGCGGTGCGATAGTCAGTGGCAGTGGCGCCTCAGTTCCCAAAACCACTTGGCAACCGACAGTGAAGCCGGCTGAGAAATCGTCGTGCGGTATATTCATTCTTCATCTCCATTTCCGTGACGGATCGTAATCTAAACATCGGGGAAATCGGGGAACATGCGGATTTTCATCCGCGTATGATTGTACGCTTTGGCGCAGTGCGGTATTGGTACCGCAGACCCCGACCCGCTATTGCGGGGCGGAGTCCTCGGGGAGCCAGTGGTTCCGGGATGAGGGTCGAATCAAATCCCGGACCACTCCCCATTTTTAACATTTTAACGATCCAAACACCTTCACCGCGCAGCTTATCACCGGTGATTCACAGCCGGTGTATAAGTGTCTCTTGCAATGCCTTGGTCTTGCCAGTTTAAGCGAAGTGATTCGACCAGATCACGGCAACAGCAATTGCATTCGCGATCCCCGCAACAGTATAGCCCAAGCTCAAGGGGCGGATTGTCGCAAGCACGGTGACCGCAATCGCTGAAAGTGACACGATGTAGGTGTTCAACTGCCTTGCCCCGATCGATTGTCGTTGGCGCCCGGCCCCAATGTGCCGCCCGCCTCCAGTATCGCCAATCCGATTAAATAGACCAAGAAATGCCGGCGTTGCTTCCTCGCGATTACAAACGCGCATTCGAGAAGATAAACGATATCCATCTTTTGCCCCTTTCGGTTAGACCGAAGAAGCTTGCGCGCAGCTCAGAACATCGAAATTCCAACAATTTGTTATGGCGCCGGGGTCACGCGGTCATTGCTTTGTGTTGGGCATTCGGCAAGGCCCGACACGGCACCACTCGGGATCTTCGCCAGTGATTTCCCTTATGGCTTCCTAGATGGCCAAGGATAGTCTCGTCACGGCCTTGTAGTCGTCGCTGAGGGGCGAAAGCGCGATCAGGTAGGGAAGGAGCCGCGAATGCATCTCGGCCGCTTCGCTGGCAAACCGTACGCGTTCCAAATCGGTGAGGGACTTGCGGCGTTTGTGGTGTCGTACCATCGAGGTTTTTCTCCCCGTGGTAGTTCCGCCCGCGTAAAAAATGTATCGCGCTGATCGAGTGCCTTCAAGGAATTGAGGAGTGAAATGCTGTTCCGCCGGTGCTCGGTATCATCATCTAAGATTAGAGGATGAGCAGGCACTTCCCGTCAGTCGGCGATAGTAGATCGATCGGGCCATTCCCAATCCTCGTGGTTATGAGGCGGCTCAAACGATGTGAACCCGGCAAGTGCGTCAAGAGGGAGGATATAGGTTTCCGGAACGATATCCGAATAAGTATCTGATAGACGCCAAGCTTCTTCAAGCGCGGACTTTCTTCCTGCGATTTCGCGTTCAACATCTTTCCGCTTGGCTTTGACTCGTTCATGAAGTGGGGCGTTTTTCATCATAGAGTCTCCGAATGATGGCTATGCAGGATGAATGGGAGGCCCATACGATCCGTGTAGGCCGTTAAAATGTCGTTGTAACCGCGGACTGCGCCACTGAGGGCTGCGTCTTTTGAATAGTCGTCGATCTCAAGGCGAAGATCCTTGAGTTTGTCGACATTCAGCATACGCCCATGGCTGTGCCAACGTTTATGATCGGATAACGCAGTGGCAATCTCCTCGGCCCGCCCGGCTTTTTCGTCGGGAGTGACGTCGGATCCGCGATTCGTCGTACGATGCTTTACCCAATCCTTAAATTTGTACTGGACAAGCCATTTCTTGAGGAGATCAATTGATAGATCTCTTGCCTGCTCGTAAAGCGCCAATTTGGCGAGGTCCAAGCTGCGCAGAAAGACCACATCTGCCGGACTCAAAGCGGCCTTAGCCGTAATTTCTTCGACCTTGTCGAGATATCCGAGCGCCGCAACGTATCCACTCCCGTCCGGCGCCATCACTTGAGGGTCAATTGGACCGAGCGCAGACGAATAATCCATATAAATGCTATCCCCGGCCATACAGAGAATGGTGCCGGCCGACATCGCAATATCGGGAACAATGAAATTCACGGTTTCATAGTGATGACGAAGTACGCCGACCATTCGCTCAGCGGTCTCCGCGGAACCTCCCGGCGTGCGAAGTACCACACTTATCGCCTTGTCTTGACGCTTAGACGCATCCGCTACTTCTTCAATGAAGTTTCTGAATAGGCGAAAATATTGCGGCGAGATCTGGCCAAAATAGGCAATCACATCGCACTTGAGGGCATTTTCAAGTGCGCGTGCCTTTTCGTCGATATGATGCACAATCGTGCGGTCCAAATCATGCGGATTGGACTTCATCGATTCTCTCCCCACAGGCGAGAGAAAGGATGGTGCATATTGCGCATAATGCAAGTGCCAAGAAGCCGCATACAGAACCCGAGCGGAACCCCGACGAACTTATTTAATGCTTCGGCGCTTCTGCGTTGTCGTAACATTATGATCTTTAAGGGTATTTTGGTGAGCGCGCAGGGGCTCGAACCCTGGACCTACTGATTAAAAGTCAGTTGCTCTACCAGCTGAGCTACGCGCTCCCATGCGGCCGGGCATGGCCCGTCCGTGAAAACGCGTCTTCCATACGTATGCCGGTTTTTGCGGTCAACCGGTATTTGCACATGCGCACGCAAAAAGCGTGGCAATTCGCCGCTCACGCGAATTGGTGAATTCAATGTGAACAGCTCTTCGCCTAGAACGGCTTGAAAATCGCGGCTATGGCAGGCGCGTGCGAAGCAGAACGGGGAATCAATGGCCGTCGATGTCAGCTATCTGAGCGCGCTGGGGGCAGGCGCGATCTCATTCCTGTCGCCCTGCGTGTTGCCGTTGGTGCCGCCCTATCTGTGCTACATGGCCGGCGTGTCGGTCGATCAGTTCCGCGGCGAAGACCAGGCAGGTGAACAGGGTGGCGGCGCGGCCGTCGCCGAAGTGCAGGCGGTGCGGCTGCCGCTGATTACCGCGGCGCTGGCCTTTGTGGCCGGTTTCTCCACCGTATTCGTGGCGCTTGGCGCCGGCGCCAGCACGATCGGCGTGCTGCTGCGTTCCTACCAGTCCGAACTGGCGATCGTCGCCGGCATCGTCATCATCGCCATGGGGCTGAACTTCCTCGGCGTGTTGCGCATCTCGGCGTTCTCGCGCGAGGCGCGGTTCCAGACACGCGGCGCGCCGGCCAATCCGCTCGCCGCCTATGTGATGGGGCTGGCGTTTGCATTCGGCTGGACGCCCTGCATCGGGCCGGTGCTGGGGCCGATCCTGACATTGGCCGGGGCGCGCGAAAGCGTCGGCGAGGGGGCGGCGCTGCTCGCCGTCTATTCGGCCGGGCTCGGCATTCCGTTTTTGCTGGCGGCGCTGTTTTCCGGCGCGTTCATGCGCTTCATGCAGTCATTCCGCAGCCATCTCGGCAGTGTGGAGAAGGTGATCGGCGTGCTGCTGGTGATCGCAGGCGTGCTGTTCCTGACGGGTGGCATGCAATCGATGTCGTTCTGGCTGCTGGAGCGCTTTCCGGTGCTGGGCACGCTCGGCTGAGCGGGCTTACGCCACAACGCCCTGTCGGCATGTAACTTTGCGACTTTGCGCGCCGCGCGGTGGCGTCTCGCGGCAAATCCCGCTATGCGCAACGCGGACGGGAACGATCGGCGGCCGGAGACGCAAATGACACGCACTTGCCTGACAATCATCCTGGCGGCGGGCCAGGGGACGCGGATGAAATCAGACCTGCCCAAGGTGCTGCACCCCGTCGCCGGCCTGCCGATGGCGGCACATGTGGCGCGGACCGCGCAATCGGCCGGATCGCAGCAAATCGCCGTTGTCGTCGGCCATGGCGGCGAGGCGGTGCGCACCGCACTTGAGCCGGTCGTGCCGGGTGCGAGCTTTCATGTGCAACACGAGCAGTTGGGGACGGGCCATGCCGTGTTGGCGGCGCGCGCGGCGATCGCCAGCGGCCATGACGATGTGCTGGTCGTGTTCGGCGACACGCCGCTGGTGCGCGCCGACGTGCTTGCGGCCATGCGCGCCAAGCTCGCCGAGGGGGCCGCGGTGGTGGTCGCCGGATTTCGGCCCGAAAGCCCGTTCGGCTATGGCAGGCTGGTCGAAAAGGACGGCAAATTGCTGGCGATCCGCGAAGAGCGCGATGCATCTTCTGAAGAAAAGGCCATAACCTATTGCAATGGCGGCATCATGGCGTTTCGGGGCGCTGAGGTGCTGGCAATCCTCGACGCCGTCGGCAACGACAACGCCAAGGGCGAGTATTACATGACCGATGCGGTGGAGATCGCCAATGCGCGCGGATTGCCGGTCGTCGCGTCGCAGGTGCCGACCGAGGACGTGATCGGCGTCAACACACGCGCCGAACTGGCCGCCGTGGAAGCGATCTGGCAGCAGCGCACCCGCCAGGCGATGATGGCGGAGGGTGTGTCGATGGCCGCGCCCGACACGGTGTTTTTCCATCATGACACGGTGGTTGCCGGCGATGTGACGATCGAGCCGAATGTGGTGTTCGGCGCGGGTGTCGAGATCGCCAAGGGCGCGCGCATCCGCTCGTTCTCGCATCTGGAGGGCGCAACGGTCGGCGAGGCGGCCGAGGTCGGCCCGTTCGCGCGGCTCAGGCCCGGTGCGGTGCTTGGCGGCAAGGCGAAGGTCGGCAATTTCTGCGAGGTCAAGAAGGCGGATATCGGCGAGGGCGCAAAGGTCAATCACCTGACCTATGTCGGCGACGCTGAGATCGGCGCGGGGGCCAATATCGGCGCGGGGACGATCACCTGCAATTACGACGGCTGCAACAAGCACCTGACCGAGATCGGCGAAAACGCCTTCATCGGCTCCAACTCGGCGCTGGTTGCCCCGGTCAAGATCGGCGCGGATGCCTATGTCGCCTCGGGCAGCGTGGTCACCACCGACGTGCCGGCGGACGCGGTGGCGTTCGGGCGGGCGCGCCAGGAGAACAAGGACGGATTGGCGCCGAAACTGCGCGCGCAGTTCAAGGCGGCGAAGGAAGCTTCCAAGACGGATTAGTCCGCAAGGGCTAACCGGCGCGAAGCAAGCGGATCGCCGCGTCGCGCTCGAACAGATAGAGCAGCGTGCGCAGCGCCTGGCCGCGACTGGCGGTCAGTTCCGGGTCGGTATCCAGCACCAGGCGGACATCGTCGCGGGCGATTTCCAGAAGGTCGGCGTGATCCGAAAGCGAGACCAGCCGGTAGCCCGGTGCGCCCGACTGGCGGGTGCCGAGGATTTCGCCTTCGCCGCGCAGCCGCAAGTCTTCCTCGGCGATGCGGAAGCCGTCCTCGGTCTCGCGCATGATGGCAAGCCGGGCATGGGCGATCTCGCCGAGCGGTTCGCGATACAAAAGCAGGCAGGTCGAGGCGTCGGCGCCGCGCCCGACACGGCCGCGCAACTGGTGCAACTGGGCGAGGCCGAAACGCTCGGCATGCTCGATGACCATGATCGTCGCGTCGGGTACGTCGACGCCGACCTCGATGACCGTGGTGGCGACGAGGATGCGGGTCTCGCCGTTCTTGAACGCCTCCATGGCGGCGTCCTTCTCGGCGCCGCTCATGCGGCCATGCACCAGCCCGACCGGTGCATTGATCGCAGACGACAGGGCACGGAATCGCTCCTCGGCGGACGTCGCCTTGACCTCCTCGTTCTCTTCGACGAGCGGGCAGATCCAGTAGACCTTCTGGCCGGTGGCCACCGCATTGCGGACACGCTCGATCACCGTGTCGAGCCGTTCCAGCGGTGCGGCGACGGTCTGGATCGGCTGGCGGCCCGGCGGCTTGGCGTCGAGGATGGAGATGTCCATGTCGCCATAGGCGGTGAGCACCAGCGTGCGCGGGATCGGCGTCGCCGTCATGACCAGCATGTCCGACTTGCGGCCCTTGGACGACAGGAGCAGGCGCTGGTGCACGCCGAAGCGGTGCTGCTCGTCGACCACCGAAAGGCCGAGATCGCGGAACACGACGCTGTCCTGGAACAGGGCATGGGTGCCGACGACGATGTCGATCGCCCCGGATGCCAGGTCGGCGAGAATGGCCTCGCGTTGCTTGCCTTTTTCGCGTCCGGTGAGGATCTCGATACGCAGGCCGGCTGCCTCGGCGAGCGGCGCGATGGAGGCGAAGTGCTGACGGGCGAGGATTTCGGTCGGGGCCATCATGGCGGTCTGCGTTCCCGCCTCGATGGCGTTGGCCATGGCGAGCAGCGCGACGATGGTCTTGCCGGCGCCGACATCGCCCTGCAACAGCCGCAGCATGCGGTCGGGCCTGGCCATGTCGGTGCGGATTTCGTCCAGCGAACGGCGTTGCGCGGCGGTCAGTTCATGGCCGAAGGCGGCGCGTATTCTGGCGGCGGTTTCGCCCGAACCGTCCAGCACGCGGCCGGCCGTTTTCTTGAGGCGGCGGCGGACAAGACCGAGCGCCAACTGGCCGGCCAGCAACTCGTCATAGGCGAGCCTGCGCCGTGCCACGCTCTGTGGTGCGATATCCGCTTCGTCGCGCGGCGCGTGCACGTTTGCGACCGCCTCGGCGAAGGACGGAAAGCCGTGGCGCACCGCGACATGCGGATCGGACCATTCGTCGAGATCGGGCACGCGCTGCAGGGCGCCGGCTATCGCCTTGCGGACGACCTTCAGCGACACGCCTGAGGTCAGCGGATAGACCGGTTCGACCAGGGGCAGGTCGCCGGTGTCGGCGAGGCGGACCATGTGATCCGGGTGGACCATGCTCGGTCGGCCATTGTACCACTCGACGCGGCCACTGATCAGCATCGTCTCGCCGACGGGCAGGGCCTTGTCCAGCCAGCCCGGCTTGGCATGAAAGAACACCAGGCCGATCTCGCCCGTCTCGTCATGGGCGAAGACCCGGTAGGGCACGTTGCCGCGGCCGCGCGGCGGCGGCTGGTGATGGTCGATCCTGACCTCCAGCGTGACGATCGCGCCTTCCGGGGCGCGGGCAATGCCAGGCCGGTTGCGCCGGTCGATGATGGAATGCGGCAGGTGGAACAGCAGCGCCAGGATGCGCGGCTCGTCCATCGCTTCCGGAACCTGCAGCAGGTTGCCGAGGTTCTTCGCCAGGCGCGGGCCGATGCCGTCCAGCGCGCTGACTGGCGCAAAAAGGGGATCGAGTACCGGCGGCCGCATTCGCATATCTTTTACGATGGAGAGACCGATGATCAAGGCTGACAAGCCGGGGCGGGAAGATTATACCGGCCCAATCCTCCGCAAACCGAGACAAGCCTCATGAACCCGCTGCCGCCGGATACCGATACCGATTTGGACGCACGCCGCAGGCGTGCCCGGTTTCGTGCGTGGCATCGCGGCATGAAGGAGATGGATCTGCTGCTCGGCAAATATGCCGATGCGCAGGTGGGCGCGATGGACGCGGCGACATTGACGGAGTTCGAGGCCTTGCTCGAAATCCTCGACCGCGACCTGTTCAAGTGGTTCACGGGCGAGGGGCCGGTGCCGGAAGATCAGGACACGGCGCTGTTCCGCGCCATATGCGACTTCCACGGGATTACGCCGCAGTGAGCAAGAAGACCTCCTCCAACTGGATTGACGTGCCGGATGTTGCTGCCGATGCGGGCAGGCTCGTCTTCAGCGGTGTCGCCGATGGCGCCGAGCCATTCGTCGTCAATGCGCTGTTCGGCAAGGCAGCGATTTCGGGCGGCCCGGTCGTGCTGGTCTCGCGCGATGCGACGCGGCTTGCCGATATTGAGCAGGTTTTCGGTTTTCTCGCGCCAGACATTCCCGTCATTTCGTTCCCGGCCTGGGATTGTCTTCCCTATGACCGGGTCTCGCCGTCGGCCGATGTGTCAGCGCGCCGTCTGGCCGCGCTGACCGAGATCGCCAAGCTTGCCGAAGCGCCGCGTCCGGCGCTGATCCTGACCAGCGCGAACGCCGTCCTGCAGCGTGTGCCGTCGCCGCAATCCATCGCCAACCAGGTCGTACGGGCCCGACCGGGGCAGCAGATCCGCATGGACGACATCGTGTCGGTGCTGACGACTGCGGGGTTTGAGCGGGTTCCGACTGTCCGCGAAGTCGGCGAATTCGCCGTGCGCGGCGGCATCCTCGATCTGTTCGCACCGGGTTCCGGCGAGCCGGCACGGCTGGATTTCTTCGGCGACACGCTGGAGAGCATCCGGTCGTTCGATCCGGCCAACCAGCGGACAACCGGGCAGCAGACGGAATTCGTGCTGCAGCCGGCCAGCGAGATTTCGCTGACGCCGGAAACGGTGACGCGGTTCCGGCAGGGCTATATCTCGACCTTCGGCGCACCGACCCGTGACGACGCGCTTTATGCATCGATCGTTGAGCAGCGCCGTTTCGCCGGCATGGAGCACTGGCTACCACTGTTCGACGACGGTCTGGTGTCGATCTTCGATTGCCTGCCCGACGCGCCGGTCGTTTTCGAGCACCTGGTGTTCGAGGCGATGACCGAACGCCGGAAAATGATCGAGGATCACTTCGAAGCACGCCAGTCGCAGTCAGACGGCAGTCTCGGTGGCGACGGCGTGCCCTACAAGCCGCTGCCGCCCGACGATCTGTACCAGACGCCGGACGGTGTGCTGAAAACGGTCAGGGGCCGCACGGTGATCGAGCTGTCGCCCTTCGGGGTGCCTGAGACGCCGGAGAAACCGGTGTTCGACATCGGCGTTGCCTCGGGACGGAATTTCGCGCTCGAGCGCGCCGACAAGTCGGCGAATGTGTTCGAAATGGCAGCCCGGCACATCGGCGAGTTGCGTGCATCAGGAAAGCGGGTGCTGTTGGCGGGCTGGAGCGACGGTTCGCTGGCGCGGCTGATCCAGATCCTCGAGGAGCACGATCTGGAGGGCATCGAAACGGTTTCAGGTGTGGGTGTAGCGCTGGCCATGAACCGGACGCGTATTCCGGCGGCGGTGCTGTCCATCGAGCATGGGCTGGAGAGCGCAAACCTCGCACTGATCGCCGAGCAGGATATCCTTGGTGACAGGCTGGTGCGCCGCCGGCGGCGGCGCAAGGCGTCCGACTTCATCGCCGAAGCATCGGCGCTGGCCGAAGGCGACATCGTAGTGCATGTCGATCACGGCATCGGGCGCTTTGCCGGCCTGAAGACAATCGAGGCGGCGGGTGCGCCGCACGATTGCCTCGAAATCCACTACGCCAGCGAAGGCAAGCTGTTCCTGCCGGTCGAGAACATCGAGCTGCTGTCACGTTATGGCTCCGATTCCGAGAATGTGGCGCTCGACAGGCTTGGCGGCGGCGCCTGGCAGGCGCGCAAGGCCAAGCTGAAGAAGCGGCTGCTCGACATGGCCGACCAACTGATCGCGATTGCGGCAGCGCGCGAAACGCGGGCCGCCCCGGTGTTGCGGCCGCCGGAAGGGCTGTATGACGAATTCGCCGCGCGTTTCCCCTATGACGAGACCGAAGATCAGATGCTTGCCATCGATGCGGCAATCGACGATCTCGTCGCCGGCAAGCCGATGGACCGGTTGGTGTGTGGTGATGTCGGCTTCGGCAAGACCGAAGTTGCGATCCGCGCGGCGTTTGTCGCCGCCATGAACGGCGTGCAGGTGGCCGTCGTGGTTCCGACGACCTTGCTGGCCCGCCAACATTTCCGTTCGTTCAGCGAGCGTTTCCGCGATCTGCCGCTCAATCTCGCACATGCCTCGCGGCTGGCCGGCCCAAAGGCACTGGCCGAAGCGAAGAAGGGCATCGCCGACGGCAGCGTCGACATCGTGATCGGCACGCATGCGCTGCTCGGCCAGAGCATCAAGTTCAAGACTCTCGGCCTGCTGATCGTCGACGAGGAGCAGCATTTCGGCGTCAAGCACAAGGAACGGCTGAAAGACCTGAAATCGGACGTGCATGTGCTCACCCTGTCGGCGACGCCAATTCCGCGCACCCTGCAACTGGCGATGACCGGAGTGCGCGAGTTGTCGCTGATCTCGACGCCGCCAGTCGACCGGTTGGCGGTGCGCACCTTCGTCTCGCCATTCGACGCGCTGATCATCCGCGAGACGTTGCTGCGCGAACGCTATCGCGGTGGTCAGAGCTTCTATGTCTGTCCGCGCATTTCCGATCTTGCGGACGTGAAGGCATTTCTCGACGAGCACGTGCCGGAATTGAAGGTAGCGGTCGCGCATGGCCAGATGGCGCCGGGCGACCTGGAGCAGGTGATGAACGCGTTTTACGACGGCAGTTACGACGTGCTGTTGTCGACAACGATCGTGGAATCCGGGCTCGACATTCCGACGGCCAACACGATGATCGTGCACCGGGCCGACATGTTCGGCCTTGCACAGCTCTACCAGATCCGCGGTCGTGTTGGACGCTCGAAGGTGCGCGCCTATGCGCTGCTGACGCTGCCGGCCAACAAGGTGCTGACCAAGACGGCGGAGCGGCGGCTGAAGGTGCTGCAATCGCTCGATTCGCTGGGCGCAGGCTTCCAGCTCGCGAGCCACGATCTCGATATCAGGGGCGGCGGCAACCTGCTTGGCGAAGAGCAATCCGGCCACATAAAGGAGGTCGGCTTCGAACTGTACCAGCAGATGCTGGAAGAGGCCGTGCTGGAGATGAAGGGCGAGGCGGTCGGCGACCAGGGTCAATGGTCGCCGCAGATCACTGTCGGCACCTCGGTGATGATCCCGGAAAGTTATGTGAGCGACCTGCAACTGCGGCTGTCGCTCTATCGCCGCATCGGCGAACTGGAGGAAATTGCCGACATCGACGGGTTCGGCGCGGAGCTGGCAGACCGTTTCGGTCCGCTGCCGGCGGAAGTCGAGCACCTGCTCAAGGTGGTCTACATCAAGGCTTTGTGCCGCAAGGCCAACATCGAGAAGCTGGACGCCGGCCCGAAGGGCGCGGTGATCCAGTTCCGCAACAAGGAATTCGCCGATCCCGCCGGCCTGATCGCGATCATCGGCGAGCAGGGGAGCATGGCCAAAATCCGCCCGGACCAGTCGATCGTCTTCACCAGAGACTGGCCGACGCCCGAAAAACGGTTGGCCGGCGGCGCGGTGCTGGTCACGCGGCTGGCGCGCCTGGCCGAGGCGGCGACGGCGAATGCCGCATGAAAAACGGGGCCGCAAGGCCCCGTCACAATCAAGTCAACTTGAGCGCTGAGTGGCTGTAATCAACCGCCCTGCTTGGCTTTTTCCTGCTCTTCGCGCAGCTTCTTCTGGAAGTCTTCGCGGCGCTTCTGGATCGCTTCCTGCAGTTCCTGCTGGCGGCTTTCGACTTCCGACTGCTGCAAAGGTTCACCGTCAAATGCAGCGGTAAAGCCCTTGAGCGAAATCGAGATCGGGTTCGGCTGGTTCTGGAAGTTGACCGAAGTCAGCTTCATCTCGCCGCCGAGCTTGAGCGACTTGACGAGGTCTTCGGTGAGCGGCGCTTCGGCGATGCAGCGGTCGGGCAGGCAGATCGCATAGTCGATCTTGGCGGCTTTTCCACCGTCGATCTGCAGGCCGATACCGGCGGGGATGACACGGCCGGTCGGCACCGCGATCTGGAAGATCGCCCGGTTCACCTTGCCGGTGATCTGGATCAGGTTGACGGCGGTCAGCAGTTGGCCGGTGTTTGCCGTACGGATGTTCTGCACATTGCAGATGTCATTGTCTTCCTGCTTGGTGCAAACCTTGAACCATCCCTGGGGAGGTGTCGGCGCGCCCTGTGCCGCAGACGTTGTTACCGCGGCAAGCGAGGCAATTCCCGCACTGGCGAGAAGTACTATCGATTTCCTGAAAATGGCGCGCATATGGCTGCTTCCCCTGTGATTACCAATCTCGGTTTCCGCGAACCGGTGCTGTCGAATTAAGGCCATAGCATGGCTGACGGAATTCGCCGGTTTGATACACAGGCTCATAGTCAAATGCCAGCCCTGATTGACGGCGGGTCGCTTTTCGCGTGAAACGCTTGTGGCGGCGTGAAAGCTACGTTCATGGAGGAATCAGTAATGTGGAAGACGAGTGGCGTTGGTGCGGTTGTACTCGCGGCGTGGCTTGCAATGGCGGGTCATGCGATGGGCGAACCGCAGCACGGCATCGCCATGCACGGGCAACCGGCCCTGCCGGCGGATTATGCGAGTTTCCCATACGCCGACCGTGAAGCGCCACGCGACGGAAAAGTCGTCTACGGGGTGCGCGGAACCTTCGACAGCCTCAATCCGTTCCTCCTGAAGAGTATCCGCACCACCGCACGCGGCGTCATCGACCCGCAATTCGGCAATCTGGTCTACGAAACGCTGCTGCAACGCTCGCGCGATGAGCCGTTTACGATGTATGGCCTGCTTGCCGAAACGGTGGAGACGGATTCCGACCGCACATGGGCGGAGTTCGCGATCAATCCGAACGCCGAATGGGCGGATGGCCAACCGGTGACGCCGGAGGATGTCATCTTCACTTATGAATTGCTGACCGAGAAGGGCCGCCCGCCCTATAACGCGCGGACCAAGCGGATATCAAAGATCGAGAAGACCGGCGACCGCAAAGTCCGGTTCACGTTCAACGAAAAGGCAGACCGCGAGTTCGTGCTGCTGATCGGCCTGACACCGGTTCTGCCGAAACACGCCATCGATCCCGACCGATTCGACAAGGACCCGCTTGCCAATCCGCTGGGCAGTGGTCCCTATGTGGTCGACAAGGTTGAGCCCGGAGCCCGCATCGTCTACCGCCGCGATCCGAACTATTGGGGCCGCGACCTTCCATCCAGGGCGGGATTCAACAATTACGAGACGATCACCGTGGAGTATTTCCGCGACCAGACGGCGTTGTTCGAAGCCTTCAAGAAGGGGATTGTCGATATCTATCCGGAGGGCGACCCGGTGAAATGGGCGACCGCCTACGACTTCCCGGCGGTCAAGGACGGGCGCGTGAAGAAGGCGAGTTTCGTCTCGGAGCGGCCGGAATCGATGCTCGGTTTCTTCTTCAACACGCGCCGCGAGGTGTTTGCCGACCGCCGGGTGCGCGAGGCGCTGGCGATGCTTTTCGATTTCGAGTGGGTCAACAAGAACCTGTTCGACGGTCGATATCGGCGGACCGGTTCCTTCTGGCAAAACTCGGGCGAGCTTTCGGCGCTGGGGCGCGCCGCCGACGACCGCGAACGCGCATTGCTCGCGCCTTTTCCCGACGCTGTTTCGGATGCCGTGATGGAGGGTAGTTATCTTCCCAGCAAGACCGACGGGTCTGGACGTGACCGGCAAGTCCTGCGCGCCGCGTTGCGCAAGCTTGGCAACGCCGGCTTTGCCATCGAGGATGGCAAGCTTTCGAAAGACGGCAAGCAACTGGCCTTCGAGATCATTGTGTCGGGCCTCGGCGAAGAAAAGATGGCGCTTGCCTATCAGCGATCGGCCGAACTGCTCGGAATCGCGGTGACCGTTCGGACGCATGACGATGCGCAGTTTCAAAGCCGCCGGCAGACCTGGGACTACGACATGACGATCGCCAGCCTTTCGGCATCGCTGTCACCGGGCGCGGAGCAATATGGGCGATGGGGGGCGCAGTCGCGGGATGTCGACGGGACGTTCAACTATGCCGGCGCAGCCGACCCGGCAATTGACGCCATGATCGGTGCGATGGTCAACTCGCGCGAGCGCGAGGACTTCGCGGCCGCCGTGCGGGCGCTCGACCGGGTCTTGATCTCCGGTCACTACGTGATCCCGCTCTATCACATTCGCGAGAAGTGGGTGGCGCATTGGGACCACATCAAATATCCCGAGAAGACGCCGCTTTACGGCTATCAGCTTCCGGTGTGGTGGTCGGAGAAATGACGCAAATACAAGTCGATATCGTATCGGACGTCATGTGCCCGTGGTGTTTCGTGGGCAAGCGGCGCTTCGAGAAGGCGCTTGATGCGTTGGCGCCCGGCGTCTCGGTCAGCGTCAACTGGCGGCCCTATCAGCTCGATCCGACCCTGCCGCCCGAGGGCAAGGACCGCAAAACCTACCTGGCCGAGAAATTCGGCGGGATCGAGCGCGCGAAAGAACTCTACCAGAACATAAAGGATGCCGGCAAAGGCGAGGACATCGCGTTTCGCTTCGACGATATCGCCGTGTCTCCGAACACGCTCGACGCGCACCGGCTGATCCGCTGGTCGCAGAGTGCGGGCGCGGGCGTTCAGGACAAGGTCGTCGAACGGCTATTCGAACTGTATTTCCTGGAGGGCGCGAATATTGGAGACCATTCGGTGCTGATCGACGCGGCCGGCGCATGCGGCATGGACCCGGCAATCGTCGAAGGCCTGCTGGCCGGCGACGCCGACCGGGATGCGGTGACGCAGGAAATCGCGGTCGCCCAAAACATGGGCGTCACCGGCGTTCCCTGCTTCATCATCGATTCGCGCTATGCGGTCATGGGTGCGCAGGACCCGGCTACGATTGCCGACGCAATCAACCAGGTTGCCGACAAGCAGAATTCAGCGATCGATTAAGTCCGATCAGTGTTCGAGGCCCGGCCGCATGAGGTAGCGGCGGTTTTCGGGCACCCACTCGAAGACCTCCGTCACCTGCGGATGGCGGATCGGCTCGCCGGTTTCGTCGGGCAGCAGGTTCTGCTCCGAAACATAGGCGACGTACTCTGTTTCCGAGTTCTCGGCGAACAGGTGATAGAACGGTTGGTCCTTGCGCGGACGAATCTCCTCGGGAATAGAGTCGTACCATTCCTCGGTGTTGGCGAATTCCGGATCGACGTCGAAGATCACGCCCCTGAACGGAAACAGGCGATGGCGGACGACGTCGCCGATTGCATATCTTGCTGTAGCTGTTTTCATGGTCGTTTCTTCCATGCCAGTGATGTGTGCCAGCGCGCAAGAGTTTTCAAGAGCTTGGCGCAAGCCCTGTTTTCCGTAAAGTGCCGCCAAGCCACAGGTGGATTCTTGAAGGCCGACGATGGGTAACGTAATTGGACTGGTGCTGCCGTTTTTCGGGCTGATCCTGCTCGGATACGCGGCGGCGCGCATCACGCGCCAGCCGCTGGACGCACTCGGGTGGATGAACACATTCATCGTCTATGTGGCGTTGCCGGCGCTGTTTTTCAATCTGCTTGCGCGGACCCCCGTCGAACAGCTGACCCAGTGGCGGTTCGTTTTCGCCACCACATTCAGCACCTTCTTCGTTTTTGCGCTGATGTTCGTGATCGCGGCAATCGGCTCGCGCGGCAATGTCGCCGAAAGCACCGTCAAGGGATTGGCGGCGGCCTATGGCAATATCGGCTATATGGGGCCGGGTCTGGCGCTGCTCGCATTTGGCGACGCAGCGGTCGTGCCGGTGGCGCTGATTTTCTGCTTCGACAATACGCTGCATTTCATCATGGCGCCGCTGCTGATGGCGCTTTCAGGCGGCGGCGATGCGCAACCGCCCTGGCGGCTCGCGCTCGGCGTTGTCCGCCGGGTGCTGTTTCATCCGTTTATCCTGGCGACGATTGTCGGAATCGGCGCGGCCGCGATTTCGTTCCAGCCACCGGCGCCGCTTCAGACATTGCTGGATTATCTCGCCGGCGCGGCAGCGCCCTGCGCATTGTTCGCAATGGGCGTGACGCTGGCGCTGCGGCCGCTCCGGCGCGTGCCGGGCGACATGGGGTTCATCGTTGTCATCAAACTCATTGTGCATCCCGCACTGGTCTATGTCGCGCTGAGCTGGATCGGCGATTTCCCGGATGTCTGGCTTTACGCAGCCGTGCTGCTGGCTGCGCTGCCCACCGCCACGAATGTCTATGTCATCGCCCAGCAATATGGTGTGTGGGTCGAGCGCGCCTCGGCGTCGGTGCTGGTTACGACCGTCGTTTCGGTCGTAACCGTGACGCTGCTGCTCTACGGTCTCAGGAACGGGCTTGTTCCGCCCGACCTGTTTCCGTGAACTTCTCTCCGAGCCCGGCGAGCGCGCGAAATCCCCATCCGGGTTGCATGCCCTCGCGCATGAACAGTCCGCGGACCGGCGGCACGGCGGAAATCAAGCCGAGGCCGGCGGCGCGCGCGAACTGAACCGGCAGGAAGCCGGTCAAAAGCGAGCGATTGAGGAGATCGACAGCACCGGTCCTCGACATCACATCGGCGCGGCGGAGTCGGTCATATCGCGCAGTCACTCCGGGCGCGCCGGGGTCAGACGGCGCCGCCGCCACGCACTTGCCCAGATCGGCGATGTCGCGCATGCCCAGATTGAGGCCCTGTGCGCCAATCGGCGGGAAGACATGGGCCGTCTGTCCGGCGAGCATCAGGCGATTGGCGCCGAAGCGGTGGGCGATCAAGCCCGAAAGCGGCCAGCGTTGCGGTTTCGTGATATCGAAGACCCGTCCAAGCATCGAACCCATACCCTCTTCGATGGATGCTGCAAGTTCTTCCGGCGGGGTGTCGATGATCTTCTCGGCCTGTTGTGGCGTGACGACCCAGACGAGGCTGGATCGCCGGCCCGGCATTGGCACGACGGTGAACGGGCCGGTCTCGGTGTGGATCTCAGTGGAAGTGTCGCCATGACCATGCGTGTGCGAGAAGCTGAGCACGACCGCCGTTTGCGGATAGGACCAGCGGCGCACGTCGATCCCGGCTGCTTTGCGCATGACGGAGTCCACGCCATCAGCGGCTATGACCAGATTTGCGTTGACGGTATCGTCATTGTCGAGCGAGATCGACGCGTGATCCCGGGAGAAGGTCGCGGACCGTGCCATGGCGTCGACGCGCCGGATCTTCGGCGCGTTCTCAAGCCGGTTCGCCAAAGCCTCGTTCAGGACGCGGTTCGGAATGTTGTAGCCGAACGCTTCTTCATCGATCTCCGCGGCCTCGAATGTGACGGTCGGCGCGCGGACCAGCCTTTTGGTGCCGTCGATGATCCGCATCGATTTCAAGGGCGCGGCGCTCTCCACGATTTGCGGCCACGCGCCATGCGCTTCGAGCATCGCTATTGCCGGCATCATCAACGCGGTTGTACGGTCATCGCCGTCGACGAAGGTACCAGTCGGTGCGACCAATGTGGTCTCATATCCGTGCGAGGCGGCTTCGAGCGCGGCTGTCATGGCGGCCGGGCCGGCGCCGATTACAGCAATTTCCGTTTCCACCATTGATACGCCTCCTTTGGTCCTGCCGAAGAGATGGATCAGCGACCGCGATCTGTCCAGACCG
Source organism: Oricola sp. (assembly GCF_965230365.1). GTDB lineage: Bacteria > Pseudomonadota > Alphaproteobacteria > Rhizobiales > Rhizobiaceae > Oricola. Next base: position 2,711,254 of record NZ_OZ246003.1, on the reverse strand, counting down.
CTCGCCACGCCAGCGCAGCCAGATCAGTGGGACATAACCGCGCGGCGCGAAGGGCGGTACATTCCCGTGCAAATTTATCGATCCGCGAAATTCCGGTTTGCGCTTGCCTATTTTTTCCGCTTAGCTTCAGTTGCTTAAATAATGGACGGGCCGAAATTAATTGCCGGATAGCGCCAACAGCGACTTCCCAACACCGCCGCTGCTCGATGTCGGCGGCATTGTAAAGGTCTTCGGTTCGCTGAAGGCCAACGACAATGTGGATCTGGAAATCGTGCCTGGCGAGATCCATGCCTTGCTCGGCGAAAACGGTGCCGGCAAGTCCACGCTGGTCAAGATGCTGTTCGGCTCGTTGCAGCCGGATGCGGGCACCATCACCTGGAAGGGCGAGCCTGTTTCGATCACCAATCCGATGCAGGCGCGGGCGCTTGGTATCGGCATGGTCTTTCAACATTTTTCACTGTTCGAATCGCTGTCGGCGGCTGAAAACATCGCGCTTTCGCTGGGCGGCGAGGTATCGCTCGCCGATATCGCGAGCGAAGCGCAACGGGTTTCTCATGATTACGGACTGCCGATCCATCCAGACCGGCTCGTCGGCGAGTTGTCGGTGGGTGAGCGCCAGCGCATCGAGATCGTGCGCTGCCTCTTGCAGGAGCCGGAACTCATCATCCTGGACGAGCCAACATCCGTCCTGACGCCGCAGGAGGCTGATCGGCTGTTTGAGACGCTGGCCAAGCTCAAGGGCGAGGGCAAGTCGATCCTCTACATCTCGCACCGGCTGGAGGAGGTCCAGCAGATGTGCGACCGCGCCACCGTTTTGCGGCATGGCCGGGTGGTCGCACATTGCAATCCGCGCGAGGAAACGGCGAAGAGCCTTGCTGCCATGATGGTCGGCGAGGACATTCACGACATCGAACGCCAGGCCGTCGAAGGAACCGCTTCGGGCGCGGCGGCGTTGGCGATCGACCGTCTTTCGCAACCGGCAGCGGGCCCGTTTTCGGTGCCGCTATCCAACGTCGCACTCAAGGTTTTCCCCGGCGAAGTCGTCGGCATTGCAGGCATCGCCGGCAACGGTCAATCGGAGTTCTTCGAGGCGGTATGCGGCGAACGCCTGCAGGACAAGTCGTCGAGGATACGCATCTGCGGAACCGATGCGGGAACACTCGGACCCAGTGGGCGACGCCGGCTCGGTGCGGCGTTTTCGCCGGAAGAACGGTTCGGCCACGGCGCAGTGCCGGGACTGGCGCTGACCGAGAACCTGCTGCTCAGCCGGCACGCTTCGGACCGGGGCACATTTCTGGGGCCGTTGGGTACCATCCGGTTCGCCCGGCTGGCGGAGACGCTTGAACGCATCGTCGAGGCGCTCGATGTGCGCAAGTCGGGTTATAATCCCGTGGCGGCTGCCTTGTCGGGCGGCAATCTGCAGAAGCTGCTGTTGGGCCGCGAGTTCGACCGCAAGCCGGCGTTGCTGGTTGCCGACCAGCCTACGTGGGGCGTGGATGCCGGTGCGGCGGCACGGATACGACAGGAGATCATCGACAGCGCGCGAGGCGGCTCCGCGGTGCTTGTGATCAGCCAGGATCTCGATGAATTGCTGGAGATCTCAGACCGGATCGCGGTGATGTCGGATGGCGAATTGTCGGAGACGGTGCCGGCCGAAGAAGTGACGCGAGAGACCCTCGGACTGATGATGGGCGGCGCGACGCCGGAAAAACACCACGACGATCGGATCATCGACGGGCCCGGAGGGAATGCCTGATGCGGTTCGAACTGATCAGACGTCCCAACCCGTCGCCAGTGTTCAGCGCGCTGTCGCCCTTTGTCGCGCTTGCGATTACCGCGTTTCTCGGCGCCATCATGTTCGCCATGCTGGGCAAGGCGCCGCACTTGGCGCTCTATTCCTACTTTATCGAGCCGCTGACCGAAGTGTGGTCGGTCCATGAACTGCTGATCAAGGCCGCGCCGCTGATCCTGATCGCGGTCGGGTTGAGCGTCTGTTTCATGTCCAACAACTGGAACATCGGCGCGGAGGGCCAGTTCATCATGGGCGGGATCTTCGGTTCGGCGCTGCCGGTGCTGCTGCCGGGGTTTCAAGGGCCGCTGGTTCTGCCGTTGATGCTGCTCATGGGAATCATCGGCGGCATGGCCTATGCCGCGATACCGGCACTGCTCAAGGCACGGCTCAACACCAACGAAATCCTGTCGAGCCTGATGCTCGTCTATGTCGCGCAATTGTTCCTCGACTGGCTGGTGCGTGGGCCGTGGCGCAATCCGGAAGGCTACAATTTCCCGGAAACGCGATCCTTTCACGCCGATGCGATCCTGCCCGAAATCCTGTCGGCGTCGGGGCGCGCGCATTACGGGTTTGTGTTCGCCGTCGTTGCGGCGTTGGTGATGTGGTTCGTGCTCAACCGCACGCTGAAGGGCTTCGAGATACGGGTCATGGGACAAAGTCCGAGGGCAGGTCGGTTTGCCGGTTTCTCGTCTGCGGGCACGGTGCTGACCACCTTTCTGATCGCCGGCGGCCTCGCCGGACTGGCGGGCATCAGCGAGGTTTCCGGAGCGATTGGCCAGTTGCGGCCGGAAATCTCGCCGGGCTACGGCTTTACCGCGATCATCGTGGCGTTTCTCGGGCGCTTGAACCCGCTGGGCATTGTCGCCGCCGGTCTTGTGCTGGCTTTGTCCTATCTCGGCGGCGAGGCGGCGCAGATATCGCTCGGCGTCTCCAACAAGGTCGCCAATGTGTTTCAGGGCATCTTGCTGTTCAGCGTCCTGGCCTGCGACACGCTCATCCATTACCGGATCCGGATTTCCGGACGGTCGGCGGCTGCATAGGAGGCGGTATCCATGTCTGTCGTCATGATCGAAGCCATTTTGCTGACCATCGCCACCGCTGCGACCCCGCTGCTGATCGCTGCGCTTGGCGAGTTGGTTGTCGAGCGGTCGGGCATTCTCAATCTCGGTGTCGAGGGCATGATGATCATGGGTGCGGTGGCAGGCTTTGCGGCCGCGCAACTGAGTGGCTCGCCCTGGATCGGCCTGTTCGCCGCCATTGCGGCGGGTGCGGCGTTCTCGCTGTTGTTTGCACTGCTGACATTGGGGCTTGCGACCAATCAGGTCGCCACGGGCCTATCACTGACCATTCTAGGCCTTGGACTGTCCGGGATGATCGGCGAATCCTTTGTCGGACTGCCGGGCTTGAAGCTGCAACCCATCGTCATTCCGGTGCTGTCGGATATCCCGCTCATCGGCCGGCTGCTGTTTGCCCAGGATCCGGTCTTCTACATGTCGATTGCATTGACCGCGGCGGTCTGGTGGTTCGTGTTCCGGACGCGGGCCGGGCTGACGCTCCGTGCCGTCGGCGACAGCCACGGTTCGGCACACGCACTCGGCCTGCCGGTGATCCGCATCCGCTTTCTCGCGGTGATGTTCGGCGGCGCCTGCGCGGGGCTTGCCGGTGGCCATCTGTCGCTCGTCTATACGCCGCAATGGGTGGAGAACATGACCGCCGGGCGCGGCTGGATCGCGCTGGCGCTGGTCGTGTTCGCGTCATGGCTGCCGTGGCGTATCGTCGCCGGCGCCTATCTCTTCGGGGCAGTAACGATTGCCCAGTTTCATGCACAGGCGCAAGGTATCGGTATTCCATCTCAGTTCCTGTCGGCGCTACCCTATCTGGCAACCATCGTTGTTCTGGTCTTGATTTCTTCAAACCGGCGAATGACGATGCGCAATACTCCGGCTTCGCTCGGAAAACCGTTCGTGCCGGAGCGCTGACGAATTGACGGGATCAAGGCGGCAAAGAACGCCTTTCAGTTCGAAACGCATTAAACAGGAAGGTAGACAATGCGTAACATGATCAAACTCCTCCTGGCGGCGGCCGCATCGGTCGGTGTTGCCGGCCAGGCTTCCGCTGCCGATGTGAAGGCGTGCTTCATCTATGTCGGTCCGATCGGCGATTTCGGCTGGTCGTACCAGCATGACCGGGGCCGCCTCGATGTCGAAAAGGAATTCGGCGACAAGGTCGAAACCGCTTATCTTGAGAGTGTGCCGGAGGGTGCCGATGCAGAACGCGCCATCGAACGTTTCGCGCGGTCCGGCTGCAATATCATCTTCACGACGTCGTTCGGCTATATGGACGCCACCAACAAGATCGCCGCACGCTTTCCGGATGTGAAGTTCGAACACGCGACCGGTTACAAGCGTGAATCGCCGAATGTCTCGGTCTATTCCTCGAAGTTCTACCAGGGACGCTACATCCAGGGCCAGATCGCGGCGAAGATGTCGGAAGCCGGTGTTGCGGGCTACATCGCGTCTTTCCCGATCCCCGAAGTCGTGCGCGGGATCAATTCGTTCCTTCTGGGCGCGCAGTCGATCAATCCGGACTTCTCGCTGAAAGTCGTGTGGGTCAACACCTGGTTCGATCCGGGCAAGGAAGCCGACGCCGCCAAGGCATTGATCGACCAGGGTGTGGATATCGTAACCCAGCACACAGACTCCACCGCGCCGATGCAGGTGGCGGCCGAGCGCGGCATCAAGGCGTTCGGTCAGGCCTCCGACATGTACAATTTCGGCCCCGAGACGCAGCTGACCTCGATCATCGATGATTGGGGCCCGTATTATGTCGAGCGAGTCAAGGCGGTCATGGACGGCACTTGGGAAAGCCATGATGTGTGGCACGGCATGGCCGAAGGAAACGTCGCGATGGCGCCCTACACCAACATGCCCGACGACGTGGCGGCCATGGCAAAGGACATGCAGGAGAAGATCACCAGCGGCGAGTTCGAGCCGTTTACCGGCCCGATCACGAAGCAGGACGGTTCCGCCTGGCTTGCCGACGGTGAAACTGCCGACATCGGCACTTTGCTGGGCATGAACTTCTATGTCGAGGGTGTCGACGACACACTGCCGCAGTAAGCGGCGACGGCAGCGACAATTTGGAAGGGCGCCCGAGCGGCGCCCTTTTTTATTCGGCGGGCGCCGGCACGACCGGAACGCTTGCCCGCCGGTCTTCTGTCAGGGCAATCCAGAACAAGTGGGCGAACAGCAGCGCCAAGACCTGCGGGGCGACCGGAATGCCGTCACCCATGAGCCACAACAGGACGAACGGCGAGCAATAGACGACGGCGATGCCGGTCTTCTGCCAGGGTTCGAAACCGAGCCTCATGCCGCGCGCGCAGATGAAAGCGATCGCTGGCGCGACAATGAACAGATCGTAGTTGAGGCCGAATGGCGTGGCGAGCAATGCGCCGCAGAGCAACATGGCATTGCGGATCTCCGCTGACGCGCGACTGCCGCGGCGCCAGACCAAGATCAGCGCGCCAAGCACGCAAAGCGATACTGCCGCCTGCGCAAACATCGCGGCGAAATGCGGAACCTCGAACAGGCGGAGCGCGGCATAAGTCGAGATCATCTTGTTCCAGCCGACATGACCGTAGCGCAGGGTCTCCATCGCCTGATCCGATTGTGCCAGAAACGCCTGCCAGGTCTCGACGCCGAACAGCGCCGCCGAAACGACAATCATGACGACTGTCGTGGCACTCGCCGACAGGATCGTGCGCCATTGTCCGGCGGCAAGAAGGGCGAACGGGATCAAGATACCCAATTGCGGCTTGTAGGTCAGCAACCCCAGGAGGATCCCGGCCAGAACCGGTCGCGTGGGCAGGAGCCACAGCGCGCCGCCGAACAACGCTGCAGAAAGAAAGGCGTTCTGGCCATGCGCGACCGTCAGGAAGGTCGCCGGGAACGCCAGGGTGAGGATGAAGGCTTCGCGACGCAGACCGACTATCGCCACGATCACGAACAGCGCCAAGGCAAGCGTTAAAGCGGCCCAGACCGCGAGGGCCGCGTAGTAGGGCAGTCCTCCCAGCGGTAGAAGATAGGCGAGATAATGGGGTGGATAATAAAAGGCATAATAGTTGCCGTCGCGAAAAATCGCGTTCTGGGCGGCGGCCAATCGTTCGGTGGCGTAAGGCAGTTCCGGATTTCCTGCCAGCGCCTCACGTGCGGCAACCCAGAAGCTGACAAAGTCGGAGCCGAATGGCGATCCGTTCGGCAGTGTTCCGCCGTTCGATATCAGCACATAGGCGGTAGCGGCGGCTGTAATGACGACGATAAGCAGCGGGTAGAAGGCGAGCCGGTCCCGTTGTAGCCATTTTCCGTTGCGGAGATTTTGAACAAGAGACGTCATTGGCAATTACTCCCGCCAAGGCACGTTAGCCGCAGGCGGTTTTATGGCGGGTTAATTCGCTCGTGTTTTCCCGGGTTGATTTAAGCCACGGCTCTCTTGGGCGTGTTCGGCCATTGCGGCGTTTACATTCCGCGCCCCTTGATGCAACCGTGTCAGGACCGCGGTCAGGTCGAGAACACATCATGAGAGTTACATTGGTACTTACCGCCTTGGGCCTCCTCGCCGGCGCCTGCGCCAGCGCATCCGCCCAAGAGGCTGGCGAACCGATCCGGCCGGCAAAGGTATTCACCGTTTTGGAGGCTGAGCGGTTCCTGCGCCGGTCGTTTCCGGCGCTGGTCTCCCCGTCGAAGGAGGTGGTGCTTTCGTTTCGCGTGGGTGGACGCCTGATCGAACTGCCCTTGCGCGGCGCGCTCGATGTGGAAGCCGGAGACGTGTTGGCCCAGCTCGATCCGCGCGACTTCGAACGCCAGATTGCTCAGCTGGAAAGCCAGAAGGACCAGGCTGAAGCGCAACTCAAGGCGCTGCGCGCCGGCGCGCGTTCGGAAGAAATTGCGGCCCTGGAGGCGGCAGTCGCGTCTGCGCAGGCGCAGGTCGATCAGGCCCGCGAACAGTTGAACCGCACCCGCAATCTGGCTAGCGACGGGATCGTTTCGTCGGCGCGGCTGGAGCAGGACGAGGCCAATTTGCGCGTTGCCGAGGCCAATCTTCAGGCCCAACAGGAACAACTCGCCATCGGTAGGGCTGGTGGCCGGCCGGAAGAAATCGATGGCGCCGTTGCGGCGGTTCGCGGGATCGAGGCACAGCTGCAGGTGGCCAAGGACAATCTGAACGATGCGACATTGACGGCGCCGTTCTCCGGCATCGTCGCGCGCCGCGATGTCGATAACTTCACGCTGATCCAACCCGGCCAGAGCATTGCGCTGCTGCAAGCCCTGGACAAGGTGCATCTGACCTTCGACGTACCCGGGCCGGATGTCACGGCGTTCACCACGAGCGGCCTCGACAACGTGCTGACGTCTGTTTCGTTCGATGCGTTGCCGGGTGAATGGTTCAATGCGGAAGTGGTCGAGTTTTCCGTCCAGGCGGATGCGGCAACCCAAACCTATCGCGGCCGCGTTGCGGTAACCGTACCCGAAGAGGCGGTGATCCTTCCCGGCATGGTGGGCAAGGTGGTCGTTACCGCGCCGGCCGAACTGGTGCCGTTGATGATTCCTTTGTCAGCCGTGGCTGCCGGGCCGGATGGAGGCACGTTCGTTTGGCTGGTTGCAGCAGACGGCTCGGTCGCGCGACAGGCAATCGCCTTGGCCGAAATGGAAGGCGATAAGGTCGTCGTCACCGAAGGCTTGAAAGCGGGCGACATCCTGGTGGCGGCGGGCGTCAGTCGCATACTGGAAGGCATGCGGATTCGTCCGGTCGACAGGATCGGGGGATAAGATGGACCTGGCCCGTTTCGCCATCGAAAGACGCGTCATTTCAGTGGTACTGACGCTGTTGATCCTGGTCGCGGGATACAGCGCCTACACCAATCTGCCACGCTTCGAAGACCCGGAGTTCATCATTCGGCAGGCGCAAATCATCACGCCTTATCCGGGTGCGGGCGCGCAGGAGGTAGCCGAGGAGGTCACCGAAGTTATAGAAAGCGCCTTGCAGCAGCTTCAAGGTGTCGACGAAGTGCGTTCGGTCTCATCGCCGGGCCTAAGCAATGTGACCGTCGAGTTCACGATCCAATCGACACCGGATTACCCCAGTCTTCACCAGCGATTCCAGCAGATGCGTTCGCGAATTGACGATGCACAGGGCGACCTGCCGCCAAATGCGCGGGCAAGCCAGGTTTTCGACGACTTCGGTGATGTCTATGCCCTCTACTTCGCGGTTGTCGGCGACGGTTACTCGGTCAATGAATTGTATGAGTACGCGAAGGATCTGCAGCGCGAACTCGTGACTGTGCCGGGTGTTTCGAAAGTCATCCTGAACGGTGTGCAGGATGAGGTGATCTATGTCGAGTACTCGCCGGCCCGGTTGATCGCGCTCGGTTTGTCGACAGAACAGATAGCGCAGGTTCTGGAAGGACAGAACCTCGTTACGCCGGGCGGTTCCATCGTCGTGGACCAACTCAGGTTGGAAGTTCGTCCGGATACGGCGGTCAGTTCCACCGATGCCATTGGCGACCTACGCATCACAAATCCGCAAACCGGGGCGTCTTTCCGGCTTTCCGATATTGCGACGGTGTCACGGGGTCTGAAGGATCCCCCGACCGGTCTGCTTTACCGGGACGGTCGCCCGGCGATCGGTATCGGGATTTCCAATACGCGCGGCGGCAATGTCGTGAACATGGGCAAAGCGGTCAAGGAGCGCATGGACGCGCTGATCGGCGACCGGCCGATCGGGATCGAGGTTCTGCCGATCTCCGATCAGTCCGAGACCGTAGAGGTTTCCGTCAACGACTTTGTCATGAACGTCGTTGTGGCGCTGCTGATCGTGGTGGGAACCTTGCTTGTGTTCATGGGGCTTCGGTCAGGCATCCTGATGGGCGGAATCCTGCTGATAACGGTTTCCGGGACGCTGATCGGCATGCAGCTTTACGGCCTCGACATGCAGCGGATTTCGCTGGGCGCGTTGATTATCGCGTTGGGGATGCTGGTGGACAATGCAATCGTGGTCGTCGAGGGCACCCTGGTGCGTGTCAATCGCGGCGAGGATGCCGCAACAGCTTCGATCGCGGTGGTCAATCAGACGCGGTGGCCGCTGCTTGGCGGGACAATTGTCGGTTTCCTTGCGTTTTCGCCAATCGGCTTTTCGCCCGACAACACCGGCGAGTATGCGGGCAGTCTGTTCTGGACCATCGCCATTTCTCTGTTGTTTTCCTGGCTGGTCGCGATCTGGCTGACGCCGTTTTACTGCACGCTGCTGTTGCGTCCGTCGCGCGAGCAGGAAGATGCCGAGCCCCGCGAAGGGCTGCTCCTGCGCGCCTATCGTGGCTTCCTCATCCGCGCTATCCGGGTGCGGTTCGTGACCGTTGTGGTAATCATGGCGCTTTTCGCTTCGGCTATCGCAATGTTCAGTCTTGTGCCGCCGGGTTTCTTTCCTGCTTCCACGCGTGCCCAGTTCGTCGTCGACTACTTCCTGCCCGAAGGTACCGATATCAGCCGGACCAGGGCCGACATTCTCGAAATCGACGAGTATGTGCGCGGGCTCCCAGGCGTCACCGGAACAAACAGTGCGGTCGGCGGCGGGCATCTGCGCTTCATGCTGATCTATGAAAGCGAGAACGACAACGCAGCCTATGGGCAGATCCTGATCGATGTGGAAGAGTTCTCGCAGATCGACGGATTGCGGACCGGTTTGCAAGCCTGGATTGACGATCGCTATCCGGAAGCGAATGCGAAGGTTTGGCGGTTTATCCTGGGGCCGGGTGGCGGGTCGAAGATCGAGGCCCGGTTCTTCGGGCCCGACCCGGTCGTGTTGCGCGGTCTGGCCGAGCAGGCCAAGCGGATTTACCTCGATGCCGGCGCGATCGCAATCAAGGACGATTGGCGAGAGCAGGTGCCGGTGATCCGTCCGGTGGTAAACACACCGAATGCGCGGCGATTGGGACTGACACAGGGCGAGATATCGAATGCGGTTTACAACCACCTGAATGGCGCGCGGCTGGGCGTCTACCGCGAAGGCGACGAGTTGCGCGACATCATCATGCGGCCGTTCGAACAGGATCGCGGCGATGTTTCCGGTCTGCGTGATATCCAGGTCTACAGTCAGGTGGTCGGCGGTTACGTCCCGATCTCGCAGGTCGTGGACCGTTTCGATATCGAGTTTGAAGCCGGTAATCTGCGCCGGATCGACCGCCAGTTGGCGGTAACCGCGCAGGCAGACCCTGCCGCTGGCGTGCTGTCGGGTGAACTTTTTGCCGCTGTGCGCGGGCCGGTCGAGGCGATTGAGTTACCGCCAGGATATCAGCTGGATTGGCGCGGGGAATATGGAAACTCTCAAGACGCAAACGCCGGACTTGCGGCTACGATGCCGCTCGGCTTCGGATCGATGATTCTCGTCGTCGTTCTGCTTTTCAACGCTGTGCGGCAACCCCTGATTATCTGGCTCACGGTCCCGCTGGCGCTGATCGGCGTTATATGGGGACTCGCGGCCAGCAATACGCCGCTTGAGTTCATGGCCATCCTTGGCGTTCTGTCTTTGACGGGGATGCTGATCAAGAACGCCATCGTCCTGATCGACGAAACGGACGCGCAGATCGGGCAGGGCAAGCCGCGCATGACTTCTGTCGTCGATGCGGCGGTCAGCAGGGTGAGGCCGGTCACGCTAGGCATGATCACCACGGTCTTTGGCGTGGTGCCGCTGTTGTGGGATCCGTTCTTCCAGTCGCTTGCGGTGGTCATCATCTGCGGTCTGAGCTTCGCGACGATCCTGACGCTGATCATCGTGCCAGTGCTCTACGCCATCTTCTTCAAGGTGCGTGCCGCCGAGATCTGACCGATCCGAGGTTAATGCGTGATATTGGCGGCAGAGCCGATGCAGCGGTGGACCGCGTCGCGAAACAAGCGGGCGGACGGGGGCAGTTCTCCGTCTTCGCGTGTCATAATGCCGATCGGCCCGAGCGTCGTTTCCATGTTGAACGGCAAGCGGACGAGAACGCCATCGGCGATTTCATTGGCGACAACGCCTTCGGAGATGATCCAGACCGCATCGCTTCGGCGAACATAAACCCGGCCAAATGCGCCGGACACGGTCTCGATACGGCGTGGCAGGGTTCCAATGCCGCTTTCGATCATGAAACGGTCGGCCAAGGGTCGAATTGCCGATCCGGGCGGTGGATAGACAATCGGCCAGTTCCGGATGTTGGCGAGCACGGGATCATTTATCAGCGGGTGGCCGGCGCGAACGACAAGGACGACGGCTTCCCTGTAGAGCCGGGTGAACGTAACGCCGGCCATCTGTTCGTGATCGCCCATGCGGCCGATCACCACATCGATCTCGCCGAGCTTCAGGCGGTTCATCAGGTGGAGATGCGGCCCGTCCTGGACGCGCAGCGTCACGTTTGGCGCCAACTCGCCAAACACGCTCGCGACATCGGGAATCAGACGTGCCGCCACGCTGGGCAACACGCCGATCGCCAATTGCGCGCCATGGGCATCGGCGTGAAGGCCATCCAAACCTTGTTGGAGCGCCGCGATCGACATTTGTGCAGAACGCAGGAACGTGGCGCCTTCGGTTGTCAGGTCCACGCCGGCGCGACTGCGCACCAGAAGTTGCCTGTCGAGGATTTCCTCGAGTTCCTTCAGCGTCTTGGAGATGGCGGGTTGGGTCAGATGGAGCTTTTGCGCCGCGCGCTTCAGGCTGCGTTCGCGCGCGATCTCCACGAAGCACTGGATGTGACGGAACTTGATGCGCCGGTCAATCATTTCATGTCTATTCCGATAATTAAACGGTACAATATATCATTTTAATTATCAAATACAGCATGTTAAATTCATGCCGAAACCCGATTGTGCATACGTCAGGGAGGAAACGATGCGGATCGTCAAGCTGCGGAAAGCGGCATTGCACGTCAGGATCGACGGCCCGGAAGATGGTAATCCGCTGGTGTTTGCGAATTCGCTCGGGACCGACCTTCGCGTCTGGGACAAGATCGTGCCGCTTCTGCCGACCGGCTTGCGGATCATCCGGTTCGACAAGCGCGGCCACGGGCTGAGTTCCTGTCCCGCCGGTCCATACGGCATCGATGATCTGGTGGACGATACCGAAGAGTTGCTTGACCATCTGGGTATCCGCGGTGCGACATTCGTTGGTTTGTCGATCGGCGGGCAGATCGGGCAGGGGCTTGCGCTCAGGCGGCCGGACATCATTACGTCACTGGTGCTGTCCAACACCGCAGCCAAGCTCGGCGACGCGCAGATGTGGGCAGACAGGATTGCAGCGATCAAAGCAGGCGGGATCGCTGCCTTGTCGGACGCAATCCTGGAGCGCTGGTTCGGTCCTGTGTTTCGTCGGGGTGATGAACTGGAGGCGTGGCGCAACATGCTCGAACGGACTCCAGCAGCGGGCTATCTGGGCTGCTGTCATGCCGTCGCCAATGCCGACATGACAGGTTTAGTGCCTGCGCTGAGGTTACCGGCGCTTGCCATCGGCGGCAGCGAAGACGGTGCAAGTCCTCCGGATCTGGTGCGTGCGACTGCAGCCCTTATCCCCGGTTGCCGGTATGAGGAAATCGCCGATGCCGGCCATCTGCCTTGTGTCGAGGCGCCTGAAGCCTACGCGGAGCTCCTGTCCGCATTCTTGAAGGGGGCCGGTCATGTCTGATCGCTACGTTTTTGGAATGAAGACCCGTCGCGAGGTTTTGGGCGAAGATCATGTCGATCGCGTCGAAGCCACAAAAACCAGCTTCGACGAGCCGTTTCAGACGCTGATCACCGAAAGCGCCTGGGGAGCGGTCTGGTCGGGCGATGGGATAAGCCGGCGCGAGCGGTCAATGCTGACACTGGCGCTTCTGGCCGCGACCGGAAACTTTGAGGAGATTCCGATGCATATCCGCGCGACGGTTCGCACCGGCGCAAGCGAGCAAGACGTGCTTGAGGCATTCCAGCATGTGGCGATCTACGCGGGCGTGCCGCGCGCCAACCACGCTGTGAAGCTCGCCAAGCAGACTTACGCCGAGATGCAAACGGAAGCGCAGAAACCGTCTGGTTACTGACAGCCGAGGAGGATTGTCTGAAGTGTTGAAACCCGCTGAATTCTATCAGCGCGACAGGGAATGGCATCCGCCAGCCCTGACGCGCGACTACAAGACATCGGTATCGCGTTCGCCGCAATATGCGCTGATTTCGCTTCAGGGCTCACCGAGCGAGATTACCGGACCGGTCTTCGGTCACAACGATATCGATCCGCTCGACAAGGACCTGATCCACAACTATGCCAAGCCGGGCGAAAGCGCCATCGGCGAGCGGATCATCCTGCATGGCCGTGTCCTCGACGAGAACGGCCTTCCCGTACCGAACACCCTGGTCGAGGCCTGGCAAGCCAATGCCGGCGGCCGTTACCGGCACAAGAAGGATACGTACCTGGCGCCTATCGACCCGAACTTCGGAGGATGCGGGCGGACACTGACCGATGAAAACGGCTACTATTTCTTCCGTACAGTCAAGCCGGGCGCTTATCCGTGGCGCAATTGGGTGAACAACTGGCGGCCCGCGCATGTCCACATGTCGATCTTCGGCACGGGCTTCGCGCAACGCCTGATCACCCAGTGCTACTTCGAGGGCGATCCGCTGATCCACAAGTGCCCGATCGTCAACACAATTCCCGATCCTGTTGCGATCGAGCAACTGATCGCGCGGCTCGACATGAACGCGACGATTCCGCTCGACACCATTGCCTACAAGTTCGACATCGTGTTGCGCGGCCGCCGCTCGACACTGTTCGAAAACCGTCTGGAGGGGAACTGATCATGCCGCAGGAGCTGGACTATCTGAAAGAAAGCCCGTCTCAGACCGCCGGCCCCTATGTCCACATCGGCCTTGCGCCGGGTGCAGCGGGTTTCGACATCTACAAGCAGGAACTCGGCTGGGATATTGCCGGCCCGAACGCCAGGGGCGAACGCATTCGCGTGGAAGGCGTCGTAGTCGATGGCATGGGCAGTCCGATCAAGGACGTGTTGCTGGAAGTCTGGCAGGCCAATTCGGAGGGCGTCTATGCGCATCCCGAAGACGGGCGCCCAGTCGAACACGGCTTTCGCGGTTGGGGAAGGGTGATTACCGACTTCGAGACCGGGGAGTGGGGCTTTGACTCAGTCAAACCGGGTCCGTCCTATGGGCACAACGGGCGTTTGGGCGCGCCGCACATCAATCTCTGGATTGTCGCGCGCGGGATCAATGTCGGCTTGAACACGAGAATGTACTTCGACGATGAAGTCGAAGCCAATGCAGACGACCCGGTGATCAACCTGATCGAGTGGGAGCGACGGCGCGCAACCTTGCTGGCGAAGCGTACTGAGCGCGACGGGCAGGTCGTCTATCGTTTCGACATCAAGCTCCAGGGAGAAGACGAGACTGTCTTCTTCGATGTTTAGCGGAGTTTCTGGCGTGGCGGGCGGCCGGACGGCCACCCGCTTCCAACGATCTGAAGGGTGATCTTGATCAAGTTGCGATACCTGCGGGCCGCGGTGTAACAACGGATGCGGTCGACCTACCTCCAATCCCGGCGCGGAAAAATCGATAGAGATGGCTCAATCTGCTCTTCAAGGCGCTCTGCACGGCCGATTGTTCGGCGATGCCGAGCTGTCGGAACTCTTGTCCGATTCACGGGAGGTCGCGCGCATGATCGCGTGTGAACGCGCGCTTGCGAAAGTGCAAGGCGATCTCGGCATTATTCCCGGCGACCAGGCTCAGGCGATCTTTCGCGACCTGGATGGTATTGTCATCGATCCAGGGGAATTGGCTGCGGGAACAGCAGCCGATGGCGTTCCGGTGCCGGCCCTTGTACGCGCCTTGCGGGAGTGTCTGCCTGCTGAAGCGGCTCAATGGCTTCATTGGGGTGCAACGAGCCAGGATATTATCGATACCGGCCAGATACTCGGGCTGCGTGAATGCCTCAATGTGTTGGTCAGCCGCCTTGGCGCATTGATCGACGCATTGCAGCAGAGGTCTGAGAAGTACTCCGGGACGCTAATGGCGGGTCGAACCCGTGCACAGGTCTCGACCCCCATCACTTTCGGGCTGCGGATCGCGCAATGGGCGCGCCCGCTGATCGGTCTCGAAAACGAGATCGAGGCGCTAAAATCGGACCTGCTGAGGGTTCAGTTCGGCGGCTCATCCGGCGCCAACACCGCAATTGCGCCGCACGGACCCGAGGTCGCGGCTGCGCTGGCGCGCGATCTTGGCCTGCAGACAGCATCGCCCTGGCACACCGACCGAAGCGCGATCGCGCGTCTTGCCAGGTGGCTCGTGGATATGTCATCGGCCTTGGCAAAGATCGCGGGCGATCTTGTGCTGCTGAGCCGTTCGGAGATAGCCGAGGTCACCCTCAGCGGTGGCGGTGCATCATCGACCATGCCTCAGAAATCAAATCCGGTCGGACCGGAATCACTCCTTTCGCTTCATCACATTGCCGTTGCGGCAGGTAACGGTTTGCAGATGGCCGGCGGCCATGCCGAGGAACGCGATGGCGCCAGATGGGCGGTCGAATGGGTGCTGCTTCCGCAACTTCTACTGGCATCCGGCGCGGCATTGCGTCGCGCCCTGGATACAGTATCCGGAATGACCGCAGATGCCGATCGCATGCATCGAAATCTCGCCGGGCAACCGGGCGTACTGGCGGAGCAGGCGACTTTTCTTCTCGCCGCGCAGATGCCGCGGGCCGACGCGCAGACGAAAGTCAAGCAAGCGCTTCAAGATGCTAAGCCACTGCAAGAACTGTTGAATAACATCGCAACGATCGACCCGGATACGGCCGAACGGTTGCAGTTTGGGTCTGTTGTTGATCCTTGTCGGATCGTTTGTACAGAAATCTTTTCTGCCCGGTTTGCTGGTGCGGTGAGCGATCGCTGAAGGCACATCTTCTCGCCCATCGGTCTGCGGCTATCTTTGCCGGCAGGGAAAAATTGACCCAGCGAAAACTGGAACTTGACTAGTCAACTGATCAGATTAGGGTGTAGACATGCAAAAGCCGGTCACCCACCCCCGCTACCAGATGCTGGCAGATCTACTCCGTCAGCGGATAGGGAATGGCGAATATAAACCTGGGGACCGGCTACCTAGTGAGTCCGAGTTGTGCGTCGAACATGGCGTAAGCCGCGGCACTGTTGTCAGGGCCATCGAGCAACTCGTTCTTGAGGGGGTCGTCCACCGGCGCCAGGGGGCAGGCAGCTTTGTAGCGAGGCCGTCCCTGCGCCGGCGGGCGGGTAATCTTCTCAGTTTTTCGGAGTCCGCAGCCGGCGAGGGAATGCGTTCGACGCAGTCGCTCTTGTCGATCGAGATGGCGACCGAGGATCTGGTTCGCGAGTTTCAATGCGGCGGGCCTGCGATTTATCTGCGTAGGCTGCGCAATGTCGATGGTCTGCCGTGCGCGGTGCACCGTTCAATGATTCCGATGCATGTTGCGCGCAATGTCGAGGCGCTCAGCGGTATGAACCGTAGCCAACTCGAGAGCCCCGATTTTTCCTTGTATGGCGCGCTCGAGAAGGCCGGATACAGCGTGTGCGAGGCACATGAACGGGTTACGACCCGGTTGGCCGGTGCCGAAGAAAAAGCGCTGCTGAACATCGAAAAACACGCGCCTGTGATGGTCGTTTTCAGGCGCAGTTACGATGCCTTCGGGCGTCTCGTTGAAGTCGTGGAAGCTGTCTATCATGGCGAGTACTACACCTTCGATATTCAGCTTGTCTCCTCGTCAAATCCGGAATCCGGTGCACAGGAGGCAAAGATATACAGCCTTGGCGGGCGTATGGTCCATCCGAGAACCAAGCACGGGGAGTAAGTAGCATGTTGAAGTATGCAGCGCTTTTGACACTGGGAGCCATGATCGCGATGTCGCCGAAAGCCGCGTTGGCGGCCGATGTCGCGCCAGCCGCTTTGATCATTGCGCAAGGTGGGCTCGGTGACGGATCGTGGAATGATACCGCGAATGCCGGGTTCCAGGCAGGTCTCGAAAATACCGGCATCAAAGGCCGTCCGATTGAGTCCAAGGATGTTGCCGCGCAGGGCGAAGAGATCATGCGCCGGGCCGCTGATGGCGGGTTCGGACTGGTGATCAGCCTAGAATGGATCCACGGCGAGCCGATGGAAAAACTGGCTGCCGACTATCCCGACGCGGGCTGGGTTATCATGAACCAGACACGCAAAGGCGACAACGTTGCTTCGGTCGTGTTCGGCGAGCATGAGGGGTCGTATCTTGCCGGCGCGCTGGCCGCCCAGGTGACGACCGACACTTCGATCGAGGGTATCAATGAAGACGCCGTGATCGGCGTAATTGGTGGCGTCAAAGCGCCCGGCATCGATAAGTTCATCGTCGGCTATATCCAGGGCGCCAAGGCGGTCAATCCGGATATTGACGTCAAGGTCGCCTATTCGGAATCATTCGGAGACCCGTCCAAGGGCCAGCAGATGGCCAAGGCAATGTTCGATGAAGGCGCCGACATTGTCTATCAGGTGGCCGGCGGAACCGGAATCGGCATCATCGAAGCCGCGAAGGCGGAAGGCCGCTACGCGATCGGCGTCGATACCGACCAGGACGGCATGGCACCTGGCCATGTGCTGACCAGCATGATCAAGCGCGTTGATGTCGCGGTCGAAGATATCATCACCAACTACGCTGCCGGCGAGTTTCCGGGCGGCGAGGTGATGAATTTCGGCCTCGCGCAGAATGGTGTCGCTCTTTCGGAGATGAAGCACACGAAAAACCTGGTTCCGGCGGCCTATCTTGAGAAGGTCGATGCCATGAAGGCCGATATCGTTGCCGGCAAGATTGATGTCTGGGACGTTTCGACTGAAGGCTACCCGGACTTTTTCAACTAGAACGATTGCTTGACCGGCGGCGCAGGCCGCCGGTCGCCAATCAATTGCAATTTCATGACTACGGCCGGTCCGATGATCAACAGAGCGGGCGCGTCTGGCGCTTCTGTGCGGCTTGGCGCCGATCGTCTCAGCAAGCGATATGGCAACGTCCTTGCCAACCAAGACGTTTCTCTGACGGTTGCGCCGGGCGAGATTCACGCCATCGTTGGCGAGAACGGAGCCGGAAAATCAACGCTCATGCGCATGCTGCAGGGCATTGAGAAACCGGATAATGGACATGTCGTCGTCGACGACAAGCCATATGTACTTTCCGGCCCGCAACAAGCGTTTTCGCTGGGGATCGGCATGGTTCATCAGGAGTTCATGCTGGCGCCGGACCTTACGCTGCTTGAAAACCTGATCCTCGGCGAGGAGCCGTTCCAGCTGACAGCCGGCCCGCTGTCGCGCATCGACTGGGACGACGCCCGTCGTTCGGGATCGGCTCTCGCTGAGCAGGCGGCCATCGAAATCGACTGGAACCGCCGGGCGGCCAGCGCACCGGTGCATGTTCGGCAGTTTGTTGAAATCATTCGCTTGCTGCGCCGCGGCACACGTATTCTTATCCTCGATGAACCGACGGCAGTTCTCGCTCCGCGGCATATCGAAGACCTGTTCTCTTTGCTTCGCACGCTGCGTGATCAAGGCACGACGATTCTTTTTATCAGCCACAAGCTCAGGGAAGTAATGGCCCTGGCCGATAGGGTCACGGTCATGCGGCGAGGGCGGGTGGTTTTCTCCAGTCCGATATCGGAGACAAGTATCGACGATATCGCCAGCCACATGGTCGGCGGCGAAGACCTGCCTGTCGATCGAGAGCGTGAACGTGCGATGATGCCGCCGGACGACGGTGACGCGGTGCTGCGCGTGCGCGGTCTCTCGATCGCCGCAATCGAGCGCTCCCACCCGCTGCATGATGTCGACCTGCATGTCGCCAGCGGTGAAATCGTCGGTATCGCCGGCGTGTCCGGAAATGGTCAGCATGAACTAACCGAATGTCTAGTCGGATTGCGCGATGCGTCGGCCGGATCGATCCACCTTGCCGATCATGACGTAACGATATTGGGTAACCGGGAGCGTCGCGGCTTTGGCATGGGCTATATCAGCGCCGACCGGCGCAGCGAGGGATTGGCCCTTGATGCTTCGATCGAGGCCAATGTGATCGTTGGCAGCCACAGAGAGCCACCGATCTGCAAGGGTGGTCTGATCGATCGACGCGCGATGCGTCGCGTGTCGGGCGAACGCTTGGCCGCGCTCGATGTGCGGTTCGGCGGATTCGACAATCCGGTATCGAGCCTCTCGGGAGGCAATCAGCAGAAACTGGTTTTTGCCCGCGAGGTTTCCACGGATCCCAAGCTGCTGGTTGTGTCGCAACCGACCCGCGGGGTGGATCTCGTCGGTATAGCGGCGATCCACGAGATCTTGCGTGATTTCCGCGACAAAGGAGGCGCGGTGCTGCTGATCTCCGAGGAACTGGATGAAATCATCTCCCTGTCGGACCGCATCTATGTGATGGCCGGCGGGCGGATTGTCGGGGAACGGCAGGCCGCTGATGCGACGATCGCCGATATCGGTGGCTTGATGCTGGCGCAGGTGGCCGGTCATGGCTGAAGTTCGCCAATCTGCCTGGTTTGATCCCCTCGCATTCTTCGAACGCGGTGTCGGATTGGCATTTCCCTTCATCGTCGCGCTTATGGTCGCTTCGGTCATTCTGTTGTTTATCGGCGAGAACCCGATCGATGTGTTCGCCTTGATGATCGGCGAGTCGTTCGGGTCCGAGCGGCGTATCGCGGCGACCCTTTCGGCAGCGACGCCTCTGATCTTCACCGGAGTGGCGACAGCTGTGTGTTTCCGGTCCGGCGTCTTCAATGTCGGTGTCGAAGGCGCTTTCGTCATCGGCGGCTTGTGCGGCGCGCTGGTCGGTTTCTCGCTGCCGGCCTATTTCGGATTCTCGCTGATACCCTTGGCGTTCTTGTTCGCGGGCGCGGTGGCGGCGTTCTGGCTTTTCGTTCCGGGTTATCTGCTGGCCCGTTTCGAAGTTGACGAGGTTGTTTCCACCTTGATGCTCAACTTCGTGGCGCTCGGTATTACCGGATACCTGGTCAACGGCATCCTGCTTTCGGAGATATCGGGCAACAACGTGACGCCGCTGGTTCACGAGGTCGCGCGGCTGCCGCGTCTGCTGCCACCCTCGACCTTGCATGCCGGCTTCCTGGTGGGCCTTGTCGTGCTTATTGCCTATGGCATCTGGGCTCGCCGCACGCCGGCGGGTTTCGAAGGGGCGCTGGTCGGTTTCAACCAGCGCTTCGCGCGGGCGACCGGCATTTCCATTCCGGCAACGATCATCGTAGTGATGGCGATATCGGGCCTGGTCGCCGGCCTTGGCGGGGCATCGCACGCGCTTGGCCAACTGCATCGTTTCGCAGATGGCTTCTCGCCCGGGTACGGTTTTACCGGCATCGCGGTTGCGCTGCTTGGTCGCAACAACGAGGTGGGTATTCTGTTTGCGGCGATCCTGTTCGGAGCGCTCGCTTCGGCCGGAACGACGGTGCAGCTTTTCTCGGACATCCCGCTCGATATCGTCAACATCATCGAGGGAACCGTGATGATTTTCGCGGTCGTTGAACTCGGCCGGCTTGGCTTCCTGCGGCGGAGGCGCACGTGATCGCCGATCAAATCATAGCAGCGTCGATCGCGCTGACCACGCCGATCCTGCTTGCCGCCATGGGAGGGCTGATCAACCGTCAAGGCGGGATCGTCAACATCGCGCTCGATGCCAAGATGCTCGCCGGCGCCTTTGTCGCGGTTGTCGTCTCGGCGGCGACCGGCAGTTGGTTCGTTGCGGTCGTGGCGGCGGGTTTGGCCGGACTGCTTGTGGGCTATGCGTTCTCGCTGGTGGTAACGCGCGCCGGCGCCAACATGATCGTCGCCGGTCTCGGCCTCAATGTCTTCGTCGCCGGTGTGCTCGGATTTGTGCTCAGTTGGTTCTACAATTCCAGCGGAACGCTGCGGCTGCCCGACGTGGCACTGCTGCCGAAGCTGCTGCCCGACGCGGTTTCCGATGTTCCGCTTGTGGGACTGGCCCTGTCCGAACTCGAACCGTTGACTGTGTTTGCGTGGCTGTCGGTGCTGGCCTTGCCATTCCTGTTGGCCAATACGCGGTGGGGGCTTAGGCTGCGGGCCAGCGGCAACGCGCCTCAGGTGGCGCGCGCGATGGGCATTCCGCAAAAAGCTGTCCAAGACGCTTCGACCGCCATCGCCGGTTTCTTTTCCGGTCTCGGCGGCGCGCATCTGGCGCTCGCCTCGATCGGTCTCTTCAACGAAGGACTGACAGCGGGTCGCGGTTTCATCGCGCTCGCGGCATTTTATTTCGGTCGCGACAGACCAGTCGCCACCGCGCTCGTTTGCCTGTTCTTCGGGTTTCTCGATGCGACCCAGATCCGCATGCAGACGGCCGGCTTGCCGCCGAAGCTGATCGGAACCATTCCCTATCTGATGGTCCTCATCGCGCTGTGCTTCGCCGGCTGGCGCCGTTTGCAGGCCAAAGAGGCGATGTCATGAAAACAGCCCTGATCGTCATCGACATGCAGAACTCGTTTCTGCATCCGGACGGAGAGAATTACTACGCCGATGCCGGTTCGGTGGTCGGCAACTGTCTCGCGCTGATCGACAGGGCGCGCGAGGCGGGTGCCATAGTCGTGCATGTCGCCGACCGGCATCGCGACGGCTTTGATGACTTCGAAAACCGCCGGCTGCCGATACATTGCGTCGTCGACGGGTTCGATGCCGGGTATTTCGACGGGTTTGGCCCACAAGGAGCGGCAGGCGAGATCGAGATCGTCAAGCGGCGGTTCAGCGCGTTTTTTGCCACAGAACTTGCTCTGTTCCTTCGCGAGCAATCGGTCGACAGGGTCGTCATTTGCGGCGTGAAAACCAATGTCTGCGTGCGCGCCACGGCGCAGGACGCCTTTGCACACGGTTTCGACGTCGTCGTCGTCAAGGATGCGACCAACTCCAACCGCGATCATCTGGCGTCGGCATCGCTGGAAGATATCGAGCGCTATCTCGGCAGTCTGGCGACTACCGCGCAAGCCACGGAGTTCTTCCAATGAACGCATTGGCTGTCACCGGATATGCCGGCGTCGACTATGTAGTCGGGCTCGTTGGCCAGATTGCCGGCGACCACACGACGCTGATCGACTATCGCGATCCAGACGACTGGCCGCGCGTCGGCGGCTGTCCCGCCTATGTGGCAATGGCGGTCGCTCAGCATGGCCATCGTGCCTATCCGGTGAGTTGGACCGGCAGTGACGATCACGGCGACTTCTATCTTGCCGGCTTGACGGCGGTCGGTGTGGATACGAAGGCCGTGTCGCGGCTCGATCGCAAATCACCCATGTCGATCCTCGGCTACCAGGCGGATGGAACCTGCGCATGCCTGTTCGATCCGGGGTTCGGCGGCGAAGAGGTGCTCACCGATACGCAACGCGCCCTGATCTCCGCTGCCAGTCACGTCTGCGTCACGGTTGGCCCGCCACAGGTCACCGCAGACATTCTGTCGGCGCGCAATGAAAAGGCGCGATTGTACTGGATCTGCAAGAACGACTTGCATTGTTTCACACCGCCAATCAGAAAACGGTTATCCGCGGAAGCCGATGTGATCTTTCTCAGCAGTTCGGAACGCGGGCTGGTCGGCAATACACGCGATACGGCGGTAATCGTCGAGACACTGGGTTCTGAAGGCGTGCGGGTCGCTACCGCAGACAGTGCGGGGCAGCTTCCGGTCGAACGGATTGCGGTTCGCGATACAACAGGTGCTGGCGATACATTCGCCGGTGGATTTATCGCAGCGGAAATGGCGGGAACAGCCAGTCCGCTCGATGCTGCGCGCGCGGGTATCGCAAGCGTGAGCGCAATGCTGACGAAACGTTCAGCAAGAGGGGAGACATGAAGAAAGCATGGTATCTCGGCCTCAAAGAGGCCGATGTCGGAGATCGCGCGATACTGATTGGCGACCCTGACAGGGTGGATCGCATCGCCAGCTATCTCGAAGCACCCGTTCTCCATCCGGTGTCGCGGGGCTTGCGGTCTGTCACCGGGACATTCCGCGGCCGCTCGATAACCGCCTGCGCGTTCGGAATGGGTGCGCCGATCGCAACCATCGTGCTCCATGAACTCGCCGATCTCGGCGTGTCGCGTTTTCTGAGGATCGGAACGGCGATGTATTTTCCGCCCGCCGAGGGCGGGGAATACCTGATCAGCGGGTCGGCCATCAGCTTTGAAGGGACCTCACAGTCCTACACGGACCGTGTTCCGTTGCCGCCGGACGAAGCGCTGGTCGCATCGGTGAAGGCGGCGGCTGAGAGGGCCGGTGTTCAAGCGCGCCGCGGCATGTATGCGACATTTGACGCGTTTTACCGGGACATGTTCGGGATTGACGAAGACGGGCGCAGACGGGTCGAAGCAAACCGAAAGATGCTGATGGAGAATAACGCACTGGCAATTGACATGGAGACATCGGCACTGCTGGCGGCTGGTCTCGCGCTCAATGTCGCCTGCGCAACATTGTGTCTGGGGACGGTCGATGCGTTGAGCCAGGCAAAACTGCCGCCGGACGAACTCGCAGAAGGCGAAACCCGGCTGTTCGAGATCGCTCTGGACGGTTTGGCTTCGCTCGACTGAGCGCCGAAGAAATACGAAGAACAACGGTAAAACTATGAGCAATATCGCTTTATCCTATTTCGACACGGTCATCGAACGCCTGAAACGGGTATCGGAGACACAGTCAGATGCCATTACGGCAGCCGCCGAGATCTGCGCGGCAGCGATCATGAACGACAAGCTAGTGTTCACCTTCGGCACGGGCCACGGCTCGTTCGCTGCCATGGAGATGTTTCCGCGCACCGGCACGGTGACCGGGTTTCGACCGATCGTCGAGAGCACGATGATCTCGTTCCATCGAGTGCTCGGCGATGGCGGCGCCCGCCAATATCGCTTTATCCATGGCCGCGAAGGCTATGGCGACGCAATCCTGTCGTCGCACCAACTCGACGCCGGCGACGCCATGCTGATTTTCTCGCATTCCGGCCTGAACGCCGTGACGCTCGATATCGCGGTTGGCGCCAAGGAGCGAGGCATGAAGGTCATCGGGGTGACATCCATCCCGCATTCTTCGTCAACGCCGTCTCGCCATTCCTGCGGGAAGCGCCTCTACGAGCTGGCCGATGTTGTGATCGATACGGGTGTGCCCAAGGGCGATGCCAGTATTGAGATCGACGGGATGAAACATCGCGTCGGCGCGACGTCGACCTCGATTGCTATTGCTGTCGGACAGGCCATCAATGCGGAAACGGCGCGCATCATGACCGAAAACGGCCACGAGCCCTATGTCATGGTCAGCCCGAACACTGCGGAGAAAGCGGAGGCGGACCGGATCAACGACCGGAACTACGCCGAGCTTTGGCGCCGGTTGAAGATGCGCTGATCCGGGGGAGAGGACCATGGATCGCGGGATATTCGTGGATGGGCGTTGGCAACAGCCGGGTGGGCTGGAGCGCTGGCAGATCAACAATCCGGCGACAGGTGAGCCGGTCGGATCCACGCTTCTGGCCGACGAAGCGACGGTAGAACTTGCCGTACAAGCAGCGGAAAGGGCCGCGCCGGTTCTGGCAGCACTTCATCCTGAGGAGCGTGCGGCGCTTCTCGAAAAGGCGGCGAGCCTGGTCGAAGGGCGGTGCGAGGAGATAGCCCGGTTACTGACGCGCGAGCAGGGCAAACCGGTCGCCGACAACCGCAAGGAGATCATGTTCGGCGCCAAGGTGCTGCGTTACTATGCCGGCGAGGCGACCAGGATCTGGGGCGATCTTCGCCCCGCATCCGCCGCGAACATCAAGAATGTCGTCTCCTATCATCCTGTCGGTGTTGCCGCAGCGATCGTGCCCTGGAACTATCCGGTCGACCTCTACTGCTGGAAAGTCGGACCGGCGCTTGCCGCCGGTTGCCCGCTGATCGTCAAGTCGCCGCCGGAAACGCCGTTGGCCATCGCCATGCTGGTCGATTGCCTCCATCTGGCCGGCTTGCCGGACGGTGCATTGGCCGATCTACCGGGACATGGGCCGGTGGCGGGTGCCGCGCTGGCCTCGCATCCCCGGGTGCGGGTGATTTCGGCAACGGCATCGATACCGGCCGGTCAGGACATCATGCGCAATGCCGCCGGCAACCTGAAGAAAGTGTGCCTTGAGCTTGGCGGCAATGCGCCGCTGATCGTCATGGCGGATGCCGATCTGGAAGCGGCGGCGCGCGCCGCGCATCGGCGCGCATATTCCAACATGGGGCAGATCTGCATCACGGTGAACCGCATATTGGTCGATCGCGCCGTGCATCGCGAGTTCTCCGACATCATGGCGGAACTGGCGACGACGACGAAGCTTGGCGACGGCAGCGAACCGGGGGTCGAATACGGACCCGTGCTGAACCAGTCTGTCATCGACCGGGTCGAGGCGCACAAGGATGACGCGATTGCAAAAGGCGGGAAGCTGCTGGCCGGCGGACTGCGGCCTCGCGATGCGGAGTATGAGCGCGGGTTTTTCTATCAACCGACGGTGATCGACGACTCGCCGCATGAAAGCCTGCCGATGTCTTCGGAGACTTTCGGGCCGCTTGCCGCAATCGCGCCGTATGACGATGTCGAACAGATGATCGAGATTGCCAACAGCCTGGAGTACGGCCTCGCGGCCTACCTCTACGGCTCGGATCTGGAGCACATGTGGGCGTTAGCCGATCGCCTGGAGTTTGGCGGCGTCGGGTTGAATGTCAATGATGTCAGCGAGTTGCAGGCGCCGTTCGGCGGCTGGAAGATGAGCGGTATCGGCCGCGAACTCGGACCGGAAGGGCTTGAAGCCTATCTCGAGCCAAAGCTGCTCAAAATGCGTGTTCGCGCCAACAGATAGGCCGGTTTGACGAGCGGCTGCGAACAGCTAGTAGTGTCCGCCTTCCGGGCCGTTGGAGAAGCTCTGGAGCGTCTGGCCGCCGTCGATAAGCCACGCAGCGCCGTTGACGTGGCGGGCGGCGGGCGAGGCGAGGAAGATGACGACTTCCGCGACATCATCGACCTGACCGATGCGCTTCAGCGGAATGCGGCTGGCGAATTGCTCGACCGCCGAGACGGCGGCGGCTTTGTCCTCGCGCAGGTCTGGCACGCCGAGCGTTGTCTCGATCACACCGGGGCATACCGCATTCACGCGGATGCCGTGACTGGCGAGATCGAAGGCCGCCGATTTGGTCAGGCCGACGACGGCGTGCTTGGTGCAGACGTAACCGGCACCGCCGGCCAGCACATCCCAGCCGGCCATTGAAGATCCCATATTGACGATCGCGCCGCCACGGTCGGCGCGCACCATCTCGCGAGCCGACGCCTGAAGCGTGCAGAACATGCTGCGCAGATTGGCGTTGACGATGCGGTCCCACTCGGCGAGCGGAAGTTCGTGGACGGGTGCGACTTCGCCGGAGATTCCCGCATTGTTGAAGGCAATATCCAATGCGCCGAACCCACCGACGGCGGCGTCAACCGCGGTCTGCGCAACATCCGCATCCGCGAGGTCGCCGGCGACGATTGCGATCCGGTCAGGTACGCCGAGGTTGTCGCGAACCGTCTCAAGTCCACCCGCATCGAGATCGGCGAGAACCAGGTTGGCACCGCGGACCAGGAATGCCCGTGCGGTGGCCGCGCCAATTGCGCCCGCGCCGCCGGTGATCAGGACCGTCTTGCCATCGAAACCATCGTTCATGCCGTGTGTTTCCTTGATGTCAGCGATAATCCCGCCAGCTGTGCCGGGGCGTGTAGCCGGTCAGCGCGTGTGCCTTGTCATTTGAAAGAAGGGCTGAGTGGCCGGGCAGGGCGCTGCGGCGTTCAGCATCGGGATAGAACTGCCGCAGCAGGGTGTCGGTCTCCACGGTGCTATAGGTGTCGGCAGCCGAGATGAAATAGCGTTCATGGCCGGTGAAGCTGGCCTCGGCGGCCGCAAGGAATGCGGCGGCGGCATCGCGTCCGTCGACATAAGCCCACAGGTCGAGTCTGGCGCCCGGAGTATCGCGGCGCGGCACCACTTCGTGCGTGAAGCTTTCGGGCGTCTGGATCCATGGCATCCGAATGCTGGCGGCGGGCCGACCGGTCCGGCGGTGCCACGCATCCACCATTTCCTCACCGAGCAACTTGGTCACCGCGTAAACGTCCTGCGGCGCTGTCGGGTGTTCTTCACCGATAGGAAAATGCAGAACTTCGACCGGCGCCGGCGCGAATGGCAGTCCGAGGGTACTAAAGGACGAAGCGTAGAGAAGTTTGGGTATGCGGGCTTCCTCGGCGGCGGCCAGCACATTGTACATCAGTGCCATGTTGGTCCCGAACACCACCTGTCCGTCGTAGCCGACGGGGCGGGGGATGGCGGCCGTATGGACAATGATATCGGCACCCGGAATCGAATCAATCGCCGCATGGAGTTCCGTAAGGTCGGCGCGCACCATGTCGGGGGAACCTACGTCACGGTCGAGCGCCGTAACCCTGTAGCCGGCGTCGCGGAATGCGGTCGCAATATGCCTGCCAAGCAAACCGGCCGCACCTGTGACCACGGCGTGCCGAACCATTCTCAACCTCCGTTCGAGATTCAGGAAATCCGGACTTAAAAAACTTCGCCCGCGAACCGAATTTGTACCGGACCCACTCTTGACTTAAGGGAAAAAGTGCGTCCAACTTTAATTCGTACACGAACCAAATTGCTCGTCAAGGGCGTAGACGCGGTGCCGCTACCAGGGGAAGCGTCGCATCGGGAATGGGAGAATACGAATGAAGGGAATGATGAAGAAACTGGCCACCGGGGCAGCCGTGGCCGGGGCGCTCGCAGCGTCCACTTCGCTGGCGTCCGCCGAGAAGCTCAAGGTCGCCGCAATCTCCGGCTACTTTTCGCAGGGCTTCGGTATCTCGATTGTCAATGGCTTGAAGAAGGCCGAGAGCGACCTGGGTGTCGAAATCAAGGTCATCGATACCGGCAATCGCGCCCTCGATTATGAAGAGCAGTTCAACAACATTGCCAAGGCTGGCGAGTACGATCTCGTCTTCGTGATGGGGTGGGAACTGGTCGACGCGCTGCAGAAATCCAATGCGGCCTATCCGGACCAGCGCTTCATCTTCATCGACGGCATCCTCGAAAGCGAGACGATGACCTATGTGGACTTCGTTGAGGAAGAGGGTTCCTACCTTGTCGGCACGCTGACCAGCATGTTGACCGAGAAGGGGGTTGAAGGCTTCGATTCCGGCAGCGAAGTCGGCTTCATCGGCGGCCGCGATATTCCGGTCATCCGCAACTTCCTGATGGGTTACGAACAGGGCGTCGGCGAGAACTCCGAGGGCGTGTCTGTTGCCGGCGTGTTCTCCGGCACCTTCGACGATCCGGCGAAGGGCAGCGAACTCGCCATGACGCTCTACGGCCAGGGCGTTGATGTCATCTATCAGGCTGCCGGCCCGACCGGCGAAGGCGTTCTACAAGCCGCCAAGGTTGCAGACAAGTATGCCGTGGGCGTCGACATCGACCAATGCGGCACCGCCCCGGGTCACATCCTGGCTTCGATGATGAAACGCGCGGACATTGCTGTCTTTGACATGATCAAGGGCGAAGTCGACGGCTCTGCGCCTGTCACGGCCGGTCCCGTCTCCTACGGTGTCGCCAGCGGCGGTATCGAGCTGAAGATCTGCGACGAGGTCGCCGACAAGATACCTGCGGAAGTGCTGGACGGCGTTGAAAGCGTCCGCGCCGGGATCGCTGATGGAACGATCGCGGTAACGCTGAACAGATAAGAACAGCAGGGGGTGGTCGATGGGCGAACACTGCGGTGGTTCGCCCATCGATCTAATGTCCGCAACTCGCGGGAAACGAATTTCGGTGCATGTCTGCTATGGCTTTTGCCGTTGAAATGGTCGGCGTGACCAAGCGCTTCGGCCCGGTCACCGCCAACAAGGATGTGAGTTTTGGCGCAAAGAGCGGCGAGATTCACGCAATCGTTGGCGAAAACGGTGCTGGCAAGACCACGCTAATGAATATCCTGTTTGGCCTGATGCAGCCGGACGAGGGGGCGATCAAAATCGGCGGGACACCGGTGGTGATGGAAACGCCACGCACGGCGATCGGTCTCGGCCTCGGAATGGTACACCAGCATTTTAAGCTCGTGCCGTCGCTAACGGTGGCTGAAAACATTTTTCTTGGCATGGAAATGACCAATCTGGGACTGATCGACCTGAAGGCGCAATCCGAAAAGGCGCGCGCGCTTTCCGAGGAATTCGGTTTGCAGATCGATCCCGATCGCCCGATCCACCAGCTGTCGGTCGGCGCCGAACAACGCGTGGAGATTTTGAAGGTCCTGGCGCGCGGCGCCAATGTAGTCATCCTCGACGAACCGACTGCGGTGCTGACGCCACAGGAAAGTCGTGACCTGTTCCGCATCATCCGGCGCTTTGCCGATACAGGCATGACGGTGATCTTTATCTCGCATCATCTGTCTGAGGTGCTGGAGGTGTCCGACACCGTCACGGTGTTGCGGGACGGTGAGGTTGTCGGCACCAGGCCGACACGTGAATTGGATGAAGAGGCGCTCGTCCGCATGATGGTTGGGCGCAACGTGAATTTCGACAGGCGCAAGCGCGCGCAGACTTCCGGCGAGACCGTGCTGGAACTACGGGAGATCTATGCGCGCGACGACAGGGGTCTTCCGGCGCTCCGCGACATCGATCTTGAGGTGAAGTCCGGCGAAATCGTCGGGATCGTCGGGGTCGACGGCAACGGACAGACGCAATTGGCAGAAGTCGTTTCCGGCCTGCGAGCGCCAAGTTACGGACACATCGTGCTGAATGGCGTCGAAGTCGGGCATCACGACCCTGGGGCAATGCGCCAGGCAGGGCTTGCGCATGTGCCGGCCAACCGGCTGGTTCACGGCGTCGACGCGGCTTCCGACATCAGCTCCAACGTTCTGATGGCCCGGCAGCACACCGAGCCATGGTCCAAGTTCGGCATCATCAATTGGTCGCGCGTCCGACAACTGGCGAGAAATCTCATCGAACGCTTCGACATACGCGCCTCCGACGAGAACGCGGTCGTCAAGACGCTGTCCGGGGGCAACATGCAGAAGGTCGTCGTCGCACGCGAGTTTTCCAGGCATGCGCCACTGTTGCTGATCGATCAGCCGACGCGCGGAATCGACATCGGAGCCATGGAGCGCATCCACGACGAAATCATACGCAGCCGCAATTCCGGAAGTGCGATCCTGCTGATCTCTGTGCAGATCGATGAAATCCTGGCACTGGCGGATCGGGTGCTGGTCATGTTTGCCGGTCAGATTTCAGGTGAGGTCGACCCTGAGAACACCACGGAAGAGGAGATCGGAACGCTCATGGCGGGTGGAAGCATCGGCGGGGAGAAGGCGGCGTGAGCGCCGACGTCGGGGAGAGCCGGAGCCCGGCCGAACGAAAGACCGCGCGCATGCCGGAATGGCTGGAGTCGCTGTTCGGTCAATTGCTCGCGGTCGCGATCTCCATCGTCGGCGGCGGCATCATCATCATGCTCGTCGGCGAAGATCCGATCCTTGTCTTCACGACGCTGCTTCGAGGGGCCTTTGGCAGCAGCGAACGCATCGCCGGGTCGTTGCTTCAGGCTACGCCGATCATCATCAGCGGGGTTGCCGCCTGCATCGCGTTCCGTGGCGGGCTGTTCAACATCGGCATCGAGGGGCAGCTCTACATGGGCGGTTTCGCAGCCGCGTGGGTCGGATTCCAGTTTGCCATGCCGGTGGGTATCCACATGCTCGTGGCGCTCGCTGCAGCGTTCGCAGCCGGTGGACTGTGGATCCTGCTGCCGGCTATCTTCAGGGCCCGCTTCGGAACCAATGAGGTCGTTTCGACCATTCTCTCCAATTATGTGGCGATCCTGCTTACCTCGTATCTGACGATTGACGTCTTCAAGCGGCCGGGCGGCTGGTCGGAGACCGAGCCGATTGCGGAGACGGCGCACTTGCCGCAGCTGTTCGAGTTCTCGCGCCTGAACGCGGGCCTGTTCATCGGCGTCATGCTTGCGGTCGGCCTGCATCTGTTCCTGTCGCGCACCGCGGCCGGCTACGGCATGAACTCGATGGGGTCCAACATTAAATTCGCGGAATATGGCGGCGTGCCGGTTCGGCGCAACATCCTGCTTATCTTGCTGTGCTCAGGCGCAATCGGTGGGCTCGCCGGCGGCGTGGAGACCCTCGGTGTCCACCACCGTTTCATGGAAGGCTTTGCTCCAGGCTTCGGGTTCGACGGCGTAATCGCCGCACTACTGGCCAATGGCAGCCCGATCGGGGTGATTGCCACCGCGCTGTTTTTCGGATCGTTGCGTGCCGGCTCGCTTTTGATGGAGGTCGAGACCAATGCCTCGCGCGAAGTGATCACCGTCTTCCAGGCGTTCATCATCCTTTGCGTATCGGCGCAAATCCTGATCCGCCGCCGGCGCGACAGCAGCCAGGGAGAGCGTCGATGGAAGTTCTAGACACCATCTTCAACGTTTCGCTGATCGCAGCGACCCTGCGGATGACGACGCCGATCCTGCTGGTGGCGCTGGGCGGTGCCTTCACGACGAAAGCGGGGATCTTCAATATCGGCCTGGAGGGGCAGATGCTGCTCGGTGCCTTCTTTGCCGTCATGGGGTCGATCTGGACCCAGTCGGCTTGGGGCGGAGTGGCAATCGGCGTCGGTGCGTCGGTGTCGGCGGCGCTGGTGTTCTCGCTATTCGTGGTGACGCTCCGGGCAAACGAGGTCGTTGTCGGGCTGGCGCTAAATATTCTCGCTGGCGGCTTGACGATCACGTTGACCAAGGCCTTCTTCGGCACGCGCGGTTCTATCGTCAGCGGCGACATCGTCGGTCTGCCGCGTCTGGACATTCCGTTCATTGGCGACATGGGATCGCTCGGCAAGGCACTCGCCAGCTTCACGCCTCTGATCTACCTGTCATTACTCCTGGTATTCGTCGTCTGGTTGGTGATCTACCGGACGCGGATCGGTCTTTACATCCGGGTAACGGGGGAGAAGCCGGCCGCAGCCGAGTCGCTCGGCATCAACAACGCGAAAATGCAGCACATAGCATCTGCGTGCTGCGGTGTTCTGGCCGGGCTCGCCGGAGCGCATCTGTCGCTCGGCTATATCACAATGTTTGCCGAGAACATGTCGTCTGGACGCGGTTTCATGGCCGTGGCGGTGCTGATTTTCTCGGCCGGCGATCCAGTTCGGGTGTTGTTTGGTTGTCTGCTGTTCGGTTTCGCCGACGCGCTGTCGCTGCGGCTGCAGACATTGGGACTGGCGTCGTCCTATATCGTACTGACTGTGCCCTATCTGGTGACGCTCGGCGCGCTGTTCGCGCTGACCTACCGGCTGCGTCCCAAGACCTTCCGGGAAACCCTAGAAACTCTACAACTCATCGGGCGCAAGCAAACATGACGCGCAAGAAGCAGAAAATCATCCTGGATGTCGATTCCGCAGGCGACGACATTCTCGCCATCCTCTTTGCGCTTGGGTGCGACGACATCGACCTGTTGGGCGTGACGGGCGTGGCCGGCGCCGCGGGCTCGATCGATCAGGTCACGAATGTCGTGCTCAACACTGCCAGTCTGGCCGGCCGGGACGATCTGCCCGTCGCCGCGGGCGCCTACCGTCCGTTTGTCGGCAACTCGGCCGCGGACATGGACGCACCGGTAAATTTCGAGAAGACGCTTCGCGATCGCTTCGGCAAGCGATTGGAGAAATTCAACCCGCCTGCGCCGCAGCCCGTGCGCCCGCCGATGGACAAACATGCCACGGACTTCATCATAGACACGGTCCGTGCCAATCCGGGCGAGGTTTCGATCGTTGCAACCGGCCCGCAGACAAACATCGCGATGGCGCTTAATTTGGCACCCGATCTGGTCGACCTCGTCCGGCAGATCGTCGTGCTGGGCGGGTGCTTCACGACACCCGGCAACATCACGCCGGTTTCCGAATACAATATCTGGGCGGACCCCGAGGCGGCCCGCGTGGTGCTGCGATCCGGCGCGCCAGTGGTGCTGGTGCCGCTTGACGTCTGCGAGGACAACCGCGTCGCCGCTTCGATGCTGACACGCGACGATCTGGCCGATCTCGCGGCCGCCCATCCCGAAAGCAAGGTCGTGCGCCATATCTGCCAGGAATTCCCGATCTATATCGACATCTGGCGAGAGTTCTTTTCGCTTGTCGGGTTTCCGCTCGACGATGCGATCGCCGTTGCCGCGGTCACCCATCCCGAGTTCTTCGAAATGAGCAAACCGCGCTTTGTCGACGTCGCGCTCAGCGAAAGGCTGGTGCGCGGCCAGACGGTGGCTTTTACCGGCCGCCAGATCCTCGAATTCGAAGGGCCCGCGACGTCGCGAATTTGTCAGGGGCTCGACGGGCGGTCGTTCCTTGAGTTGTTCAAGGCGTCCATCGGCAGGCTGACCTAGGAGAGTGAAGTGAAACCAACCAAGGTCATTCTCGATTGCGATCCGGGGCACGACGACGCCATCGCGCTGCTGATGGCGCACAAGCTGCCTGAGGTGGAACTGCTGGCAGTCACCACGGTTTGCGGCAACGCGCCGTTGGCGAAGACGACCGCGAATGCGTTGCGGATCATGGAACTGATCGGCGCGACCGACGTGCCGATCGCGGCGGGTTGCGTGTCTCCAATCGCCCGGCCGCTGGTGTTGGGCACTGCCGACGGGCCGAGCGGGCTCGACGGGTCGCCTTATCTGCCGCAACCGACAATCAAGCCGGTCGACATGCATGCCGTCGATTTCCTGGCGGCCGTGCTGCGCGAGGCCGAGGAACCGGTGGTGTTGGCGCCAACCGGCCCGCTGACCAATGTCGGCATGTTCGTGCTGAAGTATCCGGAGCTGTTGAACAGAATTGAGAAGGTCGTGCTGATGGGCGGCGCGTGTTACCGACGCGACGAGTACATCACCCCGACGGAGTTCAACATATTCTGCGACCCCGAGGCCGCCGAAATCGTCCTGACCAGCGGCATGGACATCACCATGGTTGGCCTGGACGTGACGATGCGGGTGGTCGTCGAGGAGCCGCAATACGAGGCAATCGCCGGAATCAACACGCCGCTGGCGCGTGTGGTGGAGGACTGGCTCAAGTTCTACGAGAAGCTGCATCGCGGCCAGATGGGCATCGGCGGCGCATTGCACGACCCGCTGGTACTCGCCGCCGTCATCGATCCCGAAATCATCGAGACGCGCGAGGCGCATGTGGAGATCGACCGAACCGGCACGCACACATTCGGTGCGACAGTTGCCGATTTCTGGGGATTGAGGGGCTTGGCGACAAACGCGAAAGTTGCTTCGCAAGTGGATTCGGAGAAGTTCTTCAGCATGTTCTACAAATCGCTGGAGATGTGAACGATGCTTCTCCCAAGGCACGGAGTATAGAGAGATGAAAGATGTGTTTTCCGCGCATCGGCACGAAGGCTCCACTGTTCTCGATGCTTCGCGGACGGCCGTTGTGGTCGTCGACATGATCAACGAGTTTTGCAAGCCCGGCGGGAAGATGGTGCTTCCGGGTTATGAAACACTCATGCCGCAGCAGAAGGAACTGATCGCCGCCGCCCGCAAGAACGATGTGCCTGTGATCTTTGTCGTCGACTCTCACAGGCGCGACATGCGGCGAGACCGGGAGTGGCTGAAACGTACGCCACACTGCGTAGAGAACACCTGGGCGACCGAAATCATCGATGATCTCGAACCGCAGGACGGCGACATCCGCGTGATCAAGCATCGCTACTCCGCCTTCTTTCAGACTGACCTGGATCTGGTGCTCAAAGACATGATGATCTCGCAGCTGGTTGTGTTCGGAGTCGTGACCAACATCTGTGTCCGGTCGACCGTCCATGACGCCTTCTTCCAGGGCTACGATGTGGTGGTCCCGCACGATGCCTGTGCGGCGACCGGGCCTCGCGAACACGTTTCGACGTTGTACGACATTGCGACGCATTTCGGGACGGTCTCCGACAGTGGCTCGGTAGCACGGGCGTTGTCGACCGGGGATGCGATTCAGAACCTCGTGTTTGAAGACGACATGGCTTCGGGGGTGGCAGCACAATGACGTATCACGCGGGAAACACGGCCCATGCCGAAGACCAAACCCTGGATGGAGGGCGGCGCCCTACGCGCGCCGAGATCGAAAAGCGGTTGGCCGAAAGCGGCTTCCTTCTGGAAGAACACAATGCCTATCTGATCCGTCTCGCCCATCAACGCGGGACCGCGCTTTTCCAGAAGGCGTTCGAGGGCTACGGCATTACACCGACGCAGGTTGCGGTGCTTGCGACCTTGTTGCGGCACGGAGATCTGCCGCAGAACCAGCTTGGCAGGATCACGGCTATCGATACCGCTACGCTGAGTACGATGCTGCGGCGTCTCGAAGCGTTGGATTTGACCGAACGGGTGGTTTCGCCGAGCGACCAGCGGGTCAATCTGATCCGGCTCACGGACAAGGGAATCGGTTTCACGCTTGATGTCGTGCCAATTTCGCGCGGTGTCAGCGATGAGCTTCTGGCGCCGCTCAACCAGCGTGAACGTAAACGCTTCATAGAACTACTTAAGAAAGTCGCGCGATAAAGTAGAGTGCGCATGCGGAGGGGGCGGAATGCCAGATTTTCCAATACGCAAGATCGCGGTCATATCGGAGGCCATCCATCATGATGGCGGGACTGCGCCAGAGCGGCCGAGACACAGGGCGGCGGCAATGGCGGTGGTCGGAAATCCCTTTGCCGGCCGCTACGTCGAGGATTTACAGGGCGCAATGGACGATCTGAAGCCGTTGGGCCAGTTGATGACAGAGAAGCTCATCGACGCGTTTGGCGACGATGCAGAGATGATCGATTCCTACGGAAAGGGTGTGATCGTCGGCACCGCCGGCGAACTCGAACATGGCGCGCTTTGGCACGTTCCGGGCGGATACGCGATGCGAGAACGGCTCGGGGAGGCGCTGGCAATCGTGCCGTCGGCGAAAAAAGTGGGCGGCTTCGGTTCGCGGATCGACATTCCGATCGGCCATATCAACGCAGCTTATGTGCGCAGTCATTTCGACGCCATGGAGCTGTGCGTCCCGGACGGTCCGCGTCCGGACGAGATGGTTCTTTGCCTGGTGATGGCAAGCGGCCCGCGCATTCATGCCAGAATGGGTGGCCTGGAGGCATCCGGCATCAAGGCGCGCGACGGCTTGCGCTGATGGCGTCAGCCCATGGTCACTAGTACTGTTTGAGAAACTAGTTCGTATACAAATAAATTTCGATCCGCTGTGGCGTAAAGGGCATGCGTTTCGAAGCAAGTGAGACGATCGAACGGAACCATGATCAAGATTCCGGAAAAATCGGGCGGGGTGATTGCGGGGGTCGACGTCGGCGGGACGTTCACCGACCTCGTCGTGCTCGATTCAGAGGCTGGTGCTGTCTGCGTATCGAAAGTCCCGACGACGCCGGACGACCAGTCACGCGCTGTGATGAGCGCAATCGAGCATACGGAACACGGGGTAGCCGATATCGATCTCATTATTCACGGCACCACGACGACAACGAACGCGCTTCTGGAGCGGCGGCTTGCAAAGGCGGGCCTGATAACGACGAGGGGGTTCCGCGACATCATCGAACTCGGACGGCGCACGAGGCCTAACCCTTACGGTCTATTCGGGACCTACGTGCCGGTCGTGCCCCGCGATCTACGGCTGGAGGTTACAGAGCGCATCGAAGCAACGGGAGCCGTTCGCGAACCTTTGGACGAGGACGAGTTCAGGGAAGCCGTCAATGAACTGATAGAAGCCGGCTGCGACGCCCTGGTTATTCATTTTTTACACGCTTACAAGAACCCGGAGCACGAGCGCCGCGCGGCCGAGATCGCCCTGAAGATGTGGCCGAACGGCTTCGTTACGACAGGCCATTCGCTCCTTTCGGAGGCGCGCGAGTTCGAGCGCGGTGTGACGGCGGCCGTGAACGCATCGGTCCAACCGGTGCTGCAACGTTATGTCGACAAGCTGCGCGACAGCCTGCTGACCAAGGGCTACCGCCGCGATTTTCTGATGATGAACGGCAATGGTGGCACGACATCATCGGCTCTCGTTGTTCGTGAGGCGGTCAAGACGGTCATGTCGGGCCCTGCCTCCGGGGTGATTGCGGCAGCGCGGATCGCGGAGCGCGCGGGAATATCGGATCTGATCACCTACGACATGGGCGGCACATCGACCGATGTTGCGCTGGTGCGCGGCGGGCGGCCTACTGTCTCCAACGAGACCGAAGTCGAGTATGCGATCCCGATCCATGTCCCGATGGTGGATGTTCACACGATTGGCGCCGGTGGCGGCTCCCTGGCGCGGGTCAACGCTGCGGGGTTGCTCGATGTCGGTCCACAGAGCGCCGGGTCCATGCCGGGCCCGATCTGTTTTGGACGCGGTGGAAGCGCACCAACGATTACCGATGCGAACCTGCTGCTGGGGCGGCTCGATCCCGAACGGCTGCTGGCCGTCGACAATTCGGTCGACAGGGATCGGATATCCAGCGCATTCCAGGAAAGCCTTGGCGAACAACTGGGTGTATCGGCCACGGAGGCTGCTGGCGCGGTTCTCAAAATCGCCAATCTGAAAATGGCGGGCGCGATCAGAATGGTGTCTATCGCCAAGGGGCACGATCCGCGCGATTTGGCGCTCTTTGCCTTTGGTGGCGCCGGACCGCTGCATGCTGTCGACCTTGCCAGGGAACTCGGAATTCCGCGCGTCATGGTGCCGGCTCGTCCAGGAATCACCAATGCCATTGGTTGCATGGTCGCCGATCTCCAGCACGACTATGTCAACACGCTGAATGCACTTGTTCACGATGTCGATCTGACGCGTCTGAACGAGGTTCTCGCCAGCCAGGTTGCGGCGGGTGTTGCAGCGCTCGACGACGAGACGATCAAGCCGGTCGAAATCCGCATCGAGCACAGCCTCGACATGCAGTTCGCCGGGCAAACGCACCTCATCCGGGTGCCGGTCGATGGAAAGATCGACAACCTTCAATCCATCCAGATCGCATTCGAAGAAGCATATTACCGACGTTTCCGGGTTCGGCTCCCGGAGGTTCGGGCGATGATCGTGAATGTGAATTCGTCCGTCGTCGGTGTCCGCGAGACCGCGCCGCTCGAGGAACTGATTACACAGGCGAAGCGGCACGGGACTGCGGAAGAGGCGCTGATCGGCCGGCGCGATGTCTGGTTTGACGGCGAGTGGTTCGACACGCCGGTCTATGAAAGGGAGCGCTTGCCGTTGCGGGCGCGCATCGAAGGGCAGGCAATTCTGGCGCAGTTCGATGCGACGACCGTTCTCGCGCCCGACAGCGTTGCCGAGGGCGATGATGACGGCAACATCATTATCGAAGTCTTGGGGGGTAGACATGCCTAGGCTGGATCCCATCACACTGACTGTGATCCAGTCGGGTCTGCAGCAGGTCTGCGATGAGATGGATACGACTTTTTCGCGGGCGGCGTTTTCGCCGATCATCGCGGAAGCCGACGATCGCTCCGACGGTATCTACTCGGCGGAAGACGGTTCGCTGATTGCCCAGGGGTTGGGCGGGTTACCGGTGTTCGTGGGCACGATGCAAGCATCCACGCGCACGATCATCGAGTTCATCCGCGACGGGAAATGCGGGCCGCCGGACGAGGGCGACATCTATGTCGTCAACGATCCCTATTTGGGCGGAACACATCTGATGGATGTGCGCTTTGCGATGCCGTATTACCGCAATGGCGAAATCTACTGCTGGTTGTCGAACATCGGCCATTGGCCGGATATAGGCGGCGCGGTTCCTGGCGGGTTTTCGGCGTCTGCGACCTCGGTTGAGCAGGAAGGCCTGCGGCTGCCGCCCGTCAAGCTGTTCAAGCGCGGCAAGATGGATGAAGAGATCTTCAGCATCATCACCTCCAACATCAGGGTCGCGGAGCAGCGTATTGGCGATATCCGCGCGCAAACCGCCGCGTTGGAGGTCGGTCGCGAGCGGCTGACCGAACTCCTGGACCGGCATGGCGACGAAACCGTCAAGGCGGCAATCGACGAGTTGCGGGTGCGCTCGGCAGATCAAATGCGCGCCTGCATCGCGCAGATCGGCACCGATACATATCATGGCGAAGCGTTCATCGATTCCGATGGCGTGATCAACAAGCCGCTTAAGATCGCGCTCTCGGTGATGAAGACAATCGACAATCGCCTGATTTTCGATTTCGCCGGCTCCAGCCCGCCATGCAAGGGGCCGATGAACTGTGTACTGGCGACAACACATTCGTCGGTCTACCTGGCGATGCGCCATATCTTTCCGGACGTGCCGCTCAGCGCCGGCGCGTTCGATCCGATCACCATCATCGATCCGGCGGGAACATTCCTGCATGCGGAGTATCCGCGCCCGGTGTCGGGATGCGCGGCGGAGGTTTCCCAACGCATCGCAGAGGCCGTGTTCTCGGCGTTGGTGAAGGCACTACCCGACAGGGTCACCGCGGCACCGGCTGGCTCCAGCGGCAATTTCGCACTTGGCGGGAGCGATCCGGCGATGGGCCGGGATTATGTGATGTACCACATCTCTGGCGGTGGCTATGGCGGTTATGCCGGCGGTGACGGCTTGACAAATGGCTGCTCGACCATCGGCATCTCAAAGAGCCCGCCGGTGGAGATCACCGAGCAGGTGTTCCCGGTGTTTTTCCGGGAATACTCACTGAGAGAAGCGTCGGGCGGTGCGGGAAGCCAGCGGGGCGGATTCGGCATCAACTACGAAGTCGAACTGTTGCGCGGAAATGCGGTCGCCTCCTTTGTCATGGACCATGGACGCTTTGGCCCGCAAGGCGCACGCGGTGGTGAAGACGGCATGCCGGGCGAGATTCTCGTGGTCCGCGATGGCGTGGAACATCGCCCCGAACATATCACCAAGGAGCAGGATATCCCGCTGGCGCCGGGCGATACGGTGCGGGTCGGCACACCTGGCGGTGGTGGTTTCGGGCCGGCCTATGCGCGCGATCCCCAAGCCGTGCTTCGCGATGTCCGGATGGAGTACTATACCCGTGCCGAGGCGAGCGACTTGTTCGGTGTCGTGATAACTGCGGATTTGCGCGTCGATACGCGCGAGACCCAGATGCTGCGCGACAGTCAGATCGCCAAGCTCAACACCCGTGTCACAATCTCCGAGCCGAAACCGGTTTCCTTCAACTTCGCGCAACCGCGGGGAAGATAGTCGTCTAAAGCGGGAGCCGGTCTTTCCAGCCACCTGTGGTTATGAAGGTCTCGACAACCGAGCCGTTCTTGCGCAGCACGCCGATTCCCTTGCCGGGGAATTCTGCGCTGCCGACAACACAGCCGAGATAGTCCTGATACCGGGACGTTTCTCCGTAGTCTACAAATGTCCAGGTGCACCAGTGCCTGTGGGATTGGTGCCTCAGGACATTGGCGGAGAAGGCGATGACACCGGCTTTGTTCATGGCGCGCATGTCGGCGATCTGGTCGCGGATCATCCGGTCGAGAGCCGCCCGCGACGCGGGGCCGAACTTGCCGTCGACCGTGCCGGAGTAATAGCCCGTGTCGTTCAGCATGCGCTGCAATCGCAGCCGCCCGTTGTTGTACAGGCCATGGCGAAACTCTTCCGGGATGCGCCGGTCGGTCGGCAGTGCCGCGAAGGCCTGCCAGCTCTTGTTGGCGCGCGCGAGGTCTTGCAGTGTCGGTGGGCCTTCCACACCGGTCGAGACGTGTTCACCCATAGCGGCAATGAAGTCTGCATTGTCGGCGATGACGGCGGCTTGCAGCGGCGTACGGCCCGTCGAGTCGACCTGGTTTGCCAGTCGTCTGCCGGCGGCCGCGAACGCTCGATAATCGCGGCGAGCCTCTTGGCCGACGGGAACGAAAAGGGCGATCTTGCCCAGACCGGAAACACCGTCGCGGCCCTCAAGCGTAAGCATCGAACGAAGCTCGGCGGCGCTGATGGCGAGCGACAGCCCGTAGAGCATGTCCGGGATCGCAGGGTCAGGCGCATCGCCCTTCCGCCGCCCGAGAATCACGTCGAGTGCGGTTTCGCCGTTTTGGTCGGTGGCCAGCGGATTGTCGGCTCCGCGAGCAATGGCGGCGAGGGTCGCGCCGTCTGGTGCGGTGCCCGCCGCTTCCAGAAGCAGCGGCACGCCGGCGCTGTTGACCTGGTCGAAATCGACACCGGCGCTGCCCGCTGCCTCAAGCGCCGCCTTGTCGCCGGCGCGGATTGCGGCGCGCAGGTCGATGTCAGCAGGCCCACGCGCGGCTTCCTCCAGCTTTTCCGCCACGGCGATCAGGCCGACGGCTCGGGCGACATCGCCAGGTTTGATGCCGTCGGTATCGGCGATGCCGGGGTCAATTCCGGCGGCGATCAACGCGTCGATGGTCTCGCCGCCGCTGAAGGCGGCCAGAGACAAAAGCGGCACGCCCTCATGCATCTCGGGGAGGTCAGCATCGTTTTCCAACAGGACGCGCAGCACATCCGCGCGGTTCAGCATCACCGCGACAACCACGGGCGGCACATCATCGGCCGAAGACACGCCGGGATGGGCCCCGAGTTCCAGGAGCAACCGGACGGCGGCGACGCTGCCTTCGGCGACGGCCAGAAGCAGCGGCGTGTTGCCGTCAGGGCCTGTCACGTTGAGATCCATGCCGCCGCGCGCCGTACGGGCGAGCAACTGCAGGTCATCGCTGCGCATTGCTTCCAGGAGAATGGCCATCTCGATGTCCGACGCAGGCAGGCGGAACAGCGTCAGCATCTCCGGGTCGCCCCGCAGGCGGGCGAGATCTGCCGTGCGTATGCCGTCGAACGCGGTATCGGGATCGGCGCCGGCCGCAAGCAGCGCCCGGACCATCCGTGTCGCGCCAAGCGAGACCGCGTAATGCAGGGCAGGGGCGGTGTCCGGTACCCGGACATCCGGGTCGACGCCGCCACGCACGGCCCTCTCCAGGAGATCAGGACGGTCGAGGTCGATAAGCAGGTAAAGCAGGCCCAGTGCCTTTTCCGGTCGGATGAGCTTGAGACCGCCGCGCGGCGTTGTCGTCTCTAGCAACTCGGCGAGCGCCTGCGGCGACAGCGAACGCGGGTCCTGGGCGCTCGCGGGCGCGACAGACAGGAGGCAGGAGACGCCGAGGAAGATGGCGGCCATGAGCTTAACGATCTGAGGGGGGCGTGCTGACATTTAGTCAAAAGCCGTTGCAGTTCAGGTCGCGGGCTTGGCGTCTTGAACCATCTCGATAGTAGGGATCCTTGACTAATGATCTCAGACGCTCGCAGGTTTTGGGGTCAGCCTCGCCGGCTCCGGGTTTAAACGGCTTCTCGGTGCGTGGGCAGTTGTTCTCTTCGAACAACGCCTGGTCTCTCTCGAGCCAGCCCTTCGCCAAGCGTCTGTAGGTCGGATTGGTTCCGCTGATCTGCTCTCGACTGAGTGCGATTTCCTTTCGCAGATAGCGGCATGTTGCGGTGTCGAATTGCGGCTTCCGGTTTCCTTCGCCGGTGCCGGGAGAGGGTTTGGCTGGGAGTGCCGCCACCTGACTGGTCGCGGTGGATTCCTGCGTTTCCTCCCGCCGCGCTGCGGCCATCCGACCGGCTTCCTCGAACGCGTCTGCGGCTTCGACAGTGTAGGGCTGGACGACGCTTGACCGGAAATGGCCGTTTGGCCGCCAGGTGCTCGAAGGCTTCGGTTTGGCGGCGTCGAACTGCTCGAAACCCTGCTTC
Organism: Oricola sp.; assembly: GCF_965230365.1. GTDB lineage: Bacteria > Pseudomonadota > Alphaproteobacteria > Rhizobiales > Rhizobiaceae > Oricola. The sequence continues at coordinate 2,668,718 of NZ_OZ246003.1, read as the reverse complement.
AGGTCGGTCATCGCGCCATCGTAGATATGGATGATCGCGTCGGCGGAGAACTTGGTCAGCGCCCGCGACAGGCTGTTGTGACTGGGCATGAAGTGCAGCGTTTCCTGGGCAAGCGACATGCCGAGGCCCGGCCGGGTGCCGAAGATGTCGGTCATCGTCGAGGTGCGGTGGTAGATGCCGGCGATCCTGCCGATTTTGGACAGGTGGCCGGTCCCGGACGATGAGCGTGTCGGTTTGCCCAGCCTGTCGAGACGTCGTTGCGCCTTGGCCGCCTCGATCGCGGTCTTCTCGCCCGCGCGCAATCCGAGGTCGAGCGACAGCAGGTCCCGCGCCTTTTCCGTGCGCTCCTTGTTTTCCAGCCTGTCCTTGCAGCGCCGGAAAGCCTCCTTGCCGTCTTCGTAAATTTGCCACGCAGCATCGCAATGGGGCTTGGCTTCTGCCAAATAACGGTCATGCCGGCGAGACGTAATACCTTCTTCGTCAAGAATCTGCCGGCCGATCCGATGGCATTGGTCGTACTCCGCGCGCCTGAGCGCACTGTAGCGTTCGCTCATCTCGACGCATTCTGAGAACGATTTCGGCGCGACCGGGGTCATCGGATAACGCGCCTTGGAGAAGGACGGTGCCTGCGTCTGCGCCGGACAGGCGAAACCGAGTGCAAATGCAGCAATCAGGAAAACACGCAAAAACATGATGAGGACTATGCCTCGCCGGCTGGAAATCATGGGCAACATGGAACAATTAGACCGCCGCCTCGTCAGCATCAAGCGGGTATATGCCGTTACGTCATGTCAATGGCTTAACCAAGCTGAATGCGGGATGAACGCGGCGTTCAGTGGCGGTTCGGCCGGCCTGCGGCAGGGTCTACGGCATGTGCCGCTCAAACCTCATACAGATCGCAATTAGCGTGTTCGTCGGCGTGGTGTTTCTGATCGTGCCGCTGGTCATTGCCATCGAGCTTTCGAATGATCCGCAGTTTGCCCGCAAGGGGCAGGGCGGGCTTGCCATCTACCACATGCTGACCAATCCCGATGCCTAAACTCTTGGAACCTAGCCCTTTGCGGCTTCGTCCTGCCGCGCCATGAACATCGGACCGCCGCGCCAGCGGGGAAAGCCGAAGGCATTTACCATGACGACGTCGATGTCGTCGGCGCTGGCGGCGATGCCCTCGTCGAGAACACGGTTCGCCTCGGTGAGCATCGCTCCGAGAATGCGCTGCATGATTAAGTCGTCGTTCATAGTCTGGCGCTGGATACCCTTGCGTGCGGATTCCGCAACGATCAGCGCTTCGATTTCCGGATCGGGGGACGCATTGCCGGCATCGTCATAGAGGTAGTAGCCGCGTCCGGTCTTGCGCCCGAAGCGGCCCCGTTCGCACAGCCGGTCGGCGATCTCGACATAGCGCGCGTTCGGATCGCGCGCCGGTGCCTGGCGCTTGCGCCGCGCCCAGCCGATGTCGAGGCCGGCAAGGTCTTGCATCGAGAAGATGCCCATCGGAAGGCCGAAACCCGTCATGGCCTTGTCGATCTGCCAGGGCAGGGCGCCATCCTCGAGCATGTATTCGGCTTCGGCCCGATAGGCCGACATGATGCGGTTGGCGATGAAGCCGTCGCAGACGCCGGCCAGCACGGCGATCTTGCGCAGCCTTTTGGCGAAGGCGACAGCGGTCGCAAGCGTCTGGTCGCTGGCGGCATCGGGCACGACGATTTCCAGCAGCTTCATGATGTGGGCCGGCGAGAAGAAGTGCAGGCCGATGACGCGCGCCGGATCGCCTGCCACGGCGGCGATCTCGTTAACATCGAGATAGGAGGTGTTGGTGGCGAGGATCGCGCCGGGCTTCGCGATGGCGTCGAGCCGGGCGAAGACCTCCTTCTTGACGGCCATGTCCTCGAACACCGCCTCGATGACGAGATCGGCGGAAGCGAGGCTGTCATGATTGTCGCTCGCGGCAAACCGCGCGAGCATGGCGGCGTGGGCGGTGTCGGAGATCAGGCCGCGCTTCAGGCTGCCGTCGAGAATCGCCTCGACGCGGGACTTGCCGGCCGCCGCGGCTTCGGCGTCACGTTCGGACATGATGACGGAAAAGCCGGACAGCAGGCAGGCGGCTACGATGCCGGCACCCATCGTTCCGCCGCCGATGACGCCAATCGTCTCCAGCGCAAGCGGCTCGACGCCCTTGATGCGGTCGGCGCGGCCTGTCGCACGCTCGGCGAAGAATATATGCCGCAGGGCGGCGGATTGCGGGTCGTCGCGCAGCGCAATGAAGGCCGCGCGTTCTGCGGCGAAGGCTTCTTCAGCCGACATGGAAAGCGCGTTGCGGACTGCGGCGACGGCAGCCTTCGGCGCATTTTGCCGGCCGGCGCGCTTCTCGATCCTCGCGGCTGCGGCCTCGAATTGCGCTTCATCGGTCGGTGCGACAGGTGGGCGTTCGCTTATCGGTGGCCGGGCCAGTTCTCCGGCGACCGTCTCCGCCAGCGCAACTGCGGTTTCGCGCAGTTCACCATCGGCAATAGCGTCGATCAGCCCCATCTCCAGCGCCGCCGTTGCGGCGACTGGCTTGCCGCCGGAGATCAATTCGAGTGCCTTGTCGGCGGGAACCAAACGCGGCAGGCGAACTGTGCCGCCGGCGCCTGGTATCAGCCCGAGATTGACTTCCGGCAGGCCGAGCTTGGCATCGCGAGCTGCAATGCGGTGGCTACAGACAAGGGCTGTTTCGAGACCGCCGCCCAGCGCTGTGCCGTGGATTGCCGCAACCCAAGGTTTCGTTGCCCGTTCGATGCGCGCCAACAGGTCGGGTAGATGCGGTTCGACCGGCGGCTTTCCGAACTCCCGGATATCGGCGCCGGCGATGAAGGTGCGGCCCGCACAGATTAGAACGACCGCGCTGACCGCTGTATCTGCTTCGGTTGTTTCAAGCGCGTCGAGCAGGCCCTTGCGGACGTCCAGCCCCAGTGCATTCACCGGCGGATTGTCGATAGTTACGATGGCGACGGCGCCACTACGGGAAACGTTCACGACCATGATGGGTCTCCTGCCGAAAAGTCGGCTTGCGGGTTTGGTGGCCGGGTCAAGGAGGGTAGAAGCCGCGCCCGCAGTCGGGTTCGACTTTGGTAGTTACTGGAAGGCCTGCAGGCCAGTCTGGCCGCGGCCCAGGATCAGTGCATGGACGTCATGGGTACCTTCATAGGTGTTGACCGCCTCCAGGTTCATGACGTGGCGAATGACGCAGTATTCGTCGGATACGCCGTTGCCGCCATGCATGTCGCGCGCCTCGCGGGCAATCGCCAGCGCCTTGCCGCAGTTGTTGCGTTTCATCAGGCTGATCAGTTCGGCGGAGTTTTCGTGCGCATCCATCATGCGGCCGAGACGCAGCGAACCGAGCAGGCCGAGGGAGATTTCCGTCTGCATGTCGGCGAGCTTCTTCTGGACGAGCTGCATGGCAGCCAGCGGCTTGCCGAACTGCTTGCGCTCCATCGTGTATTCGCGTGCGGCATGCCAACACGCTTCGGCAGCGCCCATGGCGCCCCAACTGATACCGTAGCGGGCGCGGTTCAGGCAGCCAAACGGGCCGGCGAGGCCCTGTGCATGAGGCAGCAGATTGTCGTCGGGCACGAAGACATCATCCATCTGGATCATGCCGGTGATCGACGCACGGAGCGAGAATTTGCCCTCGATCTTCGGCGCTTCGAGACCCTTCATCCCCTTTTCCAGCACGAAGCCGCGGATCTTGTCGTCATGGGCATCGGACTTGGCCCAAACCACGAAGACATCGGCAATCGGCGAGTTGGTGATCCAGTTCTTGGCGCCGGAAACCAGATAGCCACCATCGACCTTCTTGGCGCGCGTGATCATGGAGCCGGGATCAGAGCCATGATCGGGCTCGGTCAGGCCGAAACACCCGACCCATTCGCCGGAAGCGAGCTTCGGAAGGTACTTCATCCGCTGCTCTTCGGAGCCATAGGCGAAGATCGGGTGCATGACGAGCGAGCTTTGAACCGACATGGCGGAGCGATAGCCGCTGTCCACGCGCTCGACTTCGCGCGCAACGAGCCCGTAGGAAACATAGTTTGCGCCGACACCGCCATATTCCTCGGGGATGGTGGAGCCGAGCAAGCCAAGCGCGCCCATTTCGGACATGATCTCGCGATGGAAGATTTCGTGGCGGTTAGCCTCGATCACCCGCGTCGCCAGTTTGTCCTGGCAGTAAGCGTTGGCGGCATCGCGGATCATTCGCTCTTCTTCGGAAAGCATCGATTCGAGGTGAAATGGATCGCTCCACTCAAGAGTGGCGGGTTTCGCGCGTGCGGATTCCGGGGTGTTGGAGTGTGCCTTAACTGCTTGCATGTCGGTTCTCTCTGCGGTCTGGCATGGCTATCTTTAGGTTTATAAATATAATGTAACGATATTTCAAGCTTGAAGTAATACGCTCTTTCCGATATCTTCCACCGGAAAGGCGGCGTGCGATTCCGCGTGTCGCAGCAGAATTGGGAGCAGAATATGCGCGTCGCATGTCTTGGTGGCGGACCAGCCGGACTTTACTTCGCAATCTCGATGAAACTGCGGGATCCGTCGCATGAGGTTGTGGTTTTCGAACGCAACAAGGCGAACGATACGTTTGGCTGGGGTGTGGTCCTGTCCGACGACGCGCTCGACAATCTGCAGGAAAACGATCCGGCCAGCGCGCAGTCAATTCGCGATCACTTCGCCTACTGGGATGACATTGCTGTTGTCCATAACGGCGTCCGCACGGTGTCGGGCGGTCACGGGTTTGCGGGCATCGGCCGCATGCAGATGCTGATCCTCCTGCAGGAAAGGGCGCGCGAACTCGGCGTCGACATGCGCTTTGAAGCGGAGTTCGAAAGCGCAGAGGAATTCCGCAAGGATTACGATCTTGTCGTTGCATGCGACGGCATCAACTCACGTGTTCGAACCGAATACGTCGACCATTTCCGGCCCGATATCGACATACGCGAATGCAAGTTCATCTGGTTGGGTACGCATCAGAAATTCGATGATGCCTTTACCTTCATTTTCGAGAAAACCGAGCACGGCTGGATGTGGGCGCATGTGTACCAGTTCGATGCCGACACCGCGACATTTATCGTTGAATGCCAGCAGGACACTTGGGACCGCTGGGGTTTCGAGGACATGTCCAGGGAAGACACGATTGCAACCTGCGAAAAGATCTTCGCATCGCATCTAGGCGGGCACGAACTGATGTCGAATGCCGCGCATCTGCGCGGCTCGGCGGTCTGGATGAATTTCCCGAGGGTGATTTGCGAGAAGTGGCACCATGAGAACATCGTGCTGATGGGCGACGCAGCGGCAACCGGGCACTTTTCTATTGGCTCGGGTTCTCGACTGGCCTTCGACAGCGCCATTTCACTTGCCAACTACCTGCATTCCGAGCCGAACATGACCGCTGCCTTTGAGCGATATCAGGAAGAGCGCCGGCTGGAAGTGCTGCGCTTGCAATCGGCGGCGCGCAATTCGCTGGAATGGTTCGAGCGTGTCGAACGCTACCTTGATCTCGATCCGGTGCAGTTCAACTACGCGTTGTTGACGCGGTCGCAACGCATCAGCCACGAGAACCTGCGGTTGCGCGATCCTGAATGGGTGGAATCGGCGGAGAAGTGGTTCCAGTCGAAAGCCGGGGTCGAGAGCAACGAACCCGTTCGCGCGCCGATGTTTGCACCCTACAAGCTGCGTGACATGGAACTAAAAAACCGGATCGTGGTCTCCCCGATGGCGCAATACAAGGCCGTCGACGGTTGTCCGACGGACTGGCATCTCATCCACTATGGCGAGCGTGCCAAGGGCGGGGCCGGCCTCGTCTACACCGAGATGACCTGTGTCTCGCCGGAAGGGCGGATCACACCCGGCTGTCCCGGTCTCTATGCGCCCGAGCACGAGGCCGCCTGGAAGAAGCTGACCGATTTCGTTCATGCGGAGACGGACGCCAAGATCTGCTGCCAGATCGGCCATTCAGGCCGCAAGGGCTCGACCCAACTCGGCTGGGAAGTAATGGACGCACCGCTCAAGGACGGCAACTGGGACATCGTTTCGGCATCACCAATCCCGTGGTCCGCAAACAATGCCGCACCGCGCGAGATCACACGCGACGAGATGGATGGGGTGCGCGACGAGTTCGTCGCTGCGGCACGAATGGCAGATCGCGCCGGCTTCGACATGATCGAGCTTCACGCCGCGCACGGCTATCTCATTTCGTCGTTTATCTCGCCGATGTCGAACCAGCGCACCGACGAATTTGGCGGCAGCCTCGAAAACCGGCTGCGTTGGCCGCTGGAAGTGTTCCGGGCGATGCGCGCTGTCTGGCCGGCGAAGAAGCCGATGTCGGTACGCATCTCGGCCAATGACTGGGTCGGTGAAGACGGTGTCACACCGGAAGAAGCCGTCGAGATTGCCAAGGCGTTCCGCGAAGCCGGCGCCGACATTATCGATGTTTCAGCCGGACAGACTTCGGTCGAGGCCAAACCCGTCTATGGTCGCATGTTCCAGACGCCGTTCTCGGACCGTATCCGCAACGAAACGGGCATCAGCACCATGGCGGTTGGCAACATTTACGAGGCCGATCACGCCAACTCGATCCTGATGGCCGGTCGCGCCGATCTGGTCGCTGTTGGCCGGCCGCATCTGGCGGACCCGTACTGGACGCTGCATGAGGGCGCCAAGATTGGCGACCGCTACGAAACCTCCTGGCCGGTGCCCTATCTGGCCGGCCGCGACCAAGCCTGGCGCCTGGCCGACCGGGAAGCGGAGACGATACGGGTATGACGCTGGCAGGCAGGCATATCGTCGTCACCGGCGGCGGCTCGGGTGTTGGCGCCACGACCGCCAAGGTTATTGCCGACGCGGGCGCGGATGTCACGATCTTCGGGCGTACCGAGGCATCGCTGGCCGCGCAGGGCTTGCCATACCAAGTCTGTGACGTGACCGATGCCAACGCCGTTGCGGACGCCTTTGCCGCGGCGCGCACGGCCATCGGTCCGGTGCACGGCGTCATCGCCAATGCCGGCGCGGCAGAAAGCGTACCCTTCGCCAGGATGTCCTCCAATACGATGGAAGCGATGCTCGCCGTCAACGTGATCGGTGTCGCCAATGTCTGGCGTGAGGCGCTGGCCGACATGAAGCAGGCCGGCTGGGGCCGCATGGTCGCCATCGCCTCGACGGCCGGGCTGAAGGGCTATGCTTACGTGTCCGCCTATTGTGCAGCAAAGCATGCCGTGATCGGTCTGACGCGATCGCTTGCTCTCGAACTCGCCAGTTCGGGTGTGACCGTGAACGCGATCTGCCCCGGGTTTATTGAGACACCGATGCTCGATCGTTCGGTCGCCAACATCATGGAGAAGACCGGAATGAGCGCCGAAGAGGCCCGCTCTTCACTTGTCGCCGGAAATCCGCAGAAGCGATTTGTTCAGACCGACGAGGTAGCGGAAACTGCGCTATGGTTGTGTTCCGACGGCGCGCGTTCAGTCAACGGACACGCGCTAACGATCTCGGGAGGCGAAGTGTGATGAACCGGCCGGAAACAACACCCCAGGACGAGCCGCTTTCCAAAAAACGATTGCGGTTGTGGCTGAAACTATTGAAGGCGAGCAACCTTATCGAGGACGAAGTCCGCCGGCGGCTGCGCCATCGCTGCACGTCCACCTTGCCCCGATTCGACGTGATGTCGGTGCTCGACCGGGCGCCGCAAGGCATGAAGATGAACGAGATCTCCAAGCTCTTGCGGGTCTCCAGCGGCAACATCACCGGGATCGTCGACAAGCTGACCGAGGAAGGGCTGGCGTTGCGGGTCGCGGTCCCCGGGGACCGCCGGGCCAATCTCGTCCGGCTTACGGCAAAGGGGCAGGCGGCGTTCGCCGAGCAGGCCGCGTCGCACGAGACCTGGATCGACGAGATCCTCGGTGGCCTGAGCGCCGACGACATCGACGGCATGATCCGCCGTCTCGATCATCTGACGAATTCGCTGGAGGAGCAGTAAGCGTGCGGACCGACGTGAGCCATTTCAACTGCAAGATAGACAGCGGTATCGCCGAGATCGCTCTGGATCGTCCGGAACGCAAGAACCCGTTGACCTTCGACAGCTACGCCGAGCTTCGCGACTGGTTCCGCGATCTGCACTACGACGATGACGTCAAGGCGGTCGTGTTCGCGCCCAATGGCGGAAACTTCAGTTCCGGCGGCGACGTGCACGATATCATCGGCCCGCTGACCGAGATGAACATGAAGGAACTTCTGCGCTTCACCCGCATGACCGGCGATCTGGTCAAGGCGATGCTGAACTGCGGCAAACCGATCATTGCCGCCGTCGATGGCGTGTGTGCGGGCGCGGGCGCGATCATCGCCATGGCGTCCGATCTGCGTGTCGCGACGCCGGAAGCGAAAACCGCGTTTCTGTTCAATCGTGTCGGCTTGGCGGGTTGCGACATGGGTGCATGCGCGATCCTGCCGCGGATCATCGGCCAGGGACGTGCTGCCGAGCTGCTCTATCTGGGTCGCTCGATGACAGCCGATGAAGGGGTTTCCTGGGGGTTCTTCAATCGGGTGGTCGAAGCCGGGGAACTCATGGCAACGGCGCACGAAATCGCCGGGCGCATCGCGGCAGGGCCCGGATTCGCCAACATGATGACCAAGACGATGCTGGCGCAGGAATGGTCTATGACGCTTGAACAGGCCATCGAGGCGGAGGCGCAGGCGCAGGCGATCTGCATGCAGGGTCAGGATTTCCATCGCGCCTATCACGCATTCGTTGCCAAGCAGCGGCCGGTTTTCGAGGGCGACTGATGGCGGACAAGAGCTTTCTGGATTGGCCGTTCCTTGATGACAAGCACCGTGCCATGGCTGCCGAGGTCGAGGCATGGGCGGAAGCGAATTTGTCGTCGATCGACCATCACGACACCGATGCGGCATGCCGCAAGCTGGTCGCCGATTTGGGCGAGGCGGGCTTGCTGCGGCATTCGGCTGTCGATCCGGAAGGCAGCGCGCCGCTCGATGTACGCTCGCTCTGCCTGATCCGCGAGACACTGGCGCGCCATGACGGGCTGGCGGACTTCTCTTTTGCCATGCAGGGGCTGGGCACCGGTGCCATTTCCTTGTTCGGTACGCCGGAACAACAGGCCGAGTGGCTTTCGCAAACGCGGGCCGGCGAGGCGATTTCGGCTTTCGCCCTGACCGAGCCTGCTTCTGGTTCCGATGTCGCGAGCTCGACAATGACGGCCACCCGCGACGGCGACGGCTATGTTCTGAACGGCGAGAAGACCTGGATCTCCAATGGCGGTATCGCCGACGTCTACACGTTGTTCGCGCGCACCGGGGAGGCGCCCGGCGCCAAGGGCTTGTCCGCGTTTATCGTCCCGGCCGGCCTCCCGGGCTTCGAAGTTGCCGAACGGCTTGAGGTGATTGCGCCGCATCCGCTCGCGACGCTGCGCTTCACCGATTGCCGCATCCCGGCATCCGCAATGCTCGGCGAACCGGGGCAGGGGTTCCGCATTGCCATGTCGGTGCTTGACGTATTTCGCTCGACGGTTGCCGCTGCCGCGCTCGGTTTTGCGCGCCGCGCACTCGACGAAGCCATCGAACGGGTCACGACGAGACAGGTTCAGGGGTCGCCGCTTTTCGATCTGCAAATGGTCCAGGGGCACATTGCCGACATGGCGCTCGATATCGATGCGGCCGCGTTGCTTGTCTATCGAGCCGCCTGGACGAAAGACAGTGGAGCGCCGCGCGTGACGCGCGAGGCGGCGATGGCCAAGCTCTACGCCACCGATCGGGCGCAGCAGGTGATCGACAAGGCCGTGCAGTTGCACGGTGGCGACGGGGTTCGCTCCGGTCAAACTGTCGAGAAACTCTATCGTGAAATCAGGGCGTTGCGTATCTACGAAGGCGCATCCGATGTGCAGCGCGTGGTGATCGCGCGCCAGGCGCTGTCGGCGCATCAGGGGAGATAGTAATGCTTGGGAGATCCGCGCACACCGATGCGTTCGCGCGCGACAACCTGCCGGCGCAGGAAGCTTGGCCCGATCTGCTTCTGGACGGGTTTGAGTATCCGGACCGGTTGAATGCGGCGGTCGAACTCACTGATGCAATGGTGGCCAAGGGCCTTGGTGACCACACCGCATTGATCGGCAACGGGAGACGCCGGACCTACAAGGAACTGGCCGATTGGACAAACAAGCTCGCGAATGCACTCGTTGACGATCTCGGCGTCAAACCCGGTAACCGCGTGCTGATCCGTTCGGCGAACAATCCTGCGATGGTCGCCTGCTGGCTCGCGGCAACCAAGGCTGGCGCTGTTGTGGTCAACACCATGCCGATGCTCCGTGCCGGCGAATTGGCGAAATATGTCGATAAGGCGGAAATCAGCCACGCGCTTTGCGATACGCGCCTGATGGACGAAATGATCGCCTGCGCCAAGCAGAGCAACTTCCTCAAAACGGTTGTCGGGTTTGATGGCACTTCCAACCACGACGCGGAACTTGACCGGTTGGCGCTTGAGAAATCGGTGATCTTCGAAGCAGTCGAGACGTCGAGCGACGATGTGGCGCTGATCGGATTTACATCCGGGTCGACTGGCGCACCCAAGGGAACGATGCACTTCCATCGCGATCTGATGATCATCGCCGATGGCTATGCAAAAGAAGTGCTCGACGTTCAACCCGATGATGTCTTCGTCGGCTCTCCGCCGCTGGCCTTCACATTCGGCCTTGGCGGGCTTGCCATCTTCCCGCTGCGGTTTGGTGCCGCAGCGACGCTTCTGGAGAATGCGTCCCCGCCACACATGATCGAGATCATCGAGAAGTACCGAGCGACCGTTTGCTTCACGGCGCCGACGGCCTATCGCGCCATGATGCGCGCGATGGACGAAGGGGCAGACTTGAGTTCGCTAAGGGCCGCGGTCTCGGCAGGCGAAACTTTGCCAGGACCCGTCTATGACGAGTGGATGGCCAAGACGGGCAAGCCGATGCTCGACGGCATCGGTGCTACCGAGATGTTGCACATCTTTGTCACCAATCGGTTCAGCGATCACCGGCCGGCCTGCACGGGCAAGCCGGTGAGCGGTTACGAAGCCAAGGTTATCGGTCCGAACAACGAAGACCTCGCACCGGGCGAAGTGGGTCGCCTGGCAGTGCGAGGCCCGACTGGCTGCCGCTATCTGGGGGGCGAAAGGCAGACCGAGTACGTGCAGGCCGGCTGGAACATCACCGGCGATGCGTTCCGCGTCGATGAGGATGGATACTTTCACTTTGCCGCCCGCAACGACGATATCATCGTGTCGGCCGGCTACAACATCGCCGGGCCGGAGGTCGAGGCTGCCTTGCTCTCCCACGACGCGGTTTCCGAATGCGCGGTGATCGGCGTGCCCGACGAGGAACGCGGCGCAATCGTGCAGGCGCATGTGGTTCTGAGTGTTTCCGAAACTCCAAGCGACGCATTGGCGAAGCTGTTGCAGGATCACGTCAAAGCGACGATCGCGCCATACAAGTACCCGCGATCCATCGTTTTCAAGCGGGAGCTTCCGAAGACCGAGAGCGGAAAAATCCAGCGCTTCAAGCTGAAGGAAGAAAACCGATGAGTAGCGGCGCCTACAATCCGGAGAACGACGGCGCGAAGATGATTTTCTCGGATGCGATGTCCTACGGCGACTATCTGTGCCTCGACAACGTCCTCGCGCAGCAGCATCCGCAGAGCACGGCCCACGACGAGATGCTGTTCATCGTTCAGCATCAAACCAGCGAATTGTGGATGAAGTTGGCGATTCACGAATTGGCGTCCGCACGCGATGCGCTAACGGTCGGCAACACGGCGAAAATGTTCAAGATGTTGGCGCGTGTAAGCCGGATATTCGAGCAGCTCAACAGCGCCTGGGACGTGCTCCGGACGATGACGCCGGCCGACTACACGCGGTTTCGCGAGGCGCTTGGACCATCGTCTGGCTTTCAGTCCTACCAGTACCGTATGATTGAGTATGTCCTCGGCAACCGGAACCCGAACATGCTCAAGCCGCATGAGCACATGCCGGACGTTTACGAGAAGCTGAGCAAGGAGCTGACGCGGCCCAGCTTCTACGATGAGGTCGTCCGCCTGTTGTTCACGACAGTTGACGGCGACGCCGAAGCGGTGCCAGCGCCACAACTGAATTCACCGCATACGGCAATCCCCGAGATCCAGGCGCGTTGGAAGACCGTCTATGAGGATACTGAGCGCTACTGGACGCTTTACGAGCTGGGCGAGAAGCTGGTCGATCTTGAGGACTATTTCCGGCGCTGGCGCTTCAACCACGTTACAACCGTGGAACGGGTAATCGGGTTCAAGCGGGGTACCGGCGGCACATCGGGTGTGCAGTATCTGCGCCGAATGCTCGATGTCGAGCTCTTTCCTGAATTGTGGCACCTGCGCGGAGAGCTTTGACCATGGCGGCAAGCCTGCCGAGAAAGGGGCTGTTCGATATCCCTGACGGCGTCATTTATCTCGATGGCAATTCACTGGGCCCTTTGCCGAAGGGTGCGGCCGAGCGTGCGCTAAACGTGATCGGAGAAGAGTGGGGCGGCGAACTGATCCGCGCCTGGAATACGGCCGACTGGATGACGTTGCCGAAACGTGTCGGCGATCGGATCGCTGGCTTGATCGGCGCACCCGAGGATTCGGTCGCCACTGGCGACACACTGTCGATCAAAGTGTATCAGGCGTTGGCGGCGGCACTCGAAATGCGACCGGACCGCAAGGTGATCTTGTCGGACAGCGGCAATTTTCCGACCGATCTCTACATGGCGCAAGGCCTGATCCGGACCATCGGCAAGGACCATGAACTGCGCACACCAGCGCCTGAAGATGTCGCAAGTGCCATCTGCGAAGATGTCGCGGTCGTCATGCTGACCCATGTCGACTACCGCTCAGGGCGCATGCACGACATGGGACACATTACCCGGCTCGCCCATGAGGCGGGCGCGGTAATGATCTGGGACCTTGCGCACAGCGCCGGTGCGGTGCCGGTGGAGATCGCCGCCTGCAGGGCCGAGTTCGCAGTCGGCTGTACGTACAAATACCTGAACGGCGGCCCGGGCGCGCCGGCATTCATCTATGCACGACCCGATATTGTCGAGCGCATTGAACCGGCGTTGGCGGGTTGGTTGGGTCATGCGGCTCCCTTCGCCATGGAGCCTGACTACCGCCCGGCCATGTCGACCGAGCGGTTGCGGGTCGGCACGCCGCCGATCATCCAGTTGTCAGTCCTCGACGCGGCACTGGACGCTTGGGACGGCGTCGCCATGGTGGATGTTCGCGCGGCCTCGATCGGACTCTGCGACACTTTCATCTCCGAAGTCGAGTTACGATGTCCTCAACTGACATTGGCTTCGCCGCGCGATTCAGGTCTGCGTGGCAGTCAGGTATCGTTTGCGTTCGAGCACGGCTATGCCGCGATGCAAGCGCTTATCGATCGCGGTGTGATTGGCGATTTCCGCGCGCCCGACATTATGCGCTTTGGATTCACGCCGCTTTACATCGGCGATGACGATGTGCGGACGGCCGCCGCGATTATCGCCGAGGTTATCGGTGGCGAGTTGTGGCGAGATGAGAAGTATCAAGTCGTGTCGGCGGTTACGTGAGCGATTCCATGCATTTCAGTCTCCGCCAGAAGGTGCTGTTCAAGCACTGCGATCCCGCCGGAATCGTGTTTTACCCACGCTATTTCGAAATGATAAACGATACCGTCGAGACGATGTTCAGTGATCTGCTCGGTTGGCCATTCGAGACAATGCACCCGGAAGGCGGAGTGCCGACGGCCAGTTTTGACGTCGATTTCAGGGCGCCGAGCCGGCATGGCGACGTGCTGGAATGGCAGGTGACCATAGTGGGAATTGGCGGAACGAGCATGACCCTGCAGCTTGTTGCGAGAGCGCAGGCGGAAACAAGACTGACCGCCACGCAGGTGCTGGTATGCATTGGGGCAGACGGCCGGTCGAAACCGTGGCCGGCGAACGTCCGCGAAAAGGTGACCAAACTTCTGGAAGGAACCTCATGAAGCCGAAGACGATACATCCGGATGGTTGGGCGCCGGCCCTCGGTTATGCAAACGGTATGCTGATGCCCGACGGCACGTTGCATATTGGTGGCCAGATCGGCTGGGATAAAGACAAGAATTTTGTGGATGGCGGTTTCATTGCCCAAATGGAGCAGGCGCTGGCCAATATCGCCGAGATCGTGCGCGCCGCCGGTGGCGATGTGAGCGATGTCGGGCGGTTGACCTGGTTCATCAAGGACAAGGCGGAGTATGTGGCAAACCAACGCGCTGTGGGCGAAGCCTATCGCCGTGTCTTCGGCCGGCATTTTCCCGCGATGTCGATGATCGTGATCAACGATCTCGTTGAAGACGAGGCGCTCGTCGAGATCGAAGCGACGGCCTATATCGCACAGGACTGATCACTGATTTCGTTATCCGGGCAAATTGACGTTAGATTACCCGGCTACCCAATCTGATTTGAGCAATAACTCGGCGGTCTTGGTGTCGGAAATGAGTTCTGCGACTAGACCCGCCCTGAGGACCGACAGGATCGCCGGGATTTTGCCAGTGCCGAATGCGATCGCGGTATTACGCTTCTTTGCAAGCTCATCAATGTGACATGCGACGACACGGCGCGCCACGTCGCAGTCGACGGGTTGACCATCTGCATCGAGCAGCGTGCCGCAGAAGTCGGCAACAGCGCCTAGCGCTCGCAGCTCTTCAAGTTCTGCCTTGTCGACCAGGTTGAAGGCTTGGAGGAAGGACCCTTCGCCGAGGTGTCCGACCCCGACAAACGCGAGTTTTGCATCGCGCGTCTTCTGGAGCGCGATGCGGGTGCCTGATTGCGCCATGAGAACGTTACGGTCCGTCTCCGAATTGGCCAGGATCGGTGCCGCGATCGCATAGCCCCGACCGCCGGTGCGGTCCGCGAGACGACGCAGCACATCTGTCGAATGACCGGTGCGGAAGACTGAAAAGTCGCCTGTCAGGCTGACGAACTCGACATCTGGGTAGCGAGCACGGGGAAAGGCGCGGGCCATAGCGGTAAGCGTACGCCCGACTCCAAGCCCGATAACCGCGTTCTTGTTGACTTCCAGTTGCGAAAGCAGGGAGCGTGCGGCGAGCGAGGCGACGCCATCGCGTATCTGTTCTTCGCCAGTTATCGTTGAGGGCACAAGCCGGCACGAAGTCAGGCCGAACCTGGCGATCATCTGCTGTTCAAGTTCAACCTCGGCGCTCGGCTGTGCGTCGATGAACACGCAAACTGCGCCGCTTTCATGTGCGGCACGCAGCAACCGGTGAACTGTCGCCTTTGAAAGGCCGCGCTGTTTCGCGATCTCTGCTTGAGTCAACCCGCCGACATAATGCAGCCACGCCACATCGATTGAGGCATCCGACGCGCGCTCCTGAGTGGGCGCTGAACGGGTGACCGGTTCAGGTGGGTTCGATTCGCTGCTCATCCTCGCCGAATATGTAAATGTCCTTCTCGTCCATGAAAAGGGTGGCCTTGTCGCCCGGTGCGTGGACAATGCCGGGCAGGGCGGCCTCGACCTGGTTGCCGGCGTTCATCCCGACAAGCTGTGTCGTCGCCCCGACGGGATGGCATGTGGCATCCGAGACGCCGATGCTGAACTCGCTGGACGATGCGAGGCTGAGATGCTCTGGGCGCAGTCCGACAAAGCGGGCGCCTGTTTTTGCGATCAGGTTTGCCAGTGCCGGGCTCGGCTCCACTAGGCTGCCGGTGTCGATGATGTTCATCGGTGGCGTGCCGATGAAACGCGCGACAAACAGGTTGCGCGGTTTCAGATAGAGTTCCATGGGCGGGCCGATCTGTTCGATCCGGCCGTCCTTTAGCAACACGATCCGGTCGCCCATGGTCATCGCTTCGACCTGATCGTGAGTCACATAGATCGTCGTCGCACCGACCCGTTTCTGCAGCGCAACGATCTCGGATCGCATCTCGACGCGCAGCTTGGCGTCGAGGTTGGAGAGCGGTTCGTCGAACAGGTAGGCGACAGGCTGGCGCACGATCGCGCGCCCCATCGCGACCCGTTGGCGCTGGCCGCCCGAAAGTGCGGAAGGCCGCCGTTCGAGATACTCTTCCAGGGCAAGCATGCGCGCGGCCTCGTTGACGCGTCGCTCAATTTCGGTCTTGTTTTGGCCGCGGATCTTCAAGCCAAAACCCATGTTCTGGCGCACGGTCATATGCGGATAGAGCGCATAATCCTGGAACACCATGGCGAGGTTCAGTTCCTGTGGCGGCAGATTGGTCTTCGGTTCGCCGTTGTGGGCGATCACGCCAGAAGTCGCCTCTTCGAGGCCGGCGATGATCCGCAGCAGAGTTGACTTGCCACTGCCGGACGGACCAACCAGGACAAGGAACTCGCCGTTTTCGACGACGAGATCGATGTCTTTAAGGATCTTGAGCGTGCCGTAGCTCTTGCAGAGTTTGACGATATCGAATTGGGCCACGTGAAAATCCTATTTGACCGAACCGTGTGCGAGGCCGCCGATCAGCCATTTCTGCACCAGTATGGCGACGAAATAGATCGGGATCATGCCCGAGAGCGAAGCGGCGGCCATCTGCCCGAAATTGACGAAGCGTTCGCCTTGAAACAGCGAGATGCCAACGGTCAGCGTGCGGCTGTGGGGACCGAAGGTCATGGTCGAGGCGAACAGGAACTCATTGAAGGAAAGCACCGCGCAGATCAGCCCGGTGGCAATGAAGGCAGGCAACAATAGCGGTACGGTCACGGTCAGAAAACTGCGCCAGTAGCCAGCACCGTCCAGCCATGCCGCTTCATCGACGCTGCGCGGGATTTCGGCGACGAAGCCGCGCATCAGCCAAAATGCCACAGGTATGTTCATCAAGCCGTAAACGAGCGTCATGCCAATCAACGAGTCCGTCAGATTGAGCCTCTGAAGCATGATGAACAGCGGGATCAGAGCCACGACCGGCGGCGCCAGGTAGGTTGCAACCGTGAAATCTGGCAGGAAGCGGCGACCGACCCCGAGCCGGACCATGGCGTAGGTCGCGGGTACGGTCAGCGCGAGTGTCAGCATCGCGCTAAAAACCGCGGCGAAGATCGAATTGCGGATGAAGTAGGTGAGCGGCACCGTCGCGAATGCCGTACCCCAGTTCTCCATCGTCGGTTGCGTCGGCCAAAAGGTACCGAGGGCAATGTCGCTTCGCGGTTTGAACGATGTTGCCACCGAATAGGCGATCGGAAGCAGGATCACGACGATCACCAAAGCAAGCATCAACCACGCGATCAGGCCCGCGCCCTTGTCGCGTTTTGGCGGCTTGCCGGCGAGCGCCGATAGCCGGTCGTAGCGGGCCCGCGCGGTTTCGGTCTCGTAGGTCATCGGCGCGCGTCCACATGTTTGTGCCACAGGACAACAGGCAGGGTAACGACCGTCACGACGACGGCGAGAATCAGTGTTTGCGCGGCTGCGAGGCCGAGATCGAACTCCCGCATGGCGGTCTTCCAGATCTCGAAGCTGGAGATGTTGGTCGCATTGCCAGGACCACCGAACGTCAGCACATAGACCAAGTCGAAGGTCTTGAATGCGATGATCAGGCGGATCAGGAAGACTGCGAGAAGCTGAGGCCAGAGCATCGGCACAATGACATGGAGCAGCATCTGCCGGCGGTAGGCGCCATCGATGGCCGCCGCCTCAAAGACGCTTTTGGGTAGCGACACCAGCGCGGCGTAACACAGGATCACGATGAACGGCGTCCACTGCCATGTGTCTGCGGCCATGATCGCCGGAAAGGCATAGTGGCCTTCACCTAGAAAGGAGATCGGTTCGCTGACCAGACCGAGCGACATCAGCGCAGTGTTGAACCAGCCATTGGTGTTGAAGAGCAGCTTCCAGGTGACACCGACCGCAACCGGTGGCGTCATCAATGGCAGCAAGATAAGCGCGCGAACGAATTTCTGGTCCTGAAATGCGGTAAACAGCAACCAGGCGATCATGAAGCCAGCGCACATCTGGATCACCGAGGCCGACAGCGCGAAGATGATGGTGCGCTGCAGCGTCTCCGGAAAATCGGTGCCCTCGAAGCTCCAGACGAAGTTGTCCCATCCGAGCCAGCCATTGAACTGGTTGGCCAATGTGCTGTCGCTGAACGACAGAAAGACAAGAAACACAAAGGGATAAACCGCAAAGACAACGAGCCCGAAAATGAGTGGGGCAAGCATTGCGGCGCCAGACAATCTGAGGCGGCGGTTATGAGCAGTCATTAAGTATCAATCCGAACGAGAAAAGCCCCGCGGAAGGCCAAGCCCCCCGCGGGCGCTTCTTCCCCTCTTAACGCATCAGGCGTTCCCACGCACGTTGCGTGCGGTCCATCGCCTGCATCGGGCTTTGCTCGCCAGCGAGCATGGCGGCGATCTCGTCGGTCAGCCGTTCCAGCATGCGCGTCGATTTTGGATTGCGCGGCCAGGAAACCGCACCGTTGAGCGAGGCGCTTGCGGCGCGCTGCGACTTCTCGTTGAACGCCTTGTAGGCCGGGTCATTCATGTTCGAGATGCGGAACGGATCGATGCCCGAGCCGGTGGTCGTGATCAGGTCGAGGCCCATCTTGGCGGACGTCGCGAACTTGACGAACTCCCAGGCCGCCTCCTGTTTTTCAGTTTTGGCGGAGACACCGAGCGTCCAGCCGGCATTCAGCGGCGCACGGCTCGCGTCGACGCCGGGGCCGACGGGTAGCGGCACCACATCCCACTTATCGACAATGGCGGAGTTTGCCTCGTCTTGGGCGAACACGCCGAGATCGATCCAGCCTTCGGTCATTGCAGCCTTGCCGCCGATAAAGGCGTTCAGTGCTTCGGTAAAGCCGACCTCTGCCGGCGTCGGCGTACAGAATGGCGCTACATCCGCCATGTTGGCGGCGGCGGCGTAGGCAGCTTCGGTGTTGAGTGACGGCCTGCCGTCGGCGTCGACGAAGGACCCCCCGAAGTTCGCCAGGCGGTTGGCAAAGGTTGCAATCACCAGGATCGGCACTGGCGCGCCCATCAATGCGAGGCCATGCACGCCGTTGCCGGCTTCTGCCTCGGTGATCTTCTGAGCGGCGGCGTTCAACGCATCCCAAGTCTTTGGTGGGGTGACGCCGTGCTTGGCGAGGATTTCCTTGTTGTAGAACAAGGCGTGCGTATCACCGTCAAACGGCAACGCATAGCGGCGGCCATTCCACAGTGAGTAGGCGTCGTAGACGCTCGGCACGAAATCGTCGGGATTGATCATCTCCCGATCGCGTTCGATCAAGTCCGTCAGATCGAGGGCAAGGCCTTCTTCGGCAACCGAACCGAGGGCGATGTACCAGAAATCGAAGCAATCGAAGCGGTTCGCGCCGGATGCCTGGTCGAGCGCGATCTGCTGATAGGTCTGATCGAGCGGAACGGCAACGACTTCGACGGCAATCCCGGTTGCTTCCAGAAAGGCGGCGGCGGCATGACGCGCCCCGGCGACCTGTGGTTGCGACATCATCAACGTCAACGTTTCGCCCGCATGGGCCTTGCCGAGGAATGATGGCGAGATCGTCGCCGCGGCGATCGCAGCGAGCGACCCGCCCGTGTGGCTGAGAAACCTGCGGCGCGACAGGTCTTGCAAGATGCTGTTGGACATTCCGTATCCTCCCGATTGTCGGCCGCTTGATGTGCGGCCTGTCCACTTTCAACTCCACCACCTTCGTGACCGGTGGTCCGATTTTGAAAAATGGACTTGAAAATAATTTCAGTCAAGATATCTGTTTCATGAATTGCGAAAAGAGGGCTCACATCTCATGCCGGCTGGTATCGAACCGACAAAAGTTTCCGTCATCGGCGACCTTTTTATGCGAGCGGACGCCTTTGCGTCTGCGCTGAACACGATTCCAGGTGCCTGCTTCTCGATCCGCACCTTTGAGACCGACTGGCCCGAACATCCGTTCGGGGCACCTTTCGACGGGATCAAGGAGTACCAGGGTAGCGCCGAAACGTCGGCGGCAGAGATCGGCGACTCGGAGATATGCATCACACACCTGGCGCCAATACCGCGCTCGGTATTCGAGAAATGCCCCAACCTGAAACTGATCGGCGTATCGCGCGGTGGACCTGTCAATGTCGATATCGCGGCGGCGCGGGAGCACGGCGTTCAGGTTGTCAACGCGCCAGGACGCAACGCCACCGCCGTCGCCGAATTCACCATTGGCGCGATTCTTTGCCAGACACGGCGTTTCACGCTTGGCCATGCCGGTTTGAGCAAAGGCATCTGGCGCGGCGATCTCTATCGCGCCGACCGGACCGGACAAGAACTGTCGGAACTGACGGTCGGCCTCATCGGTTATTCGGCGGTGGGACGGCGCGTGGCGCATCTGCTGGAGCCGTTTGGTTGCCGCATTGTTTTTTCTGACCCTTATGTCGAACCGAATGCCGAAGACGCAGCAGCGGGGATCACGAAATGCGACTTCGCCACGCTGCTGCGTGTCTCTGATGTGGTATCGCTGCATGCACGATTGACACCCGAGACGCGAGACATGTTCACCGCCGACACCTTTGCCTCAATGAAGCAAGGCGCTTATCTGATCAACACTGCTCGCGGCGAACTCATTGACCAGCAAGCGTTGACTGCAGCACTGCAGTCCGGTCATCTTGGCGGCGCCGCGCTCGACACTTATGTGCCCGAGCCACCGGCACCCAACGACCCCTTGCTTCCGCTGCCCAACGTTACGCTGACGCCGCACATCGCCGGCGCTTCTGTCCATGTCGTCACGTTTGCCGCCAACATGATCGCCGCCGACGTCGGGAACTATCTCGCCGGCAAGGAGTTAAACAATCCATGCTAATGGTTGACGACGAAGGATTATGTCCGCTGGTTCTTGCACTGGACGGCGGGACAGGCAGTTGCCGCGCGATCCTGTTTGATCTTTCCGGTCGCGAGGTGGCGGTCGGCCAGCGTGAGTGGCATCACCGCCAGACGCCTGATGCGCCCGGCGGTATGGACTTCGACACCGACGCCAATGGCTTGTTGTTCGACGAGGTGTGCCGTGAGGTGGTTGCCGACATCGGTGGTGCTGCCGGCCGCATCAAGGCGGTTTCGACCACATCGATGCGCGAGGGCATGGTGCTATATGACGCCGCCGGCAAGGTGTTGTGGGCCTGTCCCAACATCGATGGGCGCGCCCAGGCGCAGGCTGAGAGTTTGGCCGCATCGGGGCTGGCCGAGACGATTTTCGAGACCGGCGGCGACTGGGTGTCGATTACCGCGCCGTCGCGCTTCCTGTGGATTCGCCAGAATACACCCGAGATCCTGGAGGCGACCCGAACCTTCGGGATGTTGAGCGACTGGATCGCTACAAGGCTGACCGGCGAGTTCTGCACCGAACCGAGCGCCGGCTCGTCATCGGCGCTGTTCGACCTGAGCCGCCGCAGCTGGTCCGACGAAGTGCTGCGCGCGCTCGATCTCGACCCGGCGCTGTGTCCGCGCGTGGTTGAATCGGGGGAGGTCTGCGGCGCGGTGACAGGCGAAGCCGCAGCTCGCACCGGTTTGATCGAAGGCACGCCGGTCCATGCCGGCGGCGGCGACACGCAACTGGCGCTGGCCGGGCTGGCGCGCAAGCCGGGCGATGCGACACTGGTCGCCGGCTCGTTCTGGCAACTGACGGCGATCACCGACACACCGGTGATCGACCCGCAGCGGCGGCTGCGCACCCTGTGCCATGCCCATCCGGGCCAGTGGATGATCGAGGGCATTGGCTTTCTGACCGGTTTCAGCCTGCGCTGGTTCCGCGATGCGTTCTGCGAACTGGAGACGCGCGAAGCGGCCGAACAGGGCCGCGCGGTGTTCGAACTGATCGAGGAGAAGGCGGCTGCCGTGCCGCCCGGCACCAACGGCCTGCAGGCGGTGTTTGCCACCGTGATGCAGTCCGACAGCTGGATCAACGCACCGGCCAGCTTCATCGGTTTTGATGTCGGCGATGCGCAACGTACCGGCCGCATGGCGTGTGCCCGTGCACTGATGGAAGCCGGCGCCTTCGTCAGCCAGGCGCATCGCGCCATCGTCGCCGAATGCACCGGCCAGCACTACGCGCGGATCACCATGACCGGCGGCAGCGCGCAGGGGCGGCTGTGGCCGCAGATCATCGCCGACACGTTCGGCCTGCCGGTCGACATCACCACGGTCAAGGAAACGACGGCGCTGGGGGCGGCGATACTGGCGGCGCGCGGCGCCGGCCTGATCGACGATGCCACCCAGATGGCAAGCGGCATCGAGCGAACCCACGAGCCCGATCCGGCCATCCATGCACTGATGGCCGAAAAGGCCGCCAAATGGGCCGAACTCGACACCGAGATGATCCCGTTTGCCCTGCGCAACCTCGCTCCGTCCATGTGGCAGGCAGCAGGGGCGCGGGCTACGATCCAGTAATCAACTGCAGGGAACAGAGCGATGGAAAACCTTTGGCGCGACGATGAAATCGACCCGTTGCGGAACAAGGCCGGCGGCGAAGCGGCCGACGTCGCACTGGCCGAGCGGGTTTACTCCTCCCGCCTGCTCGGCCGGGAACCCGACCTGGTGTTACACGGCGGCGGCAACACCTCGGTCAAGGTCGACCGGACCTGGCCGGATGGATCGAAGCGCCGCACGCTGCATGTCAAGGGAAGTGGCTGGGATCTCGCGACGATTGAGGCGCCGGGCCTGCCCGCCGTCGATCTTGAGCCATTGCTTGCCGCGCGCACGTCTGGCGGCATGAGCGATCCTGAGATGGTTGCGTTGCTGCGGGCCAATTTGATGGACAGAGATGCGCCCAATCCGTCAGTCGAAACCCTGTTGCACGCGTTCATTCCACACGCTTTCGTCGACCATACCCATTCGCTGCCGATCCTCGTGCTGGCCAATCAGCCTGACGCTGAGCAACTCTGCGCCGAGGTCTTCGGCGATGAGGTCGCGTTTGTGCCCTATGTGATGCCGGGCTTCGACTTGTCGATTGCCTGTGGCGACATCTACGACCGTAATCCAGGCTGCAAGGGACTGTTCTTGCAGAACCACGGGTTGTTCACCTTCTCCGACGACGCACGCGAGAGCTACAGCCTGACCATCGAATATACCTCGGAAGCCGAGGACTATCTGGCGGGCAAAGGTGCTGCACTTGCCGCCGATCTCGCCAATGAGGCGAACGAACCGGAAGCGCTGACCGCACGGCTTGGCGAAGCATTCGCCGCGGCGTTTCCGGAGATGGCAAGCGTGGCGTTCGACTATCGCGAAGATGCCAATGTCCGCAGTTACACGGGACATGATCGACTGGATGAGATTTCGCGGCGCGGTACGGTCACGCCAGATCACGTGATCCGCATCAAGCCGTTTGCGATGATTTGCAGCGAGGACGATCCGATCGATGCTCTGGCCGCCAAGATGCGCGTTTTCGCGGCTGAATACACCGCCTATTTCGATCGCCATGCACCAAACGCCGCCGAACCGAAGACGATGCTCGGGCCGCAACCGAAGGCCATCGTGGTGCGGGGCAGGGGCATCTACGGTGTCGACAGCTCCGAGAAGGGAGCGGGGATCGTCGCCGATCTGATGGTTCAGACCACCCGCGCCGTTATCGCGTCGGAGGCGCTGGGCAGCTTCCGTCCGATCAGCGAGCCGGACCTATTCGAGATGGAATACTGGACCCTCGAACAGGCGAAGTCGCAGCGAAAGTGAACCGACTACGCGGCCATTGGGTCGCGATCAGGACAATGCACCGCCCCAAAACCTTGGAGCGGTGCATGTGGTCTCTGTGGAAGTCGGCGATTCAACGATTGTCGCGCAGCGCTGGCAACCCGACGCCCGTGCTTTCAAACCCACCATCAGCGGCTATCACCTGGCCGGTAACATAGCTCGCCCGGTCGGAGCCGAGAAAGCAGATCATTTCGGCGATCTCGCGCTCGGTCCCGTAGCGGTTGAGAGGGATGGCGTCATGATAGGCTGCGATGATCTCCGGTGAGTGAACGGCCATTGCAAGCTTGGTGCGCACCGGGCCGGGGCAAACGCAGTTGGCACGGATGCCATACTCGCCGAGTTCGGCGGCCTGTTGCCGGGTCAGTTGGATTACGGCCGCCTTCGAGGTTCCGTAAGCAAAGCGGAGCGTGCTGGCCCTCAATCCGGAAATCGATGCGATGTTGACAAACGACCCACGCGTTTGGCGCAGTGCCGGGGTCGTCGCCTGACTTACAAGGAACATGCCGTCGACGTTGGTCGCGAAGACCTCGCGCCAGCGCGCGAAAGTGGTTTCCTCAATCGGTCCAAAATCGGCGACGCCGGCATTGTTGATGACCGCATCGATGCGACCGAACCTGTCGGTCACCATCGCGACCATTTCATCGACCTGATCGGGAATCGAGATGTCGTGTTCACAAGCGAGAGCGCCTATGACGTTGGAGACAGCCCCTCTGAGCGCTTCTACATCGCGGTCTACCATTGCCACGTCCCACCCCTGTTCAGCGAACAAGGCTGAGGTCGACAATCCGATACCGCGCGCAGCGCCAGTGATCAGCGCCAGTTTCTTTTCCACGGTGGTTCCTCCGATATTTGACCGAGTGACTGGGCAGGCTCAGAGCATCGTGGCTGGCAGGCTCACTTCGCTGCGACCCCGTCGGTTTAGAGTCAGGCACTCAGCCCTCCGTCGACCGGCAAACATGCGCCGGTGATGTAACTGGCGGCATCCGACGCGAGAAACAGCGATGCCTCGGCGATTTCCCATGGTGTGCCTTGCCGCTTCATCGGTACGGCGGCCGCGCGCGCCTCGTCACTCGTTGACTGGGAATCACTGATATAGGCGCGCACATGCGGTGTATCGATCATGCCCGGCATCACCACATTGGAGCGAATACCGTCTGAGGCATGGGCGCGCGCAAGTGATCGGGCCAGCCGGTTGAGTCCTGCCTTCGAGGCTTCATATGCGGCATAGGAGTAAGGGCCCGACCAGACCGAGACGAGCGAAGAGACGAAGACCAGTGATCCGCCGCCTAGCGCCGCCATGGCTGGCACCGCTGATCGGGCTGCGAGATAGGCACTTCTCAGATTGACATCGAAGACACGGTCCCAGTCCTCTGGCGCGGTCTCGGTCACCCCGCCGGGCAGGCTCATGCCGACGACATGGACGAGGATGTCGAGCCCGCCCCACCGGCTGGCGGCTTGCGCGACCAAGGCATCGGCCGCGCCCGGGTCGGTCGCATCCATCTGCACCGCCTCTGCCAGCCCGCCGGCGTCTGTGATGCGGTTTACGGTGTTTTGAGCAGCGGCAAGATCGCGGTCGGCGGCAAGCACGCGCGCGCCCTCCCTGGCGAACAGAATTGAGATCGCGCGACCGTTGCCGATGTTATCGCTGACAGAGCCGGCACCGACGATCGCGGCGCGTTTGCCTTCGAGCCGTTTCATCGCAGCACCTGATCAGGTAGCCAGAGCACCAGCCAAGGTTGCCAGACAAGCAAAGCGAGCACCATGAGCTGCAGGATTACGAAAGGAACTATGCCCCGATAAATCTGCGTAATCGTCACAAGATTGCCTGCAGCACCCTTCAAGAAGAACAGCGCGAAGCCGAAAGGCGGCGTCAGGAACGAGGTCTGCAGGTTGACCGCCATCAGAACAGCGAACCAGTAAATCAGGTCGGCGCGCGCCACATGGTCACCGAGATCCATGAGCTGCACGATAGGCGCGACGATCGGCAACATGATCAGCGTGATTTCAACCCAGTCGAAGAAGAAGCCGAGCGCGAATACCATCAACATCAACATGGCGAGAATACCCCAATCACCCATGTCGAGGCTGCGCGCGGCTTCCACAATGAACTGCTCGCCGCCGATGATCCGGAACACGTAGGCGAAGCCTGTGGCTGTAACGAAAATAAAAAATAGCATCGCCAGCGTGCGGATTGAGCCATCCATTGCTTCGCCCAGCACGGTAAGATTAAGCCGCCGGCGCAGCGCGCCAAGCAGCAGCGCGGCGAATGCGCCGACGCCCGCGGCCTCGGTTGGCGTTGCGAAGCCGCCAAGGATCGAGCCGAGCACAGCAACAACGAGTGTGAAAGGCAGGGCGAAGGAGACCGCAGCCTCCCGCCACAGCCCGGCTTTCTCTTCTTCTGACAAAGGTGGTGCCGCGGGCGCTCGTTCAGGCCGCAACGCCGACGAGACGAGGATATAGAGCATGTATACGCCCGCGAGCACGAGGCCCGGGATCAATGCTGCGACGAACAACTTGGCGAGGTTGATTGTGAGAATGTCGCCCATAAACACGAGCATGACCGACGGTGGGATCAGGATGCCAAGCGTACCCGCCGACGCGACCGTTCCGGTGGCCAATTCCGGTGAGTAACCGCGTTTCAGCATCGTCGGAATTGCAAGGACCGTAAGCATGACTACCGAAGCGCCGATTATGCCTGTCGCGGCAGCCAGGATCGTGCCCATCAGGGTGACCGCAAGGGCCAAGCCACCGGGCACCACGCGCAAAAGTTTTTGCAGGGTGATCAGCAGGTCTTCGGCAATGCGGCTCTTCTCAAGCAGGACTCCCATGAAGATGAACATCGGCGCGGCGACGAGGACCGGATTTTCGATGGAGCCACCAAATATTCGGTTAGGCAACAGCGATGCCTGGATCAGGCGCATCTCACTCAGCCCGACAGCTATCGCGCCGAAAACCACGGTTACACCGCCCAGCACCACGGGAACTGGCAGGCCAGTAAACAGCCCGAGAATCAGCGCCAGGAACATCAGCGCCGGCAAGATCTCGATCAGGATTTCCACAATTCGCCCTCGTTGAAGGCCGTTTCACGTACGCCCCTGAGCACGGCGATAGCGCGCAAAGCCACAGACCAAGCGCCGGCGAGCGCAAGCAGGACGGAAACGGGGACGGCAGACTT
Source organism: Oricola sp. (assembly GCF_965230365.1). GTDB lineage: Bacteria > Pseudomonadota > Alphaproteobacteria > Rhizobiales > Rhizobiaceae > Oricola. The sequence goes on along the minus strand of NZ_OZ246003.1, from coordinate 2,641,815 downwards.
AATAATCCAGCGGTTATCCAGGCCGAGACCGCCCGACGAGCCCTCGCCGCGAATGAACGATCGGTGGGTGAAGTCGAAACCGTACCAGAAGACGATGAGCAGGAACGGGGTGATCAACAGGATCACGCCGGCGATTTCGAGCTTCATCTTGAACGCGTTTGAGAAGTTCTGGTGGAATATGTCGATCCGCACATGTCCGTCGCGGGTGTAGGCATAGCCGAAGCCCAGAACCGCGATGGCGCCGTGCAGATGCCACTCAAGTTCCTGCAGCGCCACGGAGCCAGTGTTGAAGAACCGCCTCCCGATCACGTCATAGATTATGACCGCCGTGAGGACGAGCAGCAGTATCCCGGCGAACCGAGCGGCCCAGACACAGATACGGTCGAGGATAGCAGCAAGTTTGAGCATAGGAAGTAGGGTAGGGAGAGGAAGCTCCCAACCCCTTTCTTGATATCAGTCGATGTAGCCGACGGCTGCCCAACGAGCGTATTCCGTTCGAAATGCCGAGATATGCTCCCAGACGCGTTTGAAGTCGGCGTCGGCTTCCGAACGCTCTGCAACGACTTCGTCCCAAGCTGTGCTGAAGGCAGAGAGCATCTCATCGGACCAGCGGTGGATTTCGACCCCCTGGGCCTCCAGTTCGGCGAGCGGGCCCATCTGAATCGTCTCGCCCTTCGCGACGCTGCGTGCGACGTTGGCGGCGCAGGTTTCCTGGATCGCAGCCTTGTGGCTGTCTTCAAGTCCGTCCCAGGCGTCCTTGTTCATTATGAAAACGATGAGGGAACTCTGCTGGTGCCATCCTGGGAAGTAGTAGTGGTTGGCGTGCTCTTGCATGCCGATCGCTTGGTCGATTGCCGGGAAGCTCAGTTCGGCGGCGTCAATCGTGCCGAGGTTCAGTGCGGTCATCGTGTCGGCGACGGGCAGCGACTGCGCCTGTGCACCAAGTTTCTCCATCACCGAAGCGCCGAGACCGAAGATTCTCATTTTCAGGCCGGCAAGATCGGCAGGCGAGTTTATCGGCTTGTTGAACCAGCCGGATGCTTCCGGCGCGAGGATTGTGCAAAGCTCGGAGTGGATGTTGAAGGGGGCCGAGATTTCCGCCCACAATTCAGCACCACCGCCATTGTACCACCAAGCGGTATACTCGGCGGCATCCGGGCCGAAGGGGAACGCGGTAAACAGCGGAGCGGCGGGAATTACGCTTTCGGCAAAGCCCGGCGAGTACCAGCCTGCGGGGATCGCGCCGGTCGATACAGCGTCCCAGATCTCACCACCGGAAACCAGTTCGCCGGGGTTGTGGAATTTGATGTCCAGCGTTCCGCCGGAAAGCCGGCCGACGCGCTCGCCCAGTTCCGCGCCAGCTTCGCCCAGAAGCGGCAGCGAGTTGGGGTAGATCGATTGCATATCGATAGTCTCAGCCGAAGCGACCCCGGCTGTCAGAAAGAGCGCAGCCGCGCCGAGTAGATGTTTGGTCATGATTTCCTCCCCTTTCACTTTTCTTTCGAGTTTTTCCTGGCCGGTCATTGGATTTTGACCAGGACGAGTTCTGCCGTAACGAGCACGGCGTTTTGCCCGCGCGAAAGCCGCCCGGACATGATGTCACCGCCGTCTATTCCGACGATGGCGATGTCTGGTTCCTGACCGCCGGGGCCGCTGACGGCTCTGGTGACAAGGAACTCCGTCGGCAGGCTGTCGAGCATGCTGCCATCTTCAAACTGCGCACCGATAAGACTACCTATCCCGTAAACCCGGGCGTTGTTCCATCCGAGTTGGGATGTTGCATTATCCAGCGCGGTGGCGAAGTCCTGATTGGGTAAGAGGCGAACTGCTGCATGGTCAGCGGCCTGCGGCTCGGTTTGGCGAACTCGAAACAGTTCAAAGTTTGTTTCGGCGTCGGGCAGCCGGTCGAACTCGGCACCGATCAGTCCGACGCCTCTGACATGGACCGGTTCGGACAACACCGTTTCCTGCGGCAGCACATGGCCCATTGCCTGCGGCTCGCCATCTCCGGTCCACAATCCGTGGCCGTGCATGAAGTGGGCGCCTGCGTAGCGTCCGACAATGAGGCCCAAATGGTTGATCCTGCCCGAGGCAAAGCCGTAGGCCTTGGAGTACCAAGCCGCATGTTGATCGTCGGTCGCGAGCGCCGGGATAACATAGCCAAGCTTGTCGACCGGAGCGTCGACGATCTCCAGCCATGCGCTGTCCAACGCTTCCGGCGCCAACGCTTTGGCGACTGCCTCTTCAAGTGGAATGCCTGATGCAAGCGTAACCTCGATCTCTCGTCCTCGACAGGCCGCCAATTCCATGCGTTCTGTGCCGACCGGCCCTGGATGCGTAACGTTGCGCATCAGGCCTCACCACTCGCCATACGGCGCTCGAGTTCCGCCCGTACAAGCCGTTTGGCCATCTTTCCGTAGCCCGATTTTGGGATTTCATCCCAGACGTGGAACTGACGCGGCACCTTGTAGGAGGCAATGCGTTCGCGCAGGAAAACCTCGATCTCCTCCGGGTTCGCGGCTTCGCCGGACGCCAATGAGACAACAGCGACGCCGATCTCGCCCCACTTTGGATCGGGCAGGCCAAAAACTGCAACCTCCGAAACGGCAGGATGCAGCAGCATCTTTTCCTCAATCTCGCGCGGATAGATATTCGAGCCGCCGGAGATGTACATGTCGGACGCCCGTCCAGTGATGAATACATATCCCTCGGCGTCCATGTGTCCGAGGTCGCCGGTGCGAAAGAAGCCATCGCGGAAACTCTTGGCGTTTGCCTCCGGGTTCTGCCAATAACCGGCGAAGACCGCCGGACCGGTAACGCAGATCTCGCCGGTTTTGCCCGGCGCGCAGGGGCGGCCGTCATCATCCTGAATTTCCACATGCATGCCGGTGCGCGGAAATCCGCAAGTCCCCATTCGAAAATCGTCACCAGTGGAGTGCTCATGCGCCGGTAACACGGTGATGTTGCCCGTTACCTCGCCAAGGCCGAAGTATTGAACCAGTACCGAGCCCAGAGTATCGAGCGCCTTGATCTGGTCTGTCCGGTACATTGGCGCGCCGGCATAGATCACGTATCGCAGTGAGCTGTGGTCGAACCTTTCGACGGCCGGCGCCTCGACGATCATTTTCAGGATGGTCGGCACGGTAAAGATGTTCGTGACCCGCCAGCGCTCGACCAGTTCCCAGATCTCCTCGGTGTCGAACTTCGGCGCGGTCGTCAGGATTGTCGGTGCGCCACGGGCAACCATCAGCAACTGATGCATGCCCGCGCCGTGGGAGAGTGGGGCGACAACAAGAGAGGCATCCTCATGTGTCACGCCGGGCACGAGATCGCATAGATGGTTGTTGACAACGAAACCGAGCTGGCCGTGGGTCAGGACGGAGGCTTTGGGTCGACCGGTCGTGCCGGAGGTAAAGAAGAACCAGGCCGGATCGTCGCGGTCAACGGCAGCCAATGGCGGCGGGTTGCCGGCATCCTTCATCATTGCGTCGACATCAGCAGCGAAGTCCGCTTCGCCGATAGCGAGGCGCGCGTTCGGACCAGGTATTTTTGCGTGCTCCGGAAAAACAGCATCGCATAGCAACAGCTTCGCGCCAGAAAGTTCGGCCATCCAGGCGAGGTCATCCGGCGTCCCACGGAAATTCGCTGGTACCCACACAGCGCCCAGGCGGAAGCACGCGAACATGCTTTCAAACAGCTGGTTGCTGTTGCGCGCCTGCACCAACACCCGATCGCCCTTGGTCACCCCATGGGACGCAAACACGGCTGCCATTGCCTTGATGCGGGTATCGAAAGTCGCCCAGTTCAGGGTCAGATCACCCCAGACAAATGCGGGCTTTCGTGCCAGTCGCCGTGCCTGTTGCTCGACGAAATGCGCAAGGTTCATCGTACGCGTAGAGAACGGCGCGACTGTCACTTCACGCGCTCCAAAATCGAGCAGTAGTTTGCAACTGCGGCGCCGCCCATGTTGAAGACGCCGGCGAGTTTTGCATTGTCGATTTGCATATCACCCGCTTCGCCCATCAATTGCATGGAGGCGAGGACATGCATGGACACGCCGGTCGCACCAATCGGATGGCCTTTCGCTTTCAATCCACCCGACGGATTGACCGGCAGCTTGCCGTCCTTCCGAGTGAGGCCTTCGCGTGCAGCCGTCCAGCCCTTGCCCGGCTGGGTGAGACCCATCGCTTCGTATTCGATCATCTCGGCCACGGTGAAGCAGTCATGGGTCTCCACGAAATCGAGATCGTCGAGCGCGACACCGGCTGTCGTCTTGGCGGCGTCCCATGCGGCACGTGCTCCAGCGAACTCGGTCATATCGCGGCGCGATAGCGGGAAAACGTCGTTCTTGTGGGCGCGCGCGCGAAAGGCAATCGCGCGGGCAAGCCCATCGGCCGTCTCGCGGTCGGTGACAACCAGCGCCGCCGCGCCGTCCGAGACCAGCGAGCAATCGGTGCGGCGCAGCGGCCCTGCCACACGCGGATTCTTGTCGGACACTGTGTTGCAGAAATCAAAGCCGACATCCTTGCGCATATGGGCGAGCGGATTGACCGCGCCGTTGGCATGGTTCTTGGCAGCGATCATCGCCATTTCCTCGGATCGGTCACCGTTCTTTTGGAAGTAGCTGCCGGCGATCTGGCCGAAGATGCCGGCAAAGCCGGCGGGCAAGCGATCTTCCTCCTTGCGGTAGGATCCACAGAGCAGGATATCACCAACTTCGGCTGTAGGGGTTGCGGTCATCTTTTCCGCGCCGATGACCAGCGCAATACGGGCGCGACCGGCCTCGATGGCATCCATGGCGCTGTACATTGCGGCGGAGCCGGTGGCACATGCGTTTTCCACATGCATGGCCGGCGTGTGCTCCAAACCGGGCACCGCGACAGACACCAGCCCGGCCTCGAAGCCCTGTCTTGAGAAGCCACAGTTCAGAACCCCGATTGTCACGTAGTCGACATCCTGCGGCGCAACGCCCGCATGGTCGAGTGCATCGCTCCCGACCATTGCGATCAGGGCTTCGATATCTTCTGCTTCCAGCTTCCCGAACGGGCTGTGCGACCAGCCGACGATAACCGCGTCTTTTCTGTCCATTTTGTGTTCCTCCTATCCGGTAGCGCCGAGCCGAAGCCCGTCCGATCCGAAGCGCGCCAGCAGCTTCTCGATGCGGCGGACTTCGTTCAAAAGCGGCTGCGAAAGTTCTGCTTGTCGTATTTCGGTCATGCGGCTCTCGATCGCCGCGATGGTCAGCGCGCCTCGTATCTCTCCATCTGGTGAACGGATCGGCGCGGCGATGGCCCATGAGCCCGGAAACACGAGACCGGGATTCAATGCAACGCCCGTGGCGCGCGCCTGGCCCATCAACGCCTGCAGTTGCGAAAGATCGATTTCCGGGCGCAGATCGCGGATAATGTCAGCATTGGCGGCAAGGATCTCTGCCGCCTCGGTTTCGGGTAGTGCGCCCAGAATAGACAGCGCCGCGGCACCGATCCCCAATGGGTGCCGGTCACCAACATTCAGCACATGCGTGCGGATCGGATACTGACCTTCTTCGCGGTGCAGGCACACGGTCGAAAGGCCGTCCAACGCCGACAGAAAGGCAGTGTCACCGGACAATTGCGCCAATCGCGTCAGGCTGTCGCGGGCGAGGTCGTGAAAACCGAACTCGGGCTGCGCCAACTGTCCGAGGACATAGGCCTCGGAGCCGAGCCGGTACAACGCGCTGTCCTTGTCATGGAAAACGAGACGGGCCGATATGAGCGACAGGAGAAGCCGTCGCAGCGTCGGGTTCGCCAAGCCGGTTTCGCGCGCAAGGTCAGAGAAGCGGACACCCTGCCGGCGGCCGATTACGCTTAGTACCTCGGCCGCACGCTTCACCGTCTGCGCACCGTCCGAGCGATCGGCAATGGACCGAATCTCGGCCGTCAATCTCCCCTCCCATTAGTCCGCATAACGGACTGCATTGTTGTTAGTGAAAGCCTAAAAGCCGTAATCCTTATTTGTCAATCGCCAAATGAGCGTTCCTATTGCGGAATCGGGAGTCAGGTTGATCCGTTATACGGACTATCCTTTGAACGGTATAAAGGCTGATAAGGGCGCCTCGCGGGCTTCGGGGAAATGCGTTACTCCGCCAGTTTGAGAACTCCTGGAAATCGGCCCCGAGACGGCGCGAGCATTCTCCTCAAGGGAATCGCGGACGAAGATCAGCGGCAGCCAAGATCCCCGGGCGAGAGCAAGACGGTACAGATTGGAAAACAGACAAATCGCATACAAGTTGTGCGACGCAAAAAACGTAACATGTTGGTTTTGCAGGCATAAGAAGATGCTCGGTCGATTGACATGTTGTTTTGCAACTTCCTACCTTAAATGTGAGGGGAGCGTTCATGCTGTACGCTGAGATTGCGCGGAAAATCAGAGAGGAATTCGGTGACGGGCGGTTTTCGCCCGGCGCGCAGATGCCTTCTGAGAACACGCTTGTAGAGGCGTTCTCCGTCAGCCGGTCGACCATCCGCAAGGCGCTCAAAAGCCTCGAGGAGGAAGGGTTCCTGGAGCAGCACCAGGGACAGGGGACATTCCTCCGGCACGGCCGTTACCAGCGCAACGTCTCGAGCCATTCCGACTTCATCTCCCACGGCAAAAGGTCGGGTGCGCGCCCCTCAACAAGGCTGCTATCGACGGAAGTTCGCGAAAAGAGCATCGCGGAATCCTCGCTTTTTGATACGACCCCAAACGAGCGCGTCGTCGAGATACGACGGCTGCGCCTGATGCAGGGCGAAGTCTGCGTATTGCAGACTTCGGTCCTGCCTTACACAAAGCTGGCGGATTACACGCCGGGCGAGTTCGAGTGTCGCTCGCTGTACAAGATCCTGGAAGCGGATTTCGGTGTGTTTCTCGGGCCGGTCAAGGAGACGCTTACCTGCGTCAACGCCAGCGACCAGGTGGCCGGCTTTATGGGTATTGCGCCGGGCACAGCGGTATTCGTTTCGCATCGGGTCGTGCGCGCCAAAGACGGCCAGGTTGTCGAGATATCGCGCAATTTCATTCGTTCGGATCGTTATTGCTTTGTGCAGGAATCTCCGAACCCGGAGCAGCAAGAGTGACCCGCGTTCTCGCTTATGATCTGGGCGGCAGCAGTCTGCGCGTCGCTGTCGTGTCGGCCGGCAACGAGATCCTGCAGATGGTCCGCACCCCGATGCGGATACCGAAAGGTCATGATGGCTCCTACGAGGTCGACCCGAACGAGTGGTGGGATGCCTTCGTCGAGGGTTGCCAGTCGCTGGCGGGGCAGGGAGCTGATCTTGCCTCGGTCGAAGCGATTGCCGGATGCGGCTTTACCCGTACCCAGGTTCCGGTCGGTCGAAACGGAGATGCCGTTCACCCGGCCATAACTTTCCAGGATTTTCGCGGTACAAGAGCGCTCGCAGATTATCTCTCCGAGGCGTCGGATGATCTGGGCCAGCGCTATGACGGATTGAGTCCATTTCATCCCGTTGCCCGGCTGTTGTGGCTGCGTACCCGGACACCGGATGTCTGGAATTTGGTCGAAAAGATCCTTGAGCCGAAGGACTACATCAACTTCCGGCTGACGGGCGAAATCGCATCCGACCGGATTTCGCAGAACGCGGCACGTTCCTTCTTCGAGGCGATTGCCAAAGATACGAAGTCCCAGCAGGCGCTTGGTTTCGACGACACCGTCCTGCCGACCGCCGGCAGTCCGTTTGACGAAATCGGATGTGTTCGCCGGGACATTCCGGGATTGTCAGCACTTGCGGGAAAACCGGTAATTTGCGGATCGACAGATACTTGGGGAAGCGTGCTGGGCAGCGGCGCGATGGTTGCCGAGACAGCCTATTGCATCTCGGGTACCAGCGATGTTTCGGGCATCCTCGCTACGGAATGCTCACTCTGCGAAGGCTTGTTGACGTTACGTTGGGCGCCAGGGCTCTGGCAGATCGGCGGCCCCAGCCAGGGAGCTGCGACACGGTTGAACTGGGCGGTCGAAAAACTTGCGCCCGGAAGGTCGATTATCGATGTTGTCGCCGAGAGTGTCCCAAAAACCGGGCCGACCCCGATTTTCCTGCCTTACCTGGAAGGCGAGCGAACGCCCTACTGGGACAAATCGCTGCGGGGAGCGTTCATCGGTCTCGATGAATCGCAGGGCACCAGTGATCTGGTCCGCGCAGTTTGCGAGGGGATCAACTTCCTCAGCCGGGTGGTGTTGGAGCGGGCGGAAGCGGCAGCCGGTTCGCCGGCACGTCACATCTGCTTTGCCGGCGGATTGTCCAATAACCCGCTTCTTTGCCAACTCAAGGCCGACGTCGCCGACCGCCCGGTCTTTGTCGCCAAACACAATGAAAGCGGTCTCGTTGGGGCGGCGTGCCTGGCAGGCAACAGTGCTGACAGGCTTGCCGCGATCTCCAGCAGGTTGATGGAAGGCGGCACCTGGTATCGCCCGTCTGCCGCCAGCCGCGCCGAGATCGACAATCGTTTCGAAGCATTCAAACAATCCACCGATGCACTCCGTCCCGTGATGCGCGGATTGCAGGAGAGGGCTATGCAACAGGGGAACATAAAATGAAGACGCTATTCAAGGACAGGTACGGCCAGGACAAGTTCATTGTCGGGATGGTTCACACCCTGGCCTTACCCGGCTCGCCACTCTACGACCGTTCGGGCGGCATGAAGCGATTGGTCGCGCAGGCCAAGAAGGAAGCGAAGATACTGATCGACAATGGCTACCATTCGATCATGTACTGCAACGAATCCGACATGCCATATCTTCCGGTCATGGCGCCGGAAACGATCGCTGCAATGACCGATCTGGTGGCGGAGTGCCAAGCGGAAATAGATATCCCATTCGGCATCAATATGCTGATCGATCCCATCGCTTCGCTGTCGATTGCGCATGCAACTGGTGGCGGGTTCATTCGCTGCTTCCTGACGGGTTCTTATGTCGGTGATATCGGGCATGTCGTTCCCGATGGTGCGCGCACTCTGCGTCTTCGCGCTGAGCTCGATGCCGAGAATATCGCACTGATCTGTAACGTAACGCCGGGCTTCTCGATCACGCTCGACAACCGCCCGACACCGCAAGTGGCGTCCGGTGCGGTCTTTCTTGGACTCGCCGACAGTGTCTGCGTTTCCGGCCCGGCTGCTGCCAAGGAGGCCGATCTCACGAAGATCGCGGATACCGCCAAGGCTGTGCCCGATACGCCGGTCATGGTCGGTACCGGGGTCAGCAAGGACAACATTTTGGCCATGGCAGAAGTGTCCGACGGCTTCATTATCGGAAGCTCGATCAAGGTCGACGGCAAGACGCTGAACGAGGTCGATCCGTGGCGTGCGGAGGCGCTGATGAAGGAATTCAATTCGGTCTACGCATGAGCGCGAAAGAACAGAAAAAAGTCGCGATCGTGACGGGGGCGGGCGGCGGCATCGGGCTCGAAGTGGCCCGGTGCCTGCTTCTCGATGGCTGGTCCGTCTGCGCTACCGCCCTGGACGTCAGCTCCGAATTGGAGGCGCTTGTCGGCGCCGATGGTTTCACGATCGGGGCCGACCTGACCGCAGATGGTACCGCGGAGCAAATCGTTGCCGCGACGGTCGATCGATTAGGACGGCTTGACGGGCTCGTGAACTGTGCCGGCGCGTCGGCGGTTTCTCTCTTCCACGAACAATCGGAAGCGGAGTGGGATAGTTTCCTCGATATCAATCTATCCGCTGCCTTTCGGGTGTCTAAGGCGTTCATTTCCGCAGCGCTGGAAATGCCGCGCGCGTCTCGTTCAATCGTGCTGATCTCCTCGCTTGCCGCTTTGGCCGGTGGTGCCAACCCGGCTTACGGCGCCGGCAAGGCGGGCGTCTGCACGCTGGTCTACAACATGGCGCAAAGCTACGCCGAGCAAGGGCTTCGCGCGAATGCCGTGCTTCCGGGCATCATCGACACGCCCATGGTACGCAAGGCGTTTCCGGGTGCGGCGTTCGAACGGCTCAAGGAAAAGGCCGAGGCAAGAACGCCTGCAGGCCGGTTGGGGCGACCGGACGACGTCGCCGAACTCTGCGCTTTTCTGCTGTCTGAGCGGGCGAGCTTCATTACCGGTCAATCCATCAATGTGACGGGCGGATTCGAACTCGTCCCTCCAATCGGAAAAATTTGAGAAATGACGACACGACGGATCATCGAGAGATACGGCACATTTCTGGCCGGCATTGCGCTGTTCATCTATCTGATGATGTTTGCGGAAAACTTCGCATCGGTTCCGAATCTGCTGAACATCCTCAAGCAGGTGAGCTTTCTGGCTATCCTGTCGATCGGCTTCACCTTCGCGTTGATTACCTCGGAACTTGACCTGTCCTTCGCACATGTCTGCAGCTTCGCCGGCGTAATTATAGGCATGCTAATTTCCGACGGTGTCGCGTGGCAGTTGGCGGCGGTTGTCGGAATTTGCATCGGCGTCGCGGCCGGGATCGCCAATGGCCTGCTGGTGACGTATCTCAAGGTGCCGTCGCTGATCGCGACATTGGGCATGTCATCGGTGGCAAACGGGCTCGCATTCATGATCACCGGTGGCGTTGCCTTTGTCGGCCGCTGGGACCCGAATTTTCTCTTCATCGCACGCGGCAAGATCGGCGCTGTGCCACTGCTGGTCATCCTGATGCTGATCGTGGTCGTCATCGCGTTTGTGTTCTCGACCCAGAGCAAGGCCGGCGTGCATCTGCAATCAACCGGCGAGAACGAGGAAGCGGCGCGTCGCTCAGGCATCAACACCCGCCGCTGCAAGATTTTCGGATTGACGCTCTCAGGCGCCGCGGCCGGCATCACTGCGGTGCTGCTCGTTTCCAATCTTTCGTCGGCCGCGCCCCAGATGGGTGGCGACTTTCTATTGCTCGGCATCGCCGCAACACTCCTCGGCATGACAATGTTCACGCCTGCGAAACCCAACATCCTGGGGAGTTTCGTAGGCGCGCTGATCATCGTCATGCTGTCGAACGGTCTCGTCCTTCTCGGGGCCCAATACTACGTCCAGGACATCATGCTCGGGATTATCATCATTGCATCGGTGGCTGTGTCCGCCTCGGTGCTCAAGCAGGCTGCCTTCAGCCTGTAAACATGCAACTGGGAGAGTAGAAATGGCATTCAAATCAACACTCAAGGCGTTACCGGTCCTGGCCGGGTCCCTGCTTGTAGCAGGCCAGGCGATGGCTTTCGATCTTGGCATCGTGGCGTTCCAGATGTCGGCGGAAACGCATGCGCGCTGTGCGAACGCGGCGGAAGCGCGCGCCAATGAACTTGGCTGGACTCCGCAGGTTCTGAACTCCAACGGCGATCTTCAAACCCATGCCGAGCAGATCGATAACCTCGTTCTCAAAGGCGTTGACGGATTGGTCCTGTGTATGTCCAAGCCGGTCGAGGCCGACGCGCAGTTTGCCGCCGCAAAGGAAGCCGGCATTCCAACGATCTCGGTCGTCAGCGGTACCAGCCCGCACACCCTGTTCGATGTCCAGGTCAACGAATACGGCGTCGGCGCAGATGCGGCGCTCTACCTGCTGGGTACAATCAATTTCGAGGGCGGCGTTCTGGTGCAGCGCTTTGAGGCCAATGCCGGCACGCGTGTCCGTGGCAAGATTCTCGACGCCGTTCTGGAAGAAAACAAGGCGGTCGAAGTCGTCGGCAGCCACTCCATGGCCCGCACCAAGAGCTGGCGCGATGACGTGCGCAATGGCATGCAGGCTCTGGTCTTGCAGCAGGCAGGCAAGTTCAAGGGCGTCTGGGCTTCGTTCGACGGCCAGGCCTTCATCATCGACGACATTCTGAAAGAAGCGGGCTACAGCAAGGGCGATGTCTCGCTGGTCTCCATCGATGGCGGGGCGGAAGTTTTCCGTCGCATTGCCGACCCGGAGTCCATGATGACAGCTACCGTGTCGATCCCGTTCGAAGCGATGGCCGTCGCCGCTGTCGATTCGATGAAAAAGATTGCGGTTGAAGGCATGAGTAAGGACGAGGTCGTCTCGGGCCCGTATTTGTTCATGAGCGCGGTGCTGGTCGACGCCAGCAACGTTTCGCAGTTCACCGAATAACGTCTACCCATCGATCAGGGATTGCGAGATGCCTTCCAAGATAACAGCCACCGACATTCACAAGAAATACGGCGCCGTAGAAGCGCTGCGTGGTGTCAGCGTGGACATACAAGAGGGTGAAGTGCACGCAATTTGCGGCGACAACGGCGCCGGCAAATCGACCCTGATCAAAGTGCTGGCCGGTGTCGAGACGCCGGATAGCGGCGCCATCGTGATCGATGGTCGGCAATGCCAATTCGCCACGCCCACGGACGCGCTCCGTGCCGGCGTGGCGACCATTCACCAAGACCTCGCGGTCGCCCCGCGCATGACGATTTTCCAGAACATCTTCATGGGCGCCGAATTGACCCGGCCGATCCTAGGCATTCCACTCCTCGACAAGGCGGAGATGCGAAAGCGGTCTTTGGAATACATGTCGCAGCTCAACAAGGCGTTGACCGACATGAACACCAAGGTCGAAGAACTATCCGGCGGTCAGCGTCAGGCCGTCGCAATCTGTCGGGCGCTGCGCTGGAATGCAGACGTCGTTATTCTCGACGAGCCGACGGCAGCGCTTGGCGTTCGCGAAACCGAACAGGTGCTGGACCTGATCCGGTCGTTGAAGGCGACGGGAAAAACGATCATTCTGATCAGCCACGCCATGCAGGATATCGTCGCGGTTGCCGACCGCGTCAGCATCCTTCGACACGGCCGCAACCAGATCGGTCTGCCGGTCAGCGGCCTGACGCCAGACCGGCTCTCACACTATATTCTAAGCGGCGAAACTTCGCCGGCGAACTGACCGCAAAGACCATTTCCGTGTTGACTTCCGCCCCCGTTCTCAAGGCTTTGCCGGACCTTGTGATCTTCGACTGCGACGGCGTGCTCGTCGACAGCGAAGGCCCGATGCATGAGGTGCTTTGCGCCGACTTGCAGGAGCGCGGCCTAGATATCACACCCGAGGAATGCCTGGCGCAGTTTATGGGTAAGTCTATCGAAGGCGTTGTCGATACGGCGAGACAGTTGGGGGCGGTGCTGCCGTTGGGCTGGAAACAACAGCTATATGCCAAGGTTCACGCGCGACTTGAGGCCGGTGTCGATCTCGTACCCGGCGTCCGCGAGTTCGTAGAGACCCTCAGAGAACGCGGCATACCGTTCTGCGTGGCGTCCAATGGAAGTGAAGCAAAAATCGAGCTCATGCTGTCCCAGCACGGGCTGTGGGACGCGTTCCGTGATGCGTGCTTTTCCGCGCAGCAGGTTGGCATAGCGAAGCCGGAACCGGGATTGTTGCGCCATGCGATCACCGCGATGGGTGGTGCCGCAAACCCTGTCGTCATCGAGGACAGCCCGGTCGGTTTGCAAGCGGCTGCGGCCGCCGGACTGCCGTGTATTATGCTTGGCAGTCATGTGCCTGTCGGTGCCGATTATGCGCAGGTGCCGGTTTTTTCGCAGATGGACAGCCTGGCGGATCACATTCTGTCACTCGCGGACTAACGTGTTTCTTGAAGACGGCTTTCTGCCGTGTTCGCGCCAAGCCGGGTGCGGTTTTTTTGGACTTCGTTCCGAACGTTAACGCGCTACTTTCTCCCGTCGCCGGCAATCCGCCGACCATCAAGAACAGCGGCATGCGCGCAGATACTCATCAGGCCGGCAGCCATTGTGACCTACTCGCTTGGATGTACCAATTCACAGGCTAGCCCTGTTCACGCTATGGTCCATTTCGGAACGGTTTGCAAACTCGTTCGGCGTGAGCCCGTCGAGGCTGGTATGTGGCCGGTGCAGGTTGTAATCGATCCTAAATCCTCCGATGAACTCGCAAGCGTCGCGGTAGCTGCGGAACAGATGCTCGTTCAAACACTCGCCCCTCAGCCTGCCGTTGAATTTTTCCACGAAGCCATCCTGCATGGGCTTTCCCAGTGCTATGGAGTGCCACTCAACGCTGCGGTCCTGTTGCCAGACGAGTATGGCATTTGCTTTGAGTTCCGTGCGCTTGTCGCTGACCACCATTCAGGGATAGCCGCGCCGTTCTGCGATCGCTTCCAGAACGAGCGACCGCTTTGCAAGGTTTGCGACGGCATGAAGAAAACAGCGTGGCAACGGGTCACACCGCCTTTCCGCAACAGCAACAGGGGGCTGTACGGTCCGCGAGATGCGGGTTCCACCCCCCACAACTGAGGCGCTACGCTCCGAGGTCTCGAATTTCGAGCCCCCTAATCTCCAGCGCTACCCGCCCCGAGCAGTTTGGGCAAATCGCCGAGCCGCGCCACCAGCGCGAAGCCTACCACGGCCATGGCAAGAAAGAACATCGCGGCGGAAGCCACGACGGGCGAATAACCCGATCTTAGCTGCGTCACGATCTTGACGGGCAAGGTCACCGTGTTGAACTGGCCGAGGAAGAACGAGATCACGAACTCATTCATCGAAAAGACTACAACGAAAACGACACCGGAAAAGATGTAGGGGCGGATGAGCGGCAGGATCACCGTGGTAAAGACCTGCCGCCGTGTGGCGCCCAGCGTTTCGGCGGCTTCGAGCTGCTCGCGACTGATGCTTTCCAGCCCGAGCGAGATCATCACCATCGGCAATGTCACCATGAAAACGCCGTGGCCGATGATCAAGTTTTCGATGCGGCCGGTCCAGCCGATCTCGGCCCAGAAGCTGAGCATTCCGATGGCGGTGATCACTGGCGGCAGGGCGAAGGGCATCAGGCCCAGCAAAAACAGCACCCTCGCGTAGCGCAGGTTGTAGCGCCACAGCATGTAGGCGACAGGAAGGGCGACCGAGAGCGCCACTAGCGCCGCCCCCGCTGCAACGACCAGCGAAGTGATCAGCGCCAACCGCCAGTCGGGATGGAACAGAAGCTCCTGATACCACGTCAGCGAAAATCCACGCGGTGGAAAGAACAGCACGCGCTTTTCGTTGAGCGAGACACCGAAGGCCACGATCAGCGGGGCGGAGAGGAGTGCGAGGAAGGCTCCGATGTAAAGACGGGAGAGCGTTTTCATGCCGCCGTTCCCCTACGATTGAGCCACCAGACGACCAGAAGAAAAACGATGGTGATCGCGAAGTAGATCATCGCCAGTGCCGCGCCGAAGGGGAAATTCGAGCGCGTCATCACCTCGTCGCTGATGTAGTTGGCAATCATCCATTCCTTCGGCCCGCCCAGCCACAGAGGCGTAACCAGCGCGCCCATAGTGAAGATGAAGAGAACCAGCGTCGTCGCCAGCAAGGTGCACGTCATGAGCGGCAGAACGATGGTGCGGAACATGGTCAACGGGCCCGCGCCCAATGTGCGCGAGGCTTCAATCACCTCGGGGTTCAGGCGGCTGAAGCCGGGAAACATCATCACCACGGCGAAAGGCAGGTTGAAATACGTCAGGCCAATCAGGACGGCCCAGTAACCGCGCGCCCAGCTTTGTGGGCGCTCCATCAGGCCCAGCCAGACGAAAATGTTCGATATCCCCGATCCGCGTGACAGGATGATCGACCAGCCGAAGGCGACGATGACCTCTGAGAGCGACATGGCGCAGAGAACGAAGATCAGGGTCAGCACTTGCGGACGTGGCCGCAGCCGCGAGACAAGGTAGGTAAATGGAACCGCGATCAGTACCGAGGCGACAGACGCGATCAGCGCAAACTCCACCGAGGTCAGAAGCGCGTTTAGGTATAGCTCCTGTCCCGCGCGAATGTAGCTGTCGAACTCGAACCCGCGTTCATAGTAGCCTACCGTGCGGTGGTAGAATGAAACGGCCAGCATGATGGCCAGCGGCACAACGAAAAACACTGCCAGCATCGCACCGGCATAGTGCAGCGGCAGGCTGAACCGGGGCGCACGCGCAGTGCTCATGCGGGGACCACACGCGCCGCGGCGGGGGGCAGGACGGCATGGACAGCGTCGCCTCGCGCATAAAGCGCGCGGTCGGCCTTGGAGATTTTTGCGGTCAGGACCGCGCCTTGCCCCTCCAGCAAAACCTGCACGCTTTCGCCCAGATCCCGCAGGAAGGTGACTGTCATCGGCAGGGCGTTATCGGCAGGCTCGGCCGACAGCATTACATCCTCTGAGCGGATTGACAGAACTCGATCGCCCTCCGCGCGTAGAACCTCATCCGCCCGCAGCGGGGTGTCGCCAAACAGAGCGACACCACCCTCCATCCGCACCGGAAGCAGGTTGCTTTCGCCGATGAACCTGGCGACGAAGCCATTGGCGGGTTTGTGATATATCTCTTCGGGGCTGCCAACCTGTTCGATCCGGCCGGGCGACATGACAACGATCTTGTCGGACATAGTCATCGCCTCGCGCTGGTCATGGGTCACGGCGATGGTGGTGACGCCGAGCTTCTGTTGCAGAATGCGAAGCTCGATCTGCATCTGTTCGCGCAACTGAGCGTCGAGCGCCGACATCGGCTCATCCAGCAGGAACAGGTGCGGATCGCGGGCCAGAGCGCGGGCGATGGCGACGCGCTGTTTCTGCCCGCCTGAAAGCTGACTGACCTGACGCGCGCCAAACCCGTCGAGCGCCACGAGCGACAGCAATTCCTGAACGCGCGGCGCGATCGCCTGCTTGCTCCTCCCGGCAATGCGCAGCCCATAACCGATGTTTTCCGCCACGCTCAGATGCGAGAAGAGCGCAAGCGACTGGAAAACCATGCCGATTCCGCGGGCATTGACGGGCGTTGCGCCAAGGTCCGCCCCGTCCAGCAGGATGCGCCCCGAAGTGACGCTTTCCAACCCCGCAATCATCCGCAACAGCGTGGTCTTGCCGCAGCCTGACGGCCCGAGGAACGACACGAAGTCGCCCGACCGGATTGTCAGATCGGCGCGGTTCACGACTGTGGTGGCGCCAAAGGTTTTGGTCACCTGTTCAAGGACAAGGTCTGCCATGGGGACAAGTCTATCAGAGATTAGGGGACACCGGGCGCGGGTCGCCCGGTGTCATGGTCTGGCCTAGCTCGCGATCAGCGCGGCCCATTTCTCGGCGATGTAGTCGGCCTCGCTGACATAGACGTCGAAAAGCGGCACGATGGGTGCGCCCTGGGCGGAAACCGCGCCAAACTCCTCGTCCGTCAGGTCGGTCATCGACTGCGGCACGATCGGCGCCGTACCGATCTGGCGGGACATCAGCGCCTGTTGTTCCGGCGCGCAGCACCAGTTCACGAATTCCTGCGCCTCTGCGATGTTCTTGCTGCCGTCGATCACACCCCACGAGCCAAAGTCGATCACCCCGCCCTCGCTGGGGAATGTCGAGCGGACAGGGAATCCATCCGCCGCAGCCAGAAGCGTGACGTCGTGGTAATACTGCCCCGCCGGGATTTCGCCCGATTGCAAGGCCTGCTGGAACTGGCCCTCGTCTTTGTACCATAGCGTCACGTTCTCGCGCAGCTCGGCGGCCTTCTCCATCACTCGATCCAGCCCTTCGCGGGTGCGCAGGATGCTCTGCCCGCCGAAGAAGGTCTTTGCGGTGATATCAAGGATATAGCTGGTGTCGGCATTGGCGTTCAGGCCAAGCTGGCCCTTGTAGGCGTCAGTCCACATATCGGCCCAGCTGTTGGGCGGCTCGGGGAAAGCGTCGGTGTTGGTGACGAAAGTGGTGTACCAGGCCAGCACGGCCGCCGCGCGGATACGGCCCTCGGCGTCGCGAGTGATCAGCGCGGGATCGACATTGGCGACATTGGGCAACGCGGTTTCGTCGAGTTTCGCGAAAAGGTCCCTCTGCCGGATCGCGCCCTGACCGCCGGGCATCGAGACATCCGCCGGAGGATCGCCGGCTGCGGCACCGGCGCGGATCGCCGCCCACCAGGACGAACCGCCCGACTGGCTGACCGAATTGATGGCGATGCCCGTTTCTTCGGTGAATTTCGGATAGACGTGCTTGACCAGCGAATCCTCGAAATAGCCGCCAAAAGCCGAGACCTTGAGGCTGCGTTCTTGCGCGTGCAGGATCGCGGGCGTGGCGAGTGCCGCTGTGGTGGTTGCCAGAAAAACGCGCCGGTTCATGTTAAAGCGTTGCATTGATTGCTCCCTGTTTGATTGGTTTATTTGGTGTGGTGTGAAGGCCTTCCGCGCGTGCGATGGCCGCGAAAGTTTCCATGACGCGGGCCGCGATGCCCGGCTCAAAGACGAAATGCCCGGCGTCGGGCACGATGTGCAGATCGGCATCGGGCCAGAACCGCGCAAGTTCGGTGGCATTGGCGCAGGGGCAGATCATGTCATCGGCCCCCTGGATGATGGTGCCGGGAATTCCCCGCAGCCGGTGCGCCTGATCGAGGATATGGCCATCCGGGATGAAACAATTGGCGCAGAAATACCCCAGCTCGATCTTCAGTTGCGGCAACATTTCAGCAGTGGATTCCCGGTCGCGGTCAAGCGATGCGTCATAATGCCGGATGTCAGACAGGGCCGCCTGATGGGCATTGTAGATTTTGATCGCCGGTTCATGGACCGCCGGATCGGGGTCCTCGATCAGCGCGCGATAGCCTTCCAGCAATTCGCTTGTCGTCGTCGCGCCCGCATGATCCACCAGTGCCTCACATTCGCGCGGTTTCATCCACCGCGCGCCGAAATTTACCCAATCGGCCTCGGAGGCAAGCGCAAGATAGATGCCCCAGACCGTCAGGCTGCCGAGGCGATCTGGATGCGCGATGCCGTAGCAGAGCCCAAGGGTGGATCCCCATGAGCCGCCGAACACATGCCAGGTTTCGATCCCGCGCGCCTTGCGCAGGGTTTCGATGTCCCCGATCAGGTGCTGCGTGGTATTGGCGCGCATCTCTCCCAAGGGGCGCGAGCGCCGCGTGCCGCGTTGGTCCATCAGGATCAACCGGAAAGCCTCGGGGTCGAATAACCGTGGAATGGCATGCGGGCGCGGCCGACCCGGGCCGCCGTGCAGATAGAGCACGGGGATGCCATCGGGGTTACCGTATTCTTCCCAGTACACCGAATGCCCGTCGCTCACATCCAGAAAGCCCTCCGCGCTGGCGGAAGTTGCGGGAAAGAGGCAGGCTTTGGTCCAAGGTGCGATGTTCAAGGGACGTCTCTCACAAGCTGCGTTCCAAGACAGGCTAAGAACGCGAAAGGGGCCTGTCAGCCAAATTCAGCACCTATTTTTGACGCTAGTTGTCGCTAATATGCGCCATCGAGAGTCTTTCACTCGAAGAACCCGGTCAAGGCATTGCCATCGCCGATCCCTTCGGTGCTCAAAGCCCGCAGGATCATCGGATCGATCTCTTCTGCATCGGGTGGGAAGACTGCGCATTGTTTAAGCGCGGCCTTGACGTCGATATCCGCCCCGAGAGACTCCCAGACCACCCGCGTGCTGTAGATCATGTCGGTACCGGTGCTGGTCACCCCGGTCAGCAGGCCGTGCAGGTAATGGAAGTTCGTACGCGTCGCTGTCTTGACGATCATCGCCGAGAAATTCTCGCCACCTCGCTCCTGACTTTCGATCATGAAGATCCGGTCGTCATGCAGCCACAGGCAGGATTGGATCATGTGCGTCGCTCGCCCAAACTTGGGGCTGCCGCTCCAGTGCATCCGGTCGAGGGACTTTGCGTAGGTCATCTCGCTGTCCTGCCAAACCTGCGTGAGCGCGCGCACCACACCACCCTTCCATGAGGGTGTGCGGTAGTAGAGGTGGTAATACCCGCAATAGCTTTGCAAACCAGCCAGAGAAGCCTTCATCCTGTGGCGGTGGCGGCGAAACTCTTGGGCGATCCCCATCGGGACATACGACGCCAGCGGACGGGAAAAGACCTCGGCCTTGAACGTCTCGTGTGGCAGAAGGATCTCCGCCTCATCCACACCGAAGAAATCGCAGATACGCGACAGGACATTCAGCGAGGGGCTGGTTTGTCCCGAAAGATAGCGCGTAAACTGCGGCCTATTGATGCCAATCCGCGTACAGACTTCGGTGACGCTTTTGTAGCGACTGCTCAGCAGGCGAAGATTCTTGGGAAAGTCGATACTGGATGTCATTGGCAGGCTGTTCAGGCAGTCTTTTCAAGGCGGATGGCAACGGCAGGTTCCCGAGTGCCTCGATCCTAACGATTGATGGCGCGCCTCGCCAGCGCGCCCCTTTATGAACCGATCTTCCGCCCTGGCCATTTTTGCGCATTGTAACATGCTCAGCCAGCTGCTGGGGCTGGTCACAGACGCGAACGCGACCCCAATCCAAGTAGATATAAAGGCCGGAACTTCTCCAACGTCTACATTGGCTTATAAGTCATTCACCAAATCCCCCAAGGCATGAGGTTTGGAGACTGTCGGCCTGAGAGACCGCTTCCGGGCCACCTGGCGCAGGGGTCAGTGCTCAGCCCCTCGCGCACAACCTCGAAAACAACGGAAGAATTCGGCCGCCGCGGGATCGGCAGAACACTTTCGCAAGCGCGAGATGGAGTAGAGGGTGGGATTTGAACCAATTTCAAAAATCCTCGATCTCCGGGGATTCCACGAACCGAATGTTAGACATTTAGCGAAGCGGATTTCGCGTCCGAACATTGCAGGAATACGGGTATGACCGGCAAGCGCAAAATGCTGGTTACCAACCTGCTTAGCGGTGCCGGTGGTTGGTCGAGGGTATGCCAGAGGGCACTCACCGAACCCGATCTCGAAAAGGAACTGGTCTGCGTCAATCACCCGCCGCCGGCCGTCGGGTGGAGGCGCAGCTGCTTCGACCCGAGGGCCCCAAGGTGGCGGTAACCGGCGGGGTTGACTTCAACGATCACCGCCTGATCTGGGCGCAGCTCGACCGGTCCATGCCAAGCACCCAGACATGATGCTTCTCCACGGCAAGTCGCCCAACGGCGCGGAACTCATTGCATCCCGCTTGACCGGTAGCGGACTTCCCCTAAACTGAGCCAGCAGATCGTCCGTCTGCTGCCAGCCGGGTTGTTGTTCATCCGGTTCACCGGCGCTCGCGCCACCAAATGTAGATTCCCGACAGCACAACAATGGCGCAGCCGATATAGGTCGTAGGGATTGGGATTTCCTCGAAGACCAGAACGCCGACGATGGTGGCCGTGATGATTTGGGCATAGCCAAATGGCGCAAGAAGTGAGGCTTCGGCCAGACGATGTGCTTCCGTGCTGGCGATGTGGCTGAAAGCGCCGAAGAGGCCCATCGATACCAGTATGACATACCCTGTTGCCGTCTCCGGCCAGGTCCAGGTCAGAAAACTGAAGGGCAGAAAACACAGCGCTGCCAGTCCCGAGGACCAAAGCTGGATCGAGGCGTTCCGGTCGACCCCCGCCAGCTTGCGGGTCATCACGTAGTAGAGCGAAGCGGCGATCACGGCACCAACCGACAAAAAGACAGCCGGTTGGAAGGTCGCACTGCCGGGCTGCACGATGACAAGGACGCCAGCAAAGCCCGCCAGCACGGCCGCGATCCGGTGTATGCCGATCCGCTCGCCCAGAATTGGGACTGACAATAGCGTGATCGCGATGGGGATCGCGAACATGATCGCGGTCGTCAGCGTCAGGGGCAGGGACTTCAGCGCGAGGAAGTTCAAAACCGTGGCCAGAACAAGAAAGACCGACCGCAAAAGCAGTTGAACCGGGGCCCGCGAACGAAGGATTTCAAACCCGTGACGGGGGAGAAAAACGGTCGCTGTGAACAGGAAGTGCACCAGGTAGCGCAATGCCACAACCTGCACCACGGGCATCGCAATTTCCGATAGCAGCCATTTTGCCGATGCCGACAGGCCCGTAGACATGCCCGCAGCGAGCAGCATCAGACCGATACCCAGACCGACATTCTGTGTGTTTGCGGTGGTATGTTTGTCCGGGTCGGTCATTTCCGCCGATGTCAGGCCCGGTAGTTTTTGGAGGCTGCATAGTACTCATCGAAGCCAATCCTGGCGCGTACGTCCTTGAAAGACATCAATGTGCCCTGGTCCACGCAATCATTGCGCAGATCGACGAGGGTCTCCATCAGCCGCTGCATGACCGAGGCCAGCAGGGTCAGCGGATAAGCTGCAAGATTGAATCCCATGTCCCGCAGTTCAGCTTGCGACAGGATCGGCGTCTCGCCGCCCTCCAACATGTTGGCCATGGTCGGGCCTGGAACCTCCTCGCAAACGCGTCGCATCTCGCCTTCGCTTTGCGGGGCTTCGACAAAGGTGAGGTCTGCGCCGAGCTCATGGAACCGTAGGGCGCGTTCAATGGCTTCGCCAAGACCGTGTTCTGTGCGGGCGTCCGTCCGGGCGAGGATCAACACGTCTTCTTCCTCGCGGGCGTCGAGGGCAGCCTTTACCCGGTCAAAGGCCGCGTCGCGGTCGGCAACCGCCTTGCCAGGTGTGTGGCCGCAGCGCTTGGGCGCGACCTGATCCTCGATCATCACCGCCGCTGCACCGGCGCGCGCGAGACCCTTTACGGTGCGCAGCACATTCATCGCATTGCCGTATCCGGTGTCGCCATCGGCCACGAATGGTAGCGAAGTTGCTTCAGCGATGTTGCGCGTTTGGTCCAACACCTCGCCATAGCTCATCAAGCCGAGGTCGGGCATCCCGATACGCGAAGCCGAGGCCGAGAAGCCCGACATAAACGTCATCTCGAAGCCGGCCTGTTCGATCAGCCGGGCCGAGAGCGCATCGTAGCAACACGGCGCGACCACGAGGTCGTTTTGCTCCAAAAGGGTGCGCAGCCGAGCCGCACGGAGGTTGCGGCCTTCGTTCGGAGCGGTTCGTATGACGGTTCTCATGGCGCGTTCCGTCATCAAGACGCCGCAAGGGCCGCGACGATGGCATCGCCCATCTCAGCGGTCGATACCGGGGACTGGCCGTCAGACTGCAAGAGATCGCCGGTCCGCACGCCTTTGGCCAATACGCTTTCGACGGCAGCTTCCAGCAGGTCGGCTGCATCGCCTTCGTCAAAGGAATAGCGAAGAGCCATGGCGAAACTCAGAATACAGGCGATGGGGTTGGCCTTGCCCTGACCGGCAATGTCTGGAGCCGAACCATGCACGGGTTCATACATGGCTTTGGGTCGGCCGTTGTCCATCGGCGCGCCCAGCGACGCCGAAGGCAGCATGCCCAGCGAGCCGGTCAGCATCGCCGCACAATCGGATAGAAGATCGCCAAAGAGGTTGTCCGTCAGGATAACGTCGAACTGTTTGGGTGTACGGACAAGCTGCATCGCGCAGTTGTCGGCATACATGTGGCTGAGCTCCACGTCCGGATACTCCGTGTCATGGATGTGCTGGACCTCTTCGCGCCAGAGGATGCCGCTTTCCATCACATTGGCCTTTTCCACCGAACACACCCGATTACCCCGCCGCCGCGCCAGTTCAAAAGCCGAGCGCGCGACGCGGCGCACCTCCGCCGTGGTGTAGCGCTGTGTGTTGATCCCCACACGGTCGTCGCCTTCGCCGGAGATGCCGCGCGGTTCGCCGAAATAGATGCCCGAGGTCAATTCGCGCACGATCATGATGTCGAGCCCGCCGATGAGTTCAGGTTTGAGCGAAGAGAAGTCCTTGAGTGCGTCGAAACACTGCGCGGGCCGCAGGTTCGCATAGAGGTCCATTTCCTTGCGCAGGCGCAAAAGGCCGCGTTCCGGCTTCAGGCTGAAATCCAGCCCGTCATATCGCGGGCCACCCACGGCGCCGAGCAGAACAGCATCGACCTCTTGCGCTTTCGCCATGGTGCGATCGTCGCATGGCGTACCGTATCTGTCGTAGGCCGCGCCACCGATAACATCTTCGTAGATGTCGAATTCCAGGCCCCTGTTGGCGGCAAGCCAGTCGATGATCTTGCGGGTCTCGGCCATGATTTCGGGGCCTATACCGTCGCCGGGCAGGACAAGCAGGGAAGGTTTCGTCATTTCTTTGTCTCTCCGGTATCAGACCCAGCTGCGATCGGCAGCGAGCGCTGTTTCATAACTTCTGACCGCGTCGGCCTTCTGAAGAGTGAGGCCTATGTCATCGAGCCCGTTGAGCAGGCAGTGTTTGCGGAAAGAGTCCACGTCGAAAGCGATCGTTTCGCCGTTCGGCCGGGTAATGGTCTGCGCCTCCAGGTCGATGCCCAACCGCGCATTCTCGCCCTTTTCGGCGTCCTCCATCAGCGCGTCGCGCTGGTCTTTCGGCAGGACGATCGGCAGGATCCCGTTCTTGAGGCAATTATTGAAAAAGATGTCGGCGAAACTCGTGGAGATCACGCAGCGGATGCCGAAATCAAGGAGCGCCCAAGGGGCATGCTCGCGGCTCGAGCCGCAGCCGAAATTGTCGCCGGTAACGAGAATGCTGGACGCGCGGTAGGCGGGCTTGTTGAGCACGAAATCGGAGTTTTCGTTACCATCCGCGTCATAGCGCATCTCCCGAAATGCCGAGACACCGAGGCCTGATCGCTTGATCGTCTTCAGGAACTGCTTGGGAATGATCATGTCGGTGTCGATGTTGACCAGCGGCATCGGTGCCGCGATCCCGTCAAGTCTGTTGAAAGGTTCCATCGCTCGGCTCTCCTTACAGATCGCGCACGTCGGTCAGGTGCCCGGTCAGCGCCGCTGCCGCCGCCATTGCCGGGGACATCAGGTGGGTCCGGCCCTTGTAGCCCTGACGGCCCTCGAAGTTGCGGTTCGAGGTCGAGGCGCAGCGCTCTCCGGGGCTAAGCTGGTCGGGATTCATGCCCAGGCACATCGAGCAACCCGCCATGCGCCACTCGAAACCGGCCGCTTTAAAGATGTCGGCCAGGCCTTCCTCTTCGGCCTGCGCGCGGACGAGGCCCGAGCCCGGCACGATCATAGCGCGCAAGCCGTCCTTTACCTTCATGCCTTCCACAATCCGGGCGACTTCGCGCAGGTCCTCGATGCGCCCATTGGTACAGGAGCCGATAAACACAGTGTCGATCTCGATGTCCTGCAGGCGCGTGCCGGGGGTCAGCCCCATATAGTCCAACGCGCGGGCGGCGGCGTCCGCCTTTGCCCCTTCGAAGTCCTCCGGCGCGGGCACAGCGCCGGTGATCGGCGCGGTGTCCTCCGGCGAGGTGCCCCATGTGACGGTCGGCGCGATGTCTTCGCCTTTCAGCGTCATCACCTTGTCGAAATATGCATTGTCGTCGGAGTAGAGCGTTCGCCACCACGCGATAGCGCGCTCCAGTTCCTCATCCTTCGGTGCACGGGGACGGCCGCGGACATATTCAAAGGTCGTCTCATCGGGCGCGATCAGGCCGGCGCGGGCACCGCCTTCGATGGCCATGTTGCACACGGTCATCCGGCCTTCCATCGAGAGTGCGCGGATCGCTTCGCCGCAATACTCGATCACATGGCCGGTGCCGCCGCCGGTTCCGGTTTTGCCGATGATCGACAGCACGATGTCCTTGGCGGTGACGCCAGGCCCGACGGTGCCGGTCACCTCGACCTTCATGTTTTTCGACTTCTTCTGGATCAGCGTCTGCGTGGCCAGCACATGCTCGACCTCGGAGGTGCCGATTCCGTGCGCCAGCGAGCCGAATGCGCCGTGCGTGGCGGTGTGGCTGTCGCCGCAGACAACCGTCATGCCCGGCAGGGTCAAACCCTGCTCGGGGCCGACGATGTGCACGATCCCCTGGCGCTGGTCCTCGATGCCGAAGTGTTCGATCCCAAACTCCTCGGCGTTCTTCGCGAGCGCCTCGACCTGGATGCGGCTTTCCTCGTTTTCGATCGCCTTCAGCCGGGCCTCATCGGTCGGCACGTTGTGGTCGGGCGTTGCGATGGTGCGATGTGGCGCGCGGACTTTGCGGCCCGCATTGCGAAGGCCTTCAAAAGCCTGTGGCGACGTCACCTCATGCACGAGATGCCGGTCGATATAGACCAGGCACGTGCCGTCCTCGGCCTCGTCCACCACATGGGCGTCCCAAATCTTGTCGTAAAGCGTCTTGGCCATGGGTCTGTCAGTCTCCAGTTCCAGCGCCTGCCGCAGGCAAAGCGTCTCCGTTCGGGCATCCTGCGCTTCGCGCAGCCCGTTTAAAGGTGTCGGTCGTGTCCGGGATCAAGCTCCGGACCGCTTCAGGTCCGGCCCGCGAACTCCCCGCGGACCTCTTGGTTGTTTATCCTAGCGAGCAAGCTCGTAGGGGATGTAGAGTGCCAGATCCGGCCAGAACCACAGAAGGACGGCCACGCCGAGCATGATTACCGCGAAGGGCATCGCCCCTTTGGCCACCTCCTGCAGGCGCGCCTTGGCCACGGCCTGGATCACGAAGAGGTTCATCCCCACCGGCGGGGTGATCAGCGCGGTTTCGATCAGCACCACAAAGAAGATGCCGAACCAGATCGGGTCGATGCCGGTATTGATAACCGCGGGCAACAACACGGGCACCATGATCAGCAGCATCGACAAGGCTTCCAGAAAGAACCCCATGAAGAGGAGCACCACCCCGACCGCGAGAATGAACAGGCTCGGATTCGAGATGTTTTCGGTCAGGAAGGCGCTGATGGATTGCGGGATCAGGTAGAGCGTGATCGCGTAGGAGAAGACCTTGGCACCGGCCACGATGATCAACACCATGACGGAAGTCTTGAGCGAGCTCTCCACCGCTTCGCGCAGCTTTGGCCAATCCATACGGCGCATGGCAAAAGTCATGATCAGGGCAATGACAAACCCAAGCCCCGCGCTTTCGGACGGTGTGGCAATCCCGGTGTAGATCGACCCGACGATGGCAACCGCAAGTGCCACGGTCGGCAACGCCATCAAGGACGCCATGCCACGCTCCCCCCATGTCGCCCGCGGAATCGGTTGATAGGCGCCGGAGAAGCGGGAAAACAGGATGCCGTAGATGATGAACGCGGTGGCCAGGAACAAGCCTGGACCGACACCCGCCAAAAACAGCGTCGGGATCGAGCTTTCGGTGACAACACCATAAAGGATCAGGGGGATTGAGGGTGGGATCAGAATGCCCAGCGTGCCGCCCGCAGCAAGCATGCCATAGACGAAGGGCTTGTCGTAGCCACGCTGCGACATCTCAGGAATCGCAACCGTGCCGATCGTGGCCGCCGTCGCCACCGACGAACCTGAAATCGCCGAGAACAGCGTACAGGACATAATCGTCGCAACGCCGAGGCCGCCGGGCCAATGGCCGACCCAGCTTTGTACAGCCGCATAGAGGTCTCGGCCGACACCTCCCTTGAGCAGCACGTTGGACATCAGCAGGAACATCGGCACAGCCAGCAGTTCGAAGCTGTCCATGGACCCGTGCAGGCGTTGCGGCACCGCAACCAGGGGCAGGCCTTTAAGCCCCAACAGGATGACCCCAAGGCCTCCGAGCGCAAAGGCAACGGGCGTCCGCAGCAAGAGGAGTGCCAACAGGGCGACGAGAATGAAAACGGCTTCCATCAGTGCGCCCCTTCCAACACGTTGTCTTCAGGCAGATCCTCGGTCCAGACGCGATACAGTTGCACCGCGCCCTGCAGCATCAGAAGTGCAGAGCCGACCCAGACGGGCGCATGGGTGATCATCTTCGGCGGCGCGAGATAGGTATCGGTCGTGTGCCCGGCCAGAGTGGCCTTGAGCCAGATCTGGAAGCCGAAATAGCACGCTGTGCCGGCGAAAACGAACAAGACGACAATCCCGAGGCTCTCCGCCAACCGGCGCCAGATGGATCTCGGATTGCTCAGGATCAGCTCGATCGTCACCATTTCGCGGTGTTTCAAGACGTAGGCGGCGGCGAGATACACAACCCAGACCTGTAGCACGCGGCTGACTTCGTCGACCCAGACCGTGGGCGCGTTGAAAACATACCGCATGACAACTTCGAAGGTGATAAAGAAACCAATTGCAAACAGACACCAGGCACTGAGCTTGCCGGTAAACTCTGAAATGCCGTCGATGATGCGCGCAAGCATGTCCCCCTCCCGTGATTTTCAGATAGGCCTCTTGCTGAGGCGGGGTGAGAGCGGCGGACTGACCGCTCTCACGGGCACTGTGTCGCTCGTGACCCTAGTTGGTCATCGCTGCCTTAACGGCGGCCACAGCCGCAGCGCCGGTTTCGCCGGTTTCTTCGACAAAGCGATCGACCACGCCGGCGGTTGCTTCAACCCAATCGGCGCGCTGCTCAACGCTCAGTTCGACAACCGTCATTTTGGCTTTCATCTCCTCCACGATACTCGCTTCCTCGGCGTAGATCTGGTCGCGCAGCTTCTGCTCGACTTCGGCAGCGGCCGCGTTGATGATCGCCTTGTGCTCGTCCGACAGGCTCTCGTAGAAGTCATTGTTGATGACAGCCACAAACTCAATGGCGCTGTCGAAGGTCAACGTCATGTGATCCATCACCTCGTAGAGGCTGCGCGTCTTGACCGACGAAACGCCTGTCATGCCGACATCCACCGCGCCCTGCTGATAGGCGAGGAACTGCTTGGAGCCCGACATCAGTGTGGGTGCGCCCCCGAGAGCCTGGATCGTCCAGCCCTGGACCTTGCCATAGGTGCGGACCTTCTGTTCGGCCATATCGCTCGGCTGCACGATCGCGCTGTCGTTGTTGAGGTATATGTTGCGGCCAAACGCCTGCCACCACAGAACCCGGTTGTTGGTTTCTTTCAGGATCGCCGCATCCATCATCGTGCGCAGTTCGGAGCCGGGCGCGACCGCGGCCCGGATATGGGACTCGCCGTCAAAGATGAAGGGAATGGAAATGACGTCCACCGCCGGGACGGCTCCGGCATAGCGGCCAATGAAGACCGAACCCGCTTCGACAGCGCCGGTTCCAACGGCTCCGGGGATCTCCTTGTCCTTGAAGAGCTGTGCTGCGGGGAAAAGATTGAGCTTGAGCTCACCGCCCGATTCCTCTTCGACCAGCGCCTGGAAGTCTTTCCAGTTGTGAACGACCGAATGGGTCTCGGGCAGCTGCAGCGTGACCCGCATGGTTTCCGCCGCCGAAGCGACCGGCGACAGGCCAACAACAAGCGCGGCTGCCGCGCCAGTGATCCAGTGTTTCATGGTTTCCTCCCGTTGAGACTGGTTTGAGGCCTACGACAATATATTGCTGCGGAGGAAAAGGGTAACGATTTTATGCCTTCCATGGCGCGACGGAGCAACGTTGTTCCAAAAGGTTTCGATCAGTGATGACAGAATTGCGTAATCCGGAATTCACAAGTAGCCTTGTACTCAGACTAGAGAGCAATCGCGGGGTGCAGTCGTGGACGAAGCCGACAGAAGGATTCTGAGAGCCATCCAGAAGCAACCAGAGTTAACAATGCGCGAGCTGGGTGAAGTGACGGGATTAAGTCACACGCCCTGCTGGCGCCGCATGAACAAATTGCGCGAAGATGGCTACATCTCCGAGAAACGTTATGTCCTCGATGCACAAAAACTTGGCTTCGAACTGATCGCCTTTTGCATGGTTCAACTCAAAGAACACTCGCGCGCGAGCCTGGAGGAGTTCGAAAAGGCGACTCAGTACATCGACGAGATCGTACAAGTCTACTCGGCGACCGGCGACCAGGACTACATCTTGCGGGTGTTGGCGCGAAGCGTGCGCGACTACGAGGATACGATCAAGCACCGGCTGCTGGAGCTTCCTCATGTCGGGTCGATCCGAACCAGTCTCGCACTGAACGAAATCAAGAACACAACCGACGTGCCTGTTTAGAGGGCTTCCACTTCGATGCCTAGCGTTCCAACATACTCCGTTTTGTGTGGGATGATGTTGCGGAGAAATAAACACACTTAGGATGAGATTGCGCAACTAACGCCAATCGGAACAAAACTAGCGACAAATTCACCTCGCAATTCTCCTATGGTCTCTGCCAACAGGAACAGGCGGGATACGACCCGACGTCGTCTCTTCGCCACCTTTGACAGGGGGAGGGCTCAGGTGGGCATACAAGTCGCGTTGGACGATAAGTACACCGCAACGGATGGGCGCGTGTTCCTGTCAGGCACGCAAGCTCTTGTTCGCTTGCCGATGACCCAGATGCGTCGAGACCGCGCTGCAGGCCTGAACACGGCGTCCTTTATCACCGGCTATCGCGGCTCACCCCTGGGCAATTACGATCTGCAGCTTACCCGCGCCAAGAAATTTCTCGCCCCCCACGACATCACCTTTCAACCCGGGCTGAACGAAGACCTGGCCGCCACCGCGATCTGGGGCTCGCAACAGGTAAATCTGTCCAAAGGCGCAAATCGTGATGGTGTGCTGGGGCTGTGGTATGGCAAAGGACCGGGCGTCGACCGTTCCGGCGATGCGCTGAAACATGGCAATGCGGCGGGCGCCTCCAAACATGGCGGCGTGCTGGCCTTTGCCGGCGATGACCACACCTGCAAATCCTCGTCCATCCCGCATCAATCCGACCATGCCTTTATCTCGGCGCTGATGCCGATGCTCTACCCATCTTCCATACACGAATTCATCGAGATGGGGCTCTTGGGCATCGCCATGTCGCGTTATTCTGGCTGTTGGGTGGGCTATAAAGTGATTTCCGAGACGGTCGAGACGACCTCGGTTGTCGATCTGGGCGCAGAAAACCGCGCCTTCACGCTGCCCACCGATTTCGACATGCCCGAAGGCGGGCTGAACCTGCGCTGGCCCGACCCGCCCTTGGTTCAGGATGAGCGTCTGCAAGAGCAGAAAGGCTATGCCGCCATCGCGTTTGCCCGCGCCAATCAGGTTGATCTGACCACGCTCGACAGCCCCAATGCCCGTTTCGGCATTGTCGCCTCGGGCAAAGCCTATGAAGATGTCGTACAAGCGCTGACCGATCTGGGCATCGGCGAGGCCGAACGCAATGCAATCGGGCTGCGCCTGTATAAGGTGCGCATGCCTTGGCCGCTGGAACCCGAAGGCATCCGGCAGTTTTCGGAAGGTCTGGAAGAGGTTCTGATCGTCGAGGAACGGCGCGAGATCATCGAAAACCAGATCAAACAGCAGCTGTTCAACTGGCGTCCCGATGTGCGCCCCCGGATCGTCGGCAAATTCGATGAGGAAGACAAACCCTTCTTGTCGCTATCGGCCGGGCTGAATGTCAGCACCGTAGCCCGCGCCATCGCGGATCGGCTGTTGAAACTGGATCTGGCCGAGGGGCTGGCCAACCGGATTTCGCAAAAACTCGAACGGCTGGAGAAACTCCAGGCCCAGGGTCAGGCGCATAGCGCGCCCGTCGCCCGGCTGCCGCATTTCTGCGCCGGTTGCCCGCATAACACCTCAACGCGTGTGCCCGACGGCTCGACCGCCATGGCGGGGATCGGTTGCCATTTCATGTCGCAATGGATGGATCGCAACACCGAGACCTTTACTCATATGGGCGCCGAGGGCGTGCCCTGGACGGCCATCGGCCGCTATACCGATGAAAAGCACCGGTTCGTGAATCTGGGCGACGGCACCTATTTCCACTCGGGCACTTTGGCCATCCGCGCCTCGGTCGCCGCCAAAGCCAATATCACCTACAAGGTGCTGTATAATGATGCGGTCGCCATGACCGGCGGGCAGCCGCATGATGGCGATCTGACCCCGCAACAGATCACCCATCAGCTGCATCATGAGCGGGTAGGCAAGATCTACCTGCTCAGCGACAAACCCGACCTTTACCCGGCTGGCGACCTCGCACCGGGTGTGACCGTCAAGCATCGCGACCATATCGACGCGGTGATGGAAGAGCTGCGCGAGGTGCCGGGCGTCACCGCGATTGTCTATGTGCAAACCTGCGCGGCCGAGCTGCGCCGCCGCCGCAAACGCAAGCTGGCCGATGACCCGGATATGCGGCTTTTCATCAACCCGGCAGTCTGCGAAGGCTGCGGCGATTGTTCGAAACAGTCGAACTGTATCGCGATCGAACCCAAAGAGACCGCATTCGGCCGCAAACGCGAAATCAACCAATCGGCTTGCAACAAGGATTTCTCCTGCCTCAAAGGGTTCTGCCCTTCATTCGTAACCGTACGCGGGGGCAAGCTGAAAAAGCGCGCACCGGCCGAAGCGCCCGATTTCTCGGGTCTGCCCGACCCGCAAGTGCCCGTGCTGGATCAGCCCTGGAACATCGCGGTCACAGGTGTCGGCGGCACCGGTGTCCTGACTATCGGCGCGCTTCTAGGTATGGCCGCACATATCGAAGGTAAGAACCCCCTGATCATGGATATGGCCGGGCTGGCACAGAAAGGCGGCGCCGTGCTCAGCCATATCCGCATCGCAGCCCCCAATCACGAAGTCCGCTCACCCCGGATCGCCAATGGCGGTGCTGATCTGCTGATCGCTGCCGATTCCGTGGTTGCAGCTTCCAAGGAGGGCATCACCCTTTGCGCGCCGGACCGCACGCATGCTGTCTTCAATGCCAAGGTCACTCCAGTATCGGATTTCGTGCGGCAGCGCGATTTCGATTTCCAAGCCGCGGCGGTGGAAAAGACGGTCGAAAAAGCGGTACGCGGAAACGAGCATTTCCACAACTTTTCCGAAATCGCACTGGCCGTGGCCGGCGATGAGATCGCCGCCAATATCATGATGATGGGTTATGCTTGGCAGACAGGATTGGTGCCTTTGGGCCGGGAATCCATCGAGCAGGCGGTTCGGCTGAACGGTGTCGCGATCGAGGCGAACCTCACCGCCTTCAACTGGGGCCGGATGCTGGCGCATGACCCGGGCGTGGTGCACGCAAAGCTACAGCCGGAAGCCGGGGCCAGCTTGACGGAAATGAGCCTCGACGAACTGATCGCTCATCGCAGCGCGCATTTGACCGCCTATCAAAACGCCGACCTGGCCAAGCGCTACCGCGCCTTGATTGACCGCGTGCGGCAAGCGACCAGCAACGAGGCAATGATCCGCGCCGTCGTGCTGAACTATGCGAAGCTCTTGGCCTACAAGGACGAATACGAAGTCGCTCGACAGTTTGCGGATCCGGCGTTCAAAATGGCTCTGGCCGATCAGTTCGACGGCGAATACCGGCTGGCCTTTAACCTGGCCCCGCCCTTGCTGCCGGGCACCGCGCCCAATGGACGCCCGAAGAAACGCGAATTCGGGCCCGTCACCCTGCGGCTTTTTGGGCTGCTGGCCCGGCTGAAAGGGCTGCGCGGCACCGCCTTTGATCCTTTCGGCAAAACCGCCGAGCGCCGGGCCGAACGTGCGATGATCACGGAATATGAAAAGGACGTCGAGTTGGTCTTGTCCAAAATCGACCGCATCCCGGGCGATCTTGCGTTGAAGCTTTTGAACTCGGTGGACGAGGTCCGCGGGTTTGGTCCGGTCAAGGAGGAAGCTATGCAAGCGCATGCCGCCCGTCGCGCGGCGCTTGTGAACGAGATCCAGGAAAGCGCCCATCCTGCAATGGCCGCGGAGTGAGGAGGAGATCCAATGTTTAACGCATCCATGAACTTCGATCTGGGCGAAGACGTGAACGCGCTGCGCGAGATGGTGCATCGCTGGGCTCAGGACCGGGTCAAGCCGATGGCAGCCGGGATCGACGAAAAGAACGAGTTTCCCGCCGAACTCTGGGAGGAAATGGGCGAACTCGGCCTTCTGGGGATTACGGTTCAGGAAGAGCATGGCGGCGCCGACATGGGCTATCTGGCGCATGTGGTCGCGGTGGAGGAAATCGCCCGGGCGTCGGCCTCGGTCTCTCTGAGCTACGGCGCGCATTCCAACCTCTGCGTCAATCAGCTCAAGATCAACGCCAGCGCGGAACAGAAGGCCAAATACCTGCCCGATCTGATTTCGGGAAAATCGGTGGGCGCGCTTGCCATGTCGGAGGCGGGCGCTGGCTCCGACGTGGTCGGCATGAAACTCAAGGCCGAGAAGCGCAACGACAAATTCATCCTGAACGGCAACAAGTTCTGGATCACCAATGGCGGCGAGGCCAACACTCTGGTGGTCTATGCCAAGACCGATCCGGACGCCGGCTCCAAGGGCATCACGGCCTTCATCATCGAGAAATCCATGCCCGGCTTCTCCCAGTCGAAGCATTTCGACAAGCTGGGGATGCGCGGCTCGAACACTGTCGAGCTTGTCTTCGAGGATGTCGAGGTTCCCTTCGAAAACATCCTCGGCGAGGAGGGCAGGGGCGTGCGTGTTCTGATGTCGGGGCTCGACTATGAGCGCGTCGTGCTCTCGGGCATCGGCACGGGCATCATGGCGGCCTGCCTCGACGAGATCATGCCCTACATGGTCGAACGCAAGCAGTTTGGTCAGTCGATCGGCAATTTCCAGCTGATGCAGGGCAAGATCGCCGACATGTACACCAAGCTCAACTCGGCGCGGGCTTACGTCTACGAGGTTGCCAAGGCCTGCGACCGGGGCGAGGTGACCCGACAGGACGCGGCCGCCTGCGTCCTCTATGCCTCGGAAGAGGCGATGGTTGTGGCGCATCAGGCGGTGCAGGCCATGGGCGGCGCAGGCTTCATGAACGAGACGCCGGTCAGCCGCATCTTCCGCGATGCCAAGCTGATGGAAATCGGTGCGGGCACCTCGGAAATCCGGCGGATGCTGATCGGGCGAGAACTGATGGGGGCGATGTCCTGATGGCTGTCCTGTCTTCTGCGATCTCTCCGAAGTCCGAGAGCTATTCCAGAAATCTCGCCGCGCATCAGGCGGCCATGGCGCCGGTTCATGGTGCCGCAGCACTCTCCCTTGCGGGCGGCGGCGAGAAGGCGCGGCAGCGCCATGTGAGCCGAGGCAAGATCCTCCCACGCGAGCGGGTGTCCCGCCTGCTTGATCCCGGCTCACCCTTTCTTGAGGTTGGCATGTTCGCCGCCCATGGACTTTACGACGGGGCCAGCCCGTCTGCCGGTGTTGTGGCGGGTGTCGGACGGGTTTCTGGCCGCGAATGCATGATCGTGTGCAATGACGCGACCGTGAAAGGCGGCACCTACTTCCCGATGACGGTGAAGAAACACCTGCGCGCCCAGGAAATCGCAGAGCAGAACCATCTGCCCTGCATATATCTGGTGGACTCAGGCGGTGCGAACCTGCCCAACCAGGACGAGGTCTTTCCCGACCGCGATCACTTTGGCCGGATCTTCTTCAATCAGGCCAACATGTCGGCCAAGGGCATCCCGCAAATCGCAGTCGTGATGGGATCGTGCACCGCTGGCGGAGCCTATGTGCCGGCGATGTCGGATGTGACGATCATCGTGAAAGATCAGGGAACGATCTTTCTCGCCGGCCCGCCCTTGGTGAAGGCCGCGACCGGCGAGGTCGTGAGCGCCGAGGATCTGGGCGGGGGCGATGTTCACACGCGCCTTTCCGGCGTGGCCGATTACCTTGCCAATGACGACGCCCACGCGCTGGCGCTGGCTCGCCGGGCTGTGGCCAATCTCAACACCACCAAGCCTTGCAGCCTCGACCTGCAGCCCGTCGAGGCGCCGCTCTATGATCCCGAGGAAATCCTCGGCGTGGTGCCTGCCGACCTCAGAACGCCCTATGACATCCGCGAGGTGATCGCGCGCATCGTCGACGGCTCACGCTTTGACGAATTCAAGGCACGCTATGGAACGACGCTCGTATGCGGCTTCGCCCATGTGATGGGCATGCCGGTGGGGATCATCGGCAACAATGGTGTGATCTTCTCGGAAGCCGCCGTGAAGGGTGCGCACTTTGTCGAGCTTTGCTCGCAACGTGGCATCCCGCTCATATTCTTGCAGAACATCACTGGCTTCATGGTGGGCCGCACGTATGAGAACGGCGGCATCGCCAAGGACGGGGCCAAGCTCGTGACCGCTGTGGCGACCACCAAAGTGCCGAAGATCACCATGCTGATTGGCGGTTCCTTCGGGGCAGGGAACTATGGCATGTGTGGACGCGCCTACAGCCCGCGGTTCCTCTGGACCTGGCCCAACAGCCGCATCAGCGTGATGGGCGGCGAGCAGGCCGCCGGAGTGCTTG
Source organism: Oricola sp. (assembly GCF_965230365.1). GTDB lineage: Bacteria > Pseudomonadota > Alphaproteobacteria > Rhizobiales > Rhizobiaceae > Oricola. Next base: position 2,606,018 of record NZ_OZ246003.1, on the reverse strand, counting down.
CCACGGTCCGGCGGGACGCGATCGAACGCAAGGGCGACACATGGTCCGCCGATGAGGAGGCCGCCTTCAAGCAGCCCACCATCGATATGTTCGAACAACAATCGCATCCGCTCTACGCCTCGGCGCGGCTTTGGGACGATGGCATTGTCGATCCGCGCAAGACCCGTGAAGTGCTGGCGTTGTCGCTCTCTGCAGCGCTGAACGCGCCAATCGAGGAAACGCGCTTCGGCGTGTTCCGGATGTAGGGGAGCGGATCGATGTTCAAGAAGATCCTGATAGCGAACCGGGGCGAGATTGCCTGTCGCGTGATGGCAACCGCGCGCAAGCTGGGCGTCAAGACCGTGGCGGTCTATTCCGATGCCGATGCGGATTCGAAGCACGTGGCCATGGCCGATGAGGCGATGCACATCGGACCGCCAGCTGTGGCCGAGAGCTATCTGCAGGCCGAGCGTATCATCGACGCCTGCAAGAAGACTGGCGCCGAGGCGATCCATCCCGGTTATGGTTTCCTTTCGGAAAATCCCGAATTCGTCGGGTTGATCGAAGCGGCGGGTCTCGTGTTCATCGGTCCGCCGGCGAGCGCCATCAAGGCGATGGGGCTGAAGGATGCCGCCAAGGCGTTGATGGTCGAAGCCGGCGTGCCCGTGGTGCCCGGCTATCACGGCGAGAACCAGGATCCCGACTTTCTGGCGGCCGAAGCCGACAAGATCGGCTATCCGGTTCTGATCAAGGCCCGTGCCGGCGGCGGCGGCAAGGGCATGCGGCTTGTCGAGGACCCGACCGGATTCAAGGCGGGGCTGGAGGGCGCGCAGCGCGAGGGCCAGGCAAGCTTTGGCGACCCGGCCTGTTTGATAGAGAAATACATAACACAGCCGCGCCATATCGAGATCCAGGTCTTCGGCGACGGCCACGGCAACGCGATCCATCTTTTCGAAAGGGATTGTTCACTTCAGCGCCGCCACCAGAAAGTGATCGAGGAGGCCCCGGCGCCGGACATGCCAGACACTGTTCGTGCCGCCATGGGCAAGGCAGCCGTCGATGCGGCCAAGGCGATCGGCTATCAGGGCGCGGGAACCGTTGAGTTCATCGTCGACGGCTCCGGGCCTTTGCGCGAAGACGGGTTCTGGTTCATGGAGATGAACACCCGCCTGCAGGTCGAACATCCCGTTTCGGAAGCGATCACCGGGCTCGATTTCGTCGAGATGCAACTGCGTGTGGCTTCCGGCGAACCGCTTCCCGTGGTCCAGGAGGACCTGGAAATCGACGGCTGGTCATTCGAGGCGCGTGTCTATGCCGAGGACGTGCCCAAGGGCTTCCTGCCCGCCACTGGCACGCTCGACCACCTTTCCTTTCCAAAGGGCACGGCCTTCGAGGCCGGGCCGGTTCGCATCGACAGCGGCGTGCGTCCGGGCGATGAGATCAGTCCTTGGTACGACCCGATGATCGCCAAGGTGATTGTCCACGGGCCAACACGCGAGGCGGCGCTGAACATGCTGACCGCGGCGCTGGCGGAGTGCCAAGTGGCAGGCTCTGTGACGAATCTGGAGTTCCTGGGCGCGCTTTCGCAACATGAAGGCTTTGCCAAGGGCGATGTCGATACCGGGCTTATTGCCCGCGACCTCAAGGCGCTGACCACGCAAAGCGCTACCCCGCCTGAAGTGTTGGCGCTTGCGGCTATTGGGGGGCTTGGCCTGTTGAGCGCCGCGCAGGGAAGCGACGCATGGGACCGGCTGAGCGGCTGGCGGCACTGGACCGAGGCCAAGCAATATGTCGCGCTGGAAACCGGTGACAGTCGGCTGGAACTGCGGGTAACCTCGCTTGGCAAGGGCCGGCATCAGGTGCAGGGTGACGGTTTCGAGGTGACGCTGGACGTCTCCGCCGGGTGTGGTTCGACCTTGACAGTCAACGCCGGCGGACACCGGTTCAGAGCCGATGTCGTGGTGCACGATGCCACGGTTTCGATCTTCATGGAGGGGCGGACCTACGGTTTCAATCTGCCCGACAGCCTGGCCGGGGCGGAGAGCGACCAGGCGGGTGGCGACGCTATCATCGCGCCGATGCCTGGCTTGGTGAAAGTCGTGTCGACGCAAGTCGGGGCACAGGTTTCAAAGGGCGATGCGCTTCTGGTCCTGGAGGCGATGAAGATGGAGCACACGCTCACTGCGCCCCGCGATGGCGTGGTTGCCGAGGTATTGGCCGCGGTCGATGATCAGGTCACCGATGGCACGCTCCTGCTGGCGCTGGAGCCGGAAGATGGCTGAGCGTGTCACCATCTTCGAGATGGGCCCGCGCGACGGGTTGCAGAACGAGAAGGTTCTGATCGACACCGCCGACAAGATCGCGCTGGTCGACCGGCTTTCGGGCTGCGGGTTTGTGAAGATCGAGGTCACCAGCTTCGTCTCGCCCAAATGGGTGCCGCAAATGGCTGACGCGGCCGATGTGATGGCGGGGATCACCCGCAATCCGAATGTGTCTTATGCGGTCCTGACGCCCAACATGCGCGGCTTCGAGGGCGCGGTCGCGGCCAAAGCCGACGAGATCGCGATCTTCGGCTCGGCTTCGGAAGGTTTCAGCCGGAAGAACATCAACTGCTCCATCGCCGAAAGCCTCGAACGCTTCCGCCCGGTGGTTGAAGCCGCGAAAGCGGCTCGAATCCCGGTGCGCGGCTATGTCTCCTGCGTCACGGACTGCCCCTATGACGGGCCGACTCCGCCCGAGGCTGTAGCGCGCGTTGCCGCCGAACTGATGGCGATGGGCTGCTATGAGGTCAGCCTTGGCGACACGATTGGCGCGGGCGCACCCGAGACGATCGCCGCAATGCTGGACGCGGTGCTCGAAGTCGTACCCGCCAGGTACCTTGCGGGGCATTATCATGACACCGGGGGCAGAGCCCTGGACAACATCGCCGTCAGCCTCGACCGCGGGCTGCGGGTCTTCGACAGCTCGGTCGGCGGGCTCGGCGGCTGCCCCTATGCGCCGGGAGCGAAGGGCAATGTCGCCACCGAGGCGGTGGCCGCCATGCTGCATGCCCGGGGCTACGAGACCGGGATCGATCCGGAACGGCTGGCGGGGGTCGCGGCCTTCGCCCAAACCCTGAGGAGCTAGGCCATGAATTATGATACGCTGGACATCCGCATGGACGGGCGCGGCGTGGCCTATGTGGCGCTGAACGTGCCTGACAAGCGTAACGCGCTTTCGGCACAGATGATCGCCGAACTGACCGAAATGGCGCAGACGCTTGGCGCAGAGACCACGACCCGGGCGGTCGTGCTCAGCGGTGCGGGCAAGGTCTTTTGTGCCGGCGGCGATCTCAACTGGATGAAAGCGCAAATCGAGGCGGATCGCGTCACCCGCATGGCCGAGGCGCGCAAGCTGGCCGAGATGCTGAATGCACTCAATGAAATGCCGAGCCCGCTGATCGGGCGCATCCATGGCGGCGCCTTCGGGGGCGGCGTCGGCATGGCCTGCGTCTGCGACATCGCAATTGCTGAGGCGGGCACGAAGTTCGGCCTGACCGAAACGAGGCTGGGCCTGATCCCGGCGACCATCGGCCCTTACGTGCTGGCGCGGATGGGCGAAGGCAATGCGCGGCGCGTCTTCATGTCGGCGCGGCTCTTCGAGGCAGACGAGGCCGCCGAGCTAGGCATCGTCGCCCGCGCTGTCGCCCATGACGCGATGGATGCCGCCATCGAGGCTGAAGTTGCCCCCTATCTTTCCGTCGCACCTGAAGCCGTCGGTGCCGCCAAGGCGCTCGCTCGGGCGCTCGGACCACGCATCGACGCCGAGGTCATCGACGACACCATCCGCCGCCTTGCTGATACTTGGGAAGGCGAAGAGGCCGCCCATGGCATCGAGGCGTTCCTGAACAAGACGCCAGCGCGTTGGATAGAACAGGGAGAAGACCAATGACGACACACGTCCTGACCGAACGCCTTGTTCGAAACGATCGCAGCCACCAACTCGTCTGCGATGCTGCTCTGGTGATGGCGGGCATCTTGGCGCTCGCCATTTGCGCCAAGATCAAGGTGCCAATCTGGCCTTCGCCTGTGCCGATCACGCTCGGCACTTTCGCCGTCCTGTCAATCGGCGCGTCCTACGGCCCGAGGCTCGGCCTGGTTACGATCCTTGGTTACATGATTGTCGGCGCGCTCGGTTTCGACGTTTTTGCCAACTCCTCGGCCGAAAGGAACGGGCTCGGCTACATGATCGGCGGTACCGGCGGCTATCTCGTGGGCTATATCCTGGCGGCGCTGGCGCTCGGCGCATTTGCCCGTCGCGGCTGGGACCGCAATGTGGCGCGGATGGCGGTGGCGATGCTGATCGGCAACCTGCTTATCTACATCCCAGGTCTTCTCTGGCTGCAACAATTCGCGACCGGCTGGGAGCAGACGCTTGCCTGGGGTCTTTGGCCCTTCCTTGTCGGTGACGCATTGAAACTGGTGCTTGCCGCACTGCTGTTCCCATTACTTTGGAATGCCATCGGACGAGAATCCGCATATGGAGGTTGAGCGGGACGCCGAATGGTCCTGGTGCCGCCACCTGCCCGCCTGCGCCAGACCTTGGCAAAATGTGTTGGCGTGAAATGGCGGAGAGGGTGGGATTCGAACCCACGGTACGGTCGCCCGCACGCCGGTTTTCAAGACCGGTGCCTTAAACCGCTCGGCCACCTCTCCGGATCGGACGTCTTTGCCCCAATTGCCTGGCCCGCGCAAGACGCGCCGCCGATGTCGCGGCAAGATTCATCCGCACTGATCCGCTTGCCGGCCCGCTGCGTAACCTTGTGCAAGGAAGGGAGCCGGGATCATGCCAGACACGACAACCAGCAATCAGCCGATTTCGAAACTGTTCGCCTTGGCCGCAGTCGCCGCGACACTTGCCACGATGTCTGTTGGGGCCGCAAAGGCCGACTGGCTGCTTGACGGCAATCAGGTCCGCGCGCTGGTGACCGACAAGCGCATTTATCTCAAGGTCCCGTTCGGCGGCGAGTTTCCCTTGTTCTATGCCTCGAATGGCAGGGTGACGGGCGACGGCACGGCGCTTGGCCTCGGTCGGCATCTGGCGCCGCGCGAGACCGGTCGCTGGTGGGTTTCCGGATCGCAGCTCTGCCAGCAGTTTCCGACCTGGTACAAGGGCAAGACGAGTTGCTTCAAACTGCGGCCGACGGGCGCTGCCACGCTGCGTTGGCGTCGCGACGACGGCTATAGCGGGCGGGCGCGCATTGGCGGCTGATGGTTTTGAAACGTTAACCATACCGATGCAAATCCTGCGTCAAACGGCCGGGCGGTGGAGCTGACAAGCCCTTCGTCATTGGCCGGTTAAGGACATTTGTGTATCGAATTGGCGCATGAAGCCGGTTCACGTTCTCACCCGTTTTTCTGCTGCCATTGCCTGTTTCGCCGCACTCGGCGTTTCGGGATGCGCGGTCGGCGTCCCGAAGATCGGCCTCAATGCGCCGGCGTCCGGCTATGCCGCTTCCGCGCCGGGTTCGACGCGCGAATTCTTTCCTGAATCGCTGGTTGGCGTGGCGGCGAGTCCGCGCGTGACGATGGGACGCGCGGTCCCGCGCGGTGGCGGACGCAATCAGATCGGCAAACCCTATACGGTGCGGGGCAAGCGCTATGTTCCGACCGCCGTTCCGGTCCCGGTGGAGACGGGGACAGCGTCCTGGTACGGGTCGGCATTTCACGGCCGCAAGACCGCCAATGGCGAAGTCTACGACATGAACCGGCTGTCGGCGGCGCATCCCACCATGCCGATACCGAGCTATGCGCGCGTCACCAATCTGGAGAACGGTCGCTCGATTATGGTGCGCGTCAACGACCGCGGCCCGTTTGCCCGTGGCCGGGTGATCGACCTGTCGAAACGGGCCGCCGAAACGCTCGGCTACACGCATCGGGGCACGGCCAGGGTCAAGGTCGAGTATGCCGGCCGCGCGCCGCTGCATGGCGAGGATGACGCATTCCTCGCGGCTTCGTTGCGCAACGGGCCGGTACGCAATGGCGCGGGCCAGCGTTCGCCATCCGGCTTTCTGGTGGCGCTCAACGGGGCATCGCCGCTTGGCGGCGCGGCAAAGGCCGTGCGCGGTGTTTTCCAGCCGGTTTCGCCGCGCGCCGGTCTGGGCGTTTCGTCCTATGCCGACCAGCGGGTTGCCGCCGCTTTTGAATGGTCGCCCGGATATTCCGCAAGCAGCAGCTGGAAGCGCCGCTGACCGCCAGCCGGCCGGACGGTCGCGTACGCCTCACACAATGTAAAAATGTCGTGGTCCGGGCTAGGAATTGCTGCGCCTGCGTTGCCATTTCGAGAACTGATTTGGTATGTCTTTGGCAGGCCTTGGTCGGGAGTAAGCGTATGATGTCCTTGTGCAGTCGATTGAACGCGATCGGTGTCTTTTTCGCCGTGGTGCTACTCGCGATGGCCGCGCCGGCACAGGCGCAGCTTTTCGAGACGAGGGCGGGACAGGCGATCCTGCTCGACGCCAAGACCGGTACCGTGCTCTACGAGAAAGACGCCAACAAGCGGGTCCCGCCGGCGTCACTTGCCAAGATGATGACCATGGAGGTCGTCTTCGACGCCCTGAAGAAGGGTCGTCTGTCGCTCGATGACGAGTTTCACGTCAGCGAGTTTGCCTGGCGGACGGGCGGCGCCACGTCGGGCGGGTCTACGATGTTCGCGGAACTGAATTCGTCGATCCGGCTTGAAGACCTGATTCGTGGCGTGATCATCCAGTCGGCCAATGACGGTTGCATCATCATCGCCGAGGGCATGGCCGGATCGGAGCCGAATTTCGCCAGGCTTATGACCAAGCGGGCGCGCGAGATCGGCCTGCGCGACTCCGTGTTCTTCAACTCCACCGGGCTGCCCGCCGAAGGGCAGTTTGTCACCATGCACGATCTGGCGAAACTCGCCGATCATTTGCAGAGGGAATATCCGGAATTTTACAGGTTCTACTCGGAGCCGGAATTCACCTGGAACGGCATCTTGCAGCGTAACCGCAATCCGCTTCTCAAGATGGGCATTGGTGCCGACGGCGTGAAGACCGGTTACACCGAGGCGTCCGGCTACGCGATCGTCGGCTCCGTCAAGCGCGGCGAGCGCCGCCTGATCACCGCGATGAGCGGCCTGCCCAACCTGCGCACCCGCGCCGAAGAGGCGCGCAAGATCCTCGATTGGGGCGACCGTGCGTTCGAGGCGCACGAGATCTTCAAGAAGGGCGAGGTCATCGGCAATGTCCGCCTTTATGGCGGTGCGCAGCTAACCGTCCCGGTGGCGGCCAATGACGATCTCGATATCCTGCTGCCGCTCGCCAATCGCGACGCGATGAAGGCACGCGTCGTCTACAAGGGGCCTGTCAAGGCGCCGGTGGCGGAGGGCGACCAGATCGCCATGCTCAAGGTTTGGGTCGGCGACAAGTTGACCCAGGAAACGCCGCTTTTTGCCGCCGAGACCGTCGAACGGGGGCCGATCCACCGTCAGGCCTTCGATGCATTGACGGAGTTGGTTCTTGGCTGGATCTGACGGAGCCGGCACGGCGCCGGCTGGCGGATACTTCATTAGCTTCGAAGGCGGAGACGGGGTCGGCAAGTCGACCCAGATTCGCCTGCTTGCCGATCGGCTTCGCGAATTGGGGCGCGCAGTTGTCGTTTCGCGCGAACCGGGCGGGACGCCAGGCGCTGAAGCGGTGCGGCACGTGGTCCTCGATACCGGTGCGGCCGAGCCCTTCGGGCCCTATCTGGAGGCAATTCTGTTTGCTGCCGCACGCAACGACCACGTCGAACAGGTGATCCGGCCAGCGCTCGACGCCGGCAAGATGGTGCTGGTCGACCGCTTCATGGATTCGACACGTGTCTATCAGGGTGCGACGGAAAACCTCGGCGACGCCTTTGTCACGGCACTGGAACGCGTCGCCATTGCCGGCGTGGTACCGGATCTGACCATCATTCTCGATATCGATGTCGATGAGGGACTGCGGCGCGCCCATGCCCGGCGCGATGATGCGGTGCCGGTCGACCGGTTCGAGAAGGAGGAGGTCTCCGCGCACGAGTTGCGGCGAGACGCGTTCCTTGAGATTGCCCGCAACGAACCGGAGCGCTGCCGTGTGGTCGATGCGTCAGGCAACCCGGATGATGTCGCGGCCCGCGTCTGGGAACAGGTTGCGCCGCTTGTCGATGTCCGTCGCGGCGATGGCGCCAGGAAGGATCGCAAATCGGTCGGCGACCGGTTTGTCGGTGAGGTAGGCGGGACGCAATGATCGACGTCGATGTGCCCGAAACTTACGACACGCTGGAAGGCATCGATCCGCCGCAACTGACATCGCGTCTGGTCGGGCACAGCGATGTCAGCGGGTTCCTGGCCCAGGCCGTGGCAGGCGGCAAATTGCATCACGGACTGATCTTCGAGGGCGAGCGCGGCATCGGCAAGGCGACACTTGCCTATCATTTTGCGCATATGCTTTTGTCCGGCGCGGGTCCGGACACCGACGGCCGCATCCCGCCGCCCGACCCGCAAGGTTCGGCATTCCGTCAGATTGCGCAGGGTGCCCATCCCGGTCTTCTTGGCCTCGGACGGCCCCGCAACGATCAGGGCACCGGCTTTCGCTCCGCCGTTACCGTCGACGAAATCCGGCGGGTGCAACGCTTTTTCTCGATGACGGCGGCAAGCCCGGACGCCTGGCGGATTGTCATTGTCGATCCGGTCAATGACCTGAACCGCAATGCAGCGAACGCGCTGTTGAAGATGCTGGAAGAGCCGCCGCAGCGCGCGCTCTTCCTGCTGATCGCCCATGGCACCGGCGGGTTGCTGCCGACGATACGCTCGCGCTGCCAGATTGTCCGGTTTTCGCCGCTTGGCGACGAGGATATGCATGCCGTCGTGGAATCGGCGGTCGGCGGAGACGATGCGGAGATCGCGCGATTGGTGGCGCTTGGCGGCGGCAGCGCGCGCCGCGCCTTGGTGTTTGCCAGGTTCGGCGGTCTTGATTTGATGCAGGCGCTCGCCGAGTTCCTCGATGCGGCACGTCCCGATGTCGTCAAGGCGCACAAGCTCGCCGAAGTGGCGGGCGCGCGTGGCGCCGACATCCACCGTGACATCCTGCGCGAATTGATCCTGGGACGGCTGCATCAGGCGTCAATATCAGCGGCGCGCCGGGGCGACAGCCGGGCCGCCGACCGTCTGGCGACGCTCGACATGTCGATGCAGGAACGCATTCGCCTGTCCGACACCTACAATCTCGACCGCAAGCAAGACCTGCTCTCGATCCTCGCCGATGTGCATTCGGCGCTGCACAGCACGGCCGCCTGAGGCTTTTTTGTGACTGCGGCTTTTCTTTGCCGCCAGAAATCGGATAGAGCAGGGCACCTCGCTCACCCGCTCGCAAACCGGTATCCATGACTTCCAACACTGTGTCTTCCAACGAACGCTTCTACATCACGACGCCGATTTTCTATCCCAACGGCGCCCCGCATATCGGCCACGCCTATACCGCGATCGCGACCGATGTGCTGGCTCGCTTCGCCCGCCACGATGGCAAGGATGTTTTCTTTCTGACCGGAACGGACGAACACGGCCAGAAGATGCAGCAGACGGCGGAGCAGGAAGGCATTACGCCGATCGAGCTGGCCGACAAGAACTCGGCCATCTTCCGCCGCATGGTCGAGACCCTCGGCTGCTCCAATGACGATTTCATCCGCACCACCGAGGCGCGCCACAAGACATCCGTCCAGGAGTTGTGGAAGCGCATGGAGGCCAATGGCGACATCTATCTCGGCAAGTATGGCGGCTGGTATTCGGTGCGCCAAGAGGGCTATTTCGACGAGGGCGAAACCACCGTCGGCGAGGACGGCGTGCGCCGTGAACCGCTCGGTTCGCCGGTCGAGTGGGTCGAGGAGGAAAGCTACTATTTCCGCCTGTCTGCCTATGGAGACAGACTTCTCGAACTCTACGAAAAGAACCCCGACTTCGTGCTGCCGACCGAACGCCGCAACGAGGTCGCGAGCTTCGTCAAGTCCGGCCTCAAGGATCTGTCCATCTCGCGCACGACCTTCGACTGGGGCGTGCCGGTGCCGGGCAATGACGACCATGTCATGTATGTCTGGGTCGATGCGCTGACCAACTACATCACCGCCGCCGGATTTCCCGACGAGAATGCCGAGCGCTGGGGCTACTGGCCGGCCACGCACATCATCGGCAAGGACATCGTCCGCTTCCACGCCGTCTACTGGCCGGCCTTCCTGATGAGTGCCGGTGTCGAATTGCCGAAGCGCGTCTTTGCCCACGGCTTCCTGTTCAACAAGGGCGAGAAGATGTCGAAGTCGGTCGGCAACGTCGTCGACCCGTTTGCGCTGATCGACGCCTACGGTCTCGACCAGGTGCGCTACTTCTTCATGCGTGAAGTGCCCTTTGGCAATGACGGCTCCTACAGCCACGAGGCCATCGTCAACCGCATCAATGCCGACCTCGCCAACGGCCTCGGCAACCTGGCACAGCGCTCGCTGTCGATGATCGCCAAGCATTGCGGCGGCGCGGTACCGCAGCATGGCGACTTGACCGCCGAGGACGAAGCCCTGCTGGCAGAAGGCGCAGCCGCGCTCGCCGCTGCCCGTGGGGCGATGGATCGTCAGGCGATCCACAAGGCGGTTGAAGCGACCTTCGAAGTGGCGGCAGCCGGCGATCGTTACATTGACGCGCAAGCGCCCTGGGCGTTGCGCAAGACCGATCCGGAGCGCATGGCGACCGTTCTTTATGTCGTTGCCGAGACTGTCCGCCGGATTGCCATCCTGGCGCAGCCTTATATCCCGGCATCTGCGGAGAAGCTGCTCGACCTGGTCGCGGCACCTTCCGACAAACGCAATTTCGCCGCGCTCGAAGACAGATTGGTGCCCGGTACGCCGCTGCCTGCGCCTTCGGGCGTGTTCCCGCGTTATGTCGAGAAGGAAGGCGCCGACTGACAGCGATGACCGTGCTTGTCGACAGCCATTGCCATCTCGATTTTCCCGATTTCGAGGAAGAGCGCGACGCCATCGTCGCGCGCGCCCGCGAAGCCGGGCTGGTGCGCATGGTCACCATCTCGACGCGGGTCCGCCAGTTCGAGCGCATCCGCGCCATCGCCGACACCTATGACGATGTGTTTTGCTCGGTCGGCACGCATCCGCACAATGCCGCCGAGGAGCCGGACATCACGGCCGACGAGCTGGTGGCGCTTGCCGAAGGCCCGAAGGTGGTCGCCATCGGCGAGGCCGGGCTCGACTATTACTACGACAAGGCGCCGCGCGATCAGCAGGCCGCCGGTCTCCGCCGTCACATCGCGGCTGCACGACGCACCGGCCTTCCGCTGGTCATTCATGCGCGCGATGCCGACGACGACATGGCGGCGATCCTGACGGAGGAAAGCCGGGGGAAGGGGGCCTTTCCCTTCGTGTTGCACTGCTTCTCGTCCGGCCGCGCGCTCGCCGAAACCGGCATCGTGCTCGGCGGCTATGTGTCGTTTTCCGGCATTCTGACCTTCAAGCGGTCCGACGAACTGCGCGCAATTGCCCGCGACTTGCCGGTCGAACGATTGTTGGTCGAGACCGACGCGCCATATCTCGCGCCGCAGCCATTCCGGGGAAAGCGCAACGAGCCGGCGCATGTCGCGCACACGGCGTCCGTGCTGGCCGAGGTCAAGGGCGTTTCCGCCGACGAGATCGGCCGCCAGACAACGGAAAACTTCTACCGGCTCTTCTCGAAGGTGCCGCGCCACGATGCCTGACGCGCCGGCCACCATGCGGTTTACCGTGCTTGGCTGCGGCTCGTCGCCGGGCACGCCGCGGCTGAATGGCGACTGGGGCAATTGCGATCCGCAGAACCCGCGTAACCGCCGGCTGCGCGCCTCGCTGCTGGTCGAACGCATTCTGCCGGATGGCGCGAAGACCTGCGTCGTGATCGACACCGGGCCGGACTTCCGCCAGCAGATGCTGGCGGCATCCGTCACGCAGCTCGATGGCGTCGTCTACACCCATCCGCATGCCGACCATATCCACGGCATCGACGATCTGCGCACCCTGGTTCTTTACCAGAAACGACTGATGGACATCTGGGCCGACGCGCCGACCGAGCGCCGGCTGCGCGAAGCGTTTTCCTATTGCTTCGAGACACCGGCGGGCAGTTCCTATCCGCCGATCCTGCGCGCCAATCCGATCGATCATGCAACGCCTTTTGCCGTCGAAGGGCCGGGCGGGCCGATCCGTTTCGAACCGCTTCCGCAGCAGCATGGCTCGATCGTTTCGCTGGGCTTTCGCATCGGCGGGTTGGCCTATTGTCCGGATGTCAGCGCGTTTCCGACAGCGACGCTGGCACAAATGCGCGGTCTTGACGTGCTGATCGTCGATGCGCTGCAATATCGCGAGCATCCAAGCCACTTATCGCTGGACCAGGCCTTGGCGGTGATTATGGAACTGAGGCCGAAAAAGGCATATCTCACGCATATGCATATTCCGCTCGACTACGAGACGGTTCTGCACGAGACGCCGGCCAGCGTCGAGCCGTGCCATGATGGGCTCGTGCTGGAACTGGAGGCATCATGAGCGATCCCGTCGTCCCGAAACCCGGTTCATCGATGGAGCGCGTCGCTCAGACAGCCGAGCGGCTTGGGCTCGTCATCACGTTGCGTGTCATGGCTCAATCGACGCGCACGGCCGAAGACGCGGCGGCGGCCTGTGGCTGCGCGGTCGGCCAGATCGTCAAGTCGCTGGTCTTCGAGAACGCTGCCGACGGCGCGCTTGTGCTGGTGCTGGTGTCTGGCGACCGAAACGCCGATCTGGATTACATTTCAAAGATATACGATATCCAGCTAAAGCGATGTGACGGCAAACGCGTACGCAAGGAAACCGGCTTTGCGATTGGCGGCGTTGCACCGATTGGCCATACCGAGCCAATCAGAACGCTGATGGACGAGGCGTTGCTTGGCTATGACACGGTCTGGGCTGCGGCGGGCCGACCGGATGCGGTGTTCAACGCCGACCCCAAGGCTTTGGCTGAAGCGATCAGCCCACAGATCGTCCGCGTAGTCACTTAGTATAGTTCCATAATCCATCTTATGCGACATATCATCATCGAGTGCAGAACTCGTGAAACAGGTTTTCGATATCGCACGCGCCCATGTCGCGGCACTTGAAACGCTGCTTTTGATGCCGTCGATCACACCACGGCATGAACCCACGGCCGGCCCCCGTTCTAGCCGGTTTGTCATGAGTGCCCGCTGAATGCTGTGGACATCGCGCCGGCCGTCATGCGCCAACCGACCGGCTGAAGTAATGCTGTCGCCATGACCCCATCGCGCGACATTTCCCGCCTTCTGGAGATCATGGCCGCCCTGCGCGATCCCGAGAGCGGCTGTCCCTGGGACGTCGAGCAGACATTTTCCACCATCGCGCCCTACACGATCGAGGAGGCCTATGAGGTCGCCGACGCGATCGAGCGCAACGACATGGTCGATCTGCCGGACGAACTCGGCGACCTGCTTTTGCAGGTGGTGTTCCATGCCCGCATGGCCGAGGAAGCCGGCCATTTCGACTTCGGCGCCGTGGTCGAGGCGATCACGCAGAAGATGATCCGCCGCCATCCGCATGTCTTCGGCGACGAGACGGTGCGCGGCAAAAAGCTCGCCAAGGGCATGTGGGAGAAGATCAAGGCGGAAGAAAAGGCCGAAAAGGCCGCACGCCACGCCGCGGTTGAGGGGCCGAACGGCGTTGCGGCCGACAACGCCCCTTCCCTGCTTGATGACGTGCCGCGCGCCCTTCCCGCGCTGATGCGCGCCATCAAGCTGCAGCGCAAGGCGGCGCGCGTCGGGTTCGACTGGGACACCGCACCGCCGATCCTCGACAAGATCGAGGAGGAAATCGGCGAGCTGCGCGAGGCCATGCAGACGGGCGCCGAAGACAAGGTCCGCGAGGAATATGGCGACCTGCTGTTCGCGCTGGTCAATCTCGGACGGCATCTCGACATCGAGCCGGAGGCCGCGCTCGAGGCCGCAAACCTGAAATTTTTGACCCGCTTCCGCCACATCGAGAAACGCCTGGCCCAAGCCGGCCGCGACCCGGCCAGCGCCTCGCTCGACGAGATGGAGGCGCTGTGGCAGGAGGCGAAGACGGCGGTGCCCAAAGACCAGGCTCAAGTGACGCATCTGATGCGTTAAGAGATTGAATTTGCAGAACGACCCGTTATCGTTCGTAAGAACACACGAACGAAGACGAAGGTCCTGCTCTCCCATGGAAATGAAAGTGATGCCGATCGCGGCGCTTTGTATCGCGACAACTGTTGTCGCCACGCCTGCAGCAAGCGATGCGCAGTTGAACGAGATTTTCCGTCAACTGGTAGCCAAGCATGGTGAACCCTCATCCAAGGGTAGCTTGCCCGATGCGGATGCCCATTTCATGACCTTCTGCCGCAGCGCGACTGGTGTCGGCTTGGTCTTGTTCCGCACCAGCGGCCCTGCGCCGGTTTTCTTCGAGCGCGAGGAATTCTGCGGCAAGGACGTGGATACGATCGATTATGACGGCGACGGGCAGCCGGAAATCCGTTTCTACCGGTCCGGTGGCGGTTCCGGCACCTATGCGGTCAACGAGGACAGCTATAGCTGGCCGCCGGATGCCCCGAAGCCGGTCCTCGGATTCTCCTACAATGTCCTGCAGGCAGACAGCCCCGGGCCGCGTTTCTTCTACAAGAAGAAGAACGGCAGGGAGGACATGGCGGGTTTTGACAGTGTCGTGAAACGCGAGATGCTGCCGGGCCAGAACTGCGTCACGGCCGACTACTGCCCCACCTGGCCGGAGGGAACGCCCTGCCGCCCGGCCCTGCAATGCGACATCGCCGAAGACAAGAAAGCGGATTTCTGGGGCCCGCTGCCGCAAGAACTGATCAGCAATGCGGAATGGGAGGCGTTTCTCGGATCGCTCATGGAGGACGGTTACGTCCTGACCGGGATCGAAGTCCCAAGCAGCCTGAAAGACCTCAACCTGTCTGATCTGTCCGACAGCGATACCGGCAATGCGCCGAAAGTCTCGGCCGAGCAGGACGCCAAACTCGACGCCTGGCTGAACAATTGATGCGCCACCTCTTGGGTATCGCGCTGATTATCCTGGCTTGCGCGGTGCCCGCGCAGGCCGAGCGCATGGAGTTCGATCTGTCCGGCAGTGAGCGGCTGAGTGTCGACAACCATGTGGCCGGGATCTCAAGGATCGACGACGAATCCCTCGATGCCGCAAAGCGCGCTTATCTCGATATCCGCTGGGAGGCCAAGGCAAGATTGGGTTTGTTGCTGGGCGAACCGGTGATTTCGGTCCACCTGAAATTCGATCCCGTGGCTGGTATCGTCACCATACCCAAAGTCACTGATCGCGGCATTCGCTACACCAACTTGAACTTCAATCAGTTGAGCGAAAAGATGGTCGGAAAAATCCGGCTCAACGACTTGAAGCTCCGCATGACCTTCGCAACGAAGGGCGGGGGCACCCTTGTCACCTATGTCGATGTGGTCGAAAGCGTCGGTGCCACCGGCGCGCCGGGCAAATGGTCCTTCAACGTGCCGGGCAGTCCCGATTGGGACGATCTGTTCCTCTATCACAACCAGGACATCGACCATGTGGGAGCGGAAACCGCTAAGGAGATGTGGACAGAGGGTCTGGTTCTCTCTTCTGCCCGCCTTGTGGATGCCGAACTGAATTTCTTTCACCTGCATGACTACTATATGCGCGCCTATGACGACCGCGAAACCTATCGCATGCAGGAACTGGTCTATGATCGTCTGGTCGAGGGCTTGAAGCGCAGCTATGGCATCGACCTGAAGCGCCGGGACCCGAACAATGCCTGGACCGATGCCTATCTGCGGGCGGAGGCCTCCGGACCACTGGCCTCGCCCGAGGACTGGTGGGAGTGGCGCAAGGGGTTCAGCGCATATCTCGAGAAGATCTCCAACCTGCCTGCGGGATTGCGTACGGGCGACAATCATGGGCCCTACGAGCAAGCGATCGAAGACTACAAGAAACTCAGCCAGTCGCTGGAGTTCACCTACTTCAATTTCACGCCGGCGGGTGTCGACACCGAGGCGCTCGAAGAGGGCTATGAGCCAAAATTCGACGGCGCCCGGGCGCTTATTTACAGCATCGATTACGACGACATTGTTCATGTCGATGGCGACGCGCGGCATGGCCCCTACGAATATGCGGAGCCGTTTACGGAAGACACCTTTGTCGCCGGGACATGTCGTCTTGGCTCTACCGCCCAGACCCAGCAGCGCGATGCACGGAGCGGCAAGACCATTCGATCATTCCAGGCAGGCGGATGCCCGTTCGGCATCGTCAACTACAATGAAGAAAATAAGGCCCATGAAGCGACCGGCAATTTCGTCGTGGTTGTGCCGACACGTTCCTACAACATCAAATGCAACAAGGGCTTGAACCTTCGACCTTGCGGGCGTGGTGCCGGAACCGCCTACAAGGCCTATTACTACAATGAGGACGCCAAGCTGTTGCACACTTGCGAGAACCGCATGTTTACGATGTTCTTTCCGTCAACACATGAGGTGCGGATGGACTGCGGTTGGTAGCGACTGTCATAGTGCGCTGAGGTGGCCGAAATTCGATGGATGAAGCACCGGCGGTGATCCACCCCAGATTGCGGAAAAACCGCCAATAATCAGAGGCCTGCGGCTGGCAAAGCAACTGAGCGCCAGCCAGACATATCCACCGCTCCCAAACCCTCGCTTACAATCTGCCCGCCTTCTCACGGAAGTCTGGGTGCACACCGGCTCACAGGGAGAGGGACGGTGCCTGGCTGGTGGCGCAGAGGTGTGTCACTGGGTGATGAACCCCCAAGTCAGGGCGGCATGAAGCGGCGCGCGCAGTCTTGTTTTCCCGGACAATACGATCCGGGCCGCCGACCGAAGCTGCAAGACCACCGAGCGGGCGGTCCGAGGATCGCTATACCTTTTAGACGTTGCGATGCTTTGACCGCCCGTCTTCCATTTTTTCGTGCTCACGGCAGTTCACGCTGCGCGTGAACGCCTCCGCATGGGCCTCGCAATCAGGGGCCCGCCAGCGAGCGAAGCGAAGCTTAAGGGTGGGACAAGCTCCCCTCGGTCGCGCGGTCGCGCTTGCGGACTTCGTCCGGGTTCTTTGACAACCCGGCCTCGGGAAACGGGGCGCGCCGATGGAGAGCGATGGAGACTTGCGCCCTTCTTGCGCCCTATCGCCGTTCGAAGGCGGCGGCGTTCTCGGCGGTCAGGTCAACATCGACGGTCACCGTCCCGTCATCGGCGGTGCGCCGATCGCGAACGCTGCCATGCTCGTAGAGCCAGGCGAGATCGGCATAGCGATCCGGCGCGATATCGAAGGTGCACGGCACCAGCGCGCCGGCGACCCGTTCCTCGATTGCAGTGAGCAGCGTGTCGAGCCCCTCCCCGGTCGTCGCCGAAACCGGGATTGCCGGCGGCCCGTCACCGTCATCGCGGCCTTCGAGAGCCTCACGCGCGGCCGGCTCAATCAGATCGGTCTTGTTGAGCACCTCGATCACATGCCGACCGTCCTCCGGGTCGACATCGAGATCGCGCAGGATCTGCGCCACGTCACCGGCCTCTTCGCGCGCCGCGCCACTGGAGATGTCGCGCACATGCAGCACGACTTCGGCCTCCTGCACCTCTTCCAGCGTGGCGCGGAAAGCGGCAACGAGATGGGTCGGCAGGTCGGAGATGAAGCCCACCGTATCCGACAGGATGATCCAGGTGCCGCCGGGCAGCCGGACGCGCCGCAGCGTCGGGTCGAGTGTCGCAAACAGCATGTCCTCGGCAAGGACCCCTGCCCCGGTGAGCCGGTTGAACAGCGTGGACTTGCCGGCATTGGTATAGCCAACCAGCGAGACGACGGGCAGCGGCACCTTCTTGCGCTTGGCGCGGTGCAGCGTGCGGGTCCGCCGGACGCTTTCAAGCTCGCGCTCCAGTTTCTTGATCTTGTCCTGCAGCAGCCGGCGGTCGGCCTCGATCTGGGTTTCGCCCGGTCCGCCGAGGAAGCCGGCGCCGCCGCGCTGGCGTTCAAGGTGGGTCCAGCTTCTGACCAACCGGCCGCGCTGGAAGTTCAGATGCGCCAGCTCGACCTGCAAGCGGCCCTCGCGCGTCTGGGCGCGGCGGCCGAAGATTTCCAGGATCAGCCCGGTGCGATCGAGCACCTTGGCGTGCCATTCCTTTTCCAGGTTGCGCTGCTGTACCGGCGACAGCGCATGGTCGACGATCACCAGTTCCGCGCCGGTTGCCTTGACCGTGCCGGCCAGTTCCTCGACCGTGCCCGACCCGAGCAGTGTTGCAGGGCGGGGCTGGTTGACCGGCACGATGGCGCTGTGCGCGATATCGAGATCGATGGCGCGCGCCAGCCCTTCCGCCTCGATCAGCCGTTCGGCGGCCGGCCGCCGCGACGCACTCGCCTGATCGCCGCCGACGCTGCGCGCCGACTTGATCTCCGGCTCAAGCACGATGGCGCGCGTCGGCTCGCCGACGCGATCCACAAACGCCTGTTTCGACGCACCAAGCGGTGCGCGGGATGTGTCGGAGTGTTTGGTCAACCCGTTTTGGCGGCGGCTTCTTCGGTTTCGAACATGTTCACCGGCTGGCCGGGCATGATCGTCGAGATGGCGTGTTTATACACAAGCTGCGCATGGCCATCGCGGCGCAGCAACACACAAAAGTTGTCAAACGACGTCACGACGCCCGTCAGCTTCACACCGTTAACGAGAAAAATCGTCAACGGAATCTTCTGCTTGCGGACAGCATTCAGAAACTGGTCTTGCAGGTTTTGGGAGCGATCTGCCATGTTTTATCCGTTTTTATTCCCTGGCCAGAAAAATAGAGGGGATCGTGTTTCGCTGCAATGCACCGTTATAGAAAAACAGCGCGGATCGCAGCGCGCGAACCTAGCAGTTCTTTCGCTACGGCAGGAACGCAATTGCGACAAATTATAACAGGGTTTTTTCCGCCTTGTCATAGAATGAGTCTCGTAATGCCATCGTGGTGATGCCCGGATGGCCGTTTCCGATCGACACGCCGTCGATCCTGACGATAGGCATGACCATTGAAGTTGCCGATGTCATAAACGCTTCGCGCGCCGATTTGGCCTCGTCCGGTGTGAATGCACGTTCCTCGATTTGAAGGTCGTGCGCCTCGGCCACCTCGAGCGCGACCGTCCGGGTGATGCCGCGCAGGATTCCTGTTTCAGCCGGCCGTGTCACCAGTTTGCCATCGGGCGTGACGATCCAGGCATTGGTCGCGCCGCCTTCGGTGACCATGCCGTCGCGGTCGACGAACCAGGCCTCGGCAGCCCCGGCCTCTTTGGCCTTCTGGCGGGCGAGCACATTCGGCAGGAGGCCGATGGATTTGATGTCGACGCGGTCCCAGCGGTTTTCAGGGACGGTGATGACCGCAACGCCTTCCTTGGCCTTGTTCGCGAAAACCTGCGGATCGGTCGACTTGGCGGTAACCACCACTGCCGGTTGCGTATCGGCGGAAGGGAAAACATGATCGCGCCGCGCCACACCGCGGGTCACTTGCACATAGACGAGCCCGTCATGCACCCGGTTGCGCCGTGCCACCTCGCCAAGGACGATCTGGAGCGCGTCGCGATCCATCGGCCAACGGATTTCCAGTTCGCGAAGCGACCGGTCCAGCCGATCAAGGTGCCGGGTCATGTCGATGAGCGCGCCGTCGCGGATTTCGCAGACCTCGTAGACGCCGTCGGCGAACTGATAGCCGCGGTCTTCGACGTTCACTGTGGCGTCCCGGCCATGTACGTAGCGGCCATTGACATATGCGATGCGGCCCATGGTTCCCTCCGTTCGCAGCCGCCGGCAAAATGCCGTCGGACCAGTACTTTATCAGCGGCTTATCCAGAACTTGACGTTCAAAATTGCAAACACTGCTATGAACTCCAGCCGCCCCAACAGCATGATCACGCCGGCCACGAGTTGTTCGAATGCGGAGAAGTCCCTGAATTGCGGCCAGACATCGGGCGCAGCGCCAAGTGGGGCGAAAGCGTCATAGAGCGGCGCGGCGTTCAACACCAGTGCCATTGCGGCAACGATCGCCGATTCGATGCTGCCCGTGCCGCCGGCCAGCGCGAACACGCCAATCGCCATCACCGCGAGAAGCAGCACCAGCACCGGCCAGATCTCGACCAGCATGTTTTCAGAGTACCGCGCACCGGCGATCCGGGTCGGGGTGATCGAGCTTGGATAGATCAGCAAACTCAGCTCGCGCACCGACTGGACGAGCATCGCGCCCAAGCGGTGGACCTTGAGCCCGGACGATGTCGAGAACACCGCAGCGCCGAAGAACGCGACCGAGAATACCAGCGTTTCGGGCAGAAGCGCGATGACGCCCGGGCGCGATTCCAGCCCGGAGGTCGATACGATCGATGCGGCGGCGAAGGCGCTGTCGACGATCACCGAGGGCGAAAGCCAATTCGGCGCCCAGCCGCTGACCGCACCGAATGCAACCGTGTACGACAAGGTCATCAGACCGACTATGGCGAACACCCACAGCGCTTCGCGGTTGTTCACCAGGCGTTGCAGGAGGCTGGAGACGTCGTAGCGCTGCCAGAATATGCTCGTCGCCGAGACTGCGAGGACGATTGCCATCACCGCGATCGTCGGCACGCCATGGTGCAGTTCCAGCTCCACGTCGTAGGGACTGAAACCGCCGGTCGAGATGCCGGTCATCGTCAGATAGGCAGCATCGAGGCTGCCCGCTCCGCTGGCCACAAACGCGAAGTAAACGATCAAGGTCGCCGCGCCGTAGAAGACCAACAGAGGAAAATAGCGTTTCAGGTGCTCCAGGCCGGCATCCCTGCCGTCGTCCATGACCATCTGCCAGTCTGCCGCGATCGCTCGTTTCGGCACTCCGCCGATCGCCAGGGGAGAAAGGACCAGAAACAGCGATGCAAGCGT
Source organism: Oricola sp. (assembly GCF_965230365.1). GTDB lineage: Bacteria > Pseudomonadota > Alphaproteobacteria > Rhizobiales > Rhizobiaceae > Oricola. The sequence goes on along the minus strand of NZ_OZ246003.1, from coordinate 2,585,063 downwards.
CAGGAAGCCGCCCGCCCATTCGAGCTGGACCCGCCAGAAGATGATCGAGCGGGGCAACTCCTCGCGCGCTGTCAGAAGCGTAGCGCCGCTGGTGGTCAGCCCGGACACGCTCTCGAAAAGCGCCTTTCCGAACGGCATGTTACCGGCCACGTAGAGCGGCAGCGCGCCGATGGCCGACATGGTCAGCCAGACAAGTACCATCGTCAGGATCAAACGTGTATGCGTGAGCGCATGCCGGTATCCCAGCGTCGCTGCCGTGCAGATGCCCGAAATGAACACGCCGACAGCACAGACAATCGTCAACCGTATCGCCTGCTCGCTTTCGCCATGCGCGATACCGACCAGGATCGGTCCTGCCAGCGAGGCAAGGAACATGACCGATGCGAAAGCGAGAAGGAAGATGACCGTGCGCAGTGTTCTGTCTCGGTTGCTTGCGGATCAGGCGGCCTCCGGTCGCCGCCTGCCCGTCAGAAGAATTCGAGGCTGACCCGGAACATCTGTTCGACCTGGCGAACCGCCGAAGACACAGCGAAAATGATGACGCGATCCTTGGCCTTGATCGTAGTCTCGCCATCCGGCTTGATCACCAGGTTGTTGCGAAACACCGCGCCGATGCGAATGTCGTCGGGCAGGTCCAACTCGCGCAGCGGCTTGCCGACCAGCGGCGATGTCTCCAGCGCTTCCGCCTCGATGACCTCGGCCGAACCCTTTTGCACGCTGTGAACCTGCCGAATGCGGCCACGGCGAACATGCTGCAGGATGCGCGAGACGGTGACCGCGCGCGGGTTGAGTTGGGCATCGATGCCGAGCGTGGCCGTAAAGCCATGATAGACAGGGTCGTTGATCAGGGCGAGCGTCGATTTGCTGCCGAGCCGCTTGGCCATGACCGACGACAGAATGTTGACCTGATCATCATTGGTAAGCGAGACGACCAGATCGCTATCCTCGATATCGGCCTCGATCAGCACCTGTTGATCCAACGCGCTGCCATTCAGCACGACGGTGCGGCGGAGCTTGTCGGCGACCTCGACGGCGCGCGCGTGGCTTGCCTCGATGATCTTCACCTTGGTACGCGCCCCCCTCTCCTCGAGCTGGGATGCGACATACAGGCCGATATTGCCGCCACCTGCGATGATGATCCGGCTGGCCTCCGTTTCGTCGTGCCCGAAAAGGCTGAGCGTGCGTTTGACCTGACGGCGATGCGAGATGACATAGACCAGGTCGCCGGCCAACAGCTGATCGGCCGAGTGCGGCACGAACAGCCGGTCGTTGCGCCACACGCCGACGACCGTCGCGGAGAGATCGGGAAACAGCTCAGTCAATTGGCTGAGCGGCGTATTGATCACCGGGCAGTCTTCGCGACACTCGATCGCCATCATCGTCACATTGCCCTCGGCAAATTGCACGATATCGGTTGCGCCCGGCGAAGCGATCCGCCGCAAAACAACGTCACCGACTTCGCGTTCGGGCGAGATGATCACATCGATGGGAAGATGGTCGCGCGAGAACAGGTTCGAGTAATGCGCTGCGAGATAGCTTTGCGAGCGGATGCGCGCGATCTTGGTCGGAACGTCAAAGAGCGAATGGGCAACCTGACACGCCGTCATGTTGACTTCGTCGAACAGCGTGACCGCGATGATCATGTCGGCTTGGTCGGCGGCTGCGGCAGCCAACACATCGGGATGGCTGCCATGGCCCACAAATCCGCGTACATCGAGCGTATCGCGGATGCGATGGATCAGCGTGGCGGACGTATCTATGACCGAGACATCGTTACCCTCGGTCGCCAGTCGCTCGGCGATACCGTAACCGACCTGCCCCGCTCCGCATATTATTACCCGCATTCAGACATTCGCCTTGATGATCAATCGACCCTACACCCCAAGCGACTTCAGTTTGCGGTGTAGTGCGGACCGCTCCATACCAACGAATTCGGCTGTGCGCGAGATGTTTCCGCCAAATCGCGATATCTGCGCCAACAGATAATCGCGCTCGAAACGCTCGCGCGCTTCACGCAACGGCAGCGCCATGATGTGCGCGTCATCTGCGGTCGGCGCGCGAGGCAAGTTCTCGCCCAGTTCGGCTGGCAGCATGTCGACGCCGATTGTAACGTCATCGGGTTCTTCGCGCGTCAGGATCATCAAGCGTTCGATGTTGTTCTTCAGCTGCCTGATATTGCCTGGCCAGTCGTGCGTCTGAAGGACAGCCATGGCGTCGTCGCCGATGAATTTCGACTTGATTCCGGTCTTGTCACTAATCTGCTTCATGAAACTCTGGACGAGCAGCGGAATGTCCTCGCGCCGTTCCGAAAGCGGTGGCACGTCGATCGGGACGACACCCAAGCGGTTCATCAAGTCGCGGCGAAACCGCTTTGCCTCGATCAATCCTTCCAGATCAAATGCTGTCGAAGAAATGATTCGAACGTCGACCTTCACGCGCCGCACGCCACCGACGCGTTCGAACTCCTGCTCCACCAGAACACGCAGGATCTTGGTCTGGGTTTCTAGCGGCATGTCGGCGATTTCGTCGAGATACAGGATACCGCCATGCGCCTGTTCGAGCGCGCCGACCTTACGCTCACCGCCATTCGGTTCGGTGCCGAACAGTTCGGTTTCCATGCGGCTGGGTGTAATCGCTGCCGCGTTGATCACGACGAAAGGGGCGGATTCCCTGCTGGATTCCGCATGGATGGCACGGGCTACGAGTTCCTTGCCCGAGCCGGAGGGGCCGGTAATCAGAATACGGCTGTTTGTCGGCGCCACCCGCGAAATCGTCTGTCTAAGCGTGTTCATGGCGACTGAATCGCCGATCAGTTCTGCCGATTCATCGGTCCGGCGTTTCAGGTCTTCGACTTCAAGCCTGAGTTTCGAGGTCTCAAGCGCGCGTTCGGCGATCAAGACCAGCCGGTCGGCCTTGAAGGGCTTTTCGATGTAATCGTATGCGCCCCGTTTGATTGCCGATACCGCCGTCTCGATGTTTCCGTGACCGGATATCATCACGACCGGAAGGCCCGGGTGGATCGTCTGGATTTCGCCAAGAACAGCCAAGCCATCCAGCTTGCTGCCCTGCAACCAGATATCGAGAAACACCAGTTTCGGCACGCGGTCGGCGATTGCCGCTAGCGCGCTATCGCTGTCGTGCGCGGTGCGGGTCTCGTGCCCTTCATCCTCCAGGATGCCGGCAACGATCTCGCGGATATCCTGCTCATCATCGACGATCAGAATGTCAGCCTTCATGCTGTTTTCTCCGAATTCGGTTCGATCGCCCCACTTTCAGCGGACACCGTCTGAGACCCGTCCAACTTTTCGCCGGCCGCGGCGACTGCGCGCGGAAACACAAGCCGGACCATCGCGCCGCGACCGCCATGAAAGCTCTTCGGCGCGTCGTGCAACTGAAGCTGTCCGTCGTGGTCTTCCATGATCTTCTTGACGATTGCGAGGCCAAGACCGGTCCCTTTTTCGCGTGTCGTCATATACGGCTCGAGCAGTTTTGCGCGGTTTTGCCTCGGCAGTCCCTTGCCGTTGTCGATGACATCCACATTGACCAGGTTGCGGCCACTCGCATAGGCGCGCACGAGGATGTGGCCCAACTCCCGCTTGGCTTCCTCATCGCCGGATGTCTGCCGGGCTTCCACCGCCTCGGAAGCGTTCTTGATCACGTTGCCGATGGCCTGGCCGACCAGGCGTTCATCAAACCGGCACCAGAGTTCCTCGTCGCCGAAATCGCGCTCAAACTCGATATCGCTGCGGCTGACCTCAACCAGGAACGTGGCTTCCCGCAATGTGGCGCGCAAATCGGCATGACCCATAACCGGTTTCGGCATGCGCGCAAATGACGAGAATTCGTCGACCATACGGCCGATATCGCCAACCTGCCGGATGATCGTTTCAGTGCATTGATCGAAGACCTCGCGGTCATCGGTCACCACCTTGCCGTAGCGGCGCCGCAAGCGTTCGGCGGAGAGCTGGATCGGCGTCAGCGGGTTCTTGATTTCGTGCGCGATGCGCCGCGCGACATCGGCCCAGGCCGTGGATCTCTGTGCATCGACCAGATCGGAGATGTCGTCAATCGTGATGACATGGGTGTGTCTGACGAGTTCGTCGGATGCCACCGGCGGCTCGGATTCGGCATGCATGTCTTCCCGGTCGACCGTGATCTGGATGTTCAGAACACGCTCGCGCCCGCCGCGATCGAGGAACGTAACCTGCGTGCGCATGTCGGGGCGCCCGCTGCGCCGGACTTCCCCGAGCGCCGCGGCCACCGGACCCGAGATCTCCGACAGCGCGGTACCGGCGGCGATGTCTTCGCCGGAGTGAAGGATATTTGCAGCCGACCGGTTGGCGACAGTGATCCGGCCGTCATCGTCGATGCCGATCACCCCGGCGGACACACCGGACAACACAGCTTCCGAAAACCGCCGACGTTGGTCAATCAAATCGGTGGCGTGGAGGATCTCGTCGCGCTGCGTTTTTAGCTGTCCGACCATGCTGTTAAAGGTTTGGCCAAGATATCCGACGTCGCCGTCCGACGCGCGAACCGGGACGCGGACATCGAGGTCGCCGCCGGACACCTCCTCCGACGCGTTGATCAACTGCCGGATCGGACGGACGAGCCGGTTGGCAACGGCGAGCCCGGTCCAGATCGCCGACAGCAGCATGATCAAAGTCAAGCCGAAATAAAGGATGGCGAACGCAAGCTGCACATTGGTGCGGTTTTCTTCAAGCCCGGTGTATTCCACCCGGTTCTGCTGCATCAATCCGACCGCATCGAGAACGTCGGCGTCAACCGTGCGCACCGTGTAGAGCAGTGCGTTGTTGATGTCGCGCAGCTTCATGACACCGCCGACAAGGTTGGTCACGCCCGGCGGGATGATCACCGGCCGGCCCTCTGCTGCCGATTGCAATGCGTCTTCCGGTGGCAGCGGAAGCGGCCGTTCGACGTCGATATCGGCGCTGTGGATCACGGTGCCGTCCGGCCGAATGACGATCGCGCCGAGCATGCCGCGCGCACGCGCCTGCTGGGTCAGGAAACGCCGGAACCCCGACGGATCGAGACTGTATAACCGGCGCTGGCTGTCGAGCGCGAATGCCATTGTAATCGTCGAGTCACGCAGATTGACCGCATTCTCGTTGATGTAGGATTCCGCGATCTGAAGCGATGAGTCGACAATTGTCTTGGTACGGATCTCGAACCAGCGGTCGAGCCCGAGATCTAGCGTGATACTCGCAACGATCGCCACGACGATTGCCGGCACGGCGGCGATGATGGAAAACAGCGCGACGATGCGCACATGCAGGCGCGATGCGGCTTTCCCTTCACGTCTTGCCTGGAAGATTCGCCTTAGTTCGGTGCTGATCAGCCAGAGGATGGTTGCGACAAAGAAACCGTTCACGCCGATGGCGGCCAGCGTCACGCGATTGTCGGGTTGTATCGGCGTCAAACCGATGAGTACGGCAAAGGAGATGCCGGCTGCGATCAAGGCGCAGATGACGAGCGCAATCCCGCGCATCTGGCGAGCCCGCACAAGCACCCCTCCGCGCGGCCCGCCGTCCATGACATTGCCGGTTTGCATTACCGCCATCGTGGCCTTGTGCTGTATTCATTGCCCCCGTAGCCAATATGCAACAGATTGTGGCAATTTCACAACAGCACAAATCGAGGTGTTATCCTGACGATGCGCCCTTAAAGATGCTCAGGCCGTGTTCCTTGATCTTTTTGCGCAGCGTGTTGCGGTTGAGGCCGAGTACCTCTGCTGCCCGGATTTGATTGCCCCGCGTTGCGGCCAATGTCGTCAGAATCAGCGGCTGTTCCAGTTCCGCCAGCACACGCTGGTAGAGGCCCGGTGGAGGTAGGCCGTCGCCGAATGAACGGAAGTAGGATTGGAGATTGTTCTCGACCGCCTGTGAAATCGTCACGTCGGTGGGAAGAACCGGAGGATGGGCGCTTTCCCCGCTGCCGCCGGCATCCAGCTCAGCGGCGACGATCTCCGCTGTGATTTCTTCCTGCGGATACAGCGCGCTCAGGCGCCGGATCAGGTTTTCCAGTTCGCGCACATTGCCGGGCCAGCGATAGCGCGCCATCAGCTGCAAGGCCTCCGGCAGAATGCGCTTGGCTTCGAGGCCCTCACGCTGAACCTTCGCGAGGAAATGCTCGACGAGGTCGCCGATGTCTTCCAGGCGTTCGCGCAGCGGCGGAATGCGCAGTGGGACAACGTTGAGCCGGTAGTACAGGTCTTCGCGGAAGAGGCCCTGGTTGATCAGGGCGCTGAGATCCTTGTTGGTTGCTGCAACGATGCGCACATTCGTCTTGATCGGTGTGCGTCCACCGACGGTCATGTATTCGCCCTGTTGCAGGACGCGCAGAAGACGGGTCTGCGCATCCATCGGCATGTCGCCGATTTCGTCCAGAAACAGGGTTCCGTTTTCGGCTTGCTCGAAGCGGCCGGTGGAGCGCGCGGCAGCGCCGGTGAAGGCGCCCTTCTCGTGCCCGAACAGTTCGGATTCGATCAGGTCGCGCGGAATGGCCGCCATATTGATGGCGACAAACGGCCCGTTCTTGCGCTTGCCATAGTCATGCAAGGCACTCGCGACCAGTTCCTTTCCGGTTCCAGATTCGCCGTTGATCAACACCGTCAGGTCCGATTGCATCATGCGGGCAAGAACGCGATAGATATCCTGCATGCTGGGCGAACGGCCGACCAGCGGCATGCCTTCATGTTCTGGCTTCGCCGCCGGTGCGCCCTCTTCTTCGGACTTGCGACGTGATTCCGTCAGTGCCCGCCCGACAATTCCGGTCAGTTCAACCAGGTCGAAAGGCTTCGGCAGATACTCATAGGCGCCCTTCTCGGATGCCCGGATCGCGGTCATGAACGTGTTCTGGGCGCTCATGACGATTACGGGCAGTTCCGGCCGGATTTTTCTGATCCGCGGCAGGATATCAAACAGGTTGTCGTCCGGCATGACGACGTCGCTGACGACGACATCGCCTTCACCGGCTGCCACCCAACTCCACAACGTCGCGGCGTTCGATGTCAGGCGGGCGTCATAGCCGGCGCGCGATAGCGCCTGACCGACCACCGTGCGGATCGCGGCATCATCGTCGGCGACGAGGATCTTGCCCTTCATGTCTGGTCTCCTTGCCGGCTTTCCGGCGCAAGCATGGTCGTGCCGGCGTGGGCCGTCGGCATCAGAATTCGAAAAACGGTCCGGTTGGTCTGCGAGTCGCACTCGATGACACCGCCGTGGTCGCCGACAATCTTGGCGACCAAGGCAAGGCCAAGACCCGAACCATTTTGCTTTGTGGTGATGAACGGATCGAACATGTGCATCTGGATGTCTTCGGGTACGCCGGAGCCATTGTCCTCAACACTGAATTCCAGCGGTAGCGCGACCCGTTCATTCGCGCCAGGGATCGACAGTCGCACGCCGGGCCGGAAGGCAGTACGAAGCTTGATCTGCGGGCTCTCGCGTTCCTCGCAGGCTTCGGCGGCATTCTTCACAAGGTTCAGGAAGACCTGGATCAACTGATCCTTGTTGCCGAGCACTGGCGGCAAGGACGGATCGTATTGCTTGACGAATTCGACGTCGCGGGCGAAGCCGGAAGCCGCAATCTTGTGCACTCGGTCGAGGACAACGTGAATGTTGACCGGTTCACGTTCGATCGGGCGCTCATCGGAGAACACCTCCATGCGCTCCACAAGCGATACGATCCGGTCGGTCTCGTCACGGATCAATCCGGTCAGGGCCCGGTCCTCGTCGCTGACCGCCGCTTCAAGCAACTGCGCCGCGCCACGAATACCGGACAAGGGGTTTTTGATCTCATGGCCCAGCATGGATGCTAGGCCGGTGACAGAACGCGCCGCGCCGCGATGTGTCATTTGGCGGTCGAACTTTTCCGCCATGGAACGCTCGCGAAAGACGATCACCATGGCGCCGGTTTCCTCGGCGACCGGCGTAACATGAACATCGACGATGCGGTCGTTTCCGAGGCGTGGCGAGGAAAGATCGATCCGGTATTCGTTGACCGGGGATTCATGCTCGCGAACCTGCGCGACCAGCGCCAGCAACGGGCTGGAGAAGGCCACAAAATCCTCCAGACGCGACTTCGCGAGTTGAGTCTGCGAGGACGAGAAGAAATACTCCGCCTCAAGATTGGCAAATGCGATGGTGTTGTCGCGATCAATCATGATGACCGGATCGCGCAGCGTGTGCAGCACCTGCAGGGCACGCGTCCCGTTTTGCGCGGAATTCTTGAACAATTTCATTGGCATCAGGCAGCGACCGATTCTGCGAGTGGGATTTCGGATGGCGTGAAAAATGCTCGGCGCAGCAAATCGATGACTGTCTCGGGCCGTGCTGCGGTCAGAACCATCTTGCGCAAGTCGGGCGTCGCCCCATCGCACCGGTCGAGATACCAACCGAGATGCTTACGGGCATGACGAACGCCAGCGGCAGTGCCGTAATGCGCAAGCATGTCTTCGTAGTGGGCCACGACATAGTCCGCCATCGCGACCGCATCGGGCGCTGGGATTTTGGTGTCGCCACAGCCGCCCTGCCCTGCAAGTTCGCCAGGCAGCCAGGGACGGCCGCAGGCTTGGCGGCCGACCATCACCGCATCTGCGCCAGATGCTGCGAGCGCCGCAGCCACGTCAGGGGTCGAACCGATATCACCATTGACGACGAGCGGAACCGTCGTGACCGCCCGCACCTCGGCCACGCGATGCCAATCGGCGCGGCCAGTGTAGAGCTGCATGCGGGTTCGACCGTGAACGGTGATCATTCGGACGCCCGAGGTTTCGGCGCGGCGGGCGATTTCCGGCGCGTTGATCGAGGTATTGTCCCAGCCAAGCCGCATCTTCAGGGTCACCGGCACGTTGACAGCATTCACGGTCGCCTCGATCAGGCTCAAGGCGTGATCGGGATCGCGCATGAGCGCCGAACCGGAGTAACCGCCGGTGACCTTCTTGGCCGGACACCCCATGTTGATGTCGATGATATCCGCGCCGTTTGCTTCGGCGACCCGCGCCGCTTCAGCCATCCAATATGGCTCCCGTCCGGCCAACTGGAGCATGCGCACCGGCAATGCGCCAAAGCCCGCGCGCAGCCTGCTCTCCGGGCGGTCCTTGCAGTATTCGGCGCTGGCGATCATCTCCGAGACGACGAGTCCTGCGCCATGTGCATGCGCGCGCTGCCGAAATGGCAGATCGGTCACGCCTGACATGGGAGCGAGAAACACCCGGTTCGGCAATGTCACTCCGCCGATCTCGAGCGGTTGTGCGACCTTGTTCATCAGTTTTCCTGATTGCCTTATAGGCATGATCATTTCTTGCCTAATTATTAGACAATCATGATCGATTGTGCAATCGCCCCTGTGTGTTAAAGCGGGGCAAGCATCGGTGCCTTGCTGTCTGGCACGATGCTCCGCATTTCGAAAGGGCAGAGCGTGCCGATAAGCCAGCCAGAACAATCAATCGGCGTCGTTATCGTGGCAGCCGGTCGCGGTGAACGCGCTGGCGATCCCTCAACCGGGCCCAAGCAGTACCGCGATCTGGCTGGAAAACCCGTTATTCGCCGGACGGTTGATGCATTCCGGGCGTGGAACAGAGCCTGTCCGATCGTTATCGTTCGCCATGCGGATGACGCCGACCTGCTGGCACGCGCAATAGGCGAGACCGATGCAAACATCCATGAAACGCTTGGCGGCATCACCCGACAAGCTTCGGTGCTGAATGGGCTGCGGCATCTTGCCGCCACGGATCAGGCGCCGAGCCATGTGTTGATCCATGATGCGGCAAGGCCGCTCGTGTCGGTCGCATTGCTTGAGCGGATTGAAGTGACGCTCGCCGGCGAGCCGGATGTCGGCGTATTGCCGGCGCTGCCGATCTCCGAAACGATCAAGGAAACAGACACCGAAGGTTCTGTCATACGCACCGTGCCGCGGACGGGTCTTTACAGGGCGCAGACGCCGCAGGCGTTTCCACTCGCCGCGATCATTGATGCCCACGTTGGTGCCGCAGGAAAAGATGATACCGAATTCACCGATGACGCGTCGGTTTTCGAGTGGGCGCAGCGGCCCGTTCGAGTGATCGAGGGCGATAACAGCAATATCAAGCTGACCTATCCGCAGGATTTTAAGGACGCCACACGCATGCTGGACAAGGCTAAAGCGACCGTGCCGGATGTGCGGGTCGGTCATGGATATGACACACACCAACTGGTAGCCGGAGACGGGATCGTCCTGTGCGGCGTCAAAATCGAACATCCCTTCCGGTTGTCCGGCCATTCAGACGCCGATGTCGGTCTGCATGCCTTGACAGATGCGCTGCTTGCCACAGTCGCATCGGGCGACATCGGCAGCCACTTCCCGCCTTCAGATCCTCAGTGGAAGGGCGCGAACTCGGACATCTTCCTGCGGCACGCGGCGGAGCTCGTGCGTGCCGCCGGCGGCACCATAACCCATTGCGATGTCACGCTGGTTTGCGAGGCGCCGAAGATCGGCCCGCACCGCGACGCCATGCGGGCAGCAGTCGCCGGGATCATGGACATTGATGTTGCGCGCGTGTCGGTCAAGGCAACGACCAATGAACGGATCGGTTTTGTCGGTCGTGGCGAGGGAATCGTCGCATTGGCCACCGCTACCGCGGTCTTTGCCAGTGATGGAGTAGGTTCATGAACGATAATGGCGGAACAGGCGACCTCGTTGCCGAGTTGCTGGAACTTTGCGTCGCGAAAGATCTCATGCTTGCGACAGCGGAATCGTGCACCGGCGGGTTGATCGCGGGCGCGTTGACAAGTATCGCCGGTTCGTCTGCGATGGTGGACCGGGGTTTCGTAACCTACACGAACGAAGCCAAGATCGAGATGCTCGGTGTCCCGATCAGCCTGATCGAACAACATGGCGCGGTATCCGACGAGGTCGCGGCGGCAATGGCCGAAGGCGCCCTAGCCCATTCAAACGCCGATGCGACGATATCTGTCACGGGTATCGCGGGTCCGGGTGGCGGAAGCGATCTGAAACCGGTCGGTCTCGTCTGGTTCGGCTGTGCGGCGGCTTGGGCGCCAACGTTCGTGCACAGCACTATGTTTCCGGATCAGGGGCGCGCCAGCATTCGCGAACAAGCCGTCCGTGCCGCGCTTGAGATCCTGGCCCAGACCATTCGTCTCGCACCGGATCGCGCCCCAGATTAAGCTGTGACACGTATATCGTCGGGCCGCCCATAGATTTCCAGCGCCCGTTTCTGGAATGCGTTGGAGAACATGTGAAATGCCCGATCGAACATCGCCCCCATCAGCGCACCAAGCGCGCGACTGCGAAACTCGTAATCGATAAAGAACACGACGTCGCTTCCGCCCGCGCTCCGGTCGACAAACGTCCATCGGTTGTCGAGATACTTGAACGGACCGTCGATGTAGGAAACATCGATGGCGCGATCTTCCGGTTTGAGAAGGACCTGACTTGTGAAGGTTTCTCGGATCAGCTTGTAGCCGACAGTCATATCGGCGACGAGCATTGTCTTGCTGTCTCGGACGCGCAGGTCGCGGATCTTGAGCGCCTCGCACATCGGAAGGAACTCGGGATAACGTTCTACATCGGCAACCAGATCGAACATCTGGGTCGCTGTATGGGGTACGGTCGTACGGTCTTCGAAACTCGGCATCTTTACGCTGTCAGGCGACCTCTAGTCTGGCCTCGCGAGCGGCGCGCAGTTTGGCGAAATCGTCGCCGGCGTGATGCGACGAACGGGTCAGCGGGCTTGCTGAGACCATTAGAAAACCCTTGGCATAGGCTGAAGTCTCCAGCGCCTTGAACTCGTCCGGCGGCACAAAGCGGATCACTGAATGGTGCTTCTTGGTCGGTTGGAGGTACTGGCCGACAGTCAGGAAGTCGACTTCCGCCGACCGCAGGTCGTCCATCAACTGCAGCACCTCGTTGCGCTCCTCACCGAGGCCGACCATGATGCCCGACTTGGTGAAGATCGACGGATCGAGTTCCTTGACCCTCTGCAGAAGCCTGATCGAATGGAAGTAACGTGCGCCGGGGCGCACAGTCAGGTAGTTCGACGGCACTGTTTCGAGATTGTGGTTGAACACGTCCGGGCGCGCGGCGACGACCTTTTCGAGGGCGCCCTCCTTGCGCAGGAAATCTGGCGTCAGGATCTCGATGGTGGTTTCAGGTGCTTCGGCTCGAATGGCATGGATGACATCCACGAAATGCTGCGCACCGCCATCATCCAGATCATCGCGGTCGACCGACGTGATCACGACGTGGTTCAAACCCATCTTGGCGACCGCGAGGGCCACATTTCGCGGCTCGTCGCGGTCGAGCGGCAGCGGCTTCCCGGTTGCGACGTTACAAAACGCGCAAGCACGGGTGCAAATCTCACCCATGATCATGAACGTAGCGTGCTTCTTGTCCCAGCATTCGCCGATGTTCGGGCAGCCGGCCTCTTCGCACACGGTCACCAGGTTGTGTGATTTCACAATGGAGTGCGTTTCGCTGTAGCCCCGCGATGTCGGCGCCTTCACGCGAATCCAGTCAGGCTTCTTCATCTGCACCGGCTGGTCCGGCCTGTGCGCCTTTTCCGGGTGACGCGGCCGGCTGCCGGTGTTCCGCATGTCAACGACTGTTACCATGATGTGGACCTTTCCGCCCGGCGGATTATGCGATCAGCTGGGCCAGGAGCACCACGACGATGGCGCCGATGGTCGATGTGATAACCTGATTCACGAGCGCGTTGGAGATACCGAGATTGATGCCAAGCGCCGAAAACAGGAAACCGCCGACAAACGCGCCGATCACACCGGTCAGCAGGTAACGGACCAAACCGCCACCACCAACAACGAAGGATGCAAGGAAGCCGGCGATCAGGCCGATAATCAGAAAAACAGCAAGTCCTTTGGGGTCCATGTCACTCTCCTGTCTGCTGCGGGTTGGTCGTGCCACTCTCGGCGGCGAATGAACATATAGGCGTTTCAGGTGCTCTCGTCACGAGCGCGCGGCAATCAGGCATTCAATGCCCGGCCATAGGCGTCGAGCACGCTTTCTTTCATCATTTCCGAGAGGGTCGGATGCGGGAAGATGGTGTGCATGAGTTCTTCCTCCGTCGTCTCCAGGTTCATCGCCACGACAAATCCTTGAATCAGCTCAGTTACTTCCGCACCAACCATGTGCGCACCGAGCAGTTGTCCTGTCTTCTTGTCGAAGATGGTCTTGATCAAACCCTGATCCTCACCCAGCGCGATTGCTTTCCCGTTGGCGCCGAACTGAAAACGGCCGACGCGCACGTCCCTGCCTGCTTCCTTGGCTTTTGCCTCGGTAAGCCCAACCGACGCAACTTGTGGGTGGCAATACGTGCATCCGGGGATCATGGATTTGTCCATCGCGTGAACGCCGGGCACACCGGCGATCTTCTCGATGCAGATGACACCCTCGTGTTCGGCCTTGTGGGCCAGCATGGGCGGACCGGCGACATCGCCGATGGCGTAGATACCGTCCACATTCGTGCGCCCATAACCGTCGATGACGATACAGCCGCGATCCGTCTTCACGCCGAGGCCCTCGAGACCGAGATTCTCGATGTTGCCCTGAACCCCGACAGCGGAGATCAGGCGATCGGCGGTGATCGTTTCGGTTTTGCCACCCTTCAATTCGACAGTCGCGGTAACCGAATTTGCGGTCTTGTCGACCTTGGCGACCTTTGCTTCGGTGTGGATCTTTAGACCATGCTTTTCGAGTTGCTTGCGCGCGATACCGGAGATTTCAGCGTCTTCGACCGGCATGATCGTCGGCATCAGTTCGACCACGGTGACATCACACCCCATCGAATTGTAGAAGCTCGCGAACTCGATGCCGATCGCACCGGACCCCATGACCACCAGCTTTTTCGGCAGGTCCTGCGGCACCATCGCTTCAAAATAGGTCCAGATCAGCTTGCCGTCCGGTTCGATGCCGGGAAGCGCCCGCGGACGCGCGCCGGTCGCAACGATAATGTGCTTGGCGGTGTATTCGCCTTCTCCCTTGGTGCCTTTGGGCGCCGGGTGTTGCGGCTGCATCGGTTGCTTGGACGATTTGGCGACGACGATCTTGCCTTTGCCGGCCAATTTGGCCTCGCCCCAGATGACGTCCACCTTGTTCTTTTTCATCAGAAAACCGACGCCGCCATTGAGCCGTGCCGAGACGCCGCGCGAGCGGTCCACCACGGCTTTCACATCGGCGGCCACGGTTCCTTCGATCTTGAGACCGTAGTTGCTGGCATGCGTGGCGTAGTCCATCATCTCTGCCGAACGCAGCAGCGCCTTGGTGGGGATACAGCCCCAGTTCAGGCAGATGCCGCCGAGATGCTCTCGCTCGACAATCGCTGTCTTGAAACCAAGCTGTGCGGCCCGGATGGCGGTGACATAGCCCCCAGGTCCGGAACCGATGATGATGACGTCGTAGTTTTCGGCCATTTCCGTCTCCGCTTCTCGCAATCCGGCGGGACGTTCGCACGACCCGCATTGTTATTCGGGATGCGGAGACCGGTTAGCGCTAGCCGAAATCCTCGGCTGCAGGTTCGGGTCTCGTCAGTATCCCGTATATTTCGTCCTTGAGCTGCATGCGCTGCTTGCGCATCTCTTCCATCCGGAAGTCGTCGCACGGCTCAATCTTCGTTTCGGCGCGGTGGATAGCCCGGTTCACTTCGTGGTACTCGTCGGTGATCCGGTGGAAGTGGCCATCCGTCTCGCGCAGGCGATGTATCTGATTAACCAGCTCCGGGAATTCCTCGGCCAGTTCATGCGGGACATGCGACATCGGAGCGCTCCTTTCGATGCGGGTTCCTCCGAGCCTAAAGTCTCCGGTCTACGCCTCCTTGATCATTATCAATGACAAACCCGGTTCAAAGACCAAGCATCAGTGTTACGACCGGTGCCAAAGCCTTGCCGATCGCCTTGGTTTCTTCAGCATCAAGATGAACGCCGTCGATCGGCGAAGTCCGCGCGACCGAGGCCGCGTCGAAAAAGCCGCACTCCAGCTCATCGGCAAGATCCGCATACATCGTCGCCAGCATGTGCGATTCCTCGATCTTCCCGGCAAAAGTGGCGGCGAAATCCGGGTTCGCCGTCTCGCAAAATGGCGGTGGCGAGACCAGCAAGATTTCCGGCGCGCAAGCGACCGGCTCCCAGGAATGCGTACGGACAATCGAAACCAGGCGTTTCATGCCGAGTTTCGCGTCTATCGCACGCCCGGCGATGTTTGCCTTCAGGTCGTTTGTCCCGAGCATGATGATGACGAGGTCGAGCGGTTTGTGGGTGTCGAGCAAGGTCGGGAGCATGCGCGCGCCATTGCGGTCCGCAGCGCCCAGCCAGTCGTCGAATGCCGTCGTCCGTCCGTTCAAACCCTCCGCGATCACCCTCGCCCGGCCGGTCAACGCTGCCGACAGTGCGTCCGGCCAGCGGTTTTCCGCCTCATGACGTGACGGGGCGACAGGATCGAAACCCCATGTCAGAGAATCCCCGAAGGCGAGAGCGGTCTTCATCGCCACGGGCCGCCTAGACCAGCATGCTCATCGGGTTTTCGATGTAGCCCTTGAAGGCCGCGAGCAATTCGGCGCCGAGCGCCCCGTCCACGCAACGATGGTCGGTCGACAGCGTGACCGTCATTACCTGCGCGATGGCGAGGGCTCCGTCCTTGACGACCGGGCGCTGTTGGCCGGCACCGACCGCCAGAATGGTCGCATGCGGCGGATTGACGACCGCCGAGAAGCTTTTGACGCCCATCATGCCCATGTTGGAGACCGCTGTCGTACCGCCCTGGTACTCCTGCGGCTGCAGCTTGCGGTTCTTTGCGCGGGCGCCGAGATCCTTCATTTCGTTGGAGATGACCGAGAGCGGCTTCATCTCGGCCTGGCGAACGATCGGCGTAATCAATCCGCCCGGAATGGAAACCGCGACGCCGACATCGGCATGTTTGTGCTTGACCATGGCCTCGTCGGTCCAGGACACATTGGCGTCCGGCACGTCACGCAACGCGAGCGCCAGCGCCTTGATGACCATGTCGTTGACCGACAGCTTGTAGGCCGGTTTCTCGTCACTGACCGGTGCCGCGCCGTTCAGTTCCGCGCGCAGTTTCAGCAGCGCATCGAGTTCGCAGTCGACCGAAACATAGAAGTGAGGGATGGTCTGTTTGGATTCCTGCAACCGCTTGGCGATGGTCTTGCGCATGTTGTCATGCTTGACAAGTTCGTAGGAGCCTTCCTCGAAGTTCCGCAGCACGGCGTCGCTGGTCGGGCCGGCGGGAACAGCAGCCGGTACCGGTGCTTCTGTTGCGACCGGCGCGGCTGTCACACCGCTCGCCAGTGATGCCTCGACATCTCGCTTGACGATGCGGCCATGCGGTCCGGTGCCGGTGATTGCCGTGATGTCGATACCTTCGGCGCCGGCGATGCGGCGCGCAAGTGGCGAAGCAAACACCTTCTGCCCATCCTTGACCGGGACCGGCCCGGCTTTCGCATCGTCCGCGACGGACACGGCAGGTGCCGCTGCGGGCGTCGGGGTTGCGGGTGCCGGAGCAGCCGGCGCTGATGCCGCATTTGGCTCCGCTTCCGCAGCCACGGGAGCCGCGCCGCCGCCGTCAGATGTGGCCGCAGCGGCAACATCCTCGCCTTCGGCCGCCAGGATGGCGATGACCGCGTTGACCTTGACCGCCTCGGTGCCCTCGGCAACGAGGATCTTGGCGACGGTACCTTCATCGACGGCTTCGACTTCCATTGTCGCCTTGTCGGTTTCTATCTCGGCGATGACATCGCCGGGTGCGATTGCGTCGCCTTCCTTGACCAGCCACTTGGCGAGGTTGCCCTCCTCCATGGTCGGGGAAAGCGCGGGCATGGTGATGTTGATCGGCATGGTGCGCTCCCTCAGCTCGTATAGGTCACGGCTTTGACCGCATCGACCACTTCGCCGACATTCGGCAAGGCGAGTTTTTCAAGATTGGCCGCGTAGGGCATCGGCACGTCCTTGCCGGCAATCGTGACGACGGGTGCGTCCAGATAGTCGAAGGCCTCGCGCTGCACGCGGTTGGCAATGAAATCGCCGACCGATGATTGCGGGAACCCTTCCTCGATGGTCACCAGCCTGCCGGTCTTCTTGACGCTCTCGATTACCGTCGGAAGGTCCATCGGACGGATGGTGCGCAGATCGATCACCTCAGCGTCAATTCCGATACCGGCCAGTTCTTCGGCCGCTTTGACGGCATAGGTCATGCCGATGCCAAAGGAGACGATGGTCACGTCCTTGCCGGTCTTGTGAATGCGGGCTTTGCCGATCGGGAGTACGAAATCGTCGAGCTTCGGCACATCGAAGGATTGGCCGTAGAGGATCTCGTTTTCCAGGAAGATGACCGGGTTTGGGTCACGGATCGCTGCCTTGAGCAGGCCTTTCGCGTCGGCCGCACTATAGGGCTGGATGACCTTGAGACCCGGCACGTGGCTATACCAAGCCGCATAATCCTGGCTGTGCTGTGCGGCGACACGGGCGGCTGCGCCGTTCGGTCCGCGAAACACCATCGGAGCGCCCATCTGACCGCCTGACATGTAGAGCGTCTTGGCCGCCGAGTTGATGATCTGGTCGATCGCCTGCATGGCAAAGTTGAATGTCATGAACTCGACGATCGGTTTCAGGCCAGTCATCGCCGCACCGACGCCGATGCCCGCAAATCCATGTTCGGTGATCGGGGTGTCGACGACGCGCTTGGCCCCGAACTCGTCGAGCAGGCCCTGGGTCACCTTGTAGGCGCCCTGGTATTCGGCGACCTCCTCACCCATCACGAAAACATCGCCGTCCAGGCGCATCTCCTCGGCCATCGCATCGCGCAAAGCTTCGCGCACGGTCGTCGAAACCATCTCGGTGCCGGTCGGAATCTCCGGATCCGCCAGAGCCTCAACGGCAATGGGCGCAGCCGGAATCGCGGGCGCTTCCGCTGTCTGGGCCGGTTCGGCGGTTGCAGCAGGCGCGGCTGGCGCGGCGGCTTTACCGATGTCGTCGGCGCTTTCGCCATCCTGCAGCAAGACAGCGATGGTGGTGTTGACCTTGACGTTCTCTGAGCCTTCGGCCACCAGGATTTTGCCGATCACGCCCTCGTCGACGGCTTCGACCTCCATTGTCGCCTTGTCGGTTTCGATCTCAGCGATAACATCGCCGGACGTTACGGTATCGCCCTCCTTCTTGAGCCATTTGGCGAGGTTACCCTCCTCCATCGTCGGAGAAAGCGCGGGCATCAGAATATCGATAGGCATCTGCTTCCTCCCCTAGAGCAGTACGTCGGTGTAGAGCTCGGATACATCCGGCTCGGAATCAGTCTGCGCGAATTCAGCGGCATCGCTGACGATTTCGCGGACCTCCTTGTCGATGGATTTCAGTTCGCCTTCATCGGCAAACTTCTTCTCGAGAATACGCGCCCGCACCTGCTCGATCGGATCGCGCTCGGAACGCATCTTTTGCACCTCGTCTTTCGAGCGGTACTTGGCCGGGTCCGACATGGAGTGTCCGCGATAGCGGTAAGTCTGCATCTCGAGGATGACCGGCCCCTTGCCCGATCGGCAATGGTCCAGCGCGATCTCGGCGGCCGATTTCACCGCGCGAACGTCCATGCCGTCGACCTGCATGCCCGGAATGGCGAAGGAGGCGCCCCGCTGCGAGAAGTCGGTTTGCGCGGACGCCCGGCTGACGGCCGTGCCCATCGCGTAGCGGTTATTCTCGATGATGTAGATGACCGGAAGCTGCCAGAGCGCGGCCATGTTGAAGCTTTCGTAAACCTGGCCCTGGTTGGCCGCGCCATCACCGAAATAGGTGCAAGACACGTTGCCATTCTCGCGGTACTTGTTTGCGAATGCCAACCCGGTGCCGAGCGAGACCTGAGCGCCAACGATCCCGTGACCACCATAAAAATGGGTGGCCTTGGAAAACATGTGCATGGAGCCGCCCTTGCCTTTCGAGTAACCGCCCTGGCGTCCGGTCAGCTCCGCCATGACACCGCGCGATTCCATGCCGGTGGCCAGCATATGGCCGTGGTCGCGATAGCCCGTAATGACCTGATCGCCTTCGATCATCACCATCTGCATCCCGGTGACGACCGCTTCCTGGCCAATGTAAAGATGACAGAACCCGCCGATAAATCCCATGCCGTAGAGCTGGCCGGCCTTTTCTTCAAAACGGCGGATAAGCAGCATGTCGCGGTAGGCGCGAAGCTCCTCTTCGTTGGTGAACTCCGCCGGTGGCGGCGCCGATAGAGATAAGCTGTTTCGCGCCTTCGCCGAGGTGGCGGAGGCTTTTTTCGCCCGCGTTGCCATGCATCTCTCCCTAAATGCTTACAGCACTAAGGGTAGCGGAACTTGGGGGTTTGGCAACCGCCTTTTAAGAATGGGAGCTATGCGTCAAGATGTTGTCGCATCACCAAAAACAGCAATTAACTTGATATCAGTTAACTATTGCCTGCATGCAGAATTACGATTTCATTCTGACGGGTCATGCCAAGCAAGCGCCGAGCCTGCTCATCGATCATGTCGCGGTCGAGCGACCCGTCGCGGAGCATTTTTGTGCGACGCTTCAGCTTGGCGCTTTCGCTCTGCAGCAGCGCCAGCTCGCTTTGCAGCGTGACGATACGCTCGGCATAGTTGCTTTGCGCCTCAAGCCCGAATGATCCACTGGTCGCGTGATGCGCGAAGTAACTGAGCACTGCCACTGCCAGAACCGGCATGACCAGATGACGCAATGGGGAATGGCGGCGGTGGCGTGTCCACATGATACGGAATACAAAGCCTCAAGCAGATCAGGCAAAGATATTCCGGTTTGGTTAAACGCACCTAAACAGCGAAATCGGAATGGGCGTTTTGTTGCCTCGGGAGCCGCCGGCGTGAACCGGCGGCATTCTCAGGCACGGGTGCCTTGCAATCAGTCACGCAGGATCGAGCGTCCGGCAAAGCTTGCCTGAGCGCCCAACTCCTCCTCGATGCGGATCAGCTGGTTGTACTTCGCCAACCGGTCGGAGCGTGCGAGCGAACCCGTCTTGATCTGCCCGCAGTTCGTGGCGACCGCGAGATCGGCAATCGTCGCGTCCTCGGTTTCGCCGGATCGGTGTGACATCACGGCTGAATAGGCCGCCTTGTGCGCGGTCTCGACAGCATCCAGCGTCTCGGTCAGCGACCCGATCTGATTGACCTTGACGAGGATCGAGTTGCCGACGCCCATCTTTATGCCGTCGCGCAGCCGGGCGGTATTCGTGACGAAAAGGTCGTCACCAACCAGTTGGCATTTCCCGCCGATCTTTTCGGTCAGGACTTTCCAGCCTTCCCAATCATCTTCGTGCATTCCGTCTTCGATGGAGATGATCGGATAGTTGGCGACGAGGTTGGCCAAATAGGCGGCGTTCTCCTCGGAGGTCAGGGACTTGCCCTCACCCGCCAGTTCGTACTTGCCATCCTTGTAGTATTCAGAGGCAGCACAATCGAGCGCCAGGCGGACATCGTCGCCGGGCGTGAAGCCGGCAGCGGTGACGGCCGACATAATGAAGTCGAGCGCTTCGTTTGTCGAACTCAGATTCGGCGCGAAACCGCCCTCGTCGCCGACACTTGTGTTGTGGCCGGCCTTATTGAGCGCCGACTTCAGCGTGTGGAAGATTTCGGAGCCAATCCTGACCGCGTCGGCAGCGCTCTCGGCACCCACCGGCATGATCATGAATTCCTGGATGTCGATCGGGTTGTCGGCATGCGCGCCGCCATTGATGATGTTCATCATCGGAACCGGCAGCACATGAGCATTGGTGCCGCCGACATAGCGGTAGAGCGGCATGCCGGAATAGGCAGCGGCGGCCTTTGCGACCGCAAGCGAAACACCGAGGATTGCGTTTGCGCCAAGACGTGCCTTGTTCGGCGTACCGTCAAGCTCGATCATGGTGGCATCTATCTTGGCCTGCTGCGTCGCATCCATGCCGCCGATGGCGTCGAAAATCGCCCCATTCACTGCCGAAACGGCTTTGGTGACACCCTTGCCTTTGTAACGGTCGCCACCGTCGCGCAATTCAACGGCTTCGTGAGCGCCTGTCGATGCGCCTGACGGGACGGCGGCCCGGCCGAGCGTTCCATCCTCCAGGATTACATCGACCTCCACAGTCGGGTTGCCGCGGCTATCGAAAATCTGACGGCCAATGATGTCCGCAATAGCGCTCATGATCCAGTCACTCCAGTTGGTGTTCGCGTCCGGCTTGCCTTAACGGAGCCGTGGTTAAAGTAAAACAGCCCTGCCGCGATAAAATGACAGCCGGGCCTTCAGCCTTCAGCGCGTTTGGCCACGGCATCGAAAGCCATGAGCGTGTCGATTAGGCGCGGCATGTCTGCGAGGCGCACCATGTTGGGGCCGTCGGACGGTGCGGTGTCAGGGTCTTGATGGGTCTCCACGAAAACGCCAGCGACACCCACGGCCACCGCGGCGCGCGCAAGCGTCTCTACGAAACGGCGTTCGCCGCCCGAAGTACCGCCCCGACCGCCCGGCTGCTGTACCGAGTGCGTCGCGTCGAAGATCACCGGCGCGCCGAACCCGGCCATTATCGGCAGCGAACGCATATCGGAAACCAGCGTGTTGTAACCGAAGGAAGCGCCACGCTCCGTCAGCATCACATTCGGATTGCCGGCGTCGACGACCTTGGCGAGCACGTTTTGCATGTCCCAGGGCGCCAGGAACTGGCCCTTCTTGACGTTGACCACCTTGCCGGTGCGTGCCGCTGCCAGCAGCAGGTCCGTCTGGCGGCATAGAAATGCCGGGATCTGCAAAACGTCCACGATCTCACCGACCACGGCGCACTGTTCTTCGGTATGGACGTCGGTCAGAACCGGAAGGCCGAATTCGCGCCGGATGTCGGCAAACACCTCAAGCCCGCGTTCAAGACCGATCCCGCGCTTGCTGGCGAGCGATGTGCGATTGGCCTTGTCGAAGGAGGATTTGTAGACGAGGCCGATCCCCGCCTCGCGGCACAATTGTTGCAAGGCACCGGCCATATCGAATGCATGCTCCCGGCTTTCCATCGCGCATGGCCCGGCGATCAATGCCAGATTTCCGCTGTTGGAGAAGCTCACATTGCCGGCGGTCACGACTGCGTTGGGCGTGATCATGTCAGTCTCGCTCACTGGTTGGGCGGCTCCCGGAAGGCGATGAAACAGCCCTGGCCGGGCGCGGCGGGCACAATCAGCGTGTCGATGCATTCGTGGAATTCGACACCGCGTTGCTCGAGCAGGTTGCGGACTTCGGGCAACGACCGGCAGCGCAAAACGAATCCCTCCAAACAAAGCCCGCGCCCGGCGGTTTTTCGTTCGCTACCGTAGTGGGCGGTCAGACCTTCCGGTGTCATGACATCGACAAGGCCGTTTGCTGCCGCGATTTGCATTCCGAAGGAGTGTGCCTCTGTCTCGCGATTCGATAGCACGGCCTGCAAGAGGTACTGGAAATCGGTCGGATTGGCTTCGCTCAAGACGACCTCCGCGATGCCGGATGCACCATTGTCGTGGACGCGAAGTTCCGACATATCGATCTGCGGCACGCGCACGCGCTCGCAAACGAAAAAGAACGCATCGGGCGACCGCAGATCGGCAGCGAAAGCGAGACGGAAACTTGCCGTTTCCGCGCGCCCGTCCGGCATTGTCATTCTGCGACCGAAAGCAAGCTTTCGTCCCGCCGATACGCCTTCCCGCTTGAAACGGTTGTGATCCCTGGTGGCGTCGGTAGTTGCCATTGCAAGCGCGGAAAAACCATCTTCGCCGCGGCGAAAACGATAGGCCTGATCGCGGGCCGTGAAGACATTACCCTTCGAGGCGGTTCGTTCGCAGGTCTCGCGCTGTGCGACGGCCAGCGGCTCCAGGAACGTTCCATCGGCGAAATAGACGCACGCGTTTTCGGTGCCGAAAGGATGGATCGCGTCCTGCGCGACGGTGAAACCCAGCGAGGACAATCGGACGCGTGTGACTGCCAGCGAACCGACCGGCAATACGACGTGGTCGATCGCAGCGGGATCATCGATGGTATCGGGGTTTTCCGGCATGGCGGAGATGTGCACGAAACAGCGCGGCCGTTCAAGCACTCATTGCCAGCGCGCCCGACGCCCCTATCTCAAGCCGGATAGCGGGAGAGACAGATATGAAAACAGGATTGCTTCGGTTGCTCGCGGGCGCTGCGATGATCGCGATGGCGGCAAACACGGTGCATGCTCAATCGCCCGATGAAAGCGCGGCACAGGACATAGTCACGCGGCAGCTTGAGGCGTTTCTCGCCGGCGACTTCGATGAAGCCTATTCCTATGCGTCGCCGGGCATCCGCAAGCTGTTTCCCAGCCTTGAGCAGTTCATGTCGATGGTGCGCACCGGCTATCTGCCGGTGCTGCGGCCAGGCAACTATGCCTTCGGCCGCATGGAGAACCTCGCCGATGGCCGGCTTGTCTGGGAGGTGCTGATCCAGGGACCGGGCGGTGAGGACTACACGGCTGTCTATTTCATGGAGCGACAAGGCGACGGATCGTGGAAGGTCGACGGCGTGAGCCTGCGCCGTGGCGCTGCCGGAATGACCTAGAGCGGGTCGATATCGCCACGCAGCCACGCGGCTTCGGTTTCGGCGGCAAATGCAGCGAAGCGTCCTTCCTCTATCGCGCCGCGAATGCCCTGCATCAGCTGCTGATAGTAGTGGATGTTGTTCCAGCTGAGCAGCATGGCGCCGAGATACTCGCCCGATCTGATCAGATGGTGCAGATACGCCCGCGAATAGTCGCGCGCCGCCGGGCAAGTCGACTCTTCGTCGAGCGGACGGTGGTCCTCGGCATGGCGGGCGTTCTTCAGGTTCACGCGCCCGCGCCGCGTGAACGCCAAACCGTGACGGCCGGAGCGGGTCGGCATGACGCAATCGAACATGTCTATCCCGCGTGCGACCGAGCGCAGGATATCCTGCGGCGTGCCGACGCCCATCAGGTAACGCGGCCGATCTGCCGGCAGGATCGGGCAGGTCGCCTGCAACATGGCGAGCATCACATCCTGCGGCTCGCCGACAGCGAGCCCGCCCACCGCATAGCCCTTGAGACCGAGAGCTGCCAATGCACGCGCCGATTCCTCGCGCATCCGTTCATCATCGCCACCCTGCACGATACCGAACATCGCCTTTTCTGGCTGATCGCCAAACGCGGTCTTGCAGCGCTCCGCCCAGCGAAGCGAAAGCTCCATCGCCTTTCGGATGTCGTCCGATCCGGCGGGGAGCGCCACGCACTCATCCAGCTGCATCTGGATGTCCGATCCGAGCAGCCCTTGGATCTCGATTGACCGCTCCGGCGTCATCTCGTGACGAGAGCCGTCAATATGTGACTGAAAAACCACGCCTTTCTCGCTCATCTGTCGCAGTCCAGCGAGCGACATGACTTGAAATCCACCGGAATCGGTGAGGATCGGATATGGCCAGCGAATGAATTCGTGCAGACCGCCCAGGCGCGCCACCCGTTCGGCGCCGGGCCGCAGCATAAGGTGGTAGGTGTTGCCCAAAATGATGTCGGCACCGGCATCGCGCACCTGGTCCAGATACATCGCCTTGACTGTGCCGACCGTTCCGACCGGCATGAACGCGGGCGTTCGGATCTCGCCTCGGGATGTCGTTACCGTTCCACGACGGGCATCGCCGTCGGTTGCGATCAGCTGGAAACCGAAATGAGCACTCATTCGGCGTTCTCCTGCGGGAACAGCAAGCAGGCGTCGCCGTAGGAGTAGAAGCGATATGCGTTGTCGATGGCGTGGCGGTAGGCCGCTTGCATGACTTCCAGCCCGCTGAAGGCCGAGACCAGCATGAACAGCGTGGATCGCGGCAGGTGGAAATTGGTCATCAGCGCATCGACCGCCTTGAAGCGATAACCCGGCGTGATGAAGATATCGGTAGCGCCCGACCACGGGTGGATGGTCCCGTCGTCAGCGGCCGCGCTTTCAAGCAGGCGAAGTGACGTTGTGCCGACCGCGATAATGCGGCCACCCTTCGCGCGGATATTGTTCAGCCGGCTCGCGGTTTCGCTGCTCACCTGCCCGATCTCCGAGTGCATCCGGTGATCCTCGGTGTCCGCGGCCTTGACCGGCAGAAACGTGCCTGCGCCGACATGCAGCGTCACGAATTCACGCGTGACCCCGCGCGCGTCCAGGCGATCGAACAGGTCAGGCGTAAAGTGCAAGCCGGCCGTCGGAGCGGCAACCGCCCCCTCCTCGCGCGCGTAGATCGTCTGGTAGTCGTCCCTGTCGCGCGCATCCTCGGGGCGTTTGGAGGCGATGTAGGGCGGCAACGGGACGTGCCCAACCCTCGCGAGCGCCGCATCAAGTTCGCGCCCGGCGACGTCGAACCTCAGTTCTGCTTCGCCATCATGACCCTTGGCAACAACGGTACAGTCGAGGGACGCTAGACCGTCGGCGCCCGATGCGAACCGAATTCGATCGTCCTGTTTCAGCTTCTTTGCGCCGCGAATGAAGGCTTTCCAGCGGTCGGACGCAACACGCATGTGAAGCGTTGCGCCGACATGCGCGGGCTCTCCGCCTGGCCGGTTGCGTACACCCTCAAGTTGGGCGGGGATGACCTTGGTGTCGTTGAACACCATCACGTCACCGGGTTCGAGGAGGTTCGGCAGATCGGTCACGCGCATGTCGTCAGCGCTTGCCGGCGGATGAACCACCAGCAATCGCGCGCTGTCGCGCGGTTCTGCCGGACGGATCGCTATGCGTTCATCCGGCAGGTCGAAGTCGAAAGCATCCACGCGCATCGGCAAACGGCGGGCAGACCGCCAGCGGTCAGAGGTCCGCGGCAACTTTCATCGAAACGATCGAATCCGGATCGCTGACCGGTTCGCCGCGCTTGATCTGGTCAACGTTCTCCATGCCCTCGATCACTTTGCCCCAGACCGTGTACTGACGGTCAAGGAACGACGCGTCCTCGAAGCAGATGAAAAATTGCGAGTTGGCCGAATCCGGATTCTGCGCGCGTGCCATGGAGCATACGCCGCGGCTATGGTTTTCGGTGTTGAATTCAGCCTTGAGATCCGGCTTCGACGAACCGCCCATGCCGGCGCGCGCCGGGTTGAACGATGCGCCGTTCTTGTTGCCGAACTTCACGTCGCCGGTCTGCGCCATGAAACCTTCGATCACGCGGTGAAAGACGACGCCGTCATACTCGCCCGCCCGCGCCAGTTCCTTGATCCGCTCGACGTGGCCGGGCGCAACATCGGGCCGCATGGCGATGACCACTTTGCCCTTGGTGGTTTCCATGACCAGCGTGTTTTCAGGATCGTCATACGACATCGATAATTCCTTTCGTGTTTCCGGTTGAGCCGGGCTTATTGCGCGTCGGCGGCAATGACAACCTTGATCATGCGATCGGGCGACGCGACGATACCGTTGTTGGCACGTGTGCCGGCTTTGATCTTATCGACATGCTCCATGCCCGATTCGACTATGCCGAATACGGTGTACTGCTCGTTCAGGAACTCGGCATTGTCGGTCACGATGAAGAACTGCGAGTTGGCCGAGTTCGGATTTTGTGCCCGGGCCATTCCGACGACGCCGCGAACGAATGGTTCTGCGGTGAACTCGGCCGGAAGATCGCCCATTTTCGATCCGCCGGTGCCGGTGCGCCGTGGATCGTAACCGTCTTCCATATCACCGAATTGGACATCGCCGGTCTGCGCCATGAAACCCGGGATGACACGGTGAAACGCGACATTGTCGTACTCGCCGTCCCTGACCAGCGTTTTGATGCGTTCGACATGCTGAGGCGCGAGATCGGGACGCAGGCGAATGCTCACATCACCATTGGCCAGAGAGATGATCATGGTGTTCTCGTCATCGGCCATTGCCGGCACCGAAGCGCCGAAACCGGCAGCGAAGACCATTGCGGCCAAAATGGCGCGTCGTGAGATAAGCATCTGAATCTCCGTTGATATCAGGATTTGCGATAGGTTTCGCGCAGCGCCTCGTGGACCGCCGGCGGAACGAAGGGCGATGTATCGCCACCCATTGCGGCTATCTGGCGAACCAATGTGGCGGTAATGAAGCGCGCATGCGGATGGGCCGGTAGGAACACAGTCTGGATGCGCGGCGCCATGATGCCGTTCATGCCCGACATCTGCATTTCGTAATCGAGATCGGTCCCGTCCCTGAGGCCGCGAATGATGGCGACGGCAGAGTGTTCGCGGGCCGCCTCGACGGCGAGCCCGGAAAAACTGACGATGTCCAGCCGCCCGGAATCCAGTTCGAGTGCGGATGCCGATTCGCGGATCAGTCGGACGCGCTCATCGAAATCGAACAGACCCTTCTTTCCCGGGTGGATGCCGATGGCAACCACCACCTGGTCGAACAATTGAAGCGCCGCATCGAGAATACCGATGTGGCCGTTGGTCAACGGATCGAACGAACCCGGATAAAAAGCAATGTGCTTAGCCATGGCCAAGCGTGTAACCCAGTTTGCGCGAGCGGAAAAGCCGCTTTACCCGCTCTCGCAAACAACCGGAAAAACGGACGTGCCTTCAAAAGAGAGAACGCCTGCCTCGGCGAACTGCTTGTCTCCCGAGGCCTGAAAAAGGCGAAGCGACACGACAATGCGTTCAGCATTCGGGTCGGAAAAGTCGGCGAGCACCTGTCGGTTGCCCATGAAGCCCTGCGCAAAAATGATTGGTATCTGCGTCCCGGTCGAATTGGTCGACCACACCGTATGGCCGTCTGTCGCCGTGGCATCCAAAACTGCGAGAAACGGCACCCTGCCAATACCGATATCGATCGAGGCTCCAGACCCGTCAGTCGCCTGGCAGAAGATCTCGCCTGTCGCCCATGCCGCGCGCGGCGCCATGACCATCGAGATTAACGACAGTGCCAGAAGAAGGTTTCCGGTCGTACGCGGCAACATTGCTGCCTCCTTGGTAACGACGCCCCGCCAACAGGATAACAGAACATGTGACGGATCGCACATCGCCGCGTTGGAAAATCCGGTTCTGTGGCTTCAACAAACAAGGAGCCCAACCATGATCGCACTGTTCGCTTTCTCCATGATGATCGTCACCGCCGGTTTTTCCATCGCATCGATGCGCCACCAGGCCTAAACCCTGCAACCGGAATCAAGATGCGCGGCGCGTCACCAGCATCCAGATGCCCCCACCGATCAGGCAAGTGCCGGAGATCCTCTCCAACAAGCGGATATTGCGCCGGTCCAGCCATCCGCCGGTCTTGCCGGCCGCTATCGCGTAGAGGCTGTCGCACACGGTCGCGATCAGCATGAATGTCAACCCGAGGACAATCGTCTGAGCCGACGCGCTGTCGGACGTCGAGACGAATTGCGGGATGAAGGCGCCGAACAGGAATAGCGCCTTCGGGTTCGACCAGATGACCAGAAAACCCTGCCAGAAATAGCCCCACCAGGACCGAAGCCGCGCAGTTTCGTCCGCCTCGCCAAGTGTTCCATCAGATCGCCACATCTTCCAGCCGAGCCAGATCAGATAGGCCGCACCGGCGATTTTCAGGAAAACAAACGCCTCGCCGACCACCGTCACCACAACGTTGAGGCCGGCTGCCAGAACAACAATCATGGTTAGTATGCCGAACTGCGTTCCGGCGACATTCGACATTCCGGCGCTGCTTCCCGCGCGCAGTGAATTCGCGATGATCACCGTTACCGACGGCCCCGGGACGATTACGATGATGAAACTCGCGACCGCGAAAGCGAACCATGCTGCGGGATCGATGAACATGAGCGTACCTTTCTTGCCGGGTTTCCCGGCAAGCAAAGACACGCTACATCACGGCTGTCACGCGTTTTCTGGAGGTTCGTCCGTTGTGATGGTTTCGCCGTCGTCGGCGTCGCCCTCTTCCTCCGGCTCGCGGATGCGCTCAACCGATACCACCCGTTCGCCCTTGGCGGTGTTGAAGATAGTAACACCCTTCGTCGCGCGCGACGCGAAGCGGATACCGTCCACCGGCACGCGGATGACCTGACCGGAATCCGCCACCAACATGATCTGGTCGCCGTCGTCGACGGGGAAAGTGGCGATGAGCGTACCGATTTCATCGGTCTTGGACGTGTCGGTCGCACGGATGCCCTTGCCGCCGCGTCCCGATGTCCGGAAATCGTAGGAGGAAGACCGCTTGCCGTATCCGAACTCCGATACCGTGAGAATGAACTGCTCACGCAACTGCAATTCCTCATAGCGCTCGTTTGAGAGTTCGCCCTCGCCTTCGACAACCTCGCCGACCAGTTCGATGACATCCTCGTCACCCTCGCCTTCGCCAACGCGGCGTTCGGCGGTCGAGCGCTTGAGATAGGCGGCGCGTTCCCAGGCTTCGGCGTTCACATGACCGACGATGGTCATCGATATGACCCGGTCGCCCTCGGCAAGCGAGATACCGCGCACCCCGACTGAGTTGCGGCCGGCAAAAACCCTGATTTCCGGAACGGCGAAGCGGATACACTGGCCGAATGAGGTCGTGAGCAGGACGTCGTCTTGTTCCGAGCAGGTTGCGACATTGAGGATCTCGCCGCCGTCATCCTCGAACTTCATCGCGATCTTGCCGTTTCGATTGACCTGGACGAAGTCCGACAGCTTGTTGCGGCGGACGGTGCCGTTCGTCGTCGCGAACATAACGTCCAGCTCGGCCCAGCTTTCCTCGTCTTCCGGCAACGGCATGATCGTCGTAATGCGTTCGTTTTCCTGCAACGGCAGCATGTTGCGCAGGAACTTGCCACGCGATTGCGGCGTCCCGATCGGGAGGCGCCAGACCTTCTCTTTATAGACGATGCCGCGAGACGAGAAGAACAGCACCGGTGTATGCGTGTTGGCAACGAATAGCCGGGTAACGAAGTCTTTGTCCTTGGTCGCCATACCCGAGCGGCCCTTGCCGCCGCGACGCTGCGCCCGGTAGGTATCGAGCGGAACACGCTTGATGTAGCCCTGATGGCTGAAGGTGACCACCATGTCCTCGCGGGCAATCAGGTCCTCGTCGTCCATATCCGGACCGCCTTCGGCGAGTTCGGTGCGTCGTGGCGTGCCGAATTCGTCGCGCACCGCAAACAGCTCATCCTTGACGATGCCCTGTATACGGGCGCGCGACGACAGGATGTCCAGATAATCTCGGATTTCGGTGCCGATCTTGTTCAGTTCGTCAGCAATCTCGTCGCGTCCAAGTGCTGTCAGCCTCTGCAGGCGCAGATCGAGGATGGCGCGGGCCTGTTCCTCCGACAACATGTAGGTGTTGTCTTCGGGATCGATGCCATGGCGCGGGTCGTCGATGAGCGCGATCAGCGGGGCCACATCGCGGGCGGGCCAGCGGCGGCTCATCAATTGCTCGCGCGCGGTCGCCGGATCGGGTGCATTGCGGATGAGTGCAATCACCTCGTCGATATTGGCAACGGCGATCGCCAGGCCGACGAGCACATGCGCCCGCTCGCGCGCCTTGCGCAGCAGGAACTTGGTACGCCGGCTGATGACGTCTTCGCGGAACGCCACAAAGGCGCGCAGCATGTCGAGTAGCGTCATCTGCTCCGGCTTGCCGCCATTCAGCGCCACCATGTTGGCGCCGAACGAAGTCTGCAGCGGCGTGAAGCGATAGAGTTGATTGAGCACAACGTCAGCGACGGCGTCGCGCTTCAGTTCGACGACGACCCGGTAACCCTGCCGGTCGGATTCATCGCGGATATCGGAGATGCCCTCGATGCGCTTCTCGCGCACCAGTTCGGCCATTTTCTCGATCATCCCCGCCTTGTTGACCTGGTAGGGAACCTCGGTAATCACGATGGCCTCGCGATCGTTGCGGATCGGCTCGATTGCGGCGCGGCCCCGCATGACGATCGAGCCGCGGCCCGTATCGTAGGCGGAGCGTATTCCGGCTCGGCCGAGTACGATGCCGCCGGTCGGGAAATCCGGCCCCGGAATGATGCCCATCATCTCGACCAGATCGATCGCCGGATTGTCGATCAGGGCGATGCAGCCGTCTATGACTTCCGAGAGATTGTGCGGCGGGATGTTGGTCGCCATGCCGACCGCGATGCCGCCCGAACCGTTGGCGAGAAGGTTCGGGAAACGCGCCGGCAGCACCATCGGCTCGCGGTCCGACGCGTCGTAGTTGTCCTGGAAATCGACTGTTTCCTTGTCGATGTCCTCCAGCAGTTCGTGGGCGACTTTTTCAAGGCGGGATTCGGTGTACCGCATCGCGGCCGGCGGATCGCCATCAATGGAACCGAAATTGCCCTGCCCGTCGACCAGCGGCACGCGCAGCGACCAGTCCTGGGCCATGCGCACCATCGCGTCGTAGATCGCCGCGTCGCCATGCGGGTGATATTTACCCATGACATCGCCGACGATACGCGAAGATTTCACGTATTTGCGGTTCCAGTGAAAACCGCCTTCATGCATGGCATAGAGAATGCGCCGATGCACCGGCTTCAGGCCGTCGCGCACATCCGGCAACGCGCGGCTCACGATCACGCTCATCGCGTAATCGAGATAAGACCGCTGCATTTCCTCCAGGATTGAGACGGGTTCGATGCCGGAACCGCCGTCCGAACCCGAAATGGGTGTTTCGTCGCTCAAATCTGTCTGGCTTTAGCTGTTGAGAATCATTCCCGCGAGACTAGCGGATCGCATTTCAAAAAGCGAATAACCGCACCCGTTCCTACCGGCTTTTCCACCCCATGTACAATGATCATCAATGTCATTCCGGTAGCGCCGCCAGACAGGCCCGCGCAGATGTTGCCACCATCCGCCTTTCAGTTGCGCACGCTGTCGACCAGATAGGGTTTCGGCCACCGAGTGCAAGGAGAGACTGGACCGTGCGCGTTCCGCAGTTGAAGATGTAGCAATGCTCGATCCGAGAAACATAATCGCGCAACTTGAAAAATGCGACGCCATGAGCCGCAAAGACCTGCGCTCCTACCAGGAAGCACTGCTTGCCATGGTGCTCTGCCGCGCGCGCGAATACGTAAAGCTCTACCAGGATCGTCTCGATCCGGTTTTTGGCAGGGACGGAAAGATCGACTTCACGCGTTGGACGGACATTCCTGTGCTGACCAAGGAAGAGCTAATCGCATGCGGCGACGACAAGTTCGACAACGATCTTCCCGATGCACAGAAGCCGTTCGAATGGAGCGCCACATCCGGCACCACCGGCAAACCGTTTCTTGCAGCCAAGACACGCTCTTCGCTTCTGATGGCAGCTTGCATCAATGAAAGGTTGATCGCGCTGGGCGAGCTCGACACGCGAAAGCCACTTGCCACAATTCGCTATTCGAAGGATCCGGAGCTGACGTTTCCTGATGGCAAGACCACACGCGGCTGGTCGCTTCACGCCCCGGGGGCGCTATCGCATACACTCTCGCAAGAGACGTCGACCGACCAGCAGATCGACTGGCTGCAACACCGAAAACCGGCCTATCTTACCGCCTATCCCAGCGTCGCTGCCGAAATAGCCCTGGTCATGGGCGCCGATGCCCGGCGACTTGGTATCGAGGCGGTTTTGACATTTGGAGAAGCCGTTCTCGACGATCAGCGAATGGCGATCACCGAGTATCTCGGCGCCCGCGTCGTTGATGCATATTCGGCGCAAGAAACCGGATACATTGCGCTGCAATGCCCGGTATCGGGCGACTATCACACGGTGTCCGGCGCCGTACACTTGGAGATTGCAGACCAGGATGGTAAACTGGTGCCTGCCGGTACAGAAGGCGACATACTGATAACGCCCTTTCACAATGCCGTCATGCCGCTGATCAGGTATCGCATAGGAGATCGAGGCGTAATGGCTGCAGGCCGCTGCGGTTGCGGACGCACGTCGCCACGGCTGCGGACAATCGGCGGGCGTTCGCGCGACATGTTCCACTATGCGGATGGCAGTCACCGATTCGCGAACATCGCGATGTCCGATCTCCAGGCCGCAGTACCGCTGCTACAGTACCAGCTTGTTCAACATCAGCCGACCGATGTTGAACTCCGATATGTACCCGATCCGGCGCGCACCGGGGAGCCGGACTTGGAAGCGCTCGCAAGAATCGCCCGAAGAGACCTGCACGAAAGCGTCGTTATCCGAGTGAAACCGGTGGATGCCATTTCGCGGACCGTATCGGGAAAATTCGCGCGAACACGGCGCATGTTCTGACTTCCCGCGCGCAACTGACCCGAACCTGACAGGCTGCAACTGCGACAATAGTGCCACAGTCGGAGACAATTTTTTCC
This sequence comes from Oricola sp., assembly GCF_965230365.1. Taxonomy (GTDB): domain Bacteria; phylum Pseudomonadota; class Alphaproteobacteria; order Rhizobiales; family Rhizobiaceae; genus Oricola. The sequence goes on along the minus strand of NZ_OZ246003.1, from coordinate 2,551,832 downwards.
CCAACGTCATAAATTGCAGCCATCGTGACTTCCCTTACGTTATCTGCGTTTACTAACATGCAAGAAACGGCTCCGCAGAGAGACGAAGAAGGGGTATCGAATGGCGCATCGCAGGCATGGCCGCCTGTCTCGGCTACAATCCACGGCTTCAGTCATTGCCATAGGATCGATCGTTTCCATGGCAGCGGTTCCGGCCTTTTCTCAAACACAAGGCAATCCGGCGAACGCTGGAAGTGGAGCGGGCCTGGGCTTGGCCCAATTTGCCGAGATGTTCTTCGGCGACTTCGAGGTCACGCCCTATGCCGGGGTGGGTTTCGTCGGCGGAGCCAAATACAACATCTCGGGCTTCGCTGGCGAAACGGCAACCGGCGGCCTGATCAATCCGGCGTTCCAGCTTGAGGTTTCTGCCGAAGGCAGGGTCTACTACGGAGGCGTCGATGTCACGAACCGGCCATCAGTCAAGGAATGGCTCGACCGGCAGGGCGACATACAGCCCGGTTTTTACCGCGACTTCGCCGGCTTGTCTGTTGAAGTCGGCCAGGTGAGCGTCGAAGGCCGATCGGCATTCAACGGTTCCGTGGACAATTTTGGCATACCGGGGGTCGGAGACGCTTTCGGCTCTTTTGTGAACTCGCCGGGGAACATCACCGGTAACGCTGGGGTTGACTACCAGGAGACCTATCTAAAGCTCGAAACGCGTCTAGGTCGGTACTGGATAACGGAAACGCCGTCCAGTTTTGCGCCTCGTGCCGGTCTGTCCATTGCCGGGCTCGCCGGGCTGCACCTTGCCGGACGGAACACGGACATACGCCACAACGTCGATGCTTCCTTCCCGGCATTCGGCGTGAACGGCATTCTGAATGCGCGATACTTCACGGACGTCGAAGACAACGGTGTCATACCCTATCTCGGTGTCGATTTTGGCCAGGACTGGCCACTTAAGAATGGCGCCGTCCTCCGAACCGGGATCACAGCCCGCGGCGGTCTATCGTTCAATCGCTGGAACGCAGTGGATACCCTGTCTGCAGAGGGACTGGGCAGCATCGATCGCTACAATCACGCCAATCTGAAGGGCTCCAGCACCAGCGGTTACGGATCAGTTTCGGGACATGTCGGTGTCGACTTCGCGACGGGTTGGTCGGCACAGGTCGACGCTGGAATCCAGCACGGACTGATACGCAGCCCGAAAGTCTTCCGGCCCGACTCCGTCGAGGTGTCGCCGGGCAATTTCGAACTGCGTGATCCGGACATCAGCTTTGATGCGGAAACCACATACACGCTCTCTTTCAGCATGCGCCACAGGTTCTGACGGGAAAGATGCCGCGATTTCGAAGTGCCGCTTGTCGCATTCCCGCCTGACCAGCCTCAAACCGGATCATATGTGCTTGCGCCGCTTATCGATTGATCTATAGGCACAGCCATGGATGCCGATCTGCTCATCAACGCCGTCGTGACCCTGTTCGTTACGATCGATCCGCCCGGCTTGGCGCCGCTGTTTCTCGCGATCACCGCGGGCATGAACCGCGCCGAGCGGCGGCAGGTGGCATTGCGCGCGACGCTGATCGCGGCATGCGTATTTGTGGTCTTTGCGATTGCTGGGACGCTGATCCTGGCCCTTTTTGGGGTGACACTAGCGGCGTTTCGCGTAGCTGGCGGACTGCTGCTGTTCTGGATCGCGTTCGAGATGGTTTTCGAGCGCCGCCAGGAGCGGCATGAAAACACAGCGCGGCGCGCCATGACGCAGGACGAGATTCATAGCGTGTCGGTGTTTCCCCTCGCCATTCCGCTGCTCGCGGGGCCAGGCGCCATCTCGGCGACCATTCTGTTGTCGGGCCAGTTCGAAGGCATTGGCGGTCGTGCGGCTCTGATCGGGATTATCCTGTCGATCGTCCTGCTGACCTACGGCGTGTTCCTGCTCGCCGAACGGGTCGAGGGTCTGCTTGGCAATACGGGGCGCACCGTGCTGACCCGTCTGCTGGGCGTCATCCTGTCGGCGCTTGCCGTCCAGTTCGTCGCCGATGGCGTCAAGGCGCTGATCGCCGCCTGATCGCTCTAGCGCAACGCATCCAGATCGACTTCCAGTGTCTTGCCGCCATAGCCATGCACGCTGTCATGCGCCCGGACCGTGACCGTATCGATGCTGTCGGGAATATGCACCCCACCGAGCGACCGGGTAAACGGCTGCTCGTTGTCGTGCGGATGCAACAACACGCGCTCGCCATATACGGTCCCGTCAGGACCGACTATGTCCCACTTGTCGGCGTAGTGGTCCCAGCCGGCGTCATCATGCCTGACCGTCACGTCGAAACGCCATGTACCGTCGGCGCCCATGCGACCCCCGGCATCCACGACATCAGCCTCGCCGGCAAACACCTGCGTCAGCGACAGGAGGATCGCCGCCAGGCTGATCGTTACCACCAAGGCGGCGGTTCGATCCCTCTTTGAGCGAGACTGTGGATACAAGGTCGCTCCAATCAGGGGTTAGAACGGGATTTCGTCATCCATGTCGCGAACGAAGTCATTGCCGCCCGACTGCTGACCACCGGACGATCCGCCACGGTCGTTGCCATAGCCGCCGCTCACACGCTGCTGACCGCCGCCATAGGCGCCCTCGCCTTCACCGCGGCTATCGAGCATCTGCAATTCGCCGCGGAACCGTTGCAACACGATTTCCGTGGTGTAGCGGTCCTGACCGTTCTGGTCGGTCCACTTGCGGGTCTGCAGCTGGCCTTCGATATAGACCTTGCTGCCCTTCTTCAGATAGTTCTCGGCGACTTTGGCAAGGTTGTCGTTGAAGATCACGACACGGTGCCATTCCGTGCGTTCCCGCCTGTCGCCGCTGCTCTTGTCGCGCCACTGTTCGGAGGTCGCTACCGACAGATTGACGACCGGTTCACCGGAATTGAGCCGCCGGATCTCCGGATCCGCCCCGAGATTACCGACCAGAATGACCTTGTTGACGCTACCCGCCATGACGCGCGACTCCCGCAAGAATAATCGAATTCGCCGCTGACCCTAAACAAGCGCGCCGACGCGCTCCACATGCGGCGGCTCTGTCCACAGGGTCTTTTTGTTCTTGTATTGTTCTAGTGCGCGTGCGACACGCTTGTCAAGCGTACTTCGCGAGTCGGGGAAAGTCAGCAGAGTAACCGTCTTCGTCTCGACATCTCGGACCCATCGCTTAAATGGGAGTGATACGCGGCCAACCGCATCAGGCACGATCCATGACAGACCAGAAGTACATTTCAGTCCGGGGTGCCCGCGAGCACAACCTGAAGAATGTCGACCTCGATTTGCCACGCGACAAGCTGATCGTGATGACCGGCATGTCGGGGTCGGGCAAGTCTTCGCTGGCGTTCGATACGATCTATGCGGAAGGCCAGCGGCGCTATGTCGAGAGCCTGTCTGCCTATGCGCGTCAGTTTCTGGAGATGATGCAGAAACCGGATGTCGACCAGATCGACGGACTGTCGCCTGCCATCTCAATCGAGCAGAAGACGACATCGCGCAATCCTCGCTCCACGGTTGGCACGGTCACCGAAATCTACGACTACATGCGCCTGCTGTTCGCGCGGGTCGGCGTCCCGATTTCGCCCACGACGGGACTGCCCATCGAAAGCCAGACCGTCAGCCAGATGGTCGACCGGCTGATGACGCTCGACGAAGGCAGCCGGCTATACATTCTCGCGCCCATCGTGCGTGGCCGCAAGGGTGAGTACCGCAAGGAATTCGCCGAGCTGATGAAGAAGGGCTTCCAGCGGGTCAAGGTGGATGGCGAGTTCTACGAGATAGCCGACGTGCCGGCGCTCGACAAGAAATACAAGCACGACATCGATGTCGTCGTGGACCGTGTCGTGGTGCGCGACGGTATCGTCTCACGGCTGGCCGACAGCCTGGAGACGGCGCTTGGCCTGTCCGACGGTCTTGCGGTCGCGGAGTTCGCCGACAAGCCCCTGCCCGCAGACGATACCGGCCCGGATGCCGTCAACAAGTCGAAGAACGAAACGCACGAACGTGTCGTCTTCTCGGAGAAGTTCGCCTGTCCTGTCTCGGGATTCACGATCCCGGAAGTCGAGCCTCGGCTGTTTTCGTTCAACAATCCGTTCGGCGCGTGTCCGGCTTGCGACGGGCTTGGCGTGCAGAAGAAGATCGACCGCGCGTTGGTTGTTCCCAATCGCGATGCTGTCGTGCATGACGGCGCGATCGCGCCCTGGGCGAAATCCAGTTCGCCCTACTACAAGCAAACGCTCGAGGCGCTCGGCAAGACCTACGGTTTCAAGATCACCGACAAGTGGTCGTCTCTGCCCGAAGCGGCCCGCGACGCGATCCTCTACGGGACCGGAAAGCAGCAGATCGATTTCGTCTATGACGACGGCTTGCGGTCCTACAAGACGACCAAGACCTTCGAGGGCGTCATTCCCAATCTGGAGCGGCGCTGGAAAGAAACAGACTCGTCATGGGCGCGCGAGGAGATCGAGCGCTACATGTCGGCCACGCCATGCGAGCGATGCAACGGGCAGCGGCTCAAGCCGGAGGCGCTGGCGGTCAAGATCGACGGGTTGAACATCTCGCAGGTGACCGAGTTCTCGATCCGCAATGCGGTTCGCTGGTTCGATGAAGTCGAAGGAAGCTTCTCCGAGAAGCAGGCCGAAATCGCACACCGCATCCTCAAGGAGATCCGCGAAAGGCTGCGTTTCCTGAATGACGTCGGCCTGGATTACCTGACACTGTCGCGAAATTCGGGAACACTGTCCGGCGGCGAAAGCCAGCGTATCCGGCTGGCGTCGCAGATCGGTTCGGGCCTGACCGGCGTGCTTTACGTGCTCGACGAACCATCAATCGGACTGCACCAGCGCGACAATGCACGCTTGCTGGACACGCTTCGGCATCTCCGCGATCTCGGCAATACGGTGATTGTCGTCGAGCATGACGAGGACGCGATCCTGTCCGCCGACCACGTTGTCGACATCGGCCCGCAGGCCGGCGTCCACGGCGGGCGGATCATCGCATCCGGCGCACCCGGCGAAATCATGAGCAACCCGGCCTCGCTGACGGGGCAGTATCTTTCCGGTGCGTTGGCGATCCCCGCGCCGGAAGAACGGCGCGAAATCAAGAAAGGCCGCGCCATCACGGTGTCAGGCGCGCGCGGCAACAACCTGCAGGACGTGACGGCCGAGATTCCGCTCGGCACATTCACCTGCGTGACCGGCGTTTCCGGCGGCGGCAAATCGACCTTCCTGATCGAGACGCTCTACAAGGCGGCGGCGCGGCGCATCAACGGCGCGCGCGAAGTGCCCTCCGAGCACGACAGCATCGAAGGGCTGGAGTTCCTCGACAAGGTCATCGATATCGACCAGTCGCCGATCGGCCGCACACCGCGCTCCAACCCGGCGACCTACACCGGCGCGTTCACGCCGATCCGCGACTGGTTCGCGCAATTGCCGGAGGCCAAGGCGCGCGGCTATCAGCCGGGCCGTTTTTCGTTCAACGTCAAGGGCGGCCGCTGCGAAGCGTGTCAGGGCGACGGCGTCATCAAGATCGAGATGCACTTCCTGCCGGATGTTTACGTGACCTGCGATGTCTGCCATGGCAAGCGCTACAATCGTGAAACGCTGGAAGTGCTGTTCAAGGGCAAGTCGATCTCCGATGTCCTGGACATGACCGTCGAGGAAGGTGTGGAGTTCTTCGCCGCGGTCCCTGCGGTGCGCGACAAGCTGGTGACGCTCAACCGGGTCGGCCTCGGCTACATCAAGATCGGTCAGCAGGCGACGACCCTGTCGGGCGGCGAAGCGCAGCGCATCAAGCTCGCAAAGGAACTGTCGCGGCGCGCGACAGGCCGGACGCTCTACATCCTCGACGAGCCGACAACCGGCCTGCACTTCCATGACGTCGCCAAGCTGCTCGATGTGCTGCACGAATTGGTCGATGCCGGCAATACGGTTGTTGTCATCGAGCACAATCTTGAAGTCATCAAAACAGCCGACTGGATCATCGACCTCGGACCGGAAGGTGGCGACGGCGGTGGCGAGATCGTGGCCGTGGGACGCCCCGAGGATGTAGTCCACGAAGAGCGGTCCTACACCGGCCGGTTCTTGAAAGAGCTGCTGGACCGGCGGCCGCAAAAACGGATCGAGGCCGCCGAGTAGCCGGTTGACGGAACGGCCCGGCGCGGTGTTCAACTTTGGCGATGCGCTATGCCGAAACAATCATCGTTGGTGGCGGCCCGGCCGGCAGCACCTGTGCAGCCGAACTGGTCAAACGGGGCCAGGATGTCCTTGTGCTCGACAAGGCGGGATTTCCACGTCTGAAGCTGTGCGCCGGGTGGATCACGCAGAAGGCCGTTGACGATCTCGGCGAGACGCTGGACGGGTATCCGCACCCGATCCTGAAACTCGACATCCGCACCTATTTTCCGAAAATCCCGTTCGGGCTGAACTGGTTTCCGACACCGGCGGCAAACTATTCGATACGGCGCACCGAGTTCGATCACTGGTTGCTTGAACGATCGCGCGCGCCTGTCGAGAAACACGCCGTCAAGGCGATCGTCCGCGATGGAGAAGGCTATGTCATCGACGATACCTATCGCTGCCGCTATCTCGTCGGTGCCGGCGGCACGATGTGTCCGGTCCGGCGCAATCTGTTCGATGGCACACCCCGGAAATCTCTGCAGATCGCGACGCTGGAGAAAGAGTTCCCCCTCCCCGAGCGGTCGGATCGCTGTCATCTCTACTTCTTCCGGCGTGGATTGCGAGGCTACGCCTGGTTCGTACCGAAGGGCAATGGTCACGTGAACATCGGGCTCGGCGGCAAGAGCAAGTACTTCAAGAACTCGGGCACGAACATTCATGACCATTTTCGAGACTTTCTCGGCGACCTGGTCGTCCAGGGATTGCTCGACGAAAAGACGGCCGGCTCGATGAAGGCGACCGGGCACCCCTACTTCATGTTCGCCTATGAGGGTGACGTGCGCCGCGACAATTGCTTCCTGATCGGTGACAGTGCCGGCCTTGCCTCGATCGATCTCGGCGAAGGGATCGGGCCGGCGATCGAAAGCGGCATGATGGCAGCGGCAGCGATCTGCGGCGATGGTGTCTACACCCGCGCCGGCATCACGCATTACTCTCTGGGTGGCGTTCCGCTGAGATTGATGCAGCGCTTCTACAGGCCGAAGGGCCGGATGCCGCAAGCCAATTGACGGCAATCAACGCGCGCAAATGGCCATATGACTAGGATTCTTCCGCTTTCCTCTTTTTGGAAACGGAAAGGAGCAAGTCATGGCCGAGAAATCGAAAAGCAATCTGCCCACGATGTGGTCAACGGGCATGTTTGACGATTTTCGCAAGGAAATGGACGACCTGATGGGTGGGTTCTTCGGCGGTGACCGCCGAACACCTGCGATGCGCGACCTTTGGGCCCGGATGCCGGCGGGCGCAGTGAGCCCTGCAATCGATGTCACCGAAAATGACGACACGATCGTCATGACCGCCGAACTGCCTGGCCTGGTCGAGGACGATGTCGATCTGAGCGTGCGCGACGGCGTACTCACGTTGAAAGGCGAGAAGAAGCACGAGCGCGACGAGGAAAAGGACGATGTCCATATCACCGAGCGTTCATACGGTTCGTTCCAGCGGTCCATGCCGGTGCCCGACCGGGTCGATGCCGACAAGATAAGCGCACGGTTCGACAAGGGTATTCTGGTGGTCAGCATGCCGAAGAAGGCCGAGGCGGTTTCGTCCCCACGCAAGATTTCGATCGACCAGTAGTCCGTCGCACGACTGATCGGCGCGGGTGTGGCAAGAAACGGATTGCCACGTGCGCCGGTTTGCATGACTATTCGCCCATGCCGCAGCAAGGAACGATACGCGCCGGCATGGGCGGCTGGATATTCGAGGCTTGGGACCGGACATTCTATCCGGCGGACCTGCCAAAGAAGCGTCAGCTCGAGTTTGCGAGCCGGCAGGTTTCGACCATCGAGATAAACGCCACCTACTATCGCGGCCAGGCACCCGCAACGCTGGCGAAATGGGCGGCGGAAGCACCCGACGGCTTCGTCTACGCGCTGAAGGGGAACCGGTTCGTCACCAACCGCAAGGTGCTGGCAGAGGCCGGTGGTTCGCTCGACAAGTTCTTTGCGCAGGATGTTTCGGTTCTGGGCGCAAAGCTCGGCCCGATCCTGTGGCAGTTCGCGCCGACCAAACGGTTCGAACCCGACGATTTCGAGGCTTTCCTGGAATTGTTGCCCACATCCTCCAACGGCGTGCCCCTTCGCCATGCTCTGGAGGTCCGCCACGACAGCTTCAAGGTGCCGGAGTTTGTCGAACTGGCGGCGCGCTACAATGCGGCCATCGTCTATGCCGACCACTTCACCTATCCGGCGATTGCCGATGTTACCGCCGATTTCGCCTATCTGCGGCTGCAGACCGGCGACGACAGCATCCCGACGGCCTATGCGCCCGAGGCGCTGGCGCGCTGGGCCGGGATTGCCGGCAGCCTCGCCCGAGGCGACGTGCCCGATGGCCTGCCCCTCGCCCATCCGCAACGTCCCGTCGCCAAGACCCCGCGCGATGTCTTCATCTTCTTCATCCACGAGGGCAAGGCGCGCGCGCCGCATGCCGCCATGGCGTTTATGGACCTAGTGTCACCGCGACAATAGACTTTCGAGCGCCATCCGGGATGCCGGCACAAGGTCCTCGGCAATAGCAAGCGGCCCGGCCGCCGCGCCTGACTCACCATGCAACCATACTGCCGCGCAAGCCGCCTCCCACAGGGGCATTCGGCGTGCGGCCAGCCCCGCGATCAGACCCGAGAGCACATCTCCGGATCCCGCCGTGGCAAGCGCCGGCGGAGCATTCGCGTTGATCGCCACGCGACCGTCTGGTGCCGCGATCACGGTGTCCGGACCTTTGTACACGACAATCGCATTGGCTGTTTTCGCGGCCGCGAGCGCCCTTTCATGTTTGGCCATGCCCTCCGCAGCGGCCAGATCGGGAAACAGCCTTGCGAACTCGCCTTCATGTGGTGTCAGCGCGAGCGATGGCGCGCTGCCTGCCGCAGCTTCGAAGAAGGTCTCCGGCTGCCTGGCAAGCGCAGTGATGCCGTCCGCATCCACGACCAACGGGATCGGGCGCTCACGGTTGTTCGCAAGGTGGGAGACGATAATCGAAGCGGCTTCGCGAAGATCGCGAAAACCCGGACCGATCACCGCGGCGCTGCAACCTTTCAAGGCGCGCAGCTTTGCAGCCCCGTCGCCGGCCTCGGCAACTGCAAGCATGATCGACGTCACATGGGCGGCCTGAATATCGAGGGCGCTTGGCCTGCCCAGAATGGTCACCGCGCCCGGCCCGACGGCTTGCGCCGATAGCGCGGCCAGGCGCGATGCGCCGGATGCCAGGCGCGGTCCGGAAAACACCCCGACGTGGCCGCGCGTGTATTTGTGCTGCCGGTCGGCGTTGTCAGGCAACCATCCAGCCCACAAAACCGGCTGATTTTCGAAGATGCTCGGTGGCTCGCCCTCGAACACGCCGTCGCGGACGCCGATATCGGCGACAAAGATCTCACCGCACAACGCCCTGCCCGGATAGAGCAGATGTCCCGGCTTCTTTCTGAAGAACGTGACGGTCACGTCGGCTTGAAGCGTTCCACCGAGATCGAACCCGCTGTCGCCATTCAGGCCGCTTGGCAGATCCACGGCGATCACGCGGCACCGCGCCTCCCGGGCGATTGTAAATGCAGTAACGACATCAACCGGAAGCTCCCGCGTCAAGCCGGCGCCGAAAACCGCGTCGATCACAAGATCGCGTGGTTCCGGACTGAATTCAGGGAAGACCTCTGCATTTACCGGACAGTCGTTTCTTGCGATGGCCGCGTCCGAGCCCGCACGCGGTGCGCCCAGTGCATAAATCCGGATCGGAACTCCGACCGCCGCCAGTTTCGTTGCGGCCACGTAGCCGTCGCCGCCATTGTTGCCCGGGCCGCAGAGGACATGAATGGTCGCGGCACCTGCGAATTCTTGCATGGCGCGACCGGCGATCGCCGCACCAGCTTCCAGCATCAACTGATAGCCCGACGCGAAGCCGTTTTGAATCGTCCAGCTATCGGCCCGGCTCATCTGGGCGCAACTCATGACAGCTGCCTCGGTGAACCGGCCAGTAGGCTTAATCGTCACACCGCCCCCAATCTGCCTATTTTTTGCTCAGCGTGATGTTTTTCGCGCCATCGATTTGCGCATTTTTGTCTCCTGCGGCGAAGATGGACAGCATTCTGGCCGGATTTTGCAGCGGGAATTGGCGCTTGTCCAACACTCATTGCCGGGTATGCGATCTGGCACGCCACCTGCTTGTGTCTGACCAACATCGTCCCCGGAGGCTCGCGCATACATGAAGAAAATCGAAGCGATCATCAAACCATTCAAGCTTGATGAGGTGAAAGAAGCGCTGCAAGAAGTCGGCCTTCAGGGGATTACCGTGACCGAGGCCAAGGGCTTCGGGCGGCAGAAGGGTCATACAGAACTCTACCGCGGCGCCGAATATGTCGTTGACTTTCTGCCGAAAGTTAAGGTTGAAGTCGTAGTCGGCGACGAGATGGTGGAATCTGCCATGGACGCCATCCGCAACGCTGCCCAAACCGGGCGTATCGGCGACGGCAAAATCTTCGTTTCAAGCATCGAGGAAGTGGTCCGAATCCGGACCGGAGAAACCGGTGCGGACGCGATCTGATCGCGTACCCGCTCCTTCAAACTGCAATTTCCAGTTCAACCAAAGGGAAGAAAAATGAGTGCAAGTGACATTCTGAAGAACATCAAGGACAATGAGGTGAAGTTCCTCGATCTTCGCTTCAGCGATCCGCGCGGCAAGCTGCAACATCTGACGATCGATACCGCGGTTGTCGATGAGGACATGTTCGCCGATGGCGTGATGTTCGACGGTTCCTCGATCGCGGGCTGGAAGGCGATCAACGAGTCCGACATGGTTCTGATGCCGGACACCGACACTGCCCACATGGACCCGTTTTATGCGCAGTCGACGATGGGCATCTTCTGCGACATCCTCGACCCGATTTCAGGCGAAGGCTACGATCGTGACCCGCGCATGACCGCGAAGCGTGCGGAAGCCTACGTGAAATCCGGCGGCTTCGGCGACACCGCCTACTTCGGCCCAGAGCCGGAATTTTTCATCTTCGATGATGTCAAGTTCTCGGCTGATCCTTACAATACCGGCTTCCAGCTCGACTCCGTCGAACTGCCGATCAACACCAGCGCCGAATACGAGACCGGCAACCTCGGCCACCGTCCGCGCACCAAGGGCGGCTACTTCCCGGTCAACCCGGTCGATTCGGCCCAGGATATCCGCTCCGAGATGCTGACCGTCCTGGCTGAAATGGGCGTCAAGACCGAGAAGCATCACCACGAAGTGGCTGCTGCCCAGCACGAACTGTCGATGTTGTTCAACACGCTGACATTCAAAGCTGATGAAGTTCAGCTCTACAAATACGTCGTGCACAACGTCGCACATGCATACGGCAAGTCGGCAACCTTTATGCCGAAGCCGGTCTACGGCGACAACGGTACTGGCATGCACGTCCACCAGTCGATCTGGGGCGAAGGCAAGCCGCTGATGGCCGGCGACGGCTATGCCGGTCTGTCGGAGACCTGCCTCTACTACATCGGCGGCATCATCAAACACGCCAAGGCGCTGAACGCCTTCACCAACCCGTCGACCAACTCCTACAAGCGCCTGGTCCCGGGCTTCGAGGCTCCGGTGCTGCTGGCCTACTCGGCCCGCAACCGTTCGGCATCTTGCCGTATCCCGTTCTCCGGTTCGCCGAAAGGCAAGCGCGTCGAAATCCGCTTCCCGGATCCGACCGCCAACCCGTATCTCGCCTTCGCCGCGATGCTGATGGCGGGCCTCGACGGCGTCAAAAACAAGATCCATCCGGGCGACCCGATGGACAAGGACCTGTACGACCTGCCGGCCGAAGAACTGGCCGACATTCCGACGGTCTGCGGCTCGCTGCGTGAGGCCATCGCGGCCCTGCGCGCCGACAACGAGTTCCTGAAAGCCGGCGGCGTCTTCTCCGATGACCAGATCGAAGCCTATCTGGAGCTGAAGGAAGAAGAGAACATCGCGTACGAGCACACGCCGCACCCGGTGGAATTCGACATGTACTATTCCTGCTGATCATCAGTCAGGACAGTGTTTTAGACCGGCGGCGCGAAAGCGCCGCCGGTTTTCTTATGGGCTCAAATATAGACGCCCCAAAGCTTGGGAGGTTTTGGTTAACCCTATTTTAGGCGCGGATTCGCTAACCAATACTTGCGGCGCCTTTACAGGCGGACGATGTGGTCCATCCGCGAACTGCTTGGCGCAGTATGTCTTCCGAGCCCTCTTTACGGGCACGTTACTCCCAATCAGACAGGATTTCCCGGAGGAGCTCCCATGCGTCTTCGCATCGCGCACAAACTGGCCATGTTCGCACCGCTTTCGATCGTTGGAATGGTCGTCATCACCGGGATTTTCATGGTTGGTGCGAATCGGCAGAATGAACTGATGAAGTCGGCGAAAGTCGATGGAGCGCTTGCCTTTACAATCGAGGAAATCGGTTCGAAGACCATAGACGCCCGCCGCATCGAGAAGGATTACCTGCTTACCGGCGAAGAATCGTTGATCGCCGACCACGGCGCGCTAGCAAGCGAGATCGTCGAGGATACCGGGAAGCTGCGCGAGATTGCCGAGGAGTCGCAAAACACATGGCTGCTGAGCGAGATCGACGAACTCGACGAGGCGTTCGCCGGGTATGTCGACGATTTCCGGGCCCTGGTCGCTTCGCATGAGCTGCTCGGCCTGATCGAAACGCGCGGTTTGCGTGGAGAGCTGCGAACTGCAGTTAGCGATGTGGAAGAGATTGTCGGCGAGCTCGAGGCGCCAGCCTTCAAGATCGCATTATTGACGCTGCGCACCCTTGAGCGGGATTTCATCCTCACCCATAGCCAAACTTATGCCGATCAGCACGAGATGGAGATCGAGGCTTTCCACGCGATCTGGGACGAGTTGGGCCTGAGCTGGTTGCCGCAACGCGCGGAGGCTGATGCAATTGTCACCAGCTACGGCGAAACGTTTCAGCGTTATGTTGAGGAGACCCTGCGCGAGACGCAACTGCGCGCGCAGATTGCCGCGATACTGGAACCGATCATCGACCGGATGATCACCCAGCTCGAAAAGCGGGAGGCCGAGGCGATCGCAAAGGCCGACGCCGCGGCGCAGAATACGCTTATGCTTGCGCTACTCTCGGTGTTGATCGGCGGCATTGCCGTCGGCGCGGTCGTCTGGCTGATAAGCCGTTCGATCAAGAACCCGCTCGCCGAAACGACACAAGTCATGGCTTCGATGGCGGAGGGCGACACCGATATCGGCATCGGCGGTGTCGATCGCGGCGACGAGATCGGCGAGATGGCGAGAGCGCTCACGGTTTTTCGCGACAGCGAGATCGCCCGCCGACGAGCCGAGGCCGAAGCCGAGGAAACGCGCAATGCCAACGAGCGCGACCGTGCGACACGCGACGCCGAGCGCCAAGCGGAATCCGAAGATCTGCAGACCGCGATCAACGCGTTGGGCGAAGGCCTGCGCGACCTTTCGGCCGGCAATCTGACCGTGCAGATCAATGAGGCCTTTGTGCCGCAACTTGACAGCCTGCGCAGCGATTTCAACACTTCCGTCGAGAAGCTTGGGGTCACGGTCGGCGCTGCCGTGTTGAGCGCGACGAACATCGAAGAAGGCAGCCGCGGGATCGCCAACGCCGCCGAGGACCTTTCGCGCCGCACCGAACAGCAGGCGGCGGCGCTGGAGCAGACGGCGGCCTCGCTGGAAACGATGACAGCGTCGGTTCGCTCGACTGCCGACAGCGCCCGCAGCGCCGGTGAACAGGCCGACGCAACTGCGACGGACGCCGCTCGCTCCGGCGAAATTGTCGAGCATGCGGTCTCCGCAATGGCCGAGATCGAGAAATCATCAAACCAGATCTCCGACATTATCGTGCTGATTGAGGACATCGCCTTCCAGACCAACCTGCTGGCGCTCAACGCAGGCGTCGAGGCCGCGCGGGCGGGCGATGCCGGCAAGGGCTTTGCTGTTGTCGCGCAGGAAGTGCGCGAATTGGCGCAGCGTTGTGGCAATGCCGCGCATGAAATCAAGGCGCTGATCGAGGCCTCGGGCCAGAAGGTGGCGACCGGCGTGCAACTCGTCGGCGAGACCGGCAAGTCGCTAGAGGCGATCGTCGAGCAGGTCAACCGCGTCAACGAGCACATCCGCACGATCGTCGACGCCACCGGCGAGCAGTCGAACGGGATCACCGAGATCAATGTCGCAATCAGCGAGATGGACAACGGCACCCAGAAGAATGCGGCAATGGTCGAGGAGACCACGGCGGGCATCCGAACTCTGGCCGACGAAGCGATTTCACTCGGCGAAAGCATGGGGCAATTCCGGCTCGACAATGTGGAGCGGCTGCCGCAACGCGAGGCACCGCCGGCAAGTCCGATTCCGGTTCACGCCACAGCCGGCAATACCGCCTTCGCCACCGATCCGCAGGAGTGGACCGAATTCTAAGGCGCTGCCCGGGCAGCAAGTTTCCGGACTTGCCGCGCCATCGGCAATTTGCCAAACCTGTCTGGTGTTCTGACAGGAGAGTTGGTCGATGGCGACGCTGACATTTCACGGGGCTGCGGGAACGGTAACGGGTTCCTGTTCTCTGGTCGAAGCCGCGAGCACGCGGTTCCTGATCGACTGCGGCATGTTCCAGGGCAACAAGACGATCCGGGCGTTAAACGACAAGCCTTTCCCATTCGATCCGGCCGAAGCCCGGTTTCTTATGTTGACTCACGCCCATATCGACCATTCCGGCCTGCTGCCGAAACTGGTGAAGCATGGGTTCGACGGACCGATCTATTGCACCGCGCCGACTGCCGATCTGCTTACATTCATGCTGCTGGATTCGGCAAAAATCCAGAAGTCGAATGCCGAGCGCTACAACCGCAAGCGGCAGCGCAAGGGCGAGCCGCCGGTCGATCCGATCTATACCGAAGAGCACGTCCGCGAAACGCTGCACCTGCTCAAGCCGGTCGACTACGACGCCTGGTTCGAACCGGAGACAGGCGTTCACATGCGCTATTGGAACGCGGGTCACATGCTTGGCTCGGCCTCGGTGGAAATGAAGTTTCCCTCCGCGGACGGAAAGAACACGATGCGGATCCTGTTTTCCGGCGATATCGGCCCGGAGGAGAAGGTGTTTCACCCGGAGCCAGACGCGGAAGCGGGTTTCGACTATATCGTCTGCGAAAGCACCTATGGCGACCGCGAGCGTGACGACTACACGCTCGAAAAGCGCCGCGAGATGCTGCGCAAAGAACTCGTCCGCGGCCTGTCGGCCGGCGGCAATGTGGTGATCCCGGCCTTCGCGGTCGAACGCAGCCAGGAGTTGCTGCACGATATCGGCGTGCTGCTGGCGGAAGGCGAAATCCCGCACACGACCGTTTTTCTCGATTCGCCGCTGGCCAAGGCGGTGACGGAAGTCTTCATCAAGCATGCGCACACGCTGGATGATATTTCCGTTTCCGAAGAGACGCTGTTTCGCGATTCGCGTTTCCGTCTCGTCCAAGACGTCGAGGAGAGCAAGGCGATCAACCAGATCACCAGCGGCGCGATCATCATCTCGGCCAGCGGCATGGCGGATGCGGGGCGTATCCAACATCATATCAAGAACAATATCTGGCGCTCCAACGCGACAATCCTGTTCGTCGGGTATCAGGCTCCAGGCACGCTCGGCCATTACATCACCAGCGGCGAACCAATGGTTCGGATTCACGGCCGGGAGTACCTCGTCAAGGCCGACATCCGGCAGCTCGGCAACTACTCCGCACACGCCGATCAGGGCGAACTTATCGACTGGATCATGGCGCGGACGCCGATCGCCGGGCGGATATTTCTCAATCACGGCGATGACGACGCCCGCGAGGAACTCGCGCGGCTTCTGATCGAGCGCGGCCTCCAACCAGAGGCCGTGGTCTTGCCGCAGATGGACGAGGCGTTCGAGCTGGTGGCCGGCGACGCACGCTCGAAGGGCCGGCTGCCGGAGCGCATTCCGCGCGGCGAATTGTTGACCGACTGGAACAACGATTACGCAGCGTTCATCGTCGCCCTGACACAGCGGCTCAACACCGCCGCCGACGATGCGGAACGCCGCAGCATCATCGAAAGCCTGCGCAAGGCGCTCTAGCGATCGCAGACGTCAGCCGGCCTCGGAGTCCTTCTCGCTGAAGCCGAGCAGGTTCCAGCTCTGAACCATGTGGGGCGGCAGCGGCGCGGTCGCATTGATCGTGCCGCCGTCGGGATGCGGAATGACAATGCGGCGCGCATGCAGATGCAGCTTCTTCTGGATGCCGCCCGGAAATTCCCAGTTCGGATCGTCTTCGAAATACTTCGGATCGCCGATCATCGGGCAGCCCATGTGCAGCGCGTGGACCCGCAATTGGTGGGTACGCCCGGTCACCGGCTCCATCTCCAGCCAGGTCAGCTTTTGCCCGGCGGTTTCGACGATGCGATAATCGGACACGGCATGGTCGGCGTCCGGCTCTCCATGCTTGCACACCCGCATCCGGTCGCCATCAGGCGTCGGCTCTTTGACGAGCCAGGTCGATATGCGCCCTTCCCGCTTGCCTGGCACGCCCTTGACCAGCGCCCAGTAGGTTTTCTTTGTGTCGCGCTCGCGAAAGGCAGCCGTCAGCCGCTGCGCGGCGCCGCGCGTCCGCGCGATGACAAGAATACCCGAGGTATCGCGGTCAATCCGGTGTACGAGCCGTGGCTTTTCGCCCTTCTGGTTGCGAAAGGCCTCAAGCATGCCATCTATATGCCGGGTGACGCCGGATCCACCCTGCACAGCCAATCCGGCAGGCTTGTTGAGGACCAGCACCTTGCGGTCCTCGTAGAGGATCATCTTGCGCAAAGCCTCGCCGTCACTGGCGTTGCGCATGGTTCGCGCCGTCAGCGGCGCGCCGGACGATCTCGTACCGCCCGCGCCGGGCGGGATACGCACGGATTGCCCGGCCTCCAGCCGCGTATCGGATTTGGCACGCTTGCCGTCGATCCGCACCTGGCCGGTGCGCAGCAGTTTCTGCAACGCACCGAAGGCCAGATCGGGATAATGCAGCTTGAACCAACGGTCGACGCGCATACCGGCTTCGTCGGCGTCGACATCTTTCTGTTCGACCTTCGCTGATCCCTGCCCGCTCATGCCAACACCCGGACAATCGCCAGACCGCCGAACAGCGCCAGGATCGACAGGACAACGCTGGCGGCAAGATAGACGAACCCCACACCGTGATCGCCGCGCTCCCACATCAGCGCAAAGTCGAGCGAGAATGCCGAAAACGTCGTGAAGCCGCCGAGAAAGCCGGTGGCGAGAAACAGGCGCACTTCATTGCTGGTTCCGCCAATGCGGCGCGCCAGAACGGCGATTAGCAGGCCCATGGCGAAAGAACCGACGACATTGACGGCAAGCGTGCCGACCGGAAACCCCGGCCCGAACAGGCGCAGTGCCGCCGTGTTCATCAAGTGACGGGCAGCCGCGCCAAGCGCGCCGCCGGTGGCAACGAGAAGGAGATGCAACATGCCTGCCCTCCTACTCCATGCCCTTGTTCGGCGAAAGGGGGCTGGTTGGCGACGGGTACTTCCTTCCCCCAATTGCGATTTCCAGCACTTAGCCGGCGGCTAAGACGCTGACATCGCATTCTCCCCCTCGAAGAGTGGAGAGTGGCGCGCTTTATCTCAACAAGGCGCACGTCATCGCCACCGCGCCCCATTCCCGGAACCAGCGTTGTCACAGAACTGGAAGACGGGCGGTCAAAGCATCGCAACGTCTAAAAGGTATAGCGATCCTCGGACCGCCCGTTCGGTGGTCTTGCAGCTTCGGTCGGCGGCCCGGAACTCTGTCCGGGAAAACAAGACTGCGCGCGCCGCTTCATGCCGCCCTGCCGTGGGGGTTCATCACCCAGCAACACACCTCTGTATTACCCAGCAGGCACCGTCCCACTCCCCATCAGCCGGTGTGCACGACAGACTTCCGTGAGCAGGCGGATGAGATTGTAAGGGAGGGTTTGGGGGCGGTGAATAAGTTTCGCGCCAGGCACGCTCTATCCTTTTAAGTTTTTTGAAGAAACGCTGACACAGGCAAAAAACCTATACAACAGGCGGGGTCGCAATCAGGCAGCGCACCCCGCGGTCACGCACAAAGTCCTGACATCACCAGTGGTCCGAACCATAGCCAAGGACCGGAATATGGCGAGGATCGGAGCGTGTTTTATATCTGTTGCGAAGTTTCCCTCTTAACCCTCTGATATTTATATCAGATCATGCGGGTTCGAATCTTTCCTATCGACCGGTGGAGGGCCCCGAAGGCCGATCCGGCGCGACTCGCTAGATCTTTCCGGCCAGTTTAGGCGCTTCCTTCACGAATCCGGTGACGAAGGTGTCGAGCGCGACCCAGTCTGTGAACTCGTAATCGCGGTCCGTATCGGTTGGGCCATCATTCTGGAATGCTATCCGCCGCAGCGCCCAGCGTCGGAAGAAATCATACTCGGTGTATTTCAACGCGCCGGCGGCATGGTGAACCGCGACCGGCCACCAGCCGGTTTCCTCGCCCATATCGCCGGTGATCTTGACGATCTCGGCCATGTCGTCCTCGTCCGAACCAGCTGCCGATAGCGATATCGAGATAAATGCACCGGGACGCGCCATGAGTTGTTCGTGCTGGCGTTTCAGCAATCGGCGCAATGACACCGGGAAGGTGCCGGTGTGCACTGGTGCTGCGGCGATGACCGCGTCGATGGTGTCCGGATCCGGCAATGCCGTCTCATCGCTCGCGTCGATCACGACGACTTGGTGTCCGCCGCCTTCCAGCGTGGCTTTGATGTGATTGCAAACCTTGCGTGTGTGACCCTCGACCGTCGCGTAGACGAGCAAAATGCGCATGTCTCACCTCCGTGTTCGGCCAAGACTGCTGCACTCGCGGCAACCGGGCCTTGATACCAATCAACTGAAAAGGTTTATCAGCCCTGCCGCTCCCGGCGCAGCGCCGCCCAGTAGTCCAGGCGCTTCCGCAATTCCCGCTCGAAACCTCGCTCCACCGGGTCGTAGTAACTCTGGCGGCCCATTTCGGAGGGAAAGTAATCCTGGCCGGAGAAGGCATCCGGCTCGTCGTGATCGTAGCGGTAACCGTCGCCATAGCCTTCCGAAGACATCAGCTTTGTCGGCGCATTCAGTATGTGCTTGGGCGGCAGAAGCGATCCGTTGTTCCTGGCCGCGCGCATTGCAGCCTTGAACGCGGTATAGGCGGCATTCGATTTCGGCGCCGACGCCAGATAGATGCAGGCTTGGGCCAATGCCAACTCACCCTCGGGCGAGCCGAGATAGTCGTAGGCATCCTTGGCGGCGAGAGCTATCGACAAAGCCTGCGGATCGGCAAGGCCGATATCCTCGCTTGCCATGCGCACGAGCCGGCGGCCGAGATAGAGCGGGTCTTCGCCGGCATCGAACATGCGGCAGAGATAGTAGAGCGCAGCATCGGGATCGGAGCCGCGCACCGATTTGTGCAGCGCTGAAATCAGATTGTAGTGGCCGTCCTGGCTCTTGTCGTAAATGGGTGCGCGGCGCTGAAGAATGGCGCGGAGGCCTGCTTCGTCCAATGTTTCGTCCGGCTTGGTGGCGCGATAGACTTCCTCGGCGAGTGTCAGCACCGCGCGGCCATCGCCGTCGGCCATGGCGAGCATTGTGTGCCGGGCCTCTGGTGTGACCGGCAGCGACCCGCCCATCAGCGTTTCGGCGCGTGACAGCAGGCTGCCAAGCCCCTCCTCGTCGAGCCGCTTCAAGGTCAGCACGCGGGTCCGCGAGAGAAGCGCGGCGTTCAATTCGAATGACGGGTTCTCGGTGGTCGCACCGACAAGGACAATCGTGCCGTCTTCGACCACGGGAAGGAAGGAATCCTGTTGGGCCCGGTTGAAGCGGTGGATCTCATCGACGAACAGCAAGGTCTGCACGCCGTTGCCGAGGCGCAGCCGTGCGGCATCGAACACTTTCTTCAGATCGGCGACGCCGCTGAAGATTGCCGATATCTGCTCGAAATGCAGACCCGTGGCGCCGGCCAGCAGCCGGGCAATGGTAGTCTTTCCGGTGCCGGGCGGGCCCCAAAGAATAATATTGCCGAGACTTCCGGCTTCGATCATCCTGGTCAGCGCGCCCTCCTCGCCGGTCAGGTGCTGCTGGCCGACGACGTCGGCAAGCGTGTCAGGCCGCAGCCGGTCCGCGAGCGGTCGGAGCGGCTGGGCATCCTGCTTTTCGGGCTCCGGGCTGGCAAAGAGATCCGCCATCGTTACCCGCGGAAAAACTGTCGGACCCTGGAGCCGTTCCGGTTGATCTCGAAACTCCAGGAACGACCGCCTGACGCGGTGACGTCGATCACCTTATCGACACTGTCGATCTCGGCGCGGTTGATGCGCAGCAGGATATCGCCGGGCCGGAATCCGGCGCGCGCGGCCGGCGAGCCGCGTTGCACGTCGGTGACCACAACCCCGTCGCCGCGATAGCGGATGCGAAGCCGGTCGAGCAGGCGTGGCGAGATGTTGGCGACTGTCGCACCCGACAAAGGATTGGGACCGGTGATCAGCGTGGATTGCGGCGGGACCGTCTCGGGAATGCGCTCCAGACGCACGTCGAGCGCGACCCGCCTGCCTCGCGACAGCAACGCCAGCGTGACGACTTTGCCCGGACCGGCTGTCGCCAGCCGGTAGCCGAGTGCATCCGGGTGCTCGATCTTGCGCCCGTCGATGTTGAGAACCACGTCGCCGGGCCGCAGCCCGGCGCGGCCGGCCGGGCCGCCGCGCACGACTTCCGTGACAATCGCACCGCGGGGCCGGCGCATGCCGAGGCTTTCGGCGATCGACGGCGTAACGACATCGAAGGACGCGCCGAGATAGGGCCGCTCGAAGGCATCGGCGCCGCCGCGCGCCTGGTCGATCACCGCACGCACCATATTGGAGGGGATCGCAAAGCCAATGCCGTTGGACCCGCCGGAGCGGCTAAAGATCGCCGTATTTATACCGATCAGCCGGCCGGACATGTCGATGAGCGCGCCGCCGGAGTTGCCGGGATTGATCGCCGCATCGGTCTGGATGAAGAAACCGAAGTCCGACACGCCGACGCGCGTGCGGGCCAACGCCGAGACGATGCCTGACGTGATGGTTTGACCGACGCCGAACGGATTGCCGATGGCCAGCACCAGATCGCCGGTTTCGACAGCGTCCGAATTGGCGAGATCGAGGAAGTCCAGGTTTTTGCCTGCGTCGATGCGCAGCACGGCCAGGTCGGAGCGCTCGTCGCGCAGCACGACCGTGCTGGCATATTCCGAACCATCGGCGAGCGCGACCCGGATGGCGTCGGCGTCACCGATGACGTGGTTGTTGGTAACGATCAGGCCGGATCGATCGACGATCACGCCCGAGCCCAGCGACGACTCCATGCGCGGCCGGCGCGACCCGAACTGCCCGCCGAAGAACTGCTCGAAGAATGGGTCACCCTCGAATGGCGAGCGCCGCTCGACCAGCCGCTCGGCATAGACGTTGACAACCGCGGGCGCCGTTCGCTTGACCAGTGGCGCGAACGACCACCTCACCTCTTCCATCGTGGATGGCACCCGGCGGTTGCGGTCATTGTACTGCGCTTCAGCTGCAACCGCGCCGAACAGGACGACGAACGCCGCCAAAAACGGCAGGATCCGAAACGATGACATGGGGCTTCAGGCTCCTCGGGTGACGGGAATCGCCGTAGCTTAACGAAAAAAAGGGGCCGTTAAAGGCCCCTTCACAAACCCGATCTTTTCGACGGGATTACGCTGCTTCTTCTTCGGCAGCCTGCTCCTCCGCTTCGACGCGGGCACGGTCAGCCGCACCCTTGGCGTCGATGTCGCGGTCGACAAATTCCACCACCGCCATCGGCGCGCTGTCGCCATGACGGAAGCCGGCTTTCATGATCCGGATATAACCGCCATTGCGGTCCGCATAGCGTGTGGCGATCGTGTCGAACAGCTTGCGCACCTGCTGTTCATCGCGGATGGCCGCGATGGCCTGCCGGCGCGCATGCAGGTCGCCGCGCTTTCCGAGCGTGACGAGCTTTTCGACGATGGGGCGAATTTCCTTGGCCTTGGGCAGCGTCGTCACGATCTGCTCATGCTCGATCAGCGAGGCGGCCATGTTGGCAAACATCGCCTTGCGGTGGCTGGCAGTGCGGTTCAGCTTGCGGCCGGATTTTCCGTGGCGCATGAGCCTTCTCCTTGAATTGGCCGGTCAGACCGGCGATCAGTAATGATCCTCGTAGCGTTTTGCGAGGTCTTCGATGTTTTCCGGCGGCCATGCCGGGACTTCCATACCGAGATGGAGCCCCATGGACGCCAGCACTTCCTTGATTTCGTTGAGCGACTTGCGGCCGAAATTCGGCGTGCGCAGCATCTCGCCCTCGGTCTTCTGGATCAGATCGCCAATGTAGACGATATTGTCGTTCTTCAGGCAGTTCGCCGAGCGGACCGAAAGCTCCAGTTCGTCGACCTTCTTGAGCAACGCCGGGTTGAAGGCCAGTTCCTGGACCTGCTCTTCCTCGACCTCTTTCTGGGGCTCTTCGAAGTTCACGAAGACGGCCAGTTGATCCTGCAGGATACGGGCAGCGAACGCCACGGCGTCCTCGCCGCTGACCGCACCGTTGGTTTCGATGGTCATGGTCAGCTTGTCATAGTCGAGCACCTGACCTTCGCGGGTGTTCTCGACCTTGTAGGAGACCTTGCGGACCGGCGAATAGAGGCTGTCGACGGGGATAAGCCCGATCGGCGAATCCTCGGCGCGGTTGCGGTCGGCCGGCACATAGCCCTTGCCGTTGTCGACGGTGAACTCCATGCGGATTTCCGCACCCTCGTCGAGCGTGCAGATGACGTGCTCCGGATTGAGGATCTCGACATCGCCAACGGTCTGAATATCGCCGGCGGTCACGGTGCCGGGGCCCTGTTTGCGCACGACCATGCGCTTCGGACCGTCGCCTTCCATGCGGATGGCGATTTCCTTGATGTTCAGGACGATGTCCGTGACGTCTTCGCGGACGCCAGCGATCGAGGAGAACTCATGCAGCACGCCATCGATCTGCACTGCGGTCACGGCAGCACCGCGCAGCGACGACAGCAGCACCCGACGCAGCGCGTTGCCGAGTGTCAGACCAAAGCCACGCTCCAGCGGTTCGGCGACGAGCGACACCTTGTTGGCGCTTCCCGATTTGAACTCGACCTTCTTCGGCTTGATCAGTTCTTGCCAGTTTTTATGTATCACGGCGTTTCCCTCAGGTTCCTTGCCACCATCCAGTCGTGGCAACAGATCTGAATAAGGGTCGATGCAGGATCGGCACCGACCGAAAAATGTCAGACGCGGCGCTTCTTGCGCGGACGGCAGCCATTGTGCGGGATCGGCGTCACGTCACGGATCGACGTGATCGTAAAGCCGGCCGCCTGCAAAGCGCGCAGCGCCGATTCACGACCCGAGCCCGGTCCGCAGACTTCGACCTCGAGCGACCGCATGCCGTGCTCCTGCGCCTTCTTGGCGCAATCCTCGGCGGCCACCTGTGCGGCGAACGGGGTCGACTTGCGCGAGCCTTTGAAGCCCTGCATCCCAGCCGATGACCAGGCAATGGTGTTGCCCTGCGCATCGGTGATGGTGATCATCGTGTTGTTGAACGTCGAATTGACGTGCGCCACGCCCGACGAAATGTTCTTGCGTTCACGGCGGCGAACGCGACCGGCATCTTTTGCCATTTGTTTCCTCTCGATCTCAACACCGCCGTAGTGCCAGCGGCTACACCTGAGAACGTGCAATCATCCCCCGCACCGGTTTCGCGCCAAACCCGCAAAGGCTCGGAGCGCCCATCGACGGGAGCGTTCGAACGTTCGTTACTTCTTCTTGCCTGCGATCGGCTTCGCCGGACCCTTGCGGGTACGGGCATTCGTATGCGTGCGCTGGCCGCGAACCGGCAGATTGCGGCGGTGACGCAGACCGCGGTAGCAGCCAAGATCCATCAGACGCTTGATGTTCATCGACACCTCGCGGCGCAGGTCGCCTTCAACCTGGTAATCGCGGTCGATGGTCTCGCGAATGCCGAGCACTTCGGCGTCGGTCAGTTCGTGGACGCGGCGCTCCGCAGGAATGTTGTTCTTCTCGACAATATCCTGGGCGAATTTCGCGCCAATGCCGTGGATGTATTGCAGCGCAATCACGACGCGCTTGCCTGTCGGCAGGTTAACACCGGCTATACGTGCCATCTTGTTCTCCATGTGGGCCGGTTGCACCGGCGTTTCTTGTTGACCCGCGTCCGGTGGAGGCCGGCCCTTGCGGGTTTCCCGATCAAGCAGAAGCGAGCCCAAAGGGCGCATCTATCCGGTCTTTCAGGGAAGATGCAGCGCTATTGCACGGGTTGACACTGCCGTCAACCCCTTATTCATGTTTCTGAAGCCGCTTCTCAGAGCGAAGCCAGAAGCTCCTCGATCTGCTCGCTAACACCGTCGATCGTGTCCATACCGTCGACGTTTTTGAGCATGCCCTTGGCATAGTAGTATCCGATCAGGGGACCGGTCTTCTTGTAGTACTCACGCAGGCGCTCGTCGAAGACTTCCGGCGTGTCGTCCTTGCGTACGGGCTGCCCCGCCGCCTTGGCATCTTCGGCGCGCTTGACGATGCGGCCGACCAGCGCCTTGTCATCCACGACAAGTTCGATCACGGCATCAAGGCTGATATTCTTGCCCGCCAGCATCTCCGCAACCGCGTCGGCCTGGGCCAGCGTGCGCGGGTAGCCGTCGAGGATGAATCCGTCGGCGCAGTCGGCCTCGTCGATCCGCTCTGAGACGATTGCGTTGACGATGGCGTCGGAAACCAGTTCGCCGGCGTCCATCACCGACTTGGCCCGAAGCCCTACCTCGGTCTCCGCCTTTACCGCTGCACGCAGCATGTCACCGGTCGAAAGCTGCGGGATCGCGTATTTCTCGACCAGCCGCTGCGCTTGCGTTCCTTTGCCCGCACCCGGCGGTCCCAGCAGAATCAGTCTCATCGCCCGCGTTTTCCCCCGCGAAGTTTCGATTTCTTGATCAGACCCTCATACTGATGGGCGATCAAATGTCCCTGAACCTGCGCAACCGTATCCAGCGTGACGCTGACAACAATCAGCAGAGACGTTCCTCCGAGATAAAACGGCACGCCCGCGGACGCTATAAGAAATTCGGGTAACAAACAGACCAGCACGAGATAGATCGCGCCGACGACCGTAATGCGCGTCAGGACGAAGTCGATGTATTCGGCGGTGCGCTGGCCGGGCCGGATACCCGGAATGAAGCCCGAATGCTTCTTCAGGTTGTCGGCTGTGTCCTGCGGATTGAAGACAATCGCCGTGTAGAAGAATGCGAAGAAGGCGATCATTGCCGCGTAGAAAAGCATGTAGAGCGGCTGGCCGTGGCCGAGCGCTGCAAGCACGGCAGTCGACCAGTCTGGCAGCGTGGACGTGTCAGAGAAGCCGGCCAGCGTCGCCGGCAGCAATAGCAGCGACGAAGCGAAGATCGGCGGGATAACGCCGGCGGTGTTCAGCTTGAGCGGCAGGTGCGACGTGTCGCCCTGGAACATGCGATTGCCGACCTGGCGCTTCGGATACTGGATCAGCAGCCGGCGCTGCGCGCGTTCGACGAAAACAATGACCGCGATCACGACCACGGCAAGAACAATGATTGCCAGGATGATGCCCGTGGAGAGCGCGCCGGTGCGGCCGAGTTCGAGCGTTCCGGCGACGGCCGCCGGAAGCCCGGCGACGATACCTGAGAAGATGATCAGCGAAATGCCGTTACCGATACCGCGCGCGGTGATCTGCTCGCCGAGCCACATCAGGAACATGGTGCCGCCAACAAGCGTGATGACGGTGGAAATCCGGAAGAACCAGCCCGGATCCGTAACAATGCCGCTGCCGCTCTCCAGACCGACGGCGATGCCATAGGCCTGCATGGTGGCGAGTAGCACCGTGCCGTAGCGGGTATACTGGTTGATGACCTTGCGGCCCTGCTCGCCCTCCTTCTTCAGCTGTTCGAGCGTCGGGATGACCGATGTCATGAGCTGAATGGCAATCGAGGCCGAAATGTAGGGCATGATGCCGAGCGCGAAGATCGCCATGCGCTCGACGGCGCCGCCGGCAAACATGTTGAACATGCCGAGAATGCCGTCCGACTGATTCGCGAATGCTTGCGAGAAAGCATCCATGTCGAGGCCGGGAAGAGGGATGTAGGTACCGAGGCGGTAGACCAGCAGAGCGCCAAGAGTGAACCAAATTCGCTTTCTGAGCTCTGTCGCCTTGGCGAAGGCGCCGAAGTTCAGGTTAGCTGCCAGCTGTTCT
The DNA here is from genome assembly GCF_965230365.1 of Oricola sp. Classification (GTDB taxonomy): domain Bacteria; phylum Pseudomonadota; class Alphaproteobacteria; order Rhizobiales; family Rhizobiaceae; genus Oricola. Next base: position 2,525,340 of record NZ_OZ246003.1, on the reverse strand, counting down.
GCTGCGGATGCCATTAAAAGTATCTCCGGTTTCGGCTCGGCCGGTGCATTTCGGGTGATGACCCGGTCCCGACAACGCAATCAGTAGCGGAGATAAGCGCCGTGCCGGGCAGACGCAAGTCATTATCGGGCATAGAGAAGGCGGCGCCCAGGCGCCGCCTTTCCGTTTCGTTATTCGGCGGGCGCCTTCGGTGCGAGAACGGTCAGCGTACCGCCGGCCTTCTCGATCTTCTCGGCTGCCGATTTCGACGCGCCGGCAACCTCGAAGGAAACCTTCTTGGTCGTCAGTTCGCCATCAGCGAGGACACGCACACCGTCCTTGACGCGGCGGATCACGCCGGCTGCGGCGAGCGCTGCGGCATCGATAGGCTTCTTCGCATCGAGCTTGCCGGCATCGATTGCGGTCTGCACGCGGCCGAGCGACACGATGTTGAGGTCCTTAGCGAAGATGTTGTTGAAGCCGCGCTTCGGCAGGCGACGATAGAGCGGCATCTGACCGCCTTCGTAGCCCTTGATCGCAACACCCGAACGGGATTTCTGACCCTTCACGCCGCGGCCACCGGTCTTGCCCTTGCCAGAGCCGATACCGCGACCAACGCGCTTGCGGGACGGACGCGCGCCTTCGTTGTCGCGCAGATCATTCAAGTTCATATCTCTTCTCCCGCCTATCAGGCCTCGTCCACAACGCGGACGAGGTGCTGGACCTTGCGGATCATGCCACGCACGGCCGGAGTGTCTTCCAGCGTACGTCGGCGATGCATCTTGTTCAGGCCAAGGCCGATCAGGGTCTGTTCCTGGTCAGCCGGCCGGCGGATCGGGCTGCCGATCTGTTCAACGGTGATCGAGCCCTTCTTCTTGTCAGCCATCAGTCAGTGTCCTTCCAATGACCCCTGCCCCGCATCAACGCTGGCAGGAGCTCGATCCCGTTACTCTTCGGCGCCAATCAGGTCGCGACGGCGCGTCTGCAGCGTCGAGTATTTCAGGCCGCGCTGGGCGGCGACATCCTTCGGATGCATCTGATGCTTGAGCGCATCGAACGTCGCGCGGACCATGTTGTAGGGGTTGGACGTGCCGAGCGACTTGGCAACGACGTCCTGAACGCCCAGGGTCTCGAAGACGGCGCGCATCGGACCACCGGCGATGATACCGGTACCCGGAGCAGCCGCCCGCAGCAGGACCTTGCCGGCGCCGTGACGTCCCTCGACATCGTGGTGCAGCGTGCGGCCAGACCGCAGCGGCACGAAGATCATGTCGCGCTTTGCCGATTCAGTCGCCTTGCGGATGGCTTCCGGCACTTCGCGTGCCTTGCCGTGCCCGAAGCCGACGCGGCCCTTCTGGTCGCCGACGACGACGAGCGCGGCAAATCCGAAGCGGCGACCGCCCTTCACCACTTTCGCGACGCGGTTGATGTGGACGAGCTTGTCTACAAACTCGCTTTCAACCTCTTCGCGAGGTCCGCGTCCGCGACCTCCACGTTCTTGCTGTGCCATATCCTTTTCCTTCGTTCTTTTCCGGTAGCACGGTGGTTGATGTTAGAAACTCAGACCCGCTTCGCGGGCTGCGTCGGCCAGCGCCTTGACGCGGCCATGAAAGATAAAGGCGCCCCGGTCGAAAACGACCTCCTTGACACCGGCCTTGACGGCGCGTTCGGCGACCAGCTTGCCAACGGCGGCAGCAGCCGCTGTGTCGGCACCGGTCTTGAGCGCACCCTTCAGATCGCCTTCGAGGGTCGAGGCGGCTGCAAGCGTGCGGCCGGCCTGATCGTCGATGACCTGCGCATAAATGTTCTTGGAAGAACGATGCACCGACAGACGCGGGCGCCCATTGGCAACCTTCTTCAACTGACGGCGAACGCGCTGCGCACGGCGCGTGTTCATTTCCTTGGACGTGGCCATGGCGCGTTTCCTTACTTCTTCTTGCCTTCCTTGCGGACGATCGTTTCCTCGGCGTATTTCACGCCCTTGCCCTTGTAGGGTTCGGGGCTGCGATAGCCGCGGATTTCAGACGCCACCTGGCCGAGCTGTTGCTTGTCGATGCCGGTCAGCACGATCTCGGTCGGCTTCGGCGTCGCTGCGGTGATGCCTTCCGGCACCTGGTAGACCACGTCGTGGCTGAAGCCGAGCGACAGCTGGATGTTCTTGCCCTGCATCGCGGCGCGATATCCAACACCGTTGATCTCGAGCTTGCGCTCGAAACCATTCTTCACGCCTTCCATGATATTCAGGATCATGGTGCGCGACATGCCCCATTTGGAGCGGGCGTCCTTCGACTGGTCGCGCGGCTGGACGGTGACAGCACCGTCTTCCATGGCAACCAGGACTTCGTCATTGACGACGAAAGACAGTTCACCCTTGGGACCTTTGGCCGTTACCGTCTGTCCATCGACGGAAGCGGTAACGCCATCCGGAATGCTCACCGGTCTTTTTCCAATACGAGACATTGTTCAACCTGTCCGTTTACTGGGTTCCACGCTTGCAGGCCGCATCAGAAGATGCGGCACAGAAGCTCCCCGCCAATATTCTTATCGCGCGCTTCATGATCCGCCATGACGCCCTGCGGCGTCGAAAGGATCGAGATACCGAGGCCATTGGCGACATGCGGGATGGATTTCACACCCACATAAACGCGCCGACCCGGCTTGGAAACACGTTCGATGGTCCGGATGACCGGAGCGCCGTCGAAATACTTAAGCTCGATCTCGAACTCCGCCTTGCCGGTCGAGTATTCGACCTTCGAGTAGTCGCGGATGTAGCCTTCGCTCTTCAACACATCGAGAACGTTGCCGCGAAGCTTGGAGGCCGGTGTCGAGATGCGATCCTTGGAACGGTGGATACCGTTGCGGATGCGCGTCAGCATATCGCCGAGAGGATCTGACATAGACATATTTCTCTCCCCTTACCAGCTGGACTTGACGACGCCCGGAACCCGGCCGAGCGAACCCAAGTCACGCAATGCGATGCGCGACATCTTCAATTTGCGGTAGAACCCGCGCGGACGGCCCGAAACCTCACAACGGTTGCGGATGCGGACCTTCGCCGAATTGCGCGGCAGTTCCGCGAGCTTCAGCGTTGCCTTGAAGCGCTCCTCGATCGGCTGGGAGCGATCCATGACCGTCGCCTTGAGCTGGGCGCGCTTGGCGGCATAACGATCCGCCAGTTTACGGCGGCGCTGGTTCTTTTCGACTGCGCTAACTTTAGCCATGCGAACTTTTCCTTTTTACGCTTGCCGTTACGTGCGGAACGGGAAGTTGAAGGCCTTGAGCAGTGCCAGGGCCTCGTCATCCGATTTCGCCGTCGTGCAAACGATGACGTCCATTCCCCAGATCTGGTCGACCTTGTCGTAGTTGATCTCGGGGAACACGATGTGCTCCTTCAGGCCCATGGCGAAGTTGCCACGACCGTCGAAGCTTTTGGGGTTCAGGCCGCGGAAGTCGCGCACGCGCGGCAGCGCGATGTTGACCAGGCGATCCATGAATTCGAACATCCGGTCGCCGCGCAACGTGACCTTGGTGCCGATCGGCATGCCTTCGCGGACCTTGAAGCCAGCGATCGAGTTGCGCGCACGGGTGATCACGGCCTTCTGACCGGTGATCAGCGACAGATCTTCGGCAGCCGAAGCCGGCTTCTTGGAATCCGCGGTCGCCTCGCCGACGCCCATGTTCACGACGATCTTCGTGACGCGCGGGATTTCCATCTCGTTGGAGTAGGAGAACTCCTCGAGCATCTGCTTGCGCACGACTTCGTTGTAGTGCGCCTTGAGCCGCGGTTCGTACTTGTCTTCAGCCATCGATCACTTCTCCGGAACGCTTGGAAAAGCGGACCTTGCGGTCGCCTTCCATACGGAAACCGACGCGGGTCGGCTTCGAGTCTTTCGGGTCCAGAAGGGCAATGTTCGAAAGGTCGATTGACGCCTCTTTCGAAATGATGCCGCCCTGCTGGTTGGCCGTCTGGCGCTGGTGGCGCTTGACGACATTGATACCGGCGACAACCGCGCGGTTGTCCTTCGGCATCACTTGCGTGACTGTGCCCGTGCGGCCCTTGTCCTTGCCGGTGAGAACGACGACTTCGTCGCCCTTGCGAATCTTTTGCATCGTGTCTCTCCTTAAAGAACTTCTGGCGCCAGAGAGATGATCTTCATGTGCGACTTGGCGCGCAGTTCGCGCGGCACGGGTCCGAAGATACGGGTACCGATCGGCTCGCGCTTGTTGTCGACGATGACCGCGGCGTTCTTGTCAAAGCGGATGACGCTGCCATCGGCGCGGCGGATGTCGCTTGCGGTACGCACGACGACGGCTTTCATGACGTCGCCTTTCTTGACGCGGCCGCGCGGGATGGCTTCCTTGACCGACACCACGATGATGTCGCCAACGGATGCGTATTTGCGCTTCGAGCCGCCCAGCACCTTGATGCACTGAACACGACGGGCGCCGGAATTGTCGGCGACATCGAGGTTTGTTTGCATCTGAATCATGACTGGCTGCCTTTGTTATCTTGTCCAGCTGGTCCGCACGCGGACCGCATGTCTACTCGGTTTAAGTTCAGGCCGCTGGCTGGTCTGTGACGACCACCCAGCACTTGTCCTTCGAAATCGGCGCGCTTTCCTGAATGAAAACGGTATCGCCGGTCTTGAACTGGTTGTTTTCGTCGTGTGCCTTGTACTTCTTCGAACGGCGCACGGTCTTCTTGAACAGCGGATGCGTGAAGCGGCGCTCGACACGGACCACAACGGTCTTGTCGTTCTTGTCGCTTACTACGGTGCCCTGCAGAACGCGTTTCGGCATCTTACTTTCCCTTTTCAGCAGCCTGGGCTGCAATCGTCTTGATGCGGGCAATGTCGCGCCGCACTTCGCGCACGCGCGAGGTTTTTTCGAGCTGACCCGTCGCTTTCTGGAAGCGGAGGTTGAACTGCTCCTTCTTCAGCTTGGCCAATTCATCGGCGAGCTGGTCGGCGGTCATGGCCCTGACTTCTTCGGCTTTCATGTTTCCGCTCCTATTCCGCAATACGCTGGATGAAACGCGTCCGCACCGAGAGCTTCGCAGCGCCGAGGCGAAGCGCCTCGCGCGCGATGTCCTCAGACACGCCATCGATTTCGAACATCACACGGCCAGGCTTGACCTTGGCGGCCCAGTAGTCGACCGAGCCCTTACCCTTACCCATGCGGACTTCCGTCGGTTTCGAGGTCACCGGCGTATCCGGGAAGATACGGATCCAGACACGGCCGGCACGCTTCATGTGGCGGGTGATCGCGCGGCGGGCCGCCTCGATCTCACGCGCATTGACGCGGTTCGGTTCCAGTGCCTTCAGGCCATATTCACCGAAGTTCAGTGCGGTGCCGCCCTTGGCTACGCCACGGATCTTGCCCTTGAACTGCTTCCGGTACTTTGTCCTTTTAGGTTGCAACATCTGTTGTCACTCCAATCCGGTCGCGGCCGATTACGCGTTTTCGCGGCGGCGGCTTGCGCCCTGGTTGTCTGTTTCGGTGGCGCGACGTTCCGAGGCCATCGGATCGTGCTCCAGGATCTCACCCTTGAAGATCCAAACCTTGATGCCGCAGATGCCGTAAGCGGTCTCGGCTTCGGCTGTGCCGTAGTCGACATCGGCGCGCAGCGTGTGCAGCGGCACCCGACCCTCGCGGTACCATTCGGTGCGCGCGATCTCCGCGCCACCAAGGCGGCCGGCGCAGTTGATGCGGATGCCTTCGGCGCCGAGACGCATCGCCGATTGGACGGCGCGTTTCATGGCACGGCGGAACGCGACGCGGCGCTCAAGCTGCTGAGCAATCGACTGGGCGACCAGGTTGGCATCGATTTCCGGCTTGCGCACTTCAACAATGTTGAGATGCGTCTCGGCAGACGTAAACTGCGACAGCTTGCGGCGCAGCTTCTCGATGTCTGCACCCTTCTTGCCGATGATGATGCCCGGACGCGCCGAGTGGATCGTTACGCGGCACTTCTTGTGCGGACGCTCGATAACGATCTTGGAAACCGCAGCCTGCTTCAGTTCCTTCTGCAGGTATTCGCGGATCTTCAGATCCTCGTGCAGGAGCTGGCCATATTCGGCGTTGTCGGCGAACCAGCGGGAATCCCACGTACGGTTGATGCCGAGACGAAGGCCGACCGGATTAATCTTCTGACCCATTACGCGGCCTCCCCTGCTTCTTCCTGCTCACGCACGACGATCGTGAGGTGCGAGAAGGGTTTCGTGACACGGCTGGCACGGCCACGGCCGCGAGCGTGAAAGCGCTTCATGACAATCGACTTGCCCACATAGGCTTCGGCGACCACCAGCGCGTCGACGTCGAGATCATGGTTGTTCTCGGCGTTGGCGATGGCGGATTCGAGCGTCTTCTTGACGGTCGAGGCGATGCGCTTGCGCGAGAAGGTCAGATCGGCGAGCGCCGAATCCACCTTCTTGCCGCGGATCATGGCCGCAACCAGATTGAGCTTCTGCGGGCTGATGCGGATCGTGCGCGTGATGGCACGCGCCTCGTTATCCGCCAACCGGCGTGGAGCCTTCGGCTTGCCCATGGTTACTTCCTCTTTGCCTTCTTGTCCGCGCCGTGACCGTAGTAGGTCCGCGTCGGAGCGAATTCACCGAACTTGTGTCCGACCATGTCCTCGCTGACAGCGACCGGAATGTGCTTGGTGCCGTTGTAGACGCCGAACGTCAGACCGACGAACTGCGGCATGATCGTGGAGCGGCGGCTCCAAATCTTGATGACGTCGTGACGGCCACCCTCGCGGGCCTTGTCGGCCTTCTTGAGAAGATAGCCATCGACGAACGGGCCTTTCCATACTGAACGAGCCATGCGGCTAACCTTTCTCGATTACTTCTTGCGCTGGTGGCGCGAGCGCATGATGAACTTGTCGGTCGACTTGTTCGAACGGGTGCGCTTGCCCTTGGTCGGCTTGCCCCAGGGCGTCACCGGGTGACGGCCACCGGAGGTACGGCCTTCACCACCACCATGCGGGTGGTCGACCGGGTTCATGACGACGCCGCGGACATGCGGACGACGACCGAGCCACCGCGAGCGGCCCGCCTTGCCCAGCGATATGTTGCCGTGGTCCGGGTTGGACACCGCGCCGACGGTGGCGTAGCAACGGCCCGAAACGAGGCGTTGTTCACCGGAGTTGAGCCGCAAGATCGCCATGCCCTGATCACGTCCGACGAGCTGCGCGTAAGCGCCAGCCGAACGGGCGATCTGGCCGCCCTTGCCCGGCTTCATCTCGACGTTGTGGACAATGGTGCCGACCGGCATGCGACCAAGTTCCATCGCGTTGCCCGGCTTGACGTCGACCTGCTCGCCGGAAACGACGCGGTCGCCGGCCTGCAGGCGCTGCGGCGCGAGGATGTAGGACAGTTCGCCGTCGTCGTATTTCAGAAGCGCGATGAACGCCGTGCGGTTCGGATCGTACTCAAGCCGCTCGACTGTTGCTTCTACGCCGGTCTTGCGGCGCTTGAAGTCGATGACACGGTAGGTCCGCTTGTGGCCGCCGGCGCGATTGCGCGAGGTCAGCCGGCCAGTGTTGTTGCGACCGCCGGACTTGGTCAGACCCTCGGTCAGGGACTTGACCGGGCCGCCCTTGTGAAGCCCCGAACGGTCGACCGTGACCAGCTGACGCTGACCGGGCGATGTCGGTTTGAATGTTTTCAATGCCATGACAGTATCCTTTCGGCCGCCCGATTAAAGTCCGGTCGCGATGTCGATCGACTGGCCGTCAACAAGCGTGACAATGGCCTTCTTCACATCGCTCTGCCGGCCCTTCACGCCGCGAAAGCGCTTGATCTTGCCCTTGCGCAGCAGCGTGTTGACGTTCTTGACCTTGACGTTGAACAGCGCTTCGACAGCGGCCTTGATTTCCGGCTTGGAAGCGTCGCGTGCAACATCGAAGACGATCTGGTTGTTTTCCGACACGAGGGTCGATTTCTCTGTGATCACCGGTGCGACAATCACGTCGTAGTGGCGAAGATCGGTCATTTGAAACGCTCCTCGAGGGCTTCGACCGCGGCCTTGGACAAGACGAGCTTGTTGCGGCGCAGGATGTCGTAGACATTGATGCCCTGGATCGGCAGGACGTCGATGTGCGGAATGTTGGCCGCAGCGTTCTTGAAATTGCCATCGAGCTCCGCGCCGCCGATCAGCAGTGCATTGTCGAGACCGAGCGCCGTCAGCTGCTGCAGCAGCGTTTTGGTCTTGGCTTCCTTTGCGTTCAGCTCATCGATGACGATCAACTCGGACGCCTTGGCTTTGGCCGAAAGTGCATGACGCAGGCCGAGCGCACGAACCTTCTTCGGCAGATCCGACTCGTGGCTGCGAGCGACCGGGCCATGAGCCTTACCGCCGCCGCGGAACTGCGGCGCGCGGGCAGACGAGTGACGCGCGCGCCCGGTGCCCTTCTGGCGGAACATCTTGGCGCCGGTGCGCGAGATTTCCGAACGGCCCTTCGACTGGTGCGTGCCCTGCTGACGCTTGGCGAGCTGCCACAGCACAACGCGCTGGATGAGATCGGCGCGCGGATCGAGGCCAAAGACCTCGTCGGACACTTTCACCGAACCGGAGGATTTGCCGGCCAGGGTGGTTACTTTGAGTTCCATTATTCTGCCCCTTCAGCGCTTTCGGAAGCCGCTGCGGCTTCGGCGCCCGCACGCAATGCAGCCGGCTTCGGCGCATTGTCGGGAAGGCTCGATTTGACGGCGTCACGGACCAGGATCCAAGCGCCCTTCGAACCGGGCACAGCACCCTTGACCAAGATCAGACCGCGCTCGGCATCGGTCGAAACGATCTCGAGGTTCTGGCTGGTGACGCGGGTCGCGCCCATGTGACCGGCCATCTTCTTGCCCTTGAACACCTTGCCCGGGTCCTGGCACATGCCGGTCGAACCGTGCGAACGGTGCGAGATCGAGTTACCATGGGTTGCCCGGCCACCACCGAAATTGTGGCGCTTCATGACACCCTGGAAGCCCTTGCCCTGCGTGGTGCCAGTGACGTCGACCTTCTGGCCGGCAACGAAGTGCTCGGCGGTCAGCTCGGCGCCGACGTCGATCATGTTGTCGGGCGAAACGCGGAACTCGGCGAGCTTGCGCTTCGGTTCGACGGAGGCTTTCGCGAAATGGCCGCGCATGGCCTTCGAGGTGTTTTTGACCTTGGCGAAACCAGAACCCAGCTGCACCGCGGTGTAGCCGTTCTTTTCCTCGGTCCGCTGGGCAACAACCTGGCAATTCTCCATACGGAGAACCGTCACCGGCAGCTGTTCGCCGGCGTCATTGTAGACGCGGGTCATGCCCAGCTTCTGTGCTATTACTCCTGAACGCATCGGTTCATCCTTCCCCAGTCCAGCCGGCTCAGAGCTTGATCTCGACGTCGACACCCGCTGCGAGGTCGAGCTTCATCAGCGCGTCCACGGTCTGCGGCGTCGGGTCGACGATGTCCAAGAGGCGCTTGTGCGTGCGCATCTCGAACTGCTCGCGGCTTTTCTTGTCGATGTGCGGGCCCCGGTTCACAGTGAATTTCTCGATCCGTGTCGGCAGCGGCACCGGCCCGCGAACGCTTGCACCGGTCCGTTTCGCCGTCGACACGATTTCACGGGTCGACGCGTCGAGAACGCGGTGATCGAACGCCTTGAGGCGTATGCGGATATTCTGGCCGTTCATACGACTTGTTCCTTATTCAAGCAGGAAAGCGCGGCAGCGCCTGCCGCGCCTCCTAATTCTCAACCTTGTCGCGTCACTCGATGATTTTGGCGACGATGCCTGCGCCGACGGTGCGGCCGCCTTCGCGGATGGCAAACCGCAGCCGCTCTTCCATGGCGATCGGCACGATCAGTTCGACATTCATCTCGGCGTTGTCGCCCGGCATCACCATCTCGGTGCCTTCCGGAAGCGAGACCTCGCCCGTCACGTCGGTCGTGCGGAAGTAGAACTGCGGACGGTACTTGTTGAAGAACGGCGTGTGACGGCCGCCCTCTTCCTTCGTCAGGATGTAGGCCTCGGCGACGAACTTGGTGTGCGGCGTCACCGAACCCGGCTTGCACAGCACCTGACCGCGCTCGACACCCTCACGGTCGACACCGCGCAGCAGCGCGCCGATGTTGTCGCCGGCCATGCCCTGGTCGAGCAGCTTGCGGAACATCTCCACGCCCGTGCAGGTCGTCTTCGTCGTGTCGCGGATGCCGACGATCTCGATCTCGTCGCCGACATTGATGATGCCGCGCTCGACACGGCCGGTCACAACCGTGCCGCGGCCGGAAATCGAGAACACGTCCTCGATCGGCATCAGGAACGGCTGGTCGACCGGACGCTCGGGCGTCGGGATGTAGGTGTCGACCTCGGCCATCAGCGCGCGGATCGCGTCCTCGCCCTTCGCCTTGTCGCCATCTTCCAGAGCAACAAGCGCCGAACCCTTGATCACCGGAATGTCGTCGCCCGGGAACTCGTAGGACGACAGAAGCTCGCGCACTTCCATCTCGACCAGCTCAAGAAGCTCCTCGTCGTCGACCTGGTCGACCTTGTTGAGGAACACGACGATCGCCGGAACGCCGACCTGACGGGCCAGCAGGATGTGCTCGCGGGTCTGCGGCATCGGGCCGTCGGCCGCCGAGCAGACCAGGATCGCGCCGTCCATCTGGGCAGCACCGGTGATCATGTTCTTCACATAGTCGGCGTGGCCCGGGCAGTCGACATGGGCGTAGTGACGGTTTTCCGTCTCGTATTCCACATGCGCCGTCGAGATCGTGATGCCGCGCGCCTTTTCTTCCGGCGCAGCGTCGATCTGGTCATAGGCCTTGAACTCGCCGAAAAACTTCGTGATCGCTGCCGTCAGAGACGTCTTGCCGTGGTCAACGTGACCAATCGTACCGATGTTCACATGCGGCTTCGTGCGCTCGAACTTACCCTTCGCCATCTTTCTTCTCCGTAATCTCTTGTCTCTGCGACAAAATTCGTATCAGCGCCGGCCTTGCAGAAAGGCCGGCCATTTGATCGCCCTTAGGCGTATTTCTTCTGAATCTCCTGGGCGACCGCCTGAGGCACTGCCTCGTAATGGTCGAAGATCATGGTGTACTGCGCGCGGCCCTGGCTCATCGAACGCAGGGTGTTCACGTAACCGAACATGTTGGCCAGCGGCACCATGGCGGTGATCACCTGGTCGATGTTGCGGCTTTCGGTGCCGGCAATCTGGCCGCGCCGCGAGTTCAGGTCGCCGATGATGTCGCCCATATAGTCTTCCGGGGTAACAACCTCGACCTTCATGATCGGCTCGAGCAGCTGGGCACCGGCCTTCTGTGCGCCTTCGCGGAAAGCGGCGCGCGCCGCGATCTCGAAGGCCAGCACGGAGGAGTCGACGTCGTGGTAGGCACCGTCCATAAGGGTCGCCTTGACGCCGAGCATCGGGAAGCCGGCGAGCGGACCGGAGTCCATGACCGACTGGATGCCCTTTTCGACGCCCGGGATGTATTCCTTGGGAACATTGCCGCCAACGACGGTGCTCTCGAACAGGAAGTCTTCGCCCTCTGGGTTCGGCTCGAACTTGATCTTGACGCGCGCGAACTGACCGGAACCGCCGGACTGCTTCTTGTGCGTGTAGTCGATGTCGGCTTCGCGGGTGATGGTTTCGCGGTAGGCAACCTGCGGCGCACCGATGTTGGCTTCCACCTTGAACTCCCGCTTCATGCGGTCGACGAGGATGTCGAGATGCAGTTCGCCCATGCCCGAAATGATGGTCTGGCCGGATTCTTCGTCCGAACGGACGCGGAAGGACGGGTCTTCGGCGGCTAGGCGGTTGAGCGCGAGGCCCATCTTCTCCTGGTCGCTCTTGGTTTTCGGCTCGACCGCAATCGAGATGACAGGATCCGGGAACTCCATGCGCTCAAGGATGACCGGCTTCAGCGGGTCGCAGAGCGTATCACCGGTGGTGGTTTCCTTGAGGCCCGCGATGGCAACGATGTCGCCAGCATAGGCTTCCTTGATGTCCTCACGCGAGTTGGAGTGCATCTGCAGCATGCGGCCGATGCGCTCGCGTTTGCCCTTGACGGTGTTCATCAGCGAGACGCCCGTTTCCAGCTTGCCGGAATAGATGCGGCAGAAGGTCAGCGAGCCGACGAACGGGTCGTTCATGATCTTGAAGGCCAGCATGGAGAGCGGCGCATCGTCGGAAGATTCGCGGACCGTCTCGCTGTCGTCCTTCGGGTCGATCCCGTTGATGGCCGGAACGTCGATCGGCGCCGGCAGGAAATCAACCACAGCATCAAGAAGCGGCTGCACGCCTTTGTTTTTGAAGGCAGAACCGGCAAATACCGGGAAGAAGTCCACGGCGCAGGTGCCCTTGCGGATCAGCGCGCGCAGTGCGTCGTTATCCGGCATTTCACCTTCAAGGTAGGCTTCCATCGCGGCTTCGTCGATCTCGACGGCGGCTTCGATCAGCTTCTCGCGGTATTCTTCGGCCTGGTCCTGAAGTTCGGCCGGAATGTCGACGACATCCCACTCGGCGCCGAGATTTTCGGACTTCCAGACCAGTGCCTTCATCTCGATGAGGTCGACGACGCCGGCGAACTCGCTTTCAGCGCCGATCGGCAGCTGCATGACCAGCGGCGTACCGCCGAGCCGCGACTGGATCATCTCGACGCAGCGGAAGAAGTCAGCACCGATCTTGTCCATCTTGTTGACGAAGATCATGCGCGGGACATTGTACTTGTTGGCCTGACGCCAGACGGTCTCGGTCTGCGGTTCGACACCGGCATTGGCGTCCAGCAAAGCGACAGCACCGTCCAGCACGCGCAGCGAACGCTCGACCTCAATAGTGAAGTCGACGTGTCCGGGAGTGTCGATGATGTTGAAGCGCTTGCGCTTGCCATCACGGCCATTCCAGAAGGTGGTCGTCGCAGCAGAGGTGATGGTGATGCCGCGCTCCTGCTCCTGCTCCATCCAGTCCATCGTCGCAGCACCGTCGTGCACTTCGCCGATCTTGTGGCTCTTGCCGGTGTAGTAAAGGATACGCTCGGTCGTCGTCGTCTTGCCGGCATCGATGTGCGCCATGATGCCGAAGTTACGATAATCTTCCAGCGAGTATTCGCGAGCCATGGGAGAAGGCCTCTCTCGTAAGGTCTTTGGTTACCAGCGATAATGCGAGAACGCGCGGTTGGCTTCCGCCATCTTGTGCGTGTCTTCGCGTTTCTTGACTGCCGAACCGCGGTTGTTGGCAGCATCCATGAGTTCGCCGGACAGGCGATCGACCATGGTCGTCTCGTTACGCTTGCGCGCCGCGCTGATCATCCAGCGGATGGCGAGCGCCTGACGGCGCTCGGGGCGCACATCGACAGGAACCTGATACGTCGCACCACCGACACGGCGGGAACGCACCTCCACATGTGGCGCGACATTGTCGAGCGCCTGATGGAACAGTTCGACCGGCTCCTGCTTGGTCTTGTCGGCGATGGAGTCGAAGGCGCCATAGACGATGCGCTCTGCGACGGACTTCTTGCCATCGAGCATGATGGCATTCATGAACTTGGTGATGACGATGTCCCCGAATTTCGGATCCGGGTTGATCTCACGTTTTTCGGCACGGTGGCGACGCGACATATCGTTTTCTCACTTCCCCGCGGCGGCGATAGGCGCCCGCCGCAATTCAATTACTTCGGACGCTTTGCGCCGTATTTGGAGCGGCGCTGCTTGCGGTTCTTGACGCCCTGGGTGTCAAGCACGCCGCGCAGGATGTGGTAGCGGACGCCCGGAAGGTCCTTCACGCGACCGCCGCGGATCATCACGACCGAGTGCTCCTGCAGGTTGTGCCCCTCGCCAGGGATGTAGCCGATCACCTCGAAGCCATTCGTCAGACGAACCTTGGCGACCTTGCGAAGCGCCGAGTTCGGCTTCTTCGGCGTGGTCGTGTAAACACGGGTACACACGCCGCGCTTCTGCGGGTTGGCCTGAAGGGCCGGAACCTTGTTGCGCTTGACCGGCGCCACGCGTGGCTTGCGGATCAACTGGTTTACTGTAGGCATCAAGCCATCCTTCGTTCATTCACGCGCGAACGCGACAAATCCTGTTCCGCATCAACATGCGCGAACGGGGCATATCGCCATTTCGGCAATGCCCCGGAGTTCAGAGGAAGCGGCCAGGCGCTTCGTGATATCGCAATGTCTCAGCTTCGCTGCACGACCTTGTTTGAGACGTGATTCAGGGCTCGGCGCCGCCGAATGAAAAGTCTCACATTGGCCAGATGGGCGGCTTCTATACACAAGACGTTGTCCCGTCAAGCGAAAGCGCCGAAATTTAGGGCTGTTTTGGCGCACGCGCCGGAGATCGGAATTTCGACGAAATTTCGTGTCCGAAACCGGGCTCGGCGGGCAACAAACAGTAACCCGATCCAGTGTAGCGTACGCTACAGGTCGCGCCACAGCGCAATTCGTGGAAAACTGCGTCCAATCTGAGTCGCAAGTCGAGGGGAATGACGGGATGTCCGATGCGGATTTCGAGACGGGTACCGGCGTCTTCATTATTATCGGACGGGTCTGGGCGGACCGCGACGGACCGGAAGCGCCCGTTCATATCCTGCTGACCGCACCGGATGACGATTCGGCAATTCGCGCGGCGCTCGAGGCGTTGGCGGAGCGTGGCTACGAGGAAGCCGAATTCGACCAGATCGGTTCGCTTGTCGATGCGCCCGACGAAGAGCCGCATGCGTCCGCCTATCAGGGCGCGCTGGAAGGCGAAGTTGCAATCGTGGCGTTCGCAGAAGGGCTGGAAGGGGAGGAAGACCGTCCGGCCGGGCTCGATGAGGGTGACTATGATCCGTTTTCCGTCCTGAAGGACTGGAAGCCCGGTCAGTAGACGGCGTCTGCCAGGAATACGGGGCCGCGACGTGATCAGGATCATACTTCAATGCGCGCTGGTCTTTCTCGTCAGCCGCGGCATGCTCGAGGCGATCGGCGTCGGCGCGCGGTTGCTTGCCTATCCGGTCATGGACCCGCAGTTTCACAGGGCCGCATTCTCGACATCCATGTGGCTCGATATCTGGGGCGTCTGGGACAGCGAGTGGTTCCTTGGCATTGTCAGGGACGGGTACGATACCGTGGTGCGCAGCGCGGCGGGCATCGAAGGCCAGGCGAACTGGGCGTTCTTCCCGCTCTATCCG
The DNA here is from genome assembly GCF_965230365.1 of Oricola sp. Lineage (GTDB taxonomy): Bacteria > Pseudomonadota > Alphaproteobacteria > Rhizobiales > Rhizobiaceae > Oricola. The sequence goes on along the minus strand of NZ_OZ246003.1, from coordinate 2,510,211 downwards.
ATGCTGGCATGGGCGGTTTCGGAACTTTCGGGGGTCTCGGCGTTCCCTGCCCTGCTGATCGTTTCGAATGTCGCCTTCTTTCTCGCCTTGCTTCTGATCCGGGTCGAAGCCTCGCATCTCTACGGCGAACGCGCCGGGGGGCTGGCGATTGCCCTGTTTGCGTTCATGCCGGGAAGCTTCGTCTTTTCCTCGGCGTATAGCGAATCTCTGTTCCTGCTGTTCGTCATGTTGTGCCTCGCGTTTGCCCGCCGCGAGGACTGGCTGCTCGCCGGCATAGCGGCGGCTTGCGCGACGCTGACGCGCAACCTCGGCATTCTGCTTGTTGTTCCGCTTCTTCTCTACGCCGCCCAGGCGCATGGTGGCTGGCGTGACAGTGAAGTGCTATGGCGCCGCCGACTGGAAGTCGTTGCCGCAACCGCCCTGCCCGTCATCGCGCTAGGCGGATTCATGCTTTTCCTTTGGCAACGTACCGGCGACGGCATTGCCTTCGCATCGGTCCAGACGGCCTGGAACCGTGAGTTACAGAATCCGTTGATTGCGCTGATCGGGCCGTTCTGGGCCGCTCCCAACATCCAGACAGAAATCTATCCCAGTATCGTAATGGCCTGGGTCAGCGTCGCTGCGACGTTTGCCTTGATCCTGCGGCGGAACTGGCCGCACGCCGGCTACATGGTCGCTGTCATCACAATCACGCTGGCAAGCGGCGTATTGTCCTATTTCAGGTTCTTTCTGACGATGGCGCCATGCGTGATGGTGCTCGCGGCCTATGCCGCCCGTTATCCGCAAGCCGGGCCGGCCGGAATTGCGCTTCTGGCACTGGCCAACGGCGCCTTGATGGTCAGTTGGGCGCTCGGTCTGGGCATCTACTAATCAGCTAACCAACAAAAAAACGCCGGACCAAAGAGGCCCGGCGCTATGATGATCGGATGGTCGGGAAGGCCTATTCGGCGGCCTCGCCGGACTCGGTCATGTCGACCAGCATGCCGTCGACACTCGCCGCGTTGGATGCCTTGCGGCGCTCCTCCAGAATAAGATCGTCGCGCGCACCGGCGATGCGACGGATCTGGTTCATCGTACCGCCCGTACCGGCCGGGATGAGGCGTCCAACGATGACGTTTTCCTTCAGGCCCTGCAGTGTGTCGATCTTGCCGGCAACCGCAGCCTCGGTCAGCACCTTGGTCGTTTCCTGGAAGGATGCGGCCGAGATAAAGGACGGGGTTTGCAGCGATGCCTTGGTGATTCCGAGCAGCACCGGATCGCCCTTGGCCGGCTCCTTGCCTTCCTCGATAAGCCGTTCGTTGACTTCCTCGAGTTCGATCCGGTCGACATTGTCGCCGGCGATATAGGCGGAGTCGCCCGGCTCGGAGATCTCGATCTTCTGCAGCATCTGGCGAACGATCACCTCGATGTGCTTGTCGTTGATCACCACGCCCTGCAGTCGGTAGACTTCCTGGATCTCGTTGACGAGATAGGAAGCCAGCGCCTCGACGCCCTTGACAGAAAGGATGTCGTGCGGCGCCGGGTTGCCGTCGAGAACGTAATCGCCCTTCTCGATGGTGTCGCCGTCCTGCAGGTGGAACGGACGGCCCTTCGGAATGAGGTACTCTGCGGGCTCCTGCGTCTCGTCATGCGGCTCGATGATGATACGGCGCTTGTTCTTGTAATCGCGTCCATAGCGGATCGTACCGTCGATGTCGGCGATGATCGCGTGATCCTTCGGACGGCGCGCCTCGAACAGTTCCGCCACCCGCGGCAGACCACCGGTGATGTCCTTGGTCTTGGCGCTTTCCATAGGAATACGCGCAATCACGTCGCCCGGCTTCACGTGGGAGCCCGGCTCGACCGACAGGATCGCATCGACGGAAAGCAGGAAGCGCGCATCGCCACCCTTGGCGAGCTTGGCGACTTTGCCATCCTTGCCGAGGACCGCAATGGCCGGCTTGAGATCCGAGCCGCGCGGGGTCGAACGCCAGTCAATGACAACACGCTTGGTGATGCCAGTCGACTCATCGGCCGATTCCTGAACGGACAGACCGTCGACCAAGTCCTCGAACGAGGCATTACCCTCGACTTCGGTCATGATCGGACGGGTGTACGGGTCCCACTCGGCGAGCCGCTGGCCACGCTTCACGGTATCGCCATCGTCGACCATGATCTTCGAGCCGTAGGTGACGCGCTGCGAAGCACGCTCCTCGCCTTTCTCGTCGCGGATGATGACGGCCATGTTGCGGCCCATCGCGATGAGGTTGCCCTCGGAGTTGCGGACGATGTTGCGGTTGCGGATTTCGACCGTGCCCTCGTAGGAAGCCTCGAGGAAAGACTGGTCCACGACCTGCGCGGTACCGCCCATATGGAAGGTACGCATGGTCAGCTGGGTGCCTGGCTCACCGATCGACTGGGCGGCGATGACGCCAACGGCTTCGCCCATGTTGACCGGCGTTCCGCGTGCAAGGTCGCGACCGTAGCAGACGCCGCAGACGCCGCTCTGCAGTTCGCAGGTGAGCGCTGAACGGATCTTGACGGTCTGGATGCCGGCGGCCTCGATGGCATCGACATCCTTTTCCTCGATCATCACGCCGGCAGCGACGATCACTTCGCCAGTCTCCGGATTGACGACATCCTCGAGCGCGGTGCGGCCGAGCACACGCTGGCCGATGGATGCCACCACCTGACCGGCGTCGACGATCGGCGACATGGTCAGCCCCCTGGTCGTCCCGCAATCCTTCTGCGTGATGATGCAGTCCTGCGCGACATCAACGAGGCGGCGGGTCAGGTAACCCGAGTTCGCGGTCTTCAACGCCGTATCCGCGAGACCCTTGCGGGCGCCGTGGGTGGAGTTGAAGTACTCGTTAACAGACAGGCCTTCCTTGAAGTTCGAGATGATCGGCGTTTCGATGATCGAACCGTCCGGCTTGGCCATCAGGCCGCGCATGCCGGCGAGCTGCTTCATCTGACGCGTCGATCCTCGCGCACCCGAGCGGGCCATCATGTAGATCGAGTTCATCTGCTTCTGGCGACCGTCATCGTCGAACTGAACTGCCTGAATGCCGTTCATCATCTCGTCGGTGAGCTTGTCGTCGCAACGCGCCCAGGCGTCGACGACCTTGTTGTATTTCTCGCCGAAGGTGATCAGACCGTCGTTGTACTGCTGCTCGTACTCCTTGGCGATCTTGTCGGTTTCCTCGATGATGTTCGTCTTGGAATCCGGGATGACCATGTCATCCTTGCCAAAGGAAATGCCGGCGCGGCAGGCATGGCCAAAGCCGAGCGCCATGATCCGGTCGGCGAAGATAACCGTCTCCTTCTGACCGCAGTGGCGGTAGACCACGTCGATCATCTTGGAGATGTTTTTCTTGGTCATCTCGGTGTTGCAGATGTCAAACGGAACGCTGGCATGACGCGGCAGCAGTTCGCCGATGATCATGCGGCCCGGCGTGGTATCGACGATCATCGACACCGGGTTGCCCTCGGCATCCACTGTCTTGAACCGGCCCTTGATCTTGGTGTGCAGAGTGACGACCTTGTTTTCCAGCGCGTGGTGCAACTCGCCCATGTCGGAGAACACCATGTCCTGACCGGGCTCGTTCTCCGCCACGATCGACAGATAGTAGAGGCCGAGGACCATGTCCTGGGATGGCACGATGATCGGCGCGCCGTTGGCCGGGTGCAGGATGTTGTTGGTCGACATCATCAGCACGCGGGCTTCCAGCTGCGCCTCAAGCGACAGCGGAACGTGCACGGCCATCTGGTCGCCGTCAAAGTCAGCATTGAACGCAGTACAAACCAGCGGGTGAAGTTGGATCGCCTTGCCTTCAATAAGCACCGGCTCGAATGCTTGAATGCCAAGACGGTGGAGGGTCGGCGCGCGGTTCAGGAGAACCGGGTGCTCGCGGATCACCTCGTCCAGGATATCCCAGACTTCCGGTTTTTCCTTTTCAACCAGCTTCTTGGCCTGTTTGACCGTCGACGAGTAGCCCTTGGCGTCGAGCCGCGCATAGATGAACGGCTTGAACAGTTCGAGCGCCATCTTCTTCGGCAGGCCGCACTGATGCAGCTTCAGTTCCGGGCCAGTCACGATGACCGAACGGCCGGAATAGTCGACGCGCTTGCCGAGCAGGTTCTGACGGAACCGGCCCTGCTTGCCCTTGAGCATGTCGGAAAGCGATTTCAGCGGACGCTTGTTGGCGCCGGTGATCACGCGGCCGCGGCGGCCATTGTCGAACAGCGCGTCAACGGCTTCCTGCAACATCCGCTTCTCGTTGCGGATGATGATGCCCGGCGCACGCAGTTCCATCAGCCGCTTGAGGCGGTTGTTGCGGTTGATCACGCGACGGTAGAGATCGTTCAGGTCCGACGTCGCGAAGCGACCGCCATCGAGCGGCACCAGCGGACGCAGATCCGGCGGGATGACCGGGATGACCTTCATGATCATCCATTCCGGGCGGTTCTGGGAGTCGATGAAGTTCTCGACGACCTTCAGCCGCTTCATCAGTTTCTTCTGCTTGAGATCGGAGGTGGTGGTCTCCAGTTCCTCACGCAGTTCGTTGGCAATCTTCGGCAGGTCCATGGCGGCCAGGATTTCCTGGATCGCCTCGGCGCCGATCATCGCGGTGAACTGGTCTTCGCCGAACTCGTCGACGGCAATCATGTACTCCTCTTCCGAAAGGAGCTGGTGTTCCTTCAGCGAAGTCAGACCCGGTTCGGTGACGATGTAGTTCTCGAAGTACAGGACGCGCTCGATATCCTTCAGCGTCATGTCGAGCAACGTTCCGATGCGGCTCGGCAGCGACTTCAGGAACCAGATGTGGGCAACCGGCGCGGCCAGTTCAATGTGGCCCATCCGCTCGCGGCGAACGCGCGACAGCGTCACCTCGACTCCGCATTTCTCGCAGATGATGCCTTTGTATTTCATGCGCTTGTATTTGCCGCACAAGCACTCGTAGTCCTTGATCGGACCGAAGATGCGGGCGCAGAAGAGGCCGTCGCGCTCCGGTTTGAAGGTCCGGTAGTTGATCGTTTCCGGCTTCTTGATCTCGCCATAGGACCAAGACAGGATTTTGTCCGGGCTGGCGATCGAAATCCGGATTGCGTCGAAATTCTGGGCGGGAGCCTGGGGATTGAAGAGATTTGCAACCTCTTGGTTCATTCCGTTCTCCTTGGGGTGCTACCCCGTTCAGTGCGCGGAGCTAATTCTCCGCTTCGTGAATTCTGTCGCCGCGCGGCACATTGCGCTGCCATCGGCCTGCTGAAGCCGCCGGGCGCTGTCCCGCCCGGCGTTACGCGATTTACTCTGCGGCGTCGGGCAGCGCCTGCGGCTCGTCTTCCATGAGGTCGACACGCGTGGAATCGAGTTCCACATTGAGGCCCAGAGACCGCATCTCCTTGACCAGAACGTTGAACGATTCCGGAATGCCAGCCTCGAAAGTGTCGTCACCACGCACGATCGCCTCGTAGACCTTGGTGCGTCCGGCAACGTCATCCGACTTGACGGTAAGCATCTCCTGCAGCGTGTAGGCGGCGCCATAGGCTTCCAGTGCCCAGACCTCCATCTCGCCGAAGCGCTGACCGCCGAACTGCGCCTTGCCGCCGAGCGGCTGCTGGGTGACCAGCGAGTACGGTCCGATCGAGCGAGCGTGGATCTTGTCGTCGACGAGGTGATGCAGCTTCAACATGTAGATGTAACCGACGGTCACATCGCGGTCGAAGGCCTCGCCGGTCCGGCCGTCATAGAGTGTCGACTGCGCCGTTTCCTTCAGACCCGCCTTGGTGAGCATGGCGTTGATGTCGTTTTCCACGGCACCGTCAAACACCGGCGTGGCGATGGATACGCCGCGCTCGAACTGCTTGGCGATCTCGACCACACCGTCGTCGTCCATGCGGGCAACCGGTTCGTTGCGGTTGTTGTCCGGGATGATCTCCTGCAGCGTCGAACGGATCGGCTTCAGGTCGCCACTCTGACGGTAGACTTCCATCATCTCTTCGATCTGCTTGCCCATGCCGGCGCAGGCCCAACCCAAGTGGGTTTCCAGGATCTGCCCGACATTCATGCGGCTCGGCACGCCAAGCGGATTGAGCACGATGTCGACATGCGTGCCGTCCTCCAGGAACGGCATGTCCTCGCTCGGCAGGATGCGCGAGACGACACCCTTGTTGCCGTGACGGCCGGCCATCTTGTCGCCCGGCTGGATCTTGCGCTTCACGGCGACGAAGACCTTGACCATCTTCATAACGCCCGGAGGCATCTCATCGCCGCGCTGGACCTTCTCGACCTTGTCCATGAAGCGCTGTTCGAGGCGTTTCTTGGAATCGTCATACTGGTTGCGCAACTGCTCGAGGTTATCCTGTTGCTTCTCGTCGGCAACGGCGAACTGCCACCACTGAGAACGCGGATAGTTTTCAAGTACTTCGGCAGACAGCTTCGCGCCCTTCTTGAAGCCCTTGGGTCCGGCAATCGACTCCTGGCCTTCCAGCATCTCGGCAAGACGGCCATAGGTGTTGCGGTCGAGGATCGACTGTTCGTCGTCTCGGTCCTTGGCGAGACGCTCGATCTCCTCGCGCTCGATAGCCATGGCGCGCTCGTCCTTCTCGACGCCATGCCGGTTGAAGACGCGTACCTCGACAACCGTGCCGAAGGCGCCCGGCGGCATCCGCATCGACGTGTCGCGTACGTCGGACGCCTTCTCGCCGAAGATGGCGCGCAGGAGCTTTTCTTCCGGCGTCATCGGGCTTTCGCCCTTCGGCGTGATCTTGCCGACGAGGATGTCGCCCGGGCCAACCTCGGCGCCGATGTAGACGATACCGGCTTCGTCGAGGTTCTTCAGCGCCTCTTCAGAAACGTTCGGGATGTCGCGGGTGATCTCTTCCGGTCCAAGCTTGGTGTCACGCGCCGCCACCTCGAATTCTTCCAGATGGATGGAGGTGAACACGTCATCGCGCACGATGCGCTCGGACAGCAGGATCGAGTCCTCGTAGTTGTAGCCATTCCAAGGCATGAACGCGACGAGCACGTTGCGGCCAAGCGCCAGGTCGCCGAGATCGGTCGACGGACCGTCGGCGATGATGTCGCCCTTCTCGATCCGGTCGCCGACGCGCACCAGCGGACGCTGGTTGATGCAGGTCGACTGGTTGGAGCGCTGGAACTTCTGCAGCCGGTAGATGTCGACGCCCGATTTCGACGCGTCGAGATCCTCGGTCGCGCGAATGACGATGCGCATCGCATCGACCTGGTCGACGATGCCCGACCGGCGCGCTGCAATCGCGGCGCCGGAGTCGCGCGCGACGATCGGCTCCATGCCGGTTCCGACATAAGGCGCTTCAGCGCGCACCAACGGCACGGCCTGACGCTGCATGTTGGAACCCATCAGCGCGCGGTTGGCGTCGTCGTTCTCCAGGAACGGGATCAAGGCCGCGGCGACCGAAACGAGCTGCTTGGGCGACACGTCCATCAAGTCGACGCTTTCGCGCGGCGTCAGCATCACGTCGCCAGCATGGCGGCAGATCACGAATTCGCTGACAAACTTGCCGTCATCGCCGATTTCGGCGTTGGCCTGCGCCACGTGGTGCTTGGCCTCTTCCATTGCCGATAGATACACGACCTCGTCGGTCACCTTGCCGTCGACGATCTTGCGGTACGGGCTTTCGATGAAGCCGTACTTGTTGACGCGCGCGAAGGTGGCGAGCGAGTTGATCAGGCCGATATTCGGGCCTTCCGGCGTTTCGATCGGGCAGATGCGGCCGTAATGCGTCGGGTGAACGTCCCTTACCTCGAAGCCCGCGCGTTCGCGGGTCAGACCGCCCGGTCCAAGCGCCGACAGGCGCCGCTTGTGGGTGATCTCCGACAGCGGGTTCGTCTGGTCCATGAACTGCGACAGCTGCGAGGAGCCGAAGAACTCACGCACCGCAGCGGCAGCCGGCTTGGCGTTGATCAGGTCCTGAGGCATGACCGTGTCGATTTCGATCGACGACATGCGCTCCTTGATCGCGCGTTCCATGCGCAACAGGCCGACCCGGTACTGGTTTTCCATCAACTCGCCGACCGAACGCACGCGCCGGTTACCGAGGTTGTCGATGTCGTCGATCTCACCCTTGCCGTCGCGCAGATCGAGCAGCGTGCGCAGGACCTCCATGATGTCTTCCTTGCGCAGGACACGCACGGTGTCCTCGACATCGAGACCGAGACGCATGTTCATCTTGACGCGACCGACCGCGGACAGATCGTAACGCTCGGAATCGAAGAACAGCGACTGGAACATCGCTTCCGCCGTTTCCATGGTCGGCGGTTCACCCGGGCGCATCACACGATAGATGTCGAACAGTGCGTCCTGGCGGCTCTCATTCTTGTCGACAACCAGCGTGTTGCGGATGTAGCCGCCGACATTGACATGGTCGATGTCGAGCATGCGGAAATTGTCGTGACCGGAGTCGAGCAGGACCTCCATGGTCTTCTCGTCGATCTCGTCACCGGCCTCCAGATAGATCTCGCCGGTCTGAAAGTTGACGATGTCTTCGGCCAGATACATGCCGTAGAGGTCTTCCCTGGAGGCGCGCAGCGCCTTGACCTTCTTTTCGGCCATCGTACGGGCCTGCCTGGCAGTGATCTTCTTGCCGGCCTCAAGCACGACTTCGCCGGTGTCGGCGTCGATCAGGTCGCTGGTTGCCTTGGTGCCCTTCATGCGTTCCGGCGAGAACGGAACGCGCCAATTGTCGCCGTCGCGCTGGTACTCGACCGTATCGTAATAAGTGTCGAGGATCTCTTCACCGTCGAGTCCAAGCGCCATCAACAGCGAAGTGACCGGGATCTTGCGGCGGCGGTCGATGCGCGCATAGACGTTGTCCTTGGCGTCAAATTCGATATCCAGCCAGGAACCGCGATAGGGGATCACGCGCGCAGCAAACAGCAGCTTGCCGGAGGTGTGCGTCTTGCCCTTGTCGTGATCGAAGAACACACCCGGCGAACGGTGCATCTGGGAGACAATGACACGCTCGGTTCCGTTGACGATGAAGGTGCCGTTGTCGGTCATGAGCGGCATATCGCCCATGTAGACATCCTGCTCCTTGATGTCCTTGATCGACTTTGCGCCAGTGTCCTCGTCAATATCGAACACGATCAGACGAAGCGTGACCTTCAGCGGTGCAGAGTATGTCAGGTCGCGCTGGCGGCACTCCTCTACGTCGAATTTCGGCGCTTCGTAATCATAGCGCACGAACTCCAGCATGGAGGCCCCGGAAAAATCGGAAATCGGAAACACCGACTTGAAAGCCGCCTGCAGGCCTTCATCGCCGCGCCCGCCTTCCGGTTCGTCGACCATCAGGAACTGATCATAGGATGCCTTTTGAACCTCAATCAGGTTCGGCATTTCGGCCACATCCGGAATGTGTCCGAAGAACTTTCTTACTCGTCTACGTCCGTTGAAGGTGCTGGACTGAGCCATTGCCGCTCCTCTTCGTGTGCCCGTACGGGCCCGTGCCTGTTGACGCTCCGCGATTGGCGCGGAGCAGATAATTCGGGAAGCGAAGACCCATGCGCCCGGCCTTCCAGCTCCTCAAACGGTAAAAACCCGTTTCCGGAAACCGCCATGCGCGGCCTCGGGAAAAGGGTCGTTAACGACGGGTTCTGCGGCAGGCGGAATAGCCGCCCGCCGCAAAATCAAGCTTACTTCATCGACGCCTTGGCGCCGGCTTCGGTCAGCTTCTTGACAATCTCTTCGGCCTCGCCCTTGGAGATGGCCTCCTTGACGGCCTTCGGAGCGCCTTCGACCAGATCCTTGGCTTCTTTCAGGCCGAGACCCGTGATGCCGCGGACTTCCTTGATCACATTGATCTTCTGGGCGCCTGCTTCTTCGAGAATGACGTCAAATTCGGTCTGCTCTTCAGCCGGACCGGCATCGGCACCGCCAGCGCCGGCAACAGCGGCGACAGCGACCGGAGCGGCGGCGGAAACGCCCCACTTTTCTTCGAGCATTTTCGACAGTTCAGCTGCTTCCAGAACAGTCAGGGAAGACAGGTCTTCGACGATTTTTGCGAGATCAGCCATTTTGGTTTTCCTTCGTGAGTTTCAAGTTCGAACGTGTTTCTGTGGTTTGGTGAAGACAGCCTATGCCGCCTCGTCCTTCTGGGCGTATGCGTTGAAAACGCGGGCAAGCTGGCCTGCCGGTGCGTTGACAACTTGAGCGATGCGCGATGCCGGCGTCTGGATCATGCCGACGATCTTGGCGCGCAGTTCGTCGATCGACGGCAGGTCGGCAAGCGCCTTCACACCGCTGGAATCGAGAACTGTTGCACCAAGCGAACCGCCGAGAAGAACGAGTTTCTCGTTCGACTTTGCGAATTCGCTCGCAACCTTCGGAGCCGTGACCGGGTCATTTGCATAAGCAATAACCGTCTGACCGGTGAAAAGGTCAGACATTCCCTCGGCTTCCGTGCCCTTGAGAGCGATTTTGGCAAGGCGGTTCTTCGCGACCTTCACGGTTCCGCCCGCTTCACGCATCTTGGAACGAAACTCGCCCATCTGCGCGACGGTAAGACCCGTGTAGTGGGCCACGACAACCGAACCGGCTTCGTTGAAGGCGGCATTCAGCTGTGTGACAAATTCGCGTTTTTCCGCTCTATCCACTGCGTCTCTCCAATTTGCAAACCGCGCCTGGGCGTGGTTTGCGGTTGCCTTTGCCGCCAGGAGAGCCTTGAGGGATCGCCCGACGACGTTCGAGGATCCTGCCCCCTTACGCCCGGTCGGCGACCGCGGCACAAGGCAATACGTTCGAACCCGAATCACGGCCCGTAGGCCGGAACTTGAGCTCTTCGCGTCTCATGCAGGCTCGATGCGAATTAAGGCGAGCCACCTGCAATCTCGGACAGGGTGTCGGGCTTTCACCCGACATCCGGGCCGGCGAACCAGACCGGAATTCTTGTTTCAGCCACCGTTACCGGCGGCCTGCCGCATCGCGGCTCAGGCTTCAGCCGAAAGGCTGGCCAGATCGATCTTCACGCCCGGCCCCATGGTCGAGGACAGCGCGATGCGCTTCAGGTAGGTGCCCTTGGCACCCGACGGCTTGGCCTTGTTGACGGCGTCAGTGAAGGCGCGGATGTTTTCTTCCAGCGCCTTGACATCGAACGACGCCTTGCCGACGCCGGCATGAACGATACCCGCCTTCTCGACGCGGAATTCAACAGCACCGCCTTTGGAAGCCTGGACTGCTGCGGTCACGTCCGGCGTGACGGTTCCGACCTTCGGGTTCGGCATCATGCCGCGCGGGCCGAGCACCTTGCCGAGACGACCGACGAGCGGCATCATGTCCGGCGTGGCGATGCAGCGGTCGAAATCGATCGTGCCGCCCTGGACGGCTTCCACGAGATCCTCGGCACCAACAACATCGGCGCCGGCCGCCTTGGCTTCCTCGGCCTTGTCACCGCGCGCAAACACGGCAACCCGGACCGAGCGGCCGGTGCCGTTCGGCAGGTTGACGACGCCGCGGACCATCTGATCTGCGTGACGCGGATCGACGCCGAGGTTCATCGCGACCTCGATGGTCTCGTCGAACTTGGCGGCGGCGCGCTCCTTTACGAGGCTGACCGCCTCGCTGAGCGAGTAGAGCTTCGCGCGGTCGATGCCGTCACGGGCTTGCTTTGTGCGTTTTCCGATAGTCGCCATCGCCTCAGCCCTCCACTTCCAGGCCCATCGCGCGGGCGGAGCCTTCGATCATGCGCATGGCCGCTTCGATATCGGCTGCGTTGAGATCCTTCATCTTCGCTTCGGCGATCTCGCGCACCTTGTCGCGGGACACCTTGCCGGCCTTGGTGCGACCGGGTTCCTTGGAACCGGACTTCAGGTTGGCCGCCTTCTTCAACAGGTAGGACGCCGGCGGCGTCTTGGTTTTGAAGGTGAACGACTTGTCCTGGTAGTAGGTGATGATGGTGGGGATGGGCGAGCCCTTCTCCATTTCCTGCGTGGCGGCGTTGAACGCCTTGCAGAATTCCATGATGTTGATGCCGCGCTGACCGAGCGCAGGGCCGATCGGGGGCGACGGATTAGCCGACCCAGCCGGGACCTGAAGCTTCAGCTGGCCTGCAATCTTCTTAGCCATTTGCTTCTCTTTTCCTTACACGTGCCGGCAAGCCGGCGGTTCTAAGAGTTGGTGGTTCGATCGGACATCCGGCCAAGACGCCCTTTCTCCCACCGCGTTTGCGGCAAAGCCGCTACGATCAGCCCTTTTCGACCTGACCGAATTCCAGTTCCACGGGCGTGGCGCGCCCGAAAATCGAAACCTCGACCTTGAGGCGCGAGCGCTCCTCGTCGACTTCCTGAACGACGCCGTTGAAGGACGCGAACGGGCCATCGGAGACGCGCACCTGCTCGCCGACCTCGAACGACACCGAAGGTTTCGGACGCTCGACGCCTTCCTGGATCTGGCCGAGAATCTGATCGGCCTCCTTGTCGGTGATCGGCACCGGCTTGTTGTCCGATCCGAGGAAGCCGGTGACCTTCGGCGTATTCTTGATCAGGTGGAACACGTCGTCGGTCAGGTTGGCGCGCACCATGACGTAGCCGGGAAAGAACTTCCGTTCGGCGTCGACCTTGCGGCCGCGGCGCACTTCGATGACCTTCTCGGTCGGCACCAGAATCTGCTCGAAATGGTGTGACAAGCCCTTCGCCTTGGCGGCCTCCTCTATGGAGTCGGCGACCTTCTTTTCGAAGTTCGAATAGGCGTGAACGATGTACCAGCGAGCGGTCATGGGCCGTAGATCCGTTGTTGTTGTTAGCGCGCGGGGCCGAAGATCAGGTCGAAGACCCAGCTGTAGATCTGGTCGACCGTGAAAAAGAACACGGATGCGATCAGCACCATGATCAGCACCATGATCGTTGAAATCATGGTTTCGCGCCGTGACGGCCATGTCACTTTCGCCGTTTCTGAGCGAACCTGCTGCAGAAAGGTGAAGGGATTCGTTCTTGCCATTATGTCCGGTTCCGTTGCGCGCCTTGGCGCGCGGCATTCTTCGTCGACAGTGCCTGCGGCTAGAGACGCCAAAAAAAGGCGCTCGAAGCGCACTACGCTTCTTACACCGCCCGCAAGCTTGAATTGAATGCGCACCCGTCCGAACGGACAATGCCAGCGCACCGGCTCACCTAAAGATGATTCCCGGCAAAATCAAGAGCAAAAAGTGAGACTGGCAGGGGCAGAGGGACTCGAACCCCCGACCTACGGTTTTGGAGACCGTCGCTCTACCAACTGAGCTATACCCCTTCACGGTCGCGCACACGGCGTGACGGCGGGCTTATACATAGATTGCCCGCCGCATGAAAGCGCGAAATTGCGGTTTCACGCAATTCCCTTCCTTCAGTTTGTCACTGGTCGGCGTCGAGGACCTGATGCACCTCGATGACATTGCCCTCAGGGTCGCGAAAGAAGATCTGGTGCCAGCTTGCGGCTGCGACACCGGCGTAGTCGCTATAGGCAACACCCTGCTCTTCGAGACGCTGTTTGAACGCCTCGATATCGTCGGTCCTGAAGGCGATGTGCCCCTTCTCGACCGGATTGACGATGTTGCCGGTCTTAAAACCGAGCTCCAGGTCTTTCTGCGCCAGATGCATCTGCATCGCGCCGTCGCCCAGAAATGCCACGTCGCCATTGTAGCCGCGCTGCATTTCGCGCACCGGAATGTCGTCCGCCTGTTCGCCCATGCCGAGCACATCGGCATAGAACCGCCGCAGGCGCTCGACATCCTCGGAAACGAAGTTGATATGATGCAAGCTGAGTTTCATTCGGCGCTTAACTCCAGAAGCGTTGGCAGGTCGGCTTTCGCAATGGCTTCATGGGCGTGCTCGATTTTGTCAAGCGGCCAGTTCCACCAGCCGATCCGCAACAACGCTGACACGATATTGTCATCGAAACGGGAACGCACCACTGTTGCCGGATTGCCGGCGACGATTGCATAGGGCGGCACGTCGCGGCTGACGACCGCCTTGGCGCCGATAACAGCACCATCGCCAACGGTGACGCCGGGCAGCACCACCGCCTCGAAACCGAGCCAGACATCGTTGCCGATGATCGTGTCGCCACGCTGCCCGACCTCGCCCGAATAGGCATCCATGGTGGCGGGATTGAACACCGCGAAGGGGTAAGTCGAAAATCCGCGCATCGGATGGTTCGCCGAGCTGGTGATGAAGCGCACACCATGGGCGATCTGCACGAATCTGCCGATCACCAGCCGCTCCGGCGCGCCGGGATAGAGATAGGGTGCGATCCGCGCCGCATAGTCATCGACCGGATCGAAATCCGAGAAATAAGAGTAATCACCGATCTCGATATTCGGGTGATCGATCACCCGGTTGAGATGAACGGTCTGGCGATGCGTTTGCCCGTCGGGCAACGTGATGGGATGACGCGCGCTGGCGTCCAGGAATGACCGTGACATGACATCTGCTCTTTCGTCTGGAACTCGTCTCAAGCGGATCAGAACTGAGCTTTGGTGACGTCACCCTCCATGAATTGGCAACCTGAAATTAGCGGCGATTCCAGAGTGAAGCAACTCGCCAAAACGAGAACGGACAAGAACCCGACATTACATATTCATGTCCTTCCTCCAGGAGTCGGCAGAGTTACGCTTAGTCGTTCACTTCGATAGGGGCGGCCCATCCGACAAACTTTTTACCGCAACGCCTGGGTATCGCAGTCACTTTGATCCAATGCTTCTTCGGATCATATCCCTTGATTGCATCCGCAGGCGCACGGATTTCATCGTTAGGCTTGAGTACGTTAAGTTCTTCGCGAGACGAACTTGGCCGTCCCTCCACCGGGATGAGCTTCACCGCAGGCTTCCAGCGGGTCGAATCATCAAATACCGCTTCACCCACTTTCTGAGCCCAGAACCGCTTAGAAGTAAGAAACTCGATATGAACTCGTTCCACAACGGCGCTAGAACTGCCAATGTTGGAAATAACCGAAAGAAAGATTTTTTCGCTGTTCCGATACCCAGAATGCAGGGGGTGGAACACTGTTACAGAAAGCCGCGGGCCACTACGAAGCCACCGATAAAGGCCGACCAACGCCAAAACGGTCGACAGCAACGCAGCGTATAGCGCGACCCAATCCTGAAGACCAAGTTGTCTCAATCGAGCTCTCCTATGCACCCGTTTTGAATCCGAGTTTACCTGTTAGAAGTAGATTCGATAAAATTGGTGACGAGGGAGATTATTCAGTGGTCTTCGCGACTATGCCTTAGCCACCTACGGAATGCGCTTGCGCGCAATTCGGCCTACTTTTGATACCGCCGGCAAGCTATGGCAGCACTGTAAATTAAAAAGGCGGGCCAAAGCCCGCCTCACCGTATTCCGATATCGAGATGATTACTCGATGATTTTGGCGACGATGCCTGCGCCGACGGTGCGGCCGCCTTCGCGGATGGCGAAGCGCAGCCGCTCTTCCATGGCGATCGGCACGATCAGTTCGACATTCATCTCGGCGTTGTCGCCCGGCATCACCATCTCGGTGCCTTCGGGAAGCGAGACCTCGCCCGTCACGTCGGTCGTGCGGAAGTAGAACTGCGGACGGTACTTGTTGAAGAACGGCGTGTGACGGCCGCCCTCTTCCTTCGTCAGGATGTAGGCCTCGGCGACGAACTTGGTGTGTGGCGTCACCGAACCCGGCTTGCACAGCACCTGACCGCGCTCGACACCCTCACGGTCGACACCGCGCAGCAGCGCGCCGATGTTGTCGCCGGCCATGCCCTGGTCGAGCAGCTTGCGGAACATCTCCACGCCCGTGCAGGTCGTCTTGGTGGTGTCGCGGATGCCGACGATCTCGATCTCGTCGCCGACATTGATGATGCCGCGCTCGACACGGCCGGTCACGACCGTGCCGCGGCCCGAGATCGAGAACACGTCCTCGATCGGCATCAGGAACGGCTGATCGACCGGACGCTCAGGCGTCGGGATGTAGGTGTCGACCTCGGCCATCAGCGCGCGGATCGCGTCCTCGCCCTTCGCCTTGTCGCCATCTTCCAGAGCAACAAGCGCAGAACCCTTGATCACCGGAATGTCGTCGCCCGGGAACTCGTAGGACGACAGAAGCTCGCGCACTTCCATCTCGACCAGCTCCAGAAGCTCCTCGTCGTCGACCTGGTCGACCTTGTTGAGGAACACGACGATCGCCGGAACGCCGACCTGACGGGCCAGCAGAATGTGCTCGCGGGTCTGCGGCATCGGGCCGTCGGCCGCCGAGCAGACCAGGATCGCGCCGTCCATCTGGGCAGCACCGGTGATCATGTTCTTCACATAGTCGGCGTGGCCCGGGCAGTCGACATGGGCGTAGTGGCGGTTCTCGGTCTCGTATTCGACATGCGCCGTCGAGATCGTGATGCCGCGTGCCTTTTCTTCCGGCGCCGCGTCAATCTGGTCATAGGCCTTGAACTCGCCGAAAAACTTCGTGATCGCTGCCGTCAGAGACGTCTTGCCGTGGTCAACGTGACCAATCGTGCCGATGTTCACATGCGGCTTATTGCGCTCGAACTTACCCTTCGCCATTTGCCTTTTTCCTGTCTGTTGCGTGGCTTAACATGGGCACCCATGTTTGAGCGGCGGACATAAGGGGTAAACACCGCGCAAGCAAGGCCAAATTGCAGCTTCGCTCGCGCGGATGCCGTGTCATTGTCCTGTCCGGGCATGTCGGGAGCACCGCGCCACGGTACGAAACATCAAAACAGCGGCTTGAGGATCCGGTTTTCCTGGCGTTCCACCAGCGGTGCCACCATGGCGATACAGTCCAGCCCGCCCGGATCCTCGAACAGACGCGCGCGCTGACCGAGGTGATGGAGTAATCGCCGAGCGACTTCAGGGAGAGACGTGTGGTGCAAGGTTCGTGCCAGAAATGGTTGGGAACGAAGCGATAGACCTATCTTCGGACGTCGATGCGTTCAGATCGATCAAACCGAAAACACGGTGATCGACGGCATGATAACCTTCGACCTGTCGACCGGGCTGTACTGGTCTGCCTTTTCCGTTCTACCTTGCTTCGATGGAGTACGGGCGAGCCGGGAGGTATCCATGGAGAAGGTCTTTCTAAGCTACTCTACGCATGATCACTTCTTCGCCGAGCTTGCTGTTTTGCAACTCAAGGAAGAGGGAATCGAGGTTTGGCGGGACCAGACCAGTATCTTACCCGGTGCGGAGTGGCGCAAATCCATCGACGCTGCGATTTCGCAGAGCCGGGCGGTTGTCGTCGCCTTGAGTTCGAACTCTGTCAGTTCCGGTTATGTGACATACGAATGGGCGTATGCGCTCGGTCTCGGCATATCCGTTATCGGCGCGCTGTTGGAGGATTGCGACCCGCACTCGAAGTTGCGCGATACGCAGCTCATCGATTTTTCGAACCGTCACAACTTACCGTGGAAACGCTTGAGCGAAGCCATCCTTCAAATCGAAACCGCCGAAGAGGCCGACGCCAGTTCGATTGACACGATCAGTCGAAGCTTCGAAGATTCCAGCGTGAAGAAGGTGCTCAACTATCTCAACACCAGAGGTTACCAAATGGCAAGCTTTGAACGTTTGCGGTCCAGTACCGGCTTGAGCCTTTCCGACGAAGAGTTCCTACAGCTAATCAGAGACAATGAGAGGGTGCTCGCCACCGCAAGGCTAAAGCCGCGGAAGTCCGGCGAAGGCAGCCGTCCCGGCCTGAAAAAACTCATTCCATAGGGCCGCTCAAGTGACACCGCCTCGGTCATCGAGTTCGAGCAAGCTCAGGGTGACCAATGGAGCGGGCGAAGGGAATCGTATTCAGCATCAAACCCTCATGATTACAACATCTTAAGAATTGCAATGTTGCACAGTATGTTGCACAAATCTGATTACATTTTGTATATTCCGGCGCGCACTTTTGCGAGGAGGCAACCAACTGCGACGCTCTCGTCCTCTCAAACCACACAAACGCGACGGCACCTGGTATCTGGTGCGGCGCGTGCCGAAAGAGTT
Source organism: Oricola sp. (assembly GCF_965230365.1). Lineage (GTDB taxonomy): Bacteria > Pseudomonadota > Alphaproteobacteria > Rhizobiales > Rhizobiaceae > Oricola. The sequence goes on along the minus strand of NZ_OZ246003.1, from coordinate 2,492,252 downwards.
TGAACATCTCGACAAGCGGCGACCCGTCCGGATTTCCACCACCATCGCCGTCGCCGACGATCCGCGCGGGGTTCACGCGACCGAAGTCGTGAAACAACTCGATGCCGAACTGGAAGCCTATTGGCGCAACCTGCGCGATGGAAGGTCCGATGATGCGCGCACACGCTTCGAGGCAGCACAGCGCCGCATCCGGTCCTTCGGTCTGACCTACAAGACGGCCGACGAAATCGCCGCCGGCCCGATCGCCGATCTTGTCTCCCGCGTCCAGATACTGCTTGACCGCGGTTCGGTCGAAGACGGGCCGGAGGTCGCCGCCCTGCTCGGCGGTGAGCCGCGGATCAAGTTGCAACTGTCGGACCTGCTCGCCGAGTTCGAGAACCTGCAAAGCGCGAGCCTGGCGAAGATGTCCCGTGACCAACTGCGGATCTGGCGCAACACGCGCAGGCGAGCGATCGCCAATCTGACCGATATCATCGGCGACAAGGCGCTGAGCGAAGTCACACGCGACGACACAATGCGCTACCGGCTTTGGTGGCAGCAGCGCATCATTGCCGATGGCCGCGACATCGGCACCGCAAACAAGGAGATCGGCCAGCTCTCGAAGATGTTCAAGACCGTCGACCGCGCGCATCAGCTTCATCTTACACAGGTGTTTGCCGAACTGCGGATCGAGGGCGAGGAAGACAAGTCGCGCGCCGCGTTTACAGCCAAGTTCGTCCAGAAGCGGATTCTCGCGCCCGATGCTCTCGCCGATCTGAACGACGAGGCGCGAGACCTCATTCTCATCGTGGCGGATACCGGCCTGCGCCCGGTCGAGGCTTGCAACCTGGGCCGGGAAACGATCTGGCTTTCCGGCGATACACCGCATGTGCGTGTGCGGCCGATCGGCCGAACGCTGAAAACGCGGCAATCGGAACGCGATATTCCGCTGGTCGGCTGCGCGCTTGAAGCAGCGATGCGGCACCCAGACGGTTTCCCGCGCTATCGAGACAAGTCGTCGTCCCTGAGCGGGCTGGTCAACAAGTTCATGCTGGCACGCGGGTTGCGTCCGACGCCCGCGCATTCCCTCTACAGCCTGCGTCACACCTTCGAAGACCGGCTGACCGCAGTCGAAGCGCCGGAGAAGGTAATCGCGTCCCTGATGGGCCACAAATGGATCAGGCCCAAATACGGCGCTGGCCCGTCGCTGGAGCAAAAACAGAGCTGGCTCGCGCGGATCGCGTTCACCCCGCCAGGGCATGGGTGACCTCCACGGACATGCTGTTGAGGATTCGCGCGGCGCGGACGCGCGCGGATTCGCACTTGCGCCGCTCGGCCAGTTCGTCTTCCAGCCGGTCGACCAGCGGGACATAGGCATCGCCGTGCTGCAGCACGATATATGCGCAGGCGGCGAGCGCCTGCTCCAGGTCGGCTGTGGAGACCGGACCGCTCATTCTGCCCCCGTGCGCTCGGGCAACGGCCAGTCTTCCGGCTCGTCGTCGGACATCCATGCGATGAGGCGGTCAAATTGCCATTCCCTTTCAGCATCCCGCGCAGCCCACGTAGAAGCAGCCCTCGCAGCACCCGTCGCAGGATCAACCGCAGCAGCACCCGCAGCAGCCCTCGCAGCAGCCTTCGCTGCAACCCTCGCAGCAACCGTCGCAGCAGCCCTCGCAGCATCACCCGCAGCAGCACCGGCAGCAGCACTCGCAGCATCGTCTATCTCGCCGCGCGCGAACTGCCGAGCGGCTTCGATTGCCCTTCTGGGTGCGTGCGAAGATTCCGTTTCCTCAAAGACGTGCAGGACCCGAGCCGCGCAATCCGCCATCCAAAGGCGTAGTCGGCGCTGAACCTCGGCGTCTGATTGGGCAATATGGCAAGCCACGCAAGCAATTTCGCCAAAAGTGCATCCAGCCTCGCGGGCCTGAGCGGCACTTATCCCGGCGCCACCCCTCAACGCGCCGCCCATAAGCCAGACGAAACGCTGCAGGCAAGGCACACCCCGGCCGAGTGCTTTCAACTGTTCATAGGTCACTGTGGGGAGTGTCATTCTGCCACCCCGTCGAATTTCGCGATTTCATTGCCGGCGGCGGTCCAGCCGGGCCGCTGCTTGCGGGCGAACAGATCCAGCCGCCGTGCATCACGGCCGGCATAGCGCTCGGCCTCGACGTAGAACGCCTCGGGTTTGCGCGAGTGCTCGCGGCGCGGTTCGATGATGAGTTGATGCACGTCGCGCGCATGACGCTGTGGGCGCCCTCGCCTGCCGAGCACGACATATTCGGCGTTCTGCCGCGTCGTGTGGCCGAGCCCCATGAAGAAGTCTTCCTTGCGCGGCAGCGACCAGAAACGGCCCTGCACGGATTTCTTGTTGATTTTCAGCCAGACGAAGGCGATCGAACTCGGTTCGAACCCCCAGGCTTGCAGCACCGTGGCGTGCACCCCTCTTGCGAGCATCGGGCCGGTGATCCACAGCATCAGGTGGCTGTTGCGCGCGGCGACCTCTGCGACCGGCAAGTCGCAGATCCACTCCAGCGATTGCGTCTGGTAGTGCTGCTCGACAGCCCGCACCTTGGTGTCGTCAAGGTTGAGTTTCCAGTGTCCGAAGCGCCACGGAGGGTCTGCGACAATCAGGTCGAACGGACCATCGGGCAATGTGAATTCACCAGCGGGCGCCCCGGTTGCAAGAGCGCCCGCCGGCGATTGGCCACCCGGCGAGTTTGAGGGGGATGGATGGGAGGGTGGCCAATTCATCGTTTCTCTGTCTTTCCGGAAAAGCGCCGCCGGATGCCGGAGGCGCGCGTGCCGGCCATCGGCCGGCCCTTGAGTTTTCGGCCGCGTCCGGTCTCGTGCATTTTCTGCTTGCGCTTGGCGCGCGCGATAGCCGGCTGATCGACTTCGGCGGTCCATCGCGCGTGACATGCGGGGTGCGCCGGATGGCGATTGGAGTCGACATCCTTGCCGCCCATGGCGAGCGGCCGGGGATAATGCGAAACTTCGAAGCAATGCCGATCGACCGGTTCGCCGCAGTGACAGCAGATGCCGTTGTCCTTCTGATAGATCCACATGCGCGTCCGGCGCGAATGCGACTTGCGCGTCACCGCCACCTGGTCGGCGGCAACGACGCGGGCCGCATCAATCTGCGCGTGGACGTGGCGCACAGCGGGCGAACTGGACGTGCAGACGGTGCGGATCCGGATCAACGCGAATTGCTCCTGTCCCATGCTCTCAGAGAAACGCGTCCGAGTTCGGTCGCGCTGTAGCGGGTTTCTCCCTCGGCGTTCTCGCCGGACCCGCACAGCCCGATCATCTTCAACTGATCGAGAATGACCGCATCGTCATCGAACAGGCTGGTCCGCGACATGCCGGCTGGCGTGAGCGTCAGGCGCAGAATCTGAGCCTGTTGAGAGGTCAGTTCGCGCGGCTTCATTGGCTTGCCTCGAAGATCGCAAGCCACCAGCGCATCAGAACCGGGCGCCACGCTTCGATATCGCGCGTCGGATCGGGAAAATGATCGGTATGGAAGAGCTGATCCTGGACGATGCGCAGTGCATCGTCATCGCTGTCGACGCGGATCAGGTCATCGAACACGCGCGCGAGTTTGGCATCGGCTTCCGTGTCGCCTGTCGAATCGACCGGCGGCACATCCCCGCTCCACTGCTCGCCCCACATGGCCAGCGCATCGACGATGGTTGCCGGACGTGTGGTTTCTGTTGCTGCGACGATATTCATGCTTGGCTCCTGCTGGAACCAATGTAATATACATTTTGTAAACTGCGCAAGCCCTAGATTTACAATTTGTAAATGTGGTAACGATACGTCACGAAAGGCGCAGCGCCCACTTGCAGGACGATTCGGACCAAAGCATAGTAATATCTATAACGCAGAGGAAATAATGAAGGACGGAAAAGACGGAAAAGGCTGGATGCGGCGTCAGGCAGCACAGATTGTCGGTCTTCTTCCAGAGGACGACGACGAAGCGCTGCAATTACTTGAAATGGCGCGGGCAATGCTCATTCAAACAGCGTCACCGGATGCCGGCAACCGCGATCGTAATGTGATCAGGCTTCTTTCTGAAGGTTCGGCGGCAAAAGAGGCAGAGAACGATTGACCTCGACGGACAGGCCCGACCGGTCGCCGTGGTATAGCCAGTCCAATGTCACCCGCCACCTTTGTCTGATCTTGTTGGCTGCCGTCATCGACAGCATTCGCCTGGCCGTTTCATAGTGATTTAGTTCGGAGGCCGTCAAACCGGTCGCCGACGCAAACTGATTCTGATTGTCGTAGCCCGCCCACTGCCGCAGCAATACCAGCCGGCCCGCGACATCATTGATCGAAGAACCACCATCCATGATCCGATATTGAACTGATACGCTGCGCAAAGCGATTGGCCTTTCGTCACTTGCCGTGAAGTTACAATATGTATATTTTCGCGAGCATGGCAAGCACACATGACACCCTCACCCTGAACAGCGTCGATGCCATTATCAACGCACTCGGCGGTACCGAAAAAGCGGCGGCGGAACTGCGCGAGACGGAAAACCGCGTAGCCGTCTGGAAACACCGCGGCGCATTTCCGGCGAACAGGTTTATGCGGCACACTGCCGTGCTGCGCAACAAGGGGATTGCCGCCCCGCCGTCACTGTGGGGCCAACAGGACGAGTCATCGGCCGCACCGAGGGCGCGATCCGCATGACCATCATCAGACGCGAGCGCAAGGGTAACTACGCCATCATTCCCAACGCGGTAGCCGACGATCCGCGATTGTCGTTTGCCGAACGGGGGATGCTGGTCTACCTGCTGGCAAAACCGCACGATTGGCAGGTCAATGTCGAGAACCTGCGCAATGCCGGAGGTGGTGTTCGAGACGGAGAGAGCAAAAGGGTTGGCCGTGATCGCGTCTATGCGATGCTAAACCGGCTGATCGAGACGGGTTACCTGAAACGGGTGACGAAACGCGGCGCGCGGGCGCAATTCGCCAGTCACGAATACATTGTCTACGACGATCCTGTTCCCGACCAGTTGCCCCTCGTTCCGCGTGTGGCCGAGCCACTTCCTGAAAATCCGGAACTGGCAGAACCACGCCCTGAAAATCAGGAAGTGGCCGCGCCATTTCCTGAAAAGCCACTTCCGGATTCTCCGGACACGGAAAAACCGCACGCATTACTAAATCCCCAAACTACAAACCCCCAAAGCCCCCATTCGCTGTTTCCCGAACACGACAGCAATGACCGGTTCACGTCGCTGATCGCCGGTTGGCCAGGCGACAAGAAACCGAAGAAGGCGACGAAACTCCTGCGCCGCTTCAGCCGGTTCCATCCCGACGAACAGGTGCTGATCGTCGAGAAAGCCGCAGAATGGCGGCGATGGATGTATGCCAAAGACCAGTCGGCACTCATGACCACCTACTTCGAGACCACCGGCTGGCGGGTACTGGCAGACGCACCGGCCTTCGACGGCAAAGGCCGATTCATCGTCAAGCCGGGCACGCCCTGGTGGACGCAATGGATTGGCTGGATCGAGGACCGCTATGGCGCAGACGCCAGGCGGCGCACGGAAGAACGCGGCGTATTTCTCCCCGAAGCGCCATATCCACCCAAAGAGGCGAAAGCAGCATGAGCGAGCACGAAACCACCACTGTTGCCGGCGCGGAACTCCGTCAGTTCGTCGAACGCATCGAACGCCTGGAGGAAGAAAAGAAGAGCGTCGCCGACGACATCAAGGATGTCTACGTCGAGGCCAAGGGCCGCGGATTCGACACCAAGGCGCTGCGCGCCATCGTCAGCCTGCGAAAGCAGGACGCTAACGAACGGGAGGAGTTGGAAACGATCCTGGAAATCTACAAGAGCGCACTCGGTATGTCCTGACGGGTGCGGTCCGATGATGAATCGACGCCATGGCGCTGACCGACAAGCAGAAGACATTTGTGAAGGAATTCCTTGTCGACCTGAACGCGACACAGGCTGCCATTCGCGCCCATTACAGCAGGAAAACCGCTTACAGCCAGGGCTCGCGGTTGTTGAAGAATGTTGAGGTCCAATCGGCAATCCGCGCCGCGATGGCGCAACGATCAGAGCAGCTCGACCTTGACGCAAAATGGGTGCTGCAACGCCTGTTCGAGGAAGCCGATGCGAAGATCGGCGAACTCTACGATGACGATAACTGCCTGCTGCCGGTCCGCGAATGGCCCGAAGTCTTCCAGCGCGGGCTGGTCACCGGAATCGAGACCTATGAGGAATACGAAACCACGAAGGACAAGGACGGCGCCGAGATCCGGAGCGCGGTTGGCCGCGTCGTCAAGATCAAACTGTCGGAACGCATCAAGCGAACCGAACTCATCGGCAAGCATGGCGACATCAGCGCGTTCAGGGAACAGGTCGATCTTTCCGCCACGGTCACGCCGGCGAAGGCGTTCATGGAACAGGTTTCCGGCCTCGGAATCCGCCCGCAGGACCGCCCGCAGGGCGTGAAACCGCGCGATGGCTGATTCAGCGCCAAGTCTGTACTCTATCCCGATCGAGGCGATGACCGACGATCAGATCGTCGAGGCTTGCCGGGATCCGCGCTGGCGGATCTGCAATCTCTATTGGGTTCGCGACAAGGACGGCAAAGAGGTCAAGTTCAAGCCCTGGCCGGAGCAGGAAAAGTTCATCGACAATCTCTGGTATCGCAATGTCGTGCCCAAGGCGCGCCAGCGCGGATTTTCCACGGTTGTGCAGATCCTGATGCTGGACGCGTGCATTTTCGTGCCACTGACCGCCTCTGCAGTCATCGCCCAGGACCGCGACACTGCCACCCGTATCTTCAAGGACAAGATCACCTTCGCATGGTCGCGCCTTCCGAAGATCATCCGCGACGGAAATCCGCTCACCAAGGAAACCGAGAGCGAACTGAATTGGGATAACGGCTCGTCCTTCTATGTCGCGACATCGACGCGCGGTACGACGCTGCAATATCTGCACATCTCGGAATACGGGAAGATAGCCAAGACCAACCCGCAGCGCGCCCAGGAGATTCAGGAAGGCTCGCTGGCGAGCGTCGACATGAATGGCGTTATCACCGTGGAGTCGACGGTCGAGAGCCCGGACGACGAATTCTCCACGATGGTCAAGCAGGCGCTGAAGATCCAGCAGATCGGACGGCCGCTCGCCAAGCAGCAATATCGCCTCCACTTCGCGTCCTGGTGGGATGCCGATGAATACCGTGCATCGCGCGGCGATACCGAAGCCGCCATCATCACCAAGGAGGACAACGCCTATTTCGAGCGCATCGAGGCCGAAATCGGCAGATCGATCTCGAAGGAACGCCGTGCCTGGTACGTGCTGAAACGCGACAGCGACTACTCGGGCGAAAACGAAAGCATGTGGTCGCAGTACCCGTCGACGATCGAAGAGGCGTTGAAAGGATCGACCAAGGGGCGGTGGCTGGCGACGCAGTTGGCTAACGTCAGATCGACGGGCCGCATCCTGCACCTGCCCTACAGGCCGGACATCCCGGTGGACACCTATTGGGACATCGGCGTTTCCGACGACATCGTGATCTGGTTTGCGCAGGAAGTCGATCCGTGGACCGACTGGATCGATTATTGGGAAGACAGCGAAGTACCCTATCTCATCGCCGTGCAGCACATGCAGTCGCTCGGCTATGTGTGGGGCCGGCATTTCCTGCCGCATGACGCCAACCATCGCGCGAAGGGTGCCGAGCGTCTTCTGACCACCAAAGACATGCTCGAACAGCTCGGCCTTCGCCGCATCGAAATCGTCCCGCGCACACCCAGCGAAGAGAATGCCATCATCCACGAGTTGCGGCCGGCGATGCAGTATTACCGCTTCGACGCCGAACGCACCGCTGCTGGCGTCGACCATCTGGACAACTTCAAGAAACAGTGGAGCCAGACGCACGGCCACTTCATCAACCGTGTGCTGGACAACGGCCACCAGCATGCCGCCGACGCGCTCCGTCAACATGCGCAGATGCGCCATGCGTTCAAGTCTCAAGGCCGCCCCACCCGACCAAAACGAAGCAATCGCGGCGGCATGGCCGCGTGAGAAGGGACTGAAACCATGAATGTTTTAGGGCCATCCGATCTAGGCAGCGCATATCTGGAAATAGCGAAGCTGGAGGTTGAATTAAAACGGTCGCAGAAGGAGGCCGCAACGCTCCGATCTCATATCGTCACGCAAAATATTCTCATTGCGAAGTTGCAGATCGCGCGACCGCCGGCGCCACCTCGGAAACTCATGATCGACCAACGCCGTGGGCGGATATTCGGCTAGGAGAGCGCAAATGGAACTCGACCTGAACCACTATGCCTGGCGCCGGGTCCGCGGCGACATCACCCTGATCGGCACATGGCTTATCGACGGCGAGCGCAACCGACCGTGCATGGTGCTGATTCCGACGAATGGCGAACGCCATGAAGCGACGGTCCCTTGCATCGTCCCGATCGACAACGCGTTTGTCTTCGACATCCCGTGGTCACACGAACAGATGGATAGGGATCGCAGAGACGCCGAGAAGCAGGGCATGCTGGCGAATTTCGATCCCGCGACGCATTACCGCGGTCATCCTTATCTCGCCTGGAAGACCGTGCGGGAATTCGCCTCCATGTTGCGTTTCAGCGACCACGATATTAGAACACAGAAGCGTATCGGCGAATTGATCAAAGACCATATCGGCGATCTCTTCCACATCCCTCCGTATACGGCACCCGACAAAGGCCAGGTGATCGGCGACCTGACAGTCACTGATCGGGCCTCCGGCGCGACGAGGGAGATAGAGATCAAGGATGTTTGATCTTCAGGCCGAAGACGGTTCGGTGCGCCGCAAACCGTACCGATCGCCAATCCCCCAGGATAGCACTCCGCCGGCGTCTGTGCCGGTTTCCGACACGAATCTCGATTCCGAAGAAGCGCAGGAAGAGCATGGGCGGCTGCTCGACACCTATGTACGCGAGGTCGACCGCCAACGCGACAATCGCGCCGAGATGGCAACCGACGAAGATTTCTACGACAACGAACAATGGTCGAAAGAAGACATCGCCACCCTGCGCGATCGGGGTCAGGTGCCCCTCGTCTACAATGTGATATCGGCCTCGGTCGATTGGGTCACCGGCACCGAACGGCGGGGGCGCACCGATCACAAGGTTCTGCCGCGCCGAAAGGAAGGCGCAAAACCGGCCGAGCGCAAGACCGAGTTGATGAAGTACCTGTCGGATGTCAACCGCTCGCCGTTCGAGATGTCGCGCGGCTTCGAGGACGCGGTGAAGGTCGGTATCGGCTGGATCGAGGACGCAATCGACGATGACGGATCCAACGAGCCGATAGTCCGGCGTCATGAGAGCTGGCGCAACATGCTGTGGGACTCGACGTGCCAACGCCTCGATATGAGCGATGCGCGCTATCAGATCCGCGCAAAGTGGATCGACATGGACATCGCCCTTGCGATCTTCCCGCAGCGCGCCAGCCTGATCGAGCGCAGCGCCGATAAGGTCGAGGACTTTCTCGATCTGGAGATTTATGGCGACGACGCCATGGATCAGATGGAACTCGAATATGAGCGCGATTCCAATTCGCTGCTCGGCAACACAAACCTCGGATATCAGCGCGACCGGGTCCGCATCATGGAGATGTGGTACCGCAAGCCGGTGATGGTGACGAGCCTGCGCGGGTCGGAGTTCTCCGGCGAGATATTCGATCCAAACTCACGCGGCCACCGTTGGGCGCTGGATCGCGGCAAGGCCGAACACCACCAGATGCTGTCGATGCGCATGCACTGCGCGTTGTTCACGCCGCAGGGATTTCTGTGGCGGTCGGTGTCGCCCTATCGGCACAACAGGTTCCCGTTTACCGCGATCTGGGGATATCGGCGCGGCCGCAACGGCCTTCCCTATGGCATGATCCGCCGGTTGCGCGACATCCAGGAGGACGTGAACAAGCGCGCCTCAAAGGCCTTGCACATCCTGTCGACCAACAAGGTCATCATGGACGAGGGTGCGTTGCCGGAAGGCATGTCGCTGGAGGATTTCCAGGAAGAAGCCGCCCGGCCCGACGCGGTTCTGCTCAAGAAGCCGGGTACCGAGATGATACTCGGCGCCGATCGCCAACTGATGCCCGCCCATCTCGACCTGATGAGCCGCTCGATTGCGATGATCCAGCAATCGTCGGGCGTCACCGACGAAAACCTTGGCCGGCGCACCAACGCGACCAGCGGTATCGCGATCCAGCGCCGGCAGGACCAGGGCGCGCTGGCGACGATGAAGTTCTTCGATCACCTGCTCATGGCCCTCCAGCTGGCCGGCGAGAAACAGCTTTCGCTTATCGAGCAGTTCATGGGCGATGAAAAGCAGTTCCGCATCACCAACTCGCGCGGGACACCCGAATACGTCACGATCAATGACGCATTGCCGGAAAACGACATCACCGCCACCAAGGCGGATTTCATCATCGCCGAACAGGACTGGCAGGCTTCGATGCGGGAAGCGGCAGCAGCCGAACTCATGGAAGTGATGAAGACCCTTCCGCCGCAGGTCGCTTTGACACTGCTGGATCTGGTGGTCGAGAACATGGATCTGCGCAACCGTGAAGAGATCGTGAAACGGATCCGGCAGGTGACCGGCCAGCGCGATCCCGATGCCGAGGAACCGACACCCGAAGAACAGGCGCAGATGCAGCAGGCGGCTGAGGATGCGCAGTTGCAGCGCGCTGGCATGCGCGCCGAGGTTGAGGAAAAGGCCGCAAAAGCCGCAAAGGCGCTGGCCGAAGCGCGCAAGGCGATGGCTGGCATCCCAGGCGTCACCGTTGATGCCCAGAACAAGGCGCTGGAAGCCGCGATCAAGGCGATGTCCGCACCTGGCGTCGCCGATGCCGCCGATCTCATCATGCATGAAGCCGGTTTCATCTCGCGGTCCGACCAGGAGCAGCAAGGTGCGAACGCCGCTCATTCCCCACAAGACGGTCCGGCAGAGCCCGCCGCCCTGCCGCCGCCACAACACGACAACCCACATCCAATCGGGAGCCAGCCATGACCGCCGACACCAAAACCGGCAATTCCACCCATGACTTCGATGATGAAGTGCTTGACGCGCTGACCGACGAGGAACGCGCGGAATTCGCATCCGAGCCCGATGATGAGGCGACCGACGCCGAAAACAACACGGACATTGCCGATGACGCGAGCGCGGATGTCGACGATGCGACGGAGCAGACCGCCAAAGGCGATCAAACCGGCGAGGACGACACCAAGGGCGACGATCGCGACGCTGACAAGGATGGCAGCGATGGAAAGGATGACCATACTGCGGCTGATCACCGAGAAGGCGATGTCGAAGACAAGGACGCCACGCAGGAAGACCGCACTCAGGATGACAAACCGGCCCCACCTGTTGTTGATTTCAAGGCACCGGAAGACGCACAGAGCCAGCTCGAGGCGCTTGAAACGCAGCGGAAGGAACTCCGGCAAAAGTTCGAGGACGGCGAACTGACGGAGACGGAATACTTCGACCAGCTCGACCCGATCGACGATCAACGCAATGATCTGCGCGTGGAAATCAAGCTCGCGGCCAAATCCGACGAGATGCGGCAGGCGCAAAAAGCGGCCGACGAGGAGACCTGGGCGGGCGAAACCGTTCCGGCTTTCTTCAAGGAACACGACATGTACGCCAACAACGGCATCCTCTACGACGCGCTGGATCGCGAGGTTCGCCGACTGCAGACAGCAGCCATAGAGAAAGGCGAAAGCCAGCACAATCCGGAGTTCCTTCGCCAAGCGCACAAGCAGGTGATGGAGGCATTCGGACGCTCCGCCAAATCCGACAAAAAGGACGATGTTAAGGATGCTGACACACCGAAGATCCCGCCAAACCTGGGCAGCCTGCCTGCCAGCGGCATCGAAGACACGTCCGCCGGCGGCAAGTTCGACCAGTTGGACCGCCTGACCGGTGAAGCGCACGAGGCCGCGGTCGCCGCACTATCGGATGCAGACCGGGAAGAATATCTTTCGAGCTAGAGGAACGTCATGCTGAAACTCAGCCTGCGAATCGGCCAAGGTGTCACGCTCGGCGATCCCGACGATGGCGATTGGGCATTTTTGAAGCTGGAGGAAAAGAGCGGCCACTATGCAAAGGTCGCCATTTCCTCGAGTCTCACTCCCATCAAGATCATCCCGGACGGGATCGCGCCGCGCCGGTTCACGGACGGGATAACGGGAAAACGCAAACCCTTCCTACCGCGTATCCTCGAAGCAACCGGTTGACCAGTTCCGGTCCGCACTCGCCGCCATGCGGGCCGGTATATCCAACGAGCGGCTGACAAGGAGAAGACGATGGCTGATGTCCGTGCAAAGTTCTGGTGCAAGAAGATCGAATACGTTCACAACCCGCCGGGCGGAGATCCCGCCGCTACCATGGCGGAGATCACCTTCGAACCCGTCTATCCGCAAGGCGAAGACGATACGACAAACAAGGAATGGTCACGGTGGACACCTTCTGGCGAGATCAAGATGACGGTGACCAATCCGGCTGCAATCGCTCGCTTCGAAGGCGGCAGGTCGTATTATGTCGACTTCACCGCAGCCGACTGATCGCCTTGCCATCCCGTTGAAATCGCGGTATTAGACGAGCGATCGCGCATGACGTGCTAATTCCATCAGGAGTTTGCACGTCATGCCCGCTACGAACATTCCGTTCGGCGATCCCAAAGCCCAGAAAAAGTGGTCGACCTCCCTCTTCCTCGACATCACGAGGCAGAGCTATTTCGACAAACGCTTTGTCGGCGCTGATGAAAACAAGGTGATTCAGCGCCTGACCGATCTGGAGTCGGAAGCCGGCGACACCATTTCCTTCGACCTGTCGCTGCAACTTCGCGGTCGCCCGACGATCGGTGACAACCGGCTCGAAGGCAGCGAAGAACAGCTTCGCTTCGCCACCGACACAATCTCGATCGACCAGATGCGCCATGCCGTTTCCGCCGGCGGCAAGATGACGCGCAAACGCACCGTCCACAACATGCGAACGATCGCGCGCACCAAGCTGTCGGAGTATTGGAGTCGCTATCTCGACGAGTTGTTCTTCATCTACATGTCCGGCGCGCGGGGCATCAACGAGGACTATTTCGAGCCGACTACCTATGCCGGGCATGCCGGCAACGCGATCCAGGCACCGGACAGCGACCACCTGATGTATGGCGGCGACGCAACCGCCAAGAGCGACCTTGATGCCACCGACAAGATGACCAAAACCGTCATCGAGAAGGCTGAAGTCAAGGCCCGGATGATGCGCGCGACCAATCCCAACGCCGCGCGCATGGTGCCGATCGACATCGATGGCGCAAAACACTTCGTGTGCCTGATGTCGACCTTCGCAGAACACGATCTGCGCACCGCCGACACCACCGGCTGGATCGATATCCAGAAGGCGGCAGCGGCGGCTGAGGGTCGCAAGAATCCGATCTTCCGCGGCGGATTGGGGATGATCAAAAATTGCGTGCTGCACTGCCATGAAAGCGTGATCCGGTTCAATGACTACGGCGCGGGCTCAGATGTGGCAGCCAGCCGCGCGCTGTTCATGGGTCGCCAGGCTGGTGCGGTTGCATACGGCACAACCGGTCGTGGTCGCCGCCTGTCCTGGGAGGAGGATCCTGACCGGGATTATGGCAACGAGCCGTCTGTCGCAGCCGGTCTGATCATCGGCATCAAGAAGCCACGGTTTGAAAACCGGGACTTCGGGGTGATCGCGCTGGATACCGCGGCCGCCGATCCCAACGCATAAACCTGACGGAGAACTACCATGACGCTTTACCACTCCACTTACGCGTCGGGCGCCCAGGTACAGCCCGTGCCGATGGGCGCAGGAGAAGTCTGTCGCGTCCGCGCGGTCTATGCCGTGACCGCCGCAATCGCCGGCGCAGCCAACGACATCATCGAAATGGTCGGCCTGCCGCCCGGTTGCGAGGTCGTCGACGTGATTCTCGACAGCGACGACCTCGATGCGCACGGCACGCCGACGATCGATGTTGATGTCGGGATCATGAGCGGCGCGTGGCAGGAGGTCGATGCCTCCCGTACCTGCGGCGACGAGTTTCTCGATGGCGACACGACGCCGCGTGCCGGCGGTGTTGCCCGTCCATCGCTTGCCAGCGCCTTCCGGGTCGCGAAATCCGATGCATGGCGCGGCATCGGCGTCAAAATCGCGGCAGCAGCCGCAACGGGGCAATTGGGCAGTATCGGTCTGACCGTCTGCTACGCTTCTGCCTAACCCATAGGGATGTGGGGTTGGCGAAGGCAGGCGGCCGGGGCTCTGCTCCGGCCGCCTTACGATCTCTAAGAGGAGAGACGCATGCAAATCCAGTGCATTCTTGGGTACGCCGAGACCGATGTAATGGGCCGGACATACCGGTTCGAGCGCAACTCACAAGGCCATCATGTCGCCGAAGTCGCTGACATCCGCCACCAGCAATGCCTGTTGAGCGCCGATTGGGCCTACCGGAAATACGAACCGGAAGCCGCTCCGAGCGAATCGTGGCCCGATGACGGTCCCGCGCAGGATCCCGCGCCGACAGAGCCTGTCGAGCCCGCCGGCGGTCCGGTGCCCGATCCCGAACCGGTTGGCCTGGGCCATGAACCCGCCAATGCCGATACAGGCAAGCAACCCACCGCCGAGACCGCGCCCCCGGCGGACGAAACAACGGCGAGTGACCCGGATGCCGTCGACAGTGCGCCCGACAAGCCGCTGGAAGACATGTCGAAGGACGAACTCATGGCCGAAGCCGAGCGCCTCGGCGTGCCGGTCAAGGCGCGCATGAACAAAGACATGATCGTGGAGGCGATCCTCGCTGCGGAGGACTAGATGCCGGCCGGCAAGGAGATCATCGAGCGGGCCGATGGCCTGCTCTCGGACGCAGACCACACCCGCTGGCCCCTTGCCGAGCGCGCCGACTGGATCAATGAGGCGGTTCGCGCGATCATCCTCGCCAAGCCGTCAGCATCTTCGCAAACCACTGTCATCGCTCTGAACGCGGGCACGCTTCAGGCCATTCCCCAAACGGGTACGCCGACACCGCTGCGGCTTATCGATGTGGTGCGCAACATCATCTCGGAGTCTCCGCTGACCGGCGGTGCCGCGATCACCCCGGTCGGTCGCAATATTCTCGATGCACAGGAGCCTCACTGGCACGACGAGCGCTATATCCGCCAACGCAAGGCGGTGACCCATGTCATCTTCGACGAGGACAACCCGCTCCAATTCTATGTCTATCCGGGCAATGACGGCACCGGAAAAATCGAAGGTATCATGTCCGTGCTGCCCGCACCGCTGACCGCATCGGGCGACGCAAGCAGCATTGATTCCTATGCCGGCGATATCGGCCTGCCGGAGCCCTATTCGGTGCCGGTGCTGGACTATCTCTGCTACCGTTGCCTCCTCAAGGATGATCTGCATGGCGCACCCGCGCGCGCCATGAACCACTATCAGCGTTTTGCCGAGGCCGTTGGCATCAAGATCCAGGTCGAGGGGGCTACATCGCCCAACGCACGCCGGGGTGCGCCATGATCCGGATGAGCGACATCGACGAGTTTCTTCCGGAGATGCGGACCTTCTGCCCGCAGGTTCCCGCACCCCTCGCTCATCGCTTCATTCGAGAGGCAGCGCGCCAGTTCTGCCGGACGACGCGGATCTGGCGGTCGCAGGACACGATCACGGTCACGACACCGGCCGCTGAGGGTTTGCTGACGATCGCCGACGCGGAGATATTCGAGATCGAGCGCGCCGACTTCGGGGACCAGAGACTGGAGGCGGTAACCGTCCACCATCTCGATACGGATCGTCCAAATTGGCGCAATGAAGTGCTGGATGATGATGCGGTCGGTTCACCCACCTTCATCACGCAACTCTATCCGGACACCGTTACGGTGGTGCCCAAGAAGACGGGCACGATCACCGCGTATTTCATTCTCATTCCGGCGCGCAAGGCTCTGACACTGCCGGAGATACTGCTGTCGCAGCACGCCGAGACGATCGGCCGGGGAGCCGCCGCCAAGGCGCTCGAAACACCCGGACAGGAATACACCAATCCGCAACTCGCGCTGAAGCTTGACGCTGATTTCATGGCGAAGATGGGCACTGAAAAGGTCTTGGCCGCCAAAAACGTCACGCGCGGCAAGCTTCGCACACGAGGGAGCTATTTCTGATGCCGGCCTCCACCTATCTAGGCAACGCACTGCTCAACCACGTCCTGCGCGGCGTTGCCTACACCGCACCGACCGGTGTGTATGTCTCGCTTCATACCGCCGATCCCGGTCTGACCGGCGCAAACGAGGTATCCACCGGCTCCTGGCCGGCCTATGCGCGCGAGGAAGCCGCCCAGGGTGGCGCGCTGGCCGATGCTTTTGCTGCCGCAAGCGCGAAGGCTACCGAAAACGCCAACGAGATTCTGTGGGCGGCCAATGACGGCGCCGGCAGTGTCATCGTGACGCATGTCGGTCTTTGGGATGCGGCGTCCGGCGGCAACTTCCTGTTCGGCGCTGCATTGGCAGCGCCGAAGACGGTCGCGGTCACCGACGAGATCAAGTTCGCTGTCGGACAGCTCGACATCACGGTGGATCCATGATCGGGCGCGGCGCATTCAACGGCGATGTGGTCAACGCGCATGCGCTCAATGGCGGCATCTTTGTCCTAGAGGCGGCATCGATCGCAAACGCAGCGATTGGTGTTGCCGCGCTTGCGTCGCAGCGCCATCGCGCGGGCGCAGCGCTCGCCACGGCGATCGAACCTGGTCCGGTTGCGACGCGGACGCGATGCGGCGCGGCGGCGCTGAGCGCCGATCTTGATGTCATCGCCAGGGCTACCCGGATTGGTCTCGCCGGTGCATCGATGACAACGCTCCTGGATGTCGGAGCGGGCGCGACGATCATCAAATGCGCCGCGGCTGGCCTGTCCGTCACGGTCGCCGGCGCCGGGACGCTGGCCTGGCATCGCCTCTTCAACGCACCGTTGTCGCGTACCGCCTTTCCCAGCGGAAACCATCGGGAAGCCGTGCAGCGACGCGAACCGCGCGTTGCCGTGGTCACGCCGGACAACGACGCCAAGCAACCCGAGCGACGGAGGTCTGCGTGAGCGTGTTATCGCATTTCGTCAAGGCACCGGCCGATGTGCTTGACTATGACGTGGACTTTGCGCGCTGGCTGGAGACCGGCGATACGATCTCCAGCGCCACTGCGGCAGCAACCGCCGACACCGTGACGATCGACTCCACGGTCGTCTCCGATACCCAGGTGAAGGTCTGGATCAGCGGCGGCAGCAACGGCGACGTTGCCACCACCACGATAACCGCCGTCACTGCAAACGGTCGCACCAAGACCGCGTGCATCAAGATTACCGTGAAGGAGTGCTGACATGGCAGTCGCGCTGTTCGCCAACAACGCATCATCGACACTGGCATCGACGATCACCGCCGGTGCGACCACGATCAGCGTGCAATCGGGCGATGAAGGGAAATTCCCGTCGCCGTCCGGCGGCGACTGGTTTCCGGTGACCGTGGTCGATGCATCCGGCAACATGGAGATCATGCGGTGTACGGCGCGTTCCGGCGTCAATCTGACGGTGACCCGCGCGCAGGAAAGCACCACAGCCTATGCGTTCACGGCAGGTGCCCGTGTCGAATTGCGGGCGACCGCCGGCGCATTCACCGATCTGTTCGGCAACGCCGACAGGATCACCACCGGCGCGATGGACCCCGCCAGGGTCAGCACCAGCGCCAATGTGCAAACGCTGCTTGGCGCAGCCGACAATGCGGCCTTTCGCACATCGCTCAGCGTGTACTCGAAGGCGGAAACCGATACGGCGATTGCGAATGTTGTCGATGCGGCGCCGGGCGCACTCGACACGTTGAACGAATTGGCGGCCGCGTTGGGCGATGACGCGAATTTCGCGACCACCATGACGAATGCGTTGGCCGGCAAGGTTGCCATTGCCGACGAGGCGACGGCAGCGCAGTACAGGAACAACACGGCAGACAAGTGGCTTTCGACGGATCAGGTCTGGTCCGCGATGGCCGAAGTGTCGTTGACCTACGCGGCCAACATTTCATGGGATATGGGCGCTGGTGTCGATTTCACGGTGACACTGACGGGTAACGGCACTCTTGATAACCCGACCAATGTCATCGTCGGCAAGAAAGGCCGGATCAGAACCGTACAGGATGGCACCGGAAACCGGACACTCAGTTTCGGTTCGAACTTCGTGTTTGCAGGCGGCACTGCACCGACACTGACACCAACCGCGAATGCAGAGGACTGTTTGTACTTCGATGCGATCACGGCCACCAAAATCCTGATTACACCAGTATTGGATGTGAGCTGATGCTGCCGGGAACGATGCCCAATATCGGTGCTGCTGGAGCAGCGAGCGGCAACCAAAACCTGTACGAGGTCCTCCAAAGCCTCGGGCTGACGACTAATCTTGAGATGTGTGTCGATTTCGGCGTGTCCGATTGCTACCCCGGTTCTGGTCAAACTGTATCTGATCTGTCGGGCAACGGCGAAGACTTTTGGCGTGGCCGATATTCGACGTCTGAGAGTGCTGATCCAATATTTAATGGTACTGCAGGCGATTTGTCGGACGGTGAGTATTTCGAATGGGACCGTACGTCCTCACCCTGGCAATGCTTGGAGTTAAAATCGGGGACCCCGGCTTGGGTTGATAACCTGCACAAGAACAACGCCGCGTGGACGGCGTTGGCTTGGGTCTACCCACATTCAAGTGCTTCAGGTTCCAGGTGTGTCATGGGAGTGGGCCTCGCAGGAGACAGCACACATCGTGGTGTAATGTTTCGCATGGACCCAAGCAATTTCTTAAGACTGACCGTGGCTCGTGGGACAAGCGGAAGCTGGGCAAAGACTGAAACCAGTACGCTGGCCATTACAGAAAACGCTTGGCAGTTGGTTGCGATCTCGCTTGATGAGGCGGCTGGCGCTTCCGGATCGTTCTTCCAAATCAACGATGACGCTGAAGACACCTTCAACGGTTCTTATTCAAGCCCCTCGAGTTCTGGCGCAAGTCATGCATTACAATTGGGCGCGGACGATCAGGAATACGCAATGGACAATGGCGACCGTATGGCTGCTGCCGCGATCTTATCGACAGCACTAACTTCTGCAAACATAGACGCGATTTTTAACGCAACGAAGGGCCGGTTTGGAGTGACCTGATGGACGTGCACTATAAGAACGCCGACGACAGCCGCGGCGCGAAATGGGCCGGTGAACCGATCAACGATATCCGTCATCCTCGCGACATCGCTGAGAAGTGGACCGATGCGGAACTTGCCGCAATCGGCCTGGCGCGAACGGCCGATCTCGATGTTGTCGATCAGTCGACCCCCGGCGCAGCCGAGACGACTATCGTCAAGGGTGAGCCCGCCTGGAACGCATCGACGAACCGCTTTGAAGTCAGCCGCACCAGGCAGGACATTGCCGTTACAGTCGACATGGTGAAAGACGAGGCGCGCCGACGCATCCTCGCGCTTTATCCGGATTGGAAGCAGGCCAACATGACGGCGCGCGGCGTCGATCTGTTGAACATCGAAAGCGCCCGTGCGCTGACGAGCGCGGAATCGGCGGAGAAAACGGCGATACAGGCCGCATGGGACGCCATCAAGGCGATCCGCGCGAAGTCCGACGAGATCGAGGCGATGACACCGATCCCCGCCGACTTCACGGCTGACAGCTACTGGCCATAGGGTACCGCCATGACCGCTTTAGTCATGCAGGGGTTCATCGGCGAACAGCCGCGCATCGTCCCGCGCTATCTTGATGAACGGGCAGCGCAGTCGGCATTCAACACGCGGCTTGATAACGGCGCGCTTGCCCCATGGCGCCGTAGCGCAGTCGAAAACACCGACGATGCGGCCATCGCAGTTGGCTGGAAGACGCTGTTCAAGCACGGCGCGGATTGGCTTGGATGGAACACTGTGGTGCACGCGGTGCCTGGGCCGGTCGCCGAAGACCGGTTGTATTACACGGGCGACGGAGTGCCGAAGCTGCGGCACAGCAGTACCGACTACAATCTCGCTCTCAATCCGCCGGCGTCAGCACTATCGACCGCCAAATCCGGTTCGGGATCCGGTGATATCATCACGCGGCTCTACACGTACACATGGGTGACCGGATTCGGCGAGGAATCGGAACCCGCGCCGGCCAGCGATCCCATCGACTGGCAATCCGGCGAAACCGTAACGCTCTCCGGGTTCGAAGACGTGTCGGCGACGCAGCCCGGCCGGAACATCACGAAACAGCGCATCTACCGCTCGCAAACCGGCCAGACCGGCACGTTTTTCTATCTGATCGCCGAGCGAACGGCTTCGAGCGCGGATTTCGTCGACGACATAGCCGTCGACGGCTTTCAGGAGATATTGCCGTCCACGGACTACAACGCGCCGCCGGATGGGCTCGAAGGCCTGATCGAACTCCCAAACGGCATGATGGCGGCGTTCAACGGACGCAAGGTCTATTTCTGCGAGCCGTACCAGCCGCATGCCTGGCCGGAGAAATACATCATCACGGTCAGCCACGACATCATGGGACTCGGCGCGGTCGGCAACACAGTCGTCGTCATGACGACAGGCCAGCCATCGATTATCCAGGGAACGTCGCCGGAGACGATGCAGGAAGTCGAACTGGAGCAGAACCTGCCCTGCATCAACAAGCGCTCGATTGTCGATCTCGGCTATGCGATCGCTTATGCGAGCCACGAGGGCCTTGTCGCGGTCGATGCAGCCGGCGGATTCTCGATCGCAACGCGCAACCTCTTCAACCGGCGGGATTGGGAATCCTACAATCCCGCGTCCATGGTCGCCGCGCAGCTTTCGGGCCGGTACTTCGCCTTCTACGAACGCACCCTGTCATCCGGCCAACTCGACAAGGGTGGAATGATCATCGACACGAGCGGTGAAGGTTACCTGATCCGCACCGATACGCGCGCCAGCGCGGTTTGTTATGACCTGGCGACCTCGGACCTGTTCTATGTCGATCCGGAAACCGGGTATGTGAAGCAGTTCGACGCCAACGACGCATCGCGACGGACGCTGTATTGGAAGTCCAAGCGGTTCACCCTGCCGCGACCGGAGAACATGGCTGCCATTCTTGTCGACGCCGAAAGCGATCTCTCGGAAACGGAGCAGTCGGCCTATGCGGCGGAACTTGCGGCCATCGAGGCCGCAAACAACGCGCTGATCGCTGCCGGCCCCATCGGCGGCGCGTTCAACGCCAGCCTTGTCAACGCCTACGCGCTCAATGGCGACGCGCTGGAGATGCCGCCGAGCCAATCGCCCGATTCGGTCAACGTTACCGTCTATGCCGACAAGGAACCGCTTCACACGCTGACCCGTACCAATCAGGTTGTTCGCCTGCCGGGTGGCAAAAGCGCGCGTGAGTGGGAAGTCGACGTGTCCGCCAATGTCCAGATAGACCGCATCTTGATGGCGACTAACGTGGACGAGTTGAAGGTGATCGCATGAATCCGAACGACAAGGAGAAGTTGGACGTCCTGGATGGCTCGCGCAGCGCAAACACCGAAGCACGCCGCCGCCAGGCGGTGCGTGTCGCCGATCTGGCGCCTGCGCTCGAATTCATCGACCGCCTGCAGTCAGCGCCGGCCGCCGGCGCGACCCCTACGAAGGCCGAGTTCGATGCGCTGCAATCCGATATCAGAAACCTTCATCTGCGCCTGAAACAGATCTCGGAAAATCTCTCCAAGAAGCTCAGATGACATCGCGTTACGTCTACGACGATCCCGACCGAATGATCGCGTGGGCCGAGGCCCGCCTGCCGGACGTCCATTTCGGCGAGGATCCGAAGGCCATCGGCCACGAACGCAACGGGCAGATTGTCGGCGTCTGTCTCTATACGCATCCGACCGGTCGATCCTGCATGTTTCATGCAGTATCAGACGGCTCGCGGCGGTGGGTCACCAGGGAGTTCATTACCCGCGCGATGGCGTATCCCTTCATCCAGTGCGGCTATCACCGCATGACCTGCACCGTGTCGCTGGACAACCCCGATTCGCTCCTGTTCACGGTGCATTTCGGCTGGACGCTGGAGGGTGTCATGCGCGAGGAAGGGCCGAACGGCGAGGACATGTTGCTGTTCGGGCTGCTTGCCCGTGAGTGCCGGCAGATATCGCATCTGCGGCTGGCTGGAATTTCCGGGCGCGAAGCGATATAAGGGGGCATATCGCGCATGACGTGCGGCTCTTCAGAGCGAGCATGTCGCCGTGAAAAGCAGTTCCCGAGCACCCGATCCGGATCCCAATATAGGCAAGGCCGCGCTTCTGCAGGCCGAAACCGGCGTCGAATGGCTGAATTTCGCCAAAGACGCCTTCGCGGTGTCCCAAGACCGTCAGGCAGAACTGGACGCGCTCACAAAGGAAGTGGGCGAACTCCAGCTCGACTTCGGCAACGAACAACTCGCATTCTCGCGCCAGCAACGGGAGCGGTACCAGAACGTCTTCGAGCCGATCGAAGACGAGTTTATCGCCGAGGCCCGACAATACGGCTCAGAAGCCCGCCAGCAGGAAGCCGCCGCCGAGGCCAAGGCCGATGTCGAAACCGCAGCGGCTGGTGCTCGACAACAACAACGGCGCGCTGCTGCCGCGGTCGGAATCGATCCGACCAGCGGTCGGTATGCCGGCATCGACCGCGCCACCGGACTCAACACAGCGCTCACAAGTGCCGGCGCGCAGAACAACGCCCGCCGTATCCAGCGTGATCGAGGCCTCGCGCTGAAGGCCGACCTGGTGAACATGGGTCGTGGCGTACCCGCTCAATCTGCATCGGCGGCGGCAACCGGGCTTGGCGCCGGCACCGGCGCGGTCGGTCTGCACGGCAACGCAAATTCCCAGTATCTCGCGTCGACCGGGATCATGGGTCAGGGTTTCCAGGGCCAGATGGCCGGTTATGCCGGACAGGCCAATACGCTCAACCAACAATACTCGACGCAGGTTGCGGCGTGGGAGGCTGAACAGCGCATGAACGCGGCCAACGCCGCTGGCTTCGGCCAAGCGATCGGCGGGATTTTCGGGGCTGTGCTGTCGGACAAGAATGCCAAGGAGAACAAGAAACCGGTCGAAAGTGGCAAGGCGCTTGAAGCCGTCCGGGACATGCCCGTTTCCGAATATGACTACAAGGAAGGGCGCGGTGACGGCGGACACCATGTCGGGCCGATGGCGCAGGACTTCTCGAAGGCAACGGGAATCGGCGATGGCAAGGTCATACCCATTCAGGATGCCATAGGCGTCACCATGAAGGCCGTGCAGGATCTGGACAAAAAGGTGGACCGTATCGCGAGCGGCCTCGGCGACAAGAAACGGAAGGCGGCATAATGCTAGGTGTCGGTCTAGGCGGATTCGTTCAGGGCTTCGAGGCGGGTGTCGGTCTACGCGGCCGCATAGACGAGCAACGTGAGCGCCGCGCAAACAAGAAGGCCTTGCAGGCGATCGACGACGAGACGCGGCAGGCCTATGACACGCGCGTCGCGTCGGGCCAGGAAAACCCGGACAGTTATGAGGATTTCTGGATGCGCTATGCCTTGCCTAAGCGGCAGGCGGAGCTGCTGCGTCAAGGCGATATCGCCGGCGCGCGGGCCTTGGAGGAATGGTCGACATCATCATCGGCCAGGCAGGGCCAGAAACTGTTCGCATCGGCGATGACGAAAGCCCTGACGGGCGATCCCGGCGGCGGGCTCGACGATGCGATCCAGGCCGCGCAGGTCAAGGGCTACATCGAACACGACTACGAACTGGTTTCCCAGGACGAGTTGCGCACCGAGGATGGGAAACTGGTGGGTTTCCGCATCAAACTGAAACAGGGCGATCAGGAGGTAGAGCAGGATATCGCGATCAACGATGTGCCGCGCATTATCTCAACATTCGCCAATCCCGATCTGGCGTGGCAGACACACAGGCAACGTATCGAAGAAGAAGAAGAGCGCGCACGCGAAAAGGACGACAAGCGCGAAGCGCGCGCCGCCGGTCTCGCCGACTACAAGGAAAAGAAGCGTATCGATCGCGAGTTTGACGATCCCGGCTACGAAAAGGCCTACCGGACTGCTTTCGAGACAAGGCTCGAAAACGATCTGGAATTCGCTGACCTGTCGCCAGAAGAACAAGACAAGATGGTTCGCGCCGATCTCGCCGCGCAGAAGCAATACGCCACCGATCAGCGTGGCGCACCCTCTGCGACCGGCCTTGGCTCCCCGCCGGCCAGCGTTACTCCCAAGAAGGCCGCGCAGAAGGTGCTGATCGATACTGGCACCCGCCGGCCGGTCAATGCGCCCAGCGCGCGACAGCCCGTGGAGCGCCGCCCGCTTGCCGCTCCGGAACCGGATCCGAACGTCTCCGGATTGGGTGGTCCGCAAACGACCGCACCGGCTGCGGCTGAACGGCTGCCGGCCGCAACGCTCGAGGCTGTCGAAACAGCGAAGAAAAGGATCGTGGCAGGCGATGATGTTCATCAGGTGCGCAAGGATCTGGTGCGACAGGGTGTCGATCCGAGCCTGCTGGAGCGGTAGCGCCACGCGCGCAGCGCCGCTATAGTACCGAAGCAAAGCGCATGACGTGCTCCACGCAGGAGCCGTCATGCCCATCGTCGTCAAACCCGACTTCGAATTCCTCGACCCGCTTGGCCTGTTCAAGTCCGGGCAGCCCAGCACCGGTGAAGCCCTCGCCGATTTCGAGCCGGCAACGGGGTTGGGGCAGCGATCCGCATCCGGCATACGACCGAGACCAACTCCGGCTGTCGCCGATTCAGGCCTTAAGGCCAGACCCGTTGCCGCGCAGCAACCCGCGTCCGGCAAGTTGCCGACACGGGACGAGTTGGAGGCCTATATAGTCAGACGGGCGCCGGAATTCGGGATCAAGCCCGACTATGCGCTGCGCGTCGCCAGGGCGGAAGGCCTGAGCGCAGACCCGCGCGAAGTCTGGCAAAGCAGAGTGGTGAAGGACGGCGTTCGCGAGCCGTCCTATTTCCCGTTCCAACTTCACGCCAAATACATGGGTGCCGAGTTCGAACGTGATACCGGCCTGTCTCTCACCGACCCGAACAATGTCTACGAATCGATAGACTATGCACTGTCGCGCGCTGCGAAGGACGGCTGGGGCGCGTGGTACGGCGCTGGCGCGGTCGGCATCGGCAATTGGGACGGTATTGACCGAGGCGCGCGTGTCGCTGGCAATCCGGACGCCAAGGGCCTCGCGCGGCTGGCGCCCAAGCCGGAGACGGTCGCGCAACGGGCATCTTCCAGCGGAAAACATGGCCTGAAATTCGTCCATGCGGGACAGGAAAAACTGGCTCCCGGTTTCCGTGCAATCCTGGAGGACACGGCCAACGCGTTCGGTCGCGACTTCACGATCCAATCCGGTTACCGCAGCCCGAACCACCGCGTGGAGAAGCGAAAGAAAAGGCCGGGACTGCACAGCCAGGGTATCGCCGCCGACATATCCATGGCCGGCATGTCGAAGACAGAGCGGCAGGAACTGATCTATGCATTGCGCGCCCGTGGTGTGAACCGCTTCATCGCCTACTCCGCCATGCCCGACATGTTGCATGTCGACATGAAGGACCAGACCGGTACTGGCAAACCGTGGTTCATGTTCGACAAATCGAACAAGAACATGTCGCGTGCGCCCGGCTGGTACAGCGCCGCCGCCAAGCGCGCTGAGGCGATTCCTGTCACCGGGATTAACCGGAAGCCGACACACTCCTCGAAAACGACAACTGTCGATCACCGGTTTCAGCCGAAAGACCCGATGGGGCTCTACGCCGGCCGCCGCAACCCTGTCGACGAGGCGATCGGTCTCGGCGTTCCAGACGACCGGATTCCGGTCCCGCCTGAACGGCCATTGCGGACTTCGGTGTTACGCCCGCTCGACATCACGCGTGGCGAATACATCGAAAATGACGACGGGACATTCTCGACCGAGCGCCTAGTGACCATCCGGGACGACCAGGGGCGCTGGATGAACGTCCCGACGCTCTATACCGGCGAAGGCCAGATTGTCGATCTGTCCGACAATGAGGATGCACTCCGCGCCACGGCTGGCAACATCGAGGCGCAGGGCACGGCATTCGAGCGATTTGGGACCGAACGCGAGGCCATCGCGGCAGCCGAAGCGCGATCCGCAGACAAGGATCGCTACCGGCTGATGACACCGGAAGAATTCGACGACTGGAAAGCTGCCGGCGAACCACCCGAAAAAGGCCACTTCTTGCCCGAACTCGGCAAGGCCCTCGCGGCGGGAACGGTGCACTGGTCCGGCGGCGCGATCAAGGGCGGAACCACGCAGGCGACAATCGCCGCAAACGACTTCGCAAACCGCGAGCGGCGCTCGCCCAAAGAAGAGGTTTCGCTCGCCGGTCTGATCGCCGACCTGGAACGCATCCCGGCCATGGATCACAAGGAATGGGTCGCCTGGCAGAAGCGCGGTGTGACCGATATGCGTGGTCGCCGGGAAATGCAGATCCTGACCTATGGGCGCATGATCCGCGACGGCAAGATGACAGCAGCCGAAGCGGTCGACAAACTCGACCTAGACTTCCTGTTGCCGACCGAAGATCCGATCCAGATGCCGGATCCGACAGAGAGCCCGGTCTACAAGTACGGCGAGTCGTGGCAGAAATGGGCTCGCGACAACTTCGCGGCTGCGAAAGACTACGAAGATACCTGGACGCGGGCGATTGGTGAAGCGCTTGGTTCGACAATACCTTTTCTTGCCACTGCACCTTTGTCA
Organism: Oricola sp.; assembly: GCF_965230365.1. Lineage (GTDB taxonomy): Bacteria > Pseudomonadota > Alphaproteobacteria > Rhizobiales > Rhizobiaceae > Oricola. The sequence goes on along the minus strand of NZ_OZ246003.1, from coordinate 2,465,503 downwards.
GGCGGTGGAAGCCTTGTGGCGGGTGCCACGATGGGTTCGTTCGTGTCGACCTCCGAAGCGGTCGACCGCGCGGTAGCCGCCGGCGCCACGCAGGAGCAGATCATCGAAGCGGCGCGTCTTGGCCGTTTCCCCGGGCTCACCGAACAACTCCCTATTGAGGTGCTGTTTGAGCGCGTGCCTTTGCCGGCTGCCGGCAAACTTGCCAGCGCTGTCGGCAAGGTGCTGACACAAGCCGCCGTCGAGGGCGGGCAGGAGGCGCTTCAGCAGGTGGCGCAGAACCTGATCTCCCGCTATGTCTACAATCCCGACCAGGACATCGCTGAAGGCGTGGCGGAAGCGGCGGGCATCGGCGCGATTGTCGGCGGTGGTCTTTCCGCCGGCGCGCAGACCGGAAAGGCCGTACTCGGTCGCGGTAATCCCGCTGACACGGGGCCCGATGCCCCTACGCCTGCCCCCCCTGTGCCCAGCGAACCCGAACCGACACAGCCGCAACAGCAGCCACCGACGCCACCGCCCGGACAGAACCCTGACCAGCCCCCGCGTGGAACCCTGGGCCGGGCATCCGATGTTGGCGGTGAAATCCGTACCGCGAGGAACACCGAAGCGGCTGCCGCGCTCGGCATCGAGATCGGGGGCACCGTCAACGTCGATGTCGATGGTGTCGAGTCTTTCACGGCGCGTGTGGAAACGATCGGCGATGGCGATGCGGAAGTATCCGACACCGCGACAGGCGAGATATACCAGGTTCCCTTTGGCAATCTCAAACCGGTCACTCCGCAGGTTGCGACGCAGCAGCCAGGAATCGGCTCACCGGAGGCGGCGCCCGACAGCGCTGGTGCGTCGGAACCGGTGTCTGGCGTTGAGCCGGACCCGACGCTTGAGCGCGCTACCGAAAGCGAGACCGAAACAGCAGCCGGCATCGATATCGATCCTGAAAATGTCCCCGTGCCCACAAAGCGCCCGGTGAGAGCCCAAGACTTCGGCGACAAGGCCGTGCGTTTCGTCAGCGAGATCAATCAACTGTTCAATGAGTTACGCCGGATCGACGCCAACGACCCGAACGCGCCAGCGCTATGGGAGCGCCTGTATGCCAAGCAGATGGAACTCGGCGCGGAAACCGGACATCTCGTAAAATGGCCCGAAGACATACACACCAAGCGCAATGCTATCTTTGCAGCCGCCAAGACGGCAGACGCCGCGCCGGATGGCTCAACGTTGCCCGAAACCGGTCCGGTGCCGCCGGCCAGACCGGAAGAAGACACAGAAACGAGACCGAGCGGGCCGCCTGAGCGTCTTGGGCCACGCCGCGAACCGGACGAAGCGGCGCATGTCGGCCCGACCGAGCGAAGAGGCCCGCGTCGCGGACCGGACGAAGACAGACCGAGCGGACCGCCTGAGCGTCTTGGGCCGAGAGCGAAGCCTGTCATTACGCCTGACGAGGAACCCGAACCCGCGCAAGCTGGCGAACCCGCGCCACCGCTCGACACCGCCCGCGAGGTTGCTGATCCTCCTCCCGTTGCGACCGTGCCGGATGAACAGCCGGTTCGACCAACCGAAGACAGCGCGGCGCGCCCGGACCCTTCCGTGTCTACCGCGCCGCAGCCAACCTTCGGCGGCGCGCCTGCAAGTGGTGAAAATCAGACGGGCACCCGACCGACTTCCGGGCGCAATGACCCCGTGCGGCGCGTCAGGGATCGCGATGTTACCTTCCCGGACGATGACTCCGCGCGGCTCTACGATCTGGGTGCCCGGCTTCGCGCGGGCGCGGATTCGTCGTTGCCCATGTCACGGGTCACGCAAATCACCGCCGACGAACGGCTCGAAATCGCCCGGCGACTGGCGATCCCGGAGAACCGGGTCAACGAAATCGCGCGCGACTATCTGCGTCGCGCCATAAATGCTGCCCGGACGGGTGCCCGTGTTCCGGCGGTCAACACAAAGCTTCTGGAGCGTATCCGCAAGGAAGCGCCGTCCATCACGCCGGATATCGACGAAGCGGCCAACGAGGCAGCCACGTCGCCGCGCAATGACCTTCCTGAGCCGTCGCAGGCCCAAAAGGAGGCCGAGAACTACAAGATGGGCCATGTCAGGCTCGGCGGCATGGAGATTTCCATCGAGAATCCGGCCGGATCCGTGCGCAGCGGCACGTCGCCGGATGGCTCCACCTGGTCGAACACGATGCAGGGCCACTATGGACGGTTCAAGGGCACGGTCGGCGCGGATGGCGATCATGTCGACACGTTCATCAAACCGGGCACCAACGAACTCACTGACAATGCGCCGGTCTGGGTGATCGACCAGGTGGACCCGAAGACGGGCAAGTTCGACGAGCACAAGGTCATGCTCGGTTATGGCTCGCGGCGGGCAGCGCGCAACGCCTATATGGGCAGCTATGACGGCGACTGGAAGGGTCTCGGCACCGTCACGGAATCGACGCTGGGCGATTTCAAGCGCTGGCTTGAGGAATCCGACACCACCAAGCCGTTTGCTGCGGCCGGGAGTGTTTCGCCGACCGACCGCTCGACAAGAAAGCGCGCCTCAGATGAGGCGAAGAAAGATGTCGCTCGTTCCGGAAAACCGGTCGCGGCGGGCACTTCGGAAGCCCCTTCTCGGACACCCGAACAGGAGACGACCGACCGCTCGACACGCATCGCGGCCGTGCGCGAAGTGGTCAGGGTATCCGGCTCGACCGCCGTCCAGGAAGCGGTCGCCGAAGGCCGCCCGAACAAAGCGATCATGGCGGCGTTTCGCGAGCGTGTCGGCAAGCCTCGCACCGGCACTGGCTCGACTATGGCCTATCCGGACAGGATTGAAATCCTGATGCCGGATGACGAAGGCGAGCCGAAAACCGTGCGCCGAACCGGGCGCGACCTGGTCGACGACCTGAAGGCCGCGTTCTCCGATTTCGACATCATCGCGCATCGGCTTCAGAGCGCCGGCCTGATGACGCCCTATGGCGGCATCACCGACCCGAATCCGGAATATCCGTCAAGGTTGTTCCAACATCCGGTTTCGTATGAGGACGGCAAACTCTCGCTGCATCACCCGCTTCTCGTGGATCACCGCTTCGTCAAGGAGGTGGAGCGTGTATCCGGCCTGCAAGCGCAAAACGCCGATGCCCCGATCGTCGAACGCTACCAGTGGTTCCACGCAGCCGATCTGGCCACCAGCGAGCACTATCGCGACCTGCTCGCATCGCTCGAATACACGACGCCGAAAGGTGCGGCCGAAGGCGCGATATTCAACTTCGAACACCGCAGTCTGAAACCGCAGGACTTCGAGGCGTTTCTGCTCGAAATCGCGGATAGCCGACCATCCGAAAGCGATCTCGCCAAGTTCTTCGCCAAGCATGCGTCGGCCTCCTCAACACTGCAGGGCAAATCTCTACGTTTCGACAAGCGCGGTACTTCGGCACGCGAGCGCGCATGGGCATGGCTGCATGCATGGAAAAGCAAGTGGCTGAAGGCAAAGGGCGACTTCCTGATGCTGTCGCCCAAGGGTGTCGAAGCGATCGGAAACCCCGCGGAGTCGCCGTCGCAGATCTCCGGTAAAAGAACTGGTCCAAAACTCACCGCGACAAAATCGGAGAAATATGCAGGGCGATTCGCTGGCGACACAATTATCGATGGAGACAAGGTAGAGGCCACACCGGCAAAGGCAAAACCAGACCGGGCCAAAGTGGCAGCGCCCGACGATACTGCGATCCCCGGCACGGCAGTTAGCTCACCGCAGGTCGTGCGCATCGGAAACCGCGAATTCCCGTTTGAAGATTACGCGCAGGCGTCGGCCGCCTACACGGCAACGATCGCAGCCACGGACGCTACAAGTTCCGGTCAGACGGGACCGCAGGCGCCTTCGGCAGCCATCCTTGATGGTGCCGGCAAGCAGATCGCCCACATTGCCTATAACGGCAATGTTTTCCCTGGTGTCGAGGGCGAATTTGGTTCGAACACCGAGCCGCTTTACAAACCGGAACCTGCTTTCGACGCCAGTGTTCCGGCGACGAAACAACTCGACAAAGCAGCATCGCCGGCAACCGGCGACCGTTTCAAGGACAACAAGCTCTTCACCGCCGACAAGGTGGAGGCCGCGCGGAAGCGCCTCAAGGAGAAGATGTCCCGGCTGAACAGCGGCATCGATCCGGAGATCCTCATGGACGGCATGACGATCACCGGTGCCTATATCGAAGCCGGCGTGCGCGATTTCCGGGCCTATGCGTTGCAGATGACCGCCGATTTCGGCGGCAGGATCAAACCCTATCTGCTGTCGTTCTGGGAGGCTGCCCGCAACTATCCCGGCCTCGAGACGGATGGAATGACGCCGACCGAGGAAGCGGCGCAGATCCAGGCGGAAATCATCGCTCACGACGAAGAGCGAGCCGCCGCCGACGAGGCGCGGGAGACACAACGCACCGAAGATGCTAAAAGGAATGAAGATACCACGGCGCGCACCCGCGAGGCGAAGCGCGAGAAGGAGCAGGAAAATGTTCCTGAACAACTGGAAAAACCAGGCACGCGAACACTGGCGGCAGCACCTGCCGAAGAAGTTCGCGATGCTCCAGAAGACGGGCCAGCTCGAGGCGGCGCTGATGGAAGCGGCGAACCGGACCTTTTCGGACGTGACGGAACTCGAAGAGGCGGGGATGACGCCCGACGAGGCGTGGCAGGCGGTGCGCGAGAACCATCTGATCCTGCCGGCCGAGACGGAAGCGGCGTAGGGCCAGGCACCGACGCTGGCGGTGCTGGCACACCGGCGCAGAACAGGCCATCCGAATTCACCATCACCGACGAGGACGCCATCGGCGAAGGAGGCGCGAAAGCCAAGTTTCGCGCCAATGTCGATGCCATTCGCCTGCTGCGCAGACTCGGCGAAGAGGACCGTCCGGCGACGCGCGCTGAACAGAAAGCACTCGCCAAATGGGTCGGTTGGGGCGGTCTGCGCAATGCCTTCCCGCGCGAGGATGGTTCGGTCACCGATGGCTGGAAGAAGGAAGCCGCCGAACTGCGCGAATTGCTTACCGACGAGGAATACCGCGCCGCCGAGTCCTCGACACGCAATGCGCATTACACCTCGCCAGAAGTGGTCAAGGCGATGTGGGGCGCGGTGGAACGGCTCGGCTTCACCGGCGGTCGCGTGCTCGAACCTGCAGTCGGCGCTGGCAATTTCCTTGGCCTGATGCCCGCCATGCGCCGCGACACGTCGCAGGTCACCGGGGTTGAACTGGATCACATCACCGGCGGAATAGCCAAGAACCTGTACCCGAAGGCGAACATCCGTGCGCCGATGGGATTTCAGGCGATCACGATTCCCGACAACACGTTCGACCTGGTGATCGGCAACCCGCCCTTCGGTTCGGAACGTCTCTATGACGCGGAGAGACGGCACCTCAACACGTTCTCGATCCACAACTACTTCTTCGCAAAGTCGCTCGACGCGACTAAGCCGGATGGCGTGGTGGCGATGGTGGTCTCCAACTATCTGATGGATGCGCAATCGGCGAAAGCGCGCGAATACCTCGCGGATCGCGCCGACCTGCTTGCTGCGATCCGCCTGCCCAACAATGCGTTCCTCAAAAACGCCGGCACCGAAGTCACCACCGACATCGTATTCCTGCGCAAGCGCGCCGATGGCGACGCGCCGGGCAACCGCGCATGGACGGAAGTTGGCGAGTACACGGATGCGGACGGCAACACCGTCGCGCTCAACCGCTACTTCCTCGATCACCCCGACATGATGCTCGGCAAGTTCGGCGCCTATGGCACGATGTATCGTGACAACAACGCGGCGCTTGTCGCGCGTGACGGCGACGACCTTGCTGCCCTGTTGCGCGATGCAATCGCCAAACTCCCGGCTGGGATCATGAAGCCACCGGCCCCGATCATCGCGCAGGAATCCACTGTCCCGCGCGAAGCATCCGACGCGCTGGTCGGTTCGGCCTTCATGGACACATCCGGCGAGATCTGGGTGCGCGATCCCGATCAAATCGGCGAGCCGCGCGCCAGCCGCGCCGAGTTTCCGAACGAGAAGGCCAAGAAGCGCGCCCAGGGCATGATCCGCGTGCGCGATGCGTTCACGCGTCTGCGGCGCGCGCAGATATCCGAAAGCGCCACCGACGACCAGCTCGACGATCTGCGCGCGCGCCTCAACAAATATTACGATGCGTTCGTCAAGGCGCATGGGCCGGTCAATCACGACGCCAACAAACGGATCATGCGCGACGATCCGACCTGGCCGCAGCTTTCCGCACTTGAAAAATCCTATGACAAGGGGATCAGCCGGACAGTCGCGGCGAAGACGGGCGAGACGGCCCGCAAGCCCGCCGCCGAAAAGGCGGATATCTTCACGCGGCGCACCCAGACCCCCTATCGCCGTCCGACCACGGCGAAGTCCGCCAAGGATGCACTAGCCGCCGTGCTTTCGGAGCGCGGCACCGTCGACATGGACGAAATCCTACGGCTCTACGGACGTAGCCAGACCGAAGTCGTCGATGAACTCGGCGATCTCCTGTTCTGGACGCCCGATGGCCGATTCGAGACCCGCGACGCTTACCTGGCCGGCAACGTCAAGAAGAAGCTCGCGCAGGCGCGCGAGGCCGCCGCAAAGGATCCCGTCTATGCGCGCAACGTCGCAGCGCTCGAAGATACCATCCCCGCCGACATCGAGCCCGTCGATATCGATGTTAAGCCCGGTGCACCGTGGATACCGCCGAAGCACGTCGCCGATTTCGTGGACCACATCGCGGATGCGGAGGGCGCAAAGGCAGTCTATTCGCCGTTGACCGCGAAGTGGGAATTGAAGTTTTCGCGCGCCAGTGAGGCCGCAGATACGCAATGGGCGACCGGACGCACCACGGTCGGGCAGGTTATCAAGGCGGCGCTCGACGGGCAAACCCTGACGATCTACGACCGTCATTCAGACGGCAAGTCGACCGTCAATCACGCCGGGACCCAGGCCGCCAATGACAAGGTGGAGCGCGTCAAGGACGAGTGGCGACGCTGGATTTGGCAGGACGATGCACGACGCGAGGAACTCGCAGGCATCTACAATGACGTGTTCAATACGGACGTGCAGCGCGCCTTCGACGGATCGCACCTGCACCTGCCGGGCAAGGTCAGCGACGATGTAATTTCGCTTAGACCGCATCAGAAGAACTTCGTCTGGCGCGTCCTGCAGTCATCCACGACACTGGCTGACCACACAGTCGGCGCCGGCAAGACATTCGCGGCGATCGCTTCAGCGATGGAACTGCGCCGCACCGGCATGGCGCAGAAGCCGCTATTCGTCGTGCCCAATCATCTGGTTGGGCAATGGGCGGCCGATTTCGTGCAACTCTATCCGGGTGCCCGCATCCTCGCGACGACCAAGAACGATTTCGAGAAAAACAACCGTAAACGCCTGTTCGCCCGCATGGCGACCGGCGACTATGACGCCATCGTCGTCGCGCACTCGTCGTTCGGGAAAATCGGGCTCGATCCGGAATTCGAAGCGGATTTCATCCGCAAACAAATCGCCGACCTTGAGGACTCGATGAAAGCGCTGCGCGCTGAATCGGGTGAAAAAAGCCGGAACGTTTCCCAACTCGCCAAGTGGCGCGAGAACATGAAAGCGAAACTCAAGCACCTGCTCGATGCCGGGGCCAAGGATGACGGCCTGACCTTCAACGAAATCGGTATCGACGCCCTGTTTGTCGACGAGGCGCATGAGTTCAAGAATCTCGCGTTCCCGACCTCGATGACGCGCGTTGCTGGACTTGGCAATCCGCAGGGTAGCCAGAAGGCCGCGGATCTCTACATGAAGGTGCAGGCGGTCAAGGAACGCACCGGCGGGCGCAACATCGTGTTTCTGACCGGTACGCCGATCTCCAACACCATGGCCGAGATGTACACTGTCCAGCGCTATCTCGATGGTGAGATGCTGGAGCAAATGGGCATCGCCCATTTCGATGCGTGGGCGAAGGTGTTTGGCGAGGTGGTGACCGATTGGGAACTGTCGCCGTCCGGCCAGTACAAGCTGAAATCGCGCTTCGCCAGGTTCGTCAACATTCCCGAACTCATGCAACGCTACCTGTCGTTCGGCGATGTCATAACCAATGACGACATTCAGGCGATGCTCGCCGCACAGGGCAAGCGCCTGCCGCTACCCAAGGTCAAGGGCGGCAAGCCCCAGAACATCATCGTCGATCGGTCCAAGGACCAGGCCGCCTATATCGGCGAACCGATCGACCGCGACGGCGTACAGGTCTATCCCGATGGGTCGTTGGTGTGGCGCGCTGAAAATCTGCCAAAGGGCAAACCCGAGAAGGGCGCAGACAATATGCTCAAGGTCATGTCTGACGCCCGCAAAGCGGCGCTCGACATGCGTCTCATCGACAGTGCCTATGGCGACAATCCGCGATCGAAGGTCAATCGCGCCGCCGACCAGATGCTGCGGCTCTACAAGGCGTGGTCGCACAAACGCGGCACGCAGCTCGTCTTCATCGATTTGTCGACGCCGGCGGGCGCGCGCGCCAAGGAAGCCGCCCGCATCCGCGAACTTCTCAGCCGCGCCGAAGATGGCGACGCCGCCGCGCAGGAGATCGTCAACAGGCTGTCGCCCGACGAACTTGCCGCGCTGGATGGCGATTTCTCGGTCTATGACGATCTGCGCCAGAAGTTGATCGAGCGCGGTATCCCGCCGGAAGAAGTCGCCTTTATCCATGACGCCAACACCGACCTGCAGAAGCAGGAATTGTTTGGCAAGGTGCGCTCCGGCCGCGTGCGATTCCTGTTCGGCTCGACACCGAAGATGGGCGCTGGAACCAATGTCCAGAACCGGCTCGTCGCCTTGCACCACCTCGACGCGCCGTGGCGTCCGTCCGACCTGGAACAGCGCGAGGGCCGCATCATTCGGCAGGGCAACGAACTTTATGCCGAGGATCCGGACGGCTTTGAGATCGAAATCCTTCGCTATGCCACAAAGCAGACCCTCGACAGCCGCATGTGGCAGACGATCGAGGGCAAGGCACGGTTCATTCAGCAGTTGCGCAAGGGCGCATCCGGCGAGCGCGTGATCGAGGATATCGGCGGTGAGGCGGCGAACGCCGCGGAGATGAAAGCCGCGTCATCGGGCAATCCGTTGATCCTGGAAGAGATGGATCTGCGGCAGAAGTTGCGCCGCCTGGAAAGCCAGCGCATGGAGCACGAACGCGATCAACACCGCGTCGTAGCCTCGATGCGCGGACTGCAGCGCACGGTCGAAAGCATCAATGCATCCCTGCCCGCATGGGATCGCGACGGGAAGTCCGCTGAGGCAGCGCTCGGTCAACCGGCGACAATCGGCGGCGCGCAAGTCGCGAAACCAAGCGAGATCGGCAAGGCGATACTCGGCGCGACGCGCGGAATCGGGACGGAACCGATCGACCTCGGACGGTGGGGCGCGTTCGCGCTTTCCGCCGAGGGCTCGGCGGATATTCTTTTCCCGGACAGGCTGCAAATCACACTGGAAGGCGCAACCTCGAACGGTATCACTATCGATTCGATGAAACAGGCGGATGCGACCGGTCTTGGCCAGCGCATGAAGAACGTGCTGCGCCGCATCGCCGACCGTCCGCAAGAGCGCCGCCAGCAACTTGCGGAGGCGGAACGGCAGATACCGGCCCTGCAAAAGCAGGTTGGTCCCTTCCCCGCCGAGCAGGATCTCGATGACGTTAAAAAACGCCACCGTGACGTGATCGATCAATTGAAGCCGAAGGAACGAAAGGCCGAAACGAAACCAGATGACAGCGTACAGGATTTGCCGGACGGGGCGGAACCGACGACGCCGGAAGGTTGGGGCTCGTCGGAGCCCGGCCCGGAACAGGCGCCGCGGCGCCTGACGCGAGAAGATCGCGCCGCTCTCGAAGAGATTGTCAAGACAGTCTCCGGTCTGGACGAAGTGACCTATGTCGGTTCCATCCCGCTGCCGAACGGTGCGCCAGGCTGGGGATCGACGTCAGCCAGCACGGCTGCCGGTTTTTATCACCCGGTGGACGATGCGATCACGCTGGCGCTCGACAGCGCATCGCAGCGCGCCGCATATCACGAGGCGTTTCACCGGTTGCAGCACCTCTTCCTGACCGAGAAGGAGCGCGCCCTCCTGGAGCGTGAGAAGATCAAGTTGCGCCGCATCGTTGGCAGCACGCTTGGGCGCGAAAGCGCCGCCGGCCGCATGACGCAGAAGGAACTGGAGGCCGAGGCTTTCGCTATCTACGCGACAGGAAAGGCGCGCACCAAGCCCTACAAGACGATCCGCGCCGCCTGGGACCGGATCGCCAACCTGATCGAGCGCGTGCGCAGCTATCTCAACGGGCGCGGCTTCATGACGCTGACCGATGTGTTCGAGGACGCGCGCAGCGGCCGTGCCGCGCAGCGCCAATCGCGACGACCATCCGGCGATATCGCCTATTCTCCGCCTTCCCCGATCTTCTTTTCGGCAGTGGCGAAAGCCGTCGCCGGTTTCCGGCAGAACCGCGCCTCCGCCGACCAGTGGATCGGCATGCTGCGCAAGGCGCCGGGGGTGAAGCCGGAGGAAATCGAGTGGCTCGGACTCGAGGAGTGGTTGAAATCGCAGCGCGGCGCAATCGAGCGCAACGACATCGCGGACTTCATCGCGGCCAATGAGATCACGGTCAGCGAGACGATGCTTTCGGGTATTGCAAATGTCGATGATGAGGCGGTGCGGGCCTGGCATGATGTTTCGCATAGTCTGTGGTACGGTGAGATGTCGGAACCCCAGCGTGCGGAATTCCGCGACGAATACCGGGCGGAAGAATTGGCGGGAAGCAAGGGCGCAGCCCGCTACCCCGCAGAGACGTTGCCCGGCGGATCGCAATACAGCGAACTGTTGTTGCAACTCGGTGGAGCCGCGCAGCAACCGATCCACACCTACAAGGGTGAACATTGGGATCAGCCGAATGTGCTGGCCCATATCCGCTTCAACGAGCGCTTCACCCGCACCGGCGACACGGCCCGGCCCGCGCGCACATTGTTCATCGAGGAGATCCAGTCCGACTGGCACCAGGCAGGGCGAAAACACGGCTATACAGGCGATGAAAGCCAATGGGCTGTCTTCGAAGGATCTCCGGATGGCAACAGGCGCGTCTCCGAGCCGTACCGATCCGCTGAACAGGCGCGCGCGAAACTCGACAGCACGCAACCGGCGGATCCTTCATTCAATCTGTATGTTGCTCCGCTGAGCACCGATAATCGCGTTCCCAACGCGCCGTTCAAGACCAGTTGGCCGGAACTGGCCTTCAAACGTGCCCTGCGCTGGGCGGTGGACAATGGTTACGAGCGCGTTGCCTGGACGCCGGGCGATGTACAGGCTGACCGCTATGACCTGGGCCAAACAGACGCCCAGGGAGGCATGCGTGGCTTCTATGACCGTATCCTGCCGAAAACAGTCGGCAAGCTGGTCAAGAAGTGGGGCGGCAAGGTGTCATCGGCCTCGCTGCAATACGACCGGCCGGCGCGCGGCGGCAAGACGGCAACCGAAACCGTCGATGTCTGGTCACTCGATATCACCACCGCGATGCGCGAATCTGTCAGCGAGGGTTTGCCGCTCTTTACACTTCCCGACGCGATGACCTTCGACGACAAGCCGGTCACCGAGAGCCGCATCATCGCCATGCTCAAGGGCAAGCTCACCGATATGAAGCCGGCGATGCTGTCGGCTATCCCGCTCAACTATTTCACCGAACTGGCGCGACCCAACATGACGGCGGTGTCCGACTATTTGCGCGTCAAACGCCGTATGGACGCGTTTCGCGGCGACCGGCATGCGGACGCAAACGAACTTGGGCAACGCTGGCTCGACTATGTGCGACGCGGCAAGACCAAGGACGGATCGACCTACGCCAATGACATCGCCAGGTTGATGCACGATTCGACACTGACGGGCATCGATCCGGCCAAGCCGCCGGCAAGCGACGCCGATCAGGCACAGTACGATGCGCTGCGCGCCCGTTACGACGCCATGCCGGAAGCAGGTCGCGAACTCTATCGCGAAGTCCGCGACGCCTACCGCAAGCAGCAGGAAATGCTGGACCGGATCCTGCTCGACAATGTGCGCACGGCATATCGGATCGCCGAAAAACGCGCCGAAGAACTGTTCAACCGGGAGATGGACGCGATCGAACGCAACCGGCGCCTGTCGCCGAAGGAAAAGGCCGAACAGATGGAAGCGGCCAGGGAACGCAACCGTGCGGCCCGTACGAAGGCAATGTGGTCGATGAAGGCGCGGCTGGCGCGGCTGCGGATCATTTTCGAATCATCGCGCGTGGATCCGCCATACTTCCCCTTGGCGCGGTTCGGTCGCTACTATGTGCTGGTGCGCGATGTCGATGGCGAGGTGATTTCCTTCTCCAAACGCGAGTCCGCATATCAGCGCGACCGACTTGCCGCCGACATGCGCAGGGCGCACCCAACCGCCAGCATCGACGTGGGTGTCATGGAGGAAGGCCAGTCGATGCGCGAGGCGATGGATCCCCGCGTCGTCGCCGAAATCGAGCAGATCATCGGTGGCGCCGGTCTGGATACCGGAATGATGAGCGATGTGCTGGACCAGATCTGGCAGCGTTATCTGGACACCATGCCGGATCTGTCGATCCGCAAGCGCTTTATTCACCGCAAGGGCACACCCGGCTACGACCAGGACGCGCTGCGCACCTTCTCGTCGCACATGTTCCACGCGGCCCACCAGATGGCCCGCCTGAAGTTCGGCATGGAACTCCAGGAACTGACCAACGATGTCGCGACGCAGGCCAAGGAAGCCGACGATCCAACCGCCGCCGTCACGCTGTCCAACGAACTGCGCAAGCGGCATAAATGGGTGATGAACCCAACCGGCGGCACGGTGGCGCAGACGATGAACACCGCTGCATTCGTCTGGTATCTCGGCGCGACACCGGCAGCCGCGATCGTCAACCTGTCCCAGACACCGATGCTCGGCATTCCGATCCTGGGTGCGAAGTTCCGCTCGATCCCCAAGGCTGTCGCTGCGCTGCTGCGCGCTTCGGCGGATTCCGTTGCCGGGCGCGGCCTGCCCTCGCGCGCCAACCTGTCGGGCGAGGAAAAACGCGCCATGGCAGAGTTCTACGAGACTGGTCTTGTCGACCGCACCCAGAGCCACGATCTGGCCGGCGTCGGCGATGTCGGCGTGCGCTACTCGCCGGTGCGTGCCCGCGTGATGGAGAAGGTGGCCTTTCTGTTCCACTCGGCAGAGGTGTGGAACCGCGAAGTGACGGCGTTGGCTGCATTCCGGCTGGCGCGGGCCGAAGGCCAACGGTTCGACCAGGCCGTCAACACAGCCCACGACCTGACCTACAAAACGCATTTCGACTATTCGAACGCGTCACGCCCGCGGTTGATGCAAAACGATTTCGCCAAGGCGATTCTCGTCTTCAGGGCGCACAACATCAACATGCTCTACCGGCTGTTCCGCGATGCACAGCAGGCATTTGCAGGCGAGACGCCAACGGCGCGGCGCGAAGCACGCGCGCAACTTGTCGGCATTCTCGCCATGCAGGCGCTGATGGCCGGTGCCTCTGGTGTCGCCGGTTTCAATCTCGCCATGACCATTGCCGGCATGGTCTTCGGCGACGAGGATGATCCGTTCGACTTCGAGGTGCATGTCCGCGACGATGTGATCGACATGCTTGGACCGGAACTCGGCGGGATCCTGCTCAATGGCGTTCCCGGCCACTATGCGGGGATTTCGCTGTCCAACCGCATCGGCATGCCGGACCTTTGGTTCCGCTCACCCAACCGCGATCTCGAAGGCAAGGACGAGTTCGACTATTGGGTGCTCAACTCGCTCGGCGCATCCGTCTCGATGATCGGCGAAGGCTATCGCGGTTACGCGCTGCTGCGCGACGGCGAAACGGTAAGGGGTGTGGAGGCGATGGTGCCGAAATTCGCGCGCGATGCGATGCGCGCATGGCGCTACGCCAATGAAGGCGTGACGGATTATCGGGGCAACGAGGTGGTGCCCGCCGAAAACCTCGCCGCGATGGATATTGCGATGCAGGCGGCCGGTTTCTCGCCGGCCCCGGTGATCGAGGCCTGGGAGCGCAACAGCGCGCTGAAGAACGCCGAGGGCCGTATTGTCGACAAGCGCAAGAAACTGATCGCCGCCTATGCGATGGCGCACAAGCTGAAAGACAAGGACGCCAAACGCGATGCGCTGGCACGCATCAAGGCGTTCAATGCGGTGGATATCCACAAGCCGGTCAAGATCACGCCGGACACGCTGCGCCGCTCGATCCGCGCCCGCGCGCGCAATGCCCGCAAGCGTGAAGACGGCACGCTGATCCAGAATCCGCGGCTCGGACGCAGCCTGCGCGAACAGCTCCCGGAGCGCGTCTATTGACGCGGCGGCGGCGCGGTGGTTGCATCGCGCCTTGAGGAGAGCGGGATGATCGCAACGATTGGGCAGCACACGTTGGGCTTTCTCTTGGCCGTGTTCGCCGGCACGGTTCTGGTGATGGTCATCGGATTTGTCGACATACACACGTCAGCAACCCGCTATTTCGGCGAAGCCATTGGCGGGGGTATTGCGATTGCGATGGGCGCAGCGCTGGTTGTGGGAGTGATGCGACTGTTGTTCGGTCGGCTCAGGGTGCTGAACACCTGGCTTTTAGGCACCGCAATGTCGCTGACTTTACAAGGCTGGCTGGCCTATTCGGGAATGTCTGCCTAGTCACCCTGATCTTCGGATGCCTCGACAAGCTGCATGAGTTTGTAACGCGCCCGCTCCATGTCCCACAGCATGGTACCGCCGTCCGGATCGGATGCTGCAAAATAGAATTCGCCATCTGCCGTTTTTCCGATGACCAGCACACGCGCCATGTCGCGCGGCGCCCGATCGAGGATGCGCGCGGGATCTGTCGGCAGGCTGGTTATCACGGGCAATTCAATGATATCGGCCATGGGTGTCGTCATCTCAATTGGGCGTCAAACGAGCGGGGAGAGGACATGAGCGGCGTTTGTCTGGCTCCGGTCGTCACCGGATCGCTGTCCCGCTAACGGGCCGCACCTTGCCTGGGACTAGACGGCTTCACATGCCCTCACCGCAATCGTTCCTGTCGAGCAGCCCGGCGACCGGGAGGAGGATGGACGCCGGGCCAGCGGCAATTGCCTGTCGACATGCCATCAGTAAACGAAATATACGATTTGTAAACTTTGGTTGATGCGGATTTGCCAATCCCGGACACCCGGCGGGGCTGGTTTGGCGCTCAAGTTGTGATCTTGAACCTACTCCCAGCCCCTCTTCGCGGGGTGCAATCTTCTGTCGGGCTTCGAACTGGTTGCGGAGGCGGGATTCGAACCCGCGACCTTCAGGTTATGAGCCTGACGAGCTACCGGACTGCTCCACTCCACGTCGCGACAATATACGTCATGTATTTTTTATCAAGCCGGCTGAGGCAAGCACAAAGGTCAGTTTGCGATTCTGCGCATGTCGGCAAGCTAAGAACCAGCTCTGTTTCCTTTATCTCCCGCGCCCAATCTGATATAGAAACCGCGTCCTACGCGCATGACGTGCTCTACGGAGTTCGTCATCATGCGCAAGCCGCTCAACTCACTTTCAGAGAATGGTGCAAAATTCCTCCGCGCTCATGAGGGATTCGTCGCCCGGTACTATCTCGATCCGGTCGGCATTCCGACCATCGGTATTGGCTTCACCTGGCGTTCTGACGCCTTCCGCGACTGGTGGCATGAGAACAAGCCCGGCGTGAAATTCGGCCCCGGCGCCCGGATCAGTCGCGCAGAAGCCGAAGACGCGCTGCGTTATCTGTGCGACCGCGAATACGGAAAAGCGGTCAACGACTTCCTCGGCCGGGAAGTCGAGCAGCACATCTATGACGGCATGGTGTCACCGGTTTTCAACCTCGGTCCCGGATCGCTGCAATGGAAATGGGCGCAAGCGGTCAAGCGCGGCGATATCGCCGGCGCTGCAGCACTTCTGCGCAAAACCGGCACGACAGCGCAGGGCCGCCGTCTGCCTGGATTGGTGCGCCGCCGCAAGGAAGAGGCGCTTCTGCTCGAACGCGGGATCTATACCGGTATCGGCTCGACAAGGCACATGCCGGTCGATGCGATGGCCGATGGTGTTCTCCAGCGCGGCGAAGCCGGCCCTGCAGTCGGCGCGCTGATCAAGGATCTGGCCGCTCTCGGCTACTATGACGGCGTGAAGGATGAGATATTCGGCCACGGCACCGAGGCCGCGGTGACCGAGTTCCAGCGCCGTTTCGGGCTGAAAGCGGACGGCAAAGCCGGGCCAAAGACGCTTGCCTCGATCCGTGATGCGCTGGAAGTGCAACGCACCGTGCCAACACCGCCACCGGTGCCCCCGGCGCCCGCCCCTGAATTCGGGCGGCAGCCGGATGATCCCGGTATCGCTGCACCGCCAGCGGCCGGCCGCAAGCCGACCGGGCGTCTCGGCACAATCGGCATTGCGGTCGCGATCATCGCAGCGATTGTCGCGATGATCCTGACCGGCGATCCGTCCGACCTGGTGCGGCTGATCGAAGGGAGCCAGCCATGATCGAGACATTGGCCGCAACGATCGTTCCGGCGCTGCTCAAGCGGTTCGGCGCCTCGGTGCTCGAAAAGGTCGCGCGCACCGGGCGGGTCGGCGAAGTCGTCGCCGAGATTGCCAAACACGCGGAAATTCCGGCTAACGCCGGTGCATTGCAGGATCTTGCCGACAGCGATCCCGCAGCCTTTGCACAAGCTGTTGCCGCCGCCGAGCAGACGGCATCTGCGCGATGGGCCGCAATCCTTTCCGAAGCCAAGAATCCGTCCATCTTCGTTGCCGGCGCGCGGCCTGCCGCGATCTGGGTCTGCGTCGTAATCCTCTTTTATGCGGGATTGTTCGCGCCGGTCGGCAACTCGCTGTTGCAACTGGTCGGCTACGCTTTCGCGCTGCATGACCTGCCGGCGCTGGTACAGCCGCCCACAATCGCCTGGGAGACGCTGCTCTGGCTGTTGCCGCTGCTCTACGGCATTCGCGGTGGTGAAGGCATTCTCGGCGCTAAAAGGGACAGTCTGTGAGACTTGGCGACATCGATCCATTCATGGTCCTTGCCGTGCTCGGTGGCGCGGCGATCAAGGTTGCTACATCTAAGCCGGTAACGATGCGCGCCGCGCTGCTGACATGGTTCGTCGCCGTGTTCGCGGCCGCGATCTTCACCGGTCCCGTACTGCATTACATGGCGGTCGAAACCGATGTGATGAAATACGCGGTGGCCGGCATGCTGGCGCTGACCGGCGAGGCCTTCGTGCGCGCGCTGGTGTCGATCGACAAGGAAATGGTGTTCAAGCTGTTGCGCGAGTGGAGGCGGGCGAAATGATCCCGGAGCGCAGGCGGATCAGCGAACGCCACTGGTGGTACCTGCTCGCCGTGGCATGGGTGATCGTGATCGTGGGAAACAGCCTGGAGCGTTGCGAGCGCCCTGTGCCCGATGCGGGCGCGACCGAGAGAGCCTGTGCGCAACCCGATCAAACCGGCCCTGCGCCGTTGACGCCGAACCCGTGCACCGGCTAGGCCTTGTCTTATCGGTCCCAGACCGAATGGGCTGCCAGGGGGAGGAAACGGCTATGGATGCCGTTGACCTTCTCCTGACTTCCCCTTCTCCGGCTTCGATGGTTCTTGAGCATTGCGCGACGCGGTTATCGCGATGGCCCGGATTCCTTCGCTTAACTTCAATGCCTGGTCGACCGTAAGGATCTGCGCGGTGACGCCCTGTTCGTGACGGATGACGAACAGGACGAGGTTTCCATGCGCCTCGATAACCGTTTTGCCCACCTCGATTTCCTCGAGAAGCTGACTAACCCGATCGGGCGCGGTCAATTCTGCCTCAAACATCGTCGTTCACTCGAAAGCCTGCCGCGTTGCGGTGCCCGCCACCGCCCTGGGCGCGCGCGATCTGCGACACATCCATGCGACGATCGTCGGAACGCAGCGAATAGGTGGTGCCGTCGCGGGTGCGGATGATGCAGGCGGCAAAGGCGGCACGCGGATTGCGCCGCAGCAGTTCATGGCCGACATCCGACACGAAATCATAGGAACACGCCGCAACCGGCACGGTGTGCCCGCCGATCTTTTCGGTGAACGCCGTGTCGGCGATGTTGCTGACGGTCTGGTCGATATAGCGGCGGATGGCGCGGCCCTCCCGTTCCAGATCGAAGATCGAGAACCTGTCCCAGACTTCGAATTTGCGCGGGTGGGAACGGAGCGCCGCGCTGATCTTCTTCGTATCGGGATGGTTGAAACGCCAAAGATCGCGATCCTCGACGCAGACCATCCATTCGGGCATCGTCCGGCTGTCGCCGTGGACATACTCCCAGGCGAGACGGCAGCCCGCCTTGCGCATGTCGAAATGCACCCACAGTCCATCCGCCAATGTTTCGCAGCCCTGCGCCGTGACGATGGTCGACATGGGGCTCTTGACGGGACAGCGCGGCACTTCGCAGAGCGCATCACGCGCCGTCTTGTGATGATCAAGAACGATGATGCGCCGCGCCTGACGGGCCATGGCAAGCATCGTGCCGAGGTCAAACGAGAAGTCGACGATCAGCACGTCCTTGCCGGTGACATCCGGCGGCTTGTGCTTGTAGTCGCATGCAACGAATTCGACCGCGTTGCCCCATTCCTTCCAGATCACATAGGCGGCCGCAAAACCGTCATCGCAATTGGCGTGATAGATGCAGATATCGGGTGCGCTGGTCATGCGATTACAACCTCCCTGAGCGCGATGACGTGAAAACGACGACGATGGCGGCTGTGAGATAGATCGTCACCGAGATGCGCGTGGCATCCGGCGTGATGTCGGCTGCGCCAAACATGAGACCATTCCATCCGGGCCAGGCGGCTTCAGCAACCGCTAGGCCAAGCAGCAGGATTGCTCCGTATATTCTGATAGGCATGTCGCGATCCCCTAATGATGCCAAAACAATGGTTCACCGAAGTGGCCTTCTGATAGCCGCTCGAATCTCCGACGCCGCGCGTCGTTGACGACCGCCGATATCGCCCACTCTTCCTCGCGCCTGATGTTGCGTCGGCGCTGTTCCTGCGCCTTGAAGATCGGCGACACGGAGCGCAGCACGGCGAGATCCGGATCGAGCCCGTAGTTTTGTCGATGAGCCATGGCCCGGCGCGCGCATTCCTCGCGTTTCCACTGCGGCAGGCCGTTCTTCGCGATCCAGTTCTTGAACTTGCCGATAAAACGGAGGTTCGTTTCGGGAGCGACCGGGTCAACAGCGTTAGGTGGTCCCATTGCTGCTCCGACCACTTCCGATCCGGCGGTAAACCCCATCTGGCGAAGTACTCGATCGCTCATCTGGTGCGCGGCGACAGGTGCCGCCATCAGACCCTTCAAAAATCCGCGCCGGGCAAGGTTGCGTTGTTTCATGGCGATTTCCTTCGTGCGAGAACCTGTTTGGCAAGCGTGCGCATGCGTGTGTCGTCATGCTCGACGATTTCGGTGCGCTCGGAGAACGGATCGACGATGCCGCGCGCCTGATCCGATTTCAGGCCAAGCATTTCGAGGATCGCGGGATCGCTGCCGCCATTGCAGTGACAGAAGATCGCATCCACCTGGGCGCGTTGCCCCGATCGGCGCAGCCGGCCGGTCAACTGCTTGTGCACCTGCGGCGACCAGTCGAGTTCGCCATGCACCACGGTTTTGGAGACATCCTGCAACCCGTCGAGGCCGGCGCCGGAGCGGTTGGAGATGATCATCACGCCGGCATCACCGGCCACAAACGCCGCCTTGGTCTTCCGCTTGCGCGCCGGCGTTTCCGATCCGGTGTACATGACCGGCGCGCAGTCCTTGAGTTCGTCGAGCCACACGTCATAAACGTCGCGGTGCCATCCGCCGAGCAGCACCCGCTCGCCGCCGTCGACCAGCATTTTCACCAGGGCGGCAACATGGCGTGCCTTGGCCATGCCGGTGATGCGGCGCTGCATCTTGTCGAGTTCGCGCGCCGCCAGGCCACGCGTATGGAAGGAGCCTTCGAGAACGCGCTGCGCAAGGGCGATCGCCTCCGCCTCGCAGCTTTCGATAACGTCCTCGTCATAGGGCACTTCGTGGACGAGCGTGTTGACAGGCGGCATCTGTTTGCCCACGTCATGTTCGGTGCGGCGGATGGCTATGTTCTGCTCGCGCAGGAAATGGCCGAGCGCATCGGGCTCCCTGACCGCCCATTTGCCGTTGCCCGTCGACGTGCACCATTCGCGTATGAAGTCCGCCCAGGATCCGAGCGCACCCGGCTTGATCACCTCGACGACATTGAAGATCTCCGAGCCGTAATTGTAGACCGGTGTGGCGGTCAGCCCGATGCCCAGGCCGCAATTCTGCGCAATCGCCTTGGCCGCAGCGCCCTTCTTCGTCTCGAACCCGGTGCGCAACTCCTGGATTTCGTCGAAGGCGAAGGCATGGAAGCGGCCCGGCTCGAAATAGTCGATCCAGCCGCTGATATTCGAGTATTTGAAGATGTAGATGTCGGCATCGGGCAGTTCATAGGGGCGCGTGCCCTTGATGACGTGAGCGCGCAGCGTCGTGAAGGGAACGATGAAATCCTCCTGCCACTGCTCGCCCAGATGCGCCTGGCAAACCACGACAGCGGGAAACCGGCCATATTGGAGAAACGCCGCCAACGCCGAGACCGTCTTGCCGAGGCCCACATCATCGAGAATCAGCAAACCGCCCATCTGCGCGGCGATCGCGCCGGCCTGGCTCTGGAAATGCCATGGCTGCCGATCCTCGCGAAATTGCGCCAGCGTGTTCGGCTGCCAGTCGTCGCGCAGAATCCGGTCGATCAGGTCGTTGCGCTCGATGATCTGCGCATGGCCGGTCTCGAGGCGCTGGTTGTCGTTGTCGGAGATCGCGAACGGATAGCGCATGAAGAACCACCGCAGGTCGGCGCGCATCTGCGGCGTGTCCGGCAACTGGCAATGGCCGATGGTTTCGCGGGGGATGCTCTCGAACACCTGTTTCAGCACGCGCGACGTGTTCGGCTTGTAGCCGTAGAGCACCCAACGCGGCCCGATCCCCGCGCCGCCAGCCTCAGAGAAGCGGCATTCGCCATAGAGCCTCACAGATGCGCCCTCCCCGCCGAAACCACCATGACCGGCTTGCCGTGCAGATCGGCCGGCAGGCCCATGGCGAGATTGGTGAACAGGATCAGTCCACGGATTTCCTCGAAGGCGCAGTAGCGCCGGCACTGGCGCAGCACATTGCGCTTCACGCCCTTGAGTTTGACCTCGATGCCGATGCCGTCGACCAGGAAGTCGATGACGTTCTTCGCGTCGAGCCGGACCTCGCGCTGGTAGGCGCGGCCGATGGTGTCAAGGCAGCGCGCGATGTCGGCCTGCGTCGCCTTCTCGGCGCGAAGGCTGACGCGGAACCGTTCCAGATCCGAAGCGATGGCTTGAACCGGTTCCATCATTAGTGCCCGGCGAACAGGAAATCGGCCGCGCGAACCCTGCCCGGCCCATCCGTCTCGATGAAGCCGAGCTTCGAAGACTCGCTCAGATAGACGCCAAGTGTGCTGGCTGTGCGCGAAAGGCACATCTGGTCTGCGATCTCGTCGCGCGAAATGGATTCGGGATAGCGATCGGCGACAAAACGCAATGCTTCGGCGGCGCGATTGGATACTTTCGCCATGGCCATGTCGAGCACTTTCGCATCCGCCGGTGGATGCGCGCGCCGTTTGCCGGACTCGGTCAAGCGGATCGCACCCGGTCCCGCTGTCTCCACATACCCAAGATCAGAGAGCTTGCTGGTGTAGACGCCGAATGTCGACGCTTTCGGACTTAGGCCGGCCGTGACGGCTGCATGACCGCGCTGGACGCTCTCAATACCGATATGGTGCCACCATCCGATGGAATCCAGAACGCGCTGCAAGGCGGGTGTGATCTCAGGTTCGCTACCGGAAACACCCGTTTCGGGGTCGGTAGCGGCGGGTGGCTTCCGCTGAGGGTTCGCTCTATTGCTGCGGGAAGTGGTTGCCCCGGCAGGATTCGAACCTGCGATCCCGGTATCAAAGACCGGAGCCTTACCACTTGGCGACGGAGCAAGAGGCGGTATCTCGATGTCGTCCGGCTCGATCGCCGCCGCTTTGGCCGCTGCCGCCATCACTTGCTGCGCGGCTGCGTGGAAGCCCTCCCGGAACGAGCTGCGGTGAGTATCGAGACGGCATGTCTCGTATCCACGCTCGTAGCCGCGCGCCTCGGCGGCCTGCAGTTCCGCCTGTGACGCGCCGGTCGGCTTCTTGCGTAGTTCGGCTTGAAGGTCGGCGATCTGTTTTTTCAACAGCTTCGGATCGTTGTCCTTGGCTTCCTGTTCGATGGTGCCAAGTTTTTCGACGATCTCGCTCAGGTCGATCTCGTCAAGCGCCTGCTGATGCGCGGTCGGTTTGCCGGTGTCGAATGTCGACGCCAGCGGAAAATGACTGCGTGCAAGCATGTCGATGCCGGGTGCCCACACCCACGCATCGCCGGTCGGCAGCGACGCCAACGATGCGATGATCTCCTTGCCGGTGTCAGGATCCGCGCACTCGGCGATCCAGTCCTTGATGGCTCCCCGGTCCTGCGGCGCGATGAGGCGCATGGCGATCAGCGTTTCGACCTGGGTCAGGCTGTCCTTGTGCAGCTTTGCCGGCCGCTGGCTGATCATGATGATGCGAAGACCTATACCGCGCCCAAGGCTGACCAGGTTATTGGCGGCGTGCAGCATGGCACCAGAGCGCGGATCGTTGACGCGCCCCTGTGGCGCGAACAGATGCGCTTCGTCGATGATCAGATGCAGGTCACCGCGATTGACGCTGAGAAGCTGCTCGGCGAAGCCGGAGAAGAACTCCGTGCGCTCCGCCACCTTCATTACGCGTGTGTCGATGATTGCCGATGTCGATGTCGTACCGATGGCTTCGGCGACCGCCGCACCATGCGCGCGGCCAACCGGCACATCAGCGTGATGCCCACCGAAGATCACCGGATGAAGGTTTGAAGCGCCGGCGCCATCGGCTGCAAGACGCAGCCCCCACCACGTCCCGGTCGGGTCAATGACGCAGACGCGTTTTCCCGAACTCATGAGGTGTTCAGCGACCGTCTTGGCGGCATTGGATTTGCCGGAGCCGGTCTTGCCCAGGATTGCAATATGCCGGTCGAGAACGATCGGCGGCAGAAGGGTGTGTCCATCGCTCAAAAGCCCGCCTCCTCCAAGAATCTGTCGAGGCCTTCCGGCTCGTCGGGGTGTAGGAAATAATACCTGATCTCTTGCCAGTTGCGCATCTGCAATTGTTCCAGCGTGATGAGTGCGTGCTGCGTGCGCTCCTGCACCAGGTCGGCGCCGACCTTCTGCGCCAGACGCTGGATCTTGCGCCGGCGGCGGCGGAGCTGGTGGTAGCGGTGGCGCAGCGATGACGGCACGAGTCGCCAATGGTCGCGGCAGACAATCTCGTAACCTTCGGGATACTGATCGGCCGGTACAGTCCGCCGGCAGCCCGGAACAAGGCAGGTGATGCGATCGGTCATGGCTTCTCGACCCGCAACTTGGCGAAGGAGATCGCGCGCATGTCCTCCAAGTGTCGCGCCAGCGCATCGAATTCGGTTTGCGAGGAATCGTGCCCGGTCGGGCGCAGCCCAATTCGCCATGCCTCGTCAAGCGCCGACTGCAGGAAACCGGTAGCGCCGCCCGGAGATTGGTAGAATCCGCCCTTAAGCGTTGGATCAATGACAAGACCGTGCTCGGCTTGAAGTTCCAGCGTGAACGGCTTGACCAATTCCCGTCGACCGTCTTCACGCTGGAAACCCATGTAGAGATTGCCATCACCACCGAAAATTGTGGGCTCGAATTGAAACTCCCACTTCCCTTTGATGTTCATGTTGTCTCCATCTGGTCGATATTCTGCCGATGATTTTTGCGTGCGCTCTACGCCGCAAGGCTGATGATCTGGGCGTGGAATTTCTGCTCCGGCTCGAAATTGATCCGTTCGCCCTCCCGTATCTCCCGTCGAATGCGCTCGATGCGTGGACCTTGCTGCATCTCAAGGATGCGAGACATCAGGCTATCGACTGTATCTTCGGGAACGATCAGTTGCTGTGTCCGCACCAAGGCCGGAACGAAGTGCGCATAGTCCTCCAAAGAGGTAATCTTGCGCTGGACCATCATCGGCTGGGCGTCGATGGGCCGGAAGTCGGCCATGTAGCCGCCCTCGCGCATCACGTCGATCTTGTGGCTTAGAAGTTGAACCGGGAGCGTTGGCAGGGCAGCCATCGGATCGTGGGCATATCTCATGTAATCCCACTCGACCTCTGCGGTGATCCCTACGATGTCCAAGCGTTCGTTCCTTATGGCGAGACGCATGGACCGTCGCTCGAACGATTGTTCAGCGCTCAGGGACCAGCCTTGCTGCTGGAGCGCGAAAGTGTTGCTACGCCACCCCGCCCAATGGACTTCCACCGGGCGGGATAGCATTCGGTTATCGAAGTCCATCAGCCGCGGATGTCCCGGAGCAAGACCTCGTATTCTTCTTTGGCGTTTCGTAGGATCGCCTCAGCGTCCTCGATCCGCTGGAGGGCGGTCTTGATCTTCTTTTTGGCGTCCTCTGCCTTCTTGTTTGCGATCTCTTTTCTCGCCTCGGCCTCAACGGCTTTGATGTCGAACATGTCAGTTGATCCTTTCGAGTTGGTTGGCCAGGTTTTGCTCAAATCGTCACTTCCCTTTCATGGCACCTCCAGTGCATCGATGTTCCGCTGGTGAACGGTGAAGGTGTAGGCGGCGACCCATGGGTTGCCGAAGACGCGGTACGGCTTGCCCCGATAGGTCGGCGGACGCGGGTTCGTGTCCCACGGATAAGCGACGTAGGAGACGATGCACTTCTTGCCGTCGACGCGGCCATAGACGGGGAGTTGGGCGCGGGGCATTAATCGGATTCCTGTTCTTGCAGGGCGCGGAACAGAGCGAGCAAAAGGGCAATGGCGGGGGTTGCGCCCTTACCCGATCCGGCAAAGATTAGATCGTCACCATCGGCTGATGCGACGTATTCGGCTGATGCGAGGTATTCGCCGCACCATTTTTCAACTCTCAAATCGCATTCCGCCAGCATGCGCTCACACAGGGCAATGGTGGCGTCGAGGGAGTCGGTGTAGCGGGGAATGTCGTCGCGGCCTGTGCTGAAATTTCGCTGGTGCTTGCCAGGATCAATTGTCCCGATGCATTCTCGAAACTTACCGGTGTCAGCGATCAGAAGGTTGTTTCGATTATAGGCAAGTTCCCAGCCGTAGACGGCAGCGTATACGAAAACGTCCAGTTCCCGATCCGCCCTGTCCGCCTTCTCCAGCCTCGAAATGATGGGGGTGTAGTCAGCCATCGTCTTCTCCGTTGAGTTCGGAGAGGGTGGCCGCAGCACCTTTTCTAGTAGCTTCATCAGTCGATTGATGCGCTATGCTTTCCAGCGCAGCCTTCGCCTGTTCCAGTTGGCGCAATGTTTCAATCAGCTTGTCGTGTTCGCGCTGCATGATCTGATGCGCTTCGTGTTCATCGGCTTCCGCTTCCTCCCGCGCCTTGCGCTCGGCTTCGAGGGTGCGGCTACCGTCCACAAAACCTGAGCGATATGCTGTTTCGACAAGCGTTGGCACGCCGTGTTTATCGCCGTATTCCTGCACATCCGCGGGAACGGGTATGTCTTGCTTGTCAGGCATCGGGGTGTCCTTCAGTGTTCGGTTTCGGTGGCGCGGATCCCACGCGCCTCCTGCTTTGCCCCGCAGATAGAGATGGACGCGACCGGCTTTCGGAGACGTGGCGCTAAGCGCTGTGCCGGGCATTCGGGCGAGCCCTCCCGTTTCTCCATCCAGGGCCGCCCGTTCTGATTGACCCATGCCTTCAAGGTTCATCGCGTCCAGGTTTGCTCCAAATTCGACGGTCATCGTGTCCTGCTTCCGTTGACGAACTCCATCGAACCGCCGCCGGCTTCTTCCGACATATCCACTCCGAGCCTTGGGCCGGTTCGTCCGAAGGTTGGAAAGTCCTGCCAGCGCTGACCGTCGAGTTTGTCGCCGGACCGGTCCGCGCCGACGAAGGCGGAAGGCGGTGTTCCGTCAAACCATTTGTGCCAGCGCAGTTTTTTCGGCGCGTCCTTGGTCAGACGCAGCGTGATGTCCGCGCCGTCGCGATAGCCCGGTGCCCACGCGCCCCATTGCTTGAAGAAGAAGGCGACATCATAAAGCCCGCAATTCCGCTGCACGCGGCGCACCCAACGGGGGTGTAGCGGCCGCGCGAACCGACCGCTTTCGCCGCCGACGATGATCCAGTCGAGAAGCCGCAACGCAATCGGAGGATAGACGGTCCCCCGCTCGACCATGGGCACCACACCTTGCAGGTCACCGATATCTACCGGTTTGACGATGTGGATTTCCTCAAGCATCGGCTCCATCGAGATGCCGATCCACGGAATGCCGTGTTTCAGTTTCAGCGCGATCAGCCGCGGCACGTCGCGGTCCCATTCCGTCTGGGTGCATATCGTTACCATCAGGCCGACATGCTGCGGCCAGCCGCCGGCGAGCCAGTGCGCAGGCGCCAGCTTCTCCACGTTGGTAAGCCGCTTGGTGACGATCTGGATGTCGAGATCCGGCGCGTTCTCGATCTCCGAACACGCGGCGACGCGCCATGCGCGATCGACCTCATTGTCAAAGAAGTCGGACATCGAATGCAGGAACACCCGCCGGTGGCGAAAGTACTTCGACATCCAGGCACCATGGCCGCGTTGCAGTTTGCGCAGCATCGCCGGCGCACCCTTGATCCAGCGTCGCGGCGCGCCCGGACCCCACTGGCCGTTGCCGCGCCAGTTGTTCATGTCACGGGCATAGCAGTTGTCGCAGCCCGGCCCGGCTTCGGAGCAGCCCCACCAGAAACTGACGGTCGCGTCGGTCCACGCGATGGCGGTGTGTTCAGCCATCGGCACTGTCCTCCGAGCCCAGCCTGTTCATCTCCTCCAAGCAATCTTTCGCCATGTCGAGAACGCGGCGCGCGACGTCGAACAGCGGGCGCACACGCGCGTTCACTTCCTCCATCGGACTGATGGGACTGGCGGCAAGTTCCTGTTCGATCTTCTCCATGAGAAGCTTGTGAACATCGTTGAGCGCGGTACGCCTGGCATTGATGATGTTGAACCGCAGCTCGAGCGGCACAGCCTTTGACGGCGAAGGATGGATCATCATTCCTCCACCAGATCGATATCCGGATCCTGTTCCTGGTGGTCCAGCAACCGGGCGCGGTATGGCGAGATATAAGGCCGGTTCGCCCGCATCACGGCTTGCTCGTCGGTGACCACATAGGAGAACACCGCACCGCCGCCATAGTAACGTGTGGTCCAGCGGGAGATACCGTAGCTGGACTCGCCCGTTTCGGCATCGGTCGAAACATGCGAAAGCGTTGGCACGTCGATGCGCAGCATCTTGGAGCCGAAGCGTTCTTCCTCGCGCGCCCGGCCGGCATGGGTGCGGTGGCCGAAGATCTCGATGATTGCCCATTCGAAGCCGTCCGGATCCTTTGCATCGGGATCCAGCGAGGCTTCCTCGAAGCCATCCTCGATATCGCGGTCAAACTCGGTCTCCATTTCTTTCTCCTTCTTCGAAACCTCAATGTTGCAGGAATGCGATGTTGGTCTTGCCCTGCCAGCACAAAGCGCATGTGCTGCAACTCTCCGCCTGCCCCGTCTGCGCCGGGCAGATCACCGCATCGGCCGGTTTCTGCAGGGGGTGCTCGATGCTCGCCGTGGCGAGTTCGTCGATATTCGCGTTGGAGAACCGCATCGCGAAACGCGGCCAGAGGCGCAGCGTAAGCGCCACCAGTTCGCGGCAGATCGGATCATCGCCATCGATCCGCGCGGTAAAACCGAAGACATGCAGTTTCGGATGGGCGTCGAGCAGCCGCTTCCACACGCGCACATAGTCGACGCTGTAGAAGTCGCCGGCGATGTGCAGCCGGACCAGGATGCCACCCGGAAACTGGCGCATGAGACCGCCAATCTCGAGCGGTAACAGCTTCTCCAGATCCTCACCGTGGCGGAAACGTTTCAGGAAGTGCATGTTGTTGGCGTAACAGCTCCGCCAATGCCGGCAGGTGGCCGGACATGTCGCCCGTTCTTCCAGAGCGAGCGTGAAAATGGGCATTCCCTTCAACGAGCCCTTTCGGACGACGCCGCCGATCTTGCGGTTGTTGCGGGCCGGAATCAGGCAACGCGGATGATCGCGCGGCGAAACCACAGTCGAAGTGTAGACCGTGCGTTTTTCCGTCAACGCCGGATTATTGACCGGGAGCAACGTCGCGGATTTGTCGCCGACGAGATGGCTGCCATGCCGCGCCACGGCCTTTCTCGTCTTGCGGGCCTTGCGCTTGCCGCGCAGAATGCCTGGTGCGCCCCTGCCCCGCCGCGGCAGGCCCAACCGGTCAATCGTCGCGTCCACCGTCGCCTTGGAGCAATCGGCCTGCGCGGCAATGTAGTCGATCGGCTTTTTGGCGGTATAGAGATTGAGGATCAGCGCGTCGCGTTCGGATAGCGGCCGCTCATTCGGGTGCAACGCCACCACGGTCTGCGTCAGGTCGGGGAGAATCCGTCCGCTCACGCTGTGATGCCCCCGATTCCGCCCGGTGCGCCAAAGTCACGGGTCATGCCACCACCTCTTCTGCCGCGATGGTCTTCCGGCGCCGACGATCGCTCTTGACGATGGCGCTGGCCATGCGCTCAAGCCCGACAATCTCCCCATGCCGGCCCTTCCGGAGTTTGTTCTTGTAGCGCGCGAGAAGGACGCGGATTTCGCATCCACGGCTGGTCTCGTCGCAATCGGCCAGCCGACAATGGAAACAGGGATGGTCGTTCACTTTGCGCCTCCCTTCTCGACGGCGCGCCAGATCTTCGTCACGCTGCGATTGATCGCAGCGAATTCGCGCTGCCGTTCGATGTCTGTTGGGAACATGAGGTAGGTTTCGCCTTCGAGATCGACGGCCTTGCTGGCTTCGAAGACCTCGTGCGTAAGATGCTTCTTGTATTCGGCGAGCCGGAACTTGACATAGCCACTCAGGCACCAGAACCAGCAGATGAATATCACCGCTAAGAGTGCGGTATGCGTCAGCACTTCGGCCACATGGGTCAGGTTTGACGTCACCGCTTCGGCCAATCGAAAGCCGTATATCGGGATCAGCCAGATACCGAGATACTGCACGATGGCACGCCCGTTCATGCCGTCCCTCCCTCGCCGTCTGCGATGACGCGCGCGCCGGTTCCGGCCTGTGCATAGGCAAGGCGCAGTTCCTCGGCGCGATGGGCGATATAGTTCAAGAAACCGGTGGCCATGTCTGGTGACATGTTCGCCACGAGTTGCGCCAGCGCGCGCGCGAATCCCTCCATGACCGCGCTCGCGGATCGCGCTCCTTCGTCATGCTCGTTGTTCAGCGCTTCGATGATGCAGCGGTGATAGCGCTCGGCATCGTCCATCGAGCCGTTCTTGACGAGCATCGCTTTCATGGCTTCGAAGACGGCCATATCCTGGGCGAGGTCATCGATGGGGCGATTGGTCATCGGGTTGCCTCCAATTGGTCGAACAGCGGTCCGCCGGCGGCCTGGCGATCGAGAGCGGCAGCACAAGCCGGGTTGATCCAAAGCACCTCGGTGCGTTCGCGCGCGCCATCGGCATGGGCCAGCCTCTCGACCCGCCGCCAGCCGGCCAGCGCGGCGTCGTAGAGCGGGTGCGGATAGCCCGACAGCACCACCATGCCGGCCAAGCCGTCGAGGAACGCCAGCAGCCGTTCGTGGTCTTTGCGGCTCAGCTCATGACGATACATCCGCCAAGCCAGATCGTATTTGTTTCCGCGCGCGCGGGTCTCCGGCAGATAGGGCGGATCGACGTAATGCAGTGTCTCGCCGCTGTCATGCGCGGCCATGACATCGCGCGCGTCGCGGTTCTCGATAACCACGCCGGCAAGCCGTTCCACGAACCGGCCGATGTGGTCCGCCCAATTCGCCCAATCCCCCGCCGGCGTCGTACCGCGCCTGTTGGAGTTGGCCCGGAACCCGGTCGACCGGTGCCCCTTGTGCTGTGAGGCATGCGCATTGGAACCGAAGCCCATGGCGGCGCGGACCACCAGGCGACGCGCCTTTTCGACCGGATCGTCGGTTGCCTCATAGGCCGCGTTGAATTCGCTGCGCGCGAATGGCGTCAGGCGGATGCGCCGCTCGAATTCATCTGCGGTTACGGGATCCCGCAAGACCCGGAACAGCGTCACCACCTCGTCGTCCAGATCGTTCCAGACCTCGGCATAGACCTGCGGCTTGCGCATCAGCACGGATCCGCCACCACCGAACGGTTCGACATAAATCCGGTGCGGTGGGAAATGGCCGACGATCCAGGGCGCCAATAGCCACTTGCCGCCGTGCCAGCGCAGAACCGGTCGTGTCGGAGAAGTGTTCATCCCACCGCCTCCCGTTCCAAGATGTGAAGCCGTCGACGCTTGGTGACGCCGCAAAACCGCCAACCCGCGCACTTGAAACAGTAGCCGGGATTGGCACTCGCGATCTTGCGTGGATCGACATAGGTGTAATGGCGCTCACCGGGCCAGCGCTGGTCGGCTATGGCGTCGGCCGCGCGGATTAGATGGCTCGATAAACCGGCACCCTCGTTTCGAAAGATTGCGCAGTTCACACCCAACTGCCCATCACCGCTGATGAACCGGCGCCAGGCGAACAGGGCTCGCGCACACGGCGTCAGCAGAACGCACTTCTCGCCCGGGCCGACGTAAAGCAACGGCTTTCGACCATCGGCGTAACGGTAGCGAGAGTAATGGCGGTCGAAGAGAGCGCGTCCGGTGTCGTTTCCGTCGCGAACCTCAATCCAGACATCTTTCTGGAATGGCAGGAATGGTTGAACACTCATTCAGCCGCCTCCCGAAACGCGGATTCCTCGGAGACCGGCGGTGCGGCGTCTGCCATGATCGCGCTGACGCAGGCCTTCATCTTCGCCACCGAAACCGCGTTGCCGATCTGCTTGATTTGCTCGGTCTTGGTGCCCGCGAACTCGTAGGCGCGGTCCTCGTCGTTGAAGCCCATCGCTGCGGCCAGCTCGTGCGGTTCGAGCATACGGAACAGGATGTCGAACTCGTCGGAAGGCTCGCAAAGCGCGAACTCACCGCCCTTGGCGGTAGTCAGCGTCGGGATCGGATCGGCCACGTCGCGGGCGTTGTTGCCGCCCTTGGAGTGCGTGACGGGAACGACCATGCCGAGATGGCTTTTGGTGCGGATCGAATCCAGCGGCTCATCGGCAGGCTTGCAGGTCTCGCCGGAACCCGAACCATAGTAGGGCGCGATCAGCGCATGCGCCCCGCCCGTAGGCGCCGTCGGGATAGGCTCGCTGACCGGGCGCGGCGATCCGCCAGAAGCTTGCGACAGAACGAACGGCTCCACCACCGCATAAGCGCTGCCGTCGCCATGGACGGTACCGAGCGGATCTTCGACATTGTGCGCGCGCCGGCTGTTCGGGTCTCTCTCGCGCGGATCGTTGCCATGCGCCACGGTGACCAGCATCGGCCGTGCGCATCCCTGCCGCTGTTCGGATGCCGCGCCGCCGGTCGTGATGGTCGGCAACGGATCGTCTGCCGAGCGGGGAGCGCCGCTGTTGTGTTGCGAGAGGATGACGGGTTCGGCGACCGCCACCTGGCTGCCGCCTGCAGTAATCGTCGGAAGTGGGTCGGCTACAGGTCTTGGGCGAGGCCCTGCACCCTCCTTTCCGTGGCGCGGCGAGATTATCACTGGCTCAGCCAAGCCAATGTGATTGCCGCTTGCCGCGATGGTCGGGATCGGCACATCCAGCCCCTGTGCGCTCATGTGATTGCGCAGGACCACCAGGAACGGCTCTGGCCATCCGAATTTCACGGCACCGGCATGGATGCGCGCCAGCGTCTTCGGCGCCAAGGGCTTCTTGCGGTTGAAGATGGACTTGCCCTTGATCGACCAGTCGATGATTTCGCGCGCCGGCTTCCAGGGCTTCGCATCCGGGAACAGTTCCGCGCCGATCGCTGAGCGCTTGCGATACGCCTGCATCGGCCAGTGCACCGTCTTGCGGTCGGAACGGGCCATGAGGATGAACCGCTGGCGCGTGGTCGCATCGCCATAGTCGGCCGCGTTGAGCTTGCGCCATTCCGGTTCAAAACCGAGACGTTTGATGGTCTCGATCCATGCATGGAAATATTCGCCCTTGCGGGACTTGATCGGCTTGCCGGTGCGGGCGTTGACCGGCCCCCAATGAATGAATTCCCACACATTCTCGATGATGACCCGCTTGACGCGCAACTCGGTCAGCCAGGTGATGATGTGCCACGGATCTGAACGCTGCTGATCCGAAGTGGGTTTCCCGCCGCGCGCGACGGAAAAGTATGTGCATGTCGGCGATGCCATCAGCAGGTCGAGATAACCTTCCGGCACCAATAGATGCGGACGGGCCGTCGCGATGTCCTGAACGTAGTGACGGGCTTCGGGATGGTTGCGCTGGTGCGTGTCGATCGCTGTCGGCCAGTGATTGACGCAGACCAGTTCCATCTCGAGGCCGAGTTCGGCGAGCGCGCGCCGGCATCCCGTCGACGAACCACCGGCACCGCAAAGCAGGTCGGCGACCAGCATTTTGCGCTTGCCGCGGCTCATGCGTTGTCCCCGGAATCGGGGCGTATATCGCCAATTGTTGCACAGTATGTTGCACAGTATCCCGCTTTCGCAGGAGCCGATAAGCCACGGAAACCGGCTAAGGTACTGAATTTACTGCCGACACGGGGGTGGTTGGTGGAGCGGGCGAAGGGAATCGAACCCTCGTCGTAAGCTTGGGAAGCTTCTGCTCTGCCATTGAGCTACGCCCGCCTGCCCTATAGGTAGTTTGAAACAGCCACGACAATCAATGGAAATCGCCCGTGGGGCCGAATCGCCAAGGAGAATAACCATGCGCAAGGCCCTTATCGCCTGGGGTGGTTGGGAAGGCCACGAGCCGGAAGGCTGGGCAAAGGCGATCGGCGGCATGCTCGCCGACGATGGCTTCGATGTACGGATCGAGAGCGGAACGGCCGCATTCGCGGATCCGGCGCTCGCAGATTTTCATCTCATCGTGCCGGCCTTTACCGACACGACTATCGAGAAGGCCGAACTCGACAATCTGACGGCGGCCGTGCGCGGCGGCGTCGGTCTCGGCGGCTGCCACGGCGGCATGGGCGATTCATTCCGCAACGCGGTCGAATACCAATACATGGTTGGCGGCCAGTGGGTGGCCCATCCGGGCGATGTCATCGACTATCGCGTCGATGTCGTCAGGCCCGACGACCCGGTGATGAACGGCATCGCCTCCTTCGCTTACCGCTCGGAGCAGTATTACATGCATGTCGATCCATCGAACGAGGTGCTCGCGACCACAACCTTTGACGGTACTTATGACGACTCGATCGACGGCGTCACAATCCCGGTCGTCTGGAAGCGCAAGCATGGCAAGGGCCGCGTCTTCTATTCATCGCTCGGCCATTCGCTGAAGGAATTCGACATTCCCCAGACGAACATGATCCTGCGGCGCGGGCTGAACTGGGCAGCGCGGATCTGACCGACCGGCAATCTGATTGGTTACTGGCAGGCTAGCCCGCGGCTTCCACATCCGCCTCGTCTACACTCAATTGTGCCAGTCGCGGCATCAGCTCCAGCAATTCGGCCGTATAGGGGTGCTGCGGCGCCTTGAACAGGCTCTCGGTGTCCTGCACCTCGATCAGCTGGCCCTGCTTCATCACGCCGACACGGTCGCACATCTGCCGGACCACGGGCAGGTCATGGCTAATGAACAACATGGTCAGCCCCAGATACTCCTGCAGATCCTTCAATATGTTGAGAATCTGCGCCTGGATCGACACGTCGAGCGCACTGGTCGGCTCGTCGCAGATCAGGAACCGGGGCTGGGTTGCGAGCGCGCGCGCGATCGAGATGCGCTGGCGCTGACCGCCGGAAAATTCGTGCGGGAACTTGCGCCAGGCATCCTTCGACAATCCGACGCGATCCAGCAGTTCCCGTACCCGTGTCTCGGCCGCACTGCCGGTCAGGATCTTGTGGTGCAAAAGCGGCTCGGCGACAATGTCGCCGACCCGCATACGCGGGTTCAGGCTGGAGAATGGATCCTGGAAGATCATCTGGATTTGTCGCCGGTAGCGCGCGATACCCGCCGCGTCCATCGCGGTCGTCTCTTCCCCGTCAAAGAAAATCTTGCCGCCGTCCGTCGGATAAAGCGTAGCGATCATGCGCGCCACGGTGGACTTGCCCGAACCGCTTTCGCCAACCAGTCCGAAGACCTCGCCGTCCCTGATATCGAACGAAACCTTGTCGACCGCGGTAAAAAACCGCCGTTGTGACGGGATGATCGACGAGCGCTCGATGAACTCCTTGGTGATCCCCTGGACCTCAAGCAGCTTCCCGGATGTCGAAGACGCGGACTTTTTCCAGTTGCGCGCCAGATCCTCGATCTTGAACGTTGTCTCGCGCCCGCCATAGCTGACCTGCGGAAAGCGGTGCAGCTTCACTTGCGGCCGGGGAACGGCGGAGATCAGCGACTTGGTGTATTCATGTGTCGGAGAGCCGAGGATCTTGTCGGTCGGCCCGCTTTCGACAACCTGTCCGGCATACATGACCGTGACCTGTTCGGTCGTATCGGCGATCACGCCCATGTCATGGGTTACCAGGATCACGCCGACTTCCCGCTCGGCCGCCAGTTCCTTGATCAGGTCCAGAACCTGCGCCTGGATGGATACATCGAGCGCGGTCGTCGGCTCGTCGGCGACAATGACCGAGGGCTCCGAACACAAGGCCAGCGCGATGACGACCCGCTGCCGCATGCCCCCGGAAAACTGATGCGGATACTGGTTGAAGCGTTCTGTCGGGTTCGGAATCGACACCCGTTCCAGCAGCGCCAGCGCGCGGTCCCGCGCTTCGGTCGCACTGACGTTGAGATGCAACTGGATGGTCTCGACAAGCTGCTCGCCGACCGTGAAAAGCGGGTTCAGGGAGGTCAGCGGGTCCTGGAAGATCATGCCGATCTTGCTGCCGCGGATCTGGCGCTTCTCCTCGGCATCCAGAAGATCGATCCGCTGATCTTTCAGCCAGATCTCGCCGGATGCAATGTGCGCTGGCGGATCTAGCAACCCGATGATCGCGTTTCCTGTCATTGACTTGCCGGCGCCGCTTTCGCCGACAACGCCGCGAATCTCGCCGGGGCGGATGTCGTAGCTGACATTCTGCACCGGTTTGACGATGCCGTGGCGGGTGGGAATCTCGACCGTCAGGTCGCGGATGGAAAGAACTGGATCGGTCATTTTAGTCGCGGGTTCAATGCGTCGCGGAGCCAGTCGCCAAGCAGGTTGACGCTGAGCGCAAGCCCGAGAAGGGTGCAGGCCGGGAAGAACAGTATCCACCACTCTCCGGAGAACAAAAAGCCCTGGCCGATACGGATCAGCGTGCCAAGCGATGGCTGCGTCGGCGGCGCGCCGACACCGAGGAAGCTCAGCGTCGCTTCGGCGATGATCGCCAGCGCCAGCGATATCGTGGCAATGACCAGCACCGGCGACAGAATGTTTGGCAGGATGTGGCGTACCATGATCGCGAAAGGCCGGCGGCCGATCAGTCGCGCTGCAGCGACGTAGTCCTTGCTTTTTTCGACTAATGTCGCGCCGCGCACCACGCGCGCGAATTGCACCCAGTCGCTCAGCCCGATGGCGAGGATCAAGACCCAGATTGCCATCTGGTCGCGGTACTCCACCGGTGTGATCCCCTTGGCGATCCCGAAGATCAGCATGGCGACGAGGATAGACGGGAAGGTCAGCTGAACATCGGCGGCGCGCATGATGATGCTCTCGGTCCAGCCACCGAAATAGCCCGCAAGCAGCCCGAGCACGATACCGAGGACAACCGCGAACAGCACCGCCGCGAAACCGACAAAGAGCGAGATGCGCATTCCGTAAAGAATGGTCGAAAACACATCGCGGCCCTGATCGTCAGCGCCCATGATGAAGGTCGCGCCGGTGAAGGCATTGGCCTCCATCGGCGGCGTAAAGCCGTTCATCAGGTTGAGCGTCGACGGATCGAACGGGTTCGTTGTCGCTACAATCGGCGCGAAGACTGCCGCGAGTATCAGCGTCAAAGAGACGACCGCCGATACGAGCGCCACCGGCGAGCGTAGGAACGCATACATGAAATCGCTGTCGAGCGCGCGGCGCAGGCGCGAATTTGCACCTGGCGTCGTCTCTCTTGCGACCGGCGAAGCGGGGTCTTGGGAAGTCATGGACCGGATACCCTTATGCGCGGATCGATGAAGGCATAGAGAATGTCGACCAAAAGGTTGATAAGGACGAACATCACCGAAATCATCATCAGGTAGGCCGCCATCACGGGGATATCGACGAACTGGATTGCATTGATGAACAGGAGACCGAGGCCGGGCCACTGGAACACGGTTTCGGTGATGATGGCGAAGGCGATAATCGCGCCAAGCTGCAGGCCGATAACGGTGATCACCGGCACCATCGTGTTCTTCAGCGCATGGCGGAAATTGATCGTTCGGTCGCTCAATCCCCTCGCCCGCGCAAACCGGATGTAGTCCTGCCGCAGAACCTCCAGCATCTCGGAGCGAACAAGCCGCATAATCAAGGTCATCTGGTAGAGGCCGAGCGTGATCATCGGCAGGACAAGCGACTTGATACCGCTCTCGGTCAGCAGACCAGTCGACCACCAGCCGATCTTCACGACTTCGCCGCGGCCGAAGCTGGGCAGCCAGCCCAGTTCGACCGAGAACAGGTAGATCAGCAGGATTCCGATCAAGAAGGTCGGCAGGGAAACGCCGACCAGCGACGCCGACATGATGAAATTCGCGACAAAGCCGTCACGCCTGATCGCGGTAAAGACACCGAGCACGACGCCAAGCAACACGGCGAAAACCGCCGAGACGGCAGCCAGCTCCAAGGTGGCCGGCGCGCGTTCCGAAATGATCTCCGACACCTCGCGCCCCTGCCGGTAGCTGATGCCGAAATCGCCCTGGGCCGCGCCTTGCAGGAACCTGAAGTACTGCACCGGTATCGGCTGATCGAGGCCGAGCTGCGTGCGCATGCGCTCGATGTCCGCCATCGTGCGCTCCTGCCCCAGCATGTTGTCGATGGGATCGCCCACAAAGCGAAACATCGAGAATGCGATGACACCGGTGATCAGCAGAACCAGTATGGACTGCCCGATACGTCTGATGATGAATGGAAGCATCTGCGCCCACCGTCCCCTGCGAACCTGATCGGAAACAGCCGCGGCAAACTGTGTTGCCTGGTTCGCTCGGTCGACCGAATTACGTTGGCTCGAAACAGCGGGAAAACCGAAGCTTGCCCAACCGGTAGCCCCGCATTACGAATGAAGGCCGCCCGCAAACCGGGCGGCCTTTCGTCATTACTTCATCGTGAAGTACTTGACCTTCGGCTGATCCTCCGGATCGACGTCGATCCCGACACCCTCGGCCATGCCCCAGTTCAGAACCTGGTGGTGGATCGGGATATAGAGTTGCTCATCCTGAACCACGCGCCAGATGGCGGCGATATCGGCGTTCCGGCCTTCCAGGTCGGTGTTGGAAGCCAGCGACTTGATCTTGGCGTCGATACCGTCGTTGTCGAAACCGGTACCGTTCCAGGTGCCGATGTCGCTTTCACGGCCATGCACGAGGAAGTTGAAGATGTACTCGGAATCGTAGGTCGGCACGCCCCAACCCAGCATGTAGAAGTCGGTCTTGCCGTCGGTGATCAGCGGGAAGTGCTGCGCCTTGGGCTTGGCGTCGAGGTTCACCTTGACGCCGATGCCGCCAAGCATACCGACAGCGGCCTGACAGATCGCCTCATCGTTGATGTAGCGGTCGTTCGGGCAGTCGAGGCGGATCGAGAAGCCGTCGGCATAGCCTGCTTCGGCCATCAGGGCCTTGGCCGCTTCGATGTCGGTCGAGCTTTCCGCGTCCATCTCGGCCGTCCAGCCATTGACGAAGGGCGGCGCAATCATGCCGGCCGGCTGCGACTGGCCGCGCATGACGACCTTTTGAATGGCGTCGCGGTTGATCGCCATCGACATTGCCTTGCGCACTTTGACATCGGCCAGCGGGTTTGCGCCGGACACATCGTCAGCCTCGATATCGTCGGCACCCTGGTTCATGCCGAAGAAGATCACGCGGTTCTGCGGAGCCTGCTTGACCATCAGCCCATCGGCATCGTTGACACGCGTCAGATCCTGCACCGGCATATCCTGCAGGAAGTTGATCTCACCCGACAGCATCGCTGCAACGCGTGTCGCAGCGTTCTGGATCGGCGTGTAGATGATCTCGCTGACTTCCAGAGGGAACTGGTCGCGGCCCCAGTAGTCCTCGTTGCGGGCCATGACGGTTTTGACGTCCTGCTCGCGGCTTACGAGTTTGTAGGGTCCGGTGCCGTTGACATTGGTCGTGGCAAAAGTGATTTCGCCGCCCTCAAAATCCTGCACCTGGACAGCGTTGTTGGCCTCGGTCCAACCCTTGTCCATGATGAACAGGTTGGTGAGGTTGGAAGTCAGGATCGGGTTCGGGCCGTCCGTTTCCATCTCGACCGTGTAGTCGTCGACAGCGCGCACTTCCTTGATCGAGCCGATCAGCTCCTTCATATCGGAGTTCGGCTGCTTGGCGCGCTCAAAGGAGAACACGACGTCTTCGGCGGTAAAGTCGGAACCGTCGTGGAATTTTACGCCTTGGCGGAGGTTGAAGACCCAGACGTTTGGATTGTCGGCGCTCGGCGCCCAATCCGTTGCCAAAGCTGCCTCGAAAGCACCCGTGGTGTCACGGATAATCAGCGGCTCGTACATCTGGTGGCGGATCGTGTGTGTCGGGCCCTCGTTTTGCGAATGCGGATCGAGTGTCAGGGCGTCGCCTGCCCGCGCCCAGCGCAGCGTTTCGGCATTGGCCAACGCCGTCGTCGACAGAAGCGCGGAGACCGCCAGCAAAGTAGTGATTTTAGTCATAAGGACCTCTCTGTTGAGCTCAGGCGACGGGCAATATCCACCGCTCTGGCCGCATGCTGCGTGATGGGCCGTGTGTTTGTTTGATCGCCGAACCATCTCTCCCGATCGGCGCAAACCCACGTCCCTGTGGGGCCGCGTCATCCCTTCGAAACCGACCCTGTGGTCGGAATTCTCAATGGATGCAACTCGCGAAACAATGGCTTCTCAACTTTTTGTTCGTTTGGCAAACAATTTCGGCCCAGAACCGGGTTTTTCGCGTGACGGAACGTCGCTTGATGCAACTATCTCAACAAATGCGCAAACGTCTTCCCTTAGGGGAGGTTTTCGAGAAAAAGTTGTTCTGAATACTCGCCCGATCTGCGGCCTGAATCCTTGACAAGATGCGTGCCTTGGCGTTGCGCTTCTTCGAAGCGGTTACGCCTGAAGAGATCGCGCTGCTGCTGGAAGCAGCCGAACAGCCGCAAAGCGGGCATTCATCGCGTAGCGATACCGGAATCCGGTGCTGTCAGGCTACGCCCGCGCCTTCACGACCTTGCCTTCCTGGACGACGAGCGGGATGCGCTCGCCCTGCCCCGACAAGACGGAGATATCGGCAAGCGGATCGCCATCGACAAGGATCAGGTCGGCGGTCATGCCCGGCGCGACGCGACCCAGATCGTCACGGCGCAGGATTTCGGCGTTGACCGATGTGGCCGAGCGCAATACGTCGGCGGCAGGCAAGACCTGGGTACGCAGGCCGAATTCGACCGATTGGTCCTGATGCATCCACCCCAGGAGATCGGTGCCGTATCCCATCGGCACCCCTGCCCGCTGCAGGATTTCCAGCGATGCCAATCCCGCGTCGCGGACCTTACGGTTCTTCACCCGGTTATCAGGTCCCAGCCCGATCGCATCGGCATGGCGATCCAGGCAATCATAGATCACCAGTGTTGGCACGGCATATCGGCCAAGGTCTTTGAGGATTCCGGCGACACGGTCGTCGATCAGGTTGCAATGCTCCAGCGTGCGCACGCCATTGACGGCGGCATGCTCGATGGCGCGGGCCGTATAGGTGTGCGCGGCGACATAGGTGCAGGAAGTTTCAGCCACGGCGACGATCGCCTGGATCTCTTCCGGCGTAAACTGGATCCAGTCGATCGGGTCCGTTGGTGTCGCGACCCCGCCATTGGCCATGATCTTCACGAAATCGGCACCGAGCCGCAATTCGTCGCGCGCCGCCGCCAGACACGCCGGCACGCCATCGACAATGCGCCCAAGTCCCGCCGTGTGGCGCCGCTGCAGATCGCCCAGATCGGTGCGGGAAGAGCCACGGAAGTCGGTGTGGCCGCCGGTCTGGCCGAGCGCCTTGCCGGACACCGACAGGCGCGGACCGCGAATCAAGCCCTCCTTCTGGGCCCGTTTGTGGCCGGCGTCGCCGCCGCCGACATCGCGCACCGTCGTGAAGCCGCGATCCAGCATCTCGCCGAGAAGCCGCGCAGTCCAATGGCTGACATAGGAAACCGGCATCGCCTCGAGCGCAGCCAGATTCGGCGTGGCAGCGGTGATGTGGACATGAGCATCGATCAAACCGGGCATCAGGGTCTTGCCGGTTGCATCGATTTCCATATCGGCCGCGGCCGAGATCGCCGTTTCGGAGACTTCGACGATTTTGCCGTCTGCCACCAGGACATGAACGCCGCGCGCCAGTTCGTCCGTAACCCCGTCGAACAAATCGCAGTTCTGAAACTTCAACCGCATCAACCGTTCCCCTTTTCTTTTCGTTTCGCGGGACCTTATACGGTGTCCATAACGTAAGAAAACACTTTCCTTGCATTTTCATATGGTTATGATCCGCCGCTAACGAGGGGACAATGACAGAACTTTTACGCGTCGCCGATGTGCGTCGCTCTTTTTATGGCGTTCAGGCACTGACCGGTGCGAGTTTTTCGGTCCGGCCGGGCACGATCACGGGACTGATCGGACCAAACGGCGCCGGCAAGACCACGGTTTTCAATGCGATTTCCGGCGTGATCCCCGCCGAATCGGGCAGCATCACGTTCGACGGTACCGACATCACGAAAGCCCGCCCGGAAGATATCAGCCGTCTCGGCCTCGTACGCACTTTCCAGATCGCGCGCGGCTTTCCGAAACTCACCGTGCTGGAAACGCTACTGCTGCATGGCGACGACCAGCCGGGCGAGACACTTCCCATCGCACTGTTCAGGCCCGGAGTGTCAGCTGCGCGCGAACGCGCCCTGATCGAACGGGCGAAACAGGTGGCGCAGCGCCTCAAACTGTCGCACGTTCTGGGCAACCTGTCGTCGGACCTGTCCGGCGGCCAGAAGAAACTTCTGGAGATCGGACGCGCGCTGATGGCGCGCCCAAAGCTGATCCTGCTCGACGAACCCGTCGCGGGCGTCAATCCGACACTGACCGGTGAGATCGCGGACCGGATTCGCGAACTGCGCGATGAGGGCCTGACCTTCCTCGTCGTTGAGCACGACATGGGGCTTGTCGCTCGGCTCTGCGATCCGGTGATCGTCATGGCCAACGGCGCCAAACTCGCGGAGGGCACATTCGATGAGGTCGCCGCAAACCATACCGTCCAGGACGCATATCTCGGGGTACGTGCATAGTGTTGCAGATTAGCAATGTCTCCGGCGGCTACGGGCGCAATGACCTGATCCTCAAGGGTGTGTCCGCGGATGCTTCAAGCGGCGAGATCGTCGCGATTGTCGGTCCGAACGGCGCCGGCAAATCGACTCTGCTGAAAGCCATCGCCGGGCAGTTGCCGGTTGCCAATGGCAGCATTCGGCTGAACGAAAAGGAACTGATGGGGCTGCGCCCCCGCCATGTCGCGCTGGCCGGCGTGAGCTACGTTCCACAGGAAGCAAATGTCTTCGCCTCGATGACCGTGCGCGAGAACCTGGAGATCGGTGCAACGCTGGCGCCAGACAGAAATGGCGTCGACCGAATGCTCGACCGGTTTCCGATCCTGCGCGAGAAGCGGCGCGATTCCGCGCGCACGCTTTCCGGCGGACAGCGGCAGATTCTTGCGATGGCAATTGCGATGATGACCGCGCCGCAACTTCTGCTGCTCGACGAGCCAAGCGCCGGCCTGTCGCCGATCGCAGCAACCGAACTATTCGCGACTATTCGCGAGATCGCGGCGGGAGGCGTTGCCATCGTCTTGGTCGAACAGAACGCCCTGGAGGCGCTGGACTTGGCCCATCGGGCCTATATCCTCGCTGCAGGGGCTAATCACAAATCGGGTACGGGAGCCGAACTGGCCGCGGATCCGGATATTCGCCGCACCTTCTTGGGCGGTTGATGAAAGAGGGAGACTGCACATGACTATTTTTACTCGCCGAACTTTTCTCGGCACGACAGCGGCGGTACTCGCGGCACCAGCCATCGTCAGGGCGCAGGGCGCGCCGATCC
The DNA here is from genome assembly GCF_965230365.1 of Oricola sp. GTDB lineage: Bacteria > Pseudomonadota > Alphaproteobacteria > Rhizobiales > Rhizobiaceae > Oricola. Next base: position 2,423,000 of record NZ_OZ246003.1, on the reverse strand, counting down.
ACCTTGGCACGCTGACCCCGCTGACCGGTGTCGGCGGTAGTTATGGACCGTCGATGCGCGACGCCATGGCTGGCGTTGTGTCAGCGGTCAATGAGGCCGGCGGCGTTCTCGGCCGCCAGATCGAGCTGATCTCCGAAGACACGCAGACCTCGCCTGAAGCAGCAGTTCGCGCAGCGCGCAAACTGATCGATGTGGACGGCGTTTCGGCGATCATGGGTACCTGGGCGTCCTCGGTCACCACCGCCATTGCGCCGCTTTGCTGGGAATCCAAGACCATGCTCTTCTGCGTGTCGGGCGCCGACAGCATCACCGAACTGCCCCATCTGGGCTTCATCGCGCGCACCCAGCCCAACTCGAAGCTGCAGATCCGCGTTGCCGGCAAGTTCATGATCGACGAAGGCGCCAAATCGATGGCCTGGATCGGGCCGCAAACGCCGTTCGCCGCCTCGTCTATCGAGATCCTGCGCGAGATCGCCGGCGCCAATGGCGCATCGATGGAAGACCTGATCTACGAAGCCGACAAGTCGACCTACCGCTCTGAGGTTGACCAAATCCTGCGCAGCAAGCCGGATTTCATCATGTTGGGCGGTTACGCTGCGGATTCCACCGTGCTGCTGCGCGACATCTGGCAGGCCGGTTACGAAGGCAAGATCATTGGGCCGGCCTATGCCGTCAACAAGACGTTGATGGATGCCCTGCCCGCCGAGGTGCTGGAAGGCGTCTTTACCTGGGAAGGCGCGCCGGCAGTCGACAGCAGTGCCTATTCCCGCGTTCAGAAGATCCTCGGCGTCGACGATGTCGATCCCTATTCGGCGCAGACCTACGACCACGCCAACCTCGCCATTCTGTCGATGGCGGCGGCTGGCGACGCCAGCGGTGACGCGATCCGCGGCTCGTTGCGCACGATCAGCCAGGGCGATGGCCAGTCGGTCGACAACGCGGTCGACGGTCTTGCGGCACTTGCCGGCGGCATCAATTACTCCGGCGCATCGGGCGCTTGCGATTTCGACGAAATCGGCGACATCACCGGCACCCAGTTCATCTTCAAGATGATCAAGGGCGGTGCCACCGGCGTCTACAAGCGCGTCTGACACGAGACACGCGGCGGGGCCAGGCCCCGCCGCTTTTTTTATGGACCAGCTTCCTAAATGGACCTTCTTCCCCAACTCCTGGTCAACGGGATCATCACCGGCGCGCTTCTGGCGGTCCCGGCCATCGGTTTCACCGCGATCTTCGCCGTGCTGCGTTTCCCGAATTTCTCGGTCGCCAGCCACGCCACGGTGGGCGCTTTCGCGGGTTATGCCGCCAATGTCTGGTTCGGCCTGCCGGCCGCGCCGTCGATCATCGCCGCCTTCGCGGTCGCAGGGCTGGTCGGACTGATCTCCGACGAGATCGCATTGCGCCCGCTCAGACCCTACGGTGCGCTGACGGCGGCGATCGCCTCGATTGCGCTGACCATCGTGTTGGAAAACATGATCCGCTTCGGCTTCGGCAACGACCTGCGCGGCTACGATCTGCCGCTGGTTCGCGATTGGCGGATCTGGGACATCCGGGTCGGCCCGCAACAGGTCCAGAACCTCGCCATGGCAATTGGTATCATGGCCGCCGTCTTTGCCGGGCTGAAATTCACCCCGATCGGCAAGGCGATGCGCGCCGTGGCCGACAATCCGGCGCTGGCGGAACTAAAGGGCATCGATCCGGTTCGAATCGGGCGGCTGACGGCGTTCATCGGCATGGGGCTGGTTGGCGCGGGCGGCATGCTGCTCGGCCTCGGCACCTCCATCGACCCGCTGACGGGCTTCCGCTTCATCCTGCCGATCTTCGCGGCGGCGGTCGTCGGCGGCCTCGGCTCGATCCCAGGCGCGGCAATCGGCGCGATGGTCGTCGGCATCGGCGAGGAACTGTCGCTGCTGGTTTTGTCGCCGGCCTACAAAAGCGCGGTCGGCTTCATCGCGATTGTGCTGGTGCTGAGCATCAGGCCGCGCGGCATTCTGGGCGAACGGGCGTATTGAGATGACAAGCTATCTGCTCGCAACTTTCGCATTCGCCGGCATCTATGCGCTTCTGGCGCTGGGCCTCAACGTGATCTGGGGCATGGCCGGAATGATCAATCTGGGACTTGCCGGCTTTTTCGCGCTGGGCGCCTATGCATCCGCCCTTGTTACCGTTGCGCTCGGCGCGCCGATCATCGTCGGCGTTGCGGTCGCAATCGCGGTGGCGGCGCTCGCCGGCGGCGTGCTGTCCCGCCTGACACTGACACTGCGCGGCGATTACCTGGCCATCGTCACGCTGGGGTTCGGCGAGGTCATTCGGCTGGTCGCGGCCAACGAAATATGGCTGACCAACGGGGCGGACGGCATTCCGGGCGTACCCGGCCCGCTCAGGGGCCAACTGACGCCGCTGGCGTTCAACGGCTTGTCCTGCGCATTGATCCTGCTGGCCGCCGGGTTTGTCTGGGCGCTCACCGAGCGCCTCCGCCGCTCGCCCTATGGCCGGGTGCTGCGCGCGATACGCGAAGACGAGACGGCCGCTGCGGTCGCCGGCAAGCCGGTGCGTCGCTACAAGGTTCAGGCGTTTGCGCTCGGTGCCGGCATCCTTGGACTGGCGGGTGCCTGCTATGCTCATTTCACCAGCTATGTCGCGCCGGACATCTTCCGGCCGTTGCTGACCATCTACATCTTTCTCGCGCTGACCGCCGGCGGCACCGGCAACACGGCGGGCGCGGTTCTTGGCGCGTTTCTCGTCATCCTGATCCTCGAAGGCAGCCGCTTCATCGAACCGCTGCTGCCGGGCCTGTCGGGCGCACAGGGTGCGGCGCTGCGCGAAATCTTCATCGGCGCGGCATTGATCCTGGTGATGCGCCTGCGGCCGGAGGGATTGCTGGCCGAGCGCCCCGTGCAAAGGAGCATACCAACATGAACAGCCCGAGCCGCACTCGTGCCGAGGAGCTTCTGGCCGGTGTCGATGCCACCAGCGATCGTTACGCGGCCGTAGACGCGGCGCTCGCCGAGGTGGTGGGCCACAAGCTGTTCACGCTAATGGTCATCGACTGGTCTGCAAACGTGGCCGCGCGCGTCTATTCCAACCGGCCTGAGGAATACCCGGTCAAGGGCAGCAAGCCGCTCGGTGCCCTGAACGGCTGGAGCAAGCACGTCCTCGAAGGCCGCCGGCACTGGATCGGCCGCAACGCCGATGACATCCGCTGGGCGTTCTTCGATCACGAAACCATCATCGCTCTGGACTGCGCATCCTGCCTGAATGTTCCAGTCATCGACAATGGCCGGGTGATCGGGACAGTGAACCTGCTGCACGAGGCCGGATGGTACAATGAGGGCGACGTGGCGCGCGTTACGCCGTTCGCCGAACTGCTTCTGCCGGCATTCCGGGAGTTTTCGGGCGCGACCGCATAGGCTAATGGCACCGGCCGTTGTCTGAATTTTTTTATGGCGAATGTCGCATTCTGCAGACCGGCCCGCTTCGATCGCATTTACTCAGAATCATGCAAGGTGCCGCCTTCGGGCGGAGAATTGGGAAGCCGGTGAAAGTCCGGCACTGCCCCCGCAACGGTAAAGGTGTTGCAAGGGTCGCGACAATCACCACTGGGGAAGACGAGCCCCGGGAAGGTGTCGCGCTCCAGGCCCGCGATGGCCGCGCCGAAGTCCGGGTTACGCGCTGGAACAAGCGCTCTACACCGATCCGGATGTCTTCCGCATGGACATGGAGACCATCTTCTACCGGGATTGGCTTTTCGTTGCGCCGGCTTGCGAGTTGGCCTGCTGCTCCAACCCCTCGGCAATGTCTCGGTGTAGGTGTAGGCGACGGCCATGCTATGCAAACCGCTGCCACCGACGCTTCAAGTGCGGCGGCGCACGCGAATGCGCGCCTCCTGATCACGTAAAAGGATAAATTGCCGCCCTGAGCAGATAGGCGCGCGCGAGGTCCAAGCCGGCGGGCAGCGCCTGGCCGAGGCGCCATCCCGTTGCCTCGTCGCGTCTGCACATTCCGACACAGGGGTTTGCGTCACTCGTCGTTCACGCCTCGATCGTCCGGGAGGACAAGGCGGCGAGGATGGCATCGAGCCCGTCGGTGAGCGCGGCGGGACCGGGTTGCAAGATCAGCGGCGACTTGATCTCGTGGATCCTCCCGTTGCGCACCGCCGGGATGGCGTCCCAACCGGGCCGCGCGGCGATTTTTTCCGGTCGCACCTTCTTGCCGCACCAGGACGCGAGTATCACGTCGGGCGCAGCAGCGATCACCTGCTCGTACGTCACGATGCGATCGAGGGCCTTGGCCTTGCCGGCAATTTCGGAAAACGCCTCTTGACCGCCTGCAATTCCGATCAGTTCCGACACCCAGCCGATTGCGGTGATCATCGGCTCGTCCCACTCTTCGAAATAGACGCACGGGCGAGGCCTGCCTTCGGTCTTTGCCGCCGCTTCCGCCAGTCGCTGCTCGTACTGGTCGGCAAGGAAGCCGGCGCGACGGCCCTGCCCGACCATCGCCCCAAGGTGCCGGATCATGGCGAGTATTCCGGCGATGTCGCGCTGGTTGTAGCCCATCACCGCTACGCCCTCACGCAGGAGCGTGGCAGCAATATCGGCCTGCAGGTCCGAAAAGGTCAGGACCAGGTCCGGCTCCAGCGCGAGGATCTTGGGAATATCCGCTGACGTGAACGCCGCGACGCGTGGCTTTTCCTTGCGGACTTGTTTCGGGCGCACCGCATATCCCGATACGCCGACGATGCGATCCTCTTCGCCCAGCAGACAGAGTGTCTCGACCGTCTCCTCAGTCAGGCAGACGATGCGCTCCGGGGGAAAGGCATTCATGTCGACACCATGTGCGGATGTAACTCAGAGGGGCATACGCGAGGACCGGCGCGCATTCGCACCGCCGCGTCGTTGCCTCTGGGGCATTGCAAGCTGTAATGGCATGAGCGGTTGTTTTATGGATGCGAGCAGAAGATCGCAAAACTCCGCGACTGCCGGAGAGCGCATCATGAATGGGCCGGCTTTGTCATAGGCATGGCGCGCGGCCCGCAGGTAGTCGGCGTTGCCGGGCAAACCCGCAATCCACTGCATGTAGCCCAACTGGCCCAATTGCCGCGCTTCCTCCCGCGGCATCGGGCCTCTATCGAGTTGAAAGATCGTACGTTCCAGTAACATGGCGCCCTCCGCGCATAACGGCGGGTGTCACGGGTAGCGGCAATATCTGAGGGACGCTTCCGCCCATCTGTCGTCTCTCCGCTCCCAAGGCACCCCGCCTGGGTTCAAGGTGACCGCGGCGCGTGGGTCACGCGCCGGAGATGGCAGGTCTCCTGACTTGCGGGTCCATGCTTCCCCATACCTTCCCGGGCCATCAGGCCCAGTGGCGTTCATCGGGGTCGCTCTCCGCTCACAGTTGCGGGGGCAGTCGCGGAATTGGGCCAAACCCTCACCGCGTTCCCTTTTCACCCGACTCAACAAGTCGGGCACCATCACTTCCAGTATCGCATGGTGGCATGGCCGTCGTCCATCGGTATTGGAAGGCTTCGTGGCCAAGACCGCCCTGTCCACTACCTTTCGAGGACAGACAAGGACCTCCAGCACGCGGTCCGGGAACCTGTTGACCCGGCGAATGAACCTCTCACCGTCCGGATCGACTTGCATCGCGCTTCCGTCTGGAAACCCTCCTGTCAGGCCGCTTCATAGCGGAACCGCGCGGTGGCCGGATCGCCCGCGTAGTGACCGATGAACTGGCTGCTGTTTTCGGCCAGCCACGTTACGCCGGAGATAATCTCGTCTGCCTTCGCCTCGCTCAGCAGATAACTGAGATTGAGCCGCACCCAACCCGGCTTTTCCAGTTCAAGGCCGGCGTCGAGCCGCTCAAACAGCGTTTCCGATACAGCGGAATCGATGCCGAGCAGTCTATGCCCGTAAGACCCGGCACAGGCGCATCCACCGCGGGTCTGGATGCCGAGCACATCGCTCAACATGCGGGTAAAGAGCTGATGATGGATCAGTGTGCCGTTCGCGCCAGTCACCTGGAAGGAGAAGATCGGCAACTGGCCCGGCGTGTCGGAGAGGCCGAGCAACTTCAGGCGAGGCTCGCGGCGCCATGCGGCAAGAGCCCGCTTGCGAAGCGCTGCGTTGCGCGCGGCGATATCTTCGCAGCCGACAGCGTCGCGCGCGATCATCGCCAGTGCGGCGCGGATATCGCCGATCACATTCGGTGTCCCCGCTTCCTCGCGCGCCTCCACCGATGCGCTGTAGCGGTGCCGACACGGCGAAACGAAGCTGACGGTGCCGCCACCCGGCGCGGTCGGCGTCTCGCGCGCGACGATCGTGTCTCGGACGATCAGCACGCCGGAGGCGGCTGGGCCGCCGACAAATTTGTGCGGCGAATAAACGATAGCATCCTTGGCGCAATCGTCGGCCGGCGTCATGTCCATGTCGACATACGGCGCTCCGCAGGCGTAGTCCCAGACCGCCAAGGCGCCATACGCCTTGAGCAACCGCGTTACCGGATCGGGGTCGGTCAGGATGCCGGTGACGTTGGACGCGGCGGAAAAGCTGCCGATGACGAGCTCGGCGCCCTTTGTGGCATCGAGTTCCGCGGCAAGCGCATCGAGGTCCACCCCGCCGCTCTCGGCCTCGGAGACCTCACGAACCTCGGCGCCGCTTTCGCGCCAGGGCAGTATGTTCGAATGGTGCTCGTACGGTCCGATCAGGACCACGACCCTGTTGCCCGCCTGCACGCGGCGTACGATATCGAGCAGCCCGACGATCCGGTTGATGCCCGAGGTCGCGCCGCTGCCGGTGAAGACCACGTGGCAGTCCGGCCCGGCATTCACCGCCTCGGCAAGGACTGCCCTCGCCTCGCCGCGCATCCGCGTCACGGCCTGACCGCAATACGAGGCCTCGGTGTGGCTGTTGGCGTAGAACGGCAGGACTTCGCGCGCAACGAAGTCCTCGATCTGCGCAAGCGCCCGCCCGGACGCGACATAGTCGGCGTAAAGCAGCCGCTTGCGGCCGAAGGGCGTTTCAAACTCGATGCCGTCGCCGATCAGGCCGTTTCGCAGTGTTTCAAAGGGGTCTCCGCCCGCGAGCGAAGACCGGAAATCGCCAAGCGCAGTCATCTTCATCCCCAATTTCCTTGACGAGGATGCTACCACCTGAACATGATGTTTCTACACCGTATGACCCACATTTTCCTCCTAAATGTGTGTTTTTGAACGAAGGATTACGAAAAATGGATAGGCTCGATATTCTCATCCTGGAAGAGATGCAGCGCCGGCCCGACCTGTCGCAGCGCGATCTCGCCGATGCGATTGGCCTGTCGCAAAACGCCTGCTGGCGACGACTAAAGAAAATGGAGGATAGCGGGATTATCGAAGGCCGCAGCGTGCGCCTGAACCGGGACGCTCTGGGGCTTAGCCTCGTCGTCTTCACGATGATCCGCACGCGTAGACACTCGGCCGATTGGCTTGAGACGTTTCGCCGGCATGTCGCAACCATCCCCGAGGTCACTGATTTCTTCCGGATCGGCGGCGATTACGACTACCTGCTCAAAATCGTGGCGCGCAACATGGCGAGCTATGACAGCGTATATCAGCGCCTGATTGAAAAAGTCGAACTCGACGCGGTCACCTCCTACTTCGCGATGGAGGCGATCATCGAGAACCGGGCGCTCCCGGTGCAGCCCGGTTGATGCTTGTCCGACCGGACGCGCGCCGATCTCGCGCCGCCGAAACAGGTGCCCGGACCGCTGGGTCACGCCGCGAAGCAGTGGATGGCCATGCCAGTCAATCCCCCGTTCAGGGGAGAGCGGTGTGAATTTGTCTGTTATAGAAAACGGCTAGATATTACCTAACGAAAGCGATCCGACGTGTGCTTGTGAGGTTGACCCCCTTCAGAATCCTGGCGGTTGCGGCGTCATTTGGTTTCTTCGCCGCATGGATCGCCTTGGCCGTCGCGCACAATCAGCCCTACTTGGGATTGGGGCTGTCGCCAAAATCCGGAATTGGATTTGTCTGGATCAATCGGGCCGATCCGAAGGGACCTGCAGCCGCGCTGAAAGCCGACGCGCCACTGGAAGCAATCAACGGCATGGAATTGCAGGCGGCGGATCTCGTGGAGGAACCCGATGTCGCCGAAAGCTACGAAGCCCTTGCGCGATTCTTCAATCGGCAGGACCAAATCGCTTCCATGCTGCATCAGGATGAAGTCACGCTTTCGAGCGGTTCACCGCACAATTTGCGCATCACGTTAACGCCGGAGCGGTCGCGCCCGATTTCAACCCTGCCGCCAGTGTTCTGGACACAGATTGTGCTCGGACTTGCGGGCCTGCTGATCGGAACCTGGGTGTGGAGCCTCAAACGTGGGGAACTTGCCGCCAGACTGCTGGCATTGGCGGGGCTGGCTGCCTTGGTCGCAGCCTTTCCATCGGCCATTTACGGTTCACGCGAGTTGGCATTGCCCGGACACCTGTTTCACACGCTTTCGGCAATGAACCATTTCGGCACGCTGGCGTTCTGCGTCGCCATGACCGTGCTGTTTCTAGTTTATCCAAAGCGCCTTGTTCGACCGGCGTTTCTCTGGGTGCTGCCGCTTGCGACAGGCGCGATTTGGGTCCTGGATACAACATGGCTGATCATTCCCGGCCCGGCCGTCGGGCTTCACCTGCCGGCTGTCGTCATGGTTTTTGGCATCCTTGTCAGTGCCTTCTTCCAGCACCGCGCCACGCGAAATGACCCGGCAGCCCGCACGGCCCTGCGCTGGTTCACGCTTTCCTTCGGTATTGGCGTCGGCACCTTCGTCATTCTCATCTTGTTGCCCAATCTGTTTGGAATGGCGCCGGCCGTGTCGCAGGGCTATGCGGCGCTCTTCGTCTTGCTGTTCTTTGTCGGCGTCGCCCTGGGGGTCGCGCGCTACCGCCTGTTCGAACTCGAGGACTGGGCTTTCTCGATCCTGTTTTATTTCGGCGCGGTAATCCTGCTGGTGCTGCTCGACGCAGCGCTCATCATGCTTGTTGCGCTTGAACGCGCGCCGGCATTCGGCCTCTCGCTCATTCTGATCGCGCTCATCTATCTGCCGGCCCGCGACCGGCTGGCACGAAGGCTGACGAGGAAGTCGGACATCGACCGGGGCGAATTGTTTCGCCGGATCGTCGATGTAGCGCTGACCAAAAACGAGGCCAGACAGGAGGACGGCTGGCAACAGGTGCTGCGCGAAGTCTTCGATCCGTTGCATCTGGGGGGCGAAACGCAGATCGAACCCGCAGAGCCGAGGATTGTCGATGAAGGTCTTGCGCTGGTGCTTCCCCGTGTCGGAAGTCTTGCTCCGGTGAGGCTCTCATATGCGCAAGGCGGACGGCGATTGTTCAGTCCGCGCGACAAGCGCTTCGCCGTCGAGATTCGCGACATGCTCGCCCATGCCATCGCCAGCCGTGACGCCTATGAGAAAGGCGCAGCCGAAGAGCGCAGACGCATTGCCCGCGATATGCATGACAATATCGGCGCACAGCTTCTGTCGGCGCTTCACAGCGACAAGCGCGAGCGCAAGGACACAATGATCCGCGAAACGATCTCGGATCTTCGCGACATCATCAACAATACGGCTGGAAACAGCAAAAGCCTGGACGAGGCACTGGCCGACCTGAGGGTGGAAGTGCTGGAGCGCCTGGCGGCGACCGACATCGAACTTGAATGGCGCCATGAAGGCGGCGGGCACAACCGGCTGATGGCTCCCAATGTCATCTTTTCCTTGCGCTCCATCCTGCGTGAAGCCGTCAGCAACACAATTCGCCATTCGGACGCCCAGAAGATGGCCGTTCGGATCGATACGCAGGGCGAAACCCTTCAGCTGACGCTGCTCGACGACGGCAAGGGATACGATCCATCGAGGCGGGGCAATGGCCGCGACACTCAAGGCAACGGCTTGTCCAACATCGAGGCCCGCCTGACCGCGCTTCAGGGCAGGCTTTCATTCGATGACGCCAAACCCGGATTTGTCGTTCACGCCGAGTTCCCCTTTCACCAGAGCTCGAACTGATGTCGCGCATACTGATCGTCGAAGACCTCGCCGAAACCCGTGAACCACTGGACACATTGCCAAATCGGCGTTCGAAGCGCTGGTCTCCAATACCAATCGGGACCGTTACGGACGCAAGGCCGGGCCGATCAGAAACCACGACCTTGTCGACAATCGCGGTCGCGTGATCGCGTTCCGCAACGGCGAAAACCGCAGCACGCTGAACACCGTGATCAAGGCGCTCGACGCCGGCCTGCAGCAAGAACCGTGTTCAATCGGTACTACTAACGCTTCTCTCGCCGACGTGTCGCCTGAAAGACCGCCGCGAAATCCCTTGCCCCCAAGCCGAGCCTTTGTGCCTCAGTGTATTTCTCAGCGGCGTGGTGGATTAGCGCGGAACTGTTGTTCATCTGGGTGAACAGCTTTGAGGCTGACATTGCGTCTTTGGCTGCAATATCAAGTTTGGCACCAGTCTCTTCCGGGATCGCAAGCATCTGCGGCGCCTTGCGCTGGAAGAGCCGAGTAGATGCCATGCCACCGCAATGGCTCACGATGTCGACAAACTGGTTCAGGTCAAGGCCCAAATCCTCGGCCATTGCCAATGTTTCAGCAATCGCCACCATCTGAACATGTCCCAGTCCGTTCTGAAGAGTTTTGATTAGACTTGCAGCGCCGGGTCCGCCTGCTACGGCAATGTCTCGCGCCGCCTGCCGTGCGATCGGCATGACCGTCTGAACTGGAGCCGCATCTCCTGAGATCACGAGATACACCGTGCGGTCGATCGCGTCCTGCGCCGAACCGAAGATCGGGCATTCCACATAGGCCATCCCACGTTCATTCAGCTGATTGTGCAGTTGGGTGGCCTGTTCATAAGGCACAGTGGAGTTGTCGCAACAAATCAGTCCCGGCTTGTCGATTTGTTCGTATATATCGTTGATGATCTGCGAGTTTGGCAGGCACGTGAACAGAACGTCACTCACTTCCACCACTTCGCTGACACTCGCGGCAATGCTGAGCCCAGCCCTGCGCGCTTCCGCATAGGGGCGGTCAGAACGGTTCAGGACGGCTACGTCATGACCTGCTGCCTTGAGGTGCCTGGCGAAGGGGAGCCCCATCGCTCCCAGTCCGATGTAGCCGAGCTTCATTGTCTACTGCTCGTTGCGATTGTCATGGTGTTCGGTGGACAAAGTGCTTTCACTGGAATGATATGCGCCTCTCTAACTGGCAAAGGGAATGGACGCCTTGCGCGCCATTATGTTGCCGAGTGTGTTCTTGAGGGCCGCGCCAACCTTCTCAATCAGCCTTCCATTCACAACTTCCGGACCATCGCCTTTGAGGTGAAAAAACTGCTGTGCGCCCATCAAGGAAAACGCGGAATAGCCACGCTCAAGGATCCACCGGATTTCTCCGTGGTCACGGTTGTAAAGTTCCGGCGTCAGATGGGTCAGGTCGGAGAAGCTGTGGCTGAGCGGTTCAATGAGGTCCTGCGACGCGAATAGCCAACTCGGATCCGGCGGTGACGCTGGCACCAAAAGGTGGTTGTTCCTGTCGAAATCATGGGTGGCAATACATGACCCGAGGTGCAGCCAGCAATCGCACTGCCCGGGTTTCGGCAGACGCGGATTGCTCAATGCGTGGAAGGCCCCCAGGTGGCCGATCTCATGTCCCGAATTCGACAGGAACAGTAAGCTGTGGTCGGTTTCAGCCAACGCCATCCACCGCGCGAGACCGAGCAGCAACGCGAGCCCCGCGCCTCTCTCGCCCGCACTCCGGAACCAACCGCTTTGAGGCGTCGACACAATAATCCAACGATCACCACGTTCTCGATATGCAACGACGTTGTTCGCGCAAAGATCGGCGCAATCCACGCCATCCAGCAGAAACTCGACACTGGAGCCGAGGCGCGCGGCGGCCTCAAAAACATGCCAGTCGGAGGGCGCGATCATAAGAACCGGCAGGGGCCAAGGCGTCTGATTGTGCGGAGGAATCACGTTCTGGCCGTATATCTCGCCCGAGACATGTGGTGTGCAGCCAACAACAGCACGAGCACCGGCTTCGGCCAGGGCATGGATCATCCGCGCATGTGCGCTCTTCTCGGTGACCATCACATCCGGAAACTGTACCAGGGCAATGGCTCCGCGCAGATCTCCATGGTTGTCGCCTTGGACAAGCCGGGCCACAATCGGCTCCGAGCCGGTTGAACGCGGGTACCACAATGGAAAGGTGTCGCACTGTTTACCAAACACGCGGAGGCGACAGTTGAGGTTTTGAAACTGGCGTAAAGGCCAAGGATCCAGCTCGGCAGCAAGGCCCACCTTCTCCAGCTCGGTTTTCACCCACTCTGATGTTGCAAGGTCCGCCATGGAGGCCGTGCGGTGGTCACCCAACTCGGCGAAACGAACAATGTCAGACAACAGTGCTTCTTCGGACAGTGGGTTTTTCACGACCGCAGCCTCCGGGCAAACATCTCTCGGGCGATTGTCCAAACTGCCTCGGCAGCGACGTGATCGAAACAGTGCCGATCCGCAAAGCTCCACCCATGCGCGGCATCAAACACATCCGCACGGCCGCTAACGCCTCGTTGCATCAGCGCATCCCTCAAGATGTTCTGTTCGATTGGCGTGCAGGACGGATCATCCTTGGCGAATCCGAGGAACAGTTCAGCATTGCAGCGCGGTATCTGACGTTCGCAGGACCATTCACCGTCGAAAATCATGTTCCCGCCATGCACCGATAGGCAGGCTTTCACCTTGTCGGGCTGCGTGGCAGCTGCGCCGATGGCGTGACGCCCGCCCATGCAGTAACCGACGACCGCCCAGTGCTCGATACTCGATTCAGCCTTCAGGATTTGCCGGGTGTCGTGGACAGTCATGGCCACAGTGGTGGCCCGGTTTGCAGCCTGGGCGCCTTGCGGAGACTTCGCCCCGCTGGCGTTCGGCGGCAGGAACGAGGGGCCGCCTAAACGGTAGTACATGTTTGGCAGGAATGTCGTGTACCCCATTCGGGCAAACCTGCGGCACATTTCTCGCAATTCGTCTCGGACCCCAAACCCGTCCATATACACGATAACGGCGGCGTCACGTCGTCCTGCGAACCGCTCCACGGGCATAACGCCATCGTCTGTCCGGATCTTCAGGATATCCTCACTCATGACCAGCCCCTTCAACCGGCTGTGCCCGAGCGGCGGCGGATCGCGCCGGTTATCATCGGCCAGACCACAAAAAGTACCGCGAAGATCAGAATTCCGAGTGAGACCGGGCGGGTAAAGAACGGCGCGAAGCTTCCATCCGACGTCATCAACGCACTGCGCATGTTTGCTTCAAACAACGGTGCGAGGATGAAGCCGATCACAAAGGGCGCAGTCGGGATGTTCGACCACTTCATCAGCACGCCGGCGACGCCAAAGATGAGCATGATCCAGATATCGAACAACTGGCCATTGATCGAATATGTCCCGATGATCGCCACGACAAAGATCAAGGGCGCGAGGATATGGCGCGGGATTTCGGTAATCCGGCCCAGATAGCGACAGCTTGCAACCAAGATTACAAACATGAGGACCGTGGCGACGAAGTAGGTCGCGATGATGCCGAAGAAGGTCGCTTCATGCTCTACCATCATCAACGGGCCGGGCTGGATATTGTGGAAGATCAACGCGGCCATGAGGATGACGTCTGCTGCACTGCCTGGGATTCCAAGCGTGATCATCGGAACCAGCGCGCCACCCACTGTCGCGTTGTTCCCGGCCTCCGCGGCGACGATTCCCTCTTCGGCGCCTTTGCCAAAGGAGTCGGGGTCCTTTGATACGCTTCGCGCGACAGTATACGAAATCACCGCGCCGATATTGGCACCGATCCCGGGAAGGATACCGATCCATGTCCCGATCAGCGACGAACGGATGAGGTTTTGCCAGTAGCGCAGGGTGCTTCCGGCGGCGCGGACGATCTGCACAAATCCCGGGGTCGCGACCGCATCGGCCTGCCGCGGCTGCTGGATGTCGGATACCAACCCGCCAATTGCAAAGATGCCAAGCAGCACGGGGAAAATCCCGAGGCCGGCCTCCAGTTTTTCGTATCCGAACGTGAATCGCGGGTCCGTCGTGATCGGGTCCAGTCCGACAAGAGAAACCAGAACCCCCAAGGCTCCGGCGATCAGGCCTTTGGTCATGTTTCCGCCGCTGGCGCTGGCAATCATCAACAAACCACCGAACACCAGGGCGGCCATTTCGAACCCCGAAAACGTGATGGCAAAACGCGCCAACGGAACAGACGCCGTCGCCAGAACGAGCCAGGAGATGAGCCCGCCTACAAAGGAAGCCGTTACCCCCAAGGCAAGCGCCCGCGCGCCCTGCCCTCGTTTGGCCATCGCATGCCCGTCAAAGGTCGTCATCACCGACGCAGGAGAGCCCGGAATGCCGATCATGACGCCAGTGACCATGGATCCGGCCACTCCGCCAACATACATCCCAATCAACAAGACCTGTGCAACCAGGCTGTTCATGTAGAACGTCAACGGCAGCGTCAGGACCATCAAGACGCCTTGGTTCAGGCCGGGGATGGCTCCGAATACAATACCAAGCGCAACCCCAAAGGCAGAAACGGCGATCAGCCAGACGTCCATATGGGCGATAATTGCGGTCGTAATCTTCTCTAGCATGTTTGGTCCCTACGGCTGATGCGTCGGCAGGTTACGGAAGGCTGACGAATAGAAGCCGAGTTAAGACCAAACCAATACATAGCGGCAAACTGATCGCGAGCCCAACAACCCATGCGATCTCGCGTATGGAAGGTTGGTCACCTTCGAACAGGACCCAACTCAGGGCGGCGACAAAGACGGCGGAAACGGCGACGAAACCAAACAGTCCACCGCCCAGGCTCAGTCCGAAAGCATACGCAAAAAGAAGTCCGAACATCTGAGCAGACAACTTGAGGCTGCCAACTCTGGCCCCGCTCTTGTAGGATCCGGTCAGGCGGCCGTACACGAGCCCAAAAATACACAGTGCTGCTATGAATGCGGGAATGAGCTGCGCAAGAAAACGGCCACCAACAGGTTCAAACATCGAGTCTGGAATGCTGGCCGCATTCAGATAGAGCCCTCCCACCGACAGCAACAGAACCAGATAGGTGATCAAGTCCCTCTGAGCTTGTGTCATTCTTCTCGCCGTACATTGGGAGGATAGATTGCACGGATGCTTCCAGTGCACATGACATGAGCGCAATTCAAACGCTCATGTCATCTCGCCTGCGAAATCAATCGCGCTTCAGGCCGTGGTTTTCCACGATTGCGGAAAACTTCTCGTACTCCGCGGCGACCTCTGCCGCGAGCTCTTCACCGCGTGAAAACCGAATGTCTTCGATGAAGGCGCCAAGTTCCTCCTGCAGTTCAGGATCGTTCATCACCGCTTCCATCTTGTCTGCCCAGTAGGTGCGCGCCTGTTCTGGCGTGTCCTTGTGAGCGAACAGGTACATGGTCGCCGAGAACGTCATGTCCGGATAACCAAGCTCAACGGAATGCGGCATGTCAGGAAGGTATGTCGAGCGATAATTGTCCAGCATCACCAGTGGGCGCATGTCGCCGGAATCCACATAGCCCTTGGTCACGGAAGGCGCTGTGATCGCCATGTCGATCTGACCGCCCAGCATTGCAGCACGGATTGGGCCGTTGCCGCCTGGAACGTTCACAGGTGTTGCTTCGATGCCGAGGTTGTCGATCAGGCCAAGCGCGATCAGGTGGTTCAGAGCGCCCAGCTGAACGCCGATCTTGACGGCACCTGGGTTTGCTTTTGCGTAGTCAACAAATTGGTCGAAGCCTTCGTAAGGAACGCCTGTGCCTGTTGCATACATCAGGCCGATGCTGCCTGTACGTGCGACAGGGATCATGTCGTTGAAGTCACGCTTCAGAATACCCTGAGCAGCTGTGCCCATGAACGCCTGATGGAAGAACAGCAACGTGTGCCCGTCCGCCGGTGCATCATACACCTCACGCGTGCCGGTTGTTGTGCCGCCACCTTTGACGTTCTTGACGATCATCGTCGCGTCTGTGTGCTTTTCCAGATGCTTCACCAGCATCCGAAGCGCCACATCGACGCCGCCGCCCGCTGCGTTGGGCACGATGAATGTCACAGGTTTTTCCGGGTAATCCGCCAATGCAGGCTGGGTCACCAAGACGCCTAAGGCCAAGGCGCCCATTGCTACTATTTTCGAAAACATCTCTCTCTCCCAGTCTCAATTCAACCGCGATAGCGGTCCTCCAATCGTCCGACAATCGCATCACCGTGACATGCGCGGATATTATGGTATTTGTCCACCGGCATAACTCCTATGGAATATCTGAAATTCATCCGGCAATCGCTTCCATGCACGATGAAATTGCCCAAATCGGCATGGCGCATCCGGAGACTTCGAAGCCCTAGAGCGTATCATGATTGACTGGGGCCAGCGCAGGTTTCGAGCACCGCCGGTGACAGCCTCGATCGTCAGATCGGACCTGGTTCTAGCTCCGATTTCGGGCGGTGCCGTCAGAGCCGGCGCTCGACATGTTTGGACCGTCCAGCACCGTTACCGGCGGCAGATTTCCGAGCCATTTGCGTATTCTAACCAATGTCGTGTGGGCCGAGTTGCCCTGCGACAGTTGCGATAACCCTTTGTCTTTCGTCAGGACATTGGGGTTGCCGTGAACGTCCACAATACGATCGTCAATATCGATCACATCCAGCCAGGCCCCCGTCGGCAACACGACGCAGTCATGGCGCATCTCTTTGTCTAGAGTGACCGCAGTCAGACAAGAGCCCCTGGCATTGTAGAGTTCCGCTATATCACCCGCTTCCAGATCATACAGAGCCGCCGTAGCTGGGTGCAGCCTGCACGGCTCACGCCCCTTGATCTTGGTTGCTTTCGTCTCGGCGCCCGCATCGTTTTGAGCATGCAGTCGGGTCTCCGGTTGCGGCGAAATCAGGTGCAACATGTCGCAGGTCTTGCCCTCCAACCACTCAAAGGGCTCCCTCCATTCGGGCGTTTCAGAGAGGTCGTCCAAACCCATGACACCGATTGTGCTGCTGGCCATTTCGATCCGGCCCGACGGTGTGTTCAGCGGGTGTTCCTTGGGTGCGGCGATGAAGTCTTGCAGAAAATCCATGCTACGCGCCGCATTGGGAAGCTCGAGCCAGCCGATCTCTTTGAAGGTCTCGAAGTCTGGCAGCGCGATGTTGTTCTCGCGACCGTGTTTTCGCGCGAGATCCCAAAGATGCGGCAACCAGTCCTCGGCTCTGCGGTTTTCTCCATGCGCGTCTGCGACCCCCATTCGGGCGGCAAGGTCGCGAAACATGTCGAACTCGTCGCGGGCGTCGCCGAAGGGCGCACGCGCGGCGGACATGTAGACCAGCACCGGATCGCGGCGCATCATCATGAAATCATCGCGTTCCAGCGGCGTCGTCGCCGGCAAGACGATGTCGGCCCGACGGGCCGTCGCGGTCCAGCTGTGTTCGTTGACAATCACGGTCTCGGGTTTTTGCCAGGCCTTCGCCAAGCGGTTCAGGTCCTGATGGTGGTGGTAAGGATTGCCACCGGCCCACCAGATCAGCCGGATGTCCGGGTAGGTGTAGGTCTCGCCATCGTATTTGAATGTGTCACCGGGGCGTTCCAGCATCTCGGTGATCCGCGCCACCGGGATGAAATCACGCACGGGATTTCGCCCCTGCGGGAAGCTTGGCCAGTTCCATAGTCCCACCGGTTGGCCCGATGTATTCATCGATCCATAGCCGAAACCGAACCCACACCCGGGTTGGCCGATCTGACCGATCAGGCATGCCAGATTCAGCCCCGCCCAGATCGTTTCCTCGCCATGATCCTGGCGTTGAAGGCTCCAGGACATTGTGACCATCGAAGGAGACCTGACCAGATCAAGCGCGAGGGCCCGGATTTCGTCCGCTGGAATGTCGCAGATATCTTCGGCCCATTCTGGCGTTTTGGGGACGTTATCGATCTCACCTGTCACGCTGGCTATGAAGCGATCTGCACCCTCGGTGTAGCGATCCAGGAAAGCCTTGTTCTCCAGGCCCTGCGACAGGATCACATGCGACAGTGCGAGGATCATCGCCCGGTCGGTGCCCGGTTTGATCGGCTTCCACTCGGCGCCCGCCAGATCGGACCCCAAGGGAGAGACATTGACCATGCGGCAGCCTCCGGTCTGGATTCTGTCCAGCCATGCCCGAACCGAATGCGTCGACGTACCCCCGGCGCTGATCTGGGCCGTCCGCGGAGAAATCCCCCCAAAGGCAACCAACAGTTTGCAGTTGTCGGCTATGCGATCCCAAGTCGTCAGATTGTGCATCAGCTCGCGGTTGGAGTAACCGAGGATATGAGGCCAGAGAACCTCGGCGCCAGCATGCGAATAGGTATTGCGCGACGATGTGCATCCGCCGATGCAATTCAGGAAGTGTTTGAGCTGCGATTGCGCATGATGGAACCGGCCCGCACTGGACCATCCGTAAGAGCCGCCATAAATCGCCGCGTTGCCATAAGTGTCGATAACGCGCTTCAATTCGCTCGCCAGGATCTCCAGGGCTTCGTCCCAGGGCAGATCGACGAACTCGGCGTCCCCGCGTCGGTTTCGGTCTCGCCCTTTCAACCACCCCGCGCGAAAGGACGGGCGCGCCACACGGATTTTCGGATCGGTGGCCGCGCTGAACCAACCGCGCCCGGCGACAGCAGGTGCCTGGTCCTGCTCCACTGGTTCCAACCCAGTGTCAGTGATCCGGTATGTGCCCCAGTGCGAAGAGGTGTATTTCATGGTGTCTCCACAGCTATGTGTCGAAAAAGGATGCTCGCGCTGCTGTTCCAGCTTCCATTGCGTGTCGACACAACTGCGGGCGATTCTTCGTGTTTTTTGATCGCCGGGCACACAATGCGCGCCGTCTGGTCCCGAGTCCAATTCCCATGGTCTATGTAAGTACCGCATTTGACATGCAAAAAAATTGCTGCTTTTGTCCGAACGCATAACAGTTTTGGAATACCGTGTGGACGTTCGCCACCTCAGACTTTTCATGACCGTGGTTGATCGTGGCAGCATTACAGCCGCGGCAGAGGAACTGGGACTGAGTCAACCCGCTCTTTCAAAACACTTAAGCCGCTTGGAGGCTGAACTTGAAACCAAGCTGCTCGTGCGATTGCCACGCGGCGTGCGCCCCAGCCGGACTGGGCAGATTCTTTTCGACTACGCCAAATCAATAGATGCCAGCTATCGTAGCGCACTGCGGCAGATCGATGGTGCAAAAGAAGCACAGATTGCCGAGATCACCATCGGATCAGGATACTTCTGGCTGACCGGCTTCCTGCCAAAGGCCGTTGCCCTCCTCGTCGGGGAGCATCCCGATATTCGTGTGAATATCGAAACAGGCGTACCGACCCGCTTGAAGGACAAACTGCTGAGCGGCGATCTGGATCTGGTTTTCGGGCCGGTAGCGCTGTCGGGGGCAAACCAGAACATGATCACTTCTGAAAGCCTGATCCGCACCGACAGCCACGTGCTGGTGCGACAGGGACATCCGGCGCAGGATGGCAAGGACAAGTCGATAAAGGATCTGCTCGAGTTGAGCTGGGCCCTGCCGAATGGTACCTTTGTACGGTCCTTGTTTGATCAACTGTTCCAGGCCCATGGCGTGCCCGCGCCAACACCGACGGTCGACGTCAACGACGTTTCATGCTCGCTCGAGGTCGTTGCGCGATCCGATCTTGCGACCCTGGCCACGTCGCTGACGCCCGAGGGTCAGGCTTGGACGCAATTTGACCATCTGAAATGTTCCGCGCTCAGCGGGTTCCGCGAAACAGGGATATTGCGTCGCAAGTTCGGGGTTATCCCCCCCATGGCAGAAGCGCTCTGCGAGAAGTTGCGGATTGTATCGCGCGACCATCGGGATGCGGTTCGATAACCCGATCAGCCGTAACTTGATCATCAGTCCTTGGAAGGCGCTGGCGAATAACCAAAATCCCCTTGGTTGAGAATGGCATCACGCCCACCGGCCTGCGCGATCCGGAGGGCTTGGTGCTGCTTGACAACCTCGCTCATCGCGTCGGGATCGAGGATGTCGCGAAGTTCCGACAGGAGTTCTTGCAGCTTGGCCCGATGTTCGGGAACTTCGGCCAGGTTTCTTGTTTCCAACGGGTCAGCGATCAAATCGAAGAGTTCCGGCGCAAATGCTGCGAAATAGACCAGTTTGAACCGGCCTTTACGCAGCATGTAGTTGCCAGTGCAAGACCCGGCCGCGTGATACTCTGAAAAAACGGTCCGGTCGGCAGATTTGCCCGCCGCGGTTTCAAACAGTGACATGCCCGGCAAGTCGGCGTCATCTGCGTGCTGCCTGGCGTCCACACAGTCCAGCACGGTCGGAAACAGATCAACAAGGCTCACAGGGCTGTCGACGACCTGCCCCATGGCAACATCGGGGCCGGCGAGGATCATTGGGACCGCAGCGCTTTCTTCGAACATCGTCGATTTTCCCCAAAACCCGCGCTTGCCCAGGGCTTCCCCATGGTCGCTGGCGTACAGGACCCGCGTGTCCCCGGACAAACCCGCCGCATCAATGGCGTCAACGACCTGCCCGACGTTATGATCCAGGAAGCTGCACAGCCCAAGATAACCTCGGATTGCCTTTTCGCGTGATGTCGCATCGAAGTGGTCATCGAAGTCGATATTGTGCAGCATGGCTTGGTAATACGGGTGGTTCGGCCGCTCCAGCCCCTCTGTAAAGTTCTGCGGGTCGATCTCAACATCCTGATAGAGGTTGTAGAATTCGTCCGGTGCGACCAGCGGGAAATGCGGCGCGACGAAGGACACGAACAGAACCCAAGGCGCGGACTGCGCGGGCGCTTGTTCGGTCAGCCAGCGTTTGGCCTCGTCGGTGATGGTTCGATCATAGGCTGTGTAGCTGGTTTCGCCAGACCCTACGTTTTGAGCGAATTTGGGCGATCCGGCACGCGGCTCCATATCCTCACGGATCAATCCCAAAAGATCGCCGATCCCGCCCGCCACATGCAGGGGTGCGATTTCCGGATCAAATCCGTTGTCATCCTCGGTGCTGCGAAAATGCAGCTTGCCCACCGAGACCGCCCCAAACCCCTGCTCCCGCAGCCGATGCCCCCAGCTTGGGATCGAGCCGTCATAGGGCGCGGCATTGTCCCAAAACCCGGTGTCATGCGCATAGCGTCCCGTCGCCATGCTGGCGCGCGACGGAACGCAGATCGGGGAATTGCAATAGGCCGCATCAAACCGCGTCCCGCGCGCGGCCAGCCGGTCCAGATTGGGGGTCTTAACCACTGCATGGCCCCTGCATCCCAGGAACCTGGCGTTGTGTTCGTCGGAAAGAATGATGACCAGGTTCTTGGGGGTCATGTCAGCCTCTTAGGCCTCTGCCGCGACGGTCTGGGTCTGGGTGCCCAAGCCTGCGATGCTGGTTTCCACCACATCGCCCGGCTTGAGGAAGGTCTTGGGGTCCATCCCGAACCCAACTCCGGCCGGCGTGCCCGTGGTGATGATGTCGCCCGGTTCCAGCGTCATGAACTCGCTCAGGTGCACGATCACACTGGCCAGATCGAAGATGAAATCCGCAGTCGAGCCCGACTGCATGACCTCTCCGTTCACTTTCAGCGAAAGGTCAAATGCGTCGGGGCTTTCTACGCTGCCTGCCGGCACCAAGTAAGGGCCGATTGGTGTAAATCCGTCATGGCTCTTGCCCTTGGCCCATTGGCCACCGCGCATCAACTGCCAGTTGCGTTCAGAGACATCGTTGAGAACCATGTAACCCGCAATGGCATCCATTGCAGTATCCATCATCGCGCGCTTGGTGCGCCTGCCGACCACGATGGCCAGTTCGATCTCCCAATCCAGCATGGTTGCACCGGGCGGAAAGGGAATGGGATCGTTTGCCCCTGACAGGCTGGACGGAGCCTTGAAGAACACAACGGGCTCCTTTGGGATATCCATCCCGGCTTCCTTTGCGTGATCGTGGTAGTTCAGGCCGATGCACAGGATTTTCGAAGGCTTGGTCACGCAGGGCGCAAATCCATCGTGTTCCGCAATGACGGGCAGCGTCGCGATATCCAGATTGGCCAGCAAAGCGAGGCCGCCGGATTGAAAGAAATCAGCGTCGATATCCGCCACAACCGATGAAAGGTCATGGTGGATGTCATCGACGACAACACTGGGCACAATTGCTTCGCCCTTTCGCAAACGGCAGAGTTTCATGTCAGTCTCCTGGAGTTTCAAGTTCGAGGGTTGCAGACTTCGCCGTCGCGCGAAGCTGGTGTTCGAGAATCTTTGCGGTCGAGGCATTCGGAAGCGCGTCAAGCGCGCTCCATGTGCGGTGCAGGTCGCCGCAGATCATCGCGCCGTTGAAAATCGACATCCGGGATTACTCTCCGGTCCACTCGGGCATCGGCTGTTTGGTAACAAAAGCACCGATGCCGCGTCCGGTATCGCGAGCCATCGTGTTGTCGGCCAACGTGCGCGCGGCAAAGTCGTAGGCTTCGGCCAATCTCATCTCGGCATGGCGGTAGAACGCGGCCTTGCCGGTCTTGACATTCGAGGTGGCGAAGAACGCGTCATCAACTGCCACCGCAAGGTCACATGTCGCCACCAGCTGGCAGCCCGCGGCTGTCGCAATGCCCGTCAATTCGGCAATCACCAGCTGCGGCAGGGCAACCATGGACATCATCATTCTCGAACATTGGGCGAAGAGTGCGTTGAAGTAGCCGTACCCACCGTCGATGTCTTCGCGATGCGCGCTCATTTCCTTGAAATTATGCCCGACGCGAAAGTGATCGCCCGCCTTGACCTCGTGGTTCTCTGCAATTTCGTCCCAGATCTCTTGCAGGGCGCTGAGAACCTCTTCGGCCAACGCGTTGAGCGACTTCGGACGGTTGAGCACCACGGTCGCAGTGCCCGATTCGACAGTCACAAGGACCGGAGTGTCTTCAACAGCAGCTGAATTTGACATCGATTTCCTCCTCCCGCACGGCCTCGCTCTTACCCGGCGGACGCCTTTAGGCTCATTTTATGATTTTTACCTATCACCTAATGATATTTTGTGCTACCCAAAACTGACACCAGAAAGCGCGGTAGATTCTGAGAACGGACCTGAATTATGTCGGAATACGTAGCGAAATTGACATGGAACCTGGGTCAGGCCGAGTTCGCCGCAGGAGAATACAGCACGAACCACAGGATGGAGTTTGGCGGGGGCCTGGCGGCGACCATGACCTCCGCGCCGGACTATGGCGGCGACCCGCGTTTCGTGAACCCCGAGGAAGCCATCGCTGCCGCGCTCAGCTCGTGCCACATGATGACGTTCCTCGCGCTGGCCGCGAAGGCCCGTTGGAAAGTCAAGCGATACACGGACCAATCTGTGGCCACGCTGGGCAAAACACCGGACGGCCGCGTGAAAGTCGGCGGAATCACCCTGCACCCCGAAGTGACCTTCGAAGGCGGACACGACAAAGATCGGGAGGAACTGCAAGTGATGCATGACCGAGCGCACCGGTACTGCTTCGTCGCCAATGCACTGGACTGCGAAATGAAAGTGGAGATCCGAACATGACTGCCCTTATCCAACCGTTTCTGGTCGATCCCATCATGTTCGACGGCCCGGTCCTGGTTACCGGCGCCGGTGGATGCCTTGGTGCGTGGACGGTGGCCATCTTGCAGGCATCCGGTGTACCGGTGGTTGCGGCGGATTTACGGGAGGACCGCTACCGCGCCGAGTTGGTCATGGGTCGCGAGGCGGCAGCGGCGCTGACTTGGGAAACCAGCAATGTGACGGACTTCAGGGCGCTGACGCAACTGGTTGAAAAACATGATATTCGCGCCATTGTCCACTATGCGGGTCTGCAGGTTCCATTCTGCGCAGCTGACCCGGCGCTAGGTGCGCGTGTCAACGTCGAAGGCACAATAAACATCCTCCAAGTGGCCCGGGACAAAGGGATCAGGCGAACTGCGTATGCCAGCTCTGTAGCCGCTCATGGCATGCCGCCCGGGGGCCAATACAAGGCAACGCTCTATGGCGCGTACAAAGTGGCCAATGAGCAGACGGCGTATGTGTACTGGCAGGACTGGCATGTGCCCAGCGTCTGTATCCGCCCCAACGTCGTCTACGGCGTTGCGCGCGATCAGGGGATCAGCGCGAAGTTCACGTTAGCGCTTCAGGCCGTCATAGAGGGCAAAGCCTACGACATTCCCTACAGTGGGCGGCTGAGCTGGCTGCATGCCGGCGAAGCGGCAGCGGCTTTCATTGCCGCGGTGTCGCAGGAAGGCGACGGCGCCTATGTCTTTGATCTCAACGGAGGGTGTGAGACCGTCGAACACGGCGTTGAGATCCTGCGCGAATGCGCCCCGGACGCACAGATCACTGTCTCGGGCGCGCCCTTCCCCTTCCCGCCGGACATGGATGACGGCCCCATTCGCGCGCATCTGGACTTCCCGTCCATTCCTGTCGACTTGGGCATACGCTCCACTTTCGATGCGTTTGTCGATCTGCACAAGTCGGGCCGGTTGCGCCCGCTGACCTGATCTTCCGTCACGACGGTTTCGCCTTGGACCAATTGTCCCGGGGCACTCGGCCCGGGGACGTCTTTTAGATTGATCGCCTCTTGAGCTCGCATCGCGACACCCCGCCGCGGACATCCGTCTCGCAATTCATTCACCGACAGGCACATTTCTTTTCTCCTGTTCGGCCCTGGTTTCGAGCCGTCAATCGCCGGACACTGCAAGCCGATCTGACGGCAGGGCTTACAAACGCCGCGATTGTTCTGCCGCAAGGCGTCGCCTTTGCAATCATCGCCGGACTGCCGCCGGAATTCGGGCTTTACACGGCAATGTTCACGGCTGTGGTTGCCGGGTTCTGGGGAGCCTCGATGGTTATGGTGTCGGGGCCGACAACGGCCATATCGGCGGTACTGTTTTCGACGTTGGCGCCCTTTGCCGAGGCCGGGTCCGAGCAATTCGTCTTGCTGGCGTTGACGCTCACAATCATGATCGGGTTCTTGCAGATCGTCGCGGGCGTCGCGCGACTGGGTGGCCTGATCGCATTCATCTCGCACTCTGTCATCGTGGGTTTCACCGCCGCTGCGGCACTGCTGATTGCGGCCTCGCAGCTTGCGCCCAGCCTTGGCGTCGAGACCGGGCGTGGTGGCGGCGTTGTGGAGCGCATCTTGCGGGTGATCGAGCATATCGACCAGATCAACCCGATTGCCTGCACGATCGCGGGCCTGACGCTTGCCAGCATAGTCCTTTGCCAGGCGGTCTCGCGGCGGATCCCGGCCTTTCTGATTGCCCTGCTCGTCGGCGGCGTTTCTGGCCAGTTGTTGGGCGCAGAGGCGAACGGCATAAGGATGTTTGATGAACTGCCCTCGGTGATCCCCTCGTTTTCCTTGCCGGCTGCGAGTCTTGCGCAGGCCATCGACCTGATCCCCGGAGCCTTTGCCATCGCCGTTGTGGGCCTGCTCGAGGCGATATCCATAGGGCGAACATTTGCCGCGCGGCGTTACGAGCCTTACGATTCAAATCAGGAAATCATTGGGCAGGGTCTGTCGAACTTCCTTGGCGGGTTTTTGAACTGTTATGCCGGATCGGGGTCGTTCACGCGCTCTGGCCTGAATGCCGAATCCGGCGCACAGACGCCGCTCTCGGCCATCTTAGCGGCAGCCTGGCTGATGCTGCTGCTTTTGCTGCTGGCCCCGATGGTCGTCTACATCCCGGTCCCGGCGATGGGCGGCATTATCCTCTACGTGGCCTGGAAGCTGATCAACTTCGCCGAAATCCGCCATATCCGTCACAGCAGGCGCGAAACCTCGATCCTGATTGCCACCTTCCTCAGCGGCGTCTTCATCGAACTTGAATACGCCATTGTTGTTGGCGTGATCCTTTCACTGGTGTTCTTCCTCCACGCCAGCGCCAACCCTTTCGTTGCCGTGGGCGCCCCGATGGAAGCGAACGGGCAACGAAAGCTCCGCAACGCGGACAGGCACAACCTGCCACAATGCCCCGAAGTGTCCTTCCGGCGCATCCAGGGGCAGATTTTCTTCGGTTCCGTTGAGGAGCTCGAACGCAGATTCTCGGCCATCAACACATCGAACCCGGGGCAGAACATCGTCGTCTTGGTGCTGAAGGGGATCGAGACAATCGATTTGACCGGTGCGAATTTCCTGAACCGGCAAATCCGGCGCGCGCGTGCGCTGGGTGGAGATTTCTTCATCGTTGCCGCATATCCGGGCTTGATCAACGCATTGCGGTCCTACGGAACGTTGGAGATCCTGGGCGACGACCATCTGCTGGCATCCAAGCGCGAGGCCATCGCCGAGGCCGTCAGTATCGTTCCCCGGTCGGCCTGCGAAAGATGTACCGCGCGGGTGTTTCTGGAATGTGCGGAGCGACCGGGTGGACAGACCGGCTAGGGCGCAACCCGGTTTACGGATCCTTTGCCGTCAACCTCTCCTCTACGTCCTGCGCAAGCCCTATCAACGCCGGCCCGACCTGCCTGCGGAACGTTTCGGTGAACACACGCAACGACCCTGTCACGCCAACACTCATGCTGACACCGGCTTCCGGCAAACGTACGGGCGCGGCGACAGAACAGATCCCAAGTTCAAGTTCCTCGACGCATTCGCCATAGCCCTTCTCCTGTATCTTTCGGAACTCGTCGAGCAGCGCCTCGGCATCGGTATGAGTGTGTTCCGTGAATTGTTTCAGATGCCCTTCGGCGGCCTCGCGCCGCAGCGCTTCATTGCCGTAGGCGGCAATGACCTTCGAGCAGGAACAGGCGTGCATGGGTCGCAATCCCAAGCCGGGATGAAGAAAAGAGACCGCACCGCTTCTGGGGACTTCAACCTGCGAGATTTCCACGCCGTGCCCGCGCTGACGCGCCAGAAAGCACGCCGCACCGTATTTGTCGGCAAACTCTGCAAGCAGCGGCTGAACCAGCACGTTGATCTCGGCATCGCTGCGGTCCAGTTGAGAGATGCGGTGAAGCCGTCGACCTATGCGAAAGGCACCTTTTTCCGGCGACTCGAGCAATCCGGATTTCTGCAAGTCCTGCAGCAGCCTGTACACTGATGGCTTGGGGTAGCCTGTTGCTGCGCAAATATCGCTTGCCGTCGCTGTTCCGCCCGACATCGACACGGTTTCAAGAATGGAGATCAAGCGGTCGAGATGCATTGTTCTCATTGTGCAAGAAACTCTCGTCATTTTCCAGAGCAAACAAACCCGATACGCAGGACCGGCTGCCACCCGCACCGACCCGCGAGAACCTCGACGGATTTGCTTTGAACCAGTCTGCAACCCGGTCCGGAACAGACCGCAACGTGTTCCGGGCCGTCTGTGAACCGGGACATTCAAGGAAGATGTCAGACGGGCTGATATATGCGTTTCGGCGGGCCGGGACAGCCTCCGGCGCCGCAAAGCAGGTCGGTGGCCGGCATTTTGCGCTTGCCGCGGCTCATGCGCTGTCCCCGGAATGGGGGCGCAATTCGCCAATTGCTGCACAGTATCCCGCTTTCGCAGGAGCCGATAAGCCCCGGAAACCGGCTAAAGCCTTGAATTTCCTGATTTGATGGAAGCGGCCGCTGGAGCGGGTAGCGGGAATCGAACCCGCATATTCAGCTTGGAAGGCTGCTGCTCTACCATTGAGCTATACCCGCCTGCGGGCTCGGGACCGGACCAGTGGTGGAGGAGGTTGGATTCGAACCAACGTAGGCATAGCCAACGGATTTACAGTCCGTCCGTTTTAACCACTCACGCACTCCTCCATGACTGGCGGCCGGAGCACAGCGTTCCCGAGGGATCGCGAAGCGCCTTATGACGGCAGCGTTTTTTCCTGTCAACACGACGGGCGCGGTTTTTCACGCGATACCGGGAACTTGGCTTGCCGCGACACCAAACATGTGTTGTTCGTGAGCCGAAACCGCAACAGCGAAGCCGCCAATGACCGACAGAAACGACAGTGACAGCCACAAGGGAACCCCCAAGGACAGCCATTATGCGCGGCTTAGGCGCGCCCACCGCGAGGCCCAGCCAAAACCGGCCGAAAACGGCACGCTTCACCTCTACGGGCTGCACACGGTGCGCGCCGCGCTCGACAACCCGCGCCGCAAGCTCATCCGGCTGATGGCAACGCGCAACGCGCTGGCGCGGCTCACCGAAGGGCGCAGCGGCGATATCCCCTGCCCGGTCGAGGCCGTCGAACCGAAGGCGATCGACCGGCTGACCGGCACCGATGCGGTGCACCAGGGCGTGCTGCTCGAGACGCGGCCGCTGTTGCCGAAGCCGCTCAATGCGCTCGGCGACACCGATCTCGTTCTGGTTCTTGATCAGGTCACCGATCCGCACAATGTCGGCGCGATCATGCGCTCGGCCGTCGCCTTCAAGGCGGGCGCGCTGGTCACCACGTCGCGCCACAGCCCGGTCGAGACGGGCGTGCTCGCCAAGGCGGCGTCGGGCGCGCTGGAACATATCGACCACCTCGAAGTGCGCAATCTGGCCGAAGCGATTGCAACGCTCTCGGCCGCCGGCTTCCAGACGGTCGGCCTCGACTCCGACGGCCCGGACGTGCTGGAGAACACCGCGAAAGGCCCGAAAATCGCGCTCGTCCTCGGTGCCGAGGGCAAGGGTCTGCGCCAGAAGACCCGCGCGACCGTCGACGATCTGGCGCGCATCGACATGCCGGGCGCGATCCGCTCGCTCAACGTGTCGAATGCGGCCGCGTTGTCGCTCTATATCTGCCGCGCGCGGCTATAGGGCGTGACCGATACTACAGGTCTTTTGCTCATTTGTGACCCCGAGACCATCCGGATCGTGCGAACCTTCATCGGCGATCCCAGCGCCATACCCACGATTGTAAGCATCCATCGCAAGAATCGCTAAGAACAAGTCGCCAGAGATGGTCATTGTCTATCTCCTGATAAATTCGCCTTGCCGCAGTTTTGCTGCAAATGAGAAGTCCTTCGGATCAACAATCGGAAACAACGGAGTTTCCGGATGTTCACCAAGCCACCCCAGCACCGTCTCCACCTCGCCCCTGGTCACCGGCGCGTCGGTGATCTCCAGCGTGATCGATTTCAGCCGGTAGCCGGGGCCGAATGTGGCGGCGAGATTGTCCGGGTCGACACGGCGGACCGTCTGCGGGCTGCCGATATGTCCGAATGTCACCAGGCGAGGATAGTTTTCGCGCGGCAGCACCCGCGTCTCGCGAAGTGCCTGGAGGCGGGTGGATGTTTGCCTTGGGCTTTCGTCGCCTTCCTTGAAGGCTTTAAGCGCCAACCCGTAGCTTGCCCAACTCACGAGCGCGAAAAGGTAGCGTCCGGGCGCAACCTCAACGACAACGGCTTCGCCGCGCACATCGGAACCCACCGATTGGCGCTGGCAAATCGCTGCCAATCCTCCAGCCACCGCATTCTTATCTGGACGACACCCGTGCCGGTTACGATCCCGTCCGGCGTCTCGACTTCCACGGTCAGCTTCTGGTGCCATTCAACACGCTCGCCGCACCCCGCCAGCATCGCGCCCGCCAACGCCAGCGCGGCCAGTGTCAGACCGGCGCGCACTGGCCATGCCCTTCATGTTCGGCCTGCCGGGCGGCGCCACGCATGTAGGCGTCAAGCGCCAGAAGCGAGATGAACACATCGTCATTCGTCGGCGTGCTGGTCATAGCTCAATCCCTGAAATAAAAGTCTGTTACTCGCTGCGCCAAGGTCGCGTCCTTTCGCGCCATTCCGCGAGGAGCGTGCGGATCCAGCTTCCGGATATCCGTTCCGTCGAACGGGATTTCGTTCAGCCAGGGCAGGCGCTGGTCGATCGCTTTGGTCAGCGGCGTGTTGTCCGGCACGCGCTCGAAGACCATCTCCCTGAAATGGCCGTCGACATTGAACGCGCCCTTCAACGATTTCGGCGTCACCTCGAAGATCGAGGCCGGCACGCTCTCGCGGTGGAAGGCGACGATCAGCGGCGCCGTGCGCGCCACGACTTCCGGCTTGATGACGCAGCTTTGTCCAACCGGGATCTCCTCGAAAGCCTTCGTCCAGCCGGAGCCCGAGCTGCCGCTTTCGATTCCGAAACAGTTCTGCATCGTTCCGGACAGCCGGTACCCCGAGCCGCTGCGGTCGTTGCGCAGGAAATAGACCGCACTGCGTCCTTCCCCGATATCGACGATGATCGCCTCTCCGCGGTCTGTCACCCGCAAGCCGAAACCGGTCAGGCTGTTCGGCGTTTCGGTGATGGTCATCTCGCGTACCGCCGAGCCTTCGCGCATGTCGCCGTCGATCACCATCTTCGCCGTAGCCCGGTAGCGGATCGTCGCGGATTCGTTGCCACACCCCGCCAGCATCGCACCCGCCAACGCCAGCGCGGCCAATGTCACACCGAAGCGCATTGCCATGCCCTTCATGCCACGATTGCAGGCACCCATCGCAAGAATCGCGAGGAACAAGTCGTCAGAGATGCATTGTCTATCTCCTGATAAAATCGCCTTGCCGCAGTTTTGCTGCAAATGAGAAGTCCTTCGGATCAACAATCGGAAACCGGAATGTTCACCAAGCCACCCCAGCACCGTCTCCACCTCGCCCCTGGTCACCGGCGCGTCGGTGATCTCCAACGTGATCGATTTCAGCCGGTAGCCGGGGCCGAATGTGGCGGCGGATTGCCGGATCACACGGCGGACGGTTGCATCGTCGATATCGCCGAAGGTGACAGGCGCGGATAGGCCGCCGGCTCGACCGGGCGCGACGCACCCTCGCTGCTTCGAGACGTCACGTATCGGGGCAACCCGTCGGTATCGGACGGCCAAAAACACCCGCAGCGCCAGCCTTTCGGCGCTGAGCAGCGCAATATTGGTCGTCGCCAAGATTGACCACCATCACCCGTCCCGAATGGACATGCGGCGCATCAGCAAGCAGATCCAGTTCGTCGCGCCAATGGATTCCGTCACGGCGCTGCCAACGGCCACGCCATTTGGGGTTTCGACTTCCACCGTCAGCTTCTGGTGCCACTCCCACCCCGGGTAACCGAGCATTCTGCCAGTGTCAGACCAAAGCGCATCCATGCCCTTCATGTTCGGCCTGCCGGGCGCGCCACGATTGTAAGCATCCATCGCAAGAATTCGCTAGAGGGTCATTGTCTATCTCCTGATAAATTCGCCTTGCCGCAGTTTTGCTGCAAATGAGAAGTCCTTCGGACAACGGGCTCCGGATGTTCACCAAGCCACCCCAGCACAGTCTCCAACTCGCCCCTGGTCACCGGCGCGTCGGTGATCTCCAGCGTGATCGATTTCAGCCGGTAGCCGGGGCCGAATGTGGCGGCGAGATTGTCCGGGTCGACCCGGCGGACCGTCTGCGGGCTGCCGATATGTCCGAATGTCACCATCCGAGGATAGTTTTCGCGCGGCAGCACCCGCGTCTCGCGAAGTGCCTGGAGGCGCGTGGATGTTTGCCTTGGGCTTTCGTCGCCTTCCTTGAAGGCTTTCAGCGCCAACCCGTAGCTTGCCCAACTCACGAGCGCGAAAAGGTAGCGTCCGGGCGCAACTTCAACGACAACGGCTTCGCCGCGCACATCGGAACCCACCGAATTGGCGCTGGCAAATCGCTGCCAATCCTCCAGCCACCGCATTCTTATCTGGACGACACCCGTGCCGGTGACGATCCCGTCCGGCGTCTCCACTTCCAAGGTAAGTTTCGCCGCCAGGAGACACGCTCGCCGCACCCCGCCAGCATCGCGCCCGCCATGCCCACGGCGGCCAATGTCAGACCGAAGCGCACTTGCCCTTCATGTTCGGCCTGCCGGGCGGCACCACGCATGCGTCAAGCGCCAGAAGCGAGATGAACATCGTCATTAGTCGGCGTCAATGGCTCAATCCCTGAAGAAATAATCGGAAACCTGCTGGGGTAGTGTCGCGTCCTTCGCCAGGAGTTTCGTTGCATCGAATGGAGCGAGAACTCTCATGTTACTGCCCTCGAACGGGATCTCGTTCAGCCAGGGCAGGCGCTGGTCGATCGCTTTGGTCAGCGGCGTGTTGCCGGGCACGCGCTCAAAGACCATCTCCCTGAAATGGCCGTCGACATTGAAGGCGCCCTTCAACGATTTCGGCGTCACCTCGAAGATCGAGGCCGGCACGCTCTCGCGGTGGAAGGCGACAACGAGGGGGCGGGAGTATTTGTGAATGGTTTCCGCATCGATGCTGCATGTCTTACCGAAGGGAATGTCCCGCAACGCGCCGATCCAGTCGTAGTCCGGCAAACCGGAATCGATGCCGAAACACTGCATCATTGCAAAGTGCATAACCTTGCTACCGCTGCGATCATGCAGCAGCACATAGACGGCGTGATCTTCCAGCCCGGTGTCGATGACGATGCCCTCGCCATCGTCGTCGACCGCCATGCCGAATCCGGTCAGGCTGTGCGGTGCGTCGGTGAATTTCACCCGGTGCACCGCCGAGCCTTCGCGTACGTCGCCGTCGATCACCATCTTCGCCGTAGCCCGGTAGCGGATCGTCGCGGATTCGTTGCCACACCCCGCCAGCATCGCGCCCGCCAGCGCCAGCGCCATCAGCGTTGCGGCGAGGTTGCGCCGGCGGGCAGTCGATCCGGCGCGGGCCTTGCACTGCGTTGACACTGCGTCAGGTGGCATGGATGGCTCTTTTTACTTGCTTTAATACGGACATATACAACCGGCACTTGTTTATTGCGCGTTAAAACGACCGCTCACACAGTATCTATCGGCCGAATTCCTCTCCGAAACATCCGGCGCGGTGGACAGATCGCGCGGTCCCGGCCCATGCGCTTGCCAGAACTCCGGCCCGGCCGGGCGAAACGGCTGGAAAACCTGTCCACCGCACCTCACCCTCGGCCATGCTGGACCGCATGAATTACGGCTCGGATGAATGGTTTGACCTGGAGATCGCGCAATACCGCGCCACGCTGTCGCGCATTGTGCGCACCCTGTGCATCAAGACCGGTCTGGATGTCGGCGGTGCCGACATGCTGCCGGAATGCATCTGGCGGGCGGTCCTGCGGGTGCTCTATCCCGCCGAAAGCGCCACCCGTCGTCTGCTGGCGGTCGCCGCGCGCAACATCGCGGTCAAGCTGCACGTCCGGCAGGCCAGGCGCCGGCCGTTTGCCGGGATCGCGCCGGCAAAGGCCGATGCGCCCGCCGCTGCCGACGCAGATCTCGACCTGACCACGGTGCCGGAGGACGCCGCGCTCGACGTGCCGGCGTCGGTCGTGGCCTGCCTGATCGTGAAGGACAACAGCCCAAGGCCGATGACCAACATCGTCTACCAGGGCAGGCAGGTGCCCGTCGGCCGGACGCCCTGGCTGCCGAAGCCGCCGAAGCCGGCAAGACAAACAGCGCCGTCGCTCAATCCGGCCTTCGCGCTGTTCGATCCGCCGATCGACTATGCGGCGATCTTCGCGCCGCCGCGGCCGCGGCACAAGGCCGTGCCGCGCATCACCTTTTTCGGCAGCGACGCGCCGCTGCCCGTCGATCCGCCCAAACCGTCGCCGCCGGTCGACGGGCTCGGCCGCACCCTGATCAACGCCGCCCATGTCTGCCGGCGCATCCGCGCGCTGAAAGCTGCGCTCGACGATCTGCCCGGCCATGCCGTCCGCTTTGCGCGCAGGAAGGCGCGATTGATGGCGGAATCCAATCCGGCCAGCGGCGCGAAAGACGGTGCGGACAACGAACAGGCGTACCCGCCCGAACCATTCACGAAAATCCAGATCCCGCTGCGTATCGGTCATCCGCCGGGCCGCCGGCGACGATCCGAAATCCCCATCGACGATATCCTGAAGGAATGCGACGCGCTCGCGCGTTATGCGCGGGCGCGTCGGGCCCCCGGCAACGGTGAGGAGCTTTCCGCTGCGCGGACGAAAAGCCAACGATTTGGCTTTTCGCGCGACGAACGCCCGTAGCCATAGCGAAGGGCCGAACGAGGCGCTTAAGGCCGGGGCAGAAAACCGCTCGCGCGCTATGCGCGGGCGCGGCAACGCTGACGCGTGCCTGGATGGCGCCGGCTGGCGTCTTCTCCCTTGGGGGAGACGTGCGGAGCCAAGCGAGGCGATGAGGGGGTGAGGCGAAAGCGCGCCGAAGGCCGCCCCCGCCTTAGGCGCTCTCCCCGCTGACACCGGCCTGTTCGAAGGTCGCCATCCCCGAATGGCACAGCGCTGCGGACTTGACGATGCCGGCGGCAAGCGCCGCGCCGGTCCCCTCGCCCAGCCGCATGTCGAGCGAAAGCACCGGCCTGAGGCCGATCTTCTCCAGCACCGCGGCATGCGCCGGTTCGGCGGAAACATGGCCGGCAAGGCAGTGATCGAGCGCGCGCGGATCGGCGGCGTGCAGGATGGCGGCGCCGGCGGTGGCGACAAAACCGTCGATGATGACCGGGATCCGTTCGGTTCGCGCCGCCAGGATCGCCCCTGCGATCGCGGCGATCTCGCGCCCGCCAAGACGGCGCAGCACCTCCAGCGGGTCGTCGAGATGCGCCTTGTGCAGCGCCACCGCACGGCGCACGACATCGATCTTGCGGTCCAGCAATTCGCCGGTCGAGCCGGTGCCCGGTCCGACCCAGTCCTCGGCATTGCCGCCATAAAGGCCGTGATAGATCGCAGCCGCGACGGTGGTGTTGCCGATCCCCATTTCGCCGAGGCACAGCAGATCCGTGCCGCCGGCAATCGCCTCCATGCCGAAGGCCATGGTCGCCGCGCAGGTCTTTTCGTCCATCGCCGCTTCCCTTGCGATATCCGCCGTCGGGTAGTCGAGCGCCAGGTCGAAGACCTTCAGCCCGATGTCGTGGGCAATACAGATCTGGTTGATCGCCGCGCCGCCGGCGGCGAAGTTTTCGACCATCTGCGCGGTGACGCTTGGCGGAAACGGTGTGATGGCGTTTTCGACCACGCCGTGATTGCCGGCAAACACCGCGACGAGCGGCCGCGTGACCGCCGGCGGACGGCCGGTCCAGCGGGCCAGCCAGATCGCGATCTCCTCGAGCCGTCCGAGCGCGCCGGCGGGCTTGGTCAGCTGCGCGTCGCGCGCCCGCACCGCATCGGCGGCTGCCTCGTCGCCCTCCGGCATGCTGGCGATCAGGTTGCGGATGTCGTCGAAGGGAAGGCCGCTGGTCATGGGTTGCCTCGGATCGGGAATTGTGTGGCGTGTTTATCGACCGTGCCCTATACACGAAGACCGATCCAAAACGACACAAACTCTCGCAGTCACGCAACTTTTTCGACCATGGCATATCTCGATCAAACCGCCGGGCTGTGGGGACGGACGATGCGCTCGGTGGCGTTTCTGTCGCGGCTGCCGGTCGCCGCGCGCTACTTCGACCAGGGCGATGAAAAGGCCGCGGACCTGCGCGCGGATGTGGCGGCGTTTCCGCTGGCCGGCGTGGTGATTGCCGCCGGCCCATGCCTGCTGCTGATCGTGATGGCGACAGCAGGCGGATCCGATCTGATCGTCGCCGGATTCACCGTGCTGGCGCTGGTCGCGGTTTGCGGCGCGCTGCACGAAGACGGGCTGGCCGATGTCGCCGACGGTTTCGGCGGCGCTAGCCAGCGCGAACGGCGGCTGGAGATCATGAAGGATTCGCGTGTCGGCTCCTATGGCGTGATCGCCCTTTGCGGGAGCCTGCTTCTGCGCGTCGCGGCACTCGCGGCAATCCTTGCGCAGCACGGCGCGCCTGCAGCGGCGATCGCGCTGCTGGCCGTCGCGGCTGCATCGCGCGCGGCGATGGTCTGGCTGTGGGCCGAGTTACCGGACGCGCTCGACAAGGGTTTGGCCGCCTCGATCGGCAAGCCGGCCGACGGGACTGTGACCTTCGCTTCGATCTGCGGCCTGGTGTTGTTTGCAGTCGGCGGTGTCGTGGCCACGGGCTTTTTTTCCACGCTCGTCGCGCTACTTCTCGCCGTGCTGGCGGCGCGCCTGTTTGCCCGCCTGTGCCGGAGGATGATCGGCGGCGTCACGGGCGACACGCTGGGGGCCTGCCAGCAAATCGTCGAAATCTCGTTGCTGACCGGCCTTGCGCTCGGATTTTCAGTGCCCACTTGAATTGGCAGGAGACCCGGATGAGCGCCATTGAATCGCCCTGCATTCTCGTATGCTCCATAGACGAGCAGACCGGCTACTGCTTCGGGTGCGGACGAACGCGCGACGAAATCGGCGCATGGACGCTCTATACGCCGGAAGAGCGCCGGACGATCATGGATGCATTGCCGGCGCGGCTGGAGACCGTCGAACGCAAGCCGCGGCGCGAAACCCGTCGCCAGCGCATGGCGCGGGAGCGCGAAGACGCTGCGCGGAGTTCGGAGTAGAGCTTTATGAACCTGTTTGCGCTTGCCATCTTCACTGTTCTCGGTGCCGGCCTGTTGATCCTGCTGTTCAACGGCAATGACGGCACGATCGGACCGATGTCCGACGACCAGTTCGCAAGCACGATCTATCTCGGCCTGCTGGGCACGGTGCTGGCGGCCGGCCTGTTCGCCTCGGGCCAGCGTTTCGGCACCATGGCGCGTCATGCCGCCATCTGGCTGGCCCTGCTGATCGTCCTGGTCGTCAGCTACGAATACCGCTACGAACTGCAAAACAGCGCCGGCCGGGTCGCCTCCGTGCTGTTGCCGGGACAGCCCGTGTCGTCAACCGACTCGCAGGGCCGCCAGACCGTTACGATCAACCGTCGCGGGCAGCATTTCGTCACGCGTGGCACCATCAACGGCGCGGACCAGTCGTTTCTGGTCGACACCGGCGCGTCGACCATCGTGCTGACGGAATCGAGCGCCCGCAGCGCCGGCTACGAAGTCGAAAACCTGCGCTTCACGGTTCCCGTCGCGACCGCGAACGGCACCGCCATGGCGGCGCGGATCAACGATCTCGACATCGAGATCGGCGGCATCGGCCGCACCAACATGCTGGCGCTGGTCGCCCGCGACAGCGCGCTCGGTTCCAACCTGCTCGGCATGAATTTCCTCGACACGCTGAGTTCTTTCGAGGTTACCCGCGACAGGCTCGTTCTGAGAAACTGAGCCCCTCGCCTAGAGGACGCTCATGATGAAGCGGGTTGCAACGACGAACATGAAGATGCCGAAGGCGATTTCCAGCTGCCGTTTTTCCAGCCCGTGCGCGATCCGCACGCCAAATGGCGTGACCAGCAGCGTGATCGGGATGATCAGCGCGACGGCGATCCAGTTGACATAGCCGGTCGAGAAGATCGGCAGCCCGGTCTTGTCCCAGCCGGCCCATATCGCACCGAGGAACCCGGGGATCGAGATCAGCACGCCGACACCGGACGACGTCGCGACCGCCTGGTGGATCGGCCGGCCGAACAGCGTCATGAAAGTGTTGTTCAGGACGCCGCCGCCGATACCCATCAAGGTCGACAGGAAGCCGATCAGCACGCCGACGAACCAGCGAACCGGACCGACCGGAAGCGTGTCGCCCAGCCGCCATTCCGGCCGATCGAAGACCAGCTTTATCCCGATCAGGAATGCAATGGCGCCGAAGATCAGCCGCAGCCCGCCGCTCGAAATCGACGCAAAAACCAGCGCCGCGATCAGCACGCCGGCGGGAACCGCGAAGACAAAGCTGCGCAGGATCTCCAAATCGACTGCGCCACGGGCGCGATGCGACAGGAACGAGCGGATCGATGTCGGCACGATGATCGCCAGCGACGTTCCGACCGACAGATGCATCCGCACCGCATCGTCGACACCGATGATCCCGAAGACCTGAAAGAACACCGGGACCAGCACGGCGCCGCCGCCAATGCCGAACACACCGGCGAGCAATCCTGCGACGACACCGGCGCCCGCCATCGCGGCGATCAGCCACGCTATATCCATGAACGCCATTTCGGTTTGTCCCGCTTCCCGGCTGGCGGCAACGATGCCGTGGTCCGCTTGGCTAGCGCGGCGCCATAGCGTTGTAAATCGCCGACTTCGTTGTAGTCACCGCCGGCAATTATCAAGCGACGACTGCTCTCTTCATTGTTTGTTAGACTAAAGTACGTATACTTTGGTCTAATAGTGAGGAGAAATGACCATGGATCGCTGGAGTTTGGTATTTGTCGCAGCCTTGCTGGTAGCCGTTGTGGGCGCGGGCATGACCCCGAGCAATGCCCACAAAACGGATAACACGCAGCTTGCAGCCGACTACGGCGCACCGGCATGGCCGGCCCTTGTGAAGCGGACGCCGGTTTCCCCCTAGCAGCCAGTCCGGATTAGGCCGCCGGGGCCGTCGCGTCTTCCAGATGCACGGCCTGCATGGCCGCAAACAACACATCGGGACCGCAATCCGGCTTGGCCGTCTCCACGGTCAGGATTTGCCGGTAGCGCCGTGCGCCGGGCATTCCCTGAAACAACCCGATCATGTGCCGGGTGACATGCTGCACGCGGCCGCCGGCGGTGACATGGCGGTCCGCATAAGCCGCCATCGCTTCCATGATTCTTTGGTAATCCGGCTCAGCGGCGGTCCCGCCTGACATCATTGCATCGACGCCGGCCAAAATTCCCGGCGAATGATAGGCCGCCCGCCCGAGCATGGCGCCATCGACCCGTGTGAGATGATCGCGGACCTGATCGAGATCGGTAATCCCGCCATTGATGCCGATAAAGACATCGGGATGGACCCGCTTCAATCGATAGACGATGTCGTAGTCGAGCGGCGGGATATCCCGGTTTTCTCTCGGGCTGAGGCCCTGCAACCAAGCCTTGCGCGCATGGACCCAGACCGCCTGCGATCCGGCCGCGATCACGTCGCGCGCCAGTCCGAACAATGCGATCTCCGGGTCCTGCTCGTCGACACCGATGCGGCATTTGACCGTCACCCGCACCGTGTCGGGCGCCGCGCGGCGCATCGCCTCGATGCAGCGCGCAACCAGATCGGGTTGCAGCATCAGGCAGGCGCCGAATGTCCCGGACTGGACGCGGTCGGACGGACAGCCGACATTCAGATTGATCTCGTCATAGCCGAAGTCGGCCGCGATCCGTGTCGCCTCCGCAAGCTTCTCCGGATCGCTGCCGCCCAGTTGCAGCGCGACCGGATGTTCGGCGTCGTCATAGCTAAGCAGCCGCTGGCGATCGCCGCGAATGACCGCGTCTGCAACCACCATCTCGGTGTAAAGCAACGCGGACTTCGTCAGTTGCCGGTGGAAATACCGGCAGTGACGATCCGTCCAGTCCATCATCGGGGCGACGGACAGACACTGGGCTGCAATGTTCAGCGGTTTTCTCTCCATGCCCGACCTTTACCGAAGCGCGGACAATCCTGCCAGAGTATCGCTTTCTTTAGCATCGAGACCATTCGAACCAGCTTCGGTTGAGTTGCACCAAGTCTTTCTACTCAACCCCGTGTAGTCGTTCGGTTCGTTCCCCGTTGCTCTGTGAAGAACTTCATCCAAGAGACAGCGCTGGTTTGCCGCCGGTCTTCTCGGGCAGGCTTGGGATCCCTACCGCTGCAGGCATCGTTGCAGAGAGGAGCGTGTGACAAGCGGGATCGTCGGCTGGAGGCCCCATAGGCAATCATCGAGCAGGCGCATCGTATGTGGTCGCGGCGCTGCAATGATGATCTCGTTCCTTGGTGCATCTTTCCATTCCATCGAATGAAAAGCACCGTCAAACCGGGGATCTAACGCCTAATGGGCGTGTATTCGTGCCCAACCGAGCATGGTCAGAATCCCGATGTCTATCAGAATGTAGATCACGTAGAGCCAAGTGGGTACGTCCCCTCCGAAAGTCAGGAAGGCTGCACATAGGCCGAGAGACACAGCGATCATGGCCCAGGTTCGGGCGCCTTGGTGACCCGAGCGGATCAGCGCCCCCAAGGCCAGATACAAGATACCAACCGGAATTAGCGGTATCGTGTCAGCGTTCCATTCGTGGATCAGGAAGGCGATGCTGTGTAGCGAACCTGTCAACAGCAAAAGCCCAGCGCCCGTCATCGCCGCTCTTTGCGATGTTAAGCCCAATTTGTCGAGCATCAGCCCTCTCCAAAGCTTTCTTCTCACGGATACGACCGGGAATGATACCGGTCATTTGCAAACCGCGCCAAATTGCTGCCTGATGGTGCCAACCGGCACACCTCCACTGGATATTTCTTCAAGCAATCTGATGATTGGAATGACCGAGCCACTACCGAAGCGGAAGTACGGATGAAATCGAAAGACAGATATCTGAGCAGCGTTACAACGCGTGCGGTTGTACAGATGCTGAAGATTTCCCCTGAACGGGTGTTGCGCCGGGCCGGGCTGCCCGAGGACTACCTGTTCTCGGAAGAGCGCGGCGTGACAGCACGCGAGTGGTTCGCGCTCTGGGAAGCATTGGAGGCCGAGTACGGAAAGCCCGATCTTGCTTTGCGCTTGGGGCAAGCGATGGCACGCGGGCCGTTCGTACCGCCGATATTTGCCTTCTCCTGCAGTCAAGATATCGAAAAGGGTCTAACCCGGTTGGCGCTATTCAAACCTTTGATGGGGCCGCTTCAACTGGAGGTGAAACGCCAAGAGGACGCGCTGGCCGTCATCTACAGTTCGGTAGATCCCGACGTGCCGATTCCGCCCATCGTCACCCGGTTCGAAGCAGTGTACTTTTTGGAATGCTGCCGGACCTTTACAGGCGAACACATTGTGCCGCTGGCTATCGGCATGACGGGGACGGCCGAAGAATGGGCACCGCTGATACCAATTCTGGGTGTTACGCCCGAACCCGCACAGGACTTCCACCTCACCTTCTCGCTCCACGACGCCACCCTGCCGCTGATCACCCATAATGAAGAGATGTGGGCCGGGTTCGAAGTAGGCTTGCGCAAAAAGATTCTGAATCGCAACGTTCGCGTCGAAGTGTCCGAAAGAGTGCGCAATGCCCTGCTGGAGGCGCTGCCTTCGGGGCATAACACGGTGGACGATATCTGCAAACGACTACACGTCTCGAAGCGCACGCTTCAGCGCAAACTGAAGGACGAGGGAACCACATTTCAGGAGGTGCTGGACCAGACCCGATCTGATCTGTCGTACCACTACCTGAAGAAGCCCGAGGTGAGCGTGGTCGAAATCTCCTATTTGCTGGGCTTCCAAGATCCCGCCTCGTTCTATCGCGCATTCCATGGCTGGACAGGTCAAACCCCGGCGGATGTTCGCAACCGGTTGTCAATCTGAGTCCTGGCACCATTCGGCACATAATTGGCGCCATCCATCATTACGAACGCGCGTTTGACGACTTAGGTTTTCCCGTAGGTGCCGGGCCGCTGGCCGCAGTCACCATAGATGAAAAAGACCTCAATCCGGAACTTTAGAGTATCAATGGGCCATCGCCCAAACGGGGAAGGTTGGCCAATCGACTGGAGAGCAACATGCAGGATTTCAACGGAAAAGTCGTGGTCATCACCGGCGGAGCCACCGGCATCGGCAAAGGATTTGCCAAAGCATTCGGTCAGGAAGGCGCCAGGATCGTACTGAACGGCCTCCATCAGGATCGGCTTGATGAGGCCAAGGCCGAACTGGAAGCCCTGGGCATTGAGGTCACCATTCTGGCCGGTGACGTGACTGTTCCTGAGGATGTTGAAGCGCTGGCCGCGTTCGCCTGGGACTGGAAGGGGCATGTCGATGTGCTGGTGAACAACGCCGGCATCATGGTGCCCCACGCCCCGGTGCTCCAGATGCCGCTCGAGCATTTCCGCGCGATATACGAGGTGAACTACTTCTCCGTTGTCGTTGCCTCGCAGATCTTCGGCAAACGCTTCCTCGAACAAGGTACACCAGCCGCGATCTACAATGTCGGTTCGGAAAACTCGCTGTTTCATGGCACGCCTCTGAACGGAGCCTATGTCGGCACCAAGCACTCGGTCTACGCCATTACCCACTCCCTGCGCGAGGAACTGCCCGAGTTCATCGACGTGTCGCTGATATGCCCCGGTTTCGTGGTGTCAGAGCTTGGCCCGAAAGAAAACATGCAGCACGGCATGCCGACGGACGAATACGTCGCGATCGCCATGAAACAGCTGAAGGCCGGTGAATTCTGGGTGGTTTCTCACGCTTATAATGCCGTGCGCATCCAAGCCAAGCATGACCAGCTCATGAAGGCTTATGAAAGCTACGCCCCGCGCTACGAGGGCGACAAACAATATGACGTGCGCACCGTGGTGCAACCGATCCTCGAAGAGCATATCGGCGTGAAGCTGAACCCCGTCGGCTGATCCACTTCTGCGAACCCCAGAAAGGAAAACTCCATGACGATAGACACCACCCGCCGCACGATTCTGACAGGTGGCGCTGCTCTTGGCCTTGCCGCCGGGCTCGTCCATTCCGCGACCGCCGAAGGCGAGACGCCCGCGCGCGAATTCGAAGGCAAGACCGCCTTCGTCACCGGCGGTGCCCGCGGCATCGGGCTCGGCTGCGCCGAGGCGCTGGCAGCCAGGGGCGCCAACATTCTGCTCTTCGATATCGCCACCCAGATCCCCGAAGTGCCCTATCCGCTGGCCAGCGCCGACGACCTTGCTGCGGCTAAGACCGCGATTGAGGCGCATGGAGTGCAATGCCTTGCGGTTACGGGTGACGTACGCGATTTCGACGCCCAGAAGGCGGCGATGGACCGTGCTGTCTCCGAGCTTGGCGGGCTCGATTTCATCGTCGCCAATGCCGGTATCACCCAACCCGGATCGCTAGAGCAGTTTTCGGAAGAAGAGTTGTCGCTGATCATCGACATCAACCTCAAGGGTGTGATCAAGACCATTCAAGCCGCGACCCCGATCCTGCGCGAGCAGGGCTCTGGTTCGATCGTGACCATGGCCTCCGTCACCGGCCGCAGCGGTTCGGATCGTTTCCCGGTCTACAGTGCCACCAAGTGGGCGATTATCGGACTCACGAAGAGCGCCGCTCTGGCGCTCGGACCGGACGGCGTGCGCGTAAACGCGCTTTGCCCAACCCTCTGCCGCACGCCGCTCTTGGAAAACGACCAC
This sequence comes from Oricola sp., assembly GCF_965230365.1. Lineage (GTDB taxonomy): Bacteria > Pseudomonadota > Alphaproteobacteria > Rhizobiales > Rhizobiaceae > Oricola. The sequence continues at coordinate 2,380,032 of NZ_OZ246003.1, read as the reverse complement.
GTGCTTTCAAATATGATACCGGGCGTGACGCTCACCTGGGATCAGTTCGAAGAGGTCGCAAGAGACATCCACGTCCTGCCGGTCGGTTTCTACGGGCCGGAATATGTCGGCTCGGTCGCCGCCTTCCTCTGTTCGGAAGCCTCGGCCATGATCTCGGGCGATGTCTTCGACATTGGCGCCGGCGCCAACGCCAACTTCCCCGCTTGATACATCATCCACCTAAGCACAACACCGCGCTCCGTTTTACAGGAGCGCGGCTTTGGGGCAATTCGCCCCAATCCGATTGGCAAGATCGTCCGTAACCTCGGAACGACCCGCCAATGTCAAGAGTGCTGGAGCCCCCGGTCTAGGTCTCAGCAAATCGACCGACAGCAAGGATCGAAGGCATACCCCAGACCGACCTGATCACCCGCGCTTCCTCGGGTGTTAGCAAGGAAGCCGCCAAACTCTTCTCATTGCGTGGCTGGAACGTGGTAGCCACCATGTGCAGTCCGACGAAGAAGAGGAATTGGCCAGGTTGGACAATGTGCTCGTCACCCGCCTCCATGTGACCAACCAGTCTCGATCGAGGCCGCTGCCACCGCCAGTGTTGAGCGCTTCAGCCTGGCTCATAGAGGCCGTCGCGACACCTTCAGCGCAATGTCCACGAATTGTTTTACGTGGACGGACTGGTCGTCAATGCGCGTGTTCACCGAAACCGCGGTCGTTGCTTCGGGATTGTCCAGCGCGACGGAGCAGATCCCCTTGCGCTCGGCCGACCCGACGGATTCTGGTACGATGGCGCCGCCGACCTCCACGGACACCAGGGAAATCGCTGTCTGAACATCCATGGCGAAAATCCGCTCGCGCGGTTCACCGCCATCGGCGCGGAAGAGTTCCAGCACATGATCGGCGAAACTCGGGCGCGGCCTTTCCGGATAGAGGATCGTAACCTCGTCGCGTAGATCGCGCAGGCGCAGGCTCCTCTTTTGCGCCAACGGGTGCGTGTCGGACAGTGCAACTACCAGCCGTTCCTCGACCAGCTGGCGGGAAACGATCTCCGCGTCGTCGAGTTTCGGGCGGGCGATCGCCACATCGATCTCGCGCCGGATGAGCGCGGAACGAAGGCCGGCGTTGTTCATCGGAAACAGGCCGAGCGCCACACCCGGATGGTGCCGGCGATAGGATTTCAGGATGTTGGGCAACACGCCATAGGTTGAAGAGCCGACAAAGCCGATGCGCAGCCGTCCTTCGGCGCCCTGGCCGATACGGCGCGCCTCCAGCTGCGCCTCCTCCAGCATTGCGGTGATCTGCTGTCCGCGTTCGAGCAGTTTTTCCCCGGCCTGTGTCAAGGTCACCTGGCTGCGGCCTCGATTGAAAAGCAATACGCCGAGTTCGTCCTCGATCTGCTTGATCTGCCGGCTGAGAGGCGGCTGGGCAATGCCCAGCCGTTCGGCGGCCCGTCCGAAATGGCGTTCCTCCGCAACTGCGATGAAGTACTCCAGCCATCGGATTTTCATGCGGCGCTCCGTCCCTGCGCCAACTTATTATTCTACGAGGCAGCCGATCGCCAACCGCCATCTGCGAGTTCGAGCATGTGATCCTCGTCCACGATCACTCCGAGACCGGGGCCGGTCGGGCATTCAACGCGAAAGTCGCCAAAGTTCAAACCACCGGAAACCAGATCACGCGTGAGGATCTTCGGTCCGAAATGCTCGGTGCCCCAATGCAGTTTCGGGAGGGTCGAGAAGACTGCCAGATGCGCCGCAGCGCCGATCCCGCTTTCGAGGAGACAGCCGCCGTACAGCTCCATTCCATGTGCCGAAGCGATCCCCGCGGCGCGTTTCAATTCCATGAGACCGCCACTTTTGACGAGCTTGAGCGACAACACCGTTCCCGCGCCATCCGCGCCGGCCTCGGCAACCTCGCCGACCGAGAACGCCCCTTCGTCGATCATCACCGGCACCCGGCTGCGCTCGGTGATCCGCGCCAGGTTCCTGCGGTCACCCGACGCGACAGGTTGCTCGATCAGGGCGATGCCCAGTTCCTCCAACGCCGGTATCCAGCGGTAGCATTGCGCCACGGTCCAGGCCTGGTTGACATCGACAATGATCTCGCAGTCCGGCAGCGCTTCGGCGAGGCGGGCCAGTCGCTGGATTTCGGCCCGAGGTTCCGAAAGGCCGATCTTGACCTTGAAACGACGATGCTCGCGGGCGGCAAACTTGCCGCGCGCCTCTTCGATTTCCTGATCGACATCGCCGGATGCCAACGCCCAGATGACTTCGAAACCATCGTGGACACGTCCGCCCAGCAGCTGCGAAGCCGGCAAGTCGAGCGATCTTCCGACCGCGTCGTAAAGCGCGCTGTCTATCGCAGCCCTTGCCGCCGTATTGCGGGTCGCCGCTTTGCCCATCGCCTGGCCGAGCATCTCGAACCGGTTGGCCGGCTGTCCGAAGATGGCGGGCGCAAGGTATTTGTCGACCGCAGCCCGGATCGATTCCGGCGATTCCTCGGCCCAACGCGGTCCGCCAAGCGTAGACCCCTCCCCGTATCCGACAGCGCCATTGCCGAGCGTGACACGCACAACGATGATCGACTTGTTGCTGATCTCGGTGTTGGAGAGTTTGTGCGCGCGGATGGTCGGCGCGGTTACCGAAAGTGTCTCGGTGCGCACAATGCGAAGCGCATCCTCATCGAAACCCCGATGCTCATTGGCTGATACAGGCTCTAGGACGTTCATGGCGGTTCCCGTTTCGGATGCACGCTGCCCGCTTGCCGCCACCCGGGCCGACTTGAGCCCGGGCGGCGTTCAGCCGGATTACTCGGCTGCCAGCTGAACAGCATCGGCCTCGCGGAGTACGAAGTCGAACCGCAGGACAAGATCCGTATCGGCACCTTCTGGCGCTTTCTCGAACTTGCCGATCAGGCTCTCCTTGACCGCGAAGACCGAGTCGTTGTCGAGCCATTCGGTGTCGGCGTCGTAGACCTGCGTGATCAACGTGCGGTAACCGTCCTTTGACAGGATGAAGTGAAGATGCCCCGGACGATTGGGGTGATGGCCCATGAAGTGCAGCAGCTCACCGGCGGTTTCGTCTTCAGGGATCGGATACGGCACCGGGCGCACCGCGACCAACGCATAGTGGCCGTTTTCATCGGTCTCGAAACGACCGCGCAAGTTGTAATCGGGCTGATCCGGATCGTGGTTTTCATAAAGCCCGTTCGGAGCATCCTCCCAGATGTCGAGCGTCGCGCCGACAACCGGGTTGCCGTCCGCATCGCGCACATAACCCTCCACATAGACCGTCTCCTGGTCCGGAAACGCTTTCTGAACGGTCGACGCCCCCTTGGGCAGAACCGGCGGGTTTTCCCGGTAGAATGGCCCGAGCACGGTCGATTCACTCTCGCTGCCTGCAACGGGATTGGAGATCATGTCGACCAACACCTCGACGCCGAGAATGTCGCCCAGGAGGATGAACTCCTGGCGCTTGTCGCTGCAGATGTGGCCGGCGCGCGCCAGAAAATCGCAGGCGCCGAGGAACTCGGCGTGTGTGAGATTCACGTCTTTGACGAAGCCGTGCAGGTGGCTGATCAGCGACGTCATGATTTCCCGCTGCCGGACGCTGACTTCACTCGATTTGCCAAGTGAACCGATGACGACGTCCGAGACGTTCTCGATGGTAACATTACGCATATTTTTCCTCCTCCAGATGCGTGACTTTCATGGAATCTGCGGCACCTTTTCGCGACAGTGCGCAGAGATCGTCTGCATGATTGAAAATCCTAGCACCGCGCCGCGGCTACCGCAGGGTATTGTGTGATACTCGCTCCCTCACCAATGACTGCCGGCGAACATCCAGTCGGGATCGAGCATTGGCGGCGTTTCCTCATGGAGCTTGCCAAAGCGCCCCTTGTAGAATGTCAACGGGCCTTCTTCCGAGACCGTCTCGAAGGCGCTGACCCGACCTATGAAAACAACGTGGTCACCGGCCGGCACCGCCTGATCGACATCGGCCGCGAACACGGATGTGGCGGCTCGGGCTACCGGAAGTCCGTCCAGATCGCACAGGGGATCGACCAGGTCATCGTTCGGGCGGCCCGCAAAGTGCATCGCGAGATCTTCGGTACCAGCCGCCAGCACCGATACGCCGAAACGCCCCGATGCCTCGATTAACGGCAGCAACCTTGCCGCTCTTGCGATGGAGACGGCGATCAAAGCCGGTTCGAGCGATATCGACATGAACGCGTTGGCGGTCATGCCATGGTCGCGGTCCCCTGCTCGCGTCGTCACGATCGTGACGCCGGTGGCGAAGCAACCGCAAGCATTGCGAAACTGTATCGGATCGATTGCGGCGGTCGGCGGGCGGTCGTGCAGGACGGTCATGCGGTCTCCTTCAGCGATTTTTCGCAGGTCAATCGACGGTCCCGGGAAGGCAGCCTTCCGACGGCCAGCCATGCAGGGCGCGGGCATCCTCGCGGCGACCGTCTTCGAACAAGTCACGCAGGCGAGAACTGGAAATCCTCTCACCCGTCTTGCAGCCGATTTCGTCGATCAGGCGGGTGTCAAAATGACGAGCCAGCAACGATGTGTCGCCGCTGCGGCCGGTGCCGAAACGAAAGTCGGCTCCGACCCAGACCTGCACCGGATTGAGCCGGCCCAGTTCGGCCAGAAAGGCTTCGGCGGGGCGCGCGGCATAGACCGCATCGAACTGAGCGACAACAATGTGATCGATCCCGAAGTGGGAGATGCGCCGCAGTTTTTCATCGAGGGGCGTCAACCGCAACTTGCCCGCGAAGTAAGTTTTCGGGGGTGGATCGAATGTGTAGACGACCGACGGAACGCCGGCTTGCCGTGACCGGCGGACAATGGCGGCCAGAAGCGCCTGATGACCGCGATGCACGCCGTCGAACGCGCCGACCGTCACGATCGAAGCCGACAGCGACAGACTGTCGTGAGGGTGCCGCACCGCGTGCCCGGTCAACGGATCACTGCATTCCCAATCGCCAATCATGCGACATCCTGCCAGGATGCCGACCGTCCGCCGGGCAACTGCCCTGTTGGGCGGTTGGCATCCTGCCAACCCAGCCGGGCAGAAATCCTGTCGGCGGCCTGAACGACGATGGTCCGATAGGCGCGAGGCTGCAGCGTATAGCGGCTGAGCGGCACCGCAAGCGAGAACGCCGCGACGCAGACACCCGCATGCGACCGGATCGGCGCAGCGCAGGTCGCCAGGTCCCGATGCCATTCGCCGACAGCGTCAGCGAATCCTCTCTCCCGGATTATCGAAAGCTCGTCGCGAAGAAGCGAACGAGCAGTAATCGTGTTGTCGGTGAACCCGGTCAAGTCCAGCGTTTCGAGCATACGCAGCAGTTCGGCTGTCGGCAATTGGGCGAGTAGAAGCTTGCCCGCACCGACGGCATGCAACGGCGTTTCGGAAGAGATGACATCGCGCCCGACGCCGACCGGCCGATTGCCCGTCTGGCCGGAGATCGGGGCAAGCTGGCGGCCTGCCAGTTCGGCGACATGGACGGTTTCGCCGTGATCCATGGCGGTACGGGCAACGATGGGGCGCGCCGCCTCGATCAGCCCGTCGGTGTTGGCAAGCACCTGCCCCAGCGCCGCGACCATCGGACCGAGACGAAACCGGCCCGGCGCCTGCTTCTGCAGCAACCCCGTTTCCGCCAATCCGTTCAACAACTCGTGCGCCGAGGAATGGGCGATACCGAGCAACGCAGAAATCTCGCCGGTCCCACGTTCCGGCGCGGTGACCGTGAAGAGACTCAGAACCTGACCAATTCTGGTTGCGGCTTTCATCTCCGGTCTTCCACTCTTTTGTCTCTCTTTTGTTCGGCTCTGCATTCCGCTCGGAACAGCCGAATGAAATGACCGCTGAAGATAGTTCGGTATTTTCGAATGGAAATCACGGTATCGGCCGATACCTTTCGGAAATTCTGGGAAGGCCGCAGCCTGCTCCCGTCTGCTGCCTGGCGGACCGATTTGTTTTGGCAATTTGCCGCATCTGGGAGGATTAACAATGGACGGAAGCATACCGGCCGGAGCACCCTATACCGGGTCACAATACCTCGAAAGCCTGAGGGACGACCGCGAAATCTATATTCACGGCGAACGTGTGAAGGACGTCACCACTCACCCCGCCTTTCGCAACTCGGCGCGCATGGTCGCGCGTTGGTACGACAAATTCCATGAGAAATCAGGCGAGATCGGCGTCGCTTGCGACAACGGCTCGAACGGTACCACGCATCCCTTCTTTCTCGGCTCCAAAACCACCGAAGACCTGGTGAGATCCCGCGACGCCATTGCCGAACTCCAACGCGTGTCTCCTTCGGCTGGATGGGCCGGTCGCCCGACTACAAGGCTTCGTTTCTGGGAACGCTCGGCGCCAATGCCGGATTCTACGGCGAGTATGCCGACAATGCGAAGGCCTGGTACAACAACACGCAGCAACGGCTCGACTACTGGAACCACGCCATCGTCAATCCGCCGATCGACCGGGACAAGGCGATCGAGGATGTGCGCGACGTGTTCATTCACGTCGAAAAGGAAACCGATGCCGGACTCGTGGTTTCGGGGGCCAAGGTGGTCGCGACCGGATCGGCGCTGACCCACTACAACTTCATCGCGCACTACGGAATTCCGATCAAGGACAAGTCCTTCGCTGTCCTGTTTACCGTGCCGATGGACAATCAGGGCGTCAAACTGATCTCCCGTACGTCCTACGAGCTCAACGCAGCCGTCGTGGGCACACCCTTCGACTACCCGCTCTCGTCGCGCCTTGACGAGAACGATTCCATCCTCGTCTTCGACCAGGTGCTGGTGCCGTGGGAGAACATCTTCATCTATGGCGACGTCGAGAAGATCAACGCCTTCTTCCCGGCTTCGGGCTTCATCCCGCGTTTCACCCTGCATGGCTGCACCCGGCTTGCGGTCAAGCTGGAGTTCATCTCCGGCCTGTTCGCCAAGGCAGTCGAGGCGACGGGCGCGAAGGATTTCCGCGGCGTTCAGACAGCGGTCGGCGAAGTCATCGCATGGGCCAATCTCTTCAAGGGGATCACCGACGGGATGGTTCACAACCCGATCCCCTGGGACGGCACCGATGGCTACAACCTGCCAAACATCTTCTCCGGCCTCTCCTACCGCGTCTTCGCGCCGATGGCTTACGGCCGCATCAAGGAGTTGATCGAGCGGCACGTCGCCTCCGGCCTGATCTACCTGCCCGGCTCGGCGCTCGATTTTGAGAGCCCTGCGGTGCGCCCCTATCTCGATCGCTTTGTGCGCGGATCGAACGGCTACGCGGCGATCGACCGGGTCAAGCTCTTGAAACTGTTGTGGGACGCGATCGGTTCCGAGTTCGGCGGAAGGCACGAGTTGTACGAAACCAACTATGCCGGCAATTACGAGAACATCCGCATCGAGACCATGCTGACCGCCCAGGCGACCGGCCAACTCGACGCCATGAAGGCTTTCGCAGAGGAATGCATGAGCGAGTACAATCTCGAAGGCTGGACAGCCTCGGACCTCGTCAATCCTGCGGACGTCAACGTGCTGAAGACCGTGGCAGCGATGTAGTGCTGCAATGCCGGGCGGTGGGCTTCTCCCCGCGCCGCCCGGCGCTTTCCCGACATTTTCAATGCAAGCACTGGGTTCGACATGCTGGCCAGACTGAGACAAATGCAAGCCGCGCTGAACAGCACCGAGCATCTTCTCAGGCTCGGGCGCCTGTTTTCGGAAACCGTGCAGCTTCGCGTCGATGACCACGAGTATTATCTGACCTTCGAAAAGGGCGCGCTCGTCGAAATCGCCGAAGGACCCAGCCGCAAGACACCCTACCGCTTTGCATTTGTGACCGACGGCGAAGCGTTGAGCCGCTTCTGGCGCCCCTGCCCCGAGCCGGGCTTCCACGACATATTCGGGCTCGTAAAGATCGGACGCGGCCGGGTTGAGGGCGACATCCTGATGCTGGTCAAGAACCTTCGCTTCTTCAAGGAATTCATGGCGCTTGCGCGCAAGAAGGAAACGGTGCGATGACCATCGAACCGATCACGGGCCGCTATCTGATGGTGGATGTCGGCGGCACCCCGCACCGGATCTATTTCGAGGAAGCGGGCCGAGGCCAGCCGGTGCTTTGCCTTCACACCGCGGGCGCGGACACGCGCCAGTGGCGTCACCTGCTGAACGACGCGGGGGTCAACGAAGACTACCGCCTGATAGCGTTCGACATGCCGTGGCACGGCAAATCCCTGCCACCGGAAGGTTTCCAGACGCAGGAATACATGCTGACGACCGACAGCTACATCGAGACAGTGCTGGCGGTGGTCGACGGGCTCGGACTCGACCGGCCGATCCTCGCCGGGTGTTCCATGGGCGGCCGGATCACGTTGCAACTGGCGGCAATGCATGCCGACCGTTTCGCGGGGTTCATCGCCATCGAAGCGAGCGACTTCCAACCAGCCTGGTACGATATCGATTGGTTCCACCGCCCGGACGCGCATGGCGGCGAAATGGGTGCGGCGCTGGTCTCGGCCAACATCTCTCCCTATGCGCCGGAGGCGGAACGCTGGAACACGCTGTGGATGTTCATGATGAGCGGTCCGGGCGTATTCCGCGGCGACCTGAGTTTCTACACCCGCGACGACAGCCTGATCGGGCGTTTGGGTCAGATCGATACGGCACGCGCACCAGTCCACATCCTCGTCGGGGCCTATGACCTCACGTGCACGCCTGAGGACGCAAAACGCACGGCAGACGCCATTCCGGGTGCGACGCTCGCGGTGATGGATGAACTGGGCCACTTCCCGATGAGCGAGCATCCGGAGGGCTTTCGGCCGTTCTTTGTCGATGCGCTGGCACGGATGAAGCGGTAACGGCGCGGCCCGGCAGGGAGACCGGACACAACGAGCCGACATGCCGTCCGTCGAGGATTTTCACCAAGGGAGGATAATCATGACCAAGAAAACCATTACCCGCCGCAGTTTTGCGAAGGCGGCCGGCGCTTCGGCGGCGATTGCGGCCGTGGGCGGGTTGGCAGCCCCGGCCATCGCCAAACCGAAAACCGTGAAGATCGGTTTCGTCACGCCGCAAACCGGACCGCTCGCCATTTTCGCGGAACCCGACAACTTTGTTCTGGATCAGTTCAGACGGCTGACTGCCGATGGTCTGACGATCAATGGCGCGAAGCATCCAGTCGAGTTCATCGTCAAGGACAGCCAGTCGAACTCCAACCGGGCATCGTCCGTGGCGCAGGAATTGATCTTCGGCGACGAGGTCGACATCATCACCGCGACCGCGACCCCCGACACCACGAACCCGGTAGCCGACCAGGCAGAGTTGAACGGGGTTCCCTGCATCACCAACGACACGCCATGGCAGCCGCACTTCTTCGGCCGGCAAGGCGACCCGGCGACCGGCTTCGAGTACACCAACCATTTTTTCTGGGGACTTGAGGACATCATCTCGGTCTACATCAATCAGTGGGACCAGATCGAAACCTCGAAGGTTGTCGGCGCGCTGTGGCCGAATGATCCGGACGGGAACGGCTGGAGCCATCCCGAACTCGGCTTTCCGCCGGTGATGGCCAAGCGCGTCTACGAACTTGTCGACACCGGACGCTACCAAAACATGAGCGACGATTTCAGCGCCCAGATTTCTGCGTTCAAGGAAGCTGGCGTCGACATCGTCACCGGCGTGATGATCCCGCCCGACTTCACGACTTTCTGGACCCAGGCAGCCCAGCAGGGCTTCCACCCGAAGATCATGCAGGCGGCCAAGGCGACAGAATTCCCGCAAGCCATCGCCGGGCTGGGCGACCGCGCCGACGGACTGACCGTCGAAGTCTGGTGGTCACCCCATCACCCGTTCAGTTCCGGTCTGACGGGGCAAAGCTCGGCCGAACTTGCTGCTGAATACGAAGCTGCGACCGGCAATCCCTGGACCATGCCCCTCGGCTTCAAACACTCGCTGTTCGAGGTCGTGATCGATGCCCTGAAGCGGGTCGAGGATCTGAGCGATCCGGACAGCATCGCTGCGACCATTCGCGCGACAGACTACAACAGCGTCGTCGGACACCTGAATTTCACAACAGGTCCGGTGCCGGGGATCTCCAAGACACCGCTGGTCGGCGGTCAATGGCGGATGGAGGCAGGCAAACCCGTTCTCGAAATCGTCGAGAATGCCGATCAACCGGACGTCCCGCTGACCGCCGAGATGCGGCCAATCGGCTGACTGTCGACAAACCCAGGACCGGATGGGGCGGCATGGCGCCGCCCGCTCCCCGAGGCTCGTATGGAACCAGTTCTGTCCGTTAAAAACGTCCGAAAGAACTTCGGTGCGCTCAAAGTCGCAGACGATATTTCGTTCGACGTTCACGCCGGCGAAGCCCTTGGTGTGATCGGACCGAATGGCGCCGGCAAATCGACGCTGTTCAACCTGATCGCCGGAGCGCTTCCGGTCTCCAGCGGAACCATCCTGTTCTCGGATGCGGATATCACCGCAATGCCCGCATCGCGGCGGTGCCGGCTCGGGATCGGCCGGTCCTTTCAGATCCCAAGCCCTTTTACCGGGATGTCGGTCTACGAAAACCTCGCCGTCGCTGCGTCTTTCGGGTGCGAAGTGCACGATGATCCCGAAGCCGAATGCCGCGCCCTGCTGGAGATGACCGGCCTCTTGGCCAAGGCCAACTTGCCGGCAGGGGCGCTCACATTGTTGGAGAGAAAGCGGCTTGAACTTGCCCGGGCGCTCGCGACGCGGCCGCATCTGCTTCTCCTCGATGAGATCGCCGGCGGGCTGACGGAGGCCGAGTGCCAGGCGCTCGTCACCACGATAAAGGGAATTCGAGAGGCGGGTGTTTCGATCATTTGGATCGAACATATCGTCCACGCCCTGACCGCGGTCGTGGATCGGCTGATCGTTATCGACTTCGGAAAGATCGTTGCGCAAGGCGATCCGCGCAAGGTCATGGCCGATCCACTGGTTCAGGAAATCTACATGGGAATCGAAGTTGATGAACATGCTGCTTGAAACCAAAGGGCTGACCGCCTTTTACGGCGACTTTCAGGCACTGTTCGGGATCGATTTCACAATCGGCGCCGGCGAGACCGTGGCTATGATCGGCGCCAATGGAGCTGGCAAATCCACCTTCCTCAGAGCGCTGACCGGGCTTCACCGAACCTCCGGCCAGGACATCTTTTTCGATGGACAGGCAATCGGCGGCATGGCTGCGGACCGTATCCACAAAATGGGGCTGGCGATGGTGCCTGAAGGACGGCGCCTGTTCGCCTCGCTAACGGTCGAGGAGAACCTGCGCATAGGAGCATCCGGGAGACGCTTCGGCGGTTGGACGGTCGAACAGATCTACGATCTGTTCCCGGAACTGCTTGCCAAACGCAAGAACCTCGGCACCGCGTTATCCGGGGGGCAGCAGCAAATGGTGGCCATCGGCCGGGCCCTGATGTCGAACCCGCGGCTGCTTCTCTGCGACGAAATCAGCCTCGGACTGGCGCCAAAAGTTATCAAGAACATCTACAAGTCCGTCCCTCTGATCAGAGAGACCGGCACCGCGCTGCTGCTTGTGGAACAGGATGTCAGCCAGGCCCTTGCAGTGGCCGACCGGGTCTACTGCTTCATGGAGGGACGGGTTTCGCTAACCGGAACACCCGCGACCCTGACGCGGGACCAGATCGCCAAGGCCTATTTCGGCATCGGGGATGCTGCGTGATGGTCTGGGTCAACGCGATTTTGCAGGGTGTGCTCCTGGGCGGCCTATATGCCTTGTTCGCGGCCGGCCTGAGCCTGATGTTTGGGGTCATGCGGTTCGTGAACATCGCCCATGGCGATTTCATCGTCGTGGCGGCCTATGCCATGCTCACCTTCGCGGTCACCTGGGGCTGGCATCCGGCGCTCTCGGTTCTGGCCGTGGTGCTGCTGCTCGGGGCAGCCGGCTATGCCAACCAGCGCTTTGTGCTGAACCGGGTGCTCGGCAAGGATATCCTGCCGCCAATCCTGGTTACATTCGGACTGTCGATCATCATTCAAAACGCTCTTCTGGAAGGGTTTTCGGCCGACAGCCGCAAAATCCAGACCGGCGCTTTGGAAACCGCCAGCCTGCAGCTCTTCGAAGGTGTGGCCATCGGCCTTTTGCCGTTCCTGATCTTCGTAGCGGCTCTTTGCGTGCTCGGGGTTTTGCAGTTCGTCTTTTACCATACGCCGCTCGGCCGGCTTTTGCGCGCGACCTCCGACGATCCCGAAATCGTTCCGCTCGTCGGCGGCAACAATGCGCATATCTTTGCCCTTGCGACAATGCTGGCGAGTTTCGTCGTCGCGATTGCCGGGATCTTCCTTGCCATGAAAACCAACTTCGATCCGGCGGCGGGGCCGGCCAGGCTTCTGTTTGCGTTCGAGGCGGTGATCATCGGCGGCCTTGGCAGTATCTGGGGCACGCTTGCCGGCGGCGTTATCCTCGGCGTTGCGCAAACGCTCGGGGCACAGATCGATGCGGGATATCAGATCCTTGCCGGTCATCTGGCCTTTCTCGCCGTCTTGATCCTCCGGCCTACGGGGCTGTTTCCGAGAATGAAAGGCTGAGCCCATGACGCCGGTTTCGCAAAACGGTTCTTCCCTTTCCAATGGTGCTGTTTACGCCCGGATCGCGCTCACCGCCGCGGTGCTTCTTGCGGTTTCCGCCCTGGCGCTGGCTCCATTTTGGGCGGGGCGTGCGGATCTGCGGCTGCTGATGGAGGTTTTCACCTTTTTGGCGCTGGCACAGATGTGGAACCTGCTCGCCGGCTATACGGGTCTGGTTTCTGTCGGCCAGCAGGCGTTTGTCGGGCTCGGGGGCTATCTGTTCTTCGCGCTGGCGATGTTCTCCGGGTTGCCTGTGCTGGCCGCCATTCCGCTGGCCGCTCTCGCCACCGCGCTCATCGCCGTGCCGACCGGCTGGATCGCCTTTCGGCTGCAGGGGGCCTACTTCGCCATCGGCACCTGGGTGATCGCCGAAGTATTCCGGTTGATCGCGGCGCAGTCGACGGCGCTCGGCGGCGGCTCCGGGATTTCCTTGCCCGTGGCACTGGCCAAATCCATCGCCGCGTCGCGCGCGGAACGCGAGATGGTGATGTATTACTTAGCCTTCGCCATCGCCGTTGTGTCGGTGCTCGGCGTCTGGTGGCTTCTACGGTCGAGCTGGGGACTGGCACTGACGGCCATCCGCGACAGCGAGCCCGCGGCCGAGGCCATAGGCGTGAATACCCGCCGCGTGAAGTTCATGATCTATGTGCTGACAGCCGGCGTCACAGGCCTGACCGGCGCCTTTATCTTTCTGCAGAAACTGCGGATCACCCCGGACGCGGCGTTCAGCGTCAATGAATGGACGGCATTCGTGATTTTCATTGTCGTGATCGGCGGGATCGGGACGATCGAAGGGCCGATCATCGGCGTGATCGTTTTCTTTGCCCTGCGCGAAATCGCAGCCGACTGGGGAACCTGGTACCTGATCATGATGGGAGCGATCGCCATCGGCGTGATGATGATCGACAAGCGCGGAATCTGGGGCGCGCTAGCCTCAAGAGTTGGGCTTTCGGTCTTCCCGGTCAGCCGCAGAATTCGCCAGTGAACGCACATCTCACGAGGCACCGCGAACAAAGAACGACTACATCGAACCGCTGTAGACTTCCGGGAGTCTTGGCCGCAGTCTTGGCCGCATGTCCCTTGAGTGAACGGTGGGGCACGATCGGCACGGTTGCACGGTAACTTCACCGTCATGAAAACGGGAGCGGCGATCAAAGCCACGATCGGACATCTCTCCATTTCTCTTGTCTGTTTCGATGAAACCCGCAACAAAGGGAATCGAGGAGGAGGAGATCAGGTGCCGCGGCCTAAGTCCGGCCAACCCGGTTTCTTGAATGCGCCGCATTTTTCCTTCTACACGATGACTGCCAACATCAACTCGCCCACCATCGTGAACGGTGAGCGCCGCGCCAACCTCGTCTGGTCGACGAAGCAGGAAGGAAGGACCATGGAGTTCGACTATGTGATCGTCGGCGGGGGCTCGGCAGGCGCGACACTTGCCGCACGCTTGAGCGAGGATCCCGGCGTGACCGTCTGCCTGCTGGAAGCCGGTGGCAAAGGCGATGGCATCCTGGTTCGCGCGCCGGCGGCGGTAGTCGCCATGCTCCCGGGACACGGCAAGATCAACAACTGGGCACTGAACACCGTCCCTCAGCCGGGGCTGAACGGCCGCAAGGGCTACCAGCCGCGCGGCCGCGCGCTCGGCGGATCGTCTGCGATCAATGCCATGCTCTATGTGCGCGGGCACAAGTCCGACTATGACGGCTGGGCCGAGCTGGGCTGTGAGGGCTGGGACTGGAACAGCGTACTTCCCTATTTCAAGCGCGCTGAAAACAACGCGCGTGGCGAGGACGAGTACCATGGCGGCAGCGGGCCGCTTCAGGTCAGCGACCAGCAAAGCCCTCGTCCCATGTCGAGAGCCTTCGTCGAGGCGGCAACCCAGCTGCAGCACCGGCGCGTCGAAGATTTCAACACCGGCGACAATGAAGGCGTGGGCCTTTATCAGGTGACCCAGTTCCATGACCTAACGAAGGCTGGCGAGCGCTGCTCTGCCGCAGCAGCCTATCTGCACCCGGTCATGGATCAGCGATCGAACCTGACCGTGCTCACCAAGGTTCGCGGCGAAAGGATCCTGTTTGAAGGTAAGCGCGCTGTCGGCGTTTCCTTTCGCCAGTCGCGCACGAGCAAGCAGGTGCGCGCGAAACGCGAGGTGATCCTTTGTAGCGGCGCATTCGGTTCGCCGCAGCTGCTGCAACTCTCCGGCATCGGACGGCCCGAAGACATCACGCAGCACGGCATCGAGATGGTGCATGAACTGCCGGGCGTCGGGCAAAATCTGCAGGACCATCTGGACTTCATCCTCGCCTGGAAGTCGAAGGATACCGACAATTTCGGGATCGGTGTTACCGGAACGATCAACCTGGCCAAGCATATCCTCGCCTGGCGAAGAGACGGATCGGGCATGATCGCAACCCCATTCGCCGAAGGCGCAGGCTTCCTCAAGACGGCGCCTGATCTCGACCGGCCCGATGTCCAGTTGCATTTCGTGATCTCGATTGTGGATGATCATGCGCGCAAACTGCACATGGGTTACGGTTTCTCATGCCACATCTGCGCACTAAGGCCCTATTCACGCGGCGAAGTGTTCCTGGAATCCCCAGACCCGATGGCAAACCCGGGCATCGACCCGAAGTACCTATCCGACAAGCGCGATCTGGAGACGATGATCAAGGGCGCCAAGATGTCGCGCGAGATCCTGATGCAGGAGCCGATGGCGAAGTATCGTCACAAGGAATTGTTCGGCACCGATACCGCACATAGCGATGCCGATTGGGAGCGCCACATCCGGGCGCGCGCCGACACGATCTACCACCCGGTGGGCACCTGCAAGATGGGTACCGACGAGATGGCTGTGGTCGATCCCCAGCTCAGGGTTCGCGGATTGGAGGGACTGCGCGTTGTCGACGCCTCGATCATGCCGACACTGATTGGCGGTAACACCAACGCGCCGACGATCATGATAGCGGAAAAGGCCGCAGACATGATCCGCGCCAATGCGGTTTCATAACCAGCGACACTTTGTTCGGGGACATTCCGCAAGATGACAGTTTTCAAGGCAGCCGTGTTCGATTGGGCCGGCACCACGATCGATTTCGGTTCGTTCGCGCCTATGGGTGTTTTTGTCGAGGCCTTCGCCAGGTTCGGCATCCAAGCGACGATTGAGCAGGTCAGGAAGCCGATGGGCATGCCGAAATGGGACCATATCCAGGCCATGATGGCTGATCCCGAAATCGCCCGGGCCTGGGAAGCGCGGTGTGGCGCAAAACCGGACTCGGCAGCCATCGACAAGGTCTATGAGGTTTTTGTGCCGATGAACGAGCAAGTCGTCGCCGACTACGCGACGCTGGTTCCGGGCACCCGCGAAACCGTCGAAGCGCTGCGCGCCAAGGGCATGAAAATCGGCTCGACCACGGGCTACACCCGCTCGATCATGGAGCGCGTACTCCCGATCGCCGCCAAACAGGGTTATGAACCCGACAATCTCGTCTGCTCCGACGATTTGATCGAAGGGCGCCCCGGCCCGCTCGGCATGTACAAGTGCTTCGTCGACCTTGCCGTCTATCCGCCTTCGGCGGTCATCAAGGTGGATGACACCGAACCGGGTATCGCCGAAGGGGTGGCAGCCGGCTGCATGACCGTCGGCGTAGCGCTTTCAGGCAATGAATGCGGTCACACCGTCGAGGAATTGGCGGCAATGCCGCAAGGCGCCGTCGATGAGATCCGCCAACGCGTGACCGCGAAACTGAAGGCGGCCGGCGCGGGTCATGTGATCGATACGATCGCCGACCTTCCGGCACTCATTGAGCGGCTTGAGCGCGCGCCCGAGGCGTAGACCGGCTATTGTGTCAACAGCGGCCGGATCCTTACAGAGTTTCGGGCTCAGTCGTCGACGGGCTTGACGCGCGCCGCCGTTTTGTTGGCGAAGGCTTCCAGCCGCCCGCGCGACGCCTGCTGCGTGTTGACGATGCCGGCAACTACCGCCTCGGCATAGGACGCGTCGAGCGCCGACATGTTCTGGATATGCGATATCGCCGAACAGATCGCGAAGTTCGACAGCGGCGGGTTTTGCACCGCAGCGCGCGCCAGTTCCATCGCCTTGTCGAAGCTGCTGTCATCCACCAGGTACTGGCAAAGACCGACATCGACGGCCTCTTGTCCGCGGTAGATACGCCCGGTCAGCATCATGTCGATCATCCGTGCCTTGCCGACGAGGCCGGCGACCCGGATCGTCGCACCGCCGCCGGTGAACAGGCCGCGCTGGCCCTCCGGCAACGCGAAATAGGTCGAGGCATCGGCGACGCGGATATGGGCGGATGACGCCAGTTCCAGCCCGCCACCGACAACCGCGCCATTCAGGGCCGCAATCACGGGGACGCCTGAATACTCCATCTTGTTGAAAGCCTCGTGCCAGCGCAGGCAGACATGCATGAAGTCGGCTGCGGTCCGCTCTTCGTTGAAGTGCTCGACCAGATCGAGCCCAGCGCAGAAGTGTTCGCCGTTGGCGCGCAGCACGATAGCGCCGACACCGGAGCGCGGCGCGGCGCCGAAGAAAGCGATCAACTGCTCGATCGTCTCGGCATCCAGCGCATTGCGCTTGGCCGGCCGGTTCAAGGTGACGACGGCAATCTCGTCCTCGCGCGTGATGTCGAGATTGCTGAGTTCAAGCGTGTCGATCGCCATGGTGTTTGCTCCCCTTCCGGCTTCATTGGGCCGGGCCTCCGTTAGTGGTATCTGACGCCCTGCCCGTCAAGCGCGGCATGCAACTCTGCCGTGCTGACCATCGGAAGATCGACGCCCGACTTGATCGATAGTGCCGCTGCAATGCCGGCACCCTGCCCGGCCACGGCACAGCACGCCATGTTGCGCGTCGCCGCGTGGGCGATGCGATCACCGCCGATCGCCCGCCCGGTCACCAGCAAGTTGCGCACACCCTTGGGCAGCATGGAGCGGTAAGGTACATGCATGTAGCGACCGGTGGTCGGCAGGATCAGCACGCCGTAACCGTCGATGAACTCGGGATAGATCCCAACCGAGTCCTCGAAACGGCCTTCGTTGCGCACATCGCTCTCGGTGATGTTGTAGACCGCATCGATCTTGCGCGTGTCGCGGATGCCAATTGTCATCCCGAAATTGCGCAGCCGGGCATTGGCGCATCCGGGAGTATAGCGCCGCAACGCCTCGATTGCATGCATGGCCTGGCTTCGCCCCTCGATCTCGAAGCGGGTCATGCTGTCGGGATCCGTGCCGTCGCAGCCGGCAAGGTGGATCAGGTTCATGTAGGTCAGTTCGCCCGTTTCGTGGGCGGCGCCCCATGTGCCGGCGATGGTGTTCAGATGGCCGGGAATGACGCCTTCGTCTATCGCCTGTGCGAAGGGCTTGTTGAGGAACGGCGAGAACATCTTGTCCTCCTTGCCGCTGGTCTCGATCTCCCATTCACCGACCGCCCAGTCGCTGTAGGTCTGCGGATCGGCGCGCACGCCTTCCATGAATGCCTTCTTGTCGACACCGGCCAGATGAAACATGACCGAGGCTGCCTGCATCTCCTCGGCGGGCGTCTTGCCGACGACAGCACCGGCGCGCACCGCTACGTCAGCGTCGCCGGTCGCGTCGATCACCCGGCCCGCCAGGATCGCCTCACGACCGGCCTTGGATTCTACAACGATGCCCGCAATGGTATCGCCGTCCATGACGGGTGCGACGAACTGCCGGTGCAGCATCGGATGAATGCCGGCCTCCTCGATCAAGCGGTCGGCGACGACCTTGAAGCCCTCGGAATCGAGCTCATAGGAAAGGGACTGCGATTCCGGCACCGCCGCACCCATCGCCTTGGCACGCTCTTCGAACTCCCAACCAATCCCGCCGGCCTCGACCGTCTGCTCATGGCGGTACCATGCAAAGCCCTCGACGCCTACTACGGTGATGTTGCCGCCAAAACAGCCGAACCGCTCAACCAGCGTCACCTCGACACCGCAGCGCGCCGCAGCAATCGCGGCAGCCAGTCCACCCGGACCGGATCCGACCACGAGCACATCGGTTTTTCTGATTACAGCGGTTTCGCGCGCCGGCTCGGTGATCGTCAGCACAGGTGCTGCCTCCGATTTACCCATGGCAACCTCCCTGAGCCGTGATGAAACCGTCTGAAACGCCGCGATTAGTTGTACCGATATGCCACGTCAAGCCGCACTATAATCGCGGCGAAAATCCGTCGGCGATTTCGCAAAACCACGCTTGAACGCGCGCGAGAATGCAGCTGATGAGGAAAAGCCCGTTCGCGCAGCGATTTCGTTTATCGGGACCTGGGTATCTGCCAGAAGTCTCCTTGCCGCGTTCAGGCGCAGGCTCAAGAAGAACGCTCCCGGTGTCTTGCCGATTTCGCGCAGAAAAAGGTTTTCAAAGCCGCGCACGGAAAGCGATACACGGCGGGCGATCGCTTCGATCGTCACAGGCTCGTCGATCCGAGACTCCATCGCGCGGACGGCATCGATAAACCGCACATCGCGGGCACCGGGTGGGCCGAATGCGAACGGAACCTGCGCCTCGCCTGCCGCCCGGTGTGCATCGTGGATGAAATTGCCGGCCGTATCGATAGCGACGGTCTCCCCGCATGTCCGCCGAACCAGATCGATCATCGCATCGAAGGTCGGCGATGCCCCCGAGGTGGTCAGGAGCTTGCCGTCGGTGACAGCGCGATCCGTGCGCAGATCGACCGCCGGAAAGGCGGCGGCAAAGTCCTCGAAATCATGCCAGTGCGTGGTGGCGCGCAAACCATCCAACAGGCCAGCACGTGCCAGCAGCCACGCGCCGGATTCAATACCGACCGTCAACCGGGCCTGTCGTGCAGCCTTGAAGATACCGCCCAAAAGCAACCGGTCACGCATGCCGGGTGCTCCAAAACCAGCGATGACACCGAAGACATCGATGCGGCGTGCGGGATCGAAACGGCCACGGACCGGCCATGCGATTTCGGCGGATGTCGGCACCGCTTCGCCATCAAGTGAAACATAGGCCCAGTCGAACACTCTCGATCCAACCATGCGGTTGGCGGCGCGCAGAGGGTCGACGGCGCTCGCAAGCGTGAGCAACGAAGAGCCCGGTAAAACCAGAAAACTGCACTCCAATGGCGTTACGCCGAGTTCGGAATATGACATGCAACATGCGTATAGTGCAAAACACAGCGACGCAACTCCGCCATCATACGCAGAAAGCCGATGGAGAACCGAGATGCCGCTTGCCATGAACCGGGATGTTTTCATCACCTGCGCAGTCACCGGCTCCGGTGGCACCCAGGATCGGAGCCCGCACGTACCCCGATCACCGAAGCAGATCGCCGACAGCGCGATCGAAGCTGCCAAGGCGGGTGCGGCGATCGTGCACTGCCATGTCCGCGATCCGGAGACGGGCGCGCCGCGACGCGATCTGGAACTCTACCGCGAAGTGACCGAGCGCATTCGCGATGCCGATGTCGATGTCGTACTCAACCTGACCGCCGGCATGGGCGGCGACATGGTGTTCGGATCGACGGAGTCGCCGCTGCCCCTCAACTCTCTGGGTACCGACATGATCGGCGCCAGCGAGCGCATGGCGCATATCAGGGAGTGCCTTCCCGAGATTTGCACGCTCGATTGCGGCACCATGAACTTCGCGGAAGCCGACTATGTCATGACCAATACACCCGGCATGCTGCGCGCGATGGGCGGCATGATGACGGAGTTGGGCGTCAAGCCGGAGATCGAGGCTTTCGATACCGGGCATCTCTGGTTCGCCAAGCAACTGGTTTCGGAGGGCGTGCTGGAGAAAAACGCCCTGGTACAGCTCTGCATGGGCGTTCCGTGGGGCGCTCCAAACGATCTCAACACATTCATGGCCATGGTCAACGCGATTCCCGAAACGTGGAGCTGGAGCGCCTTCTCGCTCGGTCGTGACCAGATGGCCTATGTCGCGGCGGCAGTGCTGGCCGGCGGCAATGTCCGCGTCGGTCTGGAGGACAATCTCTGGCTCGGCAAAGGCGTGCTGGCCACCAATGCGCAACTGGTCGAGCGCGCCGTGACGATAATCGACGGGCTAGGAGCGCGGATAATCGGACCCGAAGAGGTTCGCGCCAAACTCGGTCTTGTCAAGCGTGCGCCGGTGAACCTCGCTGCGTGACAGACGCGCGGACCTGGAAAAGGCCCGGATCACCGCGACAAGATGTTGCAATCAGGGCGGATGGAAGGTGCCGCATTGGACACTGGGTTCGCAGCACAAAGGACGAAAGCATGACGGGTACTGCAACGGCCGCGATCATTGGCGGCGGCGTAATCGGCGGCGGATGGGCAGCGCGGTTCCTGCTGAACGGTTGGGACGTGAATGTCTACGATCTCGATCCGGAAGCTGAACGCAAGATCGGTGAGGTGATCACCAACGCACGCCGCTCGCTGCCGGCCCTCTCGGACGTTTCGATTCCAACCGAAGGCCAGTTGCAGTTCGCATCGTCCGTCAAGGACGCGGTTCAGGACGCCGACTGGATCCAGGAAAGCGTGCCGGAGCGACTGGACATCAAGCACAGGACCTTCGCCGATATCCAGGCCGGATGCCGTCCCGGAGCGCTGATCGGATCGTCGACTTCCGGGTTCAAACCATCGGAACTCCAACAGGGTGCGGCCCGCCCGGAGGAAATCTTCGTCGCCCACCCGTTCAATCCGGTCTACCTGCTTCCGTTTGTCGAGATCGTCGGTTCGACCGGCACCGTCGAACGCGCGCGCGATATCCTCGATGCGCTGGGCATGAAACCGCTGATCGTCCGCAAGGAAATCGACGCCCATATCGCCGACCGCTTCCTGGAGGCGGTGTGGCGCGAAGCACTCTGGCTGGTGAAGGACAACATCGCCACCACCGAGGAAATCGACGATGCGATCCGCTTCGGCTTCGGCCTGCGCTGGGCGCAGATGGGGTTGTTTGAAACCTACCGCATCGCCGGCGGCGAGGCTGGCATGAAACACTTCATTGCCCAGTTCGGGCCGTATCTCTCGGCACCCTGGACCAAGCTCACCGATGTGCCGGAACTGACCGAGGACTTGATCGAGGCCATAGCGGCGCAATCTGACGACCAGTCGGGCGACTACACTTTCCGCGAGCTGGAACGCTTTCGCGACGACAATCTGGTCGCCATGATGCGGGCGCTGAAGCCGCGCAACTGGGGCGCCGGCGCGCTCCTGAACGCGCATGACGAAAAGTATCGTCCGCCTTTGCCTAACGATATCACCGCACCGTTGGGCACGCTTCACCGGGTCATTCCGATCGACTGGACCGACTACAATGGCCACATGAACGAGAGCCGCTACGGACAGGTGTTTTCCGATGCCGGCGACGTGGTGATGGCCATGGTCGGCGCGGACGCGGACTACATCGCCAGCGGGCTGTCATACTTCACCGTCGACAACCACATTCGTTTCATGGCCGAAACCAATGCCGGCGATGAAATCCGCGTACGCACGCAGGTTTTGGAGGCACAGGGCAAGAAACTGCGCATGTATCACGAAATGATGCGCATGGACGGCGTCTTGCTGGCGACCTGCAACCAGTTGCTGATCCATGTCAGCTTGGAAACCCGCCGCTCCTGTGAACCGGAAGGTGAGATTCTCAAGAAGATCAACGCTCTCGGTGAGGCGCAAGGAAAGTTGCCTCGACCGGAAAGCATGGGATAACCACAATGGACTTCGGCCTGACCGACGAACACAAGATGATCGCCGAAACAACGCAGGCGTTCGTCGAGAACGAATTGTATCCGCATGAGGCGCTGATCGAGCGCACCGGCGAGCTCGATCTGGATCTGGTACGCGAGATCCAGCAGAAAGCCATCGAGACCGGGCTTTATGCAGCAAACATCCCGGAAGAGCATGGCGGCGCCGGCCTCGATACGCTGACATGGCTGCTCTACGAGAAGGAACTCGGCCGCGCCAACTACGCCTTGCACTGGACCTGCGTGGCGCGCCCATCCAACATTCTTTGCGCCGGCACGCCGGAACAGCGTGAGAAGTACCTCGCGCCTTGCGTGCGCGGCGAGAAGTGGGACTGCCT
The DNA here is from genome assembly GCF_965230365.1 of Oricola sp. Taxonomy (GTDB): domain Bacteria; phylum Pseudomonadota; class Alphaproteobacteria; order Rhizobiales; family Rhizobiaceae; genus Oricola. The sequence continues at coordinate 2,357,363 of NZ_OZ246003.1, read as the reverse complement.
TGCGATGACCGAACCGGGCGCCGGCTCGGACCTGCGCGGCATGAAGGCGACCGCCCGCCAGGACGGGACCGACTGGGTGCTGAACGGTACAAAGCACTTCATCTCGCATGCCGACATCGCCGATTTCGCCATCTGCTTCATGGCGACCGGCGAGGAAGACACGCCGCGCGGCAAGAAAAAGCTGATCACGGCGTTCTTTGTCGACAAAGGCACGCCCGGCTATGCCGTGCGCGACGGCTATCGCAACGTTTCGCATCGCGGCTACACCAATGCGGTGCTGGAGTTCGACGATTGCCGAATCCCGGCCGAGAACATCCTCGGCGAGATCCACAAGGGCTTCGATGTCGCCAACACATGGCTCGGCGCGACGCGCCTGCAGGTGGGCGCAACCTGCCTCGGGCGCGCCGAACGCGCATTCGCGCACTCCGTCGACTATGCGGCGACCCGCGAACAGTTCGGCCAGCCGATCGGCAAATTCCAGGGCGTCTCGTTCAAGCTCGCCGACATGGCGATGGAGATGAAGGCCGCCGAACTGATGATCCTCGAAGCCGGCTGGAAATACGACCAGGGCACCGCAACCGATTCCGACATGGCAATGGCCAAGCTGAAAGCGACCGAAATGCTGGCCATGGTCGCCGACGAGGCGATCCAGATCCATGGCGGCATGGGGCTGATGGACGAACTTCCGCTGGAGCGCATCTGGCGGGATGCCCGCATCGAGCGCATCTGGGAAGGCACCAGTGAAATCCAGCGCCACATCATCTCGCGTGCCCTGCTTCGGCCGCTTGGTGCGTGATCCGCGCATCTCACTGTTGACCCCTGAGCGGATCCCACACCGATGCATGACCTGAGTCGCCTGCTTCGCCCGAAGTCTATCGCGCTGTTCGGCGGCGGCTGGGCCGTCAATGTCGCCGAGCAGTTGCGCAAGTCCGGCTATGATGGAGATATCTGGCCGGTCAATCCGAAACGCAGCGACATCGGCGGGATTCCCTGCTTGCCGTCAATCGACGCCCTGCCGGCAGCACCCGACGCCAGCTTCATCGGCGTGAACCGTGAGGCGACAATCGATGTCGTCCGTGCGCTTCGCGACATGGGCGCCGGCGGCGCGACCTGTTTTGCCTCCGGTTATCTGGAAAGCGAGACGGAGCACGCCGGTGGCGCCGACCTTCAGGCGAAACTGGTCGAAGCGGCCGGCAGCATGCCGATCTTCGGGCCGAACTGCTACGGTATGCTGAATTACCTGGACAGTGTCGCGCTGTGGCCGGACCAGCACGGCGGAACCCGTGTCGAACGGGGTGTGGCGATCGTTGCCCAGTCCTCCAATATCGCCATCAACATGACGATGCAGGCCCGCGGCCTGCCGATCGCCTATGTCGTTGCCGCCGGCAACCAGGCGCAGACAAGCATCGCCGACATAGCCACCGACCTGCTGGAAGACCATCGCGTCACCGCCATCGGGCTCTATCTAGAAGGCTTCGGCGATATCCGCGAACTCGAGCAGTTCGCCCGCAAGGCTCGCGATGCGGGCAAGCCGGTCGTGGTGCTGAAGGTCGGACGCACCGAGAAGGCCCGTGCCGGTACGATGACCCACACCGCGTCGCTCGCTGGCAGCGGCGCCGCCTCGTCGGCGCTGATCGAACGTCTGGGTTTCATCGAGGTCCGCACGATCGCGGTGTTCCTGGAAACGCTGAAACTGCTCGACATGTTCGGCCCGCTGCCGGGCAACACGGTTTGCTCGGTGTCGTGTTCGGGCGGCGAAGCCGCTCTGATGGCCGATATGGCCGAAGGCAAACCGATCGACTATCGCGACTTCTCAAATATCTGTCAGTCGGAACTCAAAGGACTGCTGGGGCCGGATGTCTCCGTCGCCAACCCGCTCGACTATCACACCTATATCTGGGGCGACACGGAGCGGATGACCGATGTCTTCGCGTCGGTGATGCGCGACCGGTTCGACCTTGTCGTGTGCCTGCTCGACATGCCGCGGCCGGATCGCTGCGAGACCGAGAGTTATCACTGCGCGGTCGATGCGATCATCGCGGCGCGGCAGCAGACCGGGGCGCGCGTCGCCGTGCTCGCCTGCCTGCCGGAAAATCTGACGGAAGCGTTCTCGCAGCGCTTCATAGCGGCCGGGATCGTCCCGCTGCACGGCATGGCCGACGCGATGGCGGCTATCGGCGCGTCGATTGCCAGACCAGATGCCGTATTGCCTCTGGGCGAGCCGGTACTCCTGTCTCCCGCGTGCACTCAGACCGGCGAGACGCTGAGCGAAGCGCAGTCGAAGGCGGCACTTGCGGCATATGGCTTGCCGATGCCGGCCTCGGTCACGGCAGAGGACGCCGAAGGTATCGCGGTGGCGGCGACCTCGCTCGCCTTCCCGGCCGTACTGAAAGGCCTCGGCGTCGCTCACAAGAGCGAGGCCGGTGCCGTGGTTCTCAATCTAGCGGACGCGGGGGCGATGCGCACGGCCGCAAGCGCGATGGCAGACTTCGCGGACGGCTTTCTCGCCGAAGAGATGATTGCCGACACAATAGCCGAGATTATCGTCGGAATAACGCGCGACGCGACCGGCATGCTGATGCTGACGGTCGGTTCCGGCGGAGTGTTGACCGAGTTGCTTGCCGACACCGCGCACCTCCTGCTTCCCGCCTCACGCCAAGACATCCGCGCTGTCTTGGGCTCGTTGCGCATCGCGCCTATCCTGCACGGTTACCGCGGCAAGCCGGCGGCCGATATCGAGGCCATCGTGGACGCAATCATGGCGATATGCAGTTATGCCGAAGACAATGGCGACCGGCTGCTCGAACTCGATGTCAATCCGCTGATCGCGCGGCCTGCCGGCGCAGCAGCCGTCGATGCGCTGATCCACTTGCAAAGGGAGGAACCGCAATGACCGGTCCGATCCGAACACGCACGGAAGGCCACATCCTGGAGGTGATCCTCGACCGCCCCAAGGCCAATGCCGTCGATCTGGCGACAAGCCGCGCCATGGGCGAAGTATTCCGCGATTTCCGCGACGATCCCGATCTGCGGGTCGCCATCCTGACCGGCGCCGGCGACAAGTTCTTCTGCCCCGGCTGGGATCTGAAGGCCGCCGCCAACGGGGATGCCGTGGACGGCGATTACGGCGTTGGCGGCTTCGGCGGACTGCAGGAACTGCCGCATCTGAACAAGCCGGTCATCTGCGCCGTCAACGGCATTTGCTGCGGTGGCGGGCTGGAGATCGCGCTATCCTGTGACATCATCCTGGCGGCGGAGCACGCGACATTCGCGCTACCCGAGATCCGTTCCGGAACGGTCGCCGACGCGGCTTCGGTCAAGCTGCCGAAGCGCATTCCCTACCACGTCGCCATGGAGATGCTGTTCACCGGCCGCTGGCTCGACGCCGAGGAGGCGCAGCGTTGGGGCATGATAAACCATATCCACAAGAGCGACGAACTGATGGACAAGGCCTGGGAGATGGCGCGCCTGCTGGCAAGCGGGCCGCCGCTGGTTTTCGCGGCAATCAAGGAGATCGCCCGGGAAGCCGAGGACGCGAAGTTCCAGGACATGATGAACCGGATTACCAAGCGGCAGTTGCGGACCGTCGACACGCTCTACGCGTCGGAGGACAATCTGGAAGGCGCACGCGCCTTTGCCGAAAAGCGCGACCCGGTCTGGAAGGGCAAGTAGCGGCTATTCCAGCCGCTCCGGGTAGCCCGGTGCGCGCAGGTCCGTCTGCAGCAGGTCTTCAAGCAGCTTGACGATCTGGGTCGATTGCGCGTCCCCGCCATAGGCTTCGCGGCCCCGGACGAAGGTCTGGTTGACCAGACCTGCAAGGTCGAGCGGCACGCCGAACTCGCGTCCGAATCCCATCGCAAATCCCAGATCCTTCAACGCGAGATCCATCGAGAACGCGACATCATAACTGCCGTTCAGGATCAGCTGACCCTCGGTTTCATGCACGAAGCTCGAGCCCGAACTGGCGGCAATCGCCTCCCACGCCTGTCCAAGATCGAGGCCTGCGCGCTTGGCGAGCATCAGCGCCTCGCCGTCAGCGACAAGATGGATAAAGGCCAGCATGTTGGTGATCACCTTGATCACCGCCGCCGACCCCAGCGGCCCCATATGGAAAATGCGGTCGCCCATCGCCTGGAAAGCCGGCTTGTGCGCTTCGAAGATTTCCTCGTCGCCGCCGGCCAGAACCGTGATCTTGCCCTGCGCCGCTAGGTGTACGCCGCCGGTAACCGGCGCTTCCATCGTCTGGACGCAAGCCTCCGCGGCGACGTCCGCGAGGCGGAGGATGTCGTCTCGACCGAGCGTCGACATCTCGATCCAAACCGCGCCCGACCTCGCAGCGGGCAGAAACTGCGCGAGCACCGCCTCGGTCACGGCAGGCGACGGCAGACAAGTGATGATCGTGTCACATTGGGTTGCAAGCTCGGCCGGTGTATCGGCCCATATCGCGCCGTCCGCCAGATGCCGCTGGCCAAGCGCCGGATCGATATCCGTGAGAACGACTTCGAATCCTTCCCGCAGCAGGCTCGCCGCAAGATGGCCGCCGAGATTGCCCAAACCAATAAAACCATATGCCACTTGCCGGCCTCCCTCTTTTCCCGGCACCGGATCACGTCCCGATGCCGCGCTGAAACGCTAACCTCAAGAGCTTGCGCCGACTTTCGAATTTGCGACCCTCTACCGATGGGCCAGCATTGCGGAGCGTAAAACGATGCGCTTTCTCTGGCCTGCGACACCAAGCTGCAAGGCAGCGACAACGTCGCAGAGCGGAGTATTGCCGCACAAAAACTTTCCGTGACACAAAAGAAAAGCGGTGACAGAGTATACGACCACGGCGCTTTGACGGACATCAACGCAGCCGGGAAACAGCGTTGATAGCGTTCAATTGGGATATCCGGCGCATTTTGCTGCGGAAATCCGAGCGCGAAGCAGCTGAACGCGCGCGTTTGTTGCAGCGGCAAGAAAACGGGAGTGAGCAATGATTTTCAGAACAGGACAATTGGCAGCCGTGGCACTCGCATCCACGGTCGTTTTTGCGACGGCGACCATGGCGTCGGCCTTCACGGTCTGTCAGGTCACCGATACAGGCGGCATCGATGACGGCAGCTTCAACGAGACCGCGTGGAAGGGTGTTCAAGACGCTCAGGAGAAGCTCGGAATCGAAGGCCGTTATCTGGAGTCGCAGGCCGAGACCGACTACGAGGCCAACATGAACTCGCTGCTCGGCGGCCAGTGCGACGTCATCTTTACCATCGGATTCCTGTTGGGCGACGCGACGAAAGCGTCAGCCGAGGCCAATGCCGACCAGAAATACTCAATCGTCGATTTCGCCTACGATCCGGTAATCCCGAACGTAATCGGCCAGGTCTACGCAACCGACCAAGCGGCATTCCTCGCCGGTTATCTGGCCGCCGGCATGTCGAAGACGGGCATCCTCGGTACATTTGGCGGCATCAACATTCCGCCGGTCACCATCTTCATGGATGGTTTCGTGCACGGCGCGAACTATTACAACGAACAGAAGGGCACCAATGTCACCGTGCTCGGCTGGGATGTGGAAGCACGCGAAGGCCTGTTCACCAACAACTTCGAGAGCCTGGACGATGGTCGCGCATTTGCCCAGAACCTCTATGACGAAGGTGCCGACATCGTATTGCCGGTCGCCGGCCCGGTCGGGATCGGCTCTGCCGCACTCGCCGATGAACTGGGCACCGACGCCCTGAAGATCGTCGGTGTCGACGCCGACCAGGCCACCACGGACCCGGAAAGAAAGCATGTCTATCTGACATCGGTCCTCAAACGGATGGACTCCACCGTCTTTCAGGTCATCGACATGGCCATGAAAGGCGAGTTCGAGGGCGGTCTGGTTGTCGGCACGCTGGAAAATGACGGCGTCGGCCTTGCCCCGTTCTACGCCTTCGAAGATGCGATTCCCGCCGAGTTGAAGTCCGAGCTGGAAGCAGTCCGGGCCGGCATTATCGACGGTTCGATCAAGGTCGGCGGCTGACACCGGCCATCGCGCGCCGCCGCGCCGGCCGCGGCGGCCCGCATTCGTCTGCCTTGGGTGGGGAGCGGCGCTGTGGAAGTTGAACTGCGGGGAATAACGAAACGCTTCGGGCCGGTCACGGCCAATGACGATGTCAACCTGACGATCCGCTCGGGCGAGGTTCTGGGTTTGCTCGGCGAAAACGGCGCCGGCAAGTCCACCATGATGAACATCCTGTCGGGCCTGTATTCGCCCGACGAAGGCGAAATCCTGATCGACGGCAAACCGGCCAACATCCATGGACCGGGCGACGCGATCGCCGCCGGGATCGGCATGGTCCACCAGCACTTCATGCTGGTTCCCGTATTCACCGTTGCCGAAAACGTGATCCTCGGCATCGAGCCGACTGGCCGGCTCGACTATCTCGATCTCGCGACCGCCCGCAAACAGGTTCGCGAGATCAACGAAACCTACGGCCTTGAAGTGGATCCTGACGCGCTGATCGAGGATCTGCCGGTTGGCATCCAACAACGCGTCGAGATCATCAAGGTGCTGTTCCGTTCGGCAGAGGTTCTGATCCTCGACGAACCGACCGCCGTGCTCACGCCGCAGGAAGTCGAGGAGTTCTTCGAAATCGTCCGGTCGCTGCGCAAGGCCGGCAAGGCGATCGTGTTCATCACCCACAAGCTGCACGAAATCCTTGAGATTTCCGACAGGATCAACGTGCTGCGCGGCGGCAAGATCACCGGCGAAGGCGACCCGAAGGCGGTCAACGAGCAGGAACTGGCCGAGATGATGGTCGGCAGGCCGGTCAGTTTCGATGTCGAGAAGGGCCCGTTCAAGCCGGGCGACACGATGCTGGACGTCTCGGAACTGGTCGTGCTGCGCGAAAACGACGAGATCGCCGTCGACAACATAAGCCTGCAGGTGCGCAGCGGCGAAGTCGTCGGCATAGCCGGGGTTCAGGGCAACGGGCAATCAGCCCTGATCGAGGCGCTGACGGGCCTCCAGCACGCCTCCAACGGCTCGATCCGGTTCCTGGGCGAAGACATAACCCACGCCTCCGTGCGCCAGAGACACCGCATGGGCATGGCTCATATTCCCGAAGACCGGCACAAATCCGGCATGATCGCGAACTTCACGATCTTCGAGAACATGGTGCTTAACACCTATTACGAGGATCGCTTCTCGTCCGGCCCCAACATCAAGTGGCCGGACGTTCTCAAGACAGCCGCGCAGTATGCGATAGACTTCGATGTCCGAACACCTTCGGTCTACCTCAATGCCGGCAACCTTTCGGGCGGCAACCAGCAGAAAATGGTGGTGGCGCGGGAATTGGAACGCGAAACCCGACTGGTAATCGCCGCACAACCGACACGCGGGCTCGATGTCGGATCGATAGAGTATATCCACGCCCGCCTGATGGCCGCGCGCGACGAGGGAGACGGCGTCCTGATCGTGTCGTCTGAACTCGATGAGATCTTGTCCCTCTCGGACCGCATCCTGGTGATGTTCAAGGGTCGCATCGTCGCCGAGTTCAACTGCGCCGCCGGGCCGGTCGACAAGAACGCCGTCGGTTTGGCGATGGCAGGAGCAAGCCAATGAGCCAGCAAACCGACCCGGACGCCAAGACACCGGAACGGCAATCCCACATGCAGCAATTGATGCAACGCGCCGCCCCCGGTCGCGTCGAGTTCGAGGATCTGGTGATCGTGCCGATTTTTGCCGTCATCGTGGCACTGATATTCGGCGCGCTCATCATGCTGGCGACGGCGGTCGACCCCGCGACCATCGGCAAGTCCTATATCGCATTGGTCAAAGGCTCGGTCGGATCGCTCAATGCGCTCTCCGAAACATTCACTGCAGCCGCGCCGCTGGTTCTTGCCGGTCTCGGGCTGGCGCTTGGCTTCCGCACAGGCCTGTTCAACATCGGCGCAGAAGGCCAGATCGTTGTCGGCGGCATCGCCACCGTGATCGTCGGCTTCTCCATTACCGGCCTGCCCTGGATCATCCACATGCCGCTGGCGCTGCTGGCCGGCGCACTGGCCGGTGCCGCCTATGCGTCGATTGCCGGCTATCTTCGCGCGGCCACCGGGGCGCATGAGGTGATTTCGACCATCATGCTGAACCTGATTTCCTATCGGTTGCTGGATTACACGCTCGGCCTCGCATGGGTGCAGAAGGAGGGACGCGCCGACCCGATCTCCAAATCGATCATGGAAAGTGCGGAACTGCCGCGGCTTTTCGCCTGGTTCGATCCGAACCTGCGGGTGCACGCGGGCGTATTCCTTGTAATCGCGGCGGTGGCGGTCGTTCACTGGTTGCTGTTTCGCACCAAGCTGGGCTTCGAGTTCCGCGCCAGCGGCGAGAACCCGGACGCGGCCCGGTATTCGGGCATACGCGCCTCGCTTATCATCGTGGCCGCCATGGCGACCGCCGGTGCCCTGGCCGGCCTCGGCGGCGCCAATCAGGTGCTTGGCGTACTGGAACGCGCCACGCCGGGATTTTCGGCCGGCCTCGGCTTCGACGCGATATCCGTCGCGCTATTGGGCCGCTCGCACCCGGTCGGTGTGCTCTTCGCCGGACTGCTGTTTGGCGCGCTTGAAGCGGGAGGCCGGCAGATGCAGGTCGATGCCGGCGTCTCCATCGACCTGATCGGCATCATCCAGGCGTTGGTCATCGTGTTCATCGCCGCGCCGCTGCTGGTGCGTGCGATATTCCCCTGGGGCTTCAGCAAGTCCCCGGCAAGGCATGGGGAGTAACCAGTCATGAGCGCGGCAACCACAACCATCAACACGGCCTCCGGCAACAAACTCGATACACACAAAGCCCGACAGGCTCGCATATACGGCTTCGTTCTCATCGCGCTGGCCGTCGTTGTCGCCGCCATTTTCGGCGCGGACTCCGCCGGCGACGCGACCTTTCGCCTGTCGCGCCCGAATGACACCTGGGCGTTGCCGAACCTCGTCGTGCCGGCGGCACCGTTCAACTACATCGCCGCCGCGGTATTGGCGTTTCTTGGCATCCGGCTGTTCATGCGCGGCGGTGCGAGTTGGGCGACCGCCTCCATCGCAATCGGCCTGGCGGTCGCTATCGCCGCGTTTCTGGTCTGGGCGACGGCAGGCAAATCGTTCTCGCTGACCGGCATGCTTCAGGCGACAATGGTGCGCGCGGTGCCGATTGCGCTTGGCGGCCTTGCCGGCGTGTTGTCGGAGCGTGTCGCCGTCGTCAACATCGCCATCGAGGGCATGTTGCTGGCCGGCGCATTTACTGGCGCATTGATGGGATCTCTGCTCGGAGGCTGGGCCGGCCTCGCCTTCGCGGTCGGCATTGGCGGCATGTTCGGCTTCATCCTCGCAGCTCTAGTTGTCACCTACCGGATGGACCAGATCATTGCCGGCGTGGTGATCAACCTGTTCGTGCTCGGTTTGACATCTTACGTATCGAGCCAGGTTTTCGCCGAACACCGATTTCTGAACAACGCGCCAGTATTCCGGGCATTCAAGATCCCGGTGCTGGGCGATATTCCGGTGATCGGTCCGGTGCTCTTCAATCAGAACCTGTTCGTCTATGGCGCGCTCGTGCTTGTCGCCGTGGCGACCTACTATCTGTTCTACACGCGCTACGGACTGCGGGCGCGCTCGGTCGGTGAACATCCGCGCGCCGCCGACACGCTCGGCATAAACGTCTATCGTACGCGCTATATCAACGTGACGCTTGCCGGCATGGTGGCTGGTTTCGGCGGCGCATGGTTCACGCTGGGCACAGTAGGCCGTTTCGATGAGAATATGACCGGCGGGCGCGGCTTCATCGGGCTTGCCGCGATGATCTTCGGACGCTGGCACCCGGTCGGCGCATTGTCGGCTGCGCTGGTTTTCGGTTTCGCCGACTCGCTGCAGCAGAAACTGGCGCTGCTGCGAACGCCGATCCCATCGGAGTTCCTCGCCATGGCGCCCTACATCGCGACGATGGTCGTGGTCGCCGGCTTTGTCGGTCGTTCGCGTCCGCCTGCCGCAGATGGCAAGCCTTATGTCAAGGAATAAGGCGCCAGTTGCCTTTCGCCGAAACAGTATTGCGGTTTGCTGCCTTACGTTGACGTAAGTCAATGGCGTAGAGCCGGTTCGAAACTAGCATACCGGCATGATCGAATATCGTATTCATGGCCGCGGAGGCCAAGGAAACGTTGCGGCAGCTTATTTGCTGGCGGCTGCGGCGTTCGAAGCCGGATTCATGTGCCAGGCCTTCCCGGCCTTCGGCGCCGAACGGCGCGGCGCGCCCGTGATAGCCTTCGTTCGGGTGAGCAAGGATCCGATCGATCTGCGGTCGCAGGTGCGCAACCCGGACTATCTGATCGTGCAGGATGAAACCCTGCTGGCCGATCCGAAGATCACTGGAGGCCTGAAGGTCGGCGGCGCGATGATCGTCAACACGCCGCGCGACGGTGGCGAGATCGGGCAGACCTTCGGCTGCAACGCGGTGACGATCCAGGCAACCGCCATGGCGGTCGAAACCATCGGCCGGCCAATCCCCAATACCGCGCTGTTGTCCGCCTTGATTACGCTCACCGGCAATTTCCCGCTATCGGCTCTTGAAGCGGCAGTCGGCAAGCGCTTCTCCGGCGACACGCTGGCGAAAAACCTTGAACTGATCCGCAAGGCAGCCGCGACGGTCGAGGCGGGAGCGTGGAAGGAGACGGCCGATGCGTGAAGCGCTTGAAGGCAGCATGGCGATTGCACGGGCCGTTGCGCTGTGCCGCCCGGAAGTCGTCGCCGCCTACCCGATCACCCCGCAAACCCACATCGTGGAAAACCTGTCCAAGCTGGTTGCCGACGGCGACATGAAAACGGAGTTCGTCAGTGTCGAAAGCGAGTTCTCGGCCGCTTCCGTCGTTCTCGGTGCGGCGGCATCGGGCGCACGATCCTACACGGCGACAGCCAGCCAGGGCGTTCTGCTGATGGCGGAAGTGCTGTTCAACATCGCCGGTCTGCGCATTCCGCTGGTCATGACGGTCGCCAACCGGGCCGTGTCGGCGCCGCTGTCGATCTGGAACGACCATGGCGACTCCATGGCGGTGCGCGATTCTGGCTGGATCCAGCTGCACTGCGCGTCCAATCAGGAGGCCGTCGACACCACAGTGCAGGCTTTCCGCATCGCGCAGGAGTGCGAACTGCCAGTCATGGTCTGCATGGACGGCTTCGTGCTGACGCACACGATGGAGGTAATCGACCTGCCGCCGCAAGCCGATATCGACGGCTGGCTGCCGCCTTATGAGTTCGACCGCAGGCTCGATGCTTCCGAACCGCGCTCGCTCGGCATGCTGGTCACGCCGGAGTATTTCGCCGAAGTCCGGCACGCGCATCACGCCGCCATGCAGCAGGCGCTCAAGACCGTCGAAGACACGGACCGCGATTGGCGGGAACTGACCGGGCGCGCCTGCGGCGGCCTGTTGACGGTCGAGGGCGACCCGGATGCAAAGGTCGGGATCGTCGCCATGGGCTCGACCTTCGGGACGATACGCGCGGGCCATGCCCGCTTCCAAGCCGAAGCCGGCGGCGCCCGGCTGATCAAGCTGCGCGCCTTCCGCCCCTTCCCGGCCGACGCGCTTCGCGCCGCTGTCGAGGGGCTCGACCATCTGATCGTCATCGACCGCGCCATCTCGCCGGGGCTGGGCGGCGTGGTCGGTACCGAGATTGCCGCCGTGCTGGCTGACATGCCGGGCGCACCGCGCATCCACAATCACGCGATCGGACTGGGCGGCCGCGACATTCCCGAGACAGTCTACGCGGACCTGATGTCGGCGGTCGCCGACCCCGACTCGCCCGCCTTCTCGGTCTTCGATGCCGATTTGGACAAGCTCAAACCGGAGGACCGGTAAATTGAACGACACCGAACGCAACGAGCGAATTGCATTGCTGCGCGACAAGTTCGGGCGCGAACCGTCGCCGCCTGTGACGGCGGAAAAGCGCAAGACACTGACGCCCGACCATGTCGAACACGAGCAGAAACTCCGGTTTCGCGGCCTGGAAAGCGGCCACCGCGCCTGCCAGGGCTGCGGCGAGGCATTGGCTGCCCGGCTGGTCGTGGAAAGCGCCGGGCCCGACGTGATGATCGCCAATGCGACCGGCTGCCTGGAGGTCTTCACGACACCCTGGCCGGAATCGGCCTGGCGGGTGCCGTGGATCCATTCGCTGTTCGAGAACGCGCCGGCCGTTGCGTCGGGCATGGAAGCCGCGATGAAGGCGAAAGGCCGCAACACCAAGGTGCTCGCCTTCGGCGGTGACGGCGGCACCTACGACATCGGCTTCCAGGCGCTGTCGGGGATGCTCGAGCGCTACCACAACATCCTCTATGTCTGCTTCGACAACGAAGCCTACATGAACACCGGCATTCAACGGTCATCCTCGACGCCGCATGCCGCCGCCACGACCACATCGCCGGCGGGGCGGGAGCGGATGGGCAAACGGCATCTCAAGAAGGACCTGCTGTCGATCATCGCCGCCCACCACATCCCCTATGCCGCATCCGCATCGGTGGCGTTTCCAGCCGACCTGCAACGCAAGGTGCGCTACGCCATGGGCATTGACGGGCCGACCTTCCTCGTCGTCCACAGCCCCTGCCCGCTTGGCTGGCAACATGCCAGTGCAATGACGATCGAAGTCGCCCGCCGCGCGGTCGAATGCGGACTGTTTCCGGTCGTCGAACTGGAACGCGGGTCGGTCACCAACATCATGCCTATTCGCAAAGTCCGGCCGGTGCGCGACTATCTGGAGCTTCAGGGCCGCTTCAAACACCTGTTCGATGCCGACGATCCGCGCGCGAAAATCGAAAGCGACCACCTGCAGGCGCTTGCCGACTACAACGTCTCGGTCTTCGGTCTCTCCGGCGCAGTCGCCGATCCTGCCGATACTGCCGGCGTGACGACAGTCCGCCGCGGCGGGCTTGCAGGCGAATCCGCAACCGGAGGAACGTAAGATGGCTGTTCTGACACGCGGCGCATTCGCGGAACCTGGTACGTCGCTGGATTTCAAGACCGGCAACTGGCGGTCGACCGAGCGGCCGGCGCATATTCACGCCAAGGCACCATGCCATGCGGCCTGCCCGGCCGGCGAAGACCAGCAAGCCTGGCTCGCCAAGCTTCAGGAAGGCGATGCCAAGGCAGCATGGCTGGAGTTGGTGGCGGCAAACCCGTTGCCCGCGGTGACCGGGCGGGTTTGCCCGCATCCGTGCGAAGGCGCATGCAATCGCGGCGCGATCGACCAGCCGATCGCCATCCACAATCTCGAACGCTGGCTCGGCGACGAAGCAATCAGCCACAACTGGGAATATCCCGTCAGCGCGCCTGCGGACGATGCGCCGACCATCGCGATCATCGGCGCGGGTCCGGGCGGGCTTTCGGCCGCCTATCATTGCATCCGGCTCGGGCTCAAGGCCGAGATCTTCGAATCCGGTCCGGAGGCTGGCGGCCTGCTGCGCTCGGCGATCCCGTCGACCCGCCTTCCCCGCCCCGTGCTCGACGCCGAACTCGACCGACTGCTGGCACTTCCAGGCATCAAGTTGAACACGCGCATGCGGCTCGGCCGAGAGGTGGCGCTGGATGAGCTTCGCCGATCCTACAAGGCGATCTTGCTGGCGCCGGGCTGCCAACTGGGCAAGCCGTGGGATGTCGCCGGCGCGGTCCCGGCAGACTTCCACGAGGGGCTGCACCTGCTGCGCGACTTCATGGACCATGGCAAGTTTCCCGAGGCGGAAACCGTCATCGTGCATGGAGGCGGCAACACGGCGATCGACCTCTGCCGACTGCTCAAGCGCTCCGGCGTCAAAACCGTCAAGCTGATCAGCGCCTCTGGCCTGCCCGGCCCCGATGCCGATCCGACCGACGTCATCAATGTCGTGCCGCGCGAACTGGAAGAGGCGCTGGAGGAAGGCATCGAGGTTGTCGAACACGCGACGATCAACCGGCTCGTCATGCATGGCAGCCGCGTGACCGGCGTCGAAATCGTGACGCTGAAGAAGGAACGCGGCGCCGACGGGCGCATGCACCGGACGAGCTTCTTCGGCACCGAGCGGATCGTCGAAGCCGACATGGTGGTGCCCTGCATCGGCGAGAAGGTCGATCCGGACGGCCTGAACGGTCTCGTCGACGGCAATTACCTGTATCCGAACGACCGGTTCGGCACGCTTGGCATGGAAGACGTGTTCGCGATCGGCGATGCGCGCGGCGACCGCGGCACGGTTGCCGAGGCAATCGGCGACGGACGAATGGCCGCCGTTGCGGCCGCAGCGCTGGTCGCCGGCGAAAGCCTGCCGGCCAGCGACGACCGTGCGCAGCTCGATGCGCCTGGACTGAACCCGGTCTATTTTGCGCCCGGCGCAAGGCCCAACGTGCCGAAACTGCCGGTCGAAGACCGCGATTTCGCCACCGAGATCGAAGGCGATGTCGGCCGCTCGGCGGCACTGGCCGAAGCGCAACGCTGCATGTCGTGCGGCAACTGCCTGGCCTGCGACAATTGCTGGACGCTGTGTCCCGACAATGCCGTGATCAAGGTCGCCGAACTGGCCTCCGACGGCTCGCACTACGTGTTCGATTTCGACTATTGCAAGGGCTGCGGCCTGTGTGCGCATGAATGCCCGACCGGCTACATCCAGATGGTGCCCGAGGTCCATTAACAACGCAGCGTTGAAAAACACTTGTGAATTGTGGTCAGCAGCAACCAGCCGACCGTTTGACTTCGCAGATCAGACGAAAGTCTAATGCGTAGACAACGCAACGGACGGGAAGCGGCCGCATGTCGTCGACAACGCACACCATGCGCGCGCAGATCGAACTGCGAAAACGCATCCTGAACGGAGATATCGAGGGCGGGACGCATCTGTTCGAGGTGCCGCTCGCCGAGATGCTTCGGATCTCACGCACGCCGGTGCGCGAAGCGCTCTCCCGGCTGGCCGAGGAAGGCCTGCTCGACCGCAAACGCGCCGGCGGCTATGCAGTCAGGCGCTTCGGTCTCGACGATGTCATCGACTGGATCGAAATCCGGGCGGTCCTGGAAGGAACCGCCGCGCGCCTGGCCGCCGAACGCGGCGTGGACGAGGCGAAGCTGCGCGCCGTCCGCGCGATCCTCACCGAACTGGACGGCTGCTTCGGCGAACGGCTGGTCGATGTCGATATCGAGGGTTATCTCGAACTCAACATGGATTTCCACAAGGCGCTCAGCCAACTCCCCGGCAGTGCCGTGCTCGAGCGGGAGATCGACCGTGCCTACAAGCTTCCCTTCGCCTCGCCCTCCGGCCTCATTCCCGACAAGGCTCGCGTCGAGGCATTCCGCAAGCTACTGGTGCTGGGACAGGAGCAGCATCATGGCATTGTCGATGCGATCGTCGGGCGCGAAGGGTCCAGAGCCGAGGCCATGATCCGCGAACATGCGCGGACCAGCCGGCGCAGTCTCGAACACATCTTCGAGCGCGACGAACGGTCGGTGGCACGCATGCCGGGAATCGGGTTGATCGTCGATTGACCGCCTGACGCGCCGTCCGGCGTCTATTCGAGTTCGCCGGATTCGCGGAGTTTTTCCCAGCCGTCCTCGATCTGGTCGGGAACCAGCGGATGCGACAGGAGATAGCGGCTGGTCGGGCCGACATGGCGCGAACGGGCGAGCTCGAGCGTCTTGTCCCACTCCTCGGGTTCCACATCGCCGCGACCGATCCAGTAGAGCGCGACCAGCGCATCCTGCTGGTCGTCATTGAGGCCTTCGATCTCCTGAACGAGTTCCTCACGGGTCATGTCGCCGGACAGTTCCTGCAACGCCGCCGGCACCTCGTCGTCAGACGGATTGCCGCCGGGATCGGAGATGTCCGTTTCCTCACGCGCCATCAACGCACGCATGCGGACAATCAGGGCTTCCAGTTCCCCGCTGTCAATTGCAAGCTCGGCCATGACTGTCTCCCACGTTCTTGTTTGTCGCAACCACGATACCCGGGTTGACGATACGCCCCTTGATTTCCATCAACTTTTCGGCGCGGAGCGAAAACTTGTGCGGGTGTATCGACTTAGAGCCCCGTTTCCACAGCCACCTGCCGGCGCCATCCAGGCACGCGTCAGCGTTGCCGCGCCCGCGCATAACGCGCGAGCGCGTCGCATTCCTTCAGGATGTCATCGATGGGGATTTCGGATCGTCGCCGGCGGCCCGGCGGATGACCGATACGCAGCGGGATCTGGATCTTTGTGATCGGTTCGGGATGCGGAACCGGTGCGTTTCCCGGCACGTCCTCGACCGCGCACGGATTGGGTTCCGCCATCAATCGCGCCTTCCTGCGCGCGAAGCGGATGGCGTGGCCGGGCAGATCGTCCAGCGCGGCTTTCAATGCGCGGACGCGCCGGCAGACATGGGCGGCGTTGATCAGGGTGCGGCCGAGCCCGTCGACCGGCGGCGATTGCTTGGGCGGATCGATGGGCAGCGGCGCGTCGCTGCCGAAAAAGGTGATGCGCGGCACGGCTTTGCGCCGCGGCCGCGGCGGGGCGAAGATCGCCGCATAGTCGATCGGCGGATCGAACAGGGCAAATTGCGGCGAAAGGGGCCGCCTGGCATTGGCGACTTGCGGCTTTGATGCCCAGGGCGCCTGGCCGACGGGCACCTGCCTGCCCTGATAGACGATGTTGGTCATCGGCCTTGGGCTTTTGTCCTTCACGATCAGGCAGGCCACGACCGACGCCGGCACATCGAGCGTGGCGTCCTCCGGTACCGTGGTCAGGTCGAGATCGGCGTCGGTGTCGGTGTCGGCAGTGTCGGACGCATCGGCCTTTGCCGCCGCGATCCCGGCAAACGGACGGCGTTTGGCCCGCCGGATGTGCAGCTTGACCGCGATGTTGCGCGCCGCGACCGCCAGCAGACGCCGTGTCGCGCTTTCGGCGGGATAGAGCACCCGCAGGACCGCCCGCCAGATGCATTCCGGCAGCATGTCGGCGCCGCCGACATCCAGACCGGTCTTGATGCACAGGGTCTTAACGATGCGCGACAGCGTGGCGCGGTATTGCGCGATCTCCAGGTCAAACCATTCATCCGAACCGTAATCCATGCGGTCCAGCATGGCGGAGGTTTGCGCACGGTGGATAAAGTTCATCCGATTTTTTTGCGGAGGCTGCGGCCTGCGCCGCCCAAAGACGGTCCTCCGCTCAACACAGCAAGCTATCCCGGCAGGTGTTGCGGGACTGTCGTGTTCGAGTTCGCAGAGCGCGTGTTTCGGCACCGCGATCACATGATCTGTCCACGTTTCCCTTTGCGGCGGTCGGCGGGAATACCCGCATACTCCTTGCCGCATCTCTTGTTTCGTGGAACTGAATTGCATCGAGTTTTTTTGACAGTGATTTTCAAGTTATGGATGTCGGACAGCTCTTTTTATTGACGCCAATCGGGTTTCTTTTGCTGCTTCTCCTGACCCCCGGGATTTGGGTTATAAAGCGGCTTGTGTTGGGTGGAGCCGGATCGTCTTTCAAGAGGCGGTCAAATGCGCTTCGGATCGCGGGTTTCTTTTGGGTCGGGGCGACAGTTCTTGCGCTCCTGACCATTTTCGAGATGACTGCCACAGCCTTCAGCATGATCGTGGGCGGCTGGGGCGGACCGCTGCTCGCCGTTCTCTTTTTCGCGAGCGTTGGCGCCCGCGCTTATTACTCTTGCACAACGCCACGAATGACCGGGCTCTGGCTTCGCAGATTTCATGTCGCCCCTGACAGCGATTTTCGCATCTCTCGTGTCTTCGAGAGGCTGTCCATCAATCACGTTCGAATGATGACGCTGGCGGACAGCCGGGTCGACACGTCGAAGCTGTCCCGCCGGCAGGCGATCTACCGGCTGATACTCGAACTGTTCATGTACATCGTGTTTCCGGCTTCCATGTCCCTGCTGATCGCTCTTATCTGGGTGAACGTTGTGCTGTTCAATTCCGAGCTTTTCTCAAGAAACGACACGATTCCCGATTGGTTCACTTCCGCAACGTTGCTCTACATATTGGCCGCAATCCTGTTTGCCTACACCATGATCGGGGTCTTCAGCCTGGTGCGGAATATCCGGCGCATCTGGATTATCGGCTCAGGACGCGTGAAGCTGACCGGGCCGAGGGTCTTCAACTATCTGGATCAGGAAATCGCCAACGCAGCCAGAGGGGCACAGTCAGAGTTCTTCTCCGGGATGCGGATCCTGCGGATCGAGGATGACGAGTGGCAGGAGGTCGTCACCCATGCGATCCGCAGTGTGGATTTGATCTTCTTCGATGCCTCGGATCTGTCCGATCAGATGATATGGGAGCTTGAACAGATCAGGGACGGCGGCGCCCTGTCGAAAACCGTTTTTCTCTCCGAGCGCGAGCAAGACATCGGCGCAATCGCGCGCAAACTCAACCTGCGATCCGGTGCAGGGTTGACCCACCTTGTCTACGGTCCGATCCGAGATGCATCCGGCGGAAAAAGGACATTCCGCAAGGCGCTGGAAGACGCCGCGACAAGCACTTTCGAGGCCGCCAACGCTCTGTAGATACCCGGCGTGATCGACAAGGCGCTGCCGTTGCCGATCATCGCGCGGACTTCGTCAATCGCGAGCGGCGCGTGACCGACTTCTGACAATACGATGTTGATCACCGAGGCGAGATTGGGGGCGGAATCGACCGGCGTACCGTCGAGATCGAACAACGGCGCTTCGGGCCAGCCGCAGCACTCGCCGGCCAGGTCCACTTCCTGGCTGTTCGACCTGTTCATCGGCGCATGGGTGTGCCGCACGGCACGCGCCGAAGGGATCGCCTCCTGGACGGTTCTGCCCTGCCTGCCGCTGATCTTCCTGTTCGGCCCCGCCGGCTTCGTCGCGTTCTGGACCGTGCGGTTTGTGAAGAGCCGATTTGTCGGCCAAAGCGCAGACGACTTGAGTCCGGAACTGGCTGCGCGTTCGCGATGAGCACGGCAGGCCCGAAGCCGACAACCCTGGCTTCGGGCGACCTCACTTGCCGTAATACCGGCTCACCATCGCTTCGAACAGATCCGAGAGCTTCTTGCGGGTTTCCGATCCGCCGGCGGGCCAGATGATCTGGGCACCGACGAACGCCGCATATTCAAGTTCGGCCAAAGCGCGCGCCTCGTCTTCCGGCAGGTTCAGCCCCTCCTGACAAATCGCCTGCAGATAGCCGATCCGCATCCGGTCGACTTCGGCTGTCACTTCCGCCGCCAAGCGGTTCTGATGTGAAAAACTGCGCATGCCGACCTCGACCTGGTGATCCATCGCGCCGACGATGGCGCTCAACTGCCGGGCCCTGGCATCAGGATCGGCGATCTCATCGGTCCGGTCGATGATTTCCAGCGTGTTGCGCTTCTTCCAATGCGCCAGCATCGCTTCGAAGAACGCCGACTGGTCACTGAAATGGTGATAGAAGGAACCGATGGTCTTGCCGGCGGCCTCACAGAGCGTCGCCAGTTTCAACGCTTCCGGCCCTTGGGATGCAAGCTGCTGCAGGCCGAATTCGAGCCAATCCTCGCGGCGGAAGCGTTTGCCCGTCATGCAAGATGCCCCGCCAGACCGGCAAGCGCGACGGGAAGGAACATCAGGCCTTGCGGCAAATCGCGAAACCGCTGCCGCCGCGCCACCGCGAGGCCGATGCCCCAGAGACTGTAGGTCGCCGCCATCGCCGTTCCGGCAACCGCCAGTTCCCACGCGCCCGGATGGAAGGCCGACCACAGAAAGGCGGCAGCCATCACGAGGAGACTGATCGTCACCAGATGCCAGCAATAATAGTCGGTGTCGCGGACGACTGGATCCAGTTCCTCTGCGGCGGCAATGGGCGCGGCGACGGCCGGCCCTCCGGCAAACACATGCACCGCCGCGATGAACAGGCTGCCGCAAGCCGCGACAAAATGGGCGATATCCATGGCGCCAACCCCTTTGCTACAGAAACATAACGCATATTATGTTATGTATGAAACTCAAACAAGGGATGCATCATGTCGATTATCCAGGTTGCGCCGTTGCCGGTCGGCAGCTTTCTCGGCCCCTATGCACAAGACGCAGCGAACTACGTCGACTGCTACAGAACGACCGTTCCGGGGCATATCGATCTCGCGCGGTTTGTCGCAACCTTCTTCGAC
Organism: Oricola sp.; assembly: GCF_965230365.1. Lineage (GTDB taxonomy): Bacteria > Pseudomonadota > Alphaproteobacteria > Rhizobiales > Rhizobiaceae > Oricola. The sequence continues at coordinate 2,337,264 of NZ_OZ246003.1, read as the reverse complement.
AGCTGGATCTTTCGGCTGGAGCGCCGCCTTCTCGCCGCTTTCGGGCAGACCGGAACCTCGCAAGGCGACGTGCAGGCGCTCGCCGACGGCCGCAGCGGCGGATTTGCCGGCTGGCGGGTCGAAAGGCGTTCGGACACACAGCTTCTCATGTCGGTGCGACACGACACCATCCGGACCTGGCTTTGCATCGAGCCGCATCCCGGCGATGCGTCGCGGACAGACCTTTACTTCGGGTCGGCGGTTGTCGCGGTCGCGGCTGGCCCACACGGCACCAAACGGCGACGCAGGCTCGCGACCTTGCTCATCCCCGTCCACCGGCTCTACTCGCGCATCCTGCTGAGGGCAGCCGCAAGGGCCTAAGCGAACTCCTTCAGCGCCTCGATCGCCTGCGGCAGATCGGCAAGCGTATCAATGACCGCGTCGGCGCCAAGATCGTCGGCGGGAATGCTGGTGTAACCGCCGCGCATGGCTATGCTGGCCATCGGCACGGCGCGCGCCGCATCGATATCCGCAGGACTGTCGCCGACCATGGCGGCACGAGGCGCGGAAACGCCAAGTTGTTGCAGTGCGTGGGCAAGCATGCCGGGCGCGGGCTTGCGCGCCGGGCCGGTGTCGCCGCCGACGACCGCGCCAACGCTTTCGGCAAGGCCAAGCGCCGCGAGGATTTCGCGTGAGAAGGCCTCCGGCTTGTTGGTCACCACGGCGATCCGCACGCCGACAGCCGCATAGGCGCGCAGAATTTCGGCGGCACCGGGCATCGGTACGGTCTTGTCGACAAGCGCGCCGCCATAGACCGCCATCATGCGGTCGGTCATGACGGCGAGATCAGCACCCTGAAGCGCGACGGCGCGCGCGGCAAAGGCGCGTTCGACAAGCTTGGCGATGCCGTTGCCGATCATCGCGCGGACTTGGTCGACCGCGAGCGGCGCGTGGCCGGCTTCCGACAATACCATGTTGATCGCCGAGGTGAGATCGGGGACGGAATCGACCAGCGTACCGTCGAGATCGAACAACAGCGCTTCGGGCCAGCCGCAGCGGGCGCCGGGGTGGTCAAAAAGACCACTCACGCAGTCTCCTTCCACTTGATCGAGCACCCCATGGAGGGCACCTGGTCCTGCGGCCCCTGCCCGGTTTCAGCGACCTGGCGCATCGCTTCGAACAGGTCGCGCCGGAGATCGTCCGAGCCGGCCTCCTTGCGCGATGCGTCGAGCCGGCCGCGATATTGCAACTCCATATCCTTGTTGAAGCCGAAGAAATCGGGCGTGCAGGCCGCGTCATAGGCGCGGGCGACCGCCTGGCTCTCGTCGTGCAGATAGGGGAAGCCGAAGGAATGCGCTGCGGCGAACGCCTTCATGCCGTCAAACGAATCCTCCGGATAGACGGTCGCGTCGTTGGAGTTGATCGCGACGAAACCGATGCCGAGCGGCTCCAGATCGACGGCGTCGCGCACGATCCGGTCGATCACCGCCTTCACATAGGGGCAGTGATTGCAAATGAAGGCGACGACGAGGCCGTTCGGCCCGGCGCAGTCGAGGAGCGACCAGGCGCGGCCTTCCGTGCCCATCAGACGCGCGTCGACGGCCTTCCAGCCGAAATCGCATACCGGCGGTATTGCTGCCATGATGTTCTCCTGTCCCGTTCAAGCGGCGGCGCGCATGGCACCGTCGGAGGCGGCGCGGATCGCCGCCATGTTGTCACGATAGGCAGCTTCCGTGCCGCCCTTGAACACGGCCGAACCGGCCACAAGCGCATTGGCGCCGGCTGCGGCCACCAGCGGCGCGGTCTCGGCCGTCACGCCGCCATCGATTTCGATATCGATGGGGCGGTCGCCTATCATCGCCTTGATACGCGACACTTTTTCGACAACCGGCGTAATGAACTTCTGGCCGCCGAAACCCGGGTTGACCGTCATCAGCAATATGAGGTCGAGGCGGTCGAGCACATATTCGATGACGTTTTCCGGTGTCGACGGATTGAGCGACACGCCGGCCTTCTTGCCGAGATCGCGGATCGCCTGCAACGAGCGGTCGAGGTGGCGCGTCGCCTCGGCATGCACCGTGATGATGTCGCAGCCGGCTTCGGCAAAAGCGGCGAGATAGGGATCGCATGGCTCGATCATGAGGTGGCAGTCGAAGATCTTGTCGGTGCGGTCGCGCACCGACTTTATGACAGGCGGACCGAAGGTGATGTTCGGCACGAAATGGCCGTCCATCACGTCGAGATGGATCCAGTCCGCGCCGGCGCGCGAAACCGCCTCGATCTCGTCTCCGAGCTTCGAGAAATCGGAGGCCAGGACCGATGGCGCGATGATGGTGCCGCTCATGGCGATTCCCTCGTAGCGAATTTGTCTTCGGGTGGTGTTTTAGCCTGCGGCTTCGGCGATTGCGAGCCTTGCAGCGACGACCGCCTGGCCGAGCGACACGCCGCCGTCATTGGCCGGCACAAGGCGATGCAACAACACTTCGTGGCCGCCGGCCGTCAACGCCGCGCAGAGGCGATGCGTCAGCAACCGGTTCTGCATGACCCCGCCGGACAGGACGATGCGCTGCAGGCCGCGTTGCATTGCCGCTTGGCTGGCGATAGAGGCGAGCACATCGGCGAGGCCGTTGTGGAAACGCGCGGCGATGATGCCATGCTCGGCACCTTTTCGCAGGTCTTCGGCGAGTGCCCGCCACAGCGGCCGCAGTGTCGGGACGGCAATGCCGGCTTTGCGTATCACGTCTACGGGATAGCCGCCGGCTGTCTTGGCGTGAGGCGTGGCGAGCGCCTCCATCTCCATGGCGGCCTGACCTTCATAGTGCTGGCGGTCGGGGCAGATGCCGAGCAGCGCCGCCACCGCGTCGAACAACCGACCCGTCGAGGTCGACAGCGGCGAATTGATGCCGCGCGCGACCATCGTTTCGAGCATGGGAAGCGGCTTTGCGGCCAGATATTGTCCGGTCTCCGTTCCATCGAGTTCACGCAGCCAGTCCGCGCCGAGCGCGCCATCCAAGTGCGCGACCGCGTTGCGCCAGGGCTGGCGCGCCGCCTGCTCGCCGCCGGGCAGCGGCGTTTCGGGCAGATGGCCGGCGCGCTCAAAGCCGTCATAGCCGCCGACCAGTACCTCGCCGCCCCAGATGACGCCATCGGCGCCCAGCCCGGTGCCGTCGAGGATCAGCGCGACGGAGCGGTCGTCGCCCGGCGCGATCCCGTGTTCGGCGAGGCAGGCAGCGAGATGGGCATGGTGATGCTGGATGCGGGCAATTTGCGCGCCGGTTTCCGCCGCCAGCGCCTCGCCGATCCGCGTGGCGTGATAGTCGGGATGCCGATCGACGGCGATCACGCGCGGCTCGAAACGGTAAATGTCGCGGTAAAGCCGCAGCGCTTTCAGGTAGTCGTCATGGGTCGCGGCGTCCTGCAGATCGCCGATATGCTGGGAGACCACCGCTTGGCCGTCGCGCAGCAGGCAGAAAGTGGATTTCAGCTCCGCGCCCATAGCCAGCACCGGCGGCGCATCGGCGAAGCCCGCGGCAAGCGCAATCGGCGCGGGCGCCATGCCGCGCGCGCGGCGCAGGATCTGTGGGCCGTTCGTATCGAACCGAACGACCGAGTCGTCCAGCCGGTTGACGATGGCGCGGTCATGCATCAGCCAGGCATCGGCCACGCCGGCAAGCCGCTGGCGCGCCTCGTCATTGTCGATGACCTGCGGCTCGTCGGAGAGGTTGCCCGAAGTCAGCACGACAGGGCCGTCGAGCGCCTCCATCAACAGGATGTGCAACGGCGTGTAGGGCAACATCGCGCCGATGCGGTTCTGGCCGGGCGCGATACCGTCGGCCATCGAAAGGCCGAACCTTTCGAGCAGCACGATGGGCGCCGCCGGCCCGCTCAACAGTTGCTCCTCGGCGGCGCTGACATCGCAAAACTGCCTGATCTGCGCGACATCGCGGGCCATGACCGCAAACGGCTTGGCCTGGCGGCGCTTGCGGCGGCGCAGTTCGGCGACGGCGGCACCGTTCAGCGCATCGCAGGCGAGGTGAAAGCCGCCAATGCCCTTGACCGCGACGATGCGGCCATCGCGCAGCAGACCTGCCGCCGCCACAATCGGATCGACGGTATCGACCTCACCTTTCGCGTCTTCAAGCCACAGGCGCGGCCCGCAGACCGGACAGCAATTCGGCTGGGCATGAAACCGGCGGTCTGCGGGATCGGCATATTCGCTCGCGCAGTCGCCGCACATCTCGAATTCGCGCATCGAGGTGCGCGCGCGATCATAGGGAATGCCCTCGACGATCGACAGGCGCGGCCCGCAATGGGTGCAGTTGGCGAAGGCGTAGCGGTAGCGCCGGTTGGCCGCATCGAGGATTTCGGCGCGGCAGTCGGCGCAGGTGGCGGCGTCGGGCACGATGCCGGTGGAGACGTCCCCGGCCAGGCTTTCCGCGATCCGGAAACCGTCATCTGGCGCGGTCCCGTCCAGTGACTGCCACGCCACAGTTTCAACACGCGCGAGTGCGGGCTTGCTGTCACGCAGCTTCTCCGCGAACCGCTCCAGCACCGGGGCAGTGCCCCACGCGTCGATCTCGACGCCGGCGCTGTCATTGCGCACAGTGCCGGAAAGGCCCAACGTGTTCGCCAGCCGCCAGACATGCGGCCGAAAGCCAACGCCTTGTACCAGACCGCGCACGCGGTAGCGTCGTCCCTGGACAGACAACGACTAACAAATCCTCGGCAGTTGCTCTCCGGCGAGCCAGTCAACGACGCGCGTGCCACCAAACAGCGTCGTCATGCGAACCAGCCGCGCCGGATCATCGGTGATCTTCCCGATAATGCAGGCGTCGACGCCGAGTGGATCGGCGCGCATGATGGAGAGCACATTCGCGGCGATAGGCGCGTCGCAGATGCAGATCATCTTGCCTTCATTGGCGACGTAGAGCGGGTCGAGGCCAAGCAGTTCGCAGGCCGCCTTCACATCCGGTTTCACTGGAATTACCGCCTCGTCGAGCGTCACGCCGACAGCGGACGCCTGGGCGATCTCGTTGAGTGCGGCGGCCAGCCCGCCGCGGGTCGGATCGCGCATCACCGAGATGCCCGGATGCGCGGCCACGATGGCGCCCGCCATGTTGTGTAGCGCGGCGCTGTCGGATTGGATCTCCGTCTCGAATTCCAGGTTCTCGCGTTTCGACAGGATCGCCACGCCGTGGTCGCCAATGGATCCGGACAGGACAATCGCCTGGCCGGGGCGCGCGCTTGCCGCCGAGATGTCCACCCCGTCCGGCACGATGCCGATCCCGGTCGTGGTGATGAAAACGCCGTCGCCCTTGCCCTTCTCGACCACCTTGGTGTCGCCTGCGACAATCGGCACGCCGGCATGCTTCGCCGCCTGCGCCATCGACATGACGATGCGTTCCAGATCGGCGAGCGGAAAACCCTCTTCCAGAATGAAACCGGCGGTCATCGATACCGGCGTCGCCCCGGCCATCGCCACATCGTTCAGTGTGCCGTGAACGGCCAGCGATCCGATGTCGCCGCCGGGAAAGAAGACCGGCGAGATCACATGGCCGTCGGTGGAGACCGCGATACGGCCGGCGGGCACGCCGACAAGCGCGGCGTCATCGCCCCGGTCGAGCGCCGGATTAGCGAAATGGCGCTGGAACAGCGCGGCGATCAGATCGGCCGAAGCCCGCCCGCCGCCACCATGGGTCATGTCGACCGCGCCGGACAATGGCGCAACTGCCGGACCGGCCATATTCATGCCGCCGTGCCTTCGAGATCGCGGGCGGGTTCGCGGAAGCGGCCATAGCTCCAATAGGCCGCACACGCGCCTTCCGATGAAACCATGCACGAACCCATGGGATTGTCCGGCGTGCAGACCGTGCCGAAGAGCTTGCAGTCGGTCGGCTTCTTGACGCCGCGCAGCACCGACGGGCACTCGCAGGACTTCACTTCGCCCGACTTCTTGTCGGAAACTTCGAAACGCTCCTCGGCGTCGAAGGCGGCAAAACGTTCGCGGATACGCAGCGCGCTGCGCGGGATCGTGCCGAGGCCGCGCCATTCGAAGGCGTCGCGAACTTCCAGCACCTCGGCAACCAGCGCCTGTGCCTTGCGGTTGCCATCGCGGGTGACGACGCGCGTATACTGGTTCTCAACCTCGACACGCCCCTCATTGAGCTGCCGGATCAGCATCAGCACGGATTGCATCACGTCGAGCGGCTCGAACCCGGCGATGACCACCGGCTTGCCGTAGTGTTTGGCCGGCGCCTCGTAGGGCCTGGAGCCAATGACTGCCGACACATGCGAAGGCCCGAGGAAAGCGTCAATCCGCGCCGGTCCTCCTTCGGCAAAATCCTCCGACTCCAAGATGTGTCCGATGGCAGAGGGCGTCAGTACGTGGTTGCAGAACACGCTGAAGTTGCCGAGCCCTTCGGCCTCGGCCTGCTTGATTGCGACTGCGGTCGGCGGGGTTGTCGTCTCGAAGCCGATGGCGAAGAAAACGACCTGCCGACCGGGATTGTCGCGGGCGATCTTGAGCGCATCAAGCGTCGAATAGACCATGCGGATGTCGGCGCCATCTGCCTTGGCGCGGATCAGCGAGCGGCGTTTGCTGCCGGGCACGCGCATCATGTCGCCATAGGTGCACAGGATCACGCCGTGGCGTTCGGCCAGTTCGATGGCGTCGTCCAGGCGGCGCGACGGCAGCACGCACACAGGGCAACCCGGCCCGTGCACGAAACGGACATTATCCGGCACCAGATCCTGCACGCCGTAGCGAAAGATCGCATGGGTGTGGCCGCCGCAAAACTCCATCAGGTGATAGTCGCGATCACCAGCAGCCTCCGCGGCGATGCGCGACGCCAACGTTTTCGCCAGTTCCCGGTCGCGAAACTCGTCGACATATTTCATGCCTCGCCTCCGGTCATTTCCTCCAGTTCCCCGGAAAGAATGCCCGCCTCGGCCATCAGTGAAAGCGTGCGCGCCGCCTCGCTTTCGGAGAGCCGGTGCAACGCATAGCCGACATGGATCAGCACATAGTCGCCGACGGCGATCTCATCGAGCAACGCGACCGAAATGCGCTTCCTGACGCCTTCCAGCGACACGACGGCCATGTCGCCGTCCTCGAGCGCGGTCACCTTGGCCGGGATTGCAAGACACATGGCGCCGTCCTCATTCCGCAGCCGCGCCAATTGGATGACCGGCAAGCGCCATGGCGCGGGCGCCGTTCAGCCAGGCAAGCCAACTCTCCATGCCCTCGCCAGTGCGTGCCGAGACCTGCAGTACCTTGATCGACGGGTTGACCTTGCGCGCATTGGCGATGGTCTCGTCGACATCGAAATCGAGATGCGGCAGAAGGTCGGTCTTGTTGAGCAGCACCAGGTCGGCGGCGGCGAACATGTCCGGGTATTTGATCGGCTTGTCTTCGCCTTCGGTGACCGAGAGAATGGCGACCTTGTGCGCCTCGCCGAGATCGAACGCCGCCGGGCAGACAAGATTGCCGACATTCTCGATGAACACGAGCGAGCCTTCCGGCGGCTGCAAGTCGGCGATGCCGTGGCCGACCATGTGCGCATCCAGGTGACAACCCTTGCCGGTGTTGATCTGCACGGCCGGCGCGCCTGTGGCACGAATACGGTCGGCGTCGTTGGTGGTCTGCTGGTCGCCCTCGATCACACAGGCGCGGAGACCATTGCCAAGCATCTCGATGGTTTTGACCAACAGGCTCGTCTTGCCGGAACCGGGGCTTGAAACCAAGTTCAGCGCAAGAATACCACGATCAGCAAAAAGCGACCTGTTTTCAGTGGCATATGCGTTGTTCTTCGCAAGTATGTCTAACTCCAGGCGGATCGTGCGGTCGACATCGTCGCCATGGTGGTGGTCATGCGACCGATGCGCGTCCTTCGCCGCGCCGCTGGGATGCTCACATCCGCAAACCGTGCACATCAGGCAACCTCCAGTTCCTTGACCCGCAACTCATCACCGCTGGCGATCTGCAGCCGATGGGAGCCGCATCGCGGGCACGGGTCGTAGCGCTGTTGAATGACCATGTCCGCGCCGCAATCGAGGCACCGCGCGCGCGCCTCGGGCCGAATGATATCAATCGTCGCGCCATCGGCAAGCGAACCGCGCGTGACGACGTCGAAACCGAACTTCAGCGCCTCGACCTCGACGCCGGCGAGCGGACCGATTTCGAGGCTGATCCGCTTGACCTTGGCGAACCCTTGCGCAGCCGCCTGTTCCTCGATGATCTCGAGGATGTTGCGGCACATTGCCATCTCATGCATCAGACCGCACCTTGCGGCTGCATCTGACGCGCCAACCGGTCGACCAAGCCTTCAGCTGCGGCGCGTACGGGTGCCGAGAGCGACGTACCGGGCTCGAATATCGCGCCCTCGATCCCGTAGACCATCAGTTCTTTCGGCAGCAAACCGAGATGACGGGCGATCTCGACGGCTTCGGCCAGGGCGAATCGATGCGTCGAATAGCGGAAGAACTCGGCCGGTAACCTGTCGGCGATCGCATCGAAGGTCACCAGCGTGCCCGGCTCGACGCCGCTTTGCGTGGCGTCGATCAACACGATGCTCCCGCGTTCCTGAAAGAGGTCGATCAGGCCGGTGCCGTCGCCAGCGTGAACCTTGGTGTCACGGCCGCGCGCGCCCAGTTCGCCGGCGATCCACGGGCCAACCCCGTCGTCTGAGCGAAAGGAATTGCCGATCCCGACATAGAGGGGGCTGCCAGCCATCGGATCAGCCGCGCTCGACGGTGAGCTTCAGGAAGTGCGTCGCACACGAGATGCACGGATCGTAATTGCGGATCGTCTGTTCGCAGCGCCATTGCAGGTCGGCATCCGTCATGTCCATGTTGGCCGCCACCACACGCGTCAGGTCGACTTCGATCTGCGGCTGGTTCTGGGAGGTCGGCGGGACGATCTGCGCGCTTTCGATCTTGCCATCGTCGTCGATCGAGTAGGTGTGGTAACACATGCCGCGCGGTGCTTCCGTACAGCCGTGGCCGGTGCCTGCGCGAAGCGGCGTTTCGACGAAGGACTGCGCCGGCTCTTCATAGTCGCCGATGATCCGGGCCGCCTCCTCGATGGCGAATTGCACCTCAATCATGCGCACCAGGATCGACTTGAACGGATTGCGCACCACCTCGCCGAGACCGCAGAGCCGGGCCGTCTCCTGGCTGGCCGGCGAAAGCTGCTCGAAACTGTTGGCGTAGCGGGCCAGCGGGCCGACGAGATAGGGCGAGCCGTCACGCATGCGCCCATGCAGCGCATTGGAGCGCGCCACATGTTCCTCGAAGAAGTGATCGTTGAACTCGGCGACGCCGATGTCCATGCCGCGGCTCGATACAATGCGTCCCTCGGCGATCGCATAGCGGTCCGGATGCTTCAGCGACACGAACTGATAGTCGTGTTCGTCATCGGGGAAATCGAAGCCCGAGAACGCCAATGCCACCTCGCGCGCCGCCTCGATGCCCCATTCCAGTTCGGGCAGCAGGGCGCGCATCTTGTCGCGCGCCGGTGCGCTGTAGAAGCCGCCGACACGCGTATTGACCGGATGGACTGCGCGCCCACCCACGACCTCCATGAGGCTGTTGCCGATCTTCTTGAGCCGCAACGCGGATTTGACCAGCTCGGGATTGACCTCGGCGATGCTGATCGCGTCATGCAGGTTGAGGAAGTCCGGCGCATGCAGCATGGCGGCGTGCAGAACATTGCTCTGGATCCACTCGCCGTAATAAATCAGCCGGCGCAGATCGTGGATTTCCGGCGTGACGGTCACGCCGATCGCATCCTCGACCGCCTGGCTGGCGCTCATGATGTAGGCAATCGGGCAGATGCCGCAGATCCGCGACGTGATGTCCGGGGCCTCACGCGCATCGCGACCGACCATGAAAGCCTCAAAGAAGCGCGGCGGCTCGAAGATGCGGAACTCGACCTTCTCGATCTGGTCGCCGTTCAATTTGACGTAGAGCGCGCCCTCGCCTTCCACGCGCGCAAGCGCATCGACCTGGAGAATTCGTTCACTCATGTGATCTGCTCTCCGTTTCGAAATCAGGCGCGCCAGCGTTGAAGCTGCGGTAGAAATCGCGCAGTTCGGCCCGCGCCATGCCGAGCGCGGCGAGATGGCCAGTCAGCGCAGCCGGGTTCGGGTTTTCCTTCGGCCCGAAACACCCATAGCAACCGCGGCCATGCGACGGACAGAGGTTTCCGCAACCGGCCTGGGTGACCGGCCCGAGGCACGGCGTGCCATGGGCGACCATGACGCAAACCGTGCCCGACAGCTTGCATTCGGTGCATTGCGAAGCGCGCGAGACATGCGGCTTGCGCCCGGCCAGCGTGGCGGTGATCAGTTCCAGCAATTGATGCTTGGACACCGGGCATCCGCGCAACTCGAAATCGACCGGCACGTGATCGGCAATCGCCGTCGATGTATCCAGCGTGTCGATAAACTCCGGATGCGCATAGACCGACCGCGTGAATGCCTCGACATCGGCGAAGTTGCGCAGCGCCTGGATGCCGCCGGCGGTCGCACAGGCGCCGATGGTGATCAATGTCCTGGAATTCTTGCGGATTTCCTGGATGCGATGCGCGTCGTGCGACGTGGTGATCGAGCCTTCGACGAGCGAGATGTCGTAGGGACCCTTGTCGATGGAACTGGTCGCCTCCAGAAAATGCGCGATATCGATCTGACCGGCGATATCCAGCAATTCGTCCTCGCAATCGAGCAAGGTCAACTGGCATCCGTCGCATGAGGCGAACTTCCAGACTGCGAGCTTGGGGCGCGCCATGATCTACAGCTCCTTCATTGCGATGCGATTGGCCACCGCGTCCTGCCGGAAAACCGGACCGTCGCGGCAGATGAAATCCGGGCCGAACTGGCAGTGCCCGCAAAACCCGATGGCGCATTTCATGTTGCGCTCCATGGAGACCCAGATCCGGTCGTCGGTGACCCCGGCGGCCTCAAGGCTCATGACCGAGAACCGCATCATGATTTCCGGTCCGCAGACGAAGGCCGATACCTCCGACGCGTTGTTTCCGGCAAGCGCCCGGTCGAGGCTCTTGGTCACGACGCCGACCTGCCCGGTCCAGTTGCGGTCGGCATGATCGACCGTTACCTCGACTTCGGTGTCGAAACGCGATTTCCACGCCTTCAATTGCTCGGGGTAGAGCAGTTCATCCGGCGAGCGCGCACCGTAGACGAGCGTCATGCCCGCATAGCTGTCGCGGTTGTTCAGCACATGATAAATCGCCGGACGCAATGGGGCGAGACCCAGACCGCCGGCGACGAACACAATGTGGCGGCCGGTTTCCTGCGCAACCGGCCAGGCGCTGCCGAACGGGCCGCGCACACCGACCATGTCGCCATCGCGCAAATTGTTGACCCCCGAAGACACGGCGCCCACCGAGCGTGTCGTGTGAACCAGTTGATCGCCCTCGGCCGCATCTCCGGAAATCGAAACCGCGATTTCACCGACGCCGAACGCGTAGAGCATGTTGAACTGCCCCGGCTGAAACGACATGGTCTCGCCATCGACGGCGACGAGTTCCATCGTCCTCACGTCGTCCAGCTCCTGAAAGGAACGTTTGACGCGGTACCGCTGCGGTATCATCGGATCCTTCTGCATGGCCGTTCGTGCGCCTTACTGTTTCTTGGTTCCGTAGAGATCGAGGACCTGCATGCGCAGTGAACGCACCCGCGCCGCCATGTGCGGCAGCCAATGTTTGAACATCTCATAGCCAAGCGACGGGTTGTCGTCGCATTTGCCCCGCAGGCAAACCGCATCGAGGCTGACCGCGCGAACCTCCGAAACGGCGCGCGCATCGGACATGTGCTTGTAAGGCGGCACCAGCCAGGACCAGCCGAGCACATCGCCGGCGTGCAGGCTTTCGACGACGATCGGCGCACGCTCCGGCGCCGATATCTCAACGGCCACATCGCCGGCTCGGATGATGTAGACCTTGTCGGCGCCGCTGCCCTCGCCATAGATCTCGGCGCCGGCGGCAAAATGCTCGTTGCGGGCGCAACCGGCGAGCAGCGCCAGTGTGTCCTTGTCGAAATCCTTGAACACCGGATGTTCGGACAGGATTTCCTCGAAGCCGTGGATCTTCATGCTCTTAAGCCTCCTGTTCCGCTGGCGCTGCCGCGATTGCGGCGGCTTCTTCGGTGATATCGATTCCCACGGGACACCACGCGATGCAGCGCCCGCATCCGACACAACCCGATGTGCCGAACTGATCATGCCAACTCGACAGTTTGTGTGTCATCCACTGGCGGTAGCGCGAGCGCGTCGAACGCCGGACGGCGCCGCCGTGGATGTAGCTGAAATCGAGGGTGAAACAGCTGTCCCATGTGCGCCAGCGCTCGGTGTTGTCGCCCTGAAGATCGTTGGTGTCCTCGACATCCGTGCAGAAACATGTCGGGCAAGCCAGGGTGCAGTTCGCGCACGACATGCAGCGATCGGCGACATCGTCCCAGCGCGGATGTTCGAGATTGTCGGCCAACAGCGACGCGATACCCGGCGCTATCTTCCGGCTCTGGCTTTCGGCCGCCTGCGCCGTCACGCGCGACGCTGCCTCGACATGGCCCGGTTGCGCATCGGCCATCGTGACGGCAGCGAGCACATCGGCGCCCTTCGCCGTGCCGCATTCCAGCAGGAACTCGCCATCAAGCTCGGTCAGGGCAAGGTCGAAGCCGGACTCAGCGCGCGGCCCGGTGTTCATCGACGCGCAGAAACACGTGTCGGCAGACCGCGCGCATTGCACCGCTACAATCATCGTGTTTTCGCGGCGCATGCCATATCCCGTATCGGCAAAGTCACCATTGTCGAAGACCTTGTCCTGGACCTGTATCGCGGCGATTTCGCAGGCACGCACACCGATGAAGGCGGTCTTCGGGTAAACTTCTTCCGGTTCCTCGACGGCAAAGCCGTCGTCGGCACGCGACGCAGACCAGAGTTTCTGGCGCGCGGGAAAGAGCCATTTCTTCCAGCTTTGCGGACCGACGACATAGTCGAACCAGCGATCGGGATCACCGTCCGTCAGCCGGTAGCGCGCCGGCCCCTGCTCGTCTGTCCGGCCGCGCGGCAGTTCGGATCCGTTCGCTATTTCCTCGTAGACGATGGCACCGTTGCGTTCCCTCGGACCGACGACGCGCCAACCCTGCGCCAGGAGTGCATCGACGAGTTCAGTGGGTTGCTGGATGACATAAGCGGCACCGGCACTGGCGGGCATGGTCGGCTTCCCCTGGTCGAATGGCCGGCGCAACCGGCGCTCCGATTGATGAGAGCAGACCAGAACAGCCTGCCGTGAAGGGAGCCTAACGCACAGGAAGTGCGGCCGAAATGATGTATGTCAATCGATTGAAAAGATGAGTGATCGTTTCCATCAACCGCGCGCAAAGTCACTCAAGCACTTGACGAAGCGGGCAACGGCGAGATCGAGAGAGTCGCTGTTGTCGATCTCTACGGCGTCAGCATTGACTTCGAAAGACGGCACCGTTCGCGCCAGTCTGCGTTCGATATCGGCGCGGCTCTCGCGCCCCCGCGCGGCGAGGCGATCGGCCAGCACGTCCGGTCTTGCCGTGACGCTGATGACCGCGACGCGGGGAAACCGCCCTTGAATCACAGCCAGCGCGCCACGCGAGCAATTGGCGATAGCCACTCCGCCGTTTTGCACATGGACGAGCGCCTCGCGCGGGATTCCGTATCGAAGCCCGTGCGCCTGCCAGTCGACAGCAAAACGGCCTTCGGCGAGCGCTTGCTCGAACGCCGCTTGCGTGAGCGTATCGTGGTCTTCGGCACCAATCATGGCGTCTCGCGTGATCACACGGCGAACGAACATGATGTCGTCTCGCCCCTCAAAAACGCGCCGAGCCTCGTCGATCAGCGTGTCCTTGCCGGCGCCGCTCGGACCGACCACGGCGACAAAGCTGCCGCCACGGTTCGTTGCATCAGGCGACACGCCGGCCTTCCCGCCAGACCGCCCGCACCACCGGGACACCGCTGTCGCGGCGCACGCGGGCGAGATCGGCACGCAGGCCTTCCTCGATCCGGCCGCGGTCCGTCAATCCGACGGTTCTCGCCGGAGTCGCGGCGACCAGGTTGATCGCCTCGTGCAGATCCATTCCGTTTTCACCGTCCGACAGGACGAAGGGCGCGTGGATCAGGCTGAAGGGCACGTAGTCGGACGACAGCACATCCAGCACGCCCGCATCGGCCAACGCACGCGCGGATATGTTTCCCGAGTGCGACTTGCCGCGCACGATGTTGGGCGCGCCCATAAGCACCGACATACCCTTGTCATGCGAGCCGCGCGCCGCTTCCATGCTGGTCGGAAACTCGGCGAGCTTTACGCCGAAATGCTCAGCCTCCTCGACATGCTCCGCTGTCGCGTCATCATGGCTGGCGATGGTAATCCCGCACGCATTGCAGACCTCGGCGATCGCCTTGCGGTGCGGCGCGGCATAACGCGCGGACGCCGACTGCCGGCGCTCGACGAAGTGCTGGAATTCCTCGTCGGAGAGACCGCGCTTCTCCTTGTAGTAGATGATGTACTGATCCATCGTCTGGAACTGGCGCTGACCGGGCGCGTGGTCCATCAGGGATGCCAGCCGAACCTGCGGATCGCCCTTGAAGTCCTCGAAGTGATCGAGAACATCGGCCGCCGAAACCTCGCAGCGCAGATGGATGAAGTGTTCGGCGCGCAGGCGTTCTTCGCGCTGCGCCCGCTGCAGACTGTCGGCAATGCCGCGCATTTCGCCCTTTTCGAAGCCGCCATCCTCATCTGAGCCCATGCGGAGGCAGTCGAATACCGTCGTGATTCCCGACGACACGACCTGCGCGTCATGTGCCTGGATCGCGGCAATGCTGTCCCAGCGCACGCCCGGGCGCGGCGAGTAGTGCGATTCGAGGTGATCCGTATGCAGCTCGACGAGACCGGGAATGACGTAGTCGCCATCCATGTCCTCGCCCACCTGCCCGTTCCCGGTGTCGACAGCGGCTATTGTGCCGTCGCGGATCGTCAGCGATCCATGGACGACTTCACCTTCCAGGACGATTTTCGCGTTTCTGAGAACAAGCTCAGCTTTCATGCTTCCTGCTTTCCATGTCTTGTCACGTCTTGCCCACCGAAAACGCCGGCCCAAGCGAAACCCGTGACGTTTTCACGACCGCGCGAAACACGCGGTCGCCGCGTTATCGGGACACGCCGATCAACCGGCTTCGCAACGCGTTCGATATGTTGTCGAAAACAAACACCACAACAAGGATCAAAAGCACCATATAGGCAACGTTTTCCCAGTCGGAGTTCGTCCTCATCGCTTCCCAGAGCTTCAGGCCGATACCGCCCGCGCCGACAGCACCGATGATCGTCGCCGACCGGGTGTTGGATTCCCAGAAGTAGAGCGCCTGCGAGACGAAGACCGGGAGGACCTGCGGCACCACACCGAAGCGCTGAACAGCGGCTGGCGACGCGCCGACGGAGCGCACGCCCTCGCGCTGCTTGTCGTCGATATTTTCCAGCGCCTCGGAGTAGAGCTTGCCGAAGGTGCCGGTGTCGGTGAAGAAGATCGCCGAGATACCGGCCAGCGGTCCCGGCCCGAACGCCCGCGTGAAGAACAGCGCCCAGATCAGCATGTCGACGGAGCGCAGGAAGTCGAAGAATCGCTTCAGGACCTGATTTAGGAAGCGGTTGGGCGTTATGTTGCGTGCCGCAAGGAACGACAATGGAAACCCGACCATGACGGCGAACAATGTGCCGACGAAAGCCATGACAATCGTCTGCAACAGCTTGATCCAGACATCGCCGTGCTGCCACTCGGCATTGTTGACGATGTTGTCCCAGAGAACACCCAGATTGGACCGGTCGGCGTCGATGCGTTCACCCGCGAAGGCCAACGACACGACCTGCGTGAAGGTCTTGCCCCAATAGGGCGATGCGGTGTCGAACCAGAAGTTTTCCCAGCCAAGGAAACGCCGGTAGACCTTGACTTCGTTCCACTTGATTTCGGCGCGGCCGGCAAACCCGAAATAGGCGAAGACCTTGAGACCCTCACCCTTCTGCAAAGTCCATTCCGGCAATGCGGTTTCGGGTGTCACGGTCTTCGCGACCCTGTCTATCGACAGAACAACGACGTCATCGCCATTCGCGACACGTATCTTGTCGGCCGTAATCGCCAGACTGACGTTTTCGGAAATCGCGACATCGGCAGACACAATCCCCTCGCGTTGTTCAGTCGTCGCTTCGGTCGGTTCGGCAGAGGGATTTGTTGACGAACCGATGTTGGTGGCCGGCGATGCCGGCGCCATGAAGGACAATGCGAGCCCGTCGCCATCGCCCGTCTTGGTGGCCGGCGATGCCGGGGCCATAAAGCTGCCGGCCGATGGCGCCTTGCTCTCGGTGTTGCCGCTGCCTTCGACGGTTACGGTAACGGTTCCGCGTTCGGTGCGGATCCAGGCAGGATCCGGATTGGGACCAAGCGGCGAGAAACGCGGATAGACCACCTCGATATCGCCGGTCTTGTATTCGATGTCGGGCCGGACCTCGTAGGATACCCAGTCGGCGAGATAAGTGCCCGCTATGCCCCAATTGCCATTGGCGAACACCGCGCCGATGGAAAAGAACCACCAGACATAGATCGTGTAGATCAGCAGGCCGAAGGCGGCGAGCGGGTAGGCAAAGCGGCGCAGCAGCGACCGGCGGAAGGCTTCCGGGTGCCGGGTTTCGATTGCCGCGATTTCCGCCTCGGTCATCGTCGTCATGATTATTGTCCGAACTCGAATGCCTGATTGCCGACGAGCTTCTTGCGCAGCCAGGCCGAAAACTGGTCGACGCAGATGATCGTCACGAAGAGCAGAAGGATAATCGCCAGTGTCTTGGCTTCATGGCCGCGGCTGATCGACAGGCGCAGCGTCTCGCCGATGCCGCCGGCGCCGACAGCGCCGATGATGGTCGAGGCGCGCACGTTGATCTCGAAGCGCAGCAGCGCATAGCTCAGAAAGTTCGGCATGACCTGCGGGACGATGCCGAACCACACACGCTCCACCCAATTGGCGCCTGAAGCGCGAAGCCCTTCATCGGGCTTCATGTCGGCGTTCTCAACCACCTCGAAGAACATCTTGCCAAGCGCGCCGATCGTGTGGATGGCGACCGCGATGATCGCCGGGATCGGACCAAGCGAAAAAATCGCCAGGAAGAAGCCGGCGATCACGATCTCGGGAAAGGCGCGCAGGAATTCCATGAAGCGCCGGACCGTGAAGCGGAGCCAGCGCGTCGTGGTCATGTTCTTCGCCGCGACGAAACAAAGCAGGAAACCGAAGGTGAAGCCGATGAAGGTCGCCAACAGCGCGATGTTGAGCGTCTCCACCATCTTGTAGATGAATTCGGGGACGTAGAGAGATTCCGTGAAATAGATGCGGCCGTCGGGATAGTCGTATTTCAGGCTGCCATCGAAATAGGGGCTCTCCAGATCGAACAGCGCGCGCCAGACCTCCCAGCCGTCGCGCGGGATCATGTCGCCCACGAAGTCGAAGAAATGCGGCAGCCGGTCGAAGAACTTGCCGGCGTTGGTCTCATTGGCGAACCAGAGCGACGCGATCAGCGCGACCGCGAGCGCCAGCAGACCGCCGAAAGTATAGAGTCGGCGCGTATTGTTGAGTTCGCGCCAGTGTCGTTCGACATCATAGCGACCGCAGACCGTATATCGGTCATGCGCGGATGCGTCTGTCACGGCCATCGGTTCTTTCCGGATTTCACAGAAATGCACCGCGGCAGATCAAGCCGCGGTGCGTTGCATCAGGTAGCGATCAGGAACCGATCTTCGCTTTGCGTGCAGCGACGATGGTCTCGTAGAAGGAGTGATCGACGTCGATGTAGTCCTTGTACTGGCCGCCCTGAACGGAAGCGAAGCAGTCCGGATGCGCTTCCGGCATCGTTTTCATGAACGCGATGAACTTGGCGCGCACATCGGTGTCGAGCTTGTTGGACACAACGATCGGGCCGTTCGGGATCAGCGGCGAACGCCAGACTTCGACGACATCGTTCATGTCGAGGAGGCCCTTGTCGACCATCTTGCGGATGTTGCCCGAGGTGTAGCCGTCTTCGTATTCGCCAACGCCCGAAGACCACGTTACGGAAGCGTCGAAATTGCCCTTCAGCATTTCGAGAACGGTGTTTTCGTGACCACCGCCAAAGCCGGTGTCGGAGAAGTACTCGTCAAGCGACATGCCGAGCTGAACCGGCAGGGCGACCGACGGGACGAGGAAGCCGGAGGTGGAATCCGGATCGGCAAAGCCAAGCTTCTTGCCCTTCATGTCTTCGATGGTGTTGATGGCCGACTCTTTCTTGGCGAGCATGATCGAGTAGTAGCCGGTAGCGCCATCGACCTGCTGCGTGGTGAGAACCGGGTCAACGGCCTCGGCGTCGGCCAGATAGACCTTGGCGTAGCCCGATGCGCCAAGCTCGGCGTAGTCGAGCGTGCCGCCGAGCAGGCCCTGGATCACGCCGTCATAGTCGGCAGCCGGGAACAGCTTGACTTCCTTGACGCCGATGGCTTCCGGGAGAAGGTCGACCAGGCACTGGTTGTTGCGCAGACGGTCGGCTTCGTTTTCGCCACCAAGGATACCGACGCGGAAAACATCCTGCGCCTGGGCGGACACTGCACCGGCTGCCACAGCGGCAACGGCAACGGTTGCAAGAAGAACTTTCTTCAGCATTTCGTCTCTCCTGTTTGGGATCGCTCCCGGTTGGGTTGGTCGAATTGAAAAACGCATCCACGCGATGCGACCGACACCGCGCGGAATGTCGGGGCCGTGGCCTATGCCGGCGCGGCTGCCACCTCCGGTTCGGGCTTGGGCGCCACCTTGTCGCGTCCGGCGCCAAAGCTGGTGGATGTCACGGCCTCGGAGAACGCCTCCTCGAGGCCATCGGCACCGTAGATGCGGCGCGCGGCCGCTTCGGTCAGATCGTCGGGGCTGCCGTCGAACACGACTTCGCCACCCGCCATGCCGATGATCCGCTCGCAATAGGCGCGCGCGGTGTCGAGCGTGTGCAGGTTGGTCACCACCGTGATGCCGTCGTGCCGATTGATGTCCTTGAGCGATTGCATGACGATCTGCGCGTTGCGCGGATCGAGCGAGGCGATCGGTTCGTCGGCGAGAATGACCTTCGGCTGCTGCATCAGCGCGCGTGCGATTGCGACGCGTTGCTGCTGGCCACCGGACAGCGTTCCGGCGCGTTGCAGCGCGGTGCGCGCGATATCGAGGCGCTCGAGTGCGGCGATGGCCATCGCCCGTTCCTCGCGCGTGAACATGTTGAGCAGGCTTGAGACCGTGGAGCGGTGGTTCAGCCGACCGAGCAGAACGTTGGTGAGCACGTCCAGCCGAGGCACGAGATTGAACTGCTGGAAGATCATCGCGCAGTCGCGCTGCCAGTCGCGCAACGCCTGACCGCCGAGCGCCGAAACCTCGGTGCCGTTGAATCGGATCGACCCGTCCGACGGATCGATAAGCCGGTTGATCATGCGCAGAAGCGTCGATTTGCCAGCGCCCGAGGCACCAATCACGCCAACCATTTGTCCGGAAGGGATTGTCAACTCGACCGATTTGACGGCCGTCATGCTGCCGAAGCGGCGCGTCACATTCGAGATTTCCAGCATCGAGGTCCCCAGCTGCGATGAATTGGGGTCGGTCTATGCGGCGCTGATAACCAATTGATGTCAGAAGTATTTCAATTCAATGACAATGCATCTTCCCATGTGAGCAAGCACAAATACAGCACAACCATATGTAAAAAAAGCAAAAATACCTATAGAGCGCTGACGGAAACCGCGCACCCTTCATAAAACCGTCATTGTGTGAAGACGCGCCAGTCGTGGCCCGCCCGGGATGCGTCAGATCTCGTACCTTTCAAGAAACTCACTGATATTGAGTTGGCGGAAATCCTCCAGCGCTGCGCGCAAGGCGGTGTGTTCCCAGTCCCACCAGGCCAGCCGTTGCAAACGCTCGGCAATGTCCTGGGAGAACCTCTCACGGATCGGACGGGCCGGAACGCCGCCGACGATCATGTACGGATCGACGTCCCGGGAGACGACCGCGCCGGCACCGATGGCAGCGCCATTGCCGACCTTCACGCCGGGCAGAACCACGGCACCATGGCCGATCCAGGTGTCATGTCCGATGGTGACGCGATTGTCGCGACGCCATTCGAAGAACGCCGATTCGTGCTCGGCGTCATCGAAATAATCGCCTGCCCGATAAACGAAATGATGCTGGGTCGCCCGCCATGTCGGATGGTTGGTCGCGTTGATGCGGACGTGGCTTGCGATATTGGAGAACTTGCCGATGGTCGCGCACCAGGCTTCAGTCTCCCTGATCAGGTAAGAGTAGTCGCCGATCTCGCATTCGGAGACGACACAACGTTCGTCGATCTCGGTGTAGCGGCCGAGCGTCGAATTGCTGACACTGGCAGTCGGGTGGACAAAAGGGTCAACGCCGAGCTTCTTCGACATGGCCGCGTCACGCCGCCTCGTGCGCGGCGAATTGCGTCACATCGACAATCGCGTCGGCGACGGCTTCGCGCACATCGTGATCGTGGAAGATGCCGAGCAATGCGACGCCGTCGCGCTTTTTCTCGCCAATCATGTCGATGACGACGGCACGGTTGGCGGCGTCGAGCGAAGCGGTCGGCTCGTCCAGCAGTAAAACCGGATGATCGGTGATGAAACCGCGGGCGATGTTTACGCGCTGCTGTTCGCCGCCGGAAAAGGTCGCCGGCGGAAGATCCCACAAGGTCTCGGGGAGATTGAGCCGTGTGAACAGCTCCGCCGCGATTTCGCGGGCGCGCTCCGGCGCTTCGCCATGCTGGACCAGGGGTTCGGCTGCGACGTCCAACGCCGATACGCGCGGCACGACGCGCAGGAACTGGCTGACATAACCGATGGTCTTGCGGCGGATATCGATGACGGTTCGCGGGTCGGCCGTGACCAGATCGACATAGTCACCCTCGTGCTGGACGAGGATCTGCCCGGTGTCGGTGCCGTAATTGCCGTAGAGCATTTTCAGGATCGAGCTTTTGCCCGCACCGGAGGGTCCGCCGAGCACCGTGCACTTGCCGGCCTCAAGCGAAAAGTTGACCCCTTCGACCACGGGTATGACGACGCCGCCCCGCAGATGCATGGTGAAATTCTTGGCCACTTCGGAGACGACGAGTTGTGTCTGCATGGTCGCGAACCGTTAGACTTGGAGGATCGAGGAAACGAGAAGTTGCGTATAAGGTTGGCGCGGGTCGTCGAGCACACGGTCGGTCAGCCCGGCCTCGACGACCTGTCCGTCCTTCATGACCATCATGCGGTGCGACAGCAGCCGCGCGACCGCCAGATCGTGGGTGACGACGATCACCGCAAGGCCGAGATCGTTGACCAAGCCGCGCAACAGGTCGAGCAATCGCGCCTGCACCGAAACGTCCAGCCCGCCGGTCGGCTCGTCCATGAACACGAGGCGCGGGCTGGTGACGAGATTGCGCGCGATCTGCAGCCGCTGGCGCATGCCGCCGGAGAACGTCCTCGGCTGGTCGTCGATGCGGTCGGATGAAATCTCGACGCGTCCCAGCCAGTCGACCGCCGTACCGCGGATGTTGCCGTAATGGCGCTCGCCGACCGCCATCAGCCGTTCGCCGACATTGGCCCCCGCCGAGACCGACATGCGCAATCCGTCGGCCGGGTTCTGGTGGACGAAGCCCCAGTCCGTGCGCATCAGGAAGCGGCGTTCGGCCTCGCCCATGCGGTACAGGTCCTGCACCGACCCGTCACGCATCCGGTAGCCGACATAGCCGGCGGTCGGCGGAAGCCGGGTCGAGATGCAATTCAAAAGCGTTGTCTTGCCGGAACCGGATTCGCCGACGACCGCCAGCACTTCGCCCGGCCAGAGATCGAAGCTCACATCGCGGCAGCCGATGCGTGCGCCATAGAACTTCGAGATCCCGCTGACCCGCAACAAGGGTTGCCCACTCATTCGGCCGCCTCCAGTTTGTCGCCGGCCATCGGCCCTCGATGACCGGCGGCGCGCCGGCTCTCGCAATGGTCGGTGTCGGAACAGACGAACATCCGCTTGCCCTTGTCGTCGAGGATCACCTCGTCGAGATAGACACCCTCGGCGCCGCACAGGGCGCAGGGCCGGTCGAAGGTCTGGACTTCGAACGGATAGTCCTCGAAATCGAGACTGACGACATCGGTGTGCGGCGGGATGGCGTAAATGCGCTTCTCGCGCCCGGCCCCGAACAGCTGCAGCGCTTCGGACATGTGCATCTTCGGATTGTCGAATTTCGGCGTCGGCGACGGGTCCATCACATAGCGGCCCTCGACCTTGACCGGATAGGCATAGGTGGTCGCTATATGGCCGTTGCGGGCGATGTCCTCGTAGAGCTTGACATGCATAAGGCCGTATTCCTCAAGCGCATGCATCTTCCTGGTCTCCGCCTCGCGAGGCTCAAGGAACCGAAGCGGCTCTGGGATCGGCACTTGGTAGACCAGGACCTGGCCGGCCTTGAGGGGCGCTTCGGGAATACGGTGCCGGGTCTGGATAATCGTCGCATCCGGCGTGCTGGTCGTCGTCTCGACATCGGCGACGCGCTGGAAGAACTTGCGGATGGAGACCGCGTTGGTGGTGTCGTCGGCGCCCTGGTCGATCACCTTCAGCGTGTCGTCCGGCCCGATGATCGACGCAGTCACCTGCACGCCGCCTGTGCCCCAGCCATAGGGCATCGGCATCTCGCGCGAGGCAAATGGCACCTGATAGCCCGGGATCGCGATCGCCTTGAGGATGGCGCGGCGGATCATCCGTTTGGTCTGCTCATCGAGATAAGCGAAGTTGTAGGACGCGATTTCAACCGGCTCGCTCATTCCGCCGCCTCCACATGCTCGCTGTCCAATTCACCGGACCGCTCTTCGAACTCGCGCCGCATGGTGCGCACCAGACCGAGTTCCGCCTGGAAGTCGACATAGTGCGGCAGCTTGAGATGCTCGACGAAACCGGTCGCCTGCACATTGTCGGAATGCGAGATGACGAATTCTTCGTCCTGCGCCGGGGCGACGATATCCTCGCCGAGGTCCTCTGCGCGCAAGGCCCGGTCGCACAGCGCCATCGCCATGGCCTTGCGCTCCGACTGGCCGAAGACGAGACCGTATCCGCGTGTGAATTGCGGCGGCGCCTTGGCCGATCCCCTGAACTGGTTGACCATCTGGCACTCGGTGACCTGGATGCGACCAACCGGGACCGCGAAACCAAGTTCCGGCACCTCCACCTCGACCTCGACCTCGCCGATGCGGATCTCGCCGGCAAATGGGTGCGAACGCGCGTAGCCGCGCTGGGTTGAGTAACCAAGCGCCAGCAGGAAACCCTCGTCGCCGCGCGCCAGCGCCTGTAAACGCATCTCGCGCGACAGCGGAAACTCCATTGGAACCTGCGTGATATCGCCCGGCGGCTCGTCCTCCGGGGTTGGCGCGTCCTCCTCGATCAGGTCTTCGCCGGCGAGAATGTCGGAGACCCGCATGACAGGCTCATTGCCGCCCGCGCCACGCTGCGGTTCGCCCACTTCGCCGTCTTCGGTGAGGCGGGGATCGAGAAGCCGGTGGGTATAATCGAATGTCGGGCCGAGAAGCTGGCCACCGGGCAGATCCTTGTAGCAGGCAGAGATGCGCCGTTCGACCTGCATCTCGCCGGTATCGACCGGCTCGCTCTGGCCAAAACGCGGCAATGTCGTCCGATAGGCGCGGAGCAGGAAAATCGCCTCGATCAGGTCGCCACGCGCCTGCTTGACCGCCAATGCGGCAAGCCCGCGATCATAGAGCGAACCTTCGCTCATCACGCGGTCGACGGCCAGCGCCAGTTGCTCCGTGATCTGGTCCAGCGTGAGCGCCGGCAGCGCCCGGTCGCCGCGGCGGCGATCCGCAAGGAGCGTGTGAGCGTTGTCGATTGCCTTTTCGCCGCCCTTTACCGCAACATACATTGTCAGTTCTCCGCGAGCGTTATGCGGACAGTCCGCGGCAGACAGGCAACAGTGTCACCGGCCGCCAGAACGACATCCACGCCGCGCGGGAACCGCGCGCGGTTCGAGGCCCATTGTTCCAGGAAATTGCCGGGAAGGCCGCGCGGCGCAATTGACGCCTTCTCGGCGATGCCCGGTCCCGCCAGCGACAATTGCTGACCGCCGGTCAGCGTCGGCACCTGCAGGACGAGCGTCGAGGAGCGGTCCGGATATTCCTGGCTGCCCTGCGCGAAACGGTCGAGCGACGGCATCGATGTCGGGTCGCCGACGAGCGCAAAGGTGCAATCCTCCGGTTCCTCGACGACCGGAGCCCCGGTCTGAAAGGCAAGCCAGCCTTCCACCGCCGCGCCATCCTTCAGGAAGGGATCCAGCCAAACCGCCGTGTCGTGGTCGCAAAGCGCGCAAACCACTGCACCCAATGCGGGCTGCAATGGCGGCGGAGGCTGCACGACCGCCGAACACGAGACAATGGTTCCGGGCATGGACATGGCTTCCATGATCGCCCGAAACACGACCTGGGAATCCATCACCGGGTTTTCGAACCCGCCTTCAAGCGCCCGCGTCGAAGAAGCCATCAGTCCTCCCCCCGAACCATTGTGAAGAAATCAACCCGGGTCGCCGCGGTCTCTGTCTGGCGCCGGCTGTCGCGCTGCTCCAGCGCCTCTCGCAGCGGTGCGATCATGGCCCGGTCGATGCGCGCGGCCATCGTCTCGTCCTGGCACATAGCGTCGATCACGGCGCTCAGCTTGGCCCGGACCTTGTCGCGGCCGAGCGCAAGCGAATGTCCGACCGCGCCATTTTCGAGCTTGACGGTGGCGCGCGTCACCGTGGCTTCACCGAAGTTGAACTCGCCGCCCGTGCCGCCGATGCGGCCGCGCAGCATGACCAGACCGGTCTCCGGTCCGCGCAAAAGGGTGACTGCGGGATCGAGTGCGAGCGCATTCCACGATTTGCGCATTTCGGCGGCATCGCACCGCGCCAACACCGCCATTCGCGATTTGCGTCGATCGACATCCGGTGTGTGGGGCATAACTGATTCCTATTTGTCTATTGATATAGACAACTAAACATCTTAGAACAGCGATAATCGGTAACCGTGACGAGCTTGTGACAAGCGATGGGGAAATCTAATCTATGAATGCGCGGCTACAACGAGGCTCCGGTATCGCGCTGTGGCGGCAGATCGCCGACCGCATCCGCGCCGGGCTTGACGGCTCGCTGGCCGATGAAAACGGCCGGCTTCCGCCTGAAATTGAACTGGCGGCACGCTTCAGCGTCAATCGACACACGGTCCGCGCCGCCATCAGCGCGCTGGTTCACGAAGGCGTGCTGGAAACCCGGCAAGGAAGCGGCACATTCGCCACGCGCAAGAAGCGCCTGCGCTATCCGATTTCGACGCGGACGCGGTTCACCGCCGGCCTTGAGGGCCAGGTCCAGAAGCGCGACAGCCGTCTGCTCGAACACGGCACCGAGGCTTCACCGCCGCATGTGGCAAAAGCCCTCAAGATCGAAATCGGCAGCATGGTCGTCCGTCTCGAAACGCTCGGCCTCGCCGACGGGACGCCGATCACGCGTGCGACGTCATGGTTCTGCGCAAAGCGATTCGACGGCATCGCCGGAATATTCGAGAAACACCATTCGGTGACGGCGGCGCTGAGGGAGTTCGGAGTCGACGACTACCTTCGCGATTCGACCGCCATAGAGGCCCACCATGCAACCGACGACGACATGCGCGACCTGCGGCTTTCTCCGGGTGCGATCGTGTTTCTGACCAAGGCCGTCAACATCTCACCGGATGGCTCGCCGATCCAGTATTCCGAGACCCACTTTGCCGCCGACCGCGTTGAGCTCGTCGTCAACCGCTGACCGGGTACTGTTTAGCGGAACATGGGCGGCCTGGCGTCGACCCAGGCCCCGTGATTGCCGCCCGATTGCGCAACCGCGACAACAGCCGCCATCGACCGCAAGCCGTCCTCGGCGGTCGGGAAGATGGATGCGGCTGGGTCCGCCGGCCGTCCTTCCTTTCGAGCGCGGATGGTTTCGGCCAGATCCTTGTAGATGTTGGCGAAGGCCAGCGGCATGCCTTCGGCGTGGCCGATGGTCACGCGTGTCGCGCGATCCGCTTCGGGCGACAGGTTCGGTTCGCCGCGTTCGATGATTTCCAGCCGACCATTGAGCGGCATCCAACAGAGCTGGTTGGGCTGCTCCTGCGCCCACCGCAAACCGCCCTTCTCGCCGAACACCTGAAGCGTCAGCCCGTGCTGGCGGCCAATGGCGACAGACGACGTCCACAGCCGACCGACCGTTCCGCCGGACATCCGGAAGTTCACCATCGCGTCGTCTTCGAGCACCCTGCTCTCGATGCAGGACACAGTATCGGCTGAAAGCCGCTCGACCTCCTGACCGGTGACGAACGACGCCATGTGCAGGGCATGAATGCCACAATCGGCGAACTGCGCCGAAACGCCGGCCTGCGCAGGATCGTAGCGCCAGCGCACCCGCGGATTGTCGGCGTCAGCGGCGTCGGCATGATGGCCATGGGCAAACTCCGCCTTGACGAGGCGAATGCGGCCAAGATCGCCGCGCGCCACCATCGCCCGCATGTGCCTGACGAGCGAGTAGCCGCTGTAGCCGTAGTTGACGGCGCAGATCCGGCCCGTCTCGCGTGCCAGGGCGACGATCTCCTCGCCCTCTTCGACGGTCAAGGTCATCGGCTTTTCGCACAGGACGTGGATGCCGGCCTTCAGGAACGCTTTTGTGATCTCGTAATGCGTGGCGTTGGGCGTCGCCACCGTCACCAGATCGATCGCATCGTCGCGCGCTGCTTCGCCATCCAGCATTTCGCGCCAATCGCCATAGGCGCGATCTGCGGCAAGTCCGAGCCGCAGTCCGTAGGCGCGTCCCTCCTCGGGCCGGTGATCCAGCGCGCCAGCGACGAAGTCGTAGTCGCCATCGATTGCGGCGCCGAGCCGATGAGCCGGACCGATCTGGCTCCCCTCGCCGCCGCCGATCATTCCCCAACGCAGCCTGCTCATGCGTGTCCCCCGAATTCTCAAGCAATTGCGTGCCGATTACTGCCTGCCGTGGTTGTGCGCAAGCGGGATCACCGGCGATGTGCAGCGTTGCTATTTGGAGTAATCGCGGCGGTCGTCGATGACCTTGCCGTCATTGGGCAGTTCGGCTTTGATCTCGACCGACCCCTTGAGCTTAGTGTGGGCGGAAAGCGCCGCCGAAACCGCGTCCTGATCAGGGCTGGCGTCAGCGGCCGGCTCGATCAACAGTGTCATCGCGTCGCTGTCACCGGCGCGGTCGACCACGAGACGCGCCCGCGCGATCCCCGGCACTGCCTTGACCACCGCATCGATATGCTTTGGATCAACGAACATCCCCTTGACCTTGGTGCGCTGGTCGGCACGGCCTATCCAGCCCTTGATGCGCATGTTCGTACGCCCGCAAGGCGAAGGCTCGTCCATAACGGCCGACATGTCACCCGTACCGAAGCGGATCAGCGGATAGGCGGCATTGAATGAAGTGACCACCAGTTCGCCGACCTCGCCGTGTGGAACCGGGTCGTCGGTGCCCGGCCGGACGATCTCGACGATCATGTTCTCGTTGACGATCATGCCCGGCAACACCTGGCCGTCATGCGTGGATTCATACGCGATCACGCCGAGATCGGCCGTCGCATAGGCTTGGAGGACGGC
Organism: Oricola sp.; assembly: GCF_965230365.1. Classification (GTDB taxonomy): domain Bacteria; phylum Pseudomonadota; class Alphaproteobacteria; order Rhizobiales; family Rhizobiaceae; genus Oricola. Next base: position 2,309,547 of record NZ_OZ246003.1, on the reverse strand, counting down.
AACGCCACGCTCGGCATACTCGGCACGCATTGAGGGAAACAGCGCACCGCCGGAAACCAACGCCTTGGTGATCGACGAAAGGTCGCGCCCCATCTCGGCGGCCTTATCGAGCAAGACTTTCAGGTAATCGGGCGTACCTGCATAGGCGTCGGGTTTCAGGATGGCGGCAGCGTCCACCTGCTGTTCCGTATTGCCGGTTCCCGCCGGATACACCCGTGCGCCGAGCGCCCTGGCGCCCTCGTCAAGGATGAAGCCGCCGGGCGTCATGTGATAGGAAAGCGCACAGTGCACGAGATCGCCCTTGCGGATACCGGCAGCATGAAAGGCCCGCGCCGCGCTCCACGGGTCGATCCCCGGCGGCTGCGGCTCCCACACCGGGCCGGGCGACATGAACACCCTGTTGCCATCGAGGCTCGCGGGGTCGGCGTATCCGCCGAATGGCGGTTCGGCAGCCTGCGCCTCCATCAATTCCGGCTTGCGCAACACTGGGACGGCCGCCAGCGCAGCGCGCGATGTCAGGCTGGGCGGATCGAAATCCGCGAGCCGGTTCTGCCAGCCTTGCGCGGCCTGCATTGCGGTTGCGACAAAGGCGGGCAGCCGCTCGAACAGTGCCCGCTCGCGATCTATCGGATCGCGTGTTTCAAACTCGTCGAAATAGCCGGACATGATCCCGTCGGTCTTCTGCTCTTGGCCGGACTACGCCAGCCAGCGCTTGCGTCTCTTGTAGTGTTTGACATCGCGGAAGGACTTGCGCCCTTCGCCGCCAATGCCAAGGTAGAATTCCTTGACGTCCTCGTTTTCGCGAAGGTCCTTTGCATCACCGTCCATAACGACACGGCCGGACTCCAGAATGTAGCCATAGGTCGCGTAGCGCAATGCGATGTTGGTGTTCTGCTCGGCAAGAAGAAACGTCACGCCCTCCCCCTGATTGAGGTTGCGGACAATCTCGAAAATCTCTTCAACCAGCTGCGGCGCCAACCCCATTGAGGGTTCGTCGAGCAAGATGGTTGTCGGTCGCGACATCAGCGCCCGACCGATGGCGCACATCTGCTGCTCGCCGCCCGATGTGTACCCGGCCTGACTGCGGCGGCGCTCCTTGAGGCGCGGGAAATAGTTATACACCATTTCGAGGTCGGCATTGACGGCGCCGCGTCCATCACGGCGGGTGTAGGCGCCGGTCATCAGGTTTTCCTCGATCGTCAGATGGCCGAAGCAATGCCGGCCTTCCATGACCTGAATGCAGCCACGCCGCACCAGTTCGGCCGGCGACAGGTCCTGGATTTCGGCGCCCTCGAACACGATCGAACCCTTGGTCACCTCGCCGCGTTCGGCGTGCAGCAGGTTGGAGATCGCCTTGAGCGTCGTCGTCTTGCCGGCACCATTGGCCCCCAGCAATGCGACGATGCCGCCTTTCGGAACGTTCAGCGACACACCTTTTAGGACGAGGATCACATGGTTGTAGATCACCTCGATATTGTTGACCGCGAGCAGTGTTGTGGGCGTCGCCGTGACGTCGAGCATGGCTGCCGTTTCCCCTTTCGGAAGCGTATAGGTTCGGCCGGCGACATGGAGCCGCCGGCCTGTGTTCATGCGAAGCGTGTCAGCCGTCGCAGTCTTCGTTGACCGGCCAGGGCGCGTTCGCCTCGGCGTATTCTGCGGCCTTTTCGACCTCGAGCGCGTTGATGGCGGCCGATTCCGGCATCAGGTGATCGGACACCTTGACGAACTTGGCGCCATCCCACTCAAGCATCCAACCGCCGGAGTGACCGGTATGGTCGGCGCAAGACGTGGCGAATGGCGGCACCATTCCGGACATGCCGAGTTCAGCGAGACGCGCTTCGGTGACATTCAGGTTTTCCAAGCCCCAGCGCAGTTCGGAAGCGTTGATTTCGCCCTTTCCGAAATGCTCCTGCGCAGTGCGAATACCTTCGGCCAGCACCATCGAGATCACAACGCCGCGGCCATAGAAAACGCCCTGCATTTCCGTCTCGTTCGAAAGCGAGTTGCCGGCATCGACAACGTGCTTGCGGATATCGGCCATCACCGGCGCATCCGGGTTCGGGAACGACCAGCTGATCGATTTGTAGCCCTTGCCGGCATCACCGACGAGCGTCAGGTCGGCGTCATGACCGGCCCACCAGACACCGACGAAATTCTCCATCGGGAACTTGGTCTTCACCGCTTCGGTGATCGCGCCAGCGTTCATGGCGCCCCAGCCCCACATCACGACATAGTCGGGACGCTCACGGCGGATCTGCAGCCACTGGGCCGACTGGTTCTGCATTTCCTTCAGACCGACTGGAATCGGAAGGAATTCGAAGCCCTGTTCGGCGGCCTTCTTCTCGAGGAACGGAATTGGCTCCTTGCCGTAGGGATGGTCGAGGTGCAGGAAGGCGATCTTCTTGCCGTCCAAGCTGCCATTGCCTTCGAGATACTGAAGGATCATAGACGCCCCGTCCCAGTAGCTCGACGGCGCGTTGAAGGCCCACTGGAACACCTTGCCGTCAGCCATCGGCGAGAAACCGTAGCCCGGCGCGAGGATCGGAATCTGGTCGACATTGGTCTTGGGCAGAACCTGAAGCGTGATGCCGGTCGACCAAGGCTGGGTTACGACCGCCTTGCCTTTGGTCTTTTCATAGCATTCCACGCCCTTTTCTGTGGAATAGCCGGTCTCGCACTCGTCGAAGTCGATCATGACGCCGCCGATACCGCCGTCGCGGGCGTTCAGCATCTCGATGTAGTCTTTCTGACCGTTCATCAGCGGAATGCCGGTGGCCGCGAACGGTCCCGTCCGGTAGCTGAGGTTCGGGGCGTATATCCCCTCCGCCAGCGCGGCGGTGCCGAGCAGCGCTACCGCCGCCGATGCGGCTGCAAGTTTAGCCAGAATTTTCATCATGTATCCTCCCGTTGAATGATGATGAAGAGTAGTTGTCACGTAACTATCTGTTCCTAATGAGGAAATGGCCAGATAATCATCTTCTCCCTGATCAGTCGCCACAGCTGGGCGAGGCCATGCGGCTCGATGATGAGGAAGAAGATGATCAATCCGCCGACGATCATGATGTTGAGGTGCTCGACGGTCGCCGAGGAAATCGGCAGGCCGAGCGCCTCGGGCACGATGTTGAGCACCACCGGCAGACCGACGATCAGGATGGCGCCCAGATAGTTGCCCATGATCGATCCGAGACCGCCGATAATCGCGATAAACAGGATGCGGAAACTGAGCGGAATGTCGAACAGGTTCGGCTCCGCCGCGCCGCGCCACATGAAGACGAACAGCGCGCCGGCCACACCGACGATGTAACTGGAGACGGCGAAGGCGGTCAGCTTCGACTTCATCAGGTTGATGCCGATGAGTTCGGCGGCGATATCCATGTCGCGGGTCGCCTTCCATGTCCGCCCCAGACGGCCACGCGTCAGGTTGATGCAGAGCACGGTGAGCAACGTGACAATGCCAAGCACGACATAATACTGGGTCATCGAGGCAGCCTGCGGGCCGGCCACAAAGACACCGAACATGTCGAGATTGGGCACCTGGATCGCGCCGGACGCGTTGTAATTGTAGAGCCAGGCCCATTTCTCGAACAGCCAGACAAGGAAGAACTGGGCGGCCAGCGTTGCGATCGCCAGATAGAAGCCCTTGATCCTGAGGCTAGGAATGCCGAACACCACACCGATGCCGGCGCTGAACAGGCCGGAAAGCAGGATCGCGACGATCGGGTTCATCCACGGCATCAGCGTGACGATCTTGTAGCAGGCATAGGCGCCGACGCCCATGAAAGCGCCGGTTCCGAGGCTGAGCTGCCCGGCATAGCCGGTCAGGATGTTCAGCCCGAGCGCCGCAAGAGAGTAGATCAGGATCGGGATCAGCAGCGCCTGGAAGGCGAATTCTGTGGCGGTGAACGGAAAGATCACCCAGGCGAACAACAAGATGACGCCGAGCAGCACCGCGTCCTGGCGGATCGGAAACATCGCCTGGTCGGCCCGGTAGCTCGTCTTGAACTGTCCGGCTGTGCGGTAAAGCATTCCTATTTCCCCCGGCAGGCGACGCCGGCCAAAGTGCCGGTCATTTCAATATGCATGTGTTGCGTCACGATCTTCTACACCCGCTCGATGATGCGTTCGCCGAACAGGCCCTGCGGCCGGAACAACAGCACGATCAGCGCCAGGACGAAGGCGAACCATGTCTCGGTGTTGCCGCCGAGCAGCGGCTGGCCCCAATAGATCTCAAACAGCTTTTCCAGCATGCCAATCATCAGGCCGCCGATGATGGCGCCGCTGATCGATTCCAGCCCGCCAAGCATGAGAACCGGTAGCGCCTTGTAGGCGATCACCTCGAGCGCGAAGCTGACGCCCGCGCGCGCGCCCCAGGCGATACCGGTGACCAGCGCGATGATGCCGGCGATGAACCAGACCAGAACCCAGATCGTCTGCAGCGAAATACCGACAGAAAGCGCGGCCTGGTGATCATCGCCCAGCGCGCGAATGGCACGGCCCATGCGGGTCCGGTTGAGGAACACCAGCAGACAGACAACCAGCAGCCCGGCGACGATGGTCGCGGTGATGTCCTTCTGCTCCAGGATCAACAACCCGCCCCACGGCTCGAACACGTAGGAACCGGTCGGAATACCGAGTTGCTCGGTGATCATCACCTTGTTTTCGCCACCGAATATCAGTTCGCCGAAACCGATCAGGAACAGCGTGATACCGATTGTGGCCATGAACAGGATGATGTCCGGCTGGCCGACAAGCGGCCGCAGAACGACGCGTTCGACGGTGGCTGCAAGCAGGAACATGACGCCCAATGTGAGGATGACGCTGATCCAGGCCGGCACACCCATGGCGTGCAGGCCAACCAGGGTCAAAGCCGCAAACACCACCATGATGCCCTGGGCGAAGTTGAAGATGCGCGAGGAGCGGAAAATCAGCACGAAACCGAGCGCGATCAGTGCGTAGAGCACACCGGATACCAGCCCTTCCCACAACACCTGCAGAAGAAAGTCGGGCGCTGCAATCATGTCAGCGAACGGTGCAATAAAGATATCGTACAAGTGTCTGGCCTCCTCCCGGCCGGTTCAGTGCGGCACGCCAAGATAGGCGTCGATCACGTCCTGATTGTTGCGCACGTCGTCCGGCGATCCGTCGCCGATCTTCTTGCCGTAGTCCATGACGACGACCCGGTCCGACAGGTCCATGACGACACCCATGTCGTGTTCGATCAGGGCGATCGTAGTGCCGTATTGCTGGTTCACGTCGAGGATGAAGCGGCTCATGTCCTCCTTCTCCTCGACATTCATGCCGGCCATCGGTTCGTCAAGCAGCAGCAGATGCGGCTCGGCGGCAAGCGCCCGGCCGAGTTCGACGCGTTTCTGCAGACCATAAGGCAGCCGGCCGACCGGCGTCTTGCGGATGTGTTCGATCTCAAGGAAATCGATGATCTGTTCGACGGCTTCGCGGTGTTCGATCTCCTCGCGCTCCGCCGGCCCCTTCCAGATCGCGTGCCAGAGCATGTGCCGCTTCTGAAGCGTCATGCGCCCGGTCATGATGTTGTCGAGCGTCGTCATGCCCTCGAACAGGGCGATGTTCTGAAAGGTGCGTGCGATGCCCTCGCCCGCCGCCTCATAGGGGCGGATGCGGCTGCGCTTCTTGCCGCGAAAGGTGATCGTGCCGACCTGCGGATGGTAGAACCCGTTGATCACGTTCAACATCGAGGTCTTGCCGGCCCCGTTCGGCCCGATGATCGCGCGGATTTCACCCTTCTTGATGTCAAACGAGATATCGGTGATCGCCTTCACGCCGCCAAACGACAGCGAGATGTTGTCGACCGTCAGCAGCTCGGCGCCCTTCTCGATCCCGTCATCAGCGCGCAGCAGGTGGCGCGACATGTCCTCATGAAGATGGACGTTCATTCGGCCGCCTCCTTGTGCGAATTGGCAACCGGTACTCTCTCCATGTCGCGTATCTCGACCGTTGCGGAGATCGCGCCCTTGCGGCCGTCCTCAAAGGTGACCTCGGTCTCGACGAATTTCTCCTTCGAGCCGTCATAAAGCGCCTCGATCAGCGGCGCGTAGCGCTCCGCGATGAAGGAACGCCGAACCTTCTGGGTGCGTGTGAGCTCGCCATCGTCGGCATCGAGTTCCTTGTGCAGCACCAGGAAGCGGGCGATCTGCGATCCCGCAACCATCTCTTCCTCGGCGAGGTCCCTGTTCACCTGAGCGACATGCTCTTCGATCATCTGGTAGACCTGCGGATGCTGGGCCAGCTCCTGGTAGGACGCGTAAGCGACATTGTTGCGCTCGGCCCAGTTGCCGACCGAGGTCAGGTCGATATTGAGAAACACCGCGCAGAATTCCCGGTCGTCGCCGAAAGCCACCGCCTCCTTGATGTTGGGGAAGAATTTCAGCTTGTTCTCGATGTATTTGGGCGCGAACAGGCTGCCGTCCTTGAGCTTGCCCACATCCTTGGCACGGTCGATGATGCGCAGGTGGCCGTCGTGGTCGAAGAAACCGGCGTCGCCAGTGTGAACCCAGTTGTCGTTGGTCTTGGTGGAGTGGGTCGCCTCGTCGTTCTTGTAGTAGCCGACGAAAACGCCGGGCGAACGGTACATCACTTCGCCGTTTTCGGCGATCTTGATCTCCACATCCGGCGACGGGCGGCCGACCGTATCGGCGCGGATCTCGCCGTCCGGCTGGGCGCTGATATAGACCGACGCCTCCGTCTGACCGTAGAGCTGCTTGAGGTTGAGCCCGAGCGACCGGTAGAAACGGAAGATCTCCGGACCGATCGCCTCGCCGGCGGTGTAGCCGACGCGCATGCGGCTGAAGCCCATGCGGTTCTTCAGCGGGCCGTAGACCAGCATCTCGCCGACCGCGTATTTCAGCCGGTCCCAGGCGCCAACGCTCTCGCCGTTGAGGATCGGCTCGCCGACGCCACGCGCATGCGCCATGAAGTAGTCGAACATCCGCTTCTTCAGCGGGCTGGCGTCCTCCATGCGCACCATCACCGCAGTGAGCATGTTCTCGAAGACGCGCGGCGGCGCGAAGAAATAGGACGGCGCGATTTCCCGGCGATCCGAATCGATTGTGGTCGGGCTTTCCGGACAGCAAACGCAGTAGCCGCCAACATAGGCCTGCGCATAGGTGAAGACGTGGTCGCCGACCCAGGCGAGCGGCAAATAGGCAAGAATCGTGTCACGTTCGCTCAGGCTGTCGAAGACATTGCCATTGCGCGCTGAAATCACGAGATTGTCGAAGGACAGCATTACCCCCTTCGGCTTGCCAGTCGTTCCCGACGTATAGAGCATCACCGAAAGATCATCGCCCTTGCCGCCGGCGATATGCTCGCGCCACGCGCCGTCGCCGTCGAGGTTGAGCAGGTGGCGGCCGGCTTCCTGGATCGCGTCGATGGAATGCAGATTGGTGTGGTCGTAGTCGCGCAGGCCGCGCGGCTCGTCATAGACGATCTTGTGCAGGTTCTTCAGATCGTCGCTCATCGACAGAACCTTGTCGACCTGTTCCTGGTCCTGACAGATCGCGAAATGCACCTCGGCGTGATCGAGAACATAGACCATCTCGTCGGAGACCGAATCGGCATAGACCGGAACCGGAACCGCGCCGAGCGCCTGGACGGCGGCAAATGACCAATAAAGCCGAGGCCGGTTCTGGCCGACGACAGCAACCTTGTCGCCGGGTTTCAGGCCAATGGCCTGGAGGCCAAGTGAGAAAGTGGTGACTTCCTGTAGCAGCTCGGACCAGGTCCAGCTCTTCCAGATTCCATGCTCCTTGTGGCGCATGGCCGTCCGAGCGCCGAAACGCTGGGCGTTCAACAGCAAATACTGTGGAAAGGTCAGCGGGCCTGGAGCCCCGGCCTGATCCGTGGTCGGCATGTGTCTTTTTCCTCCCCAACTTCGAGCCATCCTCCGGAGGCCGAAGCGAACATGCCTTGGCGCGTTTGTGATGAAGCGCACCGGCAAGTTACCGGCAGTCAAATGCAAAGCAGCGCATAATTCAACTGCATCTTTCGGCTATTGCGATATTTTTTTTCGCTTTTTCGGCGCGGCGCGACCATGAATTTCCACTGACGGCACCGCCCCGGTGGCATCTGGTCTACCGGTGGCAAGCATGTAAATGTGGCGGCATGCGCTGGCAGCGCGACGGAACATCCCGACCACAGGAGTGCGCAACCCGTGAGTTCAGCACAGATCGGCCTGATCGGCCTCGGCACGATGGGCGCAATGCTCTCGCTCAACATCGCGGAAAAGGGTTTCCCGGTGGCCGTCTACAACCGCACGGCGGCCAGAACCCGCGATTTCGTTGCCAATGCCGGCGAACTGGCCGCCAACATCGTCCCGGCGAAGAGCCTCGAAGAGTTCGTGGCCGCGATCACGCCGCCACGCAACATCATCCTCATGATCCCGGCCGGCGAGCCGGTCGACGAGCAGATCGCGGCCTTGCGCCCACTGCTCGATGGTGACGACCTGATCATCGACGCCGGCAATGCCAATTTCCATGACACCGACCGGCGCGCCCGCGATGCGGCGGCGGCCGGCGTGCCCTATCTCGGTATCGGCGTGTCTGGCGGCGAGGAAGGCGCGCGCCACGGCCCATCGATCATGGGCGGCGGCACGCAAGCCGCCTGGGCGCGTGTCGCGCCGGTGTTGCAGGCGATCGCCGCCAAATATGAGGGGCAGCCCTGCGCCGTCTATATGGGTCCCGACGGGGCCGGCCATTTCGTCAAGACCGTGCACAACGGCATCGAATATGCCGACATGCAGATGATCGCCGAGATCTACGGCATCATGCGCGACGGGCTCGGTCAGGACGCAAAACGCGTCGGCGAGACATTCGCCGCCTGGAACGGCGGGCCACTGCGCTCCTACCTCGTGGAGATCACCGGCGAGATCGGGGCCGCGACCGATCCGGACACCGGCCGGCCGGTGCTCGACATCATCCTCGACCGGGCCGGCCAGAAGGGCACTGGCCGCTGGACCGTCATCGAGGCGCAGCATCTGGGCGCGCCGATCCCGGTGATCGAGGCGGCGGTGACCGCCCGCAATGTCTCGGCCGCACTCGCGACACGGAAATCAGGCGAAGCCCTGTTCGGCGCCGCCCCATCCGGCCTTCCCGCCGGTGCAGTCTCCGATGCGATGCTGGAATCGGCGCTGATCGCCGGCAAGGTCATGTGCTACGCGCAGGGCTTCGACCTGCTGCGCGCCGCCGGCACCGCTTTCGGCTGGTCGCTGCCGATGCCGGCGGTCGCCGAGGTCTGGCGCGAGGGCTGCATCATCCGCTCCGCGATGCTGAATGACATGGCCACAGCACTCGCCGACGATGCGGACCGCAACCTGATGTTCGCGCCCTATTTCGCCGATCTGGTCGGTCGGCACGTCCCGGCGCTGCGCAAGACGGTCGCACTCGCGCTGACGCATGGCCAACCGGTGCCGGCGCTGTCGGCGGCGCTGACCTGGTTCGACATGATGCGCACCGGACGTTCGACCGCCAACATGGTGCAGGCGCAGCGCGATTTCTTCGGTGCGCACAGCTTCGAGAGGGTCGACCGCGACGGCGCGCATCACGGCCCCTGGGGCGATCAGGCATAGGGCTTGCGGGCCGGCGAGCGGCAGTGTGCCGGAAGGCGGCGATTATCGCCTGAAAGCCCTTGGACCTGCTGAGAAATCATGATACGGGCACGGTTCGCGGAGAGGTGGCCGAGTGGTCGAAGGCGCTCCCCTGCTAAGGGAGTAGGCGGTAACCCGTCTCGAGGGTTCGAATCCCTTCCTCTCCGCCATAGACCATCAGGAATATCGCTATATTCTAAAGCGTTACAGGCCAGTTGGTCCGGGCGCATGAAATTCTGCCCACTCCCTGCACATGGCGCGACCCCGGATTTTCACAGACAAACGGCCCGTCTTTTGATCACGGAAACATGAGCAAGCGTCGTACCATGCAGGGTCGGGTGCATTCCAGCTTCGCCCGAAAACGCCACACAGACACGTTGTTCGTGATAGGGTCGCGGCATTGAATCGCTAAAGAGGATAAGGGCCTGGACGGAAATTCTGTGGTAGTTTTGGTGTTGGCGCTTGCGTCAATCGTGTCGTTGGCCGGGGTGATCTACCCATTCAAGCCGTTCAAGAGCCGTTGGGTTGCCTTAGCGTCATTCGTCGGTTGCTTCGTTCTTATCGGTGTGACCGGGCCATCGCCGGAAACTGCGGACACCGCCATGCCGGAAGTGAATGAGCGTCCGTGGGCCGCGTCCGAAGGTGACGAACGGCTTTGGGTCATGTCCGAACGCTTGAACCGTCGCACATGCCCTTCGGAAAGTTGCGGTGTGGTCGGGCGATTGTTCTTCCGCGAAGGCGTAACGGTCCATGAGGAACGCGACGGTTGGGCGCGGATTACGCAGACCTATGACGCGTCGTGCGTCGGTGGTCGCAGCCAATACGTCGATACGGGCAACGCAGCCTGCGACGATGCAAACGGGATTGTTGACGGGCAGTTCGCCGAATGGGTGGCGATGGAATACCTATCAGAAACGCGCCCGCCCGATCCGGCAGCGGATGCGTCGGGGATTGAAGAATTGGTGGCCGGGTCCGACGACTTCGCGCGATACCGAACCGCGTTCGCAGAAGCGGCCCAATCGTTGATCGCGCAGCGTCGATGCACCGAACGCGACTTCCGCGACATGGGCGGTTGGGTGAAGTCTACAAGCCATAGCGACCAACCCGTCTACTTCACGTACTGCGGCGGTGCGACGGTCGCCAACCGCTTGTATTTGAACGCCGATACGGGTGAAATCTTCCGGTAGCTATAAAAATGGCCGCGCCCGTAGGCGCGGCCAAGTTCGTCGCTGGTGGAGGCCCGAAAAAGATCATCGCATGGAACGAGGACTGCAACCCGAACAGACCCGTCTCATCCACCAGCAACTCGACGGCGCCGGAATTCGCGATGGAACAGAAACAGGAAATCCAGGCCGCATGAGGCCGGAAGTCGACCGCCGGATTTTCCCAATGGCAGGAGGAAAGTCAGGGCTCAGGTCAAGGCGTTTGGCCAAACACAAGGCCGTGAGAGTTGATGATATTGATGTACTACCCAACGCGTCTTCGGTCGGGGTCAGAGCTTCCGCTCTTCGACCATGCACACGGGCTGGTGTCGTGCGCTGATTTTGACATGTACGCCGGGACCTTGTGCCCGATAATGTGCTGCACTACGGATCGTTTTCAGTTTGAGCCAATTTCACTTGTATGACCTGATGGCAAATTAGGAGCGTGTTCAGTCAGAGCGCGCCCCATTCATACCGATATCGATTTTAGCCGATAACAGCCAGGCCGACAGCAGGCGTGAAGCCTCCGCAACCTGGTCGGGCGTTCTCAATGCGCACTCCCGCACCGTCGCAACACGCCAACCATCTTCGAGCAGGCTGTCCGTACCGCGCCGTCGCGTGCGACGTTGGCATCGAACATTGCCTGCCAGAACTCGGGCCGTATCGATGGCAATGTGGCATAGCGACATCCCTCATGCCGATGCCAGGTGCGGGTGCGCAAAAAGACCGCGACCAACCCGCACGTTCTACACACCGGCAAGTCGTGGATCGGCGAACGCCATGACGCAGGGACCAGCATGACCTGTCTCAGCGTCCGCTATCACGACCCCATCCTCGGCGTTCGGCTAAAGCCTCACTATCTCGCCCGACTTCTCAAGGCCCCAACCCGAGGGAAAAGGTCAGTAACCCTCTGAAAGCGCTGAGATAAAATACCGCCCGAACGCGGACGGCATTTCGTGCATCGGGCTTCAGTTCGAGCAGCGTATCAGATGACGCGCCAATCGCGCGGCAGATCCGACAGGATCTCCGGCCCGTCGGCGCGCAGGATCACGATTTCCTCCAGCCGCAGGCCGAAACGGCCCGGCAAATAGATGCCCGGCTCGATGGAAAACACCATGCCCTCATCGAGCACCGACTGCGAACTTGCGGTGATGTAGGGCGGCTCGTGCACTTCCGTGCCCAGCCCATGGCCAGTGCGGTGCAGGAAGTACTCGCCATAGCCGGCATCGGCAATGACCCCGCGCGCGGCATCGTCAACCACATGTGCCTTCACGCCGGGCCGGGCGGCAGCCATCGCGGCTTCCACCGCAGCGTCAACGATCGCATGCACCTCCGCATAGCCTTCAGGCGGTTCGCCGATCACCGCCATGCGCGTGATATCGCTTGAATAGCCCTTGAGCTTCCCGCCGATATCCATGACCACGGCGTCACCCGGCTGCAACACGGTGTTGCCGGTCTGGTGGTGAGGAAACGCGCCATTGCCGCCGGCGCCAACGATGTTGAAAAGCGGCCGCGCGCCCTGCTCGCGAAAGCTCTCGCGCACGATCTCGGCAACCTCGGCTTCGGTCATGCCGGCGCGCATGCCGGCCCAGGCAGCCTGCATCGCCGTGTCAGCGCTCACAGCGTTGCGCTTCAGGATGGCGTACTCGCCCTCCTCCTTGCGCATCCGCAGCGCGCCGACCGTCGTTTCGCTGAACTGTCGCTTGGCATTCAGCAGACGGTCCTGGAGCAATGCGGCATGATCGGCCCGCATGCATTCGTCGAGCGCGATCGAGCGCGCCGCCGATGCACCGACCGCTTCCAGGAGCGTTTCAAGTGCGCCTGACGGTCCTTCGGCATCCGTCCATTCGTAGAATGGCAGATCGGTGTGCTGGCGCGCACTGTCGGCTTCCAGTGCCGGCATCAGGAAGCCTTCGCCGTTGGCCGTGACGCAGAAGACGAGCGGCCGCTCGTCGCCATGCGGATGCAGATCCAGAAGCCAGGCCAGATGCGCCCCCGGCCCCAAGGCCACCAGATCCACACCTTCCGACGCCATGCGCTCCCGCAATCTTGCCAGTCTGTCGCTCATGAGCGTGCCTCCACAATAATTCGATTCCCAAATGGGCTGTTCACGTCAAAACCGCCGATCTCGGCCATCTCGGCTTCCGGCGGTGCCTCGCATGACCATTTGCGCGACGGCACCCAGCCGCAATCCCGGCGCAGCCCGGCGGCATATTCGGCACGTTTCAACGCCGCGATGGACGGATCTATCACCGGTACACCGAGCGCATTCTCGAGCGTTCTGTGAAAACCGATCTCCAGGGTACAGCCGAGGATCAGCGCCTCGGCATAATCCTCTTCCACCGCCTTGCGCCCCGCCGCCAGAAGACGGCGTTCGGTCTCGGCGTGGTCTTCCTGAAACTCGGTCACACCGAGTTCGACGGCATAGAAGCCGGAAAGGCGTGGACCATGCCCGTATTCGACGACGTTGCCCTGCATCTGGCCCACCCATTTGCGCCGCCCGACAATGATGCCGAAACGGTTGGCAAGAGACACTGCGATATCGCAGGCCGCAGCGCAGGGCCCGGTTACGATCATGTCGCCAGACAATTCGCGCGCCTCGTGCAGAGCGGTATCGTAAAAACAACCGATGGCGAAGGCGTCGAAACCCTCCCGTTCAGCGGCGCGCACCGCACGCAGGATGCCGGTAGTCACGCGCCCCTCATAGGCGCGATACTCGATATGCCGGAAAGCGCCATCGGCGGGCGGCAGCGACGTGACATGGACCTCCGTGCCAGGCCGGACGACCTTGGCAAAGGCGTCGGCGAAGAGCTGGTCGCTCTCGTCGGAACCGACGGGGCTGAGATACATGATTTTCAGCGGCGCACCCATTGTCCTCACCCTCCATGCACTTCCGCAGCACGCTCCGGGGAAATCAGGCCGTTTTTGATGTCGTCCTGGACTGCCGCACGGTCGCGCGCCTTCGGATCGCCAAACCCGGCGCCTGACGACGTGACGACGCGAACCACGTCGTCTGTCGTCAGCGGCAGTTCGGAAACAAACGCATAGCGGGTCGTTTCATCGCCGTCCTTGATGACCTCGACGTAGTTGCCGGAGCCTTCATTACCGCCATCGAGCGCCCAAGGCTTGATCCGCGAGCGGGTGTAACCGGCGGTTACAAAACCCCGCTCGGTGCGAATGCGGTACTCCAGGACAAGCCCCCGACCACCATTGAAAGCACCCTCGCCGCCCGGCGCCGTGTTCAACTCCATCCGGTCGACGAAAAGCCCGTTGCGCGCCTCGGAGATTTCAGCCGGAGTGTTGAAGGTTTCGCCATGCGAAGCCGAGAACACACACGAGTTGCCGTCCTGGCCCTCACTGGCGCCCCACCCGCCGATCTGGGGCTCGATGATCGTGTATTGGCGGCCCGTATCCGGGTGAATGCCGCCGATAAACGTGCCGCAGATCGACGAGAAATGGCCGGTCGGCAGGCGATCCGGCACATGCGGCGCAAGACAGCGCCAGACCAGATCGGACACACGGATACCGATCTCGTAATAAAAGCCGACCGCCGCCGGTTCCTTGGCGTGAAACACCGATCCCTCGCGCGTCAGGATCTTCAGCGGCCGGTAAGAGCCGTCATTTGACGGCGTGTCCGCCGACATCAGCGACTTGAACACCGTCTGCACCGAGGTCACGGTCTCGTCGCGGCTGGTGTTCGTCGGCGCCTCGTCCTGATCTGGATTGTCACGAAGATCGACAACGAATTCGTCATCGGTGATGGTAATCTTCACATGGAAGAATCGGCCATCGTCCTGTTCTTCATCAAGCTCGAACGTGCCCTTGGGCATCTTCTTCAGTTCGGCGCGCACCGTCTTCTCGCCGATGTCGAGGAACTCTTCGACGGCCTGGCAGAACACGTCAGTTCCGTATTTCTGCGCCAGCCCTTCGAGCCGCCGCCCACCAACGCGCACCGATGCGATCGCCGCCCAGACATCGCCGTGCAGGAAGTCGGGCATCCGGCTGTTGACCGTGATGATATCCATGACCGCCTGGTCGGTAACGCCCTCGCGGATCAGCTTGATTGCCGGCAGCCGCAGGCCTTCCTGAAAGATCTCGCGCGCCTCGCCGGTCAGCGAACCCGGCGCCATGCCGCCGACATCGGAGTTGTGGGCGATATTGGCGGTCCAGGCGATCAGCTTGCCGTCGGCAAAGACCGGCATAACGAGAACCAGGTCGTTCAAATGGGTGACGCCGCCATAGTAGGGATCGTTCGTCACGAAGACGTCGCCCGGTTTAACATCGTCGCCAAACTTGTCGATGATGAAGGTCACCGACTTGTCGAGCACACCCACGAAGTGCGGAATGCCCGCGCCGGACGCCGCCAGCCGGCCCTGCGCGTCGCAGACGCCGGTCCCCATATCGAGAACCTCATAGATGATCGAACTCATCGCCGTCTTGCGCATCGCGGCAAACATCTCGTCGGCGGTCGCCTGAAGCGAGTTCTGGATGATTTCCAGGGTGATCGGATCGGTCGAACTCATGCCTGTTCCCCCAGTTCGATGTGAATGTTGCGGTAGGCGTCAACATCGACCCGGTTGCCCGGATGGACGACGATGGTGGTGCCGGGGTCTTCGATGACCGCCGGGCCGGAAAACGACATTCCGGGCATCAGCTTGTCGCCGTCATAGATGACAGCCTCGTGCTTGCCCTCCAGTGCGTAGTCGACTTGGCGCTTGCTTTTCACCGCCGAGGAGGCGTCCTCGGGGCCCATTTCCCGCGGCTCCATGACCAGTTTGCCGACTTCCGCGCGCGCCACGAGGTGGATGCCGACCATCTCGACCGGCGCGTCGAGCCGGTAGGTGTATTCTTTCTCGTAGAGCGTATGGAAATCGTCGGCGATCTTGGCCAGCGACGCGGCGGTGATTTCGCCGGTCAGCAACACCTCCGACGTATGTTCCTGGTTGCGGTATCGGAATTTGCCGTAGCGCAGGAAGGTCACCTTTGATGGTTCGACGCCTTCTGCCTCAAAGGTCGCTCTCGCCTTGGTTTCTGTGTCGGCAAAGACGCGCTCAATCGTACCCGCACCGCCCTCGCTGAGATCGACAAGCTGGGTGACGAAATAGTCGCGCCGCAGGTCCGACATCATCATGCCCCAGGCCGAGAACACCGAAGCGGCCGCCGGTACGACCACCTTCTTGACCTGCAATTCCTGGCCAAGTGCGACAGCATGCATCGCGCCGCCGCCACCAAACGCGAGCAAAGTGAAATCGCGCGTATCGTAGCCGCGGTTCAGGCTGACCAGCTTGAGTGCGTTGACCATGTTGTTGTTGGCGATCCTGATGATGCCGGCGGCGGCCTCGTCAGTGGATAGGCCGAGCTTTGCGCCAACAGCGTTCAGCGCGGTTTCTGCAGCCGTCATGTCGGCCTCGATCTCGCCGCCGCAGAAGTAGTCCCTGTTGATCCGCCCGAGCCACAGATTGGCGTCGGTCGTTGTGGCCTCGGTACCGCCCTTGCCATAGGCCGCCGGACCTGGCAAAGCGCCGGCCGACTGCGGACCGACATGCAGCTTGCCGAAGTCGTCGACCCAGGCAATCGATCCACCGCCATTGCCGATTTCAACCAGATCAACCACCGGCACCATGATCGGATAACCCGCAGACTTGCGGTTCCGCTCGATCCAGTAGTCGGTCATGATGCGCACTTCGCCGCCCTCGATCAGCGAGCATTTGGCGGTTGTACCGCCAATGTCGAGTGCCAGGATGTTGGGCTCGTCGATCAGCTTGCCGAGTTCCGCCGCACCCCAGAAGCCGGAGGCCGGCCCGCTCTCGATCATGTTGATCGGCACCGCCGAGGTTGCCTCAAGGCTGTCGACGCCGCAATTCGACTGCATGATATAGGGACTTTGCCGCAGGCCCTGCGCCTTCAGTCCTTCGTTCAGTTTGCTGAGATAACGCGCAGCGACCGGCTGCACATAGGCCGACAAGACGGCGGTGTTTGAGCGTTCGTATTCGCGCCATTCGCGCGTGATTTGATGCGAGGCGACGACCGCCACCCCCGGCCACAGGCGCTTGACCTCCGCCAGCACCGCCTCTTCATGCGCCGTATTGGCATAGGCATGCAACAGGCTGATCGCGACAGCCGACACGTCCTCGGCGCGGAAGCCGTCAAGAATCTCCGACAATCCTGAAAGATCGAGCGGCGCCCGTTCGGCTCCCTGATAGGTCATCCGCCCTGGCACTTCGGCCCGCAAATGGCGCGGCACGAACGGCGCGGGCTTGACATAATGGAGATTGAAGAAATCCGGTCGGTTGCCTCGCGCGATTTCCAGCGTGTCGCGAAACCCTTCCGTGGTGATCAGCCCGACCTTGACGCCCTTGCGTTCGGTCAGCGCATTGATGACGACCGTCGTGCCGTGGGCGATGAAATCGACCTCCGACGGCTCGACCCCGCCCTTTGCGAGCACGTTGAGGACGCCCTGTTCGAAGTCCGGCGGTGTCGTGTCGGATTTGGCCGTGACGATGCGCGTTGTCCCTGACGCGCTGTCGGTCTCAAAGGCGACGAGGTCGGTGAATGTGCCCCCGACATCGGTCGCCACCCGTCGCGTGATACTGCTCATTGTCTCGTCTCCGCTTGAAGATACATGGCCGCAGCGACCGCAAGTGTCGCCGGCTCGATCAGGGTTTGCGCCCGCTTCACCCGCCCGGGCGTGAAGTGTCCGGCCTCATGCAGGCAATTGACCGTCGCGCGGACCTTACCGCCGACCGCGACCGGGATGTTCATGCAGCTCTCGCAGCCAAGCGACTGGATGAGCGGATGATCGAAGAAGACCTCGGCGATTTCCTCGATCGAGTTGGCGACGAAGAACTGCCGCTCGTTGAGAACGCGGTCGGTCCAGGCGTCCTCCAGGATCTCCTTTTCGCCACTTGTCGGGTAGGCTTCGGGCATGTTGGTATAGGTTCGGCGCGCGACGCCGCGCTTCCATTCCAGCTCGGTCACCGTGAAAAGCTTGACACCGATCATGCTGTCGGCCAGCGCCTCAAGCGCGCGATAGGCTGCCGCCGGCTGGTCTTCACGGCCGGCCACAGCCTGCAAAACGTTACTCATTTCCCCTCCGCAAGTTTGTCTCTGAGCGCCAGTTCGTCGGTGTCCACCACAGGGACAGCGCCGATCAGCTTGCGCGTGTATTCATGCTCCGGATGGTCGAAGATTCGCTCCACGGGACCGAGTTCGATCATCTGGCCGGCCTTGAAGACCGCCACCCGGTCCGCGACGTTGCGCACGACGGCAAGGTCGTGCGTGATGAAGATGTAGGTGAGCCCCATGTCGCGGCGCAGATCGTTCAGCAGGCGCAGCACGCGCGCCTGCACCAAGACGTCCAGGGCCGAGGTCGGCTCGTCCAGCACGATGATGCGCGACTGGCAGGCCAGCGCACGGGCGATGCCGACACGCTGGCGTTGTCCGCCCGAAAGCGCCGACGGCGCACGATGGCGCATCGACGGCTCCAGCCCGACCTCCTGTAGCGCGGTCTCGACCAGCGTCCAGCGCTCCGAGGGCTTGCCGATGCCATAGACATCAAGCCCGAGGCGGATCGAGGCGCCGATGCTGCGCTGCGGATTGAGCGCCGACAGCGGGTTCTGCTGAACGAATTGTATCGCTTGGCGGTGTTTGCGCGAGCGCCGCTCCGGCAGCTCATTGCCGTCCAGCACGATCTTGCCCTCGGTCGGATTGAGGATGCCCAGAAGCATGTTGGCAAGCGTGGTCTTTCCCGAACCGCTCTCGCCGACAATGGCAAGGCATTCGCCGGTTTGAACATCAAGGGAGACATCGCGTACCGCGTGCACCGGACCGGAACGGGTATGAAACGTCTTGCAAAGATTGGCGACGGAAAGCGTTGCGGTCATGGCGCGTCAGCCCCGTGAACGAATGCCGGCGCAAGAAAGTCGTCGCTGACCTCGGCTATATCAGGCAGCCCCTGCCCCGTGATACGCGGCACCGCCGACAGCAGCGCCCTTGTGTAAGCATGTCCCGGTCGTTCGAAGATTGCCGCCGTCGGCCCCGCTTCGACGATCCGGCCGCGATAGATGACATAGACCCGGTCGGCGAATTCGCGCACCACCCCGAGATTGTGCGAGATAAACAGCACGGCCGTACCGACCTCCTCGACCAGGTCGCGTATCAGTTTCAGCGTCTGTGCCTGAACCGTGACGTCGAGCGCCGTGCCCGGCTCGTCGGCCAGCAGCAGTTTCGGCCGGTTGACCAATGCCATGGCAATCATGACCCGCTGGTTCATGCCGCCCGACAACTGGAACGGATAGCTCTCCAGAACCCTGACCGGATCGGGAATGGCGACATGCGCCAGGATTTCCTCGGCCTTGGCCTCGGCGGCAGATCGCGAGATCTTCGGGTCGCCGCGCCGCAGCACGTCGAGAAACTGTCCGCCGATCTTGAAGGTCGGATTGAGTGACGACGTCGGGTCCTGAAAGATCATCGACATCTCGGTGCCGCGCAATGCACGGCGACTGGACGCCGGCAGATGCAGGCAGTCCGCGCCGTCGAAATACACATTGCCGGCGATCCGCGCCGTGGTCAGTTCCTGGATCAGGCCGAGCACGATGCGCGCCGTCACCGACTTGCCGGACCCGCTCTCGCCGACCAACGCGACCCGCTCGCCCCGGCGTATCGAAAGGCTGATACCGTGCAGGACCTCGATCACCCCCCGATAGGTCTGAAACGACAGCTTGAGATCTTTAATATCGAGGATGTTGCTCATTGCTCGTCCACTCCCAGGACCGAGCGCAGACCGTCACCCAGCAGATTGAAGCCGAAGACGGCGATCAGGATCGCCAGTCCCGGAAACACGGTGAGCCACCAGCTGTCAGGCAGGTATCGCGCGCCTTCGGCGACCATCGATCCAAGGTCCGGTGTCGGCGGCTGTACGCCGAGACCGAGGAAGGACAGCGACGAGGCGATGATGATCACGAAGCCCATGTCCAGGGTCATCTTGGTGATGATGGCCGGCAGACAGTTGGGCAGAACCTCGCGAAACGCGATGTGCCATGTCGAGGCGCCAATGACCTCCGCTGCCAGAACATAGCCTTCCTCGCGCTCCGAGCGGGCGATGTTGTAGACGAGACGTGCATACCAGGGCCACCACATGGCAGTCACCGCCAGCATGGCATTGGTGAGTGTCGGCTCAAGCACGCCCATCATGGCGATTGCCAGCACCAGAGGCGGGATCGACAGGAACACGTCCGTGATGCGCATCAGCACGCCACCGGCCCAGCCGCCGAGATAACCGGCGAGCAGACCGACGATCGTGCCGATGGGCGTGGCGATTGCCAGCACCACGACACCAAGCACCAGCGATATCTGGTAGGCGTAGAGAATGCGGCTGAAAATGTCGCGGCCAACGAGATCGGTGCCCATCCAGTTGCGCGCACTCGGCCCCTGATTGGCGTAGACGAAATCGACCACCGCGCCATTGTGGGTCGGAAACGGCGCGATCAGGGGCGCCAGTACGGCCGCCAGAACGACCAGCGCGACCAGCAGCAAGCCGAGCAGCGACATGGGATTGGCGGATAGGATGCGCAGTGTGCGGATCATGAGCCGACCCTCGTCGAATGACGGATTTTCGGATTGATGAAGGCAATCAGCAGATCGACGATGATGTTCACGATCAGGAATGTCAGCGCGATGATAAGCACGGTGCCCATGATCGCGTTCAGGTCCTTGCGCAGGATCACCGCCACGCCGTAGCGCGACAGGCCCGGCCAGGCAAACACCGCCTCGACCAGAAATGCATTGCCGAGCATGGCCGCAAAATCCAGGCCGATGATCGTCAGGGACGGGATAAGCGACGGCTTGAACGCGTAGTGATTGGCGATCCGCGCCGGAAAGAAGCCATAGGCCTGTGCCATCTCGATATACGGCTTGCGATAAGTCTCGACCATGTTGGCGCGCGTCAGACGCGCGGCCTGGCCGATGCCTGAGAGCGCCAATGCGACGGCGGGCAGGACGATGTGCCAGAACGCGTTCGCGAAGGCGGAGAAGTTACCGGCGACCAGCGTATCGACGAGCAGAAAGCCGGTGACGCGGTCGATTTCATAAATATCGGATATCCGACCGGCGATCGGAAACAGCGGCAGATAAAAGGCGAAGGCCAGCATCAGCAGTACGGCCCAGACGAAACTGGGGGCGGAGACCGTCAGCAATGCCAGAATGCGGACCGCATGATCCGGCCATCGGTCCCGATAGCGAGCGGACAGGATGCCCAATGGCAGGCCGATGGCGATCATCAGGATACCGGCGACAATTACCAGTTCCAGCGTTGCCGGCAGGAACTCGACGATATCCAGCGTGACCGGCCGGTTGGTGTAAAGCGAGGTTCCGAGATCGAACTGCGCAAGGTCGCGAACGAAATGGCCGTATTGGACGATCAGCGAGTCGTCGAGATGCAGTTCGGTGCGGAGCTTCTCGATCTGCTCGCCGGTCGCGTTGGGGCCGAGCGCGATGCGCGCGGGATCGCCCGGAATGACCCTAGCGATGCAGAAGATCAGCATCGAAACGCCGATCAGGACGATGACGGAAATTCCGAGCCGTCTCAGCAACAGGCTTAGGACGGGAGACATTGGGTTCTTTCGCGCGGGATTGATCAGGTTCGGCCCGCCGGCGCGATGCCGCCGGCGGGCCTTTCTCGCGGTTCAGCCGATTACTCGACCATTTCCATCAGGCGGAAAGAGAAACCCATCCCGTCGAGCCCGAAAGCCTTGGACGGATCGCTAAGCGCCGGCACCTTGACCCGGTTTGAGGCCGCGAAAACCGACTGGCGGTCGAAGCCGTAGATTGTCGGTGCGATCTCCAGGAGGCGGGCGTTCAGCTTCGAATAGGCCGCGTCGCGCGCCTCGTCGGTCGCCGCCGTGCGGCCCTCTTCCAGATGCTGGTCGACTTCGGCGTCGTTCAGATACTCCGGCGACTGCCAGGTGCCGGCCGCTGTCGAGTGATACATGCCATAGAGCAACGTATCCGGGTCGCCGGTAACAGCGTTTACAAAGAGCTGGCTGATATGCGGGGTGTTTTCCGGGTTGGAAACCTGCTCCGCAAACAGCGCCCAGGGCAGCTTCTTGACGTGCGACTTGACGCCGAGCTGCTGGAAGTTTGCCTGCATCAGCAATGCGAAACGTTCCTCCAGCGGAACTTCGGCAATCCAGCTCACTTCGATATCGATCTCCGACGGATCGTATTTGCATGCCGCCAGGTAGTCCTTGGCCTTGGCCAGGTCCTGGCTGAAGGCCATGTCAGTGCCATTGGCGCCGAACATGCCGACCGGAATGGCGCCGGTCGCCGACGAACCCGCCGACACATCGTCATTGATGGCGATCATCTGGATCGCAGTGCCGTAGTCAAAGGCCGTCGCCAGCGCCAGCCGGCAGTTCACGTCGTCGAGCGGGGCCTTGGTGGTGTTCATCTTGAAATAGAACCCGCCGGTTCCGCTCTCGGTGAGCAACTGCGCGCCATCATTGGCAAGCGCTTTGACAACTTCCGGCGGAAGCCACTGCGACGCGATGTCGTGCTCGCCCTGCGCGATCAGGGTGCGGACAGTCGCCGCTTCCAGGCCATAGCGCAACCGGACGGTGTCGGGAGCGACATCGGCAACACCGAGAAAGTATCCGTCGTTCTTCGACATGACGGTTTCTTCCTGCGGATTGTGGGAGCTGACGCTGTAGGCACCGCTGCCCGCCGCATTGCCCGACAGGAAGGCTTCGCCCCACTCGTCGTCGCCCTTGTTTGCCTCGACCAGCGCCTTGTCGACGATCGGCAGGCGAACGAGAGAAGCGATGAACGGCGCGTAGGGCTGTTCAAGCGAGAACTTGACCGTCGACGCATCGACCGCCTCGGCAGTGACGCCCCCGAACAGGTAGGACAGGCCCTGTCCCAGCGCCTGCATGCGCTCAAGCGAGTAGACCACGTCATCGGCTGTCAGCGGGTTGCCGCTCTGGAACGAAACGCCTTCGCGCAGCTTGAAAGTGTAGGTGGTTCCATCGACGTCCCAGCTTGCCGCCAAATGCGGGTCATGGCCGGGCCCACCCTGCTTCGGCAGTACGAGCGTGTCGTAGACGTTGAACATCAAAATGCTGTCGGCATAGTCCGAAGCCTTTCCGGGATCGAGCTCGCCGACGGCCACTTCGTCCAGTCGCAGGACGGTTTCGGCTTGCGCCACCGTCGTCAGAACCGTCGCTGCGGCCAGCGCCGCCGCAAACAGATGATGTTTGGTCATGGTTTTCCCTCTCCTGTTTGATCGTTATTGGGTTTCTGTTGCGAAGACGGCTTGTGAATCGGCTCCGGCGCATCTCCGAAAACGTCCATGGTTCCGCACCAAAGGATCGACGCGGTCTTGTCGGTGTGGTTCCAGCTCGAGTGGGTGCGGCGGCTGTCGAAGTGGATCGAGTCGCCCTTGCGCAGCACCTCAACCTCGCCTTCGATTTCGACCGTGATTGCACCATCGATGATGTAGAACATCTCTTCGCCGCTATGGCTGATCGGCTCGCCCCGATAGCCCGGCGGTTCATGCGTGATCACCGAGTGAATCTTCGAACCGGGGAAAGTGGTCGAAATCCGTTCGTAGACCATTTCCGCACCGGGTACCCTGTAGGACTGACGCTTGTCCTGACGCGTCGTCTGGCCTTCCGCTGCCGGCTGATCGAGAAATGCGCTCAGGTGTGTTTCGAGCACAGCTGCCAGTGATGCGAGCGATCCAAGCGACGGCGTCGCGAGACCGCGTTCAACCTGGCTGATGAAGCCGACCGAAAGACCCGCCTGATCGGCCACCGCCTGCATCGTCAGACCCATTTCCTTGCGGCGAAGTCGTAGCGCTTCGCCCAGTTCAAAAGGTACGTCCTTGCTCTTCGTGGGCGTCGATTTTTTTAGCATGACTAAAAACTGGCCCGACTTTTCGAGCCGTGTCAAGACTTTTTGCAAGGGGCATGTCTCCCCCGCGATCAAGCCTGCAATTTCTTGGAATGACCGAATCTTGCGGCAGGAACGGATTGCAGAGCAACCCCAGAGCTTTAGCGTTTCGTCGCCTTGGAGATCACCGGCTTACCTGCCGCTGCGCAACATCCAATTGATCATGTCGCGCCAGTCGGTCATCCGGATCGGTGTGCCATGCCCTCCGGTCTCGAAACGCACCATGCGAACCGGGTAACCGGGCTCTGCCCGAAACCGCGAATAAAGTGCTTCCATCGAGCCGACCGGGATCACGGAATCGGACCCGCCATGGGCGATGAACAGCGGCACCTGCTCGCGGCGCAAGCGCGACGACAGCATGCCTTCGGACCCGTAGGAGCCGAGCAGCGCCATCCCCGCCATCCTGCCGACCAGTGCGTCGTCGCCGGCGATGCGATGGCAGATCGCGCCGCCCGCCGAGGCGCATGCCAACACCAGCCTCGCCCGTGGCGCACGCGCCAGAATCGCGGCCAGCAGCGCTCTCACCCGGCCTGCCGCCGCCTCGTCGAGTTGCCCTCCGTCCATAGTGACATAGACGCTGGAATTGCGCGTCATCAGGTTCTTGATACGGTTGAAATTGCCACCGAAAGAATGGTCGTTGACACCCTGTAGCCGGTTGCCGCCACGCCCGTGGACATAGGCTGTCACCAGCCGCGCCCGGTCGATCTCGCCGACCAGCACATATTTGATCGGACCGAACGCGGTCTGCAGGGTTCCCTCGCTTTGCTGACGGCGCGGTTTCAGATCGACATAGCGGCGTTTGACCCGCCGCTCGGGCACCGCATCGCGACGATTGATGTCGCGCATCTCGCGATAATCGACGGCGATGAACCTGCCGCCATCACGGCTTTCGAGCACCGCCGGATAGGAGAAGAGACGATCCTTGAACGGCGCCAGTTCCATCGCCATCGCCGGTACCGGTAGGGCGACCGCAACCGCGACCGCCAAAGCGCCAATCAAGACGATTGGGAGCAAGCCGAGAAACGTCCGAACAGGTAATTTCATGCGGGATGTCGTGCCGCGAAACCGGACATGACGCAACCGCTAATGCGCACCGGTTGGCCGTCCGGTCGCCGCGCAGTAGGCTTCAGGGGTGTCGATATCGGCGGTTGCGGCCTCGCCGACCTGCACGGTCACGACCGGCAGTTCATCCGACTTGCCGAGGATTCGCGCGCCCATATCGCCCTCAAGGCCGCCGATCGCGTCGGAAAGCCGGGCCGGAAGCCATACCGGATGCGCCGGTTTGTCGCCCGCGCGCGGTTCGACGATCTGTTGCGGATGCGCGGCCGCCACATCCTGCACAGTTGCAATGATGTCGGGACCGACCAGCGGCATGTCGCCAAGCAGGACGAAGGCTCCGTCAGCGCCGGCCGCAAGCGCCGCGCCAAAGCCCGCTTGCAGCGAGGTGACGAGCCCATCGGGGTAACGCGGGTTTTCCACCAGTTGGCAGTCGCATCCATCGAGCGCGGCGGCGACCGCCTCTGCCTGATGCCCGACGACCACGAAGACTGGCCCGCAATCGCCGGCAATCGCGTTTGCGACAACACAACGGACAATCGGCGCACCGTCCTCCCAATCGAGCAACAGCTTGTTTGAGGCGCCCATGCGGGTCGAACGGCCAGCCGCGAGCACGATGATCGCGCTGGACAAGGGCTTCACCGCTTCGCTCCCGTTTCGCGCGGATGCGGCCGCAGCGGGATCTCCGACAGAAGGCCGCCAACTCCCATCGCGACGATGTCGTCGCCGGTCAAGTCCATGCCCGCGCACAGCCGTTGCAGCACCCAGTCGAAGCCATTTTCCTTCGGGCTGCGCGCGCATCCCGGCGCGCCGATCACCGGCTTGCCGCCGATCTCGCCCAACACCAGCAGGTTTCCCGGGTCGACAGGCATGCCAACATAGATCAGTTCGCCACCTGCCTCCTCAATCGCGGCCGGAACCACATCGCGTGCGTCGGTCATCGCCGATGCACCGAAAACGATCGCCATGTCCGTGGCTGCGAGACCGCTTGCCAGTTTGCTGGCGACATCAGCGCTGGTATGCGCGCAACGGGCTTCGCCCGCGAGATCCGCATCCAGCGCATCCAGTCGGCTCGCAGTTGTCTCGCGCGTCTTGTCGAGCACGCTTTCGCGCGTGCCGGGCACACGTGTTTGGATCAACGCGACGCGGAACCCTTCCCTGAAGGCCTGCACGCACAACGCACCGCCGGGCGATAGTTCCGACCGTGCCTCGTCCACTTTGGCACCTGCGACCGCGAACGGAATGATCTTGACCGTCGCAACCATCTGGCCGGGCCGCACAACGCTGTGGTTTGCCAGCGTTGCAACCGTGATTGCCGGATCGATCCGGTTGGTCCGCTCGATGGATGGCGCATCGACCAACAGCACGCCGCCGACCCGGCTGTAGAGATTGACCCGGCCGGTACCAACGTCATCGCGTCTGAGTTCCTCGCGCTCCAGCACGTCGGCGATCCGCGCCGCCGCCTCGTCCTCCATGAGGTCGCCCGCATCGCGAATGGCGACCGTGATCTCGGCAACTCCTTCGCGGCGCAGGCGTTGCACGTCTTCGCCGGTAATCACATGGCCCTTTCGAAGCCGAAGTCCGGAATCCAGCTTGACGGAATGGGCCAGTGTGGCGCCGATCACGCCGCCGGCATCATCGAGCGCTTTGATGCCGAACCACACGCTTCAGGCCACCGCTGCAACCGGGGCCGGATCGCGACGGCGAAACGCCTGAATGACTTCCGCCATGATCGCGACCGCGATCTCCGCCGGGCTGGCAGCGCCTATATCGAGCCCGATGGGCGACGCGATGCGCGCGATATCTTCGTCGGCAACGCCGTTTGCCCGAAGCCGCTCGACCCGCTTTGAATGGGTTTTCCTGCTGCCGAGCGCACCGACATAGATGCAACCCGCCTCGAGGGCCGCCTGCAACGGAAAATCGTCGATCTTGGGATCATGGGTGATCGCAGCAAGCGCGCAATAGCGGTCAAGCGGGCGCGCTGCCAAGACGTCTTCCGGCCATTCGGCGGCCAGCTTGACGCCCTCGAAACGTTCTTGCGTTGCGAAAGCCGTGCGCGGATCGATTACTTCCAGATCGAACCCGGCGAGACGCGCAATCGGTGCCAGCGCCTGGCTGATATGCACCGCGCCGATCACCACCAGACGCGCCGGCGGCAAGTGAACATTCAGGAAATACTGCCGCCCGCCGATCTCCACGACGCCGGACTTGCCGCTCTTGAACACTGCGGTAAGCGCCACACCGAGCTCGCCAGCGACGTTCTCGCCTTCCTTGACCAGGCGGTCGCGACCATCTCCCAGATCGGTGACCAGCACCGCGCCAATCCGGGCGCGGCGTGCCGCATTCAGACCCTTCAGGTGCAGGGGATCCATGGGCTAGCCCAAGCGTTCCAGATAGACGCGAATGCGCCCGCCGCAGCTAAGACCAACTCGCCACGCAGTCTCGTCGGCAACGCCGAACTCGAGCATCTTCGGCTCTCCGCTTTCGATCACATCGAGCGCTTCGGCAATCACCGCGCCTTCCACGCAACCGCCCGATACCGAGCCTTCGAAATTGCTTTGCGCGTCGATCACC
The DNA here is from genome assembly GCF_965230365.1 of Oricola sp. Lineage (GTDB taxonomy): Bacteria > Pseudomonadota > Alphaproteobacteria > Rhizobiales > Rhizobiaceae > Oricola. The sequence goes on along the minus strand of NZ_OZ246003.1, from coordinate 2,282,154 downwards.
AGATGGCTGCCCACCGGGCGCGGCGCCGACCCCCATGTTTCGACCACCGTCGCAACAGCCACATCCCGGCCTTCACTCATCCAGCTTTCCGCTGCGGTCAACGGATCGGATTGCAGAGTGTCAGCGCTTCCGTGATTGTCCATGCCGTCGCTCCCGTCCACGCCTCAAGCCGCATCGTGCGCCGACCGCAGCCATTCGCGTGGCAAATTGTGTGCCGAATATGTGTGATTTCCGTTCCCCAGCGCAAGGCACAGGTCGCTGATGCTGTTCAGCGAATGCACCGGGCGAAACTCGTCGACATGCGGCAGCATCGCGCGCACGCCCTTCGCCCGCGCCTCGAACCCGTCGAAACGCAGCAGCGGGTTGAGCCAGATCAGCCGCCGGCATGATTTGTGCAGGCGCTCGATCTGCTTCTCGAGATCGCCGACGTCGTCCCGTTCCAGCCCGTCGGTGATCAACAGCACCACGCCGCCCTGCGACAGGACACGACGCGACCACCTGCGGTTGAACTCGGAGAGTGTCTCGCCAATGCGCGTACCGCCGGACCAGTCCTCCACGGCCTGCGTGCAATCGTCGATCGCCGCATCGATGTCGCGATGCCGCAGCTGGCGCGTCACATTTGTCAGGCGGGTGCCGAAAAGGAACGTGTGCACGTGGCGTCGTTTCTCCGTCAGCGCATGCAGGAAATGCAGGAAAATCCTCGAATACTGGCTCATCGATCCGCTGATGTCGGCAAGCACCACAAGCGGAGGCTGCACCACCCGGTGTTCGCGAAACTGCGGGATGACCAGATCGCCGCCTGTGCGCAATGCCTGTCTGAGCGTGCGGCGCGGATCGACAAACCGCTTGCGGTTGGACGGCTTGAAACGGCGAGTACGCACCGCGTCGAACGGCATTCTCAGTTCGGCGAGCGCCTTCTTCGCCTGGGCGATCTCGCTGGCGCTCATCTGCGCGAAGTCCATGTCGCGCAACACTTCTCGTTCCGAGTAGGTCATGCGCGCGTCGATTTCGATCTCGGGCGCCTCTTCAACGGGATCGCGCTGCTTGTGCCCCTCGAACATCGCATCGGCGACCCGGGTTTCACCGGCCCGTTTCTTCTCCCGCTCGCGGGTGTCGGGCGCCTGCGGCGAGAACATGGCGAGCATCTTCTCGACCAGTTCGCGTGACCGCCAAAAAAGCCGAAACGCCTCATCGAAGATCACCGTGTCTTCGTGCCGGGTCACCAGAACCGAATGCAAGGTCCAGTAGAAGTCGTCGCGCGACCCGATCCCGCCGGCAAGCACCGCCTCCACTGCATCGCTGACGCTGGCAGGCCCGACCTTCAGTCCGGCCTTCCTCAATGTGCGCGCAAAATAGACGATGTTGTCAGCCAACCGTCCGTCGGTCGCCTGCTCCACAGTCTGCCCGTTGGAACCGAATGTCTCCATCGTCACGCGGCGTCGATTTCCGCTTTCACCTCGTCAAGAACGCGCTTGCCCTCGCTAGCCTGCAGCCGCGCGATATCGTCCTGGTATTTCAACAGAACGCCGATCGTATCTGAGATCGTCGCCGGATCGAGAGCCACCTTGTCCAGCTCCGTCAGGGCCGTCGCCCAGTCTATCGTCTCGGCAACGCCGGGAACCTTGAAGAGTTCCATCTCGCGCAGCTTCTGCACGAATCCGACGATTTCGCGCGATAGCCGCTGGTTGGCCTGCGGCGCCTTGCGCGCGATGATTTCCAGTTCTCGTTCCGCAGACGGATAATCGACCCAATGGTAGAGGCATCGGCGTTTCAACGCGTCGTGGATTTCGCGGGTCCGGTTGGTCGTGATGATGACCGATGGGCGCTCGGCGGCCCTGATCGTTCCGTATTCGGGTATCGTCACCTGGAAATCGGACAGGACTTCCAGCAGAAATGCCTCGAACGCTTCATCGGTGCGGTCAAGTTCGTCGATCAGGAAGACCGGCGGCTTGCCGGGCTCGCCGGACAAGGCTTCCAGGACCGGGCGCCGTATAAGGTATTCGTCGGAAAAAATGTCGCGATGCAGGTCGTCACGACTGGTTTCGCCGCTCGCCTCGGCGATGCGGATATCGATCATCTGCGCGGCATAGTTCCATTCATAGACTGCCGACGAGACATCGAGGCCTTCATAGCACTGCAACCGGATGAGCGGCCGATCCATGGCGCTGGCCAGAACCTTGGCGATCTCCGTCTTTCCAACGCCTGCCTCACCCTCGAGAAACAGCGGTCGGCCCATCCTCAGACTAAGATAGAGTACCGTCGCCAACGGCCGGTCTGCCACATAGTCTTTGCCGTTGAGCAAAATCAGCGTCTCGTCGATTGAATCGGGTATCAATACTGCCATTGCCGATCCTGCATTCTCCGCGTTATTCAATGAACATAGGCGGGGGAATCGCCATGGCCAAGCATGGATTACCCCATCTGTTGACGATGGCCTGCCTGCATTTTGCCTTGCCCTCGGCGGTGTTGCGTTGCATCACCGCATCATGGCGTTGGGAATTGCATCAACGAGGATTGGGGCTTTCGCTGCCGCATCGACGGCCATCGCGATCTGTTTGGCATGCGCAACGCAAACCGTCGCTCAGCCCGCGCAGCAGTCGCGGATCGGTATTGTCGGCCCGATGTCGGATTATTTCTCGATCATCGGCGACCAGATCCGGTCCGGCGCAGCGGCGGCCATAAATGAACGCGAGGGCGTTGCCATTTCTGTTGCAGACGACGAATGCAGCGCCGAAGGCGGCGCGAATTCGGCACGCGAGATGGTCGAGGCCGGCGTTTCGGTGGTTATCGGTTATCCGTGTATCGAGGCATTCGACACCGCCATGCCGATTCTTGCCGAAGCCGGCATCACGCTGATCGCCATCGGTACGCAAGCCGAAGGCATTACCGCTCATACCAAAGCCAAATCCTGGCCGCTGCTGCGGCTGGCACCCAGCAATACCCAGGAAGCAGAAGCGATCGCGGGTTACCTCGCTGGTGTCTGGCGCAGTGTGAACTTCGCGATCATTGATGATGGGACGCTCTATGGCCGCCAATTGGCGGAGGCGGTGCGCTTCCAGCTCGAAGAAGACAACCTGAGACCGGTGTTCACCGACACCTACCGGCCGCAAATGGAAAATCAGGTCGGCCTCGTACGCAGGTTGAACAAGGCCGGCGCAACCCATGTCTTCATTGGCGGAGATGCCTTTGACGCCTCCGTCATCAGCGCGAATGCGGAAATGATCGAGGTGCCTTTGACGATTGCCGGCGGTTCGGCGCTGATCGGCCCGCCCGAGGATGGGAAACTGGCCGACAACACGATTGTCACCGGTTTTCCCGACTGGTCCCGAAAAGCCGAAGCGTTGGTGGCAATCCAGGCGATGGAAGGCTCGCCCCTTGGCGCCGATGGCTACGTCCTGCCCGCCTATGCGGCAGCGCAGATCGCGATTTTCGGCATCGACATCAGCGCCGATGACGGTATTTTTCCCTATCAGCGAATGCTGAACCGTTCCTTCCAAACGGTGATCGGTCCGCTTCGCTTCCGGCCCGATGGCGAACTGGAAGGCAACCTCTTCGAGGTTTTCACAATCTTCAACGGGCGGATGGAGCCGGTTGAAGCCGGGCAATGAACGCATCCATGAACAACACTGCCAACACAGGCTGTCCCGGCCCGCGCAACCTGATCACCGATGTCGATGGCCTGATGGTCGGCAATGCCAGTGACGATGCGGTCAAGACCGGCGTTACCGCCGTGCTGTGCACGGAGCCTGCCACGGCGGCGGTGCAAGTGCTGGGTGGCGCGCCCGGAACGCGCGAAACCGATCTTCTCGAACCGCACAACACCGTCGAAGCGGTCGACGCCATCGTGCTTTCCGGCGGCTCCGCATTCGGCCTCGATGCGGCATCAGGCGCGCAGGCCGCGCTTGTCGAGATGGGGCGCGGCTTTGCGGTCGGCGATCATCGCATTCCGATCGTACCCGCCGCCATCCTGTTCGACATGCTGAACGGTGGCGACAAGAATTGGGGCCACAATCCGCCCTATCGCGAACTTGGCCACGCCGCGCTTTCCGACGCTGCGCAAACCTTTGCGCTCGGCAGCGTCGGCGCGGGTGCCGGCGCGACAACCGCCAATCTGAAGGGCGGGCTCGGCTCCGCATCGCTTGTCTTGCAACCGCATGGGTTGACTGTCGGCGCGCTGGTCGCGGCCAACCCGGTCGGTGTGGCAACGGTCGGCGAGACACCGCATTTCTGGGCCGCACCCTTCGAACTGGATGGCGAATTCGGCGGCCTCGGCCTGCCCAATCCGCTTCCCGCCGACGCGACGGACTTGCGCATCAAGTTCCGCGACCAAACGTCCAATGCCCCGCAAAACACGACGATCGCGGTGATCGCCACCGACGCGAAACTCACCAAGAGCGAGTGCAAGCGCCTCGCCATCGCGGCCCATGACGGCTTCGCGCGCGCGATCTGGCCGTCGCATACCGCAGTTGACGGCGATCTGGTGTTCGCGCTCGCCACCGGCAAACGCGAAATCGAAGGCGGCCTCGATACCTTTGTCGACCTGTGCGCAGCGGCCAGCAGCACCATGGCCCGCGCCGTCGCCAGAGGCGTTTATGCCGCAACGCCCGCTGCCGGCGACATCCTGCCGGCCTGGTCCGGCTTGCGATAACTCGTCGGCGGGTCCTTCCGTTTACCAGCGCCCGTTCCCGCGCTTGAATGTGTCGGAGACGCGGTCCAGACTGCGCGGCAGGGGCTTGTCGGCGGAAAACGGAGGCGATCTCATGACCCGCATTGCCCGCATCCTGATGTTATTGCTCGGTATCGGCGGCCTTTGTGTCTCCGCCGCGCGCGCCGGCGATGTAGCCGCCTTGAACATTCTCGGCTTCAGCGCTGACGGTTCGGTCTTCGCCTTCGAGGAGTATGGCAGACAGGACGGTTCCGGCTTTCCCTATGCCAACCGTTTCTACATCGACACGGCCCGCGACCGGTTCCTGCCCGGTTCGCCGATCCGCGTCCGCATCAACGACGATACGGCGGCCGTCGGCGAAGCCCGTACCCAGGCACAGGCCGCCGGCGACAGCATCGTCCCGGACGCCGAACTTCTCGCCAATCCGGGCTACACCGCCGGTCTCAACCCGGTGACCGAGAGTTCCGCCGACCCCTACCGGATGGTCGTCAACCCGCGTCCGGTGTTTCCGCCCATCGATCCGCCGCTCGAAGTCAGGCTCGAAACCATCGATTTCTATCCGTCGGAAACATGCCGCAGCGTGGCCGACACATCGACCGGTTTCCGCTTGCTCATGATAAACAGCACGGCGGGCGGCGTCACGACGGTCTTGCACGAGGACAGCGCGGTTCCCGCCAGCCGTTTATGCCCACTCGACTATCGGATCGCCGCGGTACAGACACTTTACCGGCGCGATGCCCCCAATGCTGTCGCGGTCATGATCGCCATCAAAAGCTTTGGCTTCGAAGGACCGGACTATCGATATATCGCAGTAACTTATGTCCAATAACTCAGTTATTGCTTCAAAGATCGGAACATCTCGATCGAAAGGCTGGAGAAACGGGGCATGACGCCTCTCCTGCGCACCGTCGCGCTTTCGCTCGCCTGGGGAATCATGATGGCATTCAGCGCCGCGTGGTCGCTTGCCGTCGATTTCGAGCGGGTGCCCGACGGCCAGTTCCTCACTTTGGCCGCGCTCTATTTTGCCGGTGCCTGCGCCGCCGTCCCGGCCGCCATTCCCCTGACAAGCCGGCTGACAAATAGGTGGAAGCGGCCATGGCGTTTCGCCGCCATCGCCACCACGCTGACTGCGGCGACACTGGTCTTCACGGCCGCGCTGCTTGCGCTGGAACACCGGTCCTACTTCGCACAGTGGCATGATCCGGTCTTCACGCGAATCTGGTTCATGCAGCAATTCTTTACGGCTGTCGGTTCCACCTACCAATATGCGGTCATCGGAACGCGTCACTACCTGCCGCTCGCACCGCTTTTTCTGCTTGCCACCTGCTGGGTGTTGACCCGCAAGACCCGGGTCTGAGCTTCCAGCGGGTTTTTCGTTTGCGCTGGAAAGTCGCGTTCAGGCCTCTGCCATCACCGGGGGATCGGGATGAGCAGGCGGAAATCCAGCCCGCAATGGTCATCATCTGTCGGATAGGTTGCACGCGTGGCTCTCGGTAACGGTAGAGAAGAGATATATTTTTCAATTGGTTACGAATAATCCAACAACTGCGCGGCATCCGGCGTGTCCACCGCGCCCGAACCTCCCCTACAATCGCAATTGCCTTCTCACGGAAGTCTGGGTGCACACCGGCTCACAGGGAGAGGGACGGTGCCTGTCGGGCGGTGCAGAGGTGTATCGCTGGGTGATGAACCCCCACGGCAGGGCGGCATGAAGCGGCGCGCGCAGTCTTGTTTTCCCGGACAGAGTTCCGGGCCGCCGACCGAAGCTGCAAGACCACCGAGCGGGCGGTCCGAGGATCGCTATTACTATCTAGACGTTGCGATGCTTTGACCGCCCGTCTTCCAACTCAACGATGATCCGGTCTCGGAAACGAGGCGCGGTGCGGAAGAAGCGCGCCCTCTCGCCCCTGGCGGTGGGGTGAGCGGTGTCCGGCATGGCCGGCCAATCGACAACGATTTGTCGATTGGAACCGCGAACGCCCGGAGCCATAGCGAAGGGCCGGACGATTTCAGCGCCTTAGCCCCAGGCTAAGTGCTAGAAATCGCAAGAGAGGGGGTGGTGCAGGGGACGCTCGACGATGAGACTCGTTGAGACGGCGGCCCCGGTCTGTTATCTGGCGGGCACAAACGATTTCCCTTTCAGGACGCCGCTCGATGATTCCTCGCTATTCCCGCCCGGATATGGTCGCCATCTGGTCGCCGGAGACCAGGTTCCGGATTTGGTTCGAGATTGAGGCGCATGCCTGCGATGCGCTGGCGGAACTGGGCGTGATCCCGAAGAGCGCGGCGGAGACGATTTGGGAAAAGGGCGGCAACGCGACCTTCGACGTCGCACGGATCGACGAGATCGAGCGCGAGACCAAACATGACGTCATCGCCTTCCTGACCCATCTGGCCGAAATCGTCGGGCCGGACGCCAGATTCGTACATCAGGGTATGACCTCTTCGGACGTACTGGATACCTGCTTTAACGTCCAACTCGTCCGCGCCGCCGACATCCTGCTCGCCGATATCGATGCGCTGCTGGCCGCGCTCAAGCGCCGGGCGTTCGAGCACCGCGACACGATCACCATCGGGCGCAGCCATGCCATCCATGCCGAGCCCACCACCTTCGGCGTCAAGCTCGCCCAGGCCTACGCAGAATTCGAGCGCAACCGCAAACGGCTGGAACTGGCGCGCGAGGAAGTCGCCACCTGCGCGATCTCCGGCGCGGTCGGCACATTCGCCAATATCGAACCGGCAGTCGAGGAACATGTCGCTGAAGCGATGGGCCTGAAACCGGAGCCGGTGTCCACTCAGGTCATCCCGCGCGACCGCCACGCCATGTTCTTTGCGACGCTCGCCGTCATTGCCTCGTCGATCGAACGACTGGCGACCGAAGTCCGCCACCTGCAGCGCACCGAGGTTCTCGAGGCGGAGGAGTACTTCTCGGCCGGCCAGAAAGGTTCGTCGGCCATGCCGCACAAGCGCAACCCTGTTTTGACCGAGAACCTGACCGGACTGGCGCGCATCGTGCGATCGCACGCGCTTCCCGCGATGGAGAATGTCGCGCTGTGGCACGAACGCGACATCTCGCATTCCTCTGTGGAACGCATGATCGGCCCCGATGCCACTGTCACGCTGGACTTCGCGCTGGCCAGACTGACCGGCGTGGTCGACAAGCTCGTCGTCTATCCGGAAAACATGCTGGCCAACCTCAACAAGTTTCGCGGCTTGGTGCACTCGCAACGGATCCTGCTGGCGCTGACCCAGGCCGGCGTTTCGCGAGAAGATGCCTACAAGCTGGTGCAGCGCAACGCGATGAAGGTCTGGGAACAAGGCAAGGACTTCCTGGAGGAACTGCTGGCCGATGCGGATGTCCGCGCAGCGCTCTCCGAAGACGAAATCCGCGAGAAATTCGACCTCGGCTATCACACCAAGCATGTCGAGACGACATTCCGGCGGGTGTTCGGCGAAGCGTGAGCGTTGCCGACCGCCTCGGTTGATCGCTGCGGCTAGCCGAAACCCGACAATCTCTTTGCGGGCGGATTGACATTCCGGGCCCGAGACACAACGTGCCGGCGCATGAAGATCAAAGACGCAGAAATCCTGATCGTTCCGGGCTATCGAAATTCAGGGCCGGAACACTGGCAGACCCGCTGGCAGTCGCGCATTGCGACGGCCCGCCGGGTCGAGCAGGAGGCGTGGTCGAAGCCGGTCCGCGAGGATTGGGTGGAGCGTATCCGCGAGGAGATCGCGGCAGCCACCAGGCCGGTGGTCATCGTCGCTCATTCGCTGGGCGTCGCGGCAACGGTTCAGGCGCTTGGAACGCCGGAGGCCGACGCGATCCGTGGCGCATTCTTCGTCGCGCCGCCGGATGTCGCCAATCCCGATCTGCGCCCGCGTCACCTGATGACCTTCGGTCCCTACCCGCGTGACCCTTTGCCATTCCCGGCCTTCGTGGTTGCCAGCCGCAACGATCCTTTTTCCGCGTTCGCCCAAGCCGAGGATATCGCCGCTGCATGGGGCGCGTTCTTGGTCGATGCCGGGCAATCCGGACATCTGAACGCCGAGTCCGGCCACGGCCCATGGCCGGAGGGCCTGATGGTCTTTGCGGAATTCATGAAACGGATCTGATGAGGCGCGCGGCCTATGCGTCGCCGGCGGTCTCGCGCGCGAGGGCATCGGCGAAAGCGGCCTGTCCCGCCTCGATGATCGCGATGTCCGAAGCCAGCACCACGAGCTTGTAGCCCAACTTCAGGAAGCGCGCCGCCTGCGCCGCGCTGCCCGCATAGATGGCTGCATGCTTGCCGGCGCGCGTCGCGACTGCGGCGAGGTGTGCGATCATCGGCTCCATCGCCCCGGTCGTGAAGTCCGAGGTTTCTCCTCCGGTCCATGCGATCGTCAGGTCGGCCGGCCCGACGAAAAGGCCGTCAATTCCATCGATAGCGGCGATTTCCTCAGCAGCCTCGTAGGCGCCCTTTGTCTCGATCATCGCGAAGGCGAGCGTGTCGGCATTCGCCCGGTGCAGGAATGCGTCGCCGCCCTCCACGCCCCTGAGCGCCCGCCCACAAACCGGGCCCCATGAGCGCTTACCGACGGGCGGGTATTTCACCGAATCACGAAAGGCTCGCGCATCGGCGGCGGTGTCTATCATCGGCGCGATTATCGCGTCGGCGCCCGAATCGAGCGCGCGTGACGCCATGTCGTATCGCGCGACGGGAATGCGCACCACTGCCGCCTTGCCGGCCCGGACAATTGGCGCGATGCCCGACAAAACGCTTTCTTCATGATGGCCGCCATGCTGCATGTCGAGCGTCACGGCCCCGAACGGACCCGCGGCAAGCGCTTCGACAAGACCGGGGTCGGGCAGGTTCGACCACGCCGTCAGCACGGTCTCTCCCGCCGCGAGACGCGGCGCCAGCGCGTATTCGTGGACGGCCATGGGCCCTTATATCAGGCGTTTTTGATCTGCTCGATCGCTTCCGCCATCATCTCGTCCATTGTGCGACGGATCTGGTGGTCGGATTGATCGACGCCAGCATCGTCGAAGTCCTTGCGGATCTTGCGGAAAACGTCTTCGTCGCCGGCTTCCTCAATGTCGGCGATGATCACTTCCTTGGCGTATGCCTCAGCGTCGTCACCGGACTTTCCGAGCTTTTCGGCCGCCCAAAGACCCAGCATCTTGTTACGGCGCGCTTCGGCCTTGAAGCGAAGTTCCTCGTCGTGCGCAAACTTGTTTTCGTAAGCGTCTTCGCGATCTTTCATCGACATGGTGTTCTCCCTGGGCAGGACATGGGGCGCGACCCCGCCCCCAATTCAAATGGGTGTGACGACCGTCTTAATCAAATGGCGCTGGAAAGATCAACTCGCCGGATCGACCATTTCCGACGGTCACGCAAAAACGGCGGAAAAGCCTTTCCCTGCGTTTGTGCAAACCCGCCGATTGGAGTAAAGGCGCGTTCAAGCAAGCGCCCGTTGCGCATTTTCCTACGACCCAGAGCACCGCAAGATGAAACAACGCCGCCGAATATACGAAGGCAAAGCGAAGATCCTGTACGAAGGTCCCGAGCCGGGCACGCTTGTCCAGTTCTTCAAGGACGACGCGACCGCGTTCAATGCGCGCAAGCACGATGTCATCGAAGGCAAGGGCGTCCTCAACAACCGTATCAGCGAGCATATCTTCGTGCATCTCAACCGCATCGGCATACCGACGCATTTCATCAAGCGCCTGAACATGCGCGAGCAGTTGATCCGCGAAGTCGAGATCATCCCGCTCGAAATCGTCGTGCGCAATGTGGCCGCCGGTTCCATCGCCAAGCGTCTCGGCCTTGAGGAAGGTACGGTGCTGCCGCGTTCGATCATCGAGTTCTACTACAAGGCCGATGCGCTGGACGATCCGATGGTCTCCGAAGAGCACATCACGGCGTTCGGCTGGGCCAGCCCGCAGGAAATCGACGACATCATGGCGCTGGCGATCCGTGTCAACGATTTCCTGTCTGGCCTGTTTCTCGGCATCGGCGTGCAACTGGTCGATTTCAAGATCGAATGCGGCCGGCTTTTCGAAGGCGACATGATGCGCATCGTCGTCGCCGACGAGATTTCGCCGGACAGTTGCCGGTTGTGGGACGTCAAGACTTCCGAGAAGCTCGACAAGGACCGCTATCGGCGCGACATGGGCGGTCTGGTGGAGGCCTATCAGGAAGTCGCCCGCCGGCTCGGCATCATGAACGAAAACGACGGACCGCGCCCCAAGGGCCCGGTACTCGTCAAGTAAGGAGCGGTGTATCGATGATCAGGGCACGCGTGACGGTCACGCTCAAGGAAGGCGTGCTTGACCCGCAAGGCAAGGCCATTGAAGGTGCACTTTCGACGCTCGGATTTGCCGGCGTCGGCGAGGTGCGCCAGGGCAAGGTCTTCGATATCGAGCTGGATGGTGACGACCGCAAGAAGGCCACAGGAGAGTTGAACGCCATGTGCGAAAAACTGCTCGCCAATACCGTGATCGAGGACTTCGCAGTCGAGTTGTTGTAGCGGCCCGAATGCCGCTGCGTTAACCAGAGCGGCGAATATCTGGCTGCTTTTTGTCGCCATTAACCGCGTTTCGACGAACAATCGCCTATTATGCTTGGCCTGAGTGCAGCATTGGGCGAATCCGAATGGCCGCAACACAAAGACACGACTGGGTCGATGCCGCCAAGGGCATCTCGATCATTCTGGTCGTCATGATGTATGCCGCCCACAATGTGGGCAAATACACCGGCGAGATCGGCGTGTTGCACTATGCGGTCGGTTTCGCAACGCCGTTCCGCATGCCGGAATTCTTCCTGATCTCCGGCCTGTTTCTGGCCCGCGTGATCGGTCGTAACTGGAAGGCCTATGGCGACCGGCGCATCCTGCATTACTTCTATTTCTACGCCGTGTGGGCGGCCATCAACATCGTGTTGAAGGTCGGCATCGCCGGTCAGGATGTCGGCGGCATGCTGGCCGGCTTGGCCACGGCACTGGTGCAACCCTATGGCGTGCTGTGGTTCATCTACATGCTGGCCGTGTTCAGCGCGGTCGCCAAGCTTGCCTGGCAATTCCGGGCGCCGCATTGGCTGGTGCTTGCCGTAGCCGCCGGTTTGCAACTCGCGCCGATCGACACGCCAAGCTACGTCGTCACGCAGTTCTGCGCCCATTTCGTATTCTTCTATCTCGGCTACGCCGCCGCGCCGCATGTCTTTCGGATCGTCGAGCGCGCTGTCGCCCGCCCTGCCCTTGCCGTTGCCGGCCTTGCCGTTTGGGCGATTGTTGAGGCCTATCTGGTGTTCTGGCCGGATGGAAAGACGCTGCCGCTGGACATGCAGATGGGATACGCCGCCTTCCCGCCGCTGCACCTGGCGCTGGCCGTCATCGGGGCTGTGGCGTTATGTATCGCAAGCGCCCTGCTGCTCAAACTGCCCTTCATGGGATGGCTGCGCTGGATCGGTGCGCATTCGCTGGTCATCTATCTGGCATTCACGCTGCCGATGTCGGGCATTCGTATCGTCGCCATGCGACTGGGCTTCACGGATACGAGCCTGCTCAGCTGCGCGGTGCTGTTTGGCTCCATCGTCGCCTGCGTGGTGTTCTATATGCTCGTCAAGCGGCTTGGCATCGGCATCTTCCTATTCGAGCGTCCAGCCTGGGCGCATCTCCCCGGCACACCGGGTAGCCGCCAGCGAAACGGCATGCTGGCATCCGCCGAATAGGCGTGTCGCCAACTGGCGGGGGATTGTCTGGCAAGCCCCTCGTCATTGTCGCCCACTTCGGCTATGAACCGCGCAGCCTTTTTCGCCACCGATAACCGACAGTTCCATGAAATCAGCCGTCATCCTGCTGCCCGGGCTCAATCGCGACCGCGACATGATCGCCGCGCTCACCAAGATTGGTGGGACGCCGCCCGCCACTGTTTGGCAGACCGATACCGAGATCCCGGACGTTGATCTGATCGTCATTCCCGGCGGGTTCTCCTTTGGCGACTACCTCCGCTGCGGCGCCATTGCTGCACGCATGCCGGTCATGGATGCATTGCGCCGCAGGGCCGAAGCGGGCGTGCGTGTCATCGGCGTGTGCAACGGTTTCCAGATCCTGCTTGAGGCGGGCATGTTGCCCGGCGCATTGATGCGCAACGCGTCGCTGAAATTCGTGTGCCGCAAGGTCAGGCTCGAGGTCGTCAATGCCAATACGGTGTTCACACGCGGCTACACAACCGGCCAGATCATCGATTGCCCGGTCGCCCATCACGATGGCAATTACTTTGCCGACGCGGAAACGCTGAAGCGGCTGAACGGCGAGAACCGTGTCGTATTTCGCTACGCGGAAGGCACAAATCCGAACGGTTCGATGGAAGACATCGCTGGCATCATCAACGAAAACGGCAATGTGCTAGGCATGATGCCACATCCCGAAAACCTGATCGAAGCCGCGCATGGCGGCGAGGATGGACGCCCGATCTTCAAAAGCGCGCTTGAGACCGCCCTGCAGAACGCCGGGGCGGCATGACCATCAAGTGCCCACCTTCTGCCGTACTTGCCTTCATTTTCGGCGCCGCACTGGCGCTTGCCAGTTGCAGCGGAGGCGAACGCATCGGCGGACCGCTGATCGTAGAGGTCGATACGACCAGCCCGCGTTCGATTCTCGCCACGGTCAACGAAAACGCTCAGAAATGCTGGATACGCTCTGGCTCGCGGCAGTTTCGCGCCCTGTCGGTCATTCCTGAACTGGATACGGGGGTGGGCAACCCGCGCCTGCTTGTTGTGGGGAGAGGCAAAGGCGGCGGGCTGCCCAAACTTGTGATCGAAGCCAGCGGTGACCCGGTGAAGATCACCACCTACGGGCCGCTGGCATCCGCCGGTGTTTCCGCGCGTATCAACGATGACGTGATCGCATGGTCCGCCGGCAAGACCGGCTGCTAGAATCGGTTGATTCTTGAGTTGTCGTAGTACCAGAACGGTTTATCGGCCTCGCGCCACGCCTGTTGACGGGTGACACCGATATCCGTCAGCTGATCGTCGGTCAGCTCGCGTAGATGTCGTCGGCTCTTCTGCTTCACCATTCGGGCGCGCATTGCCGCAGCGAAAATCTTAATCCAGATTCCGAGCGGCACCGTACCGATGCTGGCAAAGGTCCTGTCGCCAATGCGCACAGGGCCATTCATCTTCATTGTATCAATTGACACCATCTTGTGACCCTTTCCTAGTTGGTGTGCCCCGATGCGCAACCGATACATTGACACCATTATTGATACAATATAAGAATTGTCACCATGACAACTTGGCTTCCCGACCTGAACCCCGGCAACGGCCCGCTCTACGCCAAACTGGCGCGGAGCATCGAGACCGGCATCGAATCCGGCGAGCTGCCGATTGGCTCGAAACTCCCCCCGCAGAGGAACCTCGCCTTCGACCTTGGCGTGACAGTCGGCACGGTTAGCCGCGCATATTCCATTGTCCGCGAACGCGGCCTGGTTTCGGGCGAGATCGGGCGCGGAACCTTTGTTCTCGACAGGAAATCCGGTGAAAATCGTCTCCAACCCGGTACGCACATTCCGATCATCGGGGCGATGGAAAAGCGCGCGCCCGGCAGTCAGCAGATCTCCATGACCTCGACAGCGGCGCTCGATGTCGGGCAGCGCGACATTATCGACCGTACGCTTCAGGAGGTTTTCTCCGACAGCGGCTATTCGACCATCGATTACATCCGCTTCATTCCGGAATACTGGCAGGAAGCCGGCGCGACATGGCTGTCGCACAAGGATTGGCGCCCAGACAAATTGAATGTCATCCCGACGATCGGCGTTCATTCCGGCATCATGGCCGTCATCCAGGCGATCTCGGCGACCGGCGACCGGATCGCCTTCGAGGAGTTGACCTTCGCGGCCACGGCGCGCGCCGTTTCGATGGTCGGCCGCCGCATCGCGCGGGTCAAATCGACCGCGCAGGGCATCGATCCGGATGATTTCGAACATGTCTGCGCCCAGCAGCATCCCAAGGCGGTTGTGCTCGTCGCGACCCTCAACAATCCGACGCTCGGAACGATCCCGGCCGAGAACCGCCGGCGGATTGTCGAGATCGCGCGCAAGTACAATGTCTGGATCATTGAGGACAATATCTATGGCGGCCTGAAGGGAGACCGCCCGGCACAGATCGCAAGCATGGCGCCCGAACGCACCTTCCTGATTGACGGGATGTCGAAATCGGTCGCCGCTGGCCTGCGCACTGGGTGGGTCGCCTGCCCGCCTGGCTTTACCACGCGGATCGCAACCGCCCATCGCCTATTGACGGGCGGCGGGCCGTTCGCCCTGGAGGAAACGTCGGCCCGCCTGATCATTTCGGGAGCCGCGGCGCTCATCCGCGACAGAGTGTGCGCCGATATCGCCGAACGGGTCGACCTCGCGGTCGACATTCTGTCCGATAGCCATCCGGAGGTGGTCATCAGGAGCGATCCGGATTGTCCTTATGTCTGGGTCACCCTGCCCGAACCCTGGCTACCGGGAACGTTCTGCAAGGCCGCGCAGGAATCTGGCGTGACCGTGGAAGGCGCCGACGAATACAAAATCGGCTCGCTTGGCTACAGTTGCCCGAACATCCGGGTCGCGCTTAGCGGTTCGCTCGATTGGCAGGAACTTGAACGTGGCCTTGGCATCGTCGCCGACTTGTTGTCCTCGCCCGGATTGGGTTTTGATTCTCTGGAGTGATCCTGTCGGACCGGCCTATCGCGCGCCGGGAGCCATAAAGTCCGATAAGCCGTTGCCGCACCGGGCCGGATACTCTAGGACGCACATATTCCCTAAGGTTATAGTTTACTGACGCCAGTGGCGATTGGCTGACGAGACCACCGGAGCGCCGTCCATGAACTACCAGAATGAAAACGCCGCCACCGGTCGCCAGATTCTGCCGGATCTCACCCGTGCTTACGCACTGTTCGGCATTGCGCTCGTCAATGTCGCAGCCCTCTCCTGGCCGGCCATGACCGCTTACTATGGCGGCGGACTGGAGACCGGCCTCGACAAGGGCGCGTATTTCCTCGTCAACGCCCTCTTTCTCCTCAAGGCCTACACGCTGTTCTCATTCATGTTCGGCGTCGGTTTTGCCTACCAGATAAGGTCCGCCGAACGGCGCGGCACTGCCTTTGCCGGCCAATACTGGCGTCGCATTCTCGGTCTGCTCATCCTCGGCGTTCTTCACGTCGCCCTGCTGTACCAAGGCGATATACTGATCATGTATGCGATCCTTGGCTCGATCCTGTTCCTGTTTCGCCGGGCCAGCGAAAGAACCCTCGTTCGCTGGGCCATCGGGATCTATGTCGTCCAGGTGTTGGTCATGGGCGGCATGGCCGGCATCGTCTGGCTTGGCTACGAATACGCGCCCGAGGAGATGGCAGCTGCGGTACGCGAAACCCAGCAGAGCGACGAACTGGCCTTTGCGGTCTTCGGCGGCGGCACATTCGCTGAAACCGTTGCCTTGCGCATTGAAGAGTGGACGCAGATTTTGCCCTACAGCCTCTTGATGCAAGGCTTTGGTGCCTTTTCGTTCTTCTTGTTCGGCCTCGCTGCGGTGCGCCACGGCGCAATTGCCAATCCGTCCGACCCGATCTGGCGACGGGCGCGCCGTCTCTACCTGCCTGTCGGCCTGGCCGGCAGCATCGCCGGCGCATGGGTCATTCTTGGCGCCGACGATTTCCTGGATCCGGCGCTTGTGTTCGGCATGTTCCTGATCACGCTGTTCAGCCCGTTTGCGAGCGCGGGTTACATCGGCCTCATGGCCAGGTGGGCCGAAGGGCCGGCCGGCCCGGTCAAGACATTCTTCGCGCGTGGCGGCACGGCCACGCTTACGGCCTATCTGCTTCAAAGCCTTTTGTTCTCCGTTGTTTTCAATGGCTATGGTCTGGGCCTCTTCGGCGAGGTCGGTGCCGCTGGCAGCATCGCGATTGCATTTTTGATCGCATTCATCTCGATCGTGTTCTGCAGCCTCTGGCGCACCCGCTTCAGCCGCGGCCCTATGGAAGCGCTGCTGCGCGGCTGGACCTACCTCGGCGCCCGCTAAGACTGTGGAAACCGGCAGGCGCGGCTTTATGACAAACAGCCGCGACTTCAAAACCGGTCAGAACTGCACTACACAGCGCCCATGACCATCCCCAATACCGTCCAGATCACGCCAGAACTTGTCGAGGCCCATGGCATTACACCCGACGAGTACGACCGCATTGTTGAACTGACCGGCCGCGAACCGACCTTCACCGAACTCGGCATCTGGTCGGCCATGTGGAACGAGCACTGTTCCTACAAGTCGTCGAAGAAGTGGCTGAAAACCCTTCCCACGACCGGGCCGCAGGTCATCCAGGGTCCGGGCGAAAATGCCGGCGTCGTTGATATCGGCGATGGCGACTGTGTCGTCTTCAAGATGGAAAGCCACAACCACCCCTCCTACATTGAGCCTTATCAGGGCGCGGCGACAGGTGTGGGCGGTATCCTGCGCGATGTCTTCACCATGGGGGCCCGTCCGGTCGCTGCCATGAATGCGCTCCGCTTCGGCGAGCCCGACCATCCCAAGACCGGTCATCTGGTTGCCGGCGTAGTCTCCGGTGTTGGCGGATACGGAAACTCCTTCGGCGTCCCCACGGTCGGTGGCGAGGTCGAGTTCGATGCCCGCTACAACGGCAATTGCCTCGTCAACGCGTTTGCCGCCGGCATCGCAAAAACGGATGCGATCTTCTACTCCAAGGCCGAAGGTGTGGGCCTGCCGGTCGTCTATCTCGGCGCCAAGACCGGACGCGACGGCGTCGGCGGCGCGACCATGGCGTCGGCCGAATTCGGCGACGACATCGACGAAAAACGTCCGACTGTTCAGGTTGGCGACCCGTTCACCGAAAAATGCCTGCTGGAAGCCTGCCTGGAATTGATGGCGTCGGGCGCCGTCATCGCGATCCAGGACATGGGCGCGGCCGGACTGACCTGTTCGGCCGTCGAGATGGGTGCCAAGGGCGACCTCGGCATCGAGCTGGATCTCGACCGCGTTCCGGTTCGCGAAGACCGCATGTCGGCCTACGAGATGATGCTTTCGGAAAGCCAGGAGCGCATGCTCATGGTGCTGCGGCCTGAAAAGGAGGCCGAAGCAAAAGCCATCTTCGCCAAATGGGGTCTCGATTTTGCCATCGTCGGCAAGACCACCGACGATCTGCGTTTCCGCATTCTTCATCAGGGCGAGGAAGTCGCCAACCTGCCGATCAAGGAGCTTGGCGACGAAGCGCCGGAATATGACCGCCCCTGGATGACACCAGCACTCTATCACGAAATGGACGCCACCCAGTTTGCCGAGCCGGAGGACTATACGGACGCGGTCCTGCGCATCCTCGGATCGCCGAACATGGCATCGCGACGGTGGGTTTGGGAGCAGTATGACACCCTGATCCAGGGCAATTCTCTGCAGCTGCCGGGCGGCGACGCAGGCGTGGTTCGCGTCGACGGTCATGAAACCAAGGCCCTCGCCTTTTCGTCCGATGTCACGCCGCGCTATTGCGAGGCAGACCCCTATGAGGGCGGCAAGCAGGCCGTTGCCGAATGCTGGCGTAACCTTTCCGCAGTCGGTGCCGAACCGCTAGCGGCCACCGACAATCTGAACTTCGGCAATCCCGAACGGCCTGAGATCATGGGACAGTTGGTGCGCGCCATCGAAGGCATCGGCGAAGCATGCACGGCGCTTGGTTTCCCCATCGTGTCGGGCAACGTATCCCTTTACAACGAGACCAACGGCGAAGCGATCTTGCCGACGCCAACCATTGCCGGGGTCGGCCTACTGCCCGATTGGGCCGCAATGGCGCGGGTTTCGACCATGCGGGAAAGAGATGTCCTATTTCTTCTTGGCGGCGATGGAAGTCATCTCGGCCAGTCGATCTACAACCGCGTCATCAACGACCGCACCGACGGTCCGCCACCGCCGGTCGATCTGTACTGTGAGCGGCGCAATGGCGACTTCGTGCGCTCGGCCATTCGCAACCAGCAGGTCACCGCCTGCCACGACATTTCTGACGGCGGTTTGATTGTCGCCATGGCCGAGATGTGCATCGCCTCGGGCCTTGGCGCGACCATCGATGCGGGCGACACCGGCAATGCGCACGCGCTTTTGTTCGGCGAGGACCAGGGCCGCTACATCGTTGCTGTCCAGCCTGACAATGCACATTTCTTCGCGTTGAATGCGGAGGGGGCGGGCGTTCCGTTTCGCCGTCTTGGCGATGCCGGCGGCGATGCGCTGACATTGACGGCACCCGTGCCGGTCGCCATATCTGTGAAGCAGATGGCCGACATGCACGAGGCGTGGTTCCCGGCCTTTATGGAAACAACCGAACGTCGGGAAGCCGCCGAATAGGAGATCGCCCGAATGCCGATGAACGCCGCCGATATCGAGAAAATGATCAAGGACGCGATTCCCGACGCGACCGTCACGATCCGCGACCTGGCCGGCGACGGCGACCATTATGCCGCCGAAGTCGTCTCCGAAAGCTTTCGTGGCAAGTCGCGTGTCCAGCAGCATCAAATGGTCTATCAGGCGCTTCAGGGCAATATGGGCGGCGTCCTGCATGCACTCGCCCTGCAAACCAGCGCACCGGAGTGAGGAGAATTAGCCGATGGCAATGCTCGCCCTTGTTGTTTGTATCCTTCTGCTTCTGGTAGCCGATATTCGAATACTCCGCGCCGCCTGGCGCATCATCACTTCTCACCGGCCCTTGAATCCGGCAGCGAAAGGAAACAGGAAATGAGTGGAATCAACGAATTCATCGACCAGGAAGTAAAGTCGAACGATGTCGTTCTCTTCATGAAGGGCACCCCCGGCTTTCCGCAATGCGGCTTTTCGGGCCAGGTCGTGCAAATTCTCGATTACCTCGGCGTTGAATACAAGGGCGTCAATGTCCTGGCCGACGATGATATTCGTCAGGGTATCAAGGACTACTCCAACTGGCCGACAATCCCGCAGCTCTACGTCAAGGGAGAGTTCGTCGGCGGCTGCGATATCATCCGCGAGATGTTCCAGGCCGGCGAGTTGCAGGGCCACTTCGATGAGAAGGGCATTGTCGCGAAAGGTGCAGCCTGACAACCACGCCCGCCCCGCGGTTGCAGAAACTGCCGGGCGAAATCGCGTCTGAGTTTCTCGCGCAAGCCGATGCCTGCGAGAGATTGGGGTCGCCGTTCACCGCGGCCCTTTGCCGTATTGCGGCCGAGCATGGCCTGCCGGACGGACCGATATATGCAAGGCTGTCGCAATGGGGCGACAGCGCGCTGGCGCGTGACGATGCGCTGGCACTGCGGTTTGCGGGCGCTCTCCATCACCTCGTTCTGACCGGCACCGCGCCCGAGCTCACTCCCTTCTATCCCCCGGATGAAGTGACCGACGATGACTTGGCCATTGCGATCGCAGCTGCCGTGGATACCCATTCGGCTCATGTCGATCGCTTTCTCGATGGCCCACCGCAAACCAACGAGACTGCACGCTCGGCCGTCCTGTTGCCGGGTTATCTGCTTCTCGCCGCACGGTTTGACATGCCGATGGTCATGTCCGAACTCGGCTCCAGCGCCGGCCTCAACCAGAACTGGAACCGGTACTTCTACGACTACGGAAATTGGCAATGGGGCGAGCCCGATTCGCCTGTCGCGTTGGCATGCGAGTGGCGAAGCGGCAATCCGCCTGCAACACGCGACATCGCGGTGTTGGATCACGCCGGATGCGATATCGCTCCCGTCCTGATTTCGGAACGCCAGAACCGCGAACGGCTGATGGCCTATGTCTGGGCGGATCAGCCGGCGCGCCTCGACCGTCTCGCCGGTGCGTTGGCCATAGCAACCGATTATCCACCGCAGGTGGAAGCGGAAACTGCCGCCCGATGGATCGAGCAACGTCTGTCGCAGAGCGAACCGGACACACTTCATGTCGTGTTCCATTCCATCATGTGGCAGTACATGCCGGCGACAGAACAGCGTCGTATCGCGGATTTGCTTGCCGAAGCAGGCAACCGCATTGCTCCAAACGCTCCGTTGGCTTGGTTGCGAATGGAACCGGACGAAACGAAGGGCAGCGCCGCGCTCAGCCTGACGACATGGTCGGGCGCGTCCGACGACGGACGGACCATCGAGCTTGCCCGCGTCGACTTCCACGGTCGCTGGATCGAATGGAACGACGCGCGCTAAGGCGCGCTTTTTCATTGACTCGGTTCGGCGATCCGTGTTCCGGCAAGTCAGCCGGACGCGCGCCGCCATTTGATCGACGCTGCTGCTTCCTGGTCCGGCACGCCGCGGTACCGCAGCGGCGGAACAACGCTTTGAAAGACCTCGCCGATGCAAGGCCCTACAACACAACTGACGATCCCGCGCGCCGAGTTCATCGCGCTGATGGGAGCGCTGATGGCGTTGAATGCGCTTTCCATCGACATCATGCTGCCGGCATTCCCGAACATCGCTGCCGATTTCGGGATCGAAGGAAATGCGATCCAGTACATCATTTTGTCCTATGTGCTCGGCTTCGGAAGCGCCCAGCTTTTTTTTGGACCGGTAACCGACCGGTTCGGTCGTAGACCGCCGCTGTTCGCCGGCCTTGCGCTGTTCACGGTCTGCGCGGCGGCGGCGCCTTTCGCGCCGGATTTCACGACGCTGCTCGTATTGCGCTTTCTGCAAGGCGCCGGTGTCGCCGGGACACGCGTCATTGCGCTTGCGGCCGTGCGCGATACCCATTCCGGCCGCGCCATGGCGGCCACCATGTCGCTCGTGATGATGATTTTCTTGGCGGCGCCAGTCCTTGCCCCGCTTGTCGGCCAGGCCATTATTCTGGTCGCGCCCTGGGGAAACATTTTCGGATTCATGACCCTGCTTTCATTGATTGTTACGGTATGGAGCGCGATGCGACTGCAGGAGACCCTTGCCCCGGCCAATCGCCGGGATCTGTCATTGCGGGCCGTCGTGCAAGGTTTCGGGTTGGTGATCTCCAACAGGGTCTCGTTCTTCTACACACTCGCCACGGCGTTCTATTTCGGCTCGCTCTTCGGCTTTCTCAGCCTTGCGCAACCGATTTTCGTCGATGTCTATGGCCTCGGCGCAGCGTTTCCGCTGGCATTCTCGTCTGTCTCCGTGTTGATGGCCGTCGCCTCTTTCCTCAATTCGCGCGCCGTTGAGCGGCTCGGGATGCGCCGGTTGGCGCACGGCGCGCTTGTCATTAAAATCGTCGTCAGCCTGATCGCATGCATCGTGTTCATGACCGGCTATGCGCCACTTTGGGCGTTACTGCTGACAAACGGGCTGGTCATGCCCCTGTTCGGGCTGATCGCCGCAAACCTGAACGCGATCGCCATGGAGCCGCTCGGCAAGATTGCCGGCACCGCCGCGTCGGTACTCGGTTTCGCCCAGACGGTCGTTGGCGGCATCGTCGGCGCGATGGTTGGCCAGGCTTTCAACGGCACCGTGATCCCGCTGGTTGCCGGCTTCTTCGTCCTGTCGGCGATCGCGCTTGGCTTCGTGGCAATCGCTGAGCGCGGCAGGCTGTTCGGCACCTCGGTACAGCAGACAGCCGGCCCATGAGGCTGATGCGGCGGGAGCCGGATGAGCCGAAATTGGATACTGTTGGTATTGTGCGCGGCTTCGACCTCGATGCCGTAGGCGAATTCTGGTCGAACGCCGAAGCAGAAGCCACCGCTGCCTAGCGGCTTGCTGACCGCGTCGCCGGTGCGAGGCTTTTAAAGTCGAAGAGGGAGCGATCGAGAAGGTGGCTCGGACGCACCGTCTTCAACGCCCGGATCATAGTATCCTTGCGGCCCGGCATGCGGGCCTCGATATCGGCCAGCATCGCCTTCATGGCGTTTCTCTGCAGACCGTCCTGGGAACCACACAAGTCGCAGGGGATGATCGGAAAATCCATCGCGGTCGCGAATTTCTCGAGATCGGCTTCGGCACAGTAGGCCATCGGTCGAAGTACGAGTACATCGCCTTCGTCGTTCAGCAGTTTCGGCGGCATGGATGCCAGACGCCCGCCGTGGAACAGGTTCAAGAAGAATGTCTCGAGAATGTCCTCACGGTGATGCCCAAGCACCAACGCGGAACACCCCTCCTCGCGCGCGATGCGATAGAGGTGCCCGCGCCGCAAGCGCGAGCAGAGTGAGCAGTATGTCCGGTTCTCCGGGATCTTGCCGGTGACGACCGAATAGGTGTCCTGATACTCGATGCGGTGACGAAATCCGTTCGTCTCCAGCCACTCCGGAAGAATGTGTTTAGGGAAGTTGGGTTGGCCCTGATCGAGATTACAGGCCAGCAGTTCAACCGGCAGTAGCCCCCGCCATTGAAGGTCGGATAGCAATGCCAAGAGACCGAAGGAATCTTTGCCGCCCGAAAGGCCGACCAACCATCGTTCTCCCGGTTTGACCATGGCGAAATCCTCGATCGCCTGGCGTATGCTGCGCACCAGCCGCTTACGCAGCTTGTTGAACTCTACTGATGATGGAGAGGCCGCGAACAGCGGATGCTGGAATTCGCCTTGCGGGTCTTTACTATCCGTTTCTTGGCGCACCGTCTCCATGATCGTTACCGCAATAGCGTCGCAAAATGGTCGGCAATCTCACGGTGTGTCCGGAACCTGCGCGCCGCCAGCATCTCACGAATACGCACGCGATTGATCTGGATGAAGCGCGCAAACGCCGAACTTCCCCTGGGCGCCGGGACCAGCCGTGAGTTGTGCCCTGCCATTGCCTCCCGCATGATCACCGCGTTAGCCGGTCCCTTCTCTAGCATTGTGTCATCGTACTCGCCCTTGGCGAAGAAGCCGAAGGTGTACTTTCCCAATCGCTTTTGCGAATCCGGCAGTTCTCTCAATCCCGCAAGATTGGCCGCCAACCGCAATGTGTAGGGATTGAAGTTGAACACGTGGGCGAAATGGAACATCCGGCCCTTCAGCTTTGCGTGGGCTTCGGCTTCGATGTTCGGTACTTCGATGCTGATCACCCCGTCGTCGGTCAACCAATCGGCGAGTATCTTGAGCGATCCGACCGGGTCGCGCATGTGTTCCAGGACGTGGGACAGGCGAATGAAGTCGAAAGTTCCCGGCGCGAACTTCGCCTCTTCCAGTGTTTGAACACGTATGTCGAGGCCGAGCGTGTCCCGGCAATAGGACGCGTATTCCTCATCCGGCTCTATTCCAATTCCGTCGCCGCCGAGCGCATTGATCATGAACAGAAATTCGCCGCTTCCCGAGCCCATGTCCAGACAGCGCTGGCGGCCCTCGAAGAATGTGCGATTGGTTGCGACATGATAATGAGCGTGACCGAAGTTTCGCCACACCTGTCGTTTTCGCGGAGTTGCCGCCTGTTTGTACTGGCGACGATACCGTTCGCGATAAAATGCCGCGAGTTCCTGTTCATCGGGAATGGGTTCGTTGGTGATGATCCCGCAACCGGAGCAGAGAACTGTGTGAAGTGGATTACCGCGCCGATCCCTGGTCGAAACGGTCTCTTGCCCAGTGCTCCCACATAACGGACAAGCTCGCGCCATTGTCCACTCCTTCAATGCCCCGCCATCGCTTGGATGGCGCAATTATCCGGTATCACTTCCGAAAAACAAAAGCCGCCCCGAATGTCGGGACGGCCCAGCCCATACACATGGAATGCGCGCTTATCGCGAATAGAACTCGACGACCAGGTTCGGTTCCATCTGCACCGCATACGGCACATCGCCCAGCGACGGCACCCGAGCGAATGTCGCGACCATTTTGTTGTGGTCGGCTTCGACGTAGTCAGGCACATCGCGTTCGGCAAGCTGCGTCGATTCCAGCACGATAGCCAGTTGCTTCGACTTTTCTCGGATCTCGATCACATCGCCGACGCGGCAGCGGTAGGACGGGATGTTCACGCGCTTGCCATTGACCTTGATGTGGCCGTGGTTGACGAACTGGCGGGCGGCGAAGATCGTCGGTACGAACTTGGCCCGGTAGACAAGCGCATCCAGCCGGCTCTCAAGCAGG